>NZ_AXAY01000010.1 GCF_000473045.1 Bradyrhizobium sp. WSM3983 | reverse complement strand
CCCGGTCTTCCCTGCGCCCTCTTTCAATGGAGGGTGAGGCGACGAAGCAAAGCTCGGGCGAGACAAGCCGCGAGGATGTGAAGGTGTGTCTGCAAATTGGAAATCGAACACCGAAACTTGTCGCGATCACAGTCCATGACCGTCACCCTGAGGTGCTCTCCACGCGACGCAACGCGTCGCGTGGAGAGCCTCGAAGGGCGACGCCCCGCTGCATCCCGGCCGTTCATCCTTCGAGGCTCGACTTGCGATGCATGCGCATCGCAAGCCTCGCACCTCAGGATGACGGAATACAGACTGGCGTCGCGGAGACTCGACCTGCCGGGCGCAGCGACAGAAAGTTCACAGATACCGCGTCAGCTCGGCTTTGAACTGTCCGTACACCGCGTCCTCGATCTGGCTGCGGTTGATCCCGATGTCGCGCAAAGCGCGGTCGTCGAGTTCGTTCAGCGTCTTGACGGCGGTGCGGCGCTCCAGGCGGTCGAACAGCGCATAGGCGGCGTTGACGCACGCGCCAAGAAATCCGCTCGATGAGGATGGGCGTAAACTCTGCCCGGCAGTTTGCGAGATCGTGTTCATTTTCTTCTCCGGCCTTTTGGCCACGCGGCGAAGCGGATGCCGTTGGCGCAAACGCTCTGAACGCCTGCACCTCATTGCCGTCGGATTGCTGTCGCTCTCCTCGGCTCAATCGTGGGCCTTGATGGAACTTAAATGCTCCAGTACATTACTCGGAGCAAGTAAAACATTGCTCTCGGTGCAATAATGTCCAAGTTCGAATACGTGAAGCTTGCCGATGCCATTGCCGTGGATATCTCTAACGGCACGTTAAGGCCCGGCGACCGGCTGCCGCCGCAGCGCAATTTTGCCTATGACCGTGGCATTGCGGTCTCGACCGCGAGCCGGGTTTATACGGAGCTGTTGCGTCGCGGCCTTGTGGTTGGCGAGGTCGGCCGCGGCACGTTCATCTCCGGCGACATCAGGCGCGAGGTCGAGACCATCAGCGAGCCGCGCGATGCGCGCATCGATTTCGAGGTCAACTACCCACTGCTGCCGCAGCAATGGGCCATGATCGCCAAGAGCCTCGCCGGGCTCGAGCGCGTCGACGCACTCGAATCCGCGCTCCGCGTCTCGACCAGCACCGGCACCAAGAACGCGCGCAATGCCGCCGCCGCCTATCTCGCGCGCAAGGATTTCGCGCCGCAGGCCGAGCAGATCGTCTTCACCGCCAACGGCAAGCAATCGCTCGCGGCCGCGCTCGCCGCACTCGTTCCCACCGGTGGGCGCTGCGGCGTCGAGGCGCTCACCTATCCCTACGTCAAGAGCATCGCCGCGCGGCTCGGCATCACGCTGGTGCCGATTCCGATGGACGAACATGGCGCGCGGCCCGACGCGATCCAGAAGGCGCATCGCGAAGCGCATCTGTCGGCGCTGTATCTCCAGCCCATCATCCAGAATCCGCTCGGCGTCACCATGAACGCGACGCGGCGCGGCGACATCATGCGCGTGGCCGAGAAGCTCGATCTCACCATCATCGAGGATACCGTCTACGGCTTCCTCGCCGACGACACGCCGCTGGCGGCGCTTGGGCCCGACCGCTGCGTCGTGCTCGACAGCCTCTCCAAGAAGGTCGCGCCGGGTCTTGCACTCGGCATCCTCGTCGCGCCCCCTCACTTGCGCGAGAGCGTGATGGGCGCGGTCCGCACCGGCGGCTGGATCGCTTCGGGCCACGCGCTCGCATCCGGGCAGCGGCTGATGGCCGACGGCACCGTCGCCGAACTGACCCGGCTCAAGCGCATCGACGCCGCACGCCGCCAGCAGACCGCGGCACGGCTGCTCGCCGGCTACCAGATCTCAGCCGATCCGCGCTCTTATCATCTCTGGCTGACGCTGCCGCCGCACTGGCGTTCGCAGACATTCGTTGCCGCGGCCGCCCGGCGCGGCATCGCGCTGACGCCGTCCTCGACCTTCGCGGTCGCGCATGGCCATGCCCCGAATGCGGTGCGACTGGCGCTCGCCCCGCCCTCGTTTGAGCAACTCGATTCCGGCCTGCGCACGATCGTCTCGCTGCTTGGCACCAAGGAGGAGGATTTTGACTCGACGGAGTAGCACTACGAGCCTGTTCAGCGCTCCGGCCATTCCGCGATAAAACCCTTCGCCCTGTACGGCTCGATCTTGTCCCATTCGTGCAGGACACGACTGCGAAATTCGGCGTCGGTATTTTGATTGCGGCCGATTGCAAGCGCTAGGGAAGCAAGGACCGAGGCACCTGATCAAAACTGTAGCTGCGCGGCTGGTTGCGCCGGACGAAGCCGCCGACCTGCCAGGCAAACAGCGCGGCGAAGCCGAGGATAAATAGCACGCCGGCGAATTCGCCGATCATCAGCGCGCGGATCAGAAGCCCCGTCATCGCCACGGCCAGCATCGTCAGGAACGCCAGCACCGCGGCATAAGTCTTGCGGCCGAGGCCTGCGGTCAGCTCGGCCCGGCTGCCGGCCTTCGCCATTCGCGCGTGCAGTTCGACGAGAAAATCGCGAAACCCGCTGTCCTGCGGCGCCATCAGCGCCGCGGTCTGCCAGCTCGTCGACAGGATCGCGATACGACCGCCGCTCGCGCGGCTGACATCGGCGCGAAAGCGATGCTGCTGCATCGAGACCGGGCGGAACGACAGCCTGACAGCACTGATCTCGTCATAGCGCCAGACGCCGGAGCGGCCGGCGATGCGCCAGGACAATCCCTCGTCGGTCAGCTCGAAGCGATGCGCCGATCGAATCAGCGACGCCTTATAGGCATAGCTCGTGACCGGGGCGCCTCGCCCGTCAGAAACCTGCATCACTCAATCCCGTCTGCGCTCCGCTTGCGCAATCGCCCTTCCCCATTCTACAAGCGAGCCATGGCTGAGACGATCTATTTTCCGCGCCGCCTGATTCTCGGGGCCGCCATGATCGCGGGCGTGCTGCTCGCGCTCGCGGTGCACATGTTAGGTGCGCGCTACGGGCTCGACCTCGGCGGCCTCTGGCGCTCGGACACGCATGAGTTCATGCCGACGGGTGCTGCGATCGCCTGGTGGCTGATCGCGACCATCGGATTCTCCGGCGGCTATTTCACAGCGACGTTGATGCAGAGCGCCGTCTCCGGCCAGATCCCGCAACGGATGCGCCAATTCCTGATTGCGGTCGGCGTGCTCCTGCTTGCCGGTGCCGGCCAGGCGGCCTCGGCGCCGAGCCCGATCCCGACCATTTCCGGCGTGGTCGCGGGCCTCGCGGCACTGTGTCTCGGCGCCGTGATGGCGTTCTGCGGCGCGCATTTCGCGCTGCGCCGCGGTTAGCTCATTAAGCGTAAGCGCGCAGCCGCGGCCGTTCCAGCATCATCGCGACGTCGGAGGCGGGCCGCGGCTGGCTGAACAGATAACCCTGCGCCTGGGTGCAGCCTTCGCGCCTGAGCAGCTCGAGCTGCGCGTCGTTCTCGACGCCCTCCGCCGTGGTGACGATGCCGAGGCTGCGGCCGAGGCCGGTCACGGCGCGGATGATCGCCACCGAATCCTCGCGCGTGGCGAGCTCGGACACGAACGAACGGTCGATCTTGATCTTGTCGAAGGGGAAGCTGCGCAGATAGCTCAGCGAGGAATAGCCGGTGCCGAAATCGTCGAGCGATATCCGCACGCCCATGGCGCGCAGCTCGTGCAGCGCGGTCAGCGTCGCCTCGCTGTTCTGCAGCAGCACGGATTCGGTGATCTCGAGCTCGAGGCGGCGCGCCGCGAGCCCTGATTTCTCCAGCGCCTCGGTCACCGACGCAATCAGATTCGGATTCTTGAACTGCACTGGCGAGAGATTGACGGCGACGCCGATGTCATCGGGCCAGGTCGCGGCATCCGCGCAGGCCCGGTGCAGCACCAGCTCACCGAGCTGGATGATGAGGCCGGTCTCCTCGGCAAGCGGAATGAAGTTGATGGGCGAGATCAGGCCGCGCTGCGGATGGTTCCAGCGCAGCAGCGCCTCGAAGACGACCACGCGATCGGTCGCGACATCGCGGATCGGTTGATAGTAGGGCTGGAATTCGTCGCGCTGGAGCGCCGCCCGCATGTCCATTTCCAGCAGGCGCCGCGCCTGCGCGCGCGCATCCATGCCGGTTTCGAAGAAGCGATAGGTGCCGCGGCCGTCGGCCTTGGCGCGGTACAGCGCGAGGTCGGCGTTTTTCAACAGCTCGTCGGGATTGTTGCCGTCCTGCGGCGACAGCGAGATGCCGATCGAGACGCCGATCACGATCTGATGGTCCTCGATCTCGTAAGGCGCCGAGATCACCTCGACGAGCCGGCCGGCGACCGCTCGCGCGGCAGCCTCCTCCGAGCGGCCGATCTGGACCACGGCGAACTCGTCGCCGCCGAGGCGGGCCACGGTGTCGTGCTCGCCGACGGTCGCCTTCAGCCTGCGGCCGACCTCCTTGAGCAGTGCGTCGCCGATGGGATGGCCAAGCGAGTCGTTGATGTCCTTGAAATGATCGAGGTCGAGGCAGAGCACGGCGAGCTGGTCGTTCGCACCCGCCCGGCGCAATCCCTGTTCGAGCTGCTCGTGGAACAGCACGCGGTTCGGCAGATTGGTCAGCGCGTCATGGCGTGCCATGTGCGAGATCTTGGCCTGCGCCTCCAGCCATTCGGTGATGTCCTCGAAGGTGGCGACCCAGCCGCCGCCCTGCATCGGCTGGTTGACGACGCGGATCGAGCGGTCGAACCGACGGACAACATCGGTTGTCGTACGTCCCTTCCGGGCATCCTCAACCAGGCGTGCGAAGAATTGGTCGGGCTCGCCATTCCACTGCCCTTTTGCCGCCTCCTCGCGGAGCACATCGAGCAATGTCCGGCCGGCGAGCTGCATGTCGGAGCGGCGGAGCATCGCCGCATAGCGTTCGTTGAACAGGACGATTTTGCCTTGCGCATCGAACATGCACAATCCCTGCGACATGTTCTCGAGTGCGGTGTCAAGCACGACCTGCTGGCGTCCGATCTCGCCCTTGGCCCGACGGTCGAGCACGGCCGCCGTAAGAGCGATGACGAGAATGGCCGCGGCCGCGCTGGCGGTCAGGATGGACAACGACTGCGGCGGGATCGAAAGACCGCTGATCACGAGGGTAGGATCGGGCGTCAACTCCAGCGCGCCCATCGCGGTGAAATGGTGCGAGACGATGGCGACCGTCAACAGGACCGTTCCGCCCAGCGCGTTGAACAGGCTATCGCCTCGTCCCGCGACGTGCAGGGCGAACGATCCAAAGACGATACCAAGCAAGATCGACACCGTCACGGTCCCGGTGGTCCAGCCGACATGGGCAGGAATCTCGAACGCCATCATGCCGGTGTAGTGCATCGCGGCTACACCTACGCCGACGACGGCGCCACCGACCGCGACCAGACCCCCGCGCGTCGTCGAAACCGAGATGCTGAGACCGATGAAGGTGACTGCGATCGCAAAGATCAGCGACAGGACCGTTACGGGGATGTTGTAGGCACCACCGGCGCCCGGCCCATAGGCCTGCATCGCGATGAAATGGGTTGCCCAGATACCGCAGCCGGCGACGACAGCATCGAGCGTGATCCAGACCAGACGCGCCGACCCGCTCGCCGCACGCGCGCGGTAAAACAGGCTGATCGCCGCCGCGCTGGCGAGCAGACACACCGCTCCGCCAAGTACGACCAGACGCCAATCGTGCTGGTCCGTGAGACAAAACAGAACTTGATACATTGCCGGCCCCTGTTCCATCGGGCACTAGAACCGGCAGAGGTGGACAGTCGGTAACCGGCCGTGCGCCGGCTCCCGCAATGGTAAACAGAGAATGTGCGCGGCTGCTCACATCGTTCACCCTCGCGTTCGCGCACCGATCCCAATAGTCGCAGCCGCAAGTAGCAGGACAGCGGCTGAAATAACCAGCGCGAGATGCAAGCCCTGCATGAACACGCCTTCGCCGCCGACCAGCGAACCGAACAGCGCAACGCCAAGGACGCTGCCGGTCTGCCGCGTCGCGTTGAGCACGCCCGCAGCGATCCCGGATCGCGCCTTCTCGACACTGCCGAGCAAAGTCGAGGTCAGAGGCGGCACCAGGAGGCCAAGTCCACCGCTGATCGCGATCATTTGCGCGAAGATTGCCCAATAGCTCGTCCCCGCCTCGATCCAGATCAGACCAAGACAGCCGAATGCCGAGATGCAGGCGCCGACGACAATGGTCGGGCACGGGCCGATGCGCTCGGCGAGGCGCGGCGCCAGCAGATTGACCGGCAGCACCGCACCCATCATCGGTACGAAAGCAAGCCCGGTCCACCACGCCGACAGGCCGTTGATCCGCTGAAAGTAGAGACTGAGCACGAAGATCAGGCCGTAGATCGCGATGTTGACGAGGAGGCCGACGGCCGTGGTCAAGGTAAACAGCCGGTGACTGAACAAGGACAGCGGAAGCATCGGCTGCGCCGTGCGGCTCTCGCGCCAGACGAACAGCGTGGCCAGGACCGCGGCCGTCGCGAAGGCCGAAAGCACGAGCGGATGTCCCCAACCAAGCGCGCCAGCTTCGATGATCGCGCCGGCGAGCGCACCCAGCGCGCCGATCGCGGCGAGCTGGCCGGGCAGATCGATCTCGCGCGAGCGCGCCCGCGTGGTCTCGGTCGCATAGCGCCAGCTCAGCCAAAGGCCAACGAGGCCGATCGGAAGATTGACCAGGAAGATCGCGCGCCAGCCGACCAGCGTAATCAGCGCACCGCCGACGAAGGGACCGGCGGTCAGCGCCAGGCTCGCGCCCGCGGCCCAGACCGCGACGGCACGGCCGCGCGCGCGGTCGTCTGTATAGGCGTGGTTCAGCAACGCCAGCGAATTTGGCACTAATATCGCCGCCGCCAGCCCCTGGACCAGCCGCGCGCCAATTAGCACGATTGCATTTGGCGACAGCGCACAGGCCAGCGAGGCCGCAGTGAAGATCGCGAACCCCGCCATGAAGATGCGCTTGGCGCCGATCCGGTCGCCGAGCGCGCCGGCCGTCAGGATGAAGGCGGCAAAGGCGATGGTGTAGGCGCTGACCACCCATTGCAATTCAGCAACGCCGCCGCCGAGCGTCTTGCCCATCGCATCGAGCGCGGTGTTGACGATGGTGACGTCGAGCTGCACCACGCCATAGCCGAGGCTCATCGCAGCCAGCGTCAGCGAGGTTGCAGGGCGCGATGCGGTGCGCGGGGCACCGTTCGCGTCGAAGATCTCATATTTGATGGTGTTGGCTCGCATGCTGCCACCTCGATTGCAGCCCCATGCGACATATACGCGTCCGGCCGGCCGGCATGTTTCGATAATGACCGAATGATGGATGCGCGACATGCGAGCGCCGCGCGGATGACCGCGCGGCGCTCTTGCGGATAAACCTGTCTTAACTCGCCGCCCGCAGATTCACCTTGCTCTCGGCAAGCGTTGTCAGCTTTTTGTCCGTCGCCTTCTCTTCCTCGAGTGTTTTCGCGAGCACGGCGGCGCAGTCGCTGCGGCCGAGCTGCTTGGCCCAGGCGATCAGGCTGCCGTAGCGGACGATTTCGTAATGTTCGGCGGCCTGCGCCGCGTTGATCAGCGCCGCGTCAAGCACCGCCTTGTCCGCGACTTCGTTCGCGGTCTCGTCGGCCTCCTCGATAATGCCGTCGATCGCCGGGCAGTCGACCGCCTTCATCTGGGCACCGTGCATCTTGAACACTTCCTCGAGCCGCGTGATGTGTTGCTTGGTTTCTTCAAGGTGCGTCAAAAAGCCCTGCTTCAGCTGCGGATCGGTCGCCTTATCTGCCATTTTCGGCAGCGCCTTGGTGAGCTGCTGCTCGGCGTAATAGATGTCCTGTAGCTGATGCACGAACAGGTCGTTCATGGTCTTGATGTCTTTTGTGAACAGTCCCATCGTTCCGATCCTCAAGGGTTTCGGGAACACGACGGCACCGGCTCTCACGAAAAGCCTGTTGTTTCGCCATGTTCGATTGCTGATGGGGCGCTAACCTGTGCGCGGCATCGTCGTTCCAAAAAGCCTCGAGTGTTTGCGCCGGAACTCGGGTGTTTGCGCCGGAACAAGGCTTGCGGCGCCGGGATTTGGGACCATGTCCACACACAGACCCGCGATCCGCGCTGAACCCTCGACTCACATGCTTAACGCGCGCGTCATGTGAACCACGTATGACAAAGTAGTCGGTCCGGCGCCGAACCTGCCGTTGTCAAGGACTGCACAAGCCGCTGTTTTTGCCTTAAATGAGCTACATCATGCCTAGCGATCGACGCTCATTTCGGGCAGTGATCGCAACCGACTGGCCAATGTCTGGCCCGGTCGGTCTTACCCCCTGCCGGGAGGATGAATGCACGGACTGCTGCCCGCGTTGAAACGCGGCTTCAAGAGATGGATCGGCTGGCGACGGCTCGGTATTGCCGCGAGCGTGATGATCATCGCCTTCGCGGTCACCTCGCTGCTGCGAACCCTCAAGGGCATCGATACCGGCGTCATCCTGACCGCATTGGCCGATATTCCCCGCGGACATATCGGGTTAGCCGCGATCTGCGTGTTCTTCGCGTTTTGCACGCTGACCTTTTACGACTTTTTTGCACTGCGAACGATTGGCAAGAAACACGTACCCTATCGCATCGCAGCACTGTCGAGTTTCACGTCCTATTCGATCGGCCACAATATCGGCGCCACCGTGTTCACGGGCGGAGCAATCCGTTTCCGAATTTACTCGGACTACGGGCTGAATGCGATCGACGTCGCCAAGATCTGTTTCCTCTCCGGCCTGACCTTCTGGCTCGGTAACATCTTCGTGCTCTCGATCGGCATGACCGTCCACCCGGATGCGGCCTCCTACATGGATCAGCTGCCGTCGTCCATCAA
This sequence comes from Bradyrhizobium sp. WSM3983, assembly GCF_000473045.1. Classification (GTDB taxonomy): domain Bacteria; phylum Pseudomonadota; class Alphaproteobacteria; order Rhizobiales; family Xanthobacteraceae; genus Bradyrhizobium. The sequence goes on along the minus strand of NZ_AXAY01000010.1, from coordinate 303,331 downwards.
CCGGTTGATCGCGCTCGGCGGACTCGCCTCGATCGCCGCCTATCTGGTCTGGCTCTGCATGGGCGATAAGCGCCGCGAGCTCGGCCAGAAGGGCTGGAAGGTCGTGCTGCCGTCGGCGCCGCTGACGCTGGTGCAGATCCTGATCGGGGTGGTCGATCTCGGCTTCTGCGCCTTCGCGATGTATTTGCTGATGCCGGCCAATCCGCCGATCGACTTCCTGTCGCTCGCGGTGGTGTTCATCCTGGCAACGCTGCTGGGCTTCGCCAGCCATGCGCCGGGTTCGATCGGCGTGTTCGACGCCGCTATGCTGGTAGCACTGCCCGAATTCGGCCGTGAGCAGCTGCTGGCGACCCTGCTGGTCTTCCGCATCCTCTATTTCGTGATCCCGTTCGGCGTCGCCATCTCCATCATGGGCACCCGCGAGCTCTGGATGAACGTCGTCCGGCCCTGGCAAGAGCGACGGCGGCTGGCGGAAGCCTGCGCGCAGGCCAATTTGCCCAAGCAGGTGACGCCGATGGAGCGCGAGCGATTGGTGCGCCAGGCCAGCAAACGGTAAGGCCAGCCAGCGGTCACGCCGGCAGCCCGTAAAAGCGGCAGACAAAGGTTGCGGGGCGGAGGGCCATGCTCTCTTATTTCCGCCTCAACTTTGCCGTTGAAGACGCGGGCCATGATCCCTGTTTCCCTTTGCCGTTTGCTCTCGGGCGCCCTGCTTCTGGCCGGGTTCCTCGCTGTTTTGCCGCTTCAGCGCGCCGTGGCGCAAGATGCCGGCGCCATGCAGATCAATTGGGAGGTCCGCAACCGCTTCCGCCTGTTCCGCGAGGAGCGCGACTTCCTGCTGCACGTCGAGAATGCGCGCAACCGCAGCATCCTCGCCGCCGAGCAGTCGCTGGAGCTACAGAGCGAGGGCCGCGGCTGGGCCCGCAACATGGTCAACCGCCTCTGCATCGACCTCCAGGGCCGGGTCAACCAGCCATGCACCCGCGACAACGTCAAGGAGAACTACATCACCCCGATCGACCATCCTGTCACCGTGCGCCTGACCGGCGCGGTGCCGGTCGGCGCCACCTGCGCCTGGTCGTTCGACGACGGCGACGGACCGCAGACCTCGACCTTCGACTGTGCCGAGCCGGTCAATCTGCGGGTTCGCTACGGCAAGCAGACGGTCGCAAGCGTCGACGTCTCCGCCGGCTCCGATCCGAGCCAGCGCATCCAGACCGAGATCCAGGTCCGCGACATCTTCATCGCCGGCCTTGGCGACAGCATCGCCTCCGGCGAAGGCAATCCGGACCGGCCACTGGCGCTGTCGGACGAGGGCTTTTGCTTCCGCTCCTATCTCGGCACCGCCGGCGGACAGTATTACCGGCCGAGCCGCGCCGGCTTCAAGGGCGGCCGCGCCTGCGAGGCGCCGGATACGCTCGCCAACTGGCAGCATTACAGCGCGCTCTGGTTCAACTCGCCCTGCCATCGCTCGCTCTACAGCTACCAGGCCCGCACCGCACTCGCGCTCGCGGTGCGCTACAGCCATATCGCCGTCACCTATCTGCCGCTCGCCTGCACCGGCGCCAGCATCAGCGACGGGTTGCTCGGCTCACAGCGCGCCCGCGAATGCCCGCCCGGCAAGAGCGGCGTCTGCAACACCAGCGTGAATGCCCAGGTCGCCGAGTTGCGCGAAGCGCTCACCGCGGCCAAGAAACGCCAGCCCGATCGCAATCTCGATCTCGTGCTGCTCTCGATCGGCGCCAACGACGTCTACTTCTCCGGCCTCGTCGCCGACGTCATCGTCGACACCGCGACCGAGCGCGCACTGTTCCGCCGCTCCGGCGTGATGGCGAGCGTCGACGATTCCCGCGATGCGCTCCAGCGCGAGCTGCCGCAGAATTTCGTCAAGCTGCGCGAGGCGCTGAAGCCACTGGTCGGCGGCGATCTCTCGCACGTCGTCTATGTCTCCTATGCCAATCCGGCGCTGGCCGACGGCGGCGTGCCCTGCCGCGGCGGTCGCGGTGGCTTCGACATCCATCCGGCCTTCAATGCCGATCCGCAGCGGCTTGCCCGTGTTTCGACCTTCGTCGACACTGAGTTCCTGCCACAACTGAAGGAGCTCGCGACCTGCACGCGCGGCGCGCTGTGTCGCGATCCGGAGGCTGACCGCATGACCTTCGTCGACACGCATCAGGCTGCGTTCGCCGATCACGGTTTTTGCGCCCATGCCGGCAATGATCCCGAATTCGATCGCACCTGCTTCGCCGAGAACGGCCAGAGCTTCAATCCGGATATCGTCAGCGCGGCGAGCCAGCCGATGCTGTGCGGCCGCGGCGCCTCGGAATATCGCGCCTATTTGCCGCGCGCGCGCTGGATCCGCGATGCCAACGACAGCTATTTTGCAGCGATGACCTATCCACAAGGGCTGCCGTCGGCGAGTCAGCCGACCGACATCCACGACGCGACCTGGGGCGTGCTCTCGGCCGTCTATGGCGGAGCCGTGCATCCGAGCGCCGAAGGCCACGCGGCGATGGCGGACGCCACATTGCCGGCCGCGAGCGCGGTGCTCGGCCTGGATGCCGTGCCGCCGGGCGTCACACGCGGACTGCTCGCTCCGCTCCTGCCGGGCCCGCAGCAGTAGAAGGGGTTGCGGAGGGCACAGGAACTGGAGCGTCCAGCGCAGCTTCACGGCCGTGCATCCGACAAACCTGGCGTCGGTTTGATTTGATGGCGCCACGCACACAAATATTTTCGCGTGCGGCGTAATCGCGGCGTCATCCAAGGTTCATCGCCGCTACCTAGTTTTCCCGGTGCTACGAATTGACGCACGTGGCGGCGAGCACAGGCTCTCCGCTGCGCGGTGTCGCCTGCCTGCATGTCATCAACACCTGACACTACTGGGGAGCTCATCAATGACGATCGAAAAACGGCCGTTCGCGGGCGTCGCTATCGCTTTTGTCTCGGCCCTTGCTCTGTCGCTACTGGCCCCGTCGTTCGCGCACGCCGAGGACAAGGACAAGAGCGACATCAACCATGTCCTGCTGATCAGCGTCGACGGCATGCATGAGGTCGACCTGCAACGCTATGTCAGTTCCCACCCTTCGTCGAGCTTCGCCAGGCTGCTCGCGCATGGCGTGCATTTCGCCGATGCACACACCTCCCGGCCCTCCGACTCCTTCCCGGGCCTGCTTGCGTTCATGACCGGCGGCACCCCCAAAACCCATGGCGTATTCTACGACGACTCCTACGACCGCACGCTGTTCGCGCCCGGCAGCAACTGCCAGGGCAGTCCCGGAACCGAGACGCTGTTCGACGAATCGATCGATTACGACCTGACCAAGCTCGACGGTGGCGGCCCGGCAGGCTCCGATCACATCAATCCAGCGCACCTGCCGATGCGCCTGAAGAATGGCAAGTGCGAGCCGGTCTATCCGCATCAGTTCCAGCGGCTCAACACCATCATGGAAGTGATCCACGCGGCGGGAAAACGCACCGCCTGGTCGGACAAGCACCCGGCCTATGAGATCATCAGCGGTCCTTCCGGCAAGGGCCTCGATGAACTCTATGCGCCCGAGATCAACTCGACCTCGGTGCCGGGCCAGCCCGGCGCAGACTGGACCACCGATCCAAGCTTCACGCGCACCTATGACCAGCTCAAGGTCACGGCCGTGCTCAACTGGATCAAGGGTTTTGATCACACCGGCAAGACCAAGGTCGGCGTTCCCGCCATCTTTGGCATGAACTTCCAGGCCGTCAGCGTCGGCCAGAAAGTGACCGCCGACGGATATCTGGACGCAGCGGCGACGCCGAGCCCGCAGCTCCAGGCATCGCTCGACTTCGTCGACGCCTCGCTCGGCCAGATGCTGGATGCGCTGGCGGACCAGCACATTGCCCGCGACACGCTGGTCATCGTCGGCGCCAAGCACGGCCAGTCGCCGATCGACGTCACCAAGCTTCACATGCTGACCGGCAGCACCAATCCGAAGCTGGGCGGTGGCGTGCGCGCCGACGTGACCGATCCAGCTGACTTGCTGACCAACGGCGGCATCACGCTGGCCCAGGAGACCGCCGATGACGTTGCGCTGATCTGGCTGAAGAACCACGGGGATGCCGAGAAGGCCGTCGCGATCCTCGAAGCTGACCGCAAGGCCAGCAACCGGGCCCGCATCGAGAAGATCTATGCCGGCGAGCAGCTGGTTGATCGGTTTGGCGATCCGGCGGCCGGCCGTACGCCTGACATCATCATTCAGCCGATCGCCGGCACGATCTACAGCGGGAGCAAGAAGAAGATCGCCGAACACGGCGGCTTCGCCGAGGACGATACACACGTCCTGCTCGTCGTCTCCAATCCAAAACTCGCCCCCGCGATCGTCCACGAGCGCGTCGCGAACAGGCAGGCCGCGCCAACCATCCTGAAGGCGCTCGGCCTGGAGCCGGAAGAGCTCGAGGCGGTGCGCGGTGAGGATCACACCCACCTGCTGCCGGGCGTGCGGCTGAGGGACTGATCCTGGGCGCTGGTTCGCCGAAGCGCGAGCGCTCGCCACCTACTCACGGCATCGCCCGCCTTGTGCGCAATTGCGGCACTCGAGCGGGCGATCCCTTTTCTGGTGGTCGTCACCGCATGCACGTTGCTGCCGTTCCATCAATTCAAAAACGGCATCAATCGATGCTTCCTTGAACTTGGACACTTTCCCGCATGCGCCTCTAGGAGTCGCATTGAGGAAACATTTCGAGTTCTAAGGAGGCGCCTTGATGAGCGCAGTGGTGTCCGCAACGGACGTGAGGAGATCTCGCGTCAGGCTGTTCATCGTGACCATGCTGTTCCTGGTCACCACGGTCAATTACGCCGACCGCGCCACGCTTTCGATCGCGGGCCCCGCGCTTTCCAAGGAATTGCATCTCGATCCCGTCGCCATGGGCTGGATCTTCTCGGCCTTCGGCTGGTCCTATGTCGTCGCACAGGTGCCGGGCGGCTGGCTGCTCGACCGCTACGGCTCGCGCCTCGTCTATGCTTTCAGCATTATCGTCTGGTCGCTGTTCACGATGATGCAGGGCTGGGTCGGCTTCTTCAGCGCCGGCACCGCCATCATCGTGCTGTTCGCGCTTCGCCTCCTTGTCGGCGTCGCGGAAGCACCGTCGTTCCCTGCCAACGCCCGCATCGTCGCGGCCTGGTTTCCCGGCAATGAGCGCGGCACCGCATCGGCCTTCTTCAATTCGGGGCAGTATTTCGCGACCGTGATCTTCGCACCGCTGATGGGCTGGATCGCCCATGATTACGGCTGGCGCTACGTGTTCTTCGTGATGGGCGGGCTCGGCGTCATCATGGGCCTCGCTTGGATCAAGACCGTCTTCGGACCGAAGGAGCACCCGTCGATCAACGAGGCCGAGTTCGATTACATCAAGGAAGGCGGCGCGCTGGTCGATCTCGACGCGCCCAGAGACGAGCGTGCGCCGGACTCCGGTCCGAAATGGGACCATATCCGCCAGCTGCTCTCGAACCGCATGATGCTCGGCGTCTATCTCGGCCAGTACTGCATCAACACGCTGACCTATTTCTTCCTGACCTGGTTCCCGGTGTACCTGGTCAAGGAGCGCGGCCTGTCGATCCTGCAAGCCGGCTTCGTCGCGACGCTGCCCGCGCTATGCGGCTTCATCGGCGGCGTGCTCGGCGGCGTCATCTCCGACGCCATCCTGCGCAAGACCGGCTCGCTGACCATGGCGCGCAAGATCCCGATCGTCGGCGGCATGCTGCTGTCGATGTCGATCATCGCCTGCAACTATGTCGACGGCCAGGCGCTGGTGGTCAGCTTCATGGCGCTCGCCTTCTTCGGCAAGGGCATCGGCGCGCTCGGCTGGGCGGTCGTCTCCGACACCTCCCCCAAGGAGGCCGGCGGCGTCTCCGGCGGCCTGTTCAACTCCTTCGGCAACCTCTCCTCGATCACGACGCCCATCGTGATCGGCTACATCGTGGCCGCGACCGGCTCCTTCAACGGCGCCCTGGTGTTCGTCGGCATCAACGCGTTGGTGGCCGCGGTCGCCTATCTCGTCGTGGTCGGCAAGATCGAGCGGGTGGTGCTCAAACGTTCCTCCTGAGCGCTCCGAGTGATCGGAGTGGGACAGGCAACTCAACGGCGGCTCACAAGGCCGCCGTCTTTGTTTTGTTTTGGGGATGACCGATGCTAGAAGTGCCGGGGAAACGCCTTATTCATCTAAGGCATGTATCGATGTTCGACCTCAACCAGCTCCGCTGCTTCGTCACGGTGGCCGAAGAACTGCACTTCGGCCGCGCCGCCGCGCGGCTCAACATGACCCAGCCGCCGCTGTCCCGGCAGATCCAGGTGCTCGAGCACATCATCGACGCGCCGCTGCTGGAGCGCACCAGCCGCTCGGTGCGCCTGACTCCGGCCGGGCGCAGCTTCCTCCCCGAGGCCCGCCGCATCCTGAAGCTCGCGGAAAGCGCCTCGCAGGTCGCCCGCCGCATCGCGCTCGGCAAGACCGGCTCGCTGAAGATCGGCTTTACGGCCGCGGCCGCCTACGGCTTCCTGCCCGAGCTGGTCGCGGCCTGCCGCGCAAAACTGCCCGAGGTCGATTTCTCGCTGAAGGAGATGGTCTCCGGCGATCAGTTCGAGGCGCTGACCTCGGGCCAGATCGATGCCGGCCTGCTCAGGCCGCCGATCGCGCGGCCGGAGCTTGCGAGCCGCCGCGTCGTCGCCGAGCCCCTGCTCGCCGCGATCCCGAAGAAGCATCCGCTGGCGAACGCCGAGAATATCACCATCAAGGATTTCGACGGCCAGCCCTTCGTGATGTATTCGCCCTATGAGAGCCGCTACTTCCACGATCTGCTGGTGGCGCTGTTCACCCGCGCCGACATCCTGCCGCGCTATGTCCAGCACCTGAGCCAGATCCACTCGATCCTCGCCATGGTGCGCGCCGGCCTTGGCCTCGCCATCGTGCCGGCTGCGGCCGCCGGCCTGAAAATCTCCGACGTTCGGCTGCGTCCCCTGAAGCTGCGCAACCGCGTTCCGGTTGAGCTCTTCATGGTCTGGCGGCGTGACGACGAGAATCCGCTGCTGTCCGCGCTGGTCAAGCTCGCCGGCGAATTGTCCTCCGCCGAGGTGATGGAAGATTGATGCTCAATCCGCATCGGTCGATATAGGCTTTGGCTTGGACGCGCATCGAACGGTCTCCTAAACAGCGGCGCATGGACGCGCGGCCTTGTTGCGTCCTCCACAACACTGGAAACAGGGAGCAGCGCCCATGAGCAAGATGACCCCGCAGGAAATGGCCCAGAAGATCGGATCCGGCCTCCTGTCCTTCCCCGTCACGCCGTTCAAGGCGGACTATTCCTTCGACGAGGCGACCTACCGCGCCAACATGGATTGGCTGTGCGGCTATGATGTCGCAGGTCTGTTCGCCGCCGGCGGCACCGGCGAATTCTTCTCGCTGACCCCGGCCGAAGTCCCTGAGGTGGTCAAGGTCGCCGTGGAGGAGACCAAGGGCCGCGTGCCCGTGCTCGCCGGCACCGGCTACGGCACCGCGATCGCCCGCGAGATCGCAATCGGTGCCGAGAAGGCCGGCGCTGACGGTCTGTTGCTGCTGCCGCCCTATCTGACCCATTCCGAGCAGGAAGGCCTTGCCGCCCACGTCGAGGCCGTCTGCGCCTCCGTGAAGATCGGCGTCATCGTCTACAACCGCGACAACGCCATCCTCCAGCCCGACACGGTCGCCCGCCTCGCCGAGCGCTGCCCGAACCTCGTCGGCTACAAGGACGGCATCGGCGACATCGAATTGATGACCCGCGTCTACACCAAGCTCGGCGACCGCCTGACCTATGTCGGCGGCCTGCCGACCGCCGAGACGTTTGCGCTGCCATATCTCGACATGGGCGTGACGACCTACTCCTCGGCCGTGTTCAACTTCGTGCCCGAATTCGCCACCAGCTTCTACGCCGCGGTGCGCAAGCGCGACCATGCGACCATCCACGCCGGCCTGAAGGATTTCATCCTGCCCTTGATCGCGATCCGCAACCGCAAGAAGGGCTATGCGGTCTCGATCATCAAGGCCGGCATGAAGGTGATCGGCCGCGATTCCGGCCCGGTCCGGCCGCCGCTGGCCGATCTCACCGAGCAGGAGGTTGCGGAACTGACCGCGCTGGTGCAAAAGCTGCCCGCCGCAGGATCGACACAACAGGCGGCAGAATAGCCGACGACAACAAGGAGGAGCGTGCGATGGCCGAGACCAGCATCTCCGGCGCGCCAGTCGCCGGTGCACCGGTGGTCACCGCGATGCAGGTGATCCCCGTCGCGGGTCGCGACAGCATGCTCCTCAATCTGAGCGGCGCACACGCGCCGTTCTTCACCCGCAACATCGTCATCCTCACCGACAATGCCGGCCACACCGGCGTCGGCGAGGTGCCGGGCGGCCAAAAGATCTGGCAGACGCTTCAGGACGCCCGCGATCTCGTGATCGGCAAGACCGTCGGCGCGATGAACAACATCCTCGCGGACGTTCGTACCGCCTTCGCGGACCGCGATGCCGGTGGCCGCGGCAAGCAGACGTTTGACCTTCGCGTGATGATCCACGCGGTCACCGCAATCGAATCCGCCCTGCTCGACCTGCTCGGCCAGCATCTCAAACTGCCGGTCGCGGCCCTTCTCGGTGAAGGCCAGCAGCGCAAGAGCGTCGAGACGCTCGGCTATCTTTTTTTTGTCGGTGACCGGCGCAAATCCAGGCTCGACTATGTCAGCGGCGAGACCGGCAAGGCCGAATGGTTCAACTTGCGCCATCAGGAGGCGATGACGCCGGAGACGGTGGTGCGGCTCGCCGAAGCCACCCACGATCATTACGGCTTCGCCGACTTCAAGCTCAAGGGCGGCGTGCTGCGCGGCGAGCAGGAGATCGAGGCGGTCACGGCCATTGCAAAACGCTTTCCCAATGCCCGCGTCACGCTCGACCCGAACGGCGCCTGGTCGCTCGATGAGGCCATCAGCCTCTGCAAGAACATGCACGGCATCCTCGCCTATGCCGAGGATCCCTGCGGCGCCGAGGCCGGCTTCTCCGGCCGCGAGATCATGGCCGAGTTCCGTCGCGCCACGGGCTTGCCGACCGCAACCAATATGATCGCGACCGATTGGCGGCAGCTTTCGCATGCACTGCGCCTGGGTGCGGTGGACATTCCGCTGGCCGATCCCCATTTCTGGACCATGCAAGGCTCGGTGCGCGTCGCCCAGACTTGCCGTGACAACGGCCTGACCTGGGGCTCGCACTCCAACAACCATTTTGACATTTCGCTCGCGATGTTCACCCATGTCGGCGCCGCGGCCCCCGGCAAGGTCACCGCGATCGACACGCACTGGATCTGGCAGGACGGCCAGGCGCTCACCAGGGAGCCGCTCCAGATCAAGGGCGGTAAGATCGCGGTCCCGGATCGTCCGGGCCTCGGCATCGAGATCGACCGTGCGGCCATCGAGGCCGCGCATGAACTCTACAAGCAGCATGGACTCGGCGCCCGCGACGACGCCACGGCCATGCAGGACCTGATCCCCGGCTGGACGTTTGATGACAAGCGTCCTTGCCTCGTTCGCTAAAAAACTCTGGAGGAAATGATGACTGCGATCCTGAAGAACTTCATCGGCGGTGAATGGGTCGACGGCTCCGGCGTCACCAAGAACATCAACCCCTCCAACACCAACGATCTGGTCGGCGAATACGCCAAGGCCGACAAGGCGCAGACCGAGAAGGCGATCGCGGCCGCGAAGGCCGCCTTCCCCGCCTGGGCGCAGTCGACACCGCAGGTGCGCTACGACGCGCTGAACAAGATTTCTCTCGAAATCATCGCCCGCAAGGAAGAGCTCGGCCGCCTGCTCGCCCGGGAGGAAGGCAAGACGCTGCCCGAGGGCATCGGCGAGGTCGCACGCGCCGGCCAGATCTTTGCGTTCTTTGCCGGCGAAGCACTGCGCCTGATTGGTGAGAAAGGCGCGTCCGTCCGCCCCGGCCTCGACGTCGAGCTCACCCGCGAGCCGGTGGGTGTCATCGGCATGATCACGCCCTGGAATTTCCCGATCGCGATCCCGGCCTGGAAGATCGCGCCCGCGCTCTGCTACGGCAACACGGTCGTGTTCAAGCCGGCTGAGCTGGTGCCCGGCTCCGGACATGCGTTGTCCGAGATCATCGCCCGCTCCGGCATCCCGGCAGGCGTGTTCAACCTCGTGGTCGGCTCCGGCTCCGTCGTCGGCCAGACCCTGCTCGATCACCCCGATGCCGCCGCGATCTCCTTCACCGGTTCGGTGCAGACCGGCCGCAAGATCGCGCAGGCCTGCGTGCTGTCGACTCCGATGAAGAAGTTCCAGCTCGAGATGGGCGGCAAGAATCCCCTGGTCGTGCTCGACGACGCCGACCTCAAGACCGCCGTCGAGGTCGCCATCAACGGCGCCTATTTCTCGACCGGCCAGCGCTGCACCGCGTCCTCCCGCCTGATCGTCACCGAAGGCATCCATGACCGCTTCGTCGCCGCGATGGCCGAGCGCCTGAAGGGCCTGTCGGTCGACGACGCGCTGAAGACCGGCGTGCATATCGGCCCGGTGGTCGATCAGAACCAGCTCGACCAGGATCTGCGTTACATCAAGATCGGCCAGGACGAAGGCGCCAAGCTCGCCTTCGGCGGCGAGCTGCTCAAGCGCGAGACGCCCGGCCACTACCTCCAGCCGGCGCTGTTCACCGAAGCCAACAACAACATGCGTATCGCGCGTGAGGAGATCTTCGGGCCTGTTGCTACCGTGATCCGCGCCAAGAACTACGAGGAAGCGCTGGCGATCTCCAACGACACCGAGTTCGGTCTCGCCTCCGGCATCTGCACCACCAGCCTGAAATACGCCTCGCACTACAAGCGCAACAGCGAGTCCGGCATGGTGATGGTCAATCTGCCGACCGCCGGCGTCGACTATCACGTGCCGTTCGGCGGCCGGAAGGGCTCGAGCTACGGCGCCCGCGAGCAGGGCTCCTATGCGCGCGAGTTCTACACAACGGTGAAGACCGCCTATACCTATCCCGGCTGATAGGCCGACATCGTAGGGTGGATTAGCGTAAGCGTAATCCACCTCTTCTGCCTCGACGGACAGAGACACTGGTGGGCCACACCTTCGGCTAACCCACCCTACACTTTCGGAGTCCTACTATGGATCAGGACGTCGCAGCGAAAGAACAGCCCCGCTACATCAAGCTCAACGCGCGCGACAATGTCGCGATCGTAGTCAATGATTTCGGGCTTCCCGCCGGCGCCCGCTTTGCCTGCGGGCTGACGCTGCGCGCCTTCGTGCCACAGGGGCACAAGACGGCACTGGTCGACATCGCACAGGACCAGCCGATCATCCGCTATGGCGAGGTGATCGGCTACGCACTCGCGCCGATCCTGGCTGGCGAGTGGGTCGACGAGGCGCGCATCCGCATGCCGGAGGCCCCTGACCTCGACAAGCTCGAAATCTCCACCGCCGTCCCCGCGCCACTGCCACCGCTCGAAGGTTTTACCTTCGAAGGCTTTCGCAATCCCGACGGCTCGGTCGGCACCAAGAACATCCTCGGCATCTCCTCCTCCGTGCAATGCGTCAAGGGCACGATGGAATATGCGGTGAAGCGCATCCGCACCGAGCTGTTGCCGAAGTACCCGAACGTCGATGACGTCGTTCCGCTGACGCATGCCTATGGCTGCGGCGTCGCGATCACCGCGCCCGACGCGGTGATACCGATCCGCACGCTGCAAAATATCGCGCTGAACCCGAATTTCGGCGGCGAGATTTTGGTCATCAGCCTCGGCTGCGAAAAGCTCGCGCCCGAGCGGCTGGTGCCGGAAGGCGTCAGTGATGCCATCGTGCGCATGCAGGACGAAGCCTTCGACGGCTTTGGCGCGATCGTCGACGCGATCATGACCCAGGCGGAGGCCCGCCTGAAAATCCTGAACAAGCGCACCCGCGAGACCTGCCCGGCCGCCGATCTCGTCATCGGCCTGCAATGCGGCGGCAGCGACGCCTTCTCCGGCGTCACCGCCAACCCGGCCCTCGGCTTCGCTGCCGACCTCCTGGTGCGCGCCGGCGCCACCGTGATGTTCTCGGAAGTCACGGAAGTGCGCGACGCCATCCAGCTGCTCACTCGCCGCGCCATCAACGAGGACGTCGGTCGCGCGCTGGTACGCGAGATGGCCTGGTACGATGCTTATCTGGCCCGCGGCGGTGCCGACCGCAGCGCCAACACTACGCCCGGCAACAAGAAGGGCGGCCTCGCCAACATCGTCGAGAAGTCGCTCGGCTCGATCGTCAAGTCCGGTTCGTCCGCCATCACCGGCGTGCTCTCGCCCGGCCAGAAGGCAACGCAGAAGGGCATGCTGTTTGCGGCAACGCCGGCGTCCGACTTCATCTGCGGCACGCTCCAGCTTGCCTCCGGCATGACCTTGCAGGTGTTCACCACCGGCCGCGGCACGCCCTACGGTCTTGCGGCAGCACCCGTGATCAAGGTGGCGACCCGCACCGAGCTGGCGCGCCGCTGGAAGGACCTGATCGATTTCGACGCGGGCGGCATTGCCACCGGCGAGAAGACCATCGAGGAAACCGGCTGGGATCTGTTCAACCTGATCCTCGACGTCGCCTCTGGCCGCACCAAGCCGTGGTCGGACCGCTGGGGCATTCACAACGACCTGACGCTGTTCAATCCGGCGCCGGTGACCTGAGCGCCGGCAACTCGGCCACGAGGACCTCGATGTCGGGCATCACGACCCTGCGCACGATCCGCATTGACGAGCGGCCGAACCTGATCTGGGTCGAGATCGAGACCGACGAGGGATTGACCGGCCTCGGCGAAAGCTTTCGCGGCGCGCAGGCGGTCGAGGCCGCGGTGCATGAGTTCGTCGCGCCGCTGGTGCTCGGCCAGGATTCCCGCCGCATCGAGGCGATCTCGCGCCAGTTGCTGACGCCCTATCTCGGCTTCCACAGCGTCAGTGCCGAGGTGCGCGCGGCCAGCGCGATCGACATTGCGCTGTGGGACCTCAAGGGCCAGCGTCACGGCATTCCCGTGCACGAGGCGCTCGGCGGCGCGAGCCGGCTCGAGATCCGCGCCTACAACACCTGCGCCGGCTACGCCTACAACACCAAGGGCTCCAAGCGCCGCGAGATCGGCGCCGACGATGCCGTGCTCGGCCCCTATGACGACCAGATCGCCTTCATGCGCGACGCCGGGGCGCTTGCCGAAAGCCTTCTGAGCGAAGGCTACGGCGCCATGAAGATCTGGCCGTTCGATCCTTTTGCGGCGAACGGCGGCCACGCGATCTCGCTCACCGATCTCAAGACCGGATTGGAGCCGTTCCGCAAAATCCGCGACGCGGTCGGCGACCGCATCGAGATCATGTGCGAATTGCACAGCGTGTGGGGCATGCACACCGCCGAGCGCATCTGCCGCGCGCTGGAAGACTACGGCGTGTTCTGGGTCGAGGATCCCCTCAACAAGATGGACGATTTGCAGGGCCTCGCCGATCTCAGGCGGCGCGTGAAGACGCCGATCTGCGGCAGCGAGACGCTGGCGGGCGCGGCGAGCTTCCGCAATCTGCTCGCGGCCAATGCCGTCGATGTCGTGATGCTCGACATCGCCTGGTGCGGCGGTCTGAGCGAAGCACGCAAGATCGCGGCGCTGAGCGAAGCCTACAACAAGCCGCTTGCTCCGCATGACTGCACCGGACCGGTGGCGCTGATGGCGGGCCTCCATCTGGCGCTGCATGCGCCGACCGCGATCTTCCAGGAGGTCGTGCGCGCGACGCTGTCGACCTGGTACCGCGACCTCGTCACCGCGTTGCCCGTCGTGAACAACGGCATCGTGTCGGCACCGATGGCACCCGGTCTCGGGCTTGCGCTCAATCCGGATTTGCGCCGCCGCGCCGACGCAGTGGTGCGAGAGACCAAACTCGGCGCGTAAGGAAAATTGACGCGGACAACTTCCTCCTCTCTTCGTCCTGTCGTCTCACGCAAACAAATTTACCCGCGCGCGGGAGACCAATGTCCGCACAAAGCGAACCTGTTGCGGCAGTGCCGCGACGAACCTTTTGCGCGTCGGCTTTACGTCATGCTGCCCGGCATGAAGCACCGCACGCGCGGGTGGCCGTCGATATAGTGCTTCCACACCATGGCGCGGCCGATCTTGTTCGGCTCCGTGATCACGGCGCCGTCGGGCACGACGACCCATTCGTCGTCGAGATGGACGCGGTAGTGCCCCTTGTCGGACTCCCAGTCGACATCGGCGACGACATAGCCGTCAGCATCCGAGCAGCACTGTCCATACTCGCTGCGCAGGCTCTCAAACCAGGGTTTGAGCGGTGAGTTGGCATAGCGCCCGTCGTCGCGCGCCAGCGCCGATGTTGCCAGCATCAGCGTCAGCCCTAGCAACGTCGCTGCGCACAGTCTTGCAAGTCTCATAGCGTCATCTCACGGATCGAAGTCAGCGCCGCGAGGAACAGGCGACCTCGCTCACTCCCTTGGACAGGCGCGGCAGCGGCGACTCGTTCCTCCGGCGGATTTGCCAACAGCTATGCAAATCCAGCGCCAGCACGCATTCCGGGGAACTACCGGCGCGACCGCCCCGTTTGATCTGACAGCACGCCCTGCATGTGTGACGTGCCAACGGTCCGCGGCGGCTCGCTTCGGAGATCGCTTAACCGACTGTTTCAAATGGAAGAAGCGCGACAGGCATTGGACCGTCAGCGCTATGAGTGACTCAAGGGACCTGCTTCCCGCTCAACAGGTCCCGCAAACCAGGTGCAGTTTGCGCTGGTGATTTCGCGCATGCTCGAGACGGTGAAAGACGACGCCGAAGCCCGGCGGCAGATGGTCTACGACCTTGCCCGCGACTGACAGCCTACTTCTTCGCTGCCGGCGCCATCATCATCGCGCCGCCCTTCTTGGTCGCGGGCGCGGGCGTCGGCTTGGTCGCGGCGGCCTGCGCGGGGAGATATTTCGCGATGATGGCCGGATCGACCTCGGCGAGGCTGGCATCCGGCAGGCGCTGCCAGGTCTCGTCCTTGCCGAACAGGGAAATGCCGAGGAAGCCGCGCATGGTCAGGACCTGGCCATCCGGACTCACCGTCATCTTCGCCTTCCAGATGTTGCCGTCGCGCGGATTGACCACGTTGCCGCCCTCATACTTCAACCCGTCACGCTTCATGTCGCGGATGAAGGAGAGCCCGAGCACCGGCTGGTTCTTGCGATCGTCCGTGCACTTCGTGCAGGCCTCGTTCGGATCGTCGCCGGGCCGCGGAAAAGTCTTGGCGATGACGCCTTCGAAGATGCCGTTGTGATCGATGAAGAGGAACCAGCCCACCGTCTTGCCGTCTTCGACCTTCTGCCAAAGGCCCGCAGCGGTTGGCTGCGCTGGCGCCGCAGCCGGGACTTGCGCCACAGCCGGGCTCATCGCACCGAGCGACAGCGCGAGCGCGAGCGCGAGAAACGGGAGCAGCCGAAAGCTGGAAAAGAGATGCCGCATTATGATCACCTTGCTAAGCCGCCACTGCAATGGCCGCAGACTACGGCGATTTCGCGAACGATTCCAGCACCAGAAACATGGGGCATCGTCCGTCCGCTGCCGTCGCGATCAGTTGACACCGAGCTTCTTTTGCAGGCTGGAGGACGAGGTCGTGTACTGGAACACGAGCCGCTTCTCCGGATAGACGTAGCGGTGGGCTTTTTGCGACATCAGTGCGCCCTCGTGGAAGCCGCACAGGATCAGCTTGATCTTGCCGGGATAGGTGTTGATGTCGCCGATGGCGAAGATGCCGGGCACGTTGCTCTCGAACGCGGAGGTCTCGACCGGCACCAGATTGTTCTCCAGCGCAATGCCCCAGTTCGCGACCGGACCGAGCTTCATGGTCAGGCCGAAGAACGGCAGCATGGTGTCGCAGGCAATGTCGCTGACATTGTTGTCGTTGCCCTTGACGGTGGCGCCGGTCAGTTGGCCATCGGCACCAGAGAGCGCAGTGACCTGGCCGAGCCGCAGATCCATCTTGCCGTCGGCCACCAGCGCGCGCATCTGTTCGACGCTGTGAGGTGCGGCACGAAAATCGTCGCGCCGGTGCAGCAGCGTGATGCGCTTCGCCAGCGGATGCAGATTGAGCGTCCAGTCGAGCGCGGAATCGCCGCCGCCGACGATCAGCACGTTCTTGTCGCGGAACGTTTCCATCTTGCGCACGGCGTAGTGCACCGAGGTGCCTTCATAAGCTTCGATCCCCGGCACCGGCGGACGCTTGGGCTGGAACGAGCCGCCGCCGGCCGCGATCACAACCACCTTGCAGTCGAACACCTTGCCGGTGTCGGTGGTGCAGCGAAACGCGGGATCGCCGATCTTCTCTACGGTCTCGATCATCTCGCCGAGATGGAAGGTCGGGTGGAACGGCTTGATCTGCTCCATCAGCGCCTCGGTGAGGCCCTGCCCCGACACCTGCGGAATGCCGGGAATGTCGTAGATCGGCTTTTCCGGATAGAGCTCGGCGCACTGGCCGCCGACCTTGTCGAGGATGTCGACGAAATGCGCCTTCATGTCGAGAAGGCCAAGCTCGAAGGCGGCGAACAGACCGCAAGGGCCAGCGCCAATAATCAGCACATCGGTTTTGATCACGTCGCTCATGTCGTCTCTTTATCGGTCGTTATCGGTTGGACGGCGCCCTTTGGGCCGAGGTGACCCTGCCTGTCTAGCCAACGGGGATGGATCAGGGAAGGCATAAAAGCGGGAGCGCCCCGCAGCCGCGGCCACTTGCCGGGTCAAAATAACTGGGCTGTAACGAGGTTGGATATGACGGAGATCAATCGGTGAACGCACCAAGCCGCCTCGATAGGACACCGCGCCTGGAGGACTTCCCTTTTCGCCTCGGCGACAACGTCCGCTTTGGCGATCTCGACCCGAACCAGCACGTCAACAACGCGGTCTACGCCACCTATTTCGAGACCGGCCGCGTCACACTGATGAAGAGTCCGCAGTACGGGCTGACGCCGCCAGGGCTCGCCTGGATCATGGTGCGGCTCGACATCCATTTCCGCGCCGAACTGCATTGGCCGAACACGATCGAGCTCGGCCTCGGCGTGGTGAAGCTCGGACGCACATCGGTGACCTTCGAGCAGGTCGTGTTTTCGAACGGGGAGTGCATCGCGTCAGCGACATCCGTCGGCGTCTTGCTCGACGAGGCGACGCGCCGGCCGGCACCGCTGACCGCAGAGGTGATCGAGAAATTCAAACCCTGGCACAAGCGCGGCATCGAGGTCGCGCGGACGAGCACTTGAGCAAGAAGGATCAGGCCTGACGTTCCGGCGTCGACACCACGAGCCCGTCGAGTTCGTCGGAGACCTTGATCTGGCAGGACAGGCGCGAGTTCGGGCGCACGTCGAAGCCGAAGTCGAGCATGTCCTCTTCCATCGGCGTCGGGCTGCCGACCTTCTCGCGCCAGGCTTCGTCCACATAGACATGGCAGGTCGCGCAGGCGCAGGCGCCGCCGCACTCGGCCTCGATGCCGGGAACGCTGTTGCGGATGGCGGCTTCCATCACGGTTGCGCCGTTCTCGACTTCCACCGTGCGGGTTTCGCCCTTGTGGTTGACAAAGTGAATTTTGGCCATGTGTGCTCGTGCTGCCGCGATCTGGGGAAAAGGAGGGTCCGGGCTGTCCTATAACGGGTCGATCCGGACCGCGCCATAGCGTTTTCAACCGAAGTGGATACCGGTTCGCGGGAAGAAAACGCGTCAAAACAAAAGACTAGTGCGCAAGGCCCCGACTTCCGGGGGGCGCTGGCTTAATGCTTGAGGATCGTCGCAATCGCGGCCCGCACCTCGGCGACCGCCTCCTTCAGCGCTGCAAAGGCGTGGGGCTGGTTGCGGCCGATCCGGATCGCGGTTTCCAGGGTGGCGGCGGCATCCGCGACCGCAAAGGCGCCGATTCCGCGCGCCGAGCCTTTAAGCTTATGCGCGAGCGCACCGGTCTCGGCCGGCAGCGCCGTCATTGCTGCGATCAGCCGAACCGCCTGTTCGGCGAACATCGCAAGCACTTCCTGCTCCAGTTCGGAATCGCCGAGCGTCATGCGCGAGAGGTGGTCGAGGTCGAGGGGGCTGTCGATGGGCGCAAGCGGGGGCGAGGGCATCCAGTCCATCCGTTGCAGTTCAGGCATCACGGCGCAGGCCCCGGCATCGCGCGACGGTCCGCCGGTCCGGCGGTTCGCCCCACCGAAGCATGGAAATGGTTAACGAAGTGCTTGGGCCGTTTTACGCAAATCTGCCCGTTTATTGACGAAAAGTTGCCGCAATCGGCCAGGTTCGGTGGAGAATTTCATTTAGGCCTAAGGTGTTACGGCGCGAACCTGTTAACGATGATTAAGATTGTCTTAATCGCAGGCATTTCATTCGCGACGCTCTGCCAATAGGATGTTGCGGAAATTGGCGGACAAGCCGTCCGGGTGGGGATGGCTCGGAGATCCGCGCAAGCGGCATGATCCGGTCTGTGGGCTTGCGCAGCGCGCAGGGCTCGCGGGGGGGCGCGTACAAGTAACGAGGGCTCGACTGAACATGGCCAATACTCCCAAAAAGGTCAAAGACCCCACAGAAGTTGCGCTTTCTGCGATTCAGGAAGCCCTCAACATCAGCGACACGGCTGCCGACACCAGCCGCAACGCATCGATGCGCAACGAAACGGCGCCTTCAGTCGCGCCTCCCGTGTTTGACGAACCGGCGTTCGAACCGCGCCCTGCCGCCAACGAGCGCGCCGTGTTCGATCCGATCGAGGAACCGCGCACCTCGCGCCGCGCCGCCAATGACGATCGCGAGACCATCGGCCAGCTGCTCCAGTCGCTGCAGACGGGCCGCCCTGCCCGCAACATCTACACCGGCGCGACCATCTTCACCGTCATCTGGCTTGCGGCCTGCGCCGCGCTGACGGTCGGCTTCCTGCCCTCGATTCAGGCCGCCATGGGCCAGAGCGGCGGCGTGCTGGCGATCGCCGGCCTCGTCACGATGTTCTTCGCGCCGATCATGCTGTTCTACTTCCTCGCCAGCCTGGTCTGGCGCGGCCAGCAGATGAGCCAGGTCGCACAGGCGATGGCGCAGGTTGCGATCCGCTTCTCCGAGCCGGAAGGCTCGGCGTCCGATTCCATGGTCACCGTCGGCCAGGCCATCCGCCGCGAGGTCGCGGCGATGGGCGACGGCATCGAGCGCGCCATCGCGCGCGCCGGCGAGCTCGAGACGCTGGTCGCCAACGAAGTCGCAGCACTTGAGCGCGCCTATTCCGACAACGAAGTGCGCATCCGCGCCCTGCTCCAGGACATCGCGCATCAGCGTGACAATCTGGTCGGCCAGGCCGAGCAGGTCCGCAGCGCCATTTCCGGCGTGCAGATCGACCTGCGCCACGACATCGCGCTGATCTCGGACGCGATCGCTTCGCGCGTCGACGAGGTCGCCAAATCCATCACCGGCGCGCTGGAAGAGCGCGGCGCCCACATCACCGGTGCGCTGAGCCACGCCGGCGACAACATGATCCTGGCGCTCGGCGAGCGCGGCGGCGACCTGCTCGACCGCCTCGAGGAGGCCAGCGCCGAGACCACGCGCGCGGTGCTCGACGCCAGCGAGCGGCTGACCACCAGCCTCAACTTCAAGACCGGCCACGTCCACGACGAGTTCGTCGACCTCGCCGACCGCGTCCACGAGATGCTGAACGAGCGCATCGACCGCATCACCGGCGAGTTCGAGCAGCGTTCCGCCGCAATCGTCGACGGCATCTCCGAGCGCACCGAGCAGGTGCACGACAGCCTGAAGAACTCGTCGGACTCACTGCTGCTCGAGCTCGAGCTGCGCTCCAACGACCTCTCCGCCAAGATCGACGACGCCGGCAACCGCCTCGCCGGCCAGATCATGACCTCCGGCGACAAGGCGAGTGAAGCGCTCGACGCCACCGTCAACACCCTCGTCGCCAAGGTCGTCAGCCAGACCGAGACCGCGCACGACTCGCTGTCGCTGCAGATGAGCGCGTTCGACGAGCTGGTGAAGAACCAGGGTTCCGAGCTGGTGGAGAAGTTCGCACGCGATTCCGGCACGCTGGGCGCGCTGATCACGCGCCACATCTCCGAGTTCGACCGCACCGTGAAGACGTTCGGCGGCGAGATCGTCGAGCGCATGGGCCAGCGCACCCACGACATCCATGAGTCGCTGAAGAACTATGTCGACGATTTCGACACCCGCTTCACCTCGAACGGCGGTGCGATCACGGCCGTGCTCGACCAGCGCCTGGTGCAGTTCGAGACCACCATCGGCGAACGCGTCACCAATCTCGACGCCTCGCTGAATGGCAAGATCGCCAGCCTCGACGGCACCATCGAAGGCCACATCAAGACCTTCGACGAGCAGCTCGTCGGCCGGGTCGCTGAACTTGAACAGTCGTTCGATATCCGCGCCAAGTCGGTGACCGAGACCATCGACGGACGCCTCAACACGCTTTCCATGTCGCTGACCGACGGCGCCGCGCAGGCGATCCAGGCGGTTGATACGCGGTTGACGCATCTCACGACGACACTCACCGGCGGCGCGACGCAAGCGCTCGAGTCCATCGACTCCCGTCTGACCAACCTCACGACAACGCTGACCGACGGCGCATCGCAGACGATCCAGGCAATCGATACACGCCTGACGCATCTCACGACGACGTTCAACAGCGGCGCATCGCAGGCGCTGGAGTCCGTCGACAGCCGCCTCACCTACCTGACCACCGCCTTGACGAACGGCGCCTCGCAGGCCGTGCAGTCGATCGACACCCGCCTCACCCTGCTGACCTCGACGCTCACGGACGGTACGGCGCAGGCGATCGACGCGGTCGACCGCCGCATCACCAGCGTCGCCGAACTCATCGACGGCCGCAGCATGCACCTGACCGACACGGTCACGGCACGCTTCCAGGACATCCACCAGGCGATCGAGACCAAGGTCGGTTCGGTTGCCAACGACATCGACGTGCGCGTGGCGCAGTTCGAAGACCTGCTCGGCTCGCGTGTCGAGGCCGTCGCCGGCCGCATCGAGAGCAGCGGCCGCCAGGCCAGCGAGGACATGATGTCCCGCGCCGAGATGATCTCGACCGCGATCCGCTCGCATGTCGAGGACGCCGAACGCTCACTCACCAACCTCGTGGTCAACACCAGCGAGACGATCCAGACCGGTGCGCGCACCGCCCAGCAGTCGCTGATGACGGTCTCCTCCGACGTCAACGCCCAGCTCAAGATGACCTCCGCCGAGGTCGAGCGCTCGCTGACCGCGGTCGGCACCGGTGCGGCGAACTCGATCCTGACCAGCGCCCGCGAGGCGCAGTCGAGCCTGGTCGCAGCCTCGGGCGATGCCTCCAACCAGATCAAGGGGCTCGCGGCCGACGTCGAGCGCACGCTGTCCGCGGCTGGCTCGGCCACCGCGGCCTCGATCCTGGCCGGCGCCCGCGAGGTGCAGACCACGCTCGTCACCGCGTCGTCGGATGCGGCCAACCACGTCAAGACCCTCACCGCCGACGTGCAGCGCTCGCTGTTGATGGCCGGCACCTCCACGGCGGAATCGATCACCGCTGGTGCCCGCGACGCGCAGGGTACGCTGATCGCGGCCTCGACCGAGACCGCCAACCAGATCAAGGCGCTGTCCTCGGACGTGCAGCGCTCGCTCTCGATGGCGGGCACCTCGACGGCCGAGACCATCATGACCGGCGCGCGCGAAGCCCAGAGCACGCTGGTCAATGCGTCCTCGGATGCGGCGAGCCAGGTCAAGTCGCTCGCGGCCGAAGTGCACCGCTCGCTCTCGCAGGTCGGCCAGTCGACCGCCGAGACGATCACGGCCAGTGCCCGCGACGCCCAGAGCACCCTGCTCGCGGTCTCCGCCGAACAGACCGGCCAGGTCCGTTCGCTCGCAGCCGAGATGCAGCGCGCGCTGGCGACCGCCGGTGGCGCCACCATCGAGGCCCTCACCAGCGGCGTGCGGGAGGCCCAGGGCACGCTGATCTCTGCCTCGACCGACGCGGCGAGCCAGATCAAGTTGCTGACGACGGACATCGAGCGCACGCTGACTTCGGTCGGCGCCGACACCGCCTCGACCATTCTCAGCAGCGCACGCGAGGCCCAGACCTCGCTGACCTCGACTTCGGCGGATGCCGCAAGCCAGATCCGCACGATCTCGACCGAGATCGAGCGCGCGCTGAGCACGGCCACCGCCAACGCGACCAACGACATCCAGACCAGCGCGCTCAACGCCCAGAATGCGCTGATCAATGCCTCCAACGAGGCGAGCTCGCGGGTCAAGTCGAGCTCGGCCGACGTCGAGCGCTCTGTGCTCGCGGCCAGCAGCAGCTTCGGCCAGGCCATGACCGGCAAGACCGACGAGATCGTGACCTATGTGCAGCAGCAGTCTGACCGCCTCGCCAACATGATCGACGCCAAGCGCGGCTCGCTCGTGGACGCGATCGGCTCCAAGACCAGCCAGCTCACGCTCGACATCGACCGCGTCACCTCGGACGCGTTGAAGTCGATCGAGACGCGCGGCCATGCCTTCTCGCAGACCATGATGGGCAACGGCAACGAAGTCGCCCGCACCATCAACTCGGCGAGCGAGGTCGCGACCAGCGCGGTCGGCAGGTCGCTCAAGGACCTCGAGGCGGCCTCGCGCGCGGCGATCGACCAGTCACGCCAGGTCTCGATCGCGGCCGTCACCGAGATGCAGGAGACCAGCAAGATCCTGCGCACAGACACGGTCGCCCTGTTCGAGCGTCTGCGTGAAGGCAACATCCTCCTCCAGGAGGTGCTGACCGGTGCGCACGACAACCTCAACTCGCTCGAGCGGGCGCTGGTGACGCGCGTTGCAGACTTCGTCTCGGCGATGAACGACGTCACCTCGCGCAACGGCGCTGCGACGCAGAATCTGGAAGACCAGCTCAACGTCTTCAACACGAAGACCACGCGAGCGCTCCAGGATCTTGGCGAGCTGTCGATCCAGTTCGACGCGCACGGCAAGGCACTCGTCGATGCCGCGCAGGTCGTCGAGCAGAGCAACAAGAACACCACCGCCTCGCTTGCCGAACGCAAGGCGGCGCTGGAATCGCTCGTCACCACCATCGACCTGCGCACAACCGATCTCGACCAGCGCCTGTCGCGCTTCACCGGGCTGCTCGATGAATCGCTCGCTGCGGCCGAAGAGCGGGCCCGCGACATCGCCCGCGTGGTGGCGGAGACCGCCGGCGCAGGTTCTGCCGCGATCACCCGCCAGTTCGAGGCGGTACGGGCTGCGTCCGAGGAGGAGCACCGCCAGACCGTCGAGTCGATGCACGACATCTACCGCCAGACCACCGACGAGGCGGATGCGATGTTCAAGCAGTCGACGGAGAAGTTCGGCAACCTCGTCTCCAGCATGAAGCAGATGGCGTTCGAGATGCACAACGAACTCGAAGCCACCCGCAACGAGTTGCGCCGCGGCGTGCTCGAGATGCCGCAGGAGGCCGCCGAGAGCACTGCGCAGATGCGCAAGGTGATCGTCGACCAGATCGAGGCGCTCGCCGAGCTCAACCGCATCGTGGCCCAGCACGGCCGCGGCCTGGACGTCACCACGACGGGCCGCGCTTCTGTCGCTGTCCAGCGCCAGGAAGAGCCGATGATGGCGACCGTCGGCGGCCGCAGCAGCAGCAGCGAAACGCGGATCCGCGAAAGCGCCAGCGCCTCGACCCTGCCGCCGCCGGACCTCGGCGTGCCCGCCTCGCGTCGCACCGAGGCACCGCCGGTTGCACCTGGTGGCAACGACCAGGGCCGCGACGGCTGGCTGTCAGATCTGTTGAACCGCACGGACGCCAACCAGGCTGCTCCGAACGGACGCGAGGCCCCGCGTGGCCGCCAGGCTGCACCCGCTCCGCAGCCGCAGGCCCCGCAGAGCAGCGGCAATCCGCTGGAATCGCTGTCGCTCGACATCGGCCGGCTGATGGACCGCAACCTCGCCTCCGAGATGTGGGACCGCTACCAGCGCGGCGAGAACAAGGCCTTCACCAAGCGGCTGTACACGCCCGCCGGCCAGAAGGCCTTTGACGAGGTCGCACGCAAGTATCGCGCCGACCGCAACTTCAAGGGCACGGTCGACCGCTATATCGGCGAGTTCGAACGCCTGCTCGACGAAGTCGCCCGCGACGGCCGCGGCCCGCAGGAGCTGCGCAGCCATCTGACCTCGGAGACGGGTTTGGTGTACACGCTGCTTGCGCACGCGGCGGGCCGGCTGGGGTAAGCGGCTCGTAACGACAGGTAATACAAATGAAAACGGAGGCCTCACGGCCTCCGTTTTTTGTTTGTGGCCCTGTCATCGAATGCGAAGCAATCCGCCACGCATTCGATGTCGTCCTGGCGAAACACCGGGTCCTACTGCCGGCGGCGCTCCGTCGCGGCCGGCTTCGACGCCTCGGCCGGCGGCGGCGCCGCGGCCGGCGCGCTGTTGCTGGCGCCGAACAGGACGCGCGTCGGATTGCGGTCGAAATTGTTCACCGCACGGCTGATGTCGCCGAGCGTGCGGCGGCCGTCGGTCATCAGTGCACCCGAGCGCTTGTCGAAATCCTCGGCGAGTTCGCGGATCGATTTGACCGTCAGGAACAGCTCGCCGCCGTCCTTGCCGCCGGCGAGCGTGTTGAGGCCGAGCATGAGGCTGTCGGCCTTGAGCATCACACCGTCGACCTTGGCCATCACGCCGTCGATCTTCTCGGAGTTGCGGGCGAGCGAGTTGGTGAAGGTCTCCAGATTCTTCAGCGAGTTCTTCACCGATTCCTGATTGTCGGCGACGATCTTGTTGATGTTCTGCAGCGTGCCGCGGATCGCCTCGGTGACGTCCTGGAGCTTGTTCGGATCGGCCATCAGCGTCGGGATGCCGTCCTCGTCGAGCGCTGGCGGAGGTGCGGCCTCCTCGCCCCCCTTGAGCGAGATCGCGGCGACGCCGGTCAGGCCCTGGAATTCGAGGCCGACCAGGGTGTCCTTGCGGATCGGGGCGTTGTTCTCGACCATGGCGAGTGCGACAACCCGCCGCGGATTGTCGAGCTTCACCGAGACCACCTCGCCGACCCGGATACCGTTGAAATTGACGCTGCCGCCGTTGCGCAGACCTGCCGCGGGGCCCTCGAACACGACGCGTAGGGGGCTGCGCTGCTTGGTGGTGTGCAGCGACTGGAACCACAGCACGAAGCCGATCGCAGCCGCGATCACCGCCAGCGTGAAGGATCCGATCAGTACGTAATTCGCCCGCGTTTCCATCAGGTGCTCCGGCTACTCAACTCATGACCGCGCGGGCGCGCTTGCCATGGAAATACTGCCTCAGCCAGGGATGCTGCGAGGCCTGCATGTCGGCGATCGACCCTGCCGCAATGATCTTACCGTTCCCTAAAACGGCGATGCGGTCGCAAGCTGTGTAAAGGCTGTCGAGGTCGTGGGTTACCATGAAAACGGTCAGCCCCAAAGTCCGCTGCAGCGTCCTGACCAGCTCGTCGAAGTCGCCGGCGCCGATCGGATCGAGACCGGAGGTCGGCTCGTCCAGGAAGACGAGGTCCGGATCGAGCGACAATGCGCGGGCAAGCGCGACGCGCTTGATCATGCCGCCGGAGAGTTCCGAGGGGAAACGCTCGGCCACTTCCGGCTTGAGGCCGACCATGGCGAGCTTGGCCATGGTGATCTCGTCCATCAGCCGCTGCGAGACGCGCAAGTACTCGCGCATCGGAAACTGGATGTTCTGCCGCACCGTGAGCGAGGAGAACAGTGCGCCCTGCTGGAACAGCACGCCCCAGCGCCGCTCGACGTTGCGGCGCTGCGATGTGTTGGAGGAATCGAGGTCAACTCCGAACACCTCGATGGAGCCGGCGACCTTCGGCACCAGGCCGATGATGGTGCGCGTCAGCACCGATTTGCCCGCACCGGAGGGACCGACGAAGCCGAGGATCTCGCCACGCTTGACGTCGAGGTTGAGACCGTCGAGCACGCGCGTCGCGCCGAACTGCACGGTGATGTCGCGGACGCGGATAATGGGGTTTTGAATCGCGTTTTGAGTTTCTTGCGCCATCGTCACATTCCGATCGAGGCGAAGAAGATCGCGAATACGCCGTCCATCACGATGACGAAGAAGATGCCCTTCACCACCGACGCCGTGGTGTGCTGCCCGAGCGATTCCGCGCTGCCCTGAACCGCAAGTCCCTCGACGCAGGCGACGATGCCGATCACGGCAGCCATCACCGGTGCTTTCACAATGCCGACGATAAAATGATCGATCGAGATGGCATCGCGCAGGCGCAACAGAAATGCTTCGGGATCGACGCCGCCATAGAGCCAGGCGACCAGCCCACCGCCATAGAGCGCGGCCATGGCGCCGAGGAAAGCGAGGATCGGCAGCGCCAGCACCAGCGCCAGCATGCGCGGCAGCACCAGAACTTCGATCGGGTCAAACCCCATGGTGCGCAGCGCGTCGATCTCCTCGCGCATCTTCATCGAGCCGAGCTCGGCGGTGTAGGCACTGCCCGAGCGGCCCGCGACCATGATGGCGACAAGCAACACGCCGATCTCGCGCAAAACCAGCACGCCGAGCATGTCGACGACGAAGATATCGGCGCCGAACCGGCGGAAATGGAAAATGCCCTGCTGGGCGATGATGCAGCCGATCAGGAACGTGATGAGCACAATGATCGGCACCGCGCGCCAGCAGACCTGCTCCATGTGGTGCACGGTCGAGGTCAGGCGGAGCGAGCGCGGATGGATCAGCACGCGCCCGCCTGCCGCGAGCACCGCGCCGAGCATGTCGATCAGGCCCGCAATGGTGCCGCCAATGCCGGCGACGGCACGGCCGATCTGCTCCAGCATGTCGGTGATGGTGATCGTGCTGCTGTCGATCACCGGCGTCGCCTTGACCCGCCGCACCTCGTCGACGAGGCTCGAATAATTGGCCGACAGCCCCGCGATCTGCGCCTCGACGGCGCCTTGCGTCAGGCTGCGGCGCAGCCGCTCGATCAGCCAGGCCCCAAAGGTGTCAAGCCTGGCGATCTCGGAGACGTCGATGAAGATGCTTTGGGGGCTGCCGGCGAGCTTCTCGGCGTCGGCCACCATCCGCTCCAGCACCGGCGCGAAGCTCGCGGTCCAGGTTCCGGTGGCGCAGAGGGCCAGCGCGTTGCCTTTGGCAATCCGTTCCAGCTTCGGATCGCCGCTCAAGGTGTCCGCTCCCGTACCAGGGCGGAGGAAATCAGATCGTTGCGCACGCGCCCTTACCCAGGAAAGGTATCCCCAACTGGTTAACGTTAGTTGCTAGAGGTAACTAGCAGGTTCAGATTTCGCCAGAGTTCAAAATGACTTCCAGCAAAGTTCCTGCCCTCGCCGCCCGAATCGAGCGGTTTCCCATCGCCGGCAGTTTCACCATCAGCCGGGGCGCCAAGACCGAAGCGGTGACCGTTGTGGCCGAATTGAGCCAAAACGGCCTGACCGGCCGCGGCGAATGCGTGCCCTATCCCCGCTATGGCGAGACCCCCGAGGCGACGCTGGCCGCGATCGAGGCCATGCAGGCGGCCGTGGCGGACGGGCTGACGCGGCAGACCCTCCAGGCCGCCATGCCGCCTGGAGCTGCCCGCAATGCGCTGGATTGCGCCCTGATCGACCTCGAGACCAAGGCGGCCGGCCGGCGGGCCTGGAACCTGCTCGATCGGCCGGCGCCGGGCGAGCGCACCACAGCCTATACGATCTCGCTCGGCACGCCTGAGGCCATGGCGGCGGCAACTGCGAAAGCGGCGCACCGGCCGCTGCTCAAGATCAAGCTCGGCGGCGACGGCGATGGGCTGCGGATCGCGGCCGTGCGCAGGGCTGCCCCCGAGTCCGAGCTGATCGTCGATGCCAACGAGGCCTGGACCGAGGCCTGTCTGGAGCAAAACCTCGCCGCCTGCGCCGCCGTCGGCGTCACCCTGGTGGAGCAGCCGCTGCCGGCCGGCAAGGACGACGCGCTGGCGCGGATCAAGCGGCCGCTCGCGGTCTGCGCCGACGAGAGCGTGCATGATCGCAACTCGCTGGCACCCTTGCGCGCGCGCTATGACGCTGTGAACATCAAGCTCGACAAGACCGGCGGCCTCACCGAGGCGCTCGCCATGGCCGATGCGGCGCAGGCGCTCGGCTTCCAGATCATGATCGGCTGCATGGTCGCGACCTCGCTGTCGATGGCGCCCGCCATGCTGGTGACCCCGCAGGCGCGCTTCGTCGATCTCGATGGCCCCTTGTTGCTGGCGCGCGATCGCGATCACGGACTGCGTTACGACGGCAGCCTGGTCTATCCGCCCGACGCTTCGCTCTGGGGCTGAGCCTTCAGCCGGTGCCGCGCCGACCAGATCAGAAGCGCACCGGCCGCCGCCATCGCAGCCATGACGTAATAGAGGCTGTCGCCGATGCGGGCGTAGATCGCGCCTGAAGCGATCGAGGTCGTCGCGCCCAATAATCCGCTGCACGCAGCATAGTAACCCTGCCCCCGCGCGATCTGATGCGACGGCACGCGCTGCACCAGCAAATTCATGGTGCCGACGATGGTCATGCCGAACGTGAGGCCGTGGCCGAGCTGTGCGATCGCGAGCAGCGCCAGCGACGGCTCCTGCGCCGTGACGATCCAGCGCAGCACCGCGCTTACGCCGCCGATCGCCATCAGCGATGACGGATGCAGCGAGAAGCGCGGCGACAGCGCGAAGACGATGATCTCGGCGATCACGCCCAGCGTCCAGAGCCCTGCGATTGTGAACCCGCCGAGCCCATGGGCCTGCCAGCTGATCGCCGAAAACGAGTAATAGGCGGCATGACTGCCTTGGATCAGCGCGGCCGAAATGATGACCAACCAGAACCCGGCATCGCGCAGCAGGGCATTGCCGGCGTGCGTTTCCACGGTCCTTCGCCTGACGTCGTCGAGCGGCTGGAGCAACAGGCCTGCGATGGCCGCGACGAGAGCCCATGCGACGATGATCCAGATCAGGTCGCGCGTGGCGATGACATCGACAAGATAGCCGCAGGCGAGAGCGCCCGCAGCGAAGGCTGCCGAGCCCCACAGCCGAACTGGCCCATAGTCGAAGCCGTAGCGAATGACGCCGCGCAACGCGTACGCATCCGTCAGCGGGACGATCGGCGTCCACATGATGCAGGTGGCCGCATAGATCAGCAGGAGTGCCAGCGGCTCGTGCAGCAAGCCGACCAGCGCAAATCCCACCGCCGTCGCGACTACCGAAACCATCATGCCGGCACGAATCGCATGGCGCTTTTCGGCAAAGGCGGTTGCGTAGGGCAGCGTGGTGAAGCGCGTAATCCCCGGCAGCGCGTTGATGATCCCGATCCAAGTTGCATCGATGCCGACCGCCTTGAGCCAGACCGGGAAGAACGGCAGATGCGTTCCCGACACCGCGAACACGGCCGAGTAGAACAGCGCGAGCCTCACGGCAAATCGCCGCTTGACGGTTGCTGCGATGGGGATTTGTGATTCGGCTGGCATCAAACCAATTGCGATTCGGTCGATATCGTGGTGATCGTTACAGTAACGCGCGGTGATTTGCGCGACGAGATTGACATGGCCAACGAAGCATTCGCCCTCTCGCCTATGTCTGCCCGCGCGGCCGAGCCGAACGAGCAGGATTACGACGCGATCCGCGAAGCCTTCATGGAGACCGCGCGCGGCCGCTGGTTCCTCGGCGAATACGCCAAGCGCAACCGCAATGCCGATACGCGCATGGTGCTCGACGCGGTCGCCAAAATCGAAGAAACCCTTGCGGCACAACGACAACCCGTCGTCGAGGACCGCCTGCCTGAAGCGCTGGTCGCGATCCGCCGCGCCGTCGAGGACGCAGAAAGCGCCGCCGGCAAGGCGTTCGATCCGGCCGCGCTCGAGGCGAGCCTCGCGCCGATCCCGCGCGGCGTTCGCATCATCAAGGAGATCTCCTGGCGCTGGCGCGAGATCGGCGCCGACGGGCGAATCTGCGACCTGATTGATTCGCAGCTCGCCTCGATCGAAGCAGCCTGCACCCAGGTGTCGACCATCGACCCGCGCGGCGACCTCAAGGCCGCCTTCGATCTGCTCAAGGACCGGGTCGAGCAGACCGACGCAGGCGACTGCGCAGCGCCACAGGCCGCGGTGCGACCGTCTCCGGCGCAGGCTGCGCCGTCGATGGCGGAAGCTCCCGTTGCCGAAGCGCCGGCGGAGATGGCCAGCGAAGCACCCGTGGCTTCTACGGAGACGCCGCAGGAGATCGCTCCCGAGCCCGAGGCAGCCGCTGACATGAGCGGCATCGCCAAGGACGGGACGATGGACGTCGCGATCGCGCCCGAGATCGCCGAAAGCCACGCCGCGGTCGACGAGAGTTTTGCTACGGTCGAGGACGGTCTCGCCGATCCCGCTTCCGTCGCCGAGATCACCGACGAGTTCTCGCTCGATGCCGCCGCGGAGGCCGAGGACGATGCCGTGCTCGCGCGGATCGCGATGGAGATGGCCGCGCCCGATCCGGAGTTCGACGAGATCGTCGAGCCCATCGAGATGGAAGCGGCTATTCCTGAGTCGACGCCGGAGCCGATGGCCGCGGACGTCGCCGAGCCGGTCGCCATGGAGGCGCCGATCGCGCCGCACGTTGAGGAACTGGTTGTCGAGGAGCCGGCTGTCGAAGCCCCGATCGCGATGGAATCGCTCGCGCGCCTCACCGATGCCATTGCGGAAGCGGCCGCCGAAGTGATGGAGCAGCCGGCCCCCGCCATGGCGGCCGCGGCGACATCCGGCGCAGCACCGACCGCGACGCTTCCAATGCCGTCACCGATGCCCGAACCCTCGCTTGGCGCCACCATTCTCGCCAGCGGCATCGTGCAAAAGCCCCGCCCCGCCGCCAACGACGCCCTCGCGCCGATCCGCCGCATGACCCAGGCCGAGAAGATCGCGTTCTTCTCGTAACGGCATTGGTTCTCAAGGTTCCGCCGCGCGGTCAGGACTTCGCGACGACCGGACCACCAAACGGTAGTTCACGCGAACCATTGGCTGATCACGCCCTTGCGGATCAGGAAGCAGCCATAGGCCCTACTATTACCGACCTGCACGACACCGGAGCCTGCGTGATTTGGATCACGCACCGCGCCTTGGTGATCGCGATCACGGACCAGGGTTTGAACGCGGCCTAATTTCCTCGCAACCAATCTCGCATCGAGATTAGCCCCGAGGGAGCTTGCCATGTTCCGCCTGAAATCCGCCCTGATGACTGCCGGCCTGTTCGGCTTCGTCTGCGGCCCGGTTTCCGCGCAAGTCGCCCCTGTCGAACCGGCTGCGCCTTCCGCGCTGCAAGGCCCGGAGCAGCGTATGGCGCTGGTGATCGGCAATTCGAACTACCAGAATGCGCCGCAGCTCGCGAACCCGGACAATGACGCGCAGTCGATGGCCCAGTTCCTCAATTCGGCGGGCTTCGAGGTGATCTCGGCGACCGACCTCGGCCAGAACGACATGCTGCGCGTGGTACAGGATTTCTCCGCAAAAGTGTCCGCGCGCGGGCCGAACACGGTGGCGATGGTCTATTACGCCGGTCACGGCGTGCAGCTCGCCGGCGAGAACTATCTCGTCCCTGTTGACGCGAAGGTGTCGAACCAGACCGACCTCGTCAACGACTCGGTCCGCCTGGTCGACGTGATGTCGACCTTGGAGACGATTCCGAGCCGGATGCGCATCGTCATCCTCGACGCCTGCCGCAACAACCCGTTCCCTGGCGTCAATGACGCCAGCCGCGGCCTCGCCATCGTCGATGCGCCGAACGGCTCGATCGTCGGCTATTCGACCGCGCCGGGCGCCGAAGCGCTCGACGGCAGTGGTGGCCACAGCCCCTACACGCAAGCCTTCCTGAACGTCGCGCGCGAGCCCAACGTGCCGATCGAGCAGCTGTTCAAGCGCGTGCGGCTCCAGGTGAACCAGACCACCAGGGGCGCGCAGATTCCTTGGGAGAGCTCGTCGCTGACGTCTGACTTCACCTTCTTCGGCGACACCGCGGTTGCTGCCAACCGCGCGCCGGTGAACGCGCCGGTGGTGCAGATGGCCTCTAACCTGCCGAGCCGTTCAACGCGCCAGGCCTATGACTACGTCGTGTCCGAGGGACGGCCGGAGTACTATCAGGAGTTCATCCAGATGTATCCGCACGACCCGCTGTGCGATCACATCCGCTGGCTGCTGTCGAACCTCCTGCTCTCGCAGGCCTGGCACCAGGCGGTGCTGGCGAACTCGCCGGTCGGCTACAAGGGCTTCTACGACAGCTACGGCAACAGCCCCTATGCACAGATGGCGCTGAAGCTCGAGACGCAGCCAAAGATGATCCCCTTGATGCAGGCGACGAAGTTCCTCGCTCCGCAGAACATCGCCCCGACGCTCAAGATCGGCAATCTCGGCCAACCCAAATACATGCCGCTGATCCAGCAGGGCAATGGCGGCTCGCAGATGAACGCCAACTTGCCGGGCGTGCAGAAGCCGGTCGACAGCAACGTCATCGGTAAGCTCGGCAATGGCGGCAAGATCGTCACCCTGCCCGCGCCAACCAACACGACGACGAACAAGAATGGCATCGGCAAGATCACGACACTGCCGGTGACCACCACCACGCAAAGCACCGGCAACAACAATGCCGTCACGACCACCGGCACCCCTGGCAAGGTCGTGAGCATGCCCACGACGATCGGCAAGGGCGGCTCGACCGTCGATGTGAAGCCGGTGAACGTTCAGACGCAGAACAACCCGATCCGTATCAACAACGGCGTGAAGCTCAACAACAACCCGGTGAGCAAGGTGCAAGTCCAGAATGACGTCCAGTACAACCGGCCGCAGTTCAATGCGATGGGGAATGGCGG
The DNA here is from genome assembly GCF_000473045.1 of Bradyrhizobium sp. WSM3983. GTDB lineage: Bacteria > Pseudomonadota > Alphaproteobacteria > Rhizobiales > Xanthobacteraceae > Bradyrhizobium. The sequence continues at coordinate 270,470 of NZ_AXAY01000010.1, read as the reverse complement.
CGACAACAATGTCCGTCAGTCGATGAACCAGTCAAACGGCGGCAACAACCACCGCAGCTTCATGCACTGATTACACGAAGATGGTGTGCTCCCTCTCCCGCTTGCGGGAGAGGGCTGGGGTGAGGGTGTCTCCGCAATGGGACAGTTGGCGGCCGACCGAGAATATCCTCGCTTGGAGAAAGCCCTCACCCGCCGCTACGCGCCGACCTCTCCCGCAAGCGGGAGAGGTTGCACCGAGCAAGCGGCAAGTTCGAACCCACAAACATGAAGAAGGGGCAGAGCGGCAACGCTCGGCCCCTTCTTCATGTCAAATGATCAAGCCACCAGCTCGGCGAACAGATCCGCATCGACGTTGCCGCCGGAGAGCACGATGACCACGTTCTTGCCGGCGACGTCGAGACGGCCGGCCAGCAACGCTGCAAGGCCCACCGCGCCGCCGGGCTCGACCACGAGCTTCAGCTCGCGATAGGCAAAGGCGACGGCCGCGCCGACTTCCTTGTCCGACGCGGTCACGCCGCGCGCGAGCAGCTTGCTGTTGATCGCAAAGGTCATCTCGCCGGGAATCAGCGCCATCAGCGCGTCGCAGATGGTGCGGCCTGCCGGCGGGTGCGGCTCGCGATGGCCTGCGGTCAGCGACAGGCCGTGATCGTCGAACGCCTCGGGCTCGGCCACCACGATCTCGGCTTGCGGATAGCGCGCCTTCACCGCTGTTGCGACGCCCGCGATCAGGCCGCCGCCGGAGGCCGGGGCGACCACGATGTCGGGTGAGAGGCCGAGCGTTGCCATGTCTTCCGCGATCTCGCGGCCGGCGGTGCCTTGGCCTGCGATCACGAAGGGATCGTCATAGGGCCTGACCAGCGTCGCGCCGCGCTTCTCGGCGATGCCGCGCGAGATCGCCTCGCGGTCGTCGCGGTCGCGATCATACAGCACGACTTCGGCGCCATAGGATTTCGTGCGCTCGCGCTTCGACAGCGGCGCGTCGGCCGGCATCACGATGGTCGCGTGCATGTCGAGGATCTTGGCCGCGGCCGCCACGCCCTGGGCATGGTTGCCGGAGGAGAATGCGACGACGCCACCGGCGCGCTTGTCCTGCGGGATCGAGAACACCTTGTTGAAGGCGCCGCGGAACTTGAAGGATCCGGTGCGCTGGAGCATCTCCGGCTTCAGGAACACCTTTGCACCAATGCGCTCGTTGAGCACCGGAAACGACAGCAGCGGAGTGCGGACGGCAAAGGGCGCGAGCACGCGCGCCGCGGCATCGATATCGGCAGGGCCGATCGGAAGGGGCTGTTCGGACATGGGGCGATGTTATCGCGGCTGACGCGGCGCGGGCAAGACACCTCCGCGCGAAGATATCGATAGCGTTTTCAAGCGAAGTGGATACCAGTTCGCGTCAAGAAAACGCGTCAGAACAAGAATCTACCCCTCAGGCAACGAACCGCGGCTGTTCCGCCCCGGTCCGGCCGGGCAGCACCGCGCCAACCGCCAAAATGCTGTCGACGAAGGCCCGCGCCGAGGCCTCCCAGGTGTAATTGGCGGCGAATTCGACGCAGGCCTGCCGCGAAATGTCGAGCGCGGCGAAGCAGGCGTCACGCAAATCATCGCCCAGGGCGCCGACCGGCGCATCGCCAATGACGTCGCGGGGCCCTTTCACCGGGAAGGCCGCGACCGGCAGGCCGCTCGCCAACGCCTCGAGCAGGACCAGGCCGAACGTGTCGGTCTTGCTCGGAAACACGAAGACGTCGGCCGCCGCATAGATGTCGGCCAGTTCCTCGCCGTGCTTTTCCCCTAAGAAAATCGCGTCGGGATAGGCCTCTTCCAGCGCATTGCGCGCCGGGCCGTCGCCGACGATCACCTTGGTGCCGGGCAGATCAAGATCGAGGAACGCCTCGAGATTCTTCTCCACCGCGACGCGGCCGACCGAGAGGAACACCGGGGCCGGCAGGCAGAGGTCGACGGCACGAGGGTGGAACAAATGGGTGTCGACGCCGCGCGGCCACAGCACGACATTGTCGAAACCGCGCTCGCCGAGCTCGCGGGCCAGCGCAGGCGTAGCCGCCATCACGGCGCGGCTCGGGCTATGGAACCGGCGCAGCGCCCGCCAGATCAGCGAGCCCGGAACCGGCACACGGGCGCGGACATATTCGGGAAAGCGAGTGTGGAAGCTGGTCGTGAACGGCAGTTTGCGCTGCCGGCAATAGCGGCGGACCATCAGGCCGATCGGCCCTTCCGTCGCGATATGGATGCTGTCAGGCCGCGCTTCCTCGATCAGTTTTGCGATTCGCGCGGGGCGCGGCATGGCGAGCCGCACATCGCGATAGCTCGGCATCGCGAAGGTGCGGAACGATTGCGGCGTCAGGAACGTGAATTCGACGCCAAGACCTTCGACACTAAGCCCCTTGGCGGCGTCAGCGAGCTTGGTCAGCGTCCGAACCACACCGTTGACTTGCGGGTGCCAGGCGTCGGTCGCGACCAGGATGCGCATCAAGCAGCTCTCGTTAGGCAGCTCTTGCCGCCACCTGCGGAACTTCTGCCGGCTTCCGCAGGTGATCCGCCCAGGTGATGATCTCGAAACGCCCGTCGTCGTGCTCGACGAGTGCAGTGCAGCTCTCGACCCAGTCGCCGCAGTTCATGTAGCGGATGCCGTTCTCGTCACGGATCACCGCGTAGTGGATGTGGCCGCAGATCACGCCATCGGCGTCGTGGCGCCGCGCTTCCGCCGCGAGCGCCTGCTCGAACGCGCCGATGTAGTTGACGGCGTTCTTGACCTTCTGCTTGGCCCATTGCGACAGCGACCAATAAGGCACCTTGAACATGCGCCGGAAGAAATTGACGAAGCGATTCATCTGGATCGCGAAGTCGTAGGCCTTGTCGCCGAGATGGGCGAGCCAGCGCGCGTTCTGTACCACGAGGTCGAAGATGTCGCCGTGGATGACGAGATAGCGCTTGCCGTCCACGCCGGTGTGGACGGTGTTCTCGACGACGTCGATGCCGCCGAAATGCGTGCCGTAATAGTTGCGCAGGAACTCGTCGTGATTGCCGGGCACGTAGATGATTTTGGCGCCCTTGCGCGCCTTGCGCAGCAGCTTCTGGACCAGGTCGTTATGCGATTGCGGCCAGTGCCAGCTCGACTTCAGCGCCCAGCCGTCGACGATGTCGCCGACAAGATAGATCGTGTCGGCATCGTGGTAGCGCAGGAAGTCCAGCAAAAGGTCGGCTTGCGAGCCGCGGGCTCCGAGATGGACGTCGGAGATGAACAACGTGCGAAAGCGCCGCTCCGGGCTCTCGTCACTCACATCGTAACTTCCCATGCGACAGCCTGTAACAATTTCCCGTGACAGGGGGATGACGATTGAACCTATGAGGCACCCTCAGATACGAATCAGACCTTGCCTCGCCCTCCCCGCGAATATCAGCCGCATGCGACAATCAGGCGACATGGTGGAGCAATGGTTGTCCGCAAAATACCGGAAAAACGCGGCCGCACTGGTTAACGGCAAGCCGCGAGGATGGCGTCAGTAAAACTTGTGGAAATGATGGATCGGCCCGTGGCCGTGTCCGACGCTAAAGCGGTCGGCGGCTGCGATCGCCGCGCTGATCCAGTTCTTGGCGTTGCGTACAGCCGTCTCGAGATCCTCGCCTTTGGCAAGCCCCGCCGCGACTGCCGAGGACAACGAGCAGCCGGTGCCGTGAGTGTTGCGGGTCGCGACGCGCGGCGCGGCGAGCGCGATCGTGTCCTCGGCGCTGACGAGATAGTCGATGCTCTCACTGCCCCCGCCGTGCCCGCCCTTGATCAGGACTGCGCGGCAGCCGAGCCCTAGCAGACGACGCCCCTGGCTTTCGACCTCAGCCTCGCTTCGCGCGATCGGCTCGTCGAGCAGTGCGGCCGCCTCCGGCAGATTGGGCGTGATCACTGACGCCAACGGCATCAGCTTCGTGCGCAATGCCTCGACCGCCTCCGCCGCCAGCAGGCGATCGCCGGAGGTCGCGACCATCACGGGATCGAGCACAATATGGCCAGGCTTCCAGCGCGACAGCGCAGCAGCGATCGCATCGATGCTCTCGGCCTGCGCCACCATGCCGATCTTGACCGCGCCGACATCGAGATCGGAGAACACCGCATCGATCTGCGCGGTGACGAACGCGGCGGGCACCGCATGAATGCCGGTGACGCCTTTGGTGTTCTGCGCCGTCATCGCCGTGATCGCGGACGCGCCATAGACGCCGAGCGCGGCAAAGGTCTTCAGGTCGGCCTGAATACCGGCGCCGCCGCTCGAATCGGAGCCGGCGATGGTGAGCGCCACGGGCGTGGTCATCTCAGGATCGCTTGCTCGAAGAAAACACGGCCATAACCTGTCCTAACATGACCTGTCTAGCATGGCCTGTCTAGCATGGCCTGTCCTAGCGCGCCGCCGAAGCATCAGCAAGCCGGCGAATCAAGGCGCGGTCCTTGCTGCGCGGCATTGTCGTCCCGTAACCGTGCATAACCCGTGAAAACAAGACCACGGCATCGCCCGGCCTTGGCGCCCATCCGCGCGAATGCCACGTTAGGTGGTAGATTCGTCCAGCGACGCCTTGTTGCGGGCCGGGCTCGGCCCGCAATCCTCTTGGGAAGAAATCATGTGGGCCTATTTCGAACGCATCCTCGACTCCTCAATGTTCTCACCGCACGGCATCTGCCTGTTGTGGGAGCCGGAACTGATCTGGCTCCACGTCGTCTCGGACGCCTGCATCGCGGCGGCGTATTTCTCGATCCCGTTTGCACTCACGATTCTCGTCACCAAGCGGCGCGACCTTCAGTTTGGATGGGTCTACTGGGCGTTCGCGGTCTTCATCATGGCCTGCGGCCTGACGCATGTGCTCTCGATCTACACGCTCTGGGTCCCGATCTATGGAATCGAGGGCCTGGTCAAGGCGGCGACCGCGGTTGCGTCGATCCTCACCGCGGCCGCGCTTTGGCCGCTGCTGCCCAAGATCCTGGCGATCCCCTCTCCGTTCGAGCTTCAAAAGGTCCAGGCCGCGCTTGAGGAGGAGGAGATCAAGAGCCGGGACGCGACGCTGCTGCTGCGCCAGGTCGAGGACGCCCAGCGCGCGATGCGCGAGAGCGTGACCCGCCTCACCGCGGTCGTCGAGACCGCGGTCGACGGCGTCATCCTGTTCGACGCGCAAGCCCGCATTCTCCTGTTCAATCCCGCCTGCGAACGGCTGTTCGGCTATCGCGCCCAGGAGGTGATGAATCTCGACATCGGCATGCTGATGTCCAACGAGGAGAGGCACCCATCGACCGGTCATGCGCCGCATTTCGCAACCGGGGAAGCCGCCGGCCTGCGCAAGGACGGAACGAGCTTTCCGATGAATCTGTCGGTCGGCCAGGCGTGGCAGGACGGCGAGCTGATCTACGTCGGCATCATCCACGATCTGACCGCGCGCAAGCTGACCGAGCAGCAGCTCCAGCAGGCGCAGAAGATGGAGACGGTCGGCCAGCTCTCCGGCGGCATCGCGCATGACTTCAACAATCTCCTCACCGTGATCATCGGCAATGCCGAGCATCTCAGCGAGCAGCTCAAGGCCCGGCCCGATCTGCGGCAGTTTGCCGACGACATCTACCAGTCCGGCGAACGCGGCGCAGAGCTGACGCAGCGGCTGCTCGCCTTCAGTCGCCGCCAGTTGCTCCAGCCGCAGACGGTGGATTGCCGCGAGCTGCTCGGGTCCATGCTCAAGCTGCTCAAGCGCGCCTTGCGCGAGAACATCGAGATCAAGACAGCCTTCGGGCCCGGTACTATCCTGGCTTTTGCCGACCGCGCCCAGCTCGAATCCGCCGTGCTGAACCTTGCGCTGAATGCGCAGGATGCCATGCCATCCGGAGGACATCTGACGCTCAGCACGGAGCTGGCTGCGATCGATGAGGACTATCGTGCCCTGCACCCGGAGGTGGCGTCCGGCGCCTACGCGCTGATTTCCGTGACTGATGACGGCGAAGGCATGACGCCCGAGGTCATTGAGCGCGCATTCGAGCCGTTCTTTACAACCAAGGAGGTTGGCAAGGGGTCGGGCCTCGGGTTGAGCATGGTCTATGGCTTCGCCAAGCAGTCCGACGGCCACGTCTCGATCTACAGCGAAGAGGGCCTGGGGACGACAGTCCGGATCTACCTGCCGCGCGCCGGTGCCGGACAATCGCTGGCCGACATGCTGGAGAGCGAGGACGCCGCGCCGCGCGGACACGAGACAATCCTGATCGCGGAAGACGATCCGTTCGTGCGCTCCTCGGTGATCCAGAGGGTGGAGTCCCTCGGCTATCGCGTCGTCGCTGCCGTCAACGGCGAGGAGGCCTTGCAGCGGCTGCGCACCGACCCCGGCATCGACATGCTGTTCACGGACATCATCATGCCGGGCGGTATGAGCGGCTGGGACCTCGCCGAGCAGGCCCGGCGGATTCGCCCCGGGCTGCCGGTGCTGTTCACCTCCGGTTATGCGTTGGAGACGCTGGTCGAACATGGCCGCGCGCAGGCGCAGGCGGTCGTCCTGACCAAGCCCTATCGCAAGGCCGAGCTCGCCCAGCGGCTCAGGGACGCATTCGCCGCGGCGCCGGTGATTTCGTAGGGCGGGACTGATATCTGGCGGCTTGCTAAATCGAGCCGGTTTTGGCCTATTAGCCGACAAGATATGCCTTCGGAGTGACTGCAATGGTTCCTTTCTTCGTCCAGATCAAATGCAAGCTCGGCCAGTCCTATACGGTCGCCAATGCGCTTGCCGAAGCCGAGATCGCCTCCGAGATCTACTCCACGGCGGGCCAATACGATTTGCTGGTGAAGTTCTATGTCGACAAGGACACCGACATCGGCCACTTCGTCAACGAGAAGGTGCAGGTGCTGCCCGGCATCCAGGACACCCTCACCATCATCACCTTCAAGGCGTTTGGCACGGGCTAGCTCGACGGGATTCAGCCGCCACCCTCCTTGCGCTTGGGCGGCGTCGGGCCGTCGACCGGCGGCAGCGACTTCAGGTAAGCGGCCATCGCGGCGCGATCCTCAGGTGTCAGTTGCGCGAGGTTCTTGATCACCGGGCGCATCGAGCCCGATGCGCTGTCGCCCTCGGGCATGTCGCCGGTCTCGAGGAAGTCGGCAATATCCTTCTCACTCCAGCTACCTAAGCCCTTCTGTGTGATGTTCGGCACCCAGCCCTCGCCTTCGGGATTGGGACCACCGGCGAAGAGCTCGCCCCGGTTGATGCCACCGAGGGCGTTGCGCGGACTGTGGCATTCGGCGCAATGGCCAAAACCGTTCACGAGATAGGCGCCGCGATTCCATTGCGCGGAACGCGCTGCATCCAGCGTGAACGGCCTGACACCCATGAACAACAATTTCCAGATGCCGACATTGCGGCGGATGTTGAAGGGAAACGGCAGATCGTGGTCGCGCGCCCGTCCCGACACCGGCGGCAGCGTCTTCAGATACGCAAAGAGATCGCGGACGTCGTCAACCTTGGCGATATGGTAGGAGGTGTAGGGAAATGCCGGGAAGTAGTGCGTGCCCTCAGGCGAAATGCCGCGCATCACCGCGTTGACGAAATCGGCCTCGCTCCAGCGGCCGATGCCGTCGGTGGGGTCGGACGAAATGTTCGGGGCATAGAACGTCCCGAACGGCGAGCCCAGCGCCAGGCCGCCGCCGAGCCGCAACCGGTCGGGCTGGTTGGGCACAGCATGGCAGGACGAGCAGCCGCCGGCGTTGAACAGCTCCTGTCCGTTGGCGAGATCGGGCCCGCGCATCGGCGCCGGCAGGGCCAAAGCGGTCGGCGTGGTGAGCCACCAGTAGCTGGCAAAGGATGCGACAGCGGCAATCAAAATGACATAAATTGTTCGTCGCAGCATGGAGGATCCCATCGGGCTCTGGCGAATTTACGGATCATCCCGCGGCCGCTCCAGCCACGAATAATTTAGATGGTTTGATCGGAATCTGGGAATAAAGTCGGAACCACACTGTTTGCAAGTTGATAGCAATCAGGCGTCAACAGGGAGAGACCCATGAACAAAGCGCTTTTTGCCACGCTGGCGCTCGGAGCCGCCGTCGCATTCGCAGGCCCGGCCAGCGCGGAGAAACTGAAGGCGACGCTGGACGGCAAGTCCGAGGTGCCCGCCACCACCAGCAGCGGCACCGGCACGGCCGATCTCGACTATGACGCCGCCACCAAGAAGCTGTCCTGGAAGCTGACCTATTCCGGTCTCTCCGGCCCCGCCACCGCCGCCCATTTCCATGGCCCCGCCGAGGCCGGCAAGAACGCCGGCGTCATGGTGCCGATCCCGGGTGCTGCCAAGAGCCCGGCTGAGGGCTCGGCGACGCTGACCGACGCGCAGGCCGCCGATCTCCTCGCCGGCAAGCTCTACGTCAACATTCACACTGCGGCGAACCCGGGCGGCGAAATCCGCGGCCAGGTGACCAAGTAAGTTTCAACGCGACTTTTTCGGCGAAGGCCGGGCGCAGGAGGAGCGTCCGGCCTTTTCGATTCCAGGCGGGCGCAAATTGCATCCGCCGTCCGGATGGAGCCAAGGCCGCTACGAGGCTAGAATGTCCATTGGCGCGCCTTGATCCGTAGCGGCTGGAGTGGTTCATGACCAAAGCACCGGTGGAATGGAATGTGCCGCCGCACTTTGCGTCCCGTGACGCGGCTCGCTCGCTGTCAGCCATTCTGATGGCAGCTGTTGCTGCGGGAGTGCTTTTTTCATCGGCTGAATTCGCCGTCGCGCAAACCGACATGGAAAAGCAGGCTCAATGCGAGCTGTCCGCCATCCGTGACACGAGATCGGCACTTGCCGTCCAGTACATTCGTTCGGCCTGCAACTGGCTCGTGGTCAACGGCGACTCCCTGCTGAACGCATCCAGCAAGGGCTATTACGTTTGCCTCGTGCGGCAGCTCTCGGGCGCCCAGTCCAACGAGGCGGCCGCGGCCATCATGTCGGCATGTCGCACGTCCAATCCGCTTTGAATAGCCTTCAAGCCGCACTCAATGCATGCTCGAGGTCCGCGATCAAATCCGACGGATTTTCGATGCCGATCGACAGCCGGATGGTGCAATCGAGCACGCCGATCTTGCGGCGGATGTCCGCGGGGACGCCGGAGTGGGTCATCGTCGCCGGCAGGCTCGCCAGTGATTCCGTTCCGCCAAGGCTGACCGCGAGCTTGAAGATCTGCAAGCCGTTGAGAAACTTCTCCGCCGCCGCCTGGCCGCCGACGATGTCGAACGAGAACGTCGAGCCCGCGCCGAGGCATTGCCGCGCGAACACGCGTCCTGCGGGCGCGGTCTCCTCGTGATGACCGAGATAGTGGACCTTGCCCACCTTGGCGTGGTCTCGCAGATAGTCCGCGACCAGGCGCGCGTTACTGTTGGCCTTCTCCATGCGCAGGCTCAAGGTCTCCAGCGAGCGGTTGATCATCCAGCAGGAATGCGGATCGAGCTGGGTGCCGATGGCGCCGCGCAGCGCCTTGACGCTCTTCATGATCGCCTTGGTGCCGAGCGCGGCGCCCGCGATCAGGTCGGAATGACCGCCGACATATTTGGTCAGCGAGTACAGCGAGAGGTCGGCGCCATGTTCGATCGGCCGCTGAAACACGGGGCCGAGCAGCGTGTTGTCGCAGGCGATGATCGGCGTATGGCCCTGGGCCTTGCCGATGGTGTCAGCGACGCGGCGCATCAGCGCGATGTCGACCAGGCCGTTGGTCGGATTGGCCGGCGTTTCGATCAGGATCATCGAAACCCGGCCCTTGCGCATCGCCTCCTCGGCGGCCTGGTTGACCGCCACCTCGTCAACGCCGTCGGCAAAGCCGACCGCGCCGATCGAGAGCCGCGCCAGCGTGTTGGTCAGCAGCGTTTCCGTGCCGCCATAGAGCGGCTGGGAATGCAGGATGACGTCGCCGGGGCGGACGAACGCCAGGATCGTCGTCGAAATCGCCGCCATGCCGGATGAGAACAGCGCGCAGCTCTCGGTGCGTTCATAGATCGCGAGCCTGTCCTCAACGATCTCGCTGTTGGGGTGGTTGAAGCGCGAATAGACCAGGCCCGCGCCCATGCCCGCCGGCGGCTCGCGCCGGCCCGAGACGTAATCGAAAAAGTCCTGCCCGTCCTCGGCCGTCTTGAATACGAAGGTCGAGGTCAAAAACACCGGCGGCTTGATGGCGCCTTCCGACAACTGCGGATCATAGCCATAGGTCAGCATCAACGTTTCCGGATGCAGCATATGGTTGCCGATGTGGGTCTTCGACGGAAACGGTTTTGCCATGGCCTGTCTCGCTGTTGCCTGAGATCGCCGCCGCGCGTCGGAACTCGGGACGGCGTGACGCATCAACGCCGCGACGGCGCGAGCAAACATAACCATTCTGACGGCGATCCGTCAGGCCATGGGAGGAGAAATTGCTGATTGCCTACTTCAGCTTCAGCCGGTACGTCTCGTGGCAGTCGGTGCAACGATCGTTCATCGCGGTGTACGCGCTCTTCAAGCTCGCCACGTCGGTGATCTTGCCCTTGACGTCGGCAATCGCCTTCTGCACCGGCGGGATCTTGGAGTCGAAATCGGCCTTGTTCTGCCAGACTTTTGGCGACGCGCCGTAGGTCGCGTTGACCACGTTCTGCTTGGGATTGGCCTCGAAGGTCTTCGCGATCTTGGCGACGTCGGCCTCCAGATTGGCGATCGCCTCGTCGACGGCCTTCTGGCTGTAGGGGATATCGCCCTTCGTCATCTTCAGGATGACCGTATACAGGCTCTTGGCCTGCGAGCGCATCAGGTTGTCCTGCTGGACGGCAACCTCCTGCTGCGCCATCACGGCGCCCGCACCCAGGACGAGGGTGCCCGCGACAATCAAAATCCGTTTCATCGGCGTGTTTCTCCGGCTCGCAAGACGGCTTGGGGGAGGTCATTGAGGATAGAACCCGGCGGCGGGCACTTAATTCCCGCCGCGGGAGCGCCGAGCTCTACAGGCTGTGGCGGCGATGGTGCTCGTTGATCGCGATCCAAACACGTTCTGGTGTCGCCGGCATGTCGATGTGGTCGATTTTGTACTCGCGCCAGAGCCCGTCGACGATGGCGTTGACCACGGCGGGACAGGAGCCGATCGCGCCGGCCTCGCCCGCGCCCTTCACACCCATCGGATTGGTTGTGCAGGGAATATTGTTGGTCTCGAACACGAAGGACGGGCCGTCGGCTGCGCGCGGCAGCGCGTAGTCCATGAAGGTCGCGGTGATGAGCTGGCCGTCGGCCGCGCTATAGACCACCTGCTCCATCAGCGCCTGGCCGATGCCCTGCATGGCGCCGCCATGCACCTGGCCTGCGAGCAGCAGCGGATTGAGCGTCTTGCCGAAATCGTCGACGATGACGTAGTTGACGATTCTGATGATGCCGGTCGCCGGATCGATCTCGACTTCCGCGAGATGGGTGCCGTTGGGATAGGTGCCGTCGGCGCTGGTAAACGTCGCGCTGGCGTTCAGCTTCGACGGATCGGCGCCTGGACGCTTGGCGAGATCGGCGAACGAGATTGAACGGTCGGTGCCGGCGATGCGCACGATGCCGTCAGTGATCTCGAGATCGCCTGCGCTGGCTTCCAGCGCCTGCGCCGCGATCTCCTTGAGCTTTTGGCCGAGCTCGCGCGTGGCACGCTCAACGCTGACGCCGCCCGACGGAATCGAGGCCGAGCCGCCGGTGCCGAGGCCCGTGGCGATCATGGAGGTGTCGCCCTGGTGGACGTGCACGCGCTCGGGTGCGACGCCGAACTGCTCGGCGACGATCTGCGCATAGGCGGTCTGGTGGCCCTGCCCGCTCGATTGGGTGCCGATCAGGACGGTGATATCACCATTGGGGTCCATCCGCACATTGGCGGTCTCCTCGCCCATGGTGCCGCAGATCTCGACATAGCTCGCAAGCCCGATGCCGCGGATCAGGCCGTTCTTCTTGGCCGTCTTGGCGCGCTTTCCAAACTCCTTCCAGTCGGCGATCTCCATCGCGCGCTTCAGATGCGCGGCGAAGTCGCCGGAATCGTAGACCTTGCCGGTCGCGGTCTTGTAGGGCAGCGCCTTCGGCTGGATGAAGTTCTTGCGGCGGATGGCGTCCGGCGTCATGTCGAGTTTTCGCGCGCAGGCGTCGACCAGGCGCTCGATGACATAGGCCGCTTCGGGCCGGCCCGCGCCACGATAGGCATCGACCGGCACGCTGTTGGTGAAGATGGTCCGCACCCGGCAGTGGAAGGCCTGGATGTCATAGAGGCCGGGCAGCATGCCGGCGCCGCCGTGCGGAATGTAGGGACCGAACGTCGAGAGATACGCGCCCATATCGCCCATCAGGTCGCAATCCATCGCGAGGAATTTGCCGTCCTCGGCCAGCGCCATCTTCGCGGTGGTGACGTTGTCACGCCCCTGCGCATCGCCCATGAAGTGCTCGGAGCGATCGGCCGCCCATTTCACCGCTTTCTTCAACTTGCGCGCTGCGACCGCCACCAGGGCGTACTCGCGATAGGGAAACAGCTTCGTGCCGAAGCCGCCGCCGACGTCGGGGCAGATCACGCGCATCCTCTCGGTCGGGATGTTCAGCACGTTCTGGCAGAGGATGTCGCGCAGGCGGTGGCTGCCCTGGCTGCCGATTGTCAGCGTGAGATGATCATTCTTGGCGTCGTATTCGCAAACCGCCGCGCGCGTCTCCATGAAGTTCGCGACCACGCGCGGATTGACGATGGAGATCTCGGCAACCGTATGCGCCTTGGCAAACGCAGCTTCAGTTGCGGCCTTGTCGCCGATCGAAACGTCGAACAGCACGTTGCCGGGTTTGTCCGGCCAGACCTGCGGCGCGCCCTTTTTGACGGCGTTGACGACGCCGGTCACCGATGGCAGGGGCGACCATTTGACGTCGATCGCCTCGATGGCATCGCGGGCCTGGTCGATGCTCTCCGCAACCACGAAGGCGATGGAATCGCCGACATGGCGCACCTCGTCCTTGGCGAGGATCGGGTACGGCGGGCCGGTGAAGGGATCGGTCTCGAGATTGAACAGGCAGGGCAGATTGCCGAGATCCCCGACCTCGGCGGCGGTCAGGATCAGCGCCACGCCGGGAAGGGCGCGGGCGCGGCTCGCATCGATGGTGAATTTGGCATGCGCATGCGGCGAGCGCAGCATCAGGCAGCGCAGCGCGGCCTGCGGCGCGTAATCATCGGTATAGCGGCCCTTGCCGCGGATGAGCGCGTCATCCTCCTTGCGCAGCACGCTTTGGCCAACGCCGAACTTGATGGGAGCCGCCATTTTCTTGTCCCGTCCTATGGTTGTTTTGTCGGCATATTGCCGTGGAACGAGGGAGAGCGCAAATGGCTTTGGCAATTTGCCATCCGTAAATGCCCATCCAGAGAGATCGTGCAGTGCTGTGCCTGCGCGGGCTTTCCAGGCCCTACATCCGTTCAAGTCCCCAAAATTGCCATAGAGGTCTTCAGCCACTGCGACCGTGCCGTGGTTTGCCCCGAAAGTCACTCGTTAACGCCCCTCGGTTAGCGTGGGTGCGTTTCCTCGCAGGATAGGCCCATGAGCTGGGAGATGAGTTCGGAGATGAGTTCGGAGATCGGAGACGTTTCCCGCCACGCGCGCGTCAGCCCGCATGACCGCGAACGGCCGGTTGCCATGCCCTGGCTGCTGATCGGCGCCGTGTTTGGGCTCGCAATCTTGATGCGCGAGTTCGTTCCGCTCAATACCGATGTCAGCTGGCTGCTCGTGGTCGGCGAGCGTATGCTGGATGGCCAGCATCTCTATGGCGATATCATCGAGATCAATCCGCCGATGGCGGCGTTTGCCTATCTGCCCGGCGTTGCGCTGGGCCGCCTGCTCGGCGTCGATGCGAGGCATGTCATCGATGCTCAGCTTCTGCTGCTGGCGGCGGCTTCGCTCTATGCCGTGTCGCGGATCGTGCGGCTGTCGCCGGCATGGGCTCAGGCGAACTGGGGACCGTTCGCGATCTGGGCCGCGGCCGTTGTCACGATCTTGCCGATGCACGTGTTCGGCCAGCGCGAACATATCGCGACGCTGACCTTCCTGCCCGCACTCGCAGTCTATGCGCTCCGCAGCGATCGCCTTTCGGTTCCGTTGTGGGCAATCCTGATTGCCGGCCTGGGTGCCGGGATCACACTTGCCTTCAAGCCGTTCTTCGCTGTGCCGGTGGCGTTGTGCATGCTGGCGAGCGCCGTTCGCGCGCGTTCATGGCTTGTGTTGTTTGCGCCGGAAAACATCATCGCCGGCGTGCTGGTAGCCACCATCAGTGTCGGCACGTACCTCCTCTATCCCGAATATTTCACGGTGACCTATCCGCTGGTGCGCGACACGTATCTGTCCTGGTCGATGCCGCTCTCCGTCATCTTCCTGAATGCGGCCTCACTGCTCTTCGCCGTCGCGATGCTGTCGGTGCTGTTGACGAATTGGGGACGAACGCCCGACTCGCTGCTGCTCGCGGCCGTTTTTGCTGCAAGCGGATTTGCGGTGTCGTTTTTCCTGCAGCGGCGCGGCTGGGCCTATCATTCCTATCCGATGGTGGCGGTAGCCATGCTCGCGACGGGATACGCGTTGCTGGTCGCGTACGGCACGCCGGAGCGCCGCCGCCTTGGCCTGGCGACGCCGCTGATTCTGGCCGCGACTTTTCTGTTCGGTGCGCAATGGTTCAACGGCAACGTGTATGTAGGCCCTGTCTGGGAAGCGGTCGCCGCCCTCAAGCCGCATCCCCGGATCCTGGTACTGAGCGGCGAGGCGGCCATCGGCCATCCACTGGTCCGCGACATCGGCGGCACCTGGGTATCCCGGCAGGAGAATCTGTGGATTCGGGAGTTCGTGCGGCTGACGCGTGAAAAGACCATTGTCGACGCGGCGACCGAGGCGAGGTTGAAGGATTATCTTGCGTTGGAGCGCAACTGGTTGATCGAGGATTTCAGAAAGATGCCGCCGGATATCGTCCTGGTCGATAATCTCCGCGACGGATGGGGCGATTGGGCGCGTGCCGACGCCGAGCTGTCACAGTTGCTCAAACCCTATACGCTGGTGCGTTCGGTAGACGGAATCGACGTGCTGCGGCGGAACGACTAGTCTTTCCGGCCGGCGCTATTTCTGCGAGACGCCGATGATGAACGTGTAGGGCACCCGCGAATAATCGTCGCGAATCGCGAGATTCACCTTGCCGAACGCGCCGCGCAGCACCTGATCGTAGCCGTCGTGATCCCTAACGAATTCGCCGCGGTCGTTGTCGAGCAGCCATCTTGCGATGCGCGACTGCCCCTCGCGGTAACAGCCGTCGAGCGTGAACAGCACGCCGTCCGCCTTGAGCACGTCCCTGACATCGGCCAGCGTGGTTTGCAAATCCGCATCGGCGATGTGATGCAGCACGCCGTTCATCATGACGACGTCGGCGCCGGCAAATTCCCGCGCGGCAGCGGCGTCAAAATGACGGCAATGAAAGGTGCCGAGATGGCCGAACGCGCGCTGCGCATGTGCGATATAGGCCGGGTCGATGTCGAAGCCGGTATAGTCGATTCCATCGGGCAGATGGCGCAGGATGTAGCCGGGCCCGCAGCCGATATCGATCACCCGCATGCCCGGCCGCAGCGTGAGATAATCCGCGATCGCCTTGACCCGCGCGCCGAAAAAGCCACCGGCGTTCTGGTAGGCCTGATAGAGCACGGGATGGTTGAGGATCGCCTTCATCAGGGCACCTCGTCGTGAACCTGGCCGCGCGCCTCCGGTCCGGATTGCGCGAGCAACGTCCTGAACGGCGCCCGCTCCAGATCGCTTGCCGGTTCTGCACTGTGCGGCAACCTGCCGCGGCGGTGGATATGCGAGATCAGGAACAGCGGGCGGTTCTTCGACTGGATGTAGATGCGGCCGATATATTCGCCCATCAGTCCGAGCACGAGGAGCTGTACGGAGGAGATCATGACGACCAGGAGCGTCAAGCTGGTCCAGCCGGGCACGGTGCCGGAGAACACCCAGCCTATCACCGCGGCGATGCCTACAAAGGTCAGCAGGGTCGTCAACAGCGCGCCGACATAGGTCGCGATCCGCAACGGCACCATCGAGAAGCTGATCAGCGCGTCGGCAGCAAAACCGATCATCTTCATCAGCGGATATTTGGTGGTGCCGGCGAAGCGCGGATGGCGGTCGTATTCGTAGGCGACCTGCTTGTAACCGAGCCATGCCACCATGCCGCGGATGAAGCGGTCATGCTCCGGCATCTGCACGAGCTGGTCGGAGATCCGCCGGCTCATCAGGCGGAAATCGCCTGTGTCGACGGGAATCTGGACGCGGGTGACTTTGGCGAGCAGGCGGTAGAACGCTTCCGCCGATTGCTTCTTGAAGCGGGTTTCGCCGGCGCGGCTTCGCCGCATGCCGTAAACGACGTCGGCGCCCTCGCGGACCATCATCTCGTACATCGGCGTCAGGAGTTCCGGCGGGTCCTGCAAGTCTGCATCGATGACAAGCACGAGATCGCCGCGCACGGTCGAAAGTCCGGCGGTGAGCGCGAGTTGGTGGCCATGATTGCGCGCGAGCCGGACCGCGACGACGTTGCGGTCCTCCGCCAGAAGCTCGTTGATGATCTTCCAGGTGTTGTCGGTCGAGCCGTCATCGACCAGAATCAGCTCGAACTTTGCCCCGCACAGCGCGCGCGCCGCCGACACCATCTGGCGATGGAATTCGCGCAAGCCCTCCTCCTCGTTGTAGCAGGGCACAACGATCGACAGAAACATCTTTCCAGGGCGCGGCATCTCGTCCTGAAGGTCCATCTATCAGCCAGCCGGTTAGAGGGTTGGAGGGTTGGATCGGTCAGATTCCTGCCGCCGATATTCAACGAAGTCCGGTTAATTGTTCATCAATTTTTAGACCCCTTGATGCATGATTCGGGCGGGCAAACACCGATATCTCATCAAACGCCGGATAGCTGGATCGCCGTATGGACAAGGCCGAGTTCGATCGCTTCGCCGACGCCTATGAGGACCAGCATCGCGAGAACATCGCGCTGACCGGCGAGGGCCCGGAATATTTCGCCGAATACAAGGTCAGGGCGCTCCGGGAGATCGTCGATCGCGCCGGCATCGGCGTGAAGCGGATCTGCGATTTCGGTTCCGGCATCGGCAATTCGATTCCGTATTTCCACCACTATTTTCCCGAGACGGCACTGACCTCGTCCGATGTCAGCGAACGCAGCCTCGCATTGGGCCGGCAGCGGTACCCCGAAGCCGGCAACTGCGTACTGATCGAGAACAACCGGATTCCGGTCGAGGACGACAGCTTCGACGTGGTGTTTTCAGCCTGCGTGTTCCACCACATCCCGCACGGCGAGCACCTGTCGTGGTTGCAGGAACTGCATCGGATCACGCGGCCGGGCGGCCTGATTGCCATCTTCGAGCACAATCCGCTGAATCCGCTCACCGTGCGTGCGGTGAACACCTGTCCGTTCGACGAGAACGCCAGGCTGATTTTCGCCGGCGATCTGGGCAAGCGGCTGCAAGCCGGCGGCTGGGCTTCATCGCGCATCCGGTACAATCTGTTTTTCCCTCGCGCTCTCGCCCGGCTGCGGCCGTTTGAGAACAGGCTCGGCTGGTTGCCCTTGGGCGCGCAATACGTCGCCACCGCACGCAAGGCTTGATGCTACGGCCATACGGCGAACCACGGCGAGAACAAGCAGCCGTGCTAACCGCCGCTTGCTCTCAAAATGCATGTCCGCCTGTGGCGGTGAGTCCACTACATCCCACGACGGCTCCAGAGATAGATTGTGCTATCCCTCAGCGTATCGATGGCTCGCTGAGGCGTGAGATAGTCGATCTCACCGCGCGTCAAGCCGATGTCCATCAGCTCCCTGTCACTCAACTCCTGCAAGTTGACGCGCAAGCCCCGGCGTTGGCGCCGCTCCTGAAACGCGAGCCAGACTCGCCTGAGCAAGCCCAGGACGCTTCGCGTCGATGCGGCCGCTGATCCGGCAGCATCCTTGTCCGGCAAAGCATCGTCCAGCGCCGCAGCGGACGCCTTGAGGCGTGCTGCCAACGCCTGGTCGACTGCATTCTTCGCCGACACGATCGAGAAGGTGAGGCCGCGCCTTGCGGCATCGCCCTCAATCCCGGGGGAGATCTTCGTCAGTTGGGGTGGCATCGGACGCTCCTGCTGTTGTGCCGGCAGGGAGCGTGGCCAAACAAAAGGCCCCATCCGATGCCGGCGGGGCTTGGTGGAAAAGATGTCGTCGTCGAAATGCTAGCGCACGACTCCTTCCACGGCCCAACCGAAGCGGGTCATGTGCGAGAAGTTGACTTTGCGCGAGCGTTTGATCATGGCGACGTCGATAGCACGGCAATCACGCGAAATCAAGGGGTGTGCGGAAGTCACTTGCACCTTGGAGGCGAGTCCCTCGTTCCGGCGAATTCGCTCGTTCGAAGCGACGATTCATCCCGCCCTACGCGAGGGCATCCCAATGCGGACGTTTGCTTTGAGAGGCCTGCGATGAGACCCAAAGCAGACGCTAGCACGTCAGCGTTTCATGCCATCAGATCGGGATGATCTTTATAGATATTGTCCAGAAGCATAGTGCCTACCCGAGCGATGATATCGCCGACCGAGGCCCTCAATTTCAGAAACTCGTCTGTCGGAGAGGCTTCTTTGGCGAGCGTGAGCGCCAAGGACAACTCCTCAATGATCCGCTCTGCGTGCAGTTTAAATCTTATGGCTGATTTCGCGTCCATAAGGCCATCTCACTTTCTCTCGGAAGCAATGAAGCCCAATCTTCATTGCGAGTTTGGCGCTTGTTCCGCCCATCTCTCTTTGGCCCGTAACCGAAGTACACTCACGCTTAACGTGGGTTCACTTTTCGCGGGTAGGGCGGACAAGACGAACTTATCGATACTCGCCTAACCACGCACCAGCGAAACCAGCCAGCTGCGGCCGAACAATACCAGGATCGCCAGCGCATAGACGATGGTGCCGCCGACGGCCAGCAGGACCAACGTCACTTCGTCCCGGAAGTGCATCGCGCCCAGCGACGATCCAGCGAACCGCGCGATCAGCCAGAACGCGGCGGCGAGGATCAGTCCGGTCAGCAGGAATTTGGCGAGCGACATCAGCCAGGCGCGGTCCAGCACGAGAAAGCCGCGCCGCACGGCGAAGAACAGCACCAGCAGCAGATTGGTCCAGACACCGACGGCGGTTGCCAGCGCCAGGCCGATCTGGGCCAGCGATCCCATCAAGGCAAGCTTCAAGGCGACATTGACCGCGATGCCCGACAGCGAGGCGCGAACCGGCGTCGCGGTGTCCTTGCGCGCATAGAAGGTTGCGACCGCGCTGCGGATCAACACGAAGGGGATCAGGCCGATGGCGTAGGCCGCAAGTGTGCCGCCCGCGGCGACCGCGTCGGCCTTGGAGAACGCGCCGCGCGCGAACAGCGCGCGCATGATCTCGTCGGGCACAGTGAGGAAGGCGGCCACAAACGGCACCGAGAACAGCAGCGTGAAATCGAAGGCGCGGCGTTGCGCCTTCATCGCGCCGTCGTGGTCGTTGGCCGTGATCCGCCGCGACATCTCCGGCAGCAGCACCGTGCCGATGGCGATGCCGATGACGCCGATCGGCAATTGATTGAGCCGGTCGGCGTAATAGAGCGCCGACAGCGCGCCCGCCGGCAGGAAGGTCGCGATGATGGTGTCGGCGAACAGCGCGACCTGCGTGCCCATCGAGCCCAGTGTCGCGGGGCCCAGCGCCCTAAAGAAGGCGCGGACGTCTTCGTCTAGCTTGGGCGGCGCAAAGCGCGGCAGGCCGCCATGGCGGGCGAGGTCGCCCGCGAGCAAAAAATATTGCAGGAAGCCCGAGATCAAGACGCCCCAGGCGGCGGCGTGACCCGCGGTCGGAAACCAGGCGGCGAGCGCCAGCGTCATCATCATCGCGACGTTGAGGAAGATCGACGCGGCGGCGGCGCTGGCAAAGCGCTGCATCACGTTGAGCATGCCGCCATAGAGCGTCACCAGCGTGATCAGCAGCAGATAGGGAAACGTAATCCGGGTCAGCTCGATCGCGAGCTTGCGCTGCTCTGCGTCCTCGCTGAAACCGGGCGCCAAAATGCTCATGGCCTGCGGCATGAACAGCCAGGCGACCATCAGCAGCACGACCTGCGAGGCCAGCAGCAGCGTGAAGATGCGGTCGGCGAACAGCCGTGCTGCCCCCTCCCCGCGCTCACCATGGACGTGGGCATAGGCCGGCACCCAGGCGGCGTTGAAGGCGCCCTCGGCAAAGATCGCGCGGAAATGATTGGGCAGCCGCAGCGCCACGAAAAAGGCGTCGGCCACGGGGCCGGCGCCAAGGATCGCCGCAAGCATGATGTCGCGGGCAAATCCCGTCAGCCGCGAGAGCAGCGTGTAACCACCGACCGTGAAAATGCGTCCGAGCATGCGTCTGTTTTAGAGCATGGCAAGATTAGGTCTAGGTGCAAGCTGCGACGGAAGTGCGCCCCCTCCCCCGCTTGCGGGGGAGGGCTGGGGAGAGGGTGTCTCAACAACGAAGATTCCCCCAGAGGATAGAGCCCTCACCCGCCGCGTTTCGCGCGACGACCTCTCCCGCAAGCGGGAGAGGTGAAGCAAGATCAGGCCGAAAGCGCGCCGCGCACGGCGGCGATGATTCGCTCCTGATCGGCTTCGGTCAAATAGGCGTGCATCGGCAGGCTGATGACGTCCTGCGACAGGCTCTCGCAGCCCGGCAGGCCGCCGCCGGCGACCGGATACTGCTTGTAGGCGGTCTGCTGATGCATCGACTTGCCGTAATAGATCGCGGTCGGCACGCCCTGGGCCTTCAGCGCCGCGGCAAAGCCGTCGCGGTCGGTACCTTCAGGGAGACGGATCGTGTACTGCGCCCAGACCGAGGTATTGCCCGGCGCCAGCCGCGGCACGGTTACGACGTTGGACAGGCCCCGCGCGTAGCGCTCGGCGACCTTGTTGCGAGCGGCGATCTCGTCGTCAAAGATCTTCAGCTTCTCGATCAGGATCGCGGCCTGCATGGTGTCGAGCCGGCCGGTCAGGCCGAGGCGGACGTTGTCGTATTTGTCGACGCCCTGCCCATGCACGCGGATGCTGCGCAGCGTCGCTGCGAGCTCGTCGTCATCGGTGAGGATCGCGCCGCCGTCGCCGAAGCAGCCGAGCGGCTTTGCCGGGAAGAAGCTGGTCGTGGTGGCGAGCCCGAAGGTGCCAAGCTTGCGACCCTTGTAGCTTGCGCCAAAACCTTGCGCTGCGTCATCGATCACGAACAGGCCTTCGGCCATCGCGATCTCGGCGATGGCATCGTGGTCGGCAGGTTGTCCGAACAGATCGACCGGAATGACCGCGACAGGCTTCAGGCCAGCCTTGCGCGCGGTCGCAATGCCGCGCTTGAGCGACTCCGGGCTCATGTTGAAGGTCGCTTCATCCACATCGACATAGACCGGCGTCGCGCCCATCCGCGCCGCTGGCGACGCGGTCGCGATGAAGGTGAAGGACGGACACAGCACGGCATCGCCGGGACCAACGTTCTTCGCCATCAACACCATGAGAAGCGCATCGGTGCCGCTGGCGCAGCCGATGACGTGCTTGGCACCGCAATAGGCCGCAAGCTGCTTTTCGAGCTCAGCAACCTCAGGACCATTGACGAACTGGCAATGGTCGAGAACACGCTTGACCGCGGCATCGAGCGAGGCGCCGAGCCGCTGTCGCTGCGAGGCGACGTCGATGAAGGGAATCGGTTCGGAACGCAGATGCTGGTTCATGGCCTGGTTCTTGGCGCCTTCTTGCGTGGTCGACATGGAAAGGGTTTTAGCCGGCGACGCGGCGCGGGCCCTTGCGGGCGGGCGACGTGGCTGCGGGCCGCGACGGCGTCTCGAGGCACTGCGTCGCGATCTCGAGGCTGGCGACGCCCTCGTCGCCGGTGACCGCCGGCGTCTCGCCGTTACGCACGGCCTTGAGGAAGGCGATCAGCTCGGCGCGGAGCGGCTCGTCATGGCCGACCGGCAGATGCCGCATCGAGTAGCTGCCATCAGGCTTGAAACCGAAGCATTCGGTGACCTGGCGCGTCAGCAGATCACCCATCACATATTTGCCGCGGGTCGCAACCGTGACGCTGCGCGCCTTGAACGGCGTCAGCCAGTTGGTGTTGATGTGCGCGAGCACGCCGTTGGCGGTACGGAACTGCAGAAGCGCGATGTCCTCGCGCTCGGCGACCGCGCTCGACAGCTGCGGTTGCACCTCGACGATGTCGGATTCGGTGAACCAGCGGATCAGATCGATGTCGTGCACGGCCAGATCAATGACGACGCCGACATTGGACATGCGCGGCGGGAACGGACCGACGCGCGTGATCGCGATCGAGAGAATGTCCTCGCCCGCAATGGCCTGCTTGACGGCGGCGACCGCCGGATTGAAGCGCTCGACGTGGCCGACCATCAGCGTGACGCCGGCCTTTTGCGCAGCGGCGACGATCTCGCGGCCTTCGGCGACCGTGGAGGCGATCGGCTTCTCGACCAGCACATGAATGTTGTTGGCGATGCACGCCAGCGCCACCTCGTGGTGCAGATGGGTCGGCGCCGCGATGGTGACGGCATCGACGCCCTCGGCGAGGAGCTGGTCGAGCGTCTCGAAGCTCGCGCAATTGGCCAGTTCCGTCGCGCGCATCCGATGCGCCGGCGAAGGATCGACCACGCCGACCAGGCTGACGCCGGGCAGACCGCTCAGCACGCGCGCATGGTTGCTGCCCATCACGCCCGCGCCGATGACGCCGACGCGCAAGCCGGCCTTTGCCGGTTGTGACCCTTTGGAACTCATCTGAGCAAACCCCGATTCAACGCAAATCCCCGGGCCGCTTCTAGCACGGGTGCCACATTTGTGGCGAATGCCGGCAAAACTGCCCGGACACGATTTGATTCAAAAAGTTACACGTTCTCCGGGCCTTAAGCCGCTTGAAGCGGACTTTTCGGGCCCGGATCCCGTGATTCGGAGCTTGCTGGTTACGACCTTTGATAGTCGTCTTCAATCCGGATGATGTCGTCTTCCCCGAGATAGGAGCCGGTCTGAACCTCGATCAGTTCCAGCAGGATCTTGCCGGGATTCTCCATCCGGTGGACGGCGCCCATCGGGATGTAGATCGACTCGTTCTCGTGCACCGTCTTCACGGTCTCGTTCACGGTGACGCGGGCGGCACCACGGACCACGATCCAATGCTCGGCGCGGTGATGATGCTTCTGCAGCGACAGACGCCCGCCAGGCTTGACCACGATGCGCTTGACCTGATGGCGCTCGCCATTGTCGACCGACTGGTAGCTGCCCCAGGGGCGATGCACCTTGAGATGCTCCTCGGTGACCTTCGGCGCAACCGCCTTGAGCTTGGTCACGAGACGCTTGAGGCCGTTGGCATCCTTCTGGCGCGAGACCAGAACCGCATCCGCGGTCGCGACGACGACGAGATCGTCGACGCCTTCGAGCGCGACGAGCGCATGATCCGTCGTGACGTTGCAGTTGCGCGAATCCTCGAACACGGCGGTGCCGTGCGCCGCGTTGCCCTGCGTGTCCTTGTCGGACAATTCCCACACCGCGCGCCAGGAGCCGACGTCGGACCAGCCGCAGGACACGGGCACCACGGCTGCGCGCGAGGTCTTTTCCATCACCGCATAGTCGATCGAGATCGCCTTCGCCGCGCCGAACGCCTGCGGCTCCAGCGTCACGAAGCCGAGGTCGCGCCCCGCGCTGGCAACCGCGTTGGAGATCGTCTCCACGCTCGCAGCGTCCACCTTGCGATATTCGTCGAGCAGCAGGGTCGCGGGAAACATGAAGTTGCCGCTGTTCCAGAGATAGCCCGAATTGACGTAGTCGGCGGCCTTCACGGCATCCGGCTTCTCGACGAAGCGCGCAACCGCGTGCACCTCGCCGGAGATCACCTCGCCCGGGCTGATATAGCCGTATTCGGTCGCCGGCCGCTCCGGCTTGACGCCGAAGGTGACGATGCGCCCGGTGCTTACGGCGGCCAGGCCTTCACGGCACGCCGCGACGAAGGCGGCATTGTCCTGCACCACATGGTCGGCGGCGAGCGCGAGCACGATCGCCTCACTCGTGCGGTTTTGCGCAAACGCCGCGCCCGCGGCGATCGCGGGACCGGAGTCGCGCCGCATCGGCTCGAGGATCACGTCGGCCTCGATGCCGATCTCGGCGAGTTGCTCCAGCACCATGAAGCGATAGGAGGCGTTGGTGATGACGATGGGGCGATCGAACAGCGACGCATCCGAGACGCGCGAGAGCGTATCCTGGAAGGTCGAGCGCGCGCCGAACAGCGGCAGGAACTGCTTCGGGCGCACCTCGCGCGAAGCCGGCCACAGCCGCGTGCCGGCGCCGCCGCACATGATCAGGGGGATAATGCGTTTGTCCATCGTCATTTCAAACCTTGAAGTGGTCGCGATACCAGGTGACAAAATTATGGACCCCGTGCTCGATCGGCGTTGACGGTGCAAAGCCGGTGTCGCGCATCAAATCCTCGACATCCGCGAACGTTTCCACCACGTCTCCCGGCTGCATCGGCAGCAATTCTTTGACCGCCGTCCGACCCAGCTCCCGCTCCAGAAGTCCGACGACATGCATCAGCTCTTCGGGGCGGTGATTTCCGACATTGTAGACCCGAGACGGCGCATTTGCGGCAGCCGGGTCGTCCGCAGGCACCAGATCGATCAGCTTGGACACTACACGGGTCACGTCGTCAATATAGGTGAAGTCGCGGCGCATTTTGCCATGGTTAAAGAGCCGGATCGGCTGGCCCGCCATGATGGCGTTTACAAACAGAAACATGGCCATATCAGGCCGTCCCCACGGGCCGTAGATGGTAAAAAAGCGCAAGGCAGTGACCGGCAACCGGTAGAGATAGCTGTAGGACTGCGCCATCACCTCGTTGGCCTTCTTGGTCGCAGCGTAGAAGCTCACAGGATGATCGGTCCGGTCCTCCACCGAAAACGGCAGTTTAGTGTTGGCGCCATAAACGGACGATGACGAGGCGTAGACGAGATGACGACAACCGCATCTCCGGCAGCCCTCGAGCACGTTGAGAAAGCCCTGCAGATTGGAATCGGCGTAACTCTGCGGATGCTCGATCGAGTGGCGCACGCCGGCCTGGGCGGCGAGATGCACGACCTCTGAAAAGCGATGCCGCGCAAACAGCGCCGCCATCGTCTCGCGATCGGCGAGATCGGCCTGGACAAAGGAGAAACGGGACTCGTTGCCGAGCAGCGAAAGACGCGCCTGTTTCAACGCTGGATCGTAATAGCTGTTGAGATTGTCGAGCCCGACCACGGACCGCCCCTCGGCGAGGAGCTGCCGGGTGACGTGAAAGCCGATGAAACCGGCGGCACCCGTCACCAAAATCGCCTGATCCGTCATCCTGTTCCCAAGCGATCCCGAGCAATCCCCAAAGCCAGCACACAGCGCCTCTTTAGCCGGTATCGAGAGGGCGCAATAGATCGCCGCCCCCATGATAGCTATTGCAAGATCGGCGCCAAAACCATACCAAAGCGGCCGAATTCGGCGCATCGCGTCGGGTTGCCTCCAATTTTCGCAAACCCTGCGGGCGAGATGCGCCGAATCCTGCTGTCGACAACCAAAATCCTGATCTCCGCGGCGCTGCTCTATCTGGCGCTGCGCAAGGTCGATCTGACCGAGCTGTTCTCGCGCTTCACCGCGACCAGCCTGTTCTGGATCGGCATGGCGATCGCGGTGACGTTCCTGCAAATCTTCGTCGGCGTGCTGCGCTGGCGCGAGGTCAGCGCCGCGTGCGGTGCGCCGCTCGAGCTCGGCCGCGCGATGCGCTACAACGTGATCGGCTCCTTCTTCAACCAGACCCTGCCGTCCGCGATCGGCGGCGATGCGGTCCGGCTCTGGTTGGTGGCGCGCACCGGCGCCGGATGGCGCGCGGCGACCTATTCGATCTTCGTCGATCGTGCGATCGGCCTCGTTGCGCTCGCGGTCCTCATCGTCGCCAGCCTGCCCTGGAGCTTTACGCTCATCACCGATCCGCACGGCCGCTCGGCGCTGCTGCTGGTCGACTTCGCAGCGCTTGCGGGCGGCATCGGCTTCCTGATCTTCGGCGCGCTGAAATGGTCGTGGCTGAAGACCTGGTGGGCCACCCATCACATCCACGCCTGCGCCGTGATCGCCAACCGCGTGATCTTCAACCGCACGCGCGGACCGATGATCGCGATCCTGTCGCTGCTGGTTCACGTGCTTGCCGTCGTCATCGCCTGGTGCGTGGTGCAGTCGATCGCGGCACCGGTCAGCTTCGCCCAGGTCTTCCTGCTGGTGCCGCCGGTGATGCTGATTACCTTGATGCCGATCTCGATCGCCGGCTGGGGCGTGCGCGAGGCGAGCATGGGGTTGGCCTTCGGCTTCGCCGGGTTGGCTGCCAATGAAGGCGTCAACGTCTCGCTGCTGCTCGGCGCGGTCTCCTTCATCGTCGGCGCATTCGGCGGCCTGGTCTGGATCCTCAGCGCGGAGAAGGCCGCGCAGGACTCGGCACCGATCGGGGTGCGCGAATGAGCGTTCACAAGGCCGGCACGGAAGCACCGCGGCCTCTTCAGTTGTCTATCAACCTTCAGGGTTGTTCCCTATAATCTCCGGCACGTAGCAGCACGGATCCGGAATGAAGATCAGCGTCATCACAGCCAGCTACAACTCTCAGGCGACGATCGGCGCCACCGTCGAATCCTTCCTCGGCCAGACGCATCCCGACAAGGAGATGCTGGTCGTCGACGGTGCCTCAAAGGATGCGACGCTGAAGATCGTGGAGTCGTTCGGCTCCAGCGAGATCCGCGTGGTCTCCGAGCCCGACAAGGGTGTCTACGACGCCATGAACAAGGGGCTGCACTTGTTCATGGGCGACGCGATCGGCTTCCTCAATTCGGACGACACGTTTCACAACGACAGTGCGCTGGCAGCGATCGCGGCGGCGCTGGAACAGGCCGATGTCGTCTATGGCGACCTCGACATGGTCATCGACCATCAATCCAAGACCGTCGTGCGCGCCTGGCGCGCTGGGCACTACGGTCGCCACTCGTTTCAGCTCGGCTGGGTCCCGCCGCATCCGACGTTCTACATGCGGCGCCAGGTCGCCGAGACGGTCGGCGACTACGATCTGAGTTACGTCACGACCGCCGACTACGACTACATGCTGCGTGCGCTGGCGCTGAACGACTACAGGGTCGCCTACCTTCCGCGCGTCATTGCCGATTTCCAGATGGGCGGCATCAGCACCAGCGGCTGGCGCGTGACCTTGCGCGCCAATCTGGAGTGCCTGCGATCGCGCCGGCAGCATCTGAACGCGCCGGTCATCGACGCGGCGTTCTTCCTGCGCTTTGCCCGGCGAATCTTTCAGCTCCGCTCGCCGGCGTCACTCAGGATGCAGCGCTCGCGTTGACGCCGAACTCCGGGACGGCGTCCTTCAGGATGGTCCTGATGGTGGCGCGATCGTCATGCACGATGGCGAGTTCGAGCGCGGAGATCCATTTGCGCAGCGTCTGCATCGGCGGTTCGTTCGGCTTCGCCGCCATGACGCCCGCGACCCCGATATCGACGGTCGGCTCCTCGGAGGCGAACAGAATTTCGTTCAGCCGCTCGCCCGGCCTCATGCCGCTGAACACGATCTCGATGTCGTGGCCGGGCTGCAAACCCGAGAGCCGGATCATCCGTTCCGCCAGATCGACGATCTTCACCGGCTGGCCCATGTTCAGCACGTAGACCGAAACGTCGAAACGCTTGGCGCCGAGCGCGTGGGTGGCGGCCGTGATGACGAGGTCGCAGGCTTCGCGGATGGTCATGAAATACCGGACCATGTCGGGATGCGTCACGGTGACCGGACCGCCAGCCTCGATCTGCGCCTTGAACTTCGGCACGACCGACCCGTTCGAAGCCAGCACATTGCCGAACCGGACCGAGATGAAACGCATCGCCGGCTTGCTGCCGCCGGCCCGCACCACGAGGTCGTGGTCGAGCGCCTGACAATACATCTCCGCGAAACGCTTGGTCAGGCCAAGCATCGAGACCGGCTCGATCGCCTTGTCGGTCGAGATCATCACCATGGCCTCGGCGCCTGCCGCCAGCGCGGCATCGGCCACGTTGATCGAGCCGAAGATGTTGGTCTTGACGCCCTCGCTCCAGTCCCGCTCCAGGATCGGAACGTGCTTGAGCGCGGCGGCATGGAACACGATGTCCGGCTTGAACTCCGCCATTAGACGCGTGATGCGCTCGCGGTCGCGAATATCCGCGATCCGACCTTCGATCTCGGCGCCGGAACCGCGCGCGACGAGCGCCTCGGTGACCGCATAAAGGGCCGGCTCCGAATTCTCGACGATCAGGAGACGCGCCGCGCCGAACGCAACCACGCGCTCGCAGATCTCTGAGCCGATCGAGCCGCCACCGCCGGTCACGATGACGCTCTTGCCATTGATCAGGGCTTCGAGACGCGCATAGTCGATTGTTTCGCTCGGCCGCAGCAGCAGGTCCTCGACCGCAACCGAGGTGAGCCGCGGCACATCCCCTTGCTCGAGCGACGGCAGGCGGCTGACTATCACGCCAAGCCGCCGCGAGCGCATCAGCACGGATTCGGGATGCGCTTCCGGCTCGAAGGCGGAGGGCGTCATCACCACCCGGGCGATCGGTTTGTTGCGCTTGGCGAAGCTGCTGATGACATCCTCGATGTCGTCGATCGCGCCCACGACCGGCACGTTGCGGATGAGCTGGCCGAGATCGGCCCGGGACGGCGACAGCACTCCGACCGGGCGGAGGTGCTTGATGGCGCCGCTCTCGACGCCGCGCAGCACGACCTCGGCATCGGCGGCGCGCCCGATCAGGAGCGTCGTTGCGGCATTTTCGGTCCTGACGTGATGCATCACGCGGGTATATCGGAAATAGCGATAGGTCAGCCGCAGCGCGCTCAGCGCAGAGATTTCCAGGAACCAATAGAGGACGATGGTGATCTTGCCGAGGAAGAAAGCCCCGTGCACGTTCGGCGCGACAAAGATGTAGTCGAGCGCGAGAAGGGCCACCGTCAGCACAGTGGCGACGCGGATGATGTTCAGCGCATCGGGCAGCGAGATGAAGCGCCACTTCGTGGTCGTCAAGTTGAAGACGTAGAAGACGACCACGCTGAAAGCGAGGAAATAAGGCAGGATCTGCAGCAGCAGAGGCAAGCGAGCAAAGAAGCCCGCGCCGCCCTCGAAGCGCAGATAGAACGCAACGAACAGGGCCGCGGCCGTCGCCACCAGGTCGTGAAGCGCGATCAGGAAGTTACGCAAGGTGAGATGCGAAAGACGCGTCATCTGCGGCCGAATATCTCCAGTGCTACATACAACCTGACCGCGCTGATAGCGCATCTCGCCGGGACTTGCCAGCGCTCCGAAGCTCAGCCGCGGGCTTGTCCCGGGCTCCGGCCGTTCCGGTGCGAATTGATCACCATGCCGCCGGCTACACCGACACCGAGCACGTACATCCAGCCCTCGTGGAAATCAAACAGATGGGAATTGAAGAGCGAGGTGAATACGTTTTGGACAACGACCAGCAACCCGATCCAGCTGGCGAGCGAGTCGCCGCGGAACAGAAGGAGATGGACCGCCCACATCGCATACAGGATGATGATGCCGACAACGCCCCATTGCACGGCCACGTTCAGCGTCTGGTTATGGGGATTGCCGATAACCTCGCTTGAGGCCTGATTGGGGCCGCCGGTCGCGGCCTGCTCGAACAAGCCGCGCGTCGAGCCGGTTCCATGCCCGACGACCGGTGCCTCGGCAAAGAAAGCCAGCGACTTGCGCCAGAACTCCAGCCGAAGTCCGATCGATGTGGGGATGCCCTTGTCCTTGTAGAGCTCGTACTGCACGGAGAATGTCTCAATCGTGTTGTGCAGCGTCGACGAGGTCTGCCATGCCAGCGCGGCGAGGGCCACGAGGGCCGCGAAGATGATCAAGACGCTGCGCCATTTCAAATGCAACAGCCCGAAGACCGCCAGCATGATCGGCACGGTCACGAGTGCGGTGCGCGAGATCACCACAAAGGCCATGTTGACGAAGAAGCTGAGCGCGATCGTCGTCAGCAGCGCGGCGAGCCAGACCCTCTTCTGCTGTAGCAGCTTCACGATCGGAAGCGCGAGCGCGACCGCACACAGCGTGAATTCCTGGCTCTGGTCGATATAGTTCTTCACGAAGATGCCGCGCGAGTTGGGTTCATCAGGCGGCTTCAGCGAGAGCGTGGGATGGAAAAACACGAGCCAGGACATCACCGACAGCAGCGCGCAGGAAACCAGAAATGAGATGAACACAAGATGTCCGCGCGACGAGCGTTCGAAATGATAGATCAGGATCGGGAGCACCAGCAGCTTCGTCGTCGGGTTCACGGCGTAGAACCGCGCGCCCCAGGGCGCCTCCGACCACAGCGTGCCGACGAGCGCGAGCAGGAACAGCGCGATCGGCAGCGCGCAGATCGGTCGCTTCAGCGACTGCAGGAAGTCCCTGACGTCGAGAAACGGCACCATGCAAGCGAGCATCGCGACATTGAAGATCGCCGCGAGCGACGTCGACCACGGCAGCGAGGCCGCGGTCAGGATGGCAAACAGGTCGACCGTCTCGGACCATGCCGCTGGACTGCGCAACCGCCGGACCGTCGTCCCCCACGCCGACTCACGCACGAGCTCCATCACTTCGTCTCTCCGCGCGCGCGATGAACCAGCGCGGTCGTGCTGAAACCCTTGAGGATGTCGATCAGCACAACCGTTCCGCCGGCGGCCTCGACGACCTCGTGGCCGACTACCTGCTCGCGGGTGTAATCGCCGCCCTTCACCAGCACGCTGGGTGTGATCCGGGTGATCAGGTCGATCGGCGTGTCCTGCTCGAAGATGACGACGAGATCGACCGCTTCGAGCGCAGCCAGCACTTCCGCGCGCGCCCGCTCGTCCTGGACCGGGCGATCCGCGCCCTTCAGCCGCCGTACCGAGGCGTCGCTGTTGAGGCCTACGATCAAGCGGTCGCAGGCGGCGCGCGCCGCGGTCAGCACCTTGACGTGGCCGGGATGCAGGATGTCGAAGCAGCCGTTGGTGAAGCCGACGCGCAGCCCCTGCCCCTTCCATTCGGCGAGCTGGGCCTCGAGCGCATCAGGCCCGCTCACGACCTTCTCCTCGGTCGCAAGAGTGGCATGCGGCAGGATCTTGCGGCGCAGCTCGGCCGCGCTCACGCTGGCGGTGCCCTGCTTGCCGACCGCGACGGCGGCGGCCGCACTCGCCATGCGCAGCGCCGTTTCCCATTCCGCGCCTGCCGCGATCGAGACCGCGAGCGCGGCGGCCACGGTGTCGCCGGCGCCGGAGACGTCGCGCACCTTCACTGGGAAGGCCGGAACATGGACGGCTTCACCCTTGCGCGGCACCAGCGTCATGCCGTGCTCGCCTTGCGTGACCAGGATCGCCTCGCAATCGGCGAGCCGCATCACGTCCTCGCTGGCATCGACCATGCTCTGCGGCGTGTCGGCGCGGCTGCGGGTGGCTTCCGAGAATTCCTTGCGGTTGGGCGTGAGCAGCGTGGCGCCGCGATAGATCGCCCAGTTCAGGCTCTTGGGATCGACGATCACGGGCTTGCCGAGCTTTCGCGCGGCATCGATGGTGTGGCGGATCACGCGCGCGGTCAGCACACCCTTGGCGTAGTCGGACAGCAGCACGATATCGGCGCGCGCGATCTGCGGCAGGATCGCCTCGATCAGCCTGGTCTCGACCTCGTCGGAAGCGGGCTGCGCCTGCTCCCAATCCGCGCGCAGCATATGCGTGGAAAAATGCTCGGAGACGAAACGGACTTTTCGCGTGGTCGGCCGCGACGGGTCGCACACCAGCGCGCTCTCGATGCCGGCATGGTTCGCCAGCGCGGCCTTGAGCCGCGCCCCCGCATCGTCCTCGCCGACAAGGCCGACGAAGACGCAGCGCGCACCGAGGGAAGCGATATTGCGCGCGACGTTGCCGGCACCGCCGATATGGATCTCGCTGCGCTGGGCCGCGATGACGGGGGTCGGCGCTTCCGGCGAGATCCGCGACACTTCGCCGTAGACGAATTCGTCCAGCATGATGTCGCCGATGCAGAGCACCGTGCGATCGGCGATGGCTTGCGCGAGGGCATCGAAATCGAGAATGGGCGTCGGCATGGTCATTGGGCCTCAGATCCTTGGGGCCTTAGCGAAAGCGATCGGGCCGGTCGAGATAATCCCCGACATAGGCCTTCACCGCGTCTTCGAGCGTCGTGAAGCCGCCGTTATAGCCGGCGCGGTGGAGACGATCGACCTTGCTCTCGGTGAAATACTGGTAGCTGCCGCGGATCTGCTCGGGCATGTCGATATAGTCGATGTTGGGTCTGGTGCCCAGCGCGGCATAGGCAGCCAGCATCAGCTCCCGGAAGCTGCGCGCCTTGCCGGTGCCGACATTGAAAAGGCCGGACACCGCAGGCGTTGCCAGCAGCCACAGGATCACGCGCACGACGTCGTCGACATAGATGAAATCGCGGCGCTGGTCGCCGTCGGCGATGCCGTCGCGATGCGACTTGAACAGCTGCACGACGCGGCCCGCCTTGACGTCGTCGAAGCGGCGCGCCAGCACGCTCATCATCGTGCCCTTGTGGTATTCGTTTGGGCCGA
Organism: Bradyrhizobium sp. WSM3983; assembly: GCF_000473045.1. Taxonomy (GTDB): domain Bacteria; phylum Pseudomonadota; class Alphaproteobacteria; order Rhizobiales; family Xanthobacteraceae; genus Bradyrhizobium. Next base: position 237,801 of record NZ_AXAY01000010.1, on the reverse strand, counting down.
ACACGTTGAAGAATTTCAGGCCCGCCCATTGCGGCGGCAGCTTCTCAGCCCGCGCGACGCGTTCGGCGACGGCGAGATCGAACAGCTGCTTGCTCCAGCCATAGAGATTCATCGGCCGCAGCTTCTTCAGCGCCGGCAGCGAGGCATCGTCGTCAAAACCTTCCGCGCCGTTGCCATAGGTCGCAGCCGAGGACGCGTAGATCAGCGGCACCGCATTGGCCGTGCACCAGTCGAGCAGGCGCATCGAGAAGCGGAAATTGGTCTCGACCACGAGATCGCCGTCGGTCGCGGTGGTCTCGGAAATCGCCCCGAGATGGATCACGGCGTCGAGTTTGCGGCCCTTCAGCCAGTCAGGCAGCTCGGCCGGGGGAACGATATCCACAAGTTGTCGCTTGGCGAGATTACGCCACTTGCCGTCGCTGCCGAGGAGATCGCAGACCACGACATCGCTATGGCCGGCGTCGTTCAGCGCGGCGACAACATTCGACCCGATAAAACCGGCCCCGCCGGTCACCAGCAACATTCCGAAATCCCTGCCCGAGTTTTGGGGTCCGATACCTGCCGTAGCGCATCATCTGCCAAAGTGTAAGCGGTTTTGGGGGCCGTCTGTATTCGCCCCCAATGTCCTAGGCCGAACTAAGGGGGTGCCCGAATTCACCAGAGCGTGTATATTCGGCTGATGCTTATTATCCAGACCGGGCAAGCGAAGCGGTTTCGCAAATATTCAATCACCTTCGCGGTTATCCTGGCCTTGTCCGGCGCTTTCGCCGCGCTTCTAACGCTGCATTGGTACGTGGCCCCACCCAAAAAGTAAGGCCACCTCGAGGGGCGGCCTTTCGTTGTCGAGCCGATACGGAAATAGAGGCTCAACCGTTTCGCAGCTACGCTACGTAACGGCCTGAAGACGCCGCCAAAGCCGTTGAAGGAAAAGCCGAAAGTGAAAAAGAAAGCTAAGAAGGCCAAATCTGCTCAGTAATGATATTTGCACTGGACAATATCGAGCTGCTGAGATTCACCCCTGCCGCTAACCCGGTAGACTAACCTGTGTTCTCCGGTAATCCGGCGGGACCACCATCCCTGCAAAGCGTGCTTAAGTGGCTCAGGTTTCCCAAGCCCCTTAAATGGATCGCGCTTGATATCTCGGACCAAATTGTTGATCACTTCGAGGATTTTTTCGTCCTCTTTTTGCCACTCAAGATATTCCTGCCAAGCATCCTCGGTCCAAACGGTTATCATCCAACCGCTTAGCCTACCTTGGTGGGCTCGATCAGATCGCGCTTGATTAGCTTGCCGTCATCAGCCTCCTTAATGGAACGCAGAAGACGAGTGGCGTTAGCTGGGCTCTTTAGGAGATGTACTGTCTCCATAAGACCCTCATATTCCTCTTCAGATATCAAAACGACACTACGTGCGTTCTGACGCGTAACGACCAGGGGGGATCGCTCATCGCAAACCGCCTCCATATATGCAGCTAGATTGCCGCGAAGCTCTGTGTATGAAACGTGTGCCATCGTACAACTCCCCTTGTACGCATCTGTACAAATAAATGTACATAGGCGACCCAAGAGTCAACGGCGACTTAAGAATTCATCAGCTGGAATCCCGCTCAGTTAGTTTGACGATACGTCAGACGCTCCAGCCGCTCCGGCTTTACCTACCGGCCGGGAGCGGCTAACCGAACCGCCACAAATAGAGCGCCGCGGCACGATTAACGAATGAACAGCGATTCGCAATTTGGCGGAAGTGTGGATCGGAGCGATACGCGCCCGATTCTGATCGTGCCCTATATGTGGATCGGCGACTTCGTCCGGAATCACAGCGTCGTCCGGGTGCTGAAGGAGCGATGGCCGAATCGGCCGGTCGATCTCCTGACCACGTCCCAGTGCGCGCCCCTGGTTGACTACATGCCCGGCGTGCGCGCTGGGCTCGTCTGGGACCTGCCCCGCAGCCGCCTCGCCGCGGGCCGCCAGCTCGGCCTGGCGCGGCTCCTGCGTGAGCGGAACTACGGCACCGCCCTGGTGCTACCGCGGACCTGGAAGTCGGCCATTGCGCCGGCGCTGGCCGGCATCCCAGAGCGGATCGGCTTCGTCGGCGAATTCAGGTTCGGCCTGCTCAACCGCTGGCGCTGGGGCGAGAAGAAGCTGCCCCGCTTCATCGACAAGAACGCCGCGCTGGCCCAGCCCGACGGCGCCCCCCTGCCGCCGGAATGGCCGGTGCCGCAATTGCGGGTGGCGGCCGAGGAGATCGCCCGCTGGCGGCAGGCCAATGGCCTCAGCGCCGGGGCCGCGGTCGCGCTCGCCCCCGGCTCGGTCGGGGTGTCGAAACGCTGGACCTATTATCCCGAGGCCGCGCGCCTGCTGGTCGAGCGCGGGCTCGAAGTCTGGGTGGTCGGCGGCCCCGCGGAAAAAGGCCTCGCCCAGGAGATCGTCGCAGCCGGTGGCCCGGGGGTGCGGGACCTCACCGGCAACGATTTACGCAACGGCGTCCTCGCCATGGCCGCGGCCGGCGTCGCGATCTCGAACGATTCGGGCCTGATGCACATCGCGGCCGCGCTCGACACGCCCACCATGGGGATCTTCGGCCCGACCAGCCCCTATCTCTGGGCGCCCCTCAACGGCCTCGCCGCGACCGTGGTCCAGACCAAGAGCGTGCTCGCCTGCCAGCCCTGCCAAAGCACGATCTGCCGGATCAACGACCACCGCTGCATGCGTGACATCGCGGCGCAGGACGTGGTCGAGATCGCAAGAGACGTGCTTGCCAGGACGCAGGGACTTGCAAATGTCTGACAGCCGCGCGGCGAAGCCCGCCGCATTCCTCGATCGCGACGGCGTCATCAACCATGACGATGGCTATATCGGCACGCGAGACCGCATCCGTTGGATGCCAAACGTTGCCAGGGCCATTCGCCGCCTCAATGAGGCCGGCTATTGGGTGTTTGTCTTCACCAACCAGTCCGGCGTCGCGCGCGGCCTCTTCACTGAAGACGATGTGAACCGGCTGCACGGCTGGATGCGCGACGAGCTCGCCCGCGACGGCGCGCGGATCGCTGACATCCGCTTCTGTCCACATCATCCGCAAGGAACGGTCGCCGGTTACATCGGGGAGCATGACTGGCGCAAGCCCGCGCCCGGCATGTTGCGCGATCTCGTCCGGCACTGGCCGGTGCAACTCGACGGCAGCTTCGTGATCGGAGATCAGGCCCGGGACATCGAGGCAGGCAAGGCGCTCGGACTGCCGGGCTTTCTGTTTCCAGGCGGCGACCTCGACGCATTCGTGACCGAGGTGATTGCTCAGATTAAGCGGCGGTAAATGGCTGCGATTCGGCCGGCCTTCGAGGGCGAGACTGAACTCTCGACAACATTTTTCGCGCAAGTGCGCCCATCGCATCGGCGGATGAGGGATCACACATCATATCCCCAACTCGCCAAAAGCGAATTAGCCTAGGCCGCCTCGTCAGCGGCCTCCAACTCGGCTAGGTCCATCGTGAAGTCGAAAACGATCTGGATTGGCTCTGCGTCAGGATGTGCGTCGTTGTAACTGTCCACGTCCACCTTCATCTGGCGGCAATCCCCAACTATGCCTTTCCTGCGATGCTGGAACGATAGCTGCATATGGTCGCGCGGCGCGGTACGAATATCGTCCCACACCATTTCTGTCTGCCCCTCCGTTTCAAGAGGCGCTGGATGCAAGAGGCGAACGCGACGACCTTTCCGATCTGTCATAAATTCCTCGCGCATGGCTGACGCGATGTCGTCAGCGCAACGGCGCCTCAGTGCAGCGGCGGGAAGCTCCCAGCGCCCTGTTCTGATCGCCCAATCCGCCATGTTCTTCGCTGAGGTCGGCCATGATAGCCCTTCAAGTCTGTACTCATCAACAATACGCTGCATTTGCTTGACGTAAGTCATGAGCTCACTCCATAGCCGTCTGTCAGGGCCGCCTCTGTTATGATGTGTCGAACCTTGGCTTGATGTTTCTTAAATAAGTCCCATCGACCAGATCGCTTTTGAAGTTGCCCAGCAACAATGCCCGGATGGCGCTTCATGATGCGAGCAAATCCAAGGAAACTCTTCTCAGCAAACATCGGATTGTGCCTCAGGAAGAAGTCGTTCATCGCCCTTAGCGGAACGCAATGGTTCGCAGCAGCTCGATTAGCTCTAATCTCCGCTTCATCGTCCCCCACTTTGCTTTCATCAAAATCCTCAATGATGACGCCCTCCTTACCATCGCCACTAAGAACATGCTCAAGCTCGTGCCAAAGGTCGAACCAGAATTTATCGATCTGATCTCCCTTCAAAGTGAGACCAATGACAGGAGATTTATTTTCATTGATCCAGAAGCAGGCCCCCTGAATTTCAGAACCCGGTATCGGCTCAACAACAACAAGACGAACACCACACTCCAAAAGAATTCGCGGCACATGGCGAATTCCTTCTGGCTCAATCATGAGCGCTTCGAGATCAGAACTCCTCTTGCGAAGAGCTGATTCAGAATATGGCGGTGTCCTTAGCGCACTCGCGAGCTGATTAGCCCGAAAGATCCATGCCCACTGATGTACCGTAACCTCTCGCTTGTAATTGCGACGCGCGGCGTGCTGGAATTCTATTGGTTCCTCGATCGAACTGAGACCGAAGAACGCCAAGATATCTCGCTCTAGCTCGGCTGCGGACCCTCCGGACTTGATCCAGCCGCGCTTGCACATCTCGCGAACCGGAAAGCGTTCGCGAAGTTTAGCGGCGCGAGAAATGGAATCGTCGCGAGGTGAAACTTTGGAGAGTTGCCAGGCAGTTTCGAGGTTCATCCAAAACTGCGCAGAAGTACCCAAGGCCGCAGCAAAATCGGCGGCAGTTTCCGGAGTAACAGCGCGCTTTGCTAGAACAACATCGTTTACGAGCTTCTGAGGCCGACTAATAATCTCTGCAAATTCGCTCTGAGTCCAACCTCGGGCTTCAAGCTCATCTGCCAAGAACTCCCCGGGAGGGAACACTTCGGCGGGTCGTCTATCCGTCATCTCGCCCTCCCTCTCAGTGATAATCTTCGATGCCTATGATGCGGACGACTTTATTCGGCGCCTGCCCATGAAGTTCCACTATCAAACGCCATTTGCCCGTCAGGCGCATGGATCGTTGATGCGATCGGTCTCCTTCGAGTTTCTCGAAGTGCAACCCTTTGAGGGCATAGAACTCGCGCTCATCCGGTGCTGCGCGGATCACCTGCATCACCTTGCGGAAGCCTTTGACGATGGCGCGGTCGAATCCACCGTTGAACTGGATGTCGATTTCCAGCTGGTCGAGAGCTTCATCCGCAAATTCCACTTCCATGTCGCCCTCATGACGGGAATTTAGCATATCTCATCACAATTTCAAGTCATTACGTCACGTAGTGACGTAATTATACTTTCATTTGTGTTTCCCGAGGGTTACGACGATAACAGCGCCGGGAGAAGCTTCCTAGTCCAACTGTGGGTTGATGATATTTTAAAGCGCTCCTGTTACGGCAGGAGCAGAATATCGCTGGACCACTGCTTCTCTTCTCATTGCAACAAAGAGCCCCGCAGCCGAAGACGGCGCTGGCTTTATGAATTTCGTGATGTTGGCACTCTAGAGGTGTTTTGCCCGACGCGTCAAACGAAATTCGTAAAATCCGCATCGACATCATGCGCGCCGGGCAAGCCGTTGATTTCGCTGCCACCGGCTACTGTGCATGGGGTTGTTTTCGCGTTTTCGGTCTGCGGTCGCGACAGCCCTCGCTCAGAGCAGCGGACGATAGACCTCGCCGATCCGGGCCGCCTCGGCATCGAGGCTGAACTTTTCGAGCACCCGCGCCCGCCCACGCTCGCCCATCGCGGTCGCAAGAGCCACATCGCGCATCAGCGGCTCGAGCGCCGCCACCAGCGCATCCGCATCACCGGTCGGGATCAGCACGCCCGACACGCCATCCTCGACCACGAGCTCGGCCGCACCGGCGCGTGCGGCGACGAGCGCGCTGCCGGTCGCCATCGCCTCGATCAGCGTCAGGCCAAAACCTTCGTTGCGTGAAGTGAACGCGTAGATCGTCAGCCGCTGATACCAGCGCTGCACGTCTTCGATCGGCAATTCGCCGGTGATGACGATCCGCGATGGCAGGCCGGCCGCCTCGATGCGTTTCTTCAGATCGTTCGCAAAAGGCGTCTGCTCGGCCGTGACTTGTCCGACGATGACCGCAGTGAAATCCGGATAGCGCGGCAGCAATCGGCACATCGCATCGACGAACACATCGGTGCCCTTCTGTGCGCGCACGCGGCCGAAGCAGCCGATGGCGTAACGGCCCGGCAAGCCGCTTTCCGCGAAGGCCGCGGCGCGATCGTGCGGCGGCGCATAGATTTCGGTGTCGACGCCGTGCGGGATCACGGTCGATTGCACTTTGAGGAACGAGGCCGAGAGATCCGATGTCGCGATGATCGCGTCCATCTGCCGGATCAGCCGGCGCGTGATCCAGCTGTGATGCCGCTGCGCCGCCGAGGTGAACACCAGCTTGAGTGGCCAGCCGATCCCGCGCAGCACCACGCCGGCGATCATCTCGTTGTTGCGGCGCGCATGCCAGATCACGGGCGACTTGCGGCGCCACAGCTTCAGGACATCGGCGACGCTGAGCCGCGAAATCCCCTCCGGCGCATCCGAGCCGAACCATGCGGCGCAATAGAGCTTGGCCAGCCGCGGCGCCACCATCCGGTTGGTCGCGGTGACCCCGGAATAGCGCCTGTGCAGATTTGGCACGATCACTTGCAGATCGCCCGGGAAATTCGCCACGTCATGCTCCGTCTGATGCGACCCCTATACGCAACATTAAGCATAGTGACCAGTTCAGCCGATCCGAAACCCCCTCTTCACCGCGCAAACGTTAACTTGGTGCGTTGATCGAAGACGGGTGAGATCATGACTGTGCTAGTCACCGGCGGCGCCGGCTATATCGGAAGTCACACGGTCCTGGCGCTGGCGGAAGCCGGCGAGGACGTCGTCGTGATCGACGATCTCTCGACCGGTTTCTCCGCCTACTTGCCGGAAGGCGTGCCGCTGTTCATTGGCGATGCCGGCGACGAGAATTTGCTCGAAGGCGTGATCGCCCAGCACAACATCGAGAGCATCATCCATTTCGCAGGCTCGGTGGTCGTGCCGGAGTCGATGCGCGATCCGCTCGGCTACTATCGCAACAATTTCACGACCGCGCGCAATCTGCTCAACGTCGCGGTCAAGCGCGGCATCAACCGCTTCATCTTCTCCTCGACCGCTGCCGTCTACGGCAATCCGGACCAGGTGCCGGTGCCCGAGCGCGCGCCGACGCGTCCGCTGTCGCCCTACGGTTCGTCGAAGCTGATGACCGAGATCATGCTGCACGACGTCGCCGCCGCCTACGGCATGCAGTACGTGACCTTGCGCTACTTCAACGTCGCGGGCGCCGATCCGCAGGCCCGGATCGGGCTTGCCACCGCCGGCGCCACACATCTGCTCAAGATCGCGGTCGAAGCCGCGACCGGCCAGCGCGCCAAGATCGACGTGTTCGGCACCGACTACCCGACCCAGGACGGCAGCTGCATCCGCGACTTCATCCACGTCACGGACCTCTCGCAGGCGCATCGCTCGGCGCTCGCTTACCTGCGCAATGGCGGCGCCTCGACGACGCTGAACTGCGGCTATGGCCGCGGCTATTCGGTGCTGGAAACCATCGACGCCGTGCGCCGGGTGTCGGGCCGCAGCTTCGCCGTGCAATACGCCCCGCGCCGGCCCGGCGACATCATGACCATGGTCGCCGACACCAGCCGCATCCGCGGCCTGCTCGACTGGAAGCCGCAATATGAGGACCTCGAGACCATCGCGGCGCACGCTTTGGCCTGGGAGGACAAGCTGTTCCGCGAGCGCCACAGCGAGCTCCGCCACGCCGTCTCGGCCTAGATTCCATCCAGGCGCAAGCCCTTAATTGGGCTTGAAAAGCCCAGCTTTAGCGGGCACAGAGGCCGTTCGATCCCTGACGCGCGGGCAGGCTTTTCGCCTTGGCCGTCAATGGACACCGGATGGCCCAGTTTCCAAAGAAAATCACCGACGATCCCTATGCGGCAATGGTCCTTGTTCGCCGCCTGGTCATGGAACAGGGGCTCGCCTACTGGCGGCGCTACCTCGTTGCCTTTGCCTTGATGGCCGCTGCCGCCGGCGCGACCGCAGGTGCGACCTACGTGCTCGGCCAGGTCATCAACCAGGCCTATGTCGACAAGAACATCCCGGGCATTGCGATGTTCTCCGGCATCACGGTGATCCTGCTCTTCATCAAGGGCGTGGCGACCTACGGCCACATGGTGATCCTGACCAAGATCAGTAACGCCATCCTCGCCACCAACCAGCGCCAGCTGTTCGCCAAGCTGATGCGCGAGAGCGTCGGCTTCTTCTCGGAGCGGCATTCGTCTGAATTCCTGGCGCGGCTCACGGCCGGCGCCAAGTCGATCACCGACGTGCTCAACATGCTCGTCAATGCGGTCGGGCGCGACCTCATGATGCTGCTCGCCATGATCGGCGTGATGGTGTGGCAGGATCCGCTGATGTCGCTGATCGGCCTCGTCGTGGTGCCCCCGGCCATGCTGGTGCTGCGCAAGCTGGTCAAGCGCATCAAGGGCCTCGCCTATAACCAGTTCACCGGCACCGCCGACATCCTGGAAACGATGCAGGAGTCGCTGCAGGGCATCCGCACCGTCAAGGCTTTCACGCTTGAAGAGACGATGCAGAAGCGCATCGACCAGAACATCGCGATCGTCGAGCGCAATGCCAACAAGATGGCCCGCGTCGCCAACCGCTCCAACCCGCTGATGGAAATGCTCGGCGGCTTCGCGGTCGCCGGTTGTTTGCTTTATGGCGGCTACAGCGTGGTTGCGCTCAACGCCACGCCCGGCGCATTCTTCTCTTTCATGACCGCGTTTCTGATGGCGACCGAGCCGGCCAAGCGGCTGGCGCGGCTCAACATCGACCTCAACAGCCAGCTCGTCGGCGCGCGCATGCTGCTCGAGGTCGTCGACAGCCCGGCCAGCGAGCATTCCGACGACGACAAGCCGGCACTCAAACTGTCCGATGCCCGGATCGAGCTGCGCGACGTCAGCTTCTCCTATCGCGCCAATGAGACCGTGCTCAACCGCATGAGCTTTGTTGCCGAGCCCGGCAAGGTCACCGCGCTGGTCGGGCCGTCCGGCGGCGGCAAGTCGACCGTGCTGGCGCTGCTGTTGCGCTTCTACGAGGTGACGCAAGGCGACGTCGTGATCGACGGCCAGTCGATTAGCGCGATCTCGCGAAAATCGCTGCGGGCGCAGACCGCCTATGTCGGCCAGGACGTCTATCTGTTCCGCGACACCATCCGCAACAACATCGCCTTCGGCAAGCCGGGCGCGAGCGAGAACGAGATCATCGACGCCGCGAAAGCGGCCTGCGCGCATGATTTCATCATGGGCTTCCCGCTCGGCTACGACACACCGGTCGGCGAGCACGGCACGCAGCTCTCCGGCGGCCAGCGCCAGCGCATCGCGGTGGCGCGCGCGCTGATCAAGAACGCGCCGATCATCCTGCTGGACGAAGCCACCGCCGCGCTCGATTCCGAGTCCGAGCGGCAGGTGCAGGAAGCGATCGAGCATCTCTGCCGGAACCGCACCACCATCGTGATCGCGCACCGGCTGCATACCATCATGCACGCCGATGCGATCCTGGTGGTCGAGGGCGGCGAGATCGTCGAGCAGGGCCGCCACGACGAGTTGCTGCGCCACTCGGGCCGCTACGCCTCGTTCTTCCGGTTGCAACATCACGATGCCGGCGCTCTGGCGCCGATCGGCGCAACCGCATAGAGTTCCTTGTCAACCTCAAGAGCCGCGAGATCGCTTCATGAACGCCGCCTCCTACGTTATCCCGCTTCCGCCCCAGGCTTCACTTCCCGTCGTTGGGGAAAGCGGCCGTTATCCGGTGCGCCGCATCTGGTGCGTCGGCCGCAACTATCTCGAGCACATCCGCGAGATGGGCAATGACGAGCGCGCGCCGCCGTTCTTCTTCGCCAAGCACGCCGACATGCTGGTGCCCGATGGCGCGACCATTCCCTATCCGCCGCTGACCAAGGATCTGCATCACGAGGTCGAGCTGATCGTCGCGATGAAGAGCGGCGGCCTCAATATCCCTGCCGACAAGGCGCTCGATCATGTCTACGGCTACGCCGTCGGCATCGACCTGACCCGCCGCGACCTCCAGATCGCCTCGCGCAAGAAGGAGCGTCCGTGGGAGATCGGCAAGTCGTTCGACGGATCGGCGCCCGCTTCCGCGGTGCAGCCGGCCTCGAAGATCGGTCATCCCTCCAAGGGCAAGATCTGGCTCACCGTCAACGGCAAGGAAGCTCAGAAGGGCGATCTTACCGAGCTGATCTGGAACGTGCCCGAGATCATCTGGCAGCTCTCGCAGCAGGTGAAGCTCGCCGCCGGCGACATCATCATGACGGGCACGCCGGCCGGCGTGTCGCAGCTCCAGCCCGGCGACAAGCTCGAATGCGGCGTCGACGGCGTCGGCACGCTGAAGGTGAGCATCGGCCAGCCGGAATAGGCTCGCCTCGCAATTCGCGGAAATTGTTACAGCCCCGGACGTAACGTCCGGGGCTTTTTTACGAAGGCTTTCCCGGTCTCAGGCCTGCGAACCGTGCGCGCCCACGGCGTTGATGTCCTTGCCGGTGTAGTCGGTCATCAGCGCGGTCGCGATCAGCGAGATGACGGAGCAAACCGCGATATAGGCCGCAATGGCCGTCGCTGAGTGGAACGTGCCGAACAGCCAGGCAGCGATCAGCGGCGCGGGGCCACCGGCAATCACGGATGCAAACTGATAGCCGAGCGACGCGCCGCTGTAGCGAAGGCGTCCGGTAAAGCTTTCGGCGATCAACGCGGCTTGCGGACCGTACATCATGTCGTGCGGGATCAGCGACAGGACGATCGCGAGAAAGACGATCACCTCCGATCCGGTATCCAGCATCGCGTAGTAGATGAAGCCGAAGACGCCGGTGACGAGCGCGCCGGCCATGTACATGTTCTTGCGGCCAATCTGGTCGGACAGGTGACCGCAGACCGGAATCGTCACGAATGACAGCACCGAGGCCGACAACACCGCTGTCAGCAGGAAGTCGCGCGAGAGATGCAGCGTGCCGATACCGTAGGAAAAGACGAACGCGGTGAAGATGTAGAACGGTGCCTGCTCGGCCATGCGCGCGAATGCCGAGAGCAGGATTTCCTTGGGATGCTGCTTGATCACCGTCAGCATCGGCGTGCGGTCGAGCCGGCGCTCGGCCAGCAATTTGGAGAACACCGGCGTTTCGAGGATGCCGAGCCGGATGTAAAGACCGACACCGACCAGGATAAGGCTGAGCGCAAAGGGTATGCGCCAGCCCCAGGCCAGGAACCGGTCGCCCGCCATCTGGCTGAATGCCAGCACGGCCAGGTTGGCCAGGAACAGGCCGCAGGGCACGCCGAATTGTGGCCAGGACGCGATCAATCCGCGCGACCGGTCGTTGCGCGCCCATTCCATTGACATCAGCACCGAGCCGCCCCATTCGCCGCCGACGCCAACGCCCTGGATGAAGCGCAGCACGGTCAGGATCACCGCGCCCCAGATTCCGGCGCTAGAATAGGTCGGCACCACGGCCACCGCCGCGGTTGCCAGCCCCATCAGCAGCAACGTCGCAATCAGCGTCGACTTACGACCGATGCGATCGCCGTAGTGTCCGAAGATCGCAGCGCCAATCGGACGCGCGACGAAGCCGACCGCATAAACGGCAAATGCCTCGAGCGTGCCAACCCAGGGGTCGGATTGCGGGAAGAACAGCTTTGCAAAGACGAGCCCCGTCACCGTGCTGTAGAGGAAGAAGTCATACCATTCGATCGCAGTCCCCACCGTGGACGCGATGACGGCGCGACGAAGCTGGAGCCGATGTTCGGATGGGGACAGTTGGGCGGCGTCGAGCCCGAGCGTTGCCATGGGAGCGTCTCCTTCTGACGCGCCCCCCTTTTCGATTTGAGCCCTGACGGGTCGTTTGACTACAAACTGTCTCGTGCGCCGGAGGGTTCCCGCAAAGCGCAGATGGCACCTAGAACTTTCGTCGGTCGGCAGGGGCTGGAAGCTGCGTAGTCGTGCGAACTCGCTCTACCAGGCCTTCACCGGCCGGTTGGCGTGGCTGGCCTGCGGCACACCGCGGTTGAGCGACATATGCGAATGCACACAGACCCAACCCTCGCCATCTCTTGAAAACACCATTGTCGCCCGGCCCGGCCGTGGAAACACACTACCATCGGGATGATAGCCCGTGCTGGTCCATGGCGCGATCACTGTCGCCATCGTGCCATCGGGGGATGCCAGGATCGAGGTCTGTTCGAGCACGAACCGAAAGTCGGTCGTCTTCGGCCAGACGTTGTCCCATTGAGATGAGACCCACTGATCGAGGCCTGGGATGACATCGTTATGCGTACCGAAGGCCAGCACATCAGGATGGAAGAGCGGCCGCGCCGCGGCGTAGTCGACCTCGCGGACATAGCCCGCGAAGGTTTCCAGCCACTGGCAGAAGAACTGCGCGATCTCAGCGTTCGCAATCGGTAAGGACGCCATTGCCGGCTCCATCTTCGGCGCGACCGCGTCGATCACCGCAGCGCCGACAGCACGATCAGGCCCAGAACCAGCGCCGTCAGCGAGTATTTCAGCGTGTAGTAGACGTTGCGGTTCCACTCCTTGACCTTGCGGCTGCCGAGATGGATCTCGTAGAGCTTGCCGAACACCTTGTTGAGCACGCCGACGCTCTCGCCATCGACGTTCTGAGTCGCCGAGGCCTTCACGATGTGATGGCTGACCCAGCGGTTGATCACGGTCATGAAGCCGAACTTCATCGGACGCTCGACGTCGCAGAACAGGATGATGCGGTTGACGTCGGTCGCATTCTCGGCGCTGTGGATAAACGTCTCGTCGAACATGAAGGCTTCGCCGTCGCGCCAGACGCATTCGACCCCGTCGACGAGGATGCGGCACTTGTTCGAGTTCGGCGTGACCAGGCCGAGGTGATAGCGCAGCGAACCGGCGAAGGGATCGCGGTGCGCGCCGAGCTTGCCGCCCGGCGGTAGCATCGCGAACATCGCGCCATGCACGCTCGGAATCGAGTTGAGCAGCTCCACCGTCTCCGGACACAGCGTGCGCGCCGAGGGCAGGAAGTCGTCGTACCATTTCAGGTAAAAGCGCTTCCAGCCGCTCTTGAAGAACGAGTAGAAGCCCCAATCATTGTTCTTCGCTGCCGCGCGGATAAAACCTTCGTCAAACAGGCGGACGGCCTCGTCGCGGATGGTCTCCCAGTTGTCGCTGAGCGGCTTCAGCTCGGGAAACTGCTCGATGGAGATGACGGGCTTGTTCGGCACCGCCGAGCCCGCATACATCAGCACGTTGTAAGGCGCGAGATAGGTCGAGTGATCGCCGAGCTGGCGCGCGAAGCGCAGACGCTGCTTGCCGCGGAAGTGAACGTAAATTGTCGATGCCGCAAGCACATACAGAATGACAAGTTGCGGCGCAAAAAGCTGCTTCAGCATTTCCCCAAATCCCGAGTGACCCAGCCGGGGACGTGATCTAGCGCGGCCCGACCCCACCGGCAAGATATTCACCGGGGGGTTGCGGTCACGCTGGGGAGAGTTGGGGGACGGAACCTGGCTAAAATGGACCGAAACGAGCCGAATTACGCCCGAGACAGCGCCTGGAGACCCTTAAAGGTCAAGCGCTTGGGGTCGGTGACGCCGGCGAGATAGAGCCGGCGAATAAACGCGATGACGGCGTCGCGGTCGCAATCGGTCAGCGCGACGACGGCGTCGACCGCGATCTTCTGGGCTTCCATTGGGCTCACCTCGGCCTTGCGAGTAACCCCGGCAGAGACAGGCTAGGACTCATCCGTTAAATCGGCGTTAACCGTTCGGATCAGCATCGCCGATTCACCCCGGTGCCCGTATACGCAAAACAACGCATTGCCGGGCGCGCAGACCAGCACGTCGCTGATCCAGTTTCGAGCCCTTGCTTTGCCATGTTAGCGACCGCTACCTGGCGCTTGGCTTTGTGGTGCTATCAGCAAACGATTTCAGCAATTCGGCTTGCTGCAAGACCAGCTCGCACTGCTTTCGCGCATGACTGCTCGATAGCTCAATCAATTCCGAGAGCGTTGTGGCGCGGCTCAACTCCCGCGTATATTGCAACGTCGCGCCCGCATTCACTTTCATCAGCTCGAGTACGATCGCGTGACACTCAGCGGCTGGTCCCTTCAGGAGGTCGCTTTCCGGACTGGCAAGGTCCCTCGTGTAATCCAATGCAGCGTGCACACCTGCCTTCATTGTCTCCAGGGCGCAAGCCTGCATGTCCTTGGCAATTTCCACGGCGATATCCGTGGTGGTGCTGTTGGAATCTTGCAATTGTGCGGAGCGCGACGCCAACTTCGCAGACGGCGGCATCGCGACACTCCCGTTGACTGCCGCTGGAACGGCCGTCTGAGCAGGTGACTTCGCTGTCTGCTCGACCTGCGGTCCATCGTCCCGGGCGACCGCGACCGGGCTGGGCGATATCCCCAGCAGGCCCTCGTCGATGGTGCGGCTCGCCGCCGCCGTCAGCTCCACCAGTGAACGACGCCTGGCGCGCGCAACGTCAGCAGGCTGTCTTGAGGGCGGCTTGCCCATGATCAGGCGACTCCACGATGAGGTGTTTCGAGATCCAATCCCAGAGCGCAACGATTTCGTCCGAGGCTTTTCCCTCGGGGGCGAACTCGGTCACGCCCAATCCTGCCCCGAGCGCATCCTGATGGTCGTTGCGCTGCGCGATAAAGGGAAGTGCAAGCACGCCGAGCGAGTTCAGCGACGTTGCAGCCTCGCTCAGCCGGCCGCCCCGCGTGGGAGTTTGATTGAGGATGAAGGCAAATCGGCGGTTGAGCCTGCGAATGGCAATCAGCGTAGGTATTGCTGCCTCGATATCGGCCGGGCTGGGACGCGCCGGGATGAGACAAAGATCGGCCTTGGCCATGGCACGCATCGCCAAGGCGTTGTTCGTGGCTGCCGTGTCGATGATTGCGAGCCAGATGCCGTCAGTCTCGAGGCGGGATATCACCGGATCGATATCAGCCGGATCGACAATGCAATCGACGCAAGGATAGGAATTCGTCCGCCGCTCTTTCCATTTCGCGATCGTTCCTTGCGCATCCGCCTCAACGAGAGCAACACGCTCTCCGTGCGCCATTGCGGCCACTGCAAGTCCTGTCGCCAGCGTGCTCTTACCGCTTCCGCCTTTTTGCGTGACCAGAGCAAGGACATACATATCCTGCGTCCCCCTCAATTGGCAGCGACGCGAAACTCATACGCTGTCGGAATTAAATTGCATTGCGACGCACAACACTACTTCAAGTCGCGATTCGCCTCAAGCAATCAGCGGGTTCCCCCGGCAACATACGGGGATCAGGAATACTGCATCACGCCGTCGTCGATCCGGCCGAAGCGCAACGAGACGATGTCGAGGGCGTAGTTCTGGTACAGCCGCCACGGCTGCTTCGAGCCCTGCTTCGGCATCTTGGCGACCGAGCGCTGCACATAGCCTGAGGTGAAATCGAGCGACGGCTGCGCGGTGATCTCGGGGTCGTCATTGTGCGGCATGCATTGGCGGAAATTGTGCCGGTCCATGTAGTTGATGAGCCGGCAGACATATTCGCAGGTGAGATCGCATTTCAGCGTCCAGGACGCGTTGGTGTAGCCGAAGGCCGACGCCATGTTCGGCACGTCGGCATACATCATGCCCTTGTAGGTCAGCGTGTTGGCGAAATCGACGGCGCGTCCGTCGACGCTGATCTCGAGGCCGCCGACGACCTGGAGCACCAGCCCCGTCGCCGTCACGATGATATCGGCGGGAAGTTCGCTGCCGTCCTTCAGACGGAGGCCATCGCGGGTAAACGTGTCGATCTCGTTGGTGACGACGGCAGCGCGCTTTTCGCGGATTGCCTTGAACAAATCGCCGTCGGGCACGAGGCAGAGCCGCTGATCCCAGGGGTTATAGCGCGGCGTGAAATGGGTCGCGATGTCGTAGTCCGGCCCGAGCGCCATACGCACGCCACCGAGGATCAGGCTCTTCACCTTGTCCGGCCGGCGGCGGCTGAGCTGGAAGAAGAACATTCCCCACATCACGTTGCGCCAGCGGATCAGGTGATAGGCCAGCCGCGCCGGCAGGTTGCGGCGCAATTTGTTGGCGACGAGATCTTGCGCAAGGCGCGACACCACGTAAGTCGGCGAACGCTGCAGCATGGTGACCTGTGCCGCCGTCTTGGCGAGCTCCGGCACCAGCGTCACCGCGGTCGCGCCCGAGCCGATCACGACGACACGCTTGCCCGCATAGTCGATGTCCTCGGTCCATTTCTGCGGATGCACGATCCGGCCGGCAAAATCCGCAACGCCCGCAAACTCCGGCGTATAGCCCGCCTCGTATTTGTAATAGCCCGAGCACATGAACAGGAAATTGCAGGTGAAGCGCACGAGTTCGGTCGCGCCTTCGCCCACGGTACGCTCGACCTCGACGGTCCAGCGCGCGTCAGGCGTTGACCACCTCGCGCGCTTGACGCGATGACGGAAGCGGATGTGCTTCTCGATGCCGTTCTCGGTCGCGGTCTCGCGCACATAGTTCAGGATCTGCGGCCCGTCGGCGATCGCCTTCGGATCGGTCCACGGCTTGAAGGAATAGCCGAGCGTGAACATGTCGCTGTCGGAGCGGACGCCGGGATAGCGAAACAGATCCCAGGTGCCGCCGATGCAGTCGCGCCCCTCCAGAACGACGTAGCTCTTGCCCGGACACTTGGTCTGCAAGTGATAGCCCGCGCCGATGCCTGATAGCCCGGCACCGACGATCAGCACGTCGAAATGTTCTTGTTGCATGGTTTCCTCCGCCGGACGCGATTGTCCGCCCGTCGCTGCTGGCCGTCAATCGGCAAACAGCCGTGCAGCAACTGCAAAGCGAATTGAATTCCATGCGCCGAAACAACAAAGCCCCGGATCGCTCCGGGGCTTTGCGTCGAGGATCGATGTGGTCAGCGGATCAGTAGCGATAGTGGTCGCTCTTGTACGGGCCTTCCTGCTTCACGCCGATATAGTCGGCCTGGTCCTTGCGCAGCTCGGTGAGCTTCACGCCGATCTTGGCGAGGTGCAGGCGCGCGACCTTCTCGTCGAGCGTCTTCGGCAGCACGTAGACTTCCTTCTTGTACTTGCCGTCGTTGTTGTTGGCGAACAGCTCGATCTGCGCCAACGTCTGGTTGGTGAAGGACGCCGACATCACGAAGGACGGATGGCCCATCGCGTTGCCGAGGTTCACGAGGCGGCCTTCCGACAGCATGATGATGCGGTGCTTGTCGGGGAACTCGATCTCGTCGACCTGCGGCTTGATGTTAGTCCACTTCAGATTGCGCAGAGACGCGATCTGGATCTCGTTGTCGAAGTGACCGATGTTGCAGACGATGGCACGATCTTTCATCGC
Source organism: Bradyrhizobium sp. WSM3983 (assembly GCF_000473045.1). Taxonomy (GTDB): domain Bacteria; phylum Pseudomonadota; class Alphaproteobacteria; order Rhizobiales; family Xanthobacteraceae; genus Bradyrhizobium. Next base: position 220,261 of record NZ_AXAY01000010.1, on the reverse strand, counting down.
GCGCATGTGCTCGATGGTGATGATGTCCTTGTTGCCGGTCGCGGTAACGAAGATGTCGGCGCGAGGCGCGGCGTCTTCCATGGTGGTGACTTCATAACCCTCCATCGACGCCTGCAGCGCACAGATCGGATCGACTTCCGACACCATCACGCGGCAGCCGGCCTGGCGCAGCGAAGCCGCCGAGCCCTTGCCGACGTCGCCGAAGCCCGCGACCATCGCGACCTTGCCCGACATCATCACGTCGGTGCCGCGGCGGATGCCGTCGACCAGCGATTCACGGCAGCCATAGAGGTTGTCGAACTTCGACTTGGTGACGCTGTCGTTGACGTTGATGGCGGGCCACAGCAGCGTGCCGGCCTTCTGCATGTCATAGAGACGATGCACGCCCGTGGTGGTCTCTTCGGAAACGCCCCTGATGCTCTTGGCGATCTCGGCAAAGTAGCCCTTCGGCTTTTCCTTGAGCTGCTTCTTCAAAAGCGCAAAGAAGACTTCCTCTTCTTCCGAAGCCGGCTTGTCCAGAAACGCGGTGTCGCCGTTCTCGGCGCGCAGACCGAGGTGGACATACATGGTGGCGTCGCCGCCGTCGTCGAGGATCATGTTCGGGTGACCGCCGCCGTGCCAGTCGAACAGCTTGGCGGTGTAGTCCCAGTATTCGGTCAGCGTCTCACCCTTGACCGCGAACACGGGAATGCCGGCGGCGGCGATCGCAGCCGCGGCGTGGTCCTGCGTCGAATAGATGTTGCAGGAGACCCAGCGAATGTCGGCGCCGAGGGCGGCCAGCGTCTCGATCAGCACGCCGGTCTGGATCGTCATGTGCAGCGAGCCGGCGATACGCGCGCCCTTCAAAGGCTGCTTCGGGCCGTATTCCTCGCGGGTCGCCATCAGACCGGGCATCTCGGTCTCGGCCAGCGAGAGTTCCTTGCGGCCGAAATCGGCGAGCGAGATGTCCTTGACGATGTAATCGGTAAAGCCGGGCTTCGCGTTCATTGCGAGTGTCCTGTTGTTGAACGGGTCATTCCGGGTCACACTGAACAGGCGAACCCGGAATCTGGATTTGATGGATTAGCGATCCCGGTTCGCCGTTCTCGCGGCGCCCCGGAATGATTTCGGTGATCAGACCGCGCGCTTGAGCGCCTCGACGAGATCGGTCTTCTCCCAGGAGAAGCCGCCCTCGTTGTCGGGCGTGCGGCCGAAATGGCCGTAGGCCGAGGTGCGCGCGTAGATCGGGCGGTTGAGATCGAGATGGCTGCGGATGCCGCGCGGGGTCAGGTCCATCGCCTTGGCGGCGGCCTGCTCGAGCTGGTCCTCCGACACCTTACCGGTGCCATGGGTGTCGATGTAGATCGACAGCGGACGCGCGACGCCGATGGCGTAGGCGAGCTGCAGCGTGCAGCGGTCGGCGAGGCCGGCGGCGACGATGTTCTTGGCGACGTAGCGCGCAGCATAAGCCGCGGAGCGGTCGACCTTGGTCGGATCCTTGCCGGAGAATGCGCCGCCACCATGCGGGGCCGCACCGCCATAGGTATCGACGATGATCTTGCGGCCGGTCAGGCCGGAGTCACCATCGGGACCGCCGATGTAGAACTTGCCGGTCGGGTTGATGTGCCAGATGGTCTTCGGCGTGATCCAGTCCTTCGGCAGCGCCTCGCGCACATAGGGCTCGACGATATCGCGGATCTGCTTGGACGAGATGTCCTCGACCAGATGCTGATGTGACACCACGATCTCGCGCACGCCGACCGGCTTGCCGTTCTCGTACTGCACGGTGACCTGGCTCTTGGAGTCCGGACCGAGCACCTTCTCCCTGCCGGAGTGACGGGCTTCGGAGATGAGACGCAGGATCTTGTGGGCGTAGAAGATCGGCGCCGGCATCAGGTCGGGCGTCTCGTTGGTGGCATAACCGAACATGATGCCCTGGTCGCCCGCGCCCTCTTCCTTCACTTCGCCCGGCTGCAGCGCGTCGACGCCCTGCGCGATGTCGGCCGACTGCGGGTGCAGCAGGATCTCGATGTCAACCTTCTGCCAGTGGAAGCCGTCCTGCTCGTAACCGATGTCCTTGATCGCGTCGCGCACGACGCCTTCGATCTGCTCGTTGGTGACGGACGACGGACCGCGGGTCTCGCCGGCGATCACGACCTTGTTGGTGGTCGCCAGCGTCTCGCAGGCGGCGCGGATTGCCCACGGATCGATGCCGGCTTTCGGCCCTTCCCGGTAGAACAGGTCGACGATTTCGTCGGAGATCCGGTCGCAGACCTTGTCCGGATGGCCCTCAGACACGGACTCGCTGGTGAAGAGATAGGACGCGCGCATCAGTAACCCCTTGTTCCGCCACTGCCGGCGGACGTTTGCGATGTTTACCCTTGGATTATGTCAATCACGCCGGCGCGAGATGACGTAGGATTCGTCGAAAAACCAGAGCCCGTTGTACTTTCGCAGCACATCCCTGGCGGCATCCAGAGTGCGGCCGTTTTGAGTCATATCTGTCAACCGGTCGTCCTCAATCTGAGCGACATACACCGCCGCATTCCACGCTGCAAAGGCCGTCGAGGTTCCGATGGTACCCGTTACCTCGTTGGGCAGCGCTTCCATATCATACCTGAAGATCGAACGGTTATCCGCGTAAGCATTAAAATTTAAGTCGCGGCCCAACGACCCAAGCTCATACTTAACGGCGCGCAATAGCTCATGACGGCTCACCGAGAAAGGATTTTCTCCGGGCCAGATCGCCTGGATCATTTCCATGCCGGGATCGTGACCATGGGAGTGAATTCCGATCAGGCGGCCGCCCGGCCGCAAGGCCTTGGCCAGCGGTGCAATGATCCGCTTGGCCCGGAAATTGACCGAGGACAGGGCACGGTATGGCTGGGATGCGATGACGAGGTCGAAATTGGCCTCGGTCTGGCCCGGCCGCGGAATGGTCGAATCCAGCAGGAACCTGTGGTCTTCGCGGTAGAGCACGAGGACCACCGGCCGCTCATACAGCGGCATGGCCGTGCGCGGGCTGATTGCGGCACGCCAGTTCTGCTCCAGGAACGGCCGCAGTTCGGCGATCTGCTGCTCGAATTCGCCTGATGAGCCGCCCCGTAGCGGCACTTCGTGCCAGACGGTGGCAGCGGCTGCCGCAGGCGACGCTGGCGTGAGCCAGGGCGCCTCCGAATAGAACATGTTGGTGAAGACGAAAACCGACGCCGGATGCTCGAAAATGCGGTCCGGCACCTTCTCCAGCGTCAGGCGCAGATCCTCGAGACTGAGCTCCTTGCCGGCGACATAGAACGGCATGTGCGGATAGCGCTGGTGCGTGGCGCGCAGCACCCGCGCCAGCACCGTGCCGTCGCCGACGCCGGCGTCGAAGATGCGCAATGCCGGCGGCCGCGGATGAATGCTCGCGAGCTCCAGTGCCACACGCTCGGCCACCACCCGCTTCTCGCTGCAGGTGTGGACAAACAGCAGGTATTTCTGCCGGTTCTCGAAGAAGCGGAAATTGCCGCGCGGATCGCGCTTTTCCGGGGGCACCTGAAGCCCCCGCGGCGGCGGAAGGCCGCCGGTCGTCGATGCCGCGATATAGGCCTGGATCCGCTCCAGCGTGTCGATGGTGATGCGCTTGCCCTCGCGCAGGCGGTGCACGAGCTTCCCATCGTTCACCGCGCGCCGGCCAAAGGTCGATTCCGCCATGTCCGCCTTGCGGCAGAACTCCGTGATTTGGCTCAGGATTTCGTCGTTTTTCATGGGTGGGATGGCGGTGGGCAGGAGAGTTGGGACCTGTCTCTTAGCAAGTTCTGCCCACTCAGGGAATACCGCAGCCTGCTTTACCCCACATCCAATGACGCGAGCGTGAACCCCGACGTGCCGCCGGGCAACAAACAAGCACTTCTCCTCAAGGAATCACCACCATGAGCCGCCTGCTCATCGCGCTCGCCCTGCTCGCTGCAACCCTGTGGTCGGCGCCCTGCTCCGCCCAGTCGCGCAATCAGCTTGGGCCGCTCTGCACCACCGAGACCACGCCGGCGGACCAGATGGTTGACGCCTGCAGCACGATCATCGCGCTGAAGGCATTCAAGGGCGCGCAGCTCGCGACCGTCTATTTCTGGCGCGCGGTGGGCTGGAACAAGAAGGGCGACTACGCCCGTGTCATTGCCGACACCACCGAAGCGATCCGGCTGCAGCCGAGCCAGGCGGTCTACAATCTCAGGGGCTCGGCCTATTACGACAAGGGCGACTACGACATCGCGATTGCGGATTTCGACGATGCGCTGAAGCTCGGGGCGCCTGATGGCATCATCTTCCACAACCGCGGCAACGCCTGGCGCGGCAAGGGCGACTACACCAAGGCGATCGCCGATTACGACATGTCGATCAAGGCCGATCCGAGATCGGCGTTCTCGTTCCAGAACCGCGGCATCGCGAAGGAGGCGCTCGGCGATCTCGACGGCGCGCTGGCCGACATCAACCAGGCGATCCGGCTCGATCCGACGCTGCCGCAGCCGCTGATCAACCGCACCGCGATCTGGCGCGCGAAGAACGATCTCGATCGCGCCATTGCCGACGGCTCTGAGGCGATCCGGCTCGCCAAGGACAAGCCGCCGGTCAACATCATGACGCCGCCGAACAGCGTGCTGATCTCGGCCTACATCCATCGCGCGCTGGCCTATGAGGCCAAGGGCGACTACGCGCATGCGAAAGACGATTACAAGTCGACGCTCGCGATCGTGGCGTCCGACGCCGGCAGCAAGGCCAATCAGGCCACCGCAAAAGTGCGGCTGTCGCTGGTGGCGGATGCAGCCGCGCCAATCCCGCGCGATGCGCCCGCCTCATCAGGACAACAGCAGACCACGCCCACGCAGCAGCAGGGTAACGCGACGCCTGCGCCCTCACCTGCCCCCGCAACGCCCGGCACGCGCATGGCGCTCGTCATCGGCAACGGCGCCTACGCGCATGTGAAGGCCTTGCCCAATCCACCGAACGACGCGCGCGCGGTTGCAAAAAGCCTGCGCGACATCGGCTTCATCGTATCGGAGGGCATCGATCTCGACCGCACAGCGATGCAGAAAGTGACACGAGAGTTTTTGCGTGATGCGGCGCGGGCGCAAGTGGCCGTGGTCTATTACGCCGGCCATGGCGTGCAGGTCGACGGCCGCAACTATCTCATTCCCGTCGATGTCGAGCTCAAGCCCGGCGCGAGCATGACGGAGGCGATGATCGACATGGATACGATCATGGCCGGCCTCGACGACCAGGTCCGCACCAACATCCTGATCTTCGATGCCTGCCGCAACAATCCGATGGCGCAGCAGGTCGCAAGCGCCGGCAGCAGTCGCAGTATCGAGGGCGCATCAGGCCTCGCCGCGCCGTCAAGCCTCGGGTCCGGCGCGACGTTAGGGGCCGGCACGTTGATCGCCTTCGCGACCGCACCGGGCCAGGTCGCGCTCGACGGTGAAGGCGCCAACTCCCCCTTCTCCGCAGCGCTGTCCCGCCACATCGGCACGCCCGGGCTGGAGGTGCAGCAAATGCTGACGCGGGTACGTGCGGAGGTGGTTTCTGGCACGAAGAACAAGCAGGTGCCGTGGTCGAATTCGTCGCTGCTGGGCGAGGTCTATCTGGCGGAGAAGTGAGACCGCCAGTTCCACGCGCTACAGCCTGCTGCCTGGGTCCGGCTCTGCGCAGCAACACAAGAGTGTTGCAGCGCGTCCGGGACATGAGCGAGGTTAGCCACCACGCCTCAGTTGCCCCACACTTCCTTGGCGATCTCGACCGCAAGGCTGAGCTTGGCCCACTGCTCCTCCTCGGAGAGGATGTTGCCCTCCTCCGTCGAGGCAAAGCCGCATTGCGGTGACAGCGCGAGCTGCTCCAGCGGCGCAAATTTCGAAGCTTCTTCCAGACGGCGCTTGATGTCGTCCTTCTTCTCGAGCTCGCCGAACTTCGAGGTGATGACGCCGACCACGACGACCTTGTTGCCCTTGGGCAGGAAGCGCAGCGGCTCGAAGCCGCCGGCGCGGTCAGAGTCGTACTCCAGGAAGTAGCCGTCGTAATTGGTGCCAGCGAGCATGGTCTCGGCCACCGGCTCGTAGCCGCCCGAAGAAATCCAGGTCGAGCGGAAATTGCCGCGACAAACATGTGTGGTCACCACCATGTCGGCGGGCTTCTCGGCCAGCGCGTAGTTGATGATACGCGCGTAGATCTGCTGGAGGCCTTCCGGATTATCGCCGCGCTCGCGCGCCTTCTGAAGCTCGTCCGGCGAGCAGAGATAGGCCCACACGGTGTCGTCGAACTGGAGATAACGGCAGCCGGCGTCGTAGAACGCCTTGACGGCCTTGCGATAGGTCTTGCCGAGATCCTCGTAGAAGGCGTCGAGATCGGGATAGACGTCCTTGGAGATCGCCTTTCGGCCGCCGCGGAAGTGCAGCACGGCCGGCGACGGGATCGTCATCTTGGCGGTGACGTGGGCCTGGTCGGTGTACTTCTTCAGGAAGCGGAAGTGATCCAGCATCGGGTGGTTGTCGGGGAAGTCGAGCTTGTCGATCACCCGAACCGCGTCGTGACGGGTCTCAACGCCCGCGAACTGGATGCCGGTGTCGGGGTGGAACAGCTCGCAGCCGGTGAGTTTGGCCAGAAAGTCGAAATGCCACCAGGAGCGGCGGAATTCGCCGTCGGTCGCGAGCTTCAGGCCGACCGAGGCCTGCTTATGCACGACCTTCTCGATCTCCATGTCCTCGATCTTGCGCAGATCATCGGCCGAGATCTCGCCCTTGTCGAGCTTCGCGCGGGCTTCCTTGATCTTGGCGGGGCGCAGGAGGCTGCCGACTTCGTCGGCACGGAAGGGGGCTTTGGTTCGCTGCATTTTTTGACTCCCGAGGATTTTTTAGTGGGCCGCCGCCCCTGCAACGCCGAGGTGGCGCTCCAGGACCGACGGGTCGGCCTTCAGCGCGGCGCTCGGGGCGTCGTGGACGATCGTCCCGCGCTCCAATATCACAACGCGGTCGGCAAGCCCGAGAATCTTTTGGGCATTCTGCTCGACGATGATCGAGCAGATGCCGCCGGCCCGGGTGATGGTCCCGATCGCCTTCAGAAGCTCCTCGACGATGATCGGGGCCAGGCCCTCGGTGGGCTCGTCCAGCAGCAGGACCTTCGGGTTGAGGGTCAGCGCGCGGCCGATCGCCAGCATCTGCTGCTCGCCGCCGGAGAGTTGGTTGCCAAAATTGCTCCGCCGCTCTTTCAGCCGCGGGAACATCCCGTAGACCTTCTCGACGGTCCAGGGACCGGGCAGCGCCACCGCGCTCATGTTCTCCTCCACTGTCAGCGAGCGGAAGATGTTGCGCTCCTGCGGCACCCAGCCAATGCCGGCGCGCGCCCGCTGGTCCGGCCGCATGGTCGTGACGTCGGTGCCGCCGAGGGTGACGTTGCCGGAGAAGCGGCGGGTGACGCCGACGATGGAATTGATCAGCGTGGTCTTGCCGGTGCCGTTGCGCCCGAGCAGTGCCAATACCTGCCCCTCGGCAAGGCGCAGCGACATGTTGGGCAGCACCACGGCCTCGCCATAGCCGGCGCGCAGGGACTCGATCGCGAGCAGGTCAGACATTGACCGCCTCTTCGCCGAGATAGACCGCCTTCACCTGGGGATCACGCGCGACCTGGTCGGGCGGGCCTTCGGTCAGCAGCGCGCCGGAGACCAGCACCGAGATGCGGTCGGCAAAGGAGAACACGAGATCCATGTCGTGCTCGATCAGCAGCACGGTGACGTCGCGCGGCAGGCTACCGACGACGGCGAGAATGTCGTGGCGCTCGCTCTCCGGCACGCCGGCGGCGGGCTCGTCGAGCAGCAGCACCCGCGGCTTGGCGGCGATCGCAACCGCGATCTCGAGCAGGCGCTGCTTGCCGTAAGGTAGCGTCACGGTCTGTTCGTTCATGACATCGAGCAGATGGAAGCGCGTCAGGAGATCGGCGATCTCGTCGTTGACGTCGTTGCGGGTGCCCATTCGTCGCCACCAGTCGCCGCCATGGCCGAGGCGCTCGGAGACGGCCAGGCCAATGGTTTCAAGCGGGGTCAGATCAGGATAGAGCTGGTTGATCTGGAAGGTGCGCGACAGACCGCGCAGAACGCGCTTGTGCACGGGCAGATCGGTGATGTCCTGGCCTTCGAGCAGGATGCGGCCCGAGTTCGGCTTGAGCACGCCGGTGAGCTGGTTGATGACAGTGGTCTTGCCCGCGCCGTTCGGGCCGATCAGCGCATGGCGGGCGCCCTGCTCGATCTTGAGCGACAGGTCGCGGGTGACGCGCAGGCCACCAAACGTCTTTTCGAGATTCCGGGTTTCGAGCGCGATGGTCATGCGTCGCTCTCCGGCACGGCGACGACGGCCTTGCGTCCCGCCACCTGCTTGATGACCAGATTGGGCACATACAGCGCCCAGCGATGCAGGCGCTGGCGGCCGACCAGCACGATCACGACCAGCACGAGGCCGATCCAGAACTGCCAATATTGCGGGGTGATGGTCGAGAACACTTCCTGCAGCATGCGGAAGATCACCGCGCCGATCAGCCCGCCATAGAGATAACCGGTGCCCCCGATCACGAGCACCAGCATCAGATCGGCGGAGCGATCGAAGGCGAACACGTCGAGCGAAGCGATCGCTGTGGTCTGGGTGAACAGCGCACCGGCAATGCCGGCATAGAACGCCGCGAGCGTGTAGATCGCGATCAGGCGGCGGTTGACGGGGATGCCGATGGCAGCAGCGCGCAGCGGATTGTTCTTGATCGCGCGCAACGACAGGCCGAACGGCGAGTGCACGATGCGGCGGGCGAGAAGGAACAGCACGAACAGAACGGCCAGCGAATAGAAGAAGCCGGCTTTGCCGAACATGTCGAACGGGATCTCGCCAAGGATCGGCTGCATCTCGATGCCCTGCAGGCCATCAGTGCCCCCGGTGATGTTGGAGAAGCGCTCGGCGAGTGCCTCCAGCAGCAGCGCGATGCCGAGCGTGACCATCAGCCGGGTCAGATCGACGCCGCGGATCACCAGGAAGCTGGTGGCAAAGCCGAGCACCATCGCGGCGAGGCCCGCCGCGATCAGCGCCAGCACCGGCTCGTTGATGATGCCGTGCAGCGCCAGCAATCCCGCGGCATAGGCGCCGACGCCGAAGAAGGCGGCATGGCCGAGCGAGACAATGCCGGCATAGCCGAGGATGAGATCGAGCGACATCGCAAACAGCGCCAGCCGCAGGATGTCGGTCATGATCAGATAGCGCGTGGGAAACAGAAAGCCGCAGGCGAGCACGACGAGCCAGAAGGCGGCCTCGCCATAGTGCCAGCGCGCCTGCCGCTGGGCGTGATAACCGACGTCGGAAGAAGCGCTCATCGGCAAACTCAACGCGCGGCCGTGCGGCCGAACAGGCCGTTCGGACGCCAGATCAGGATCACGATCATCATGGTGTAGATCACGAAGGGTCCCATCTTCGGCACGTAGTATTTGCCGGCGACGTCGCCGATGCCGAGCAGGAGCGAGGCCAAAAATGGTCCGGTGATCGAGGACGAGCCGCCGACGGTGACCACGATCAGGAAGTAGATCATGAACTTCAGCGGGAAATATGGATCGAGGCCGAGGATCTCGGCGCTCAGCGCACCACCGAGACCGGCAAGCCCGCATCCAAAAGCAAAGGTGAAGGCGAACACCTGCGGCACGTTGATGCCGAGGCCGCTCGCGGCGCGGGGATCATCGACGGCGGCGCGCAGGCGGCTGCCGAAGCGGGTCTTGGCCAGCACCATCTGGAGACCGATGGTGAGCAGGCCGCAGATCACGATGATCATCAGCCGGTAGCGGCCGATGCCGACGCCGAACAGGTCGAACTGGCCCTGCAGCGCGTCCGGCAGGTTGATGAAGACCCGCGACGATCCCTGGATGTAGTCGACGGCCGCGACCGACATGAACGTCAGTCCGATCGTGAACAGCACCTGGTCGAGATGACTGCGCGTGTAGAGGTGGCGGTACAGCGTGCGCTCGAGGGCGATTCCGATCGCAGCCGCGGAGACAAAGGCGAGCGGCAGCGCCGCGAAGAACGGCCACCCCATCCTGTTGACCAGCACCATACAAACATAGCCTCCCGCCATGGCGAAGGCGCCGTGGGCGAGGTTGACGAAGTTCATCAGGCCGAGCGTAACCGCGAGCCCGCAGGCGAGCACGAACAGCAGCATGCCGTAGGCAACGCCATCGAACAGGTTGGTGAGGATTGAGGTCATCGTCTCAGCTTGGAATTAGTCGTCACGGCCGGAGCGCGCCAAGCGCGCTCCGGGTTGACCTGCCTGCGCGCGTCACTTCTTGGTCTTGCCGAGATCCTTGACGGCCTCGAAGGTCGCGAACTCGACGTTGTAGAGCTCGCCGTCGGCCTTCTCGACCTTGCGGATGTAGACGTTCTGGACGATGTCGCGCGTCTCCGGATCGATCGATATCGGACCGCGCGGGCTCTCCCACTTCTGACCTTTCATGGCTTCGACCAGCTTGGTGCCGTCGGTGTCGCCATTGGTCTTCTTCAACGCCTCGTAGATCAGGTGGATGCCGTCATAGCCGCTCACCGCCATGAAGCCGGGACGCGTGCCGAACGCCTTCTTGTAGGCGGCGACGAAATCCTTGTTCATCTGCGAGGGATGCGCCGCTGAATAGATGTGCGCGGTCACAGTTCCGAGCACGGCGTCGCCCATGTTGTTGAGCAGGTCGTCGTCGGTGACGTCGCCGGGTCCGATGACCTTGATGCCGGCCTTGTCGAGGCCGCGCTCGGCATACTGCTTCATGAAGTTGCCGCCCTGGCCCGCCGGAACGAACACGAAGATCGCGTCGGGCTTGGCATCCTTCATGCGCTGCAGGAACGGCGCGAAGTCGGGGTTGGCGAGCGGCGTCTTGACCTCTTCGACCACCTCACCGCCGCCAGCCGTAAAGTGCTCCTTGAAGAAGTTGAGCGCGTCATTGCCCGGCGCGTAGTCCGAGGTGAGCGTCGCCACCTTCTTGATGCCGTTTTTCACCGCCCAGTCGCCGATGATGGTCGAGGACTGCGCGAGCGTGAAGCTGGTGCGCACGATATAGGGCGAGCGCTCGGTGATGATCGAAGTGCCGGCCGCCATCACGACTTCAGGAATCTTGGCCTGCGTCGCCAGCGGCGCGGCCGCGAGCGCCGCCGGCGTCACGCCGAAGCCGCCGATGAAATTGACCTTGTCGTTGACGATCAGCTCCTGCGCGGCGGTCTTGGTTTTGTCCGGAATCGCCGCGTCGTCCTTGAGGATGATCTCGATCTTCTTGCCGGCGACGGTGTCGCCCTTCTGCTGCATGTAGAGCTTGATCGCGTTCTCGATCTGCTTGCCGGTCGAAGCCTGGCCGCCGGTCATCGGCAGGATCAGGCCGACTTTGACGGTATCTTCCGCCTTGGCCGGTGCGACGGCCGCGAGGCCGGCGATGGCGGCAAGCGCGGCCGCCCGAGAAAACTGTTTGCGTTCGAACATCAGATGTCCCTCCCCTTCATTCCTGACCTCTTGTGCGCCAGACCGAGTGCCCGATCCTTGCCTCACCTTAACCCACGCGCGAGCGATGTCGCGCGCAACATGGCGTCTTTCGCGCCCTCATTGTCAATCGGACGTTCGGCGACCATTCGGCGCAAGCCGCGTGTCCCCATGACCAAGCGTGGAGAGCGAAGTCGCGGTTACGCCGGGGTAACCCGAGCGCTCCGAGCTAGGCCGCTTCCATTTGTACGATTGTACAAATAAGATGGACCTGTCAACGAAAAAGCCCGGTTGCCGACCAAGCCAGATTGTCGCGAGCCGATGGCCGCAGTCTAGAAATGCGACCCATCGGGGGATGGAGGATTTCGCCTTTCATTTGCAGAATTTGAATATCGGCAAATGAGGCGCTGATGTAATTCGGTATTTTGGTACCTACCTCGAATAAGCCAATTTTACCTTGTTGAAGGCTACCGTTCCTGACCCGCTGGCTATCCGGCGTCTGACCAGCCCCATTTCGATCCAGGCCCCGTACGATGTCCAAGCGTTTCCATTCTCTCCTGCTCCTCGTCGGGCTTGCCGCGGGCCTGTCCGGCTGCGGCACCGTCAACGAGAAGCTGTCGACCGGCATGGGCGACTATGTCCCGCAATGGGCCGGCGGCCTGCCTGCGGACGCGCCGCCGCGGGCGGGCACCCCGGAATACGATGCCTGGATGAAGGAGCGCCAACGCCTGCGCCAGATCCCGGCCGCCGACCGGCCAAAGGAAGGGGCCGCGCAGCCGACCGGGGCGACCCCGACCTCGGGCGCAATTCGCTAGAGGCGGGTTCTAGTCACGCGCCACCGGCTGCACCGATGCAGCTCGGTTGCCGCAACCTCATGACCCCTCACGGGGGTGCGCGGCTTCTCGAAATTTATCGAGCTTCTTGAACGCCACTATACTGAAAGATCGCGCAGCACCCGGAGACGCCCGCAAAGGAAAAGCGATCGTCGTCAACTATTCGGTCGAGCACGGCTTGGTAAACGCCATAGACGTGTCGCCGATCCGCATTCCCGGGATCGAGGAAATCATGAAACATGACGAAACCGCCATCGACCAGCAGTTTTCTGGCGAGCTCTGCGGCGTCGATTGTAGCCTGATATCCGTGCCAGTGGTCGATGAAGATGAAGCCGTATTTCTTCCCCTGTACGGCAACTTCGTTCATGCGCCGCGTCGCATCCGAGATAGTGAATGTCACGCTCTCGCTGCCCGGGCGTCCCGCTAAATTCCGCTCGGCTTCAACACTGTTTTCGCGATCCAGTTCGATCGTCTCGATGAAGCCGTAGCCCCGATCGTGAAGTGCCTGTGCTAGAATCGAGGTTGACAGTCCTTTGTTGGTGCCAGCCTCCAGAATATCTCCGGGAGCTCGGAACGCCGCTCATAAAGCTTCAGCGCATCGCCGCGTCGTAAATAACCGGTGATGCCAAGTTCGATCAGGAAGTCGACGCCCTGATGACCGAGCGGCGCAGCGGCAAGGTGCCGGTGGGACGCGTTGATGATATCGCCGCTGTAGTCGGTAAAACTGAGATGGTCCAACGGACGCCACCGGCCTGCATAGGTTGCCCCTGACGAAACGAGACGCTCCTAGTACGTGTGGCTCTTCGCGATCCACGCGTCATAGTTCGGAGGGAACAGCTTCATCCTGACGACATCCAGCATATTCGACAAAGCCACTGCCACCCCCTAGCTTGTTGCGATCTCATCTCACGACGATGGGATGATAGAGTAACGCCCGCAATTCTACAATGTTGCCGCACCCTCTACGAATTGAAGCTCGAGCAGTTGCGCGGTGGAAAAGAGCGCGGCCGGCGTCAATGACGTTATCCCGGCATTATTGGCAGCCAGTTGGCGGACGGCCCGCCGCGCCATGGCAACGTAGTCAAATACAAGACTCGCGAGCGTCAGCCGCTTGATTCCGACAGCGGAAGAGGTGAAGCTAGAAACGCTTCACTGGACTATATTCCTTGGGCGTGCGAATCTGGATCGTTCAACAAGTGCCTCCAGAAATGAGCTCAGCGGACACAAGAAGATGCTTGGTTGTTGGCGCCACTGGGTTGGTCGGCGGTCATATTCTGCGGCTGCTGCTGCAGAGTGGACAACGGCCGCTCGCCCTTTCCAGATCACGCAAGAGCGCTGCAAACGTCGACTGGTTTTGCGGTGACTTGGCAAAGCCTGAGACTCTAAACTTCCCGGCGTTCACGACCCTCTACTGCACTGCCGATGCCATTCTGCTGGCGGACGCGCTTCCCCATATCTTCAATCCTTCGCTGAAGCGGATCGTCGTATTCAGTTCCACCAGTGTCATGACCAAGCGAGACAGTGAGGTCGCTGAAGAGCGGGAGTTGTTGGAAAGGCTCGCCGAGGCTGAAGACAAGATCGTGCTGGCTTGCAAGCGCAACGATGTCGAATGGACGATCTTGCGTCCGACATTGATCTACGATCCCGGTCGCGACACAAACATTACGCCGCTCTCGCGCCTCATCCGACGATTTGGCTTCATGCCGTTGGTCGGCGGCGGCTCGGGCCTCCGACAGCCAGTGCATGCCGAAGACCTGGCCAGCGGAGCCATCGCAGCGGCATCAACCGCTTCCGCTGCGAACAAGTTCTATTCTCTCCCCGGCGGTGAGACGCTGACCTATCGTGACATGATCGGCAGGATTTTTGAAGGAATGGGGGTACCCCAACGAACCATTTCGATTCCCGCTTCCCTCTGGAAGGCCGCCTTCGTTTTCGCGAAACCACTCTTTCCAGGTGCGAACGTGGCGATGGGTACTCGCATGACGAAAGATATGATTTTCGATTCGAAACCTGCGTCACAGGATTTCGGTTGGAAGCCCCGGACCTTTCACCCCTTGTTTGATCGATCGCCCATCAAGAAACCGTCTTGATGGTTACTTGACCGCAGGGTCCGTCTGCCCGGTGTGGCTAGCCGGTGGGCTTGTCCCGAACGACACGATCGACTCCAACGCCATGCCCGCGAAGGGTCGACCAGATCAGATTCAGATCTCCGGCAAAGCTTTGGCTGCGGATATATTCGGCATCCACTTCCGCCAGGCGCTTGGGGTCCGACATATCGATATCCCGGCTTTGCGCAAGGCCCGTAATACCAGGCAGGACCGTCAGGACTCCTAATCGCTTGCGCGCCTCAACCAGTGCCGCCTGGGACGGCAAGCACGGCCGAGGTCCGACAAGGCTCATATCGCCAACCAGCACGTTGTACAGCTGCGGGATTTCGTCGACCTTGAAACGCCGAAGGTACTCACCGAGCGCGGTGACCGACGACGCCTCGACCTGGTGTGTAGGAACATTTGCAGTTCCCGCACGCATCGTCCGGAACTTGTAACAGGTAAATGGATGCCCGCCCTTTCCGACGCGAACCTGCGCGAAGATCGCTGCACCCGGGCTCTGAAGCCGAATGGCGATCGCGATGACGAGGAGGACCGGCCAAGAAATCAAAAGAAACAGCGCGCAGGCTGCGAAATCGAACGCCCGCTTCATCGATCAATCACTCCAACGATCCAGACGGCGGCTCGACTATGGCACGGAGGCCCGCCTTGGTCTCAACTCGAGGAGACCATCCAGCCTTCTGCAGGCAAGCCGAGCTTGCAACGAGCTCCCGCCCGATTCGATCCCAAAGCGACCGGCGCCCTGTTGCAATCACCATCGCTTTGAGCGCCTGCGGCGGTATCGAAATAAGTCCAGGCGAACGTCCCATTCCTTCTCTTAGCGTGGAGAAGATTTCGGCGATAGTGATCGGTTCCGGATCGGAAACGATGAAGGTCTGGTCTAGCGTGGCGGATCCACTGAGACAGAACAAGACTGCTTCTGACAGATTCCGAATTGATAGAAGAGAGCGTCGATTACGGAAGGCCCCAAAGGGTAGCGGAATGGGTAGCGCCGCAATACGTACGATCAAGGCGATATTGGCCTTGGCTCCCGGGCCGTAGACGATCACGGGCCTGAGAATTGTATACGGCACGCCAGAGCGCTTAATTTCCTCTTCTGCCTCAAGCTTTGCTCGATCGTAAGCCGTGGCCGGGCACGCCTTGTCATTTTCCGTAACGACGCTATCTGCCGCCGAGCCCGCCTGGGCACCAATGGACGACATGAAAATCAAACGTTTGACCGTGTGATGGCGACAGGCCTCTGCCAAGCCTTTTGTCGCAACACGATTGGCTCGCGTGTAGTTGCCGCTATCGACGCGGCTGCGGTGGGCGATTGCGGCCAAATGCACGACGATGTCGATGCCCTCGAGGAGCGGATGCCAGTCCACTTGGGTTTCGAGATCGGGCAATTTCACCCATTCCAGATTGTTCCCCGCTCTGCCCGGCTTGCGCGAAGCCGCCCTGACATGATGTCCGGCGGACGACAAGGCGGAACAAACCGCCCCACCAATGAAGCCTGAAGAGCCGGTAACCAATATTCGAAATAGCATCCTATTGTCCCGCCCCGCTCACACCACTTCCGTCGAATGTCTTAAACCGGATACGCAATTCACGGTAAAGGTCCGATACGATCGCGCGCCCGAACCATTCTGATGAGGCGTTGGCTGGATTGGTAGCGGCCCGGCGCCATTGGCGGGTCCGTCTGCAGTCCTGCCTCGAATCAGCCCAAGCATCATCGGCCGGGCGTTTCAAAGCCCAGAGTCCCGGTTCGCGCCCAGAATCGCCGAAATATGTTCCATCGTCATGAACCTGACCGCCAGTCCGGCGCTGGTCCCCAAGATGGTTGCCCAACGATCGGAACGCCGGCCTTACCACCCTGGAACGACGATCACCCGACGAGGAGTTCCCCGCTCGGCCAGGGCGATCATCCCGGCCAACCTGCCTTCCACATAATTCTACAGGGTAGAACGCCCCTGCGGCGCGCCGCATTGCGCCGGAGTTCACGAGAGAGCGGGCATGGTGGTCGATCATCCTCCTCCAATCCTCGCGGCGGCAAAAAGCAATTTACGGTTCTGCTCGATGCTTTGCGAATCCTGCAAGACAAGTTCAGCATATCGTGTGCACGCAGCTCTCGCCGCGGACTGTTCGGCCAACGTCCAATGCGCCGCCTCATCTATGCAAGTCGCGATAGAGCTCGGGTCCGGCGCAATTGCCCATCCCGCGCCCGCCTCGCGCAGATCGTTCCACGGGGTCTGATCGCTGGTGAGCACGGGGAGCCCGACGCTCATTGCCTCGAAAATGACGTGCCCGTAGTTCTCGCCTAAAGTCGGAAACAAGAACAGGTCATAGCAAGCAAAGACCGATGCGATGTCCTGGTGCGCAACTTCACCGCGATAGGCGACGCTGACATGTGGCGGCAGCTCGTCGATGAGCTTTTGGCATTCCACCCAATAGGACTCGTCCTCCTTGGGCCCATAGATATCGAAGACTACGTGCGCCTTCACGAGACCGATCGCTCGCAATGCACCGGTCAGATTCTTTTTAGGCGATATGCGGGACAAGAAACAAAGGCGAAACGGACGACCACTCTCACGTGGCCTCCATGCCGAAGCTGCATTTGCAGGCGGCGCGGTCGCCAGATCAGATCCAACTGCGATCGAAGACGAACCGATCGACATAGCTCGGGAAATATCGTCGGCCTCGATTGCGGTCGAAGCATGCCACATGACATCCCGAGTCAATCCAGATATTGAGGCGCCCTTGATATACGCCAATTTCCTCAGGCTCTTTAGTGTTAGGGCTCCAAGCGAGAACTCTCCACGCGGCGCAAGAAGCAACGGTATCCGTGGAATAAGACCTACTCGCCGAGCGATCAGGACGCGCAAGCTAAAGATCGGATCGAAAAAGCTGTTGAGGTAAATGCAGTCAGGTCGAACCTCGTCGATCAGGGCGCAGATCGCTCGGATGGAAATGGATCCGGGTGCAAAATATCGAACCTCGGCCTTGCCGATTTTGATCCAGGCATTCCTATCAATCTCCGGATACGGTTCGGCGTCCCCCAAGTCGCGATCAGTTGTACCGATGAAAAATCTGATCTCGTCACCGAGCGCTTCCGCCATGTTCGCCAGCGACCTGATCGGACCGCCCGCTTTGAAGCCCGGCAGATAGTGCCTGTTAAATGCCAAGACTTTCATGATGATCTGGTTCGCGCGCTGGAAGTGAACGATACTGTCGCGGCAATATCGACATTTGGCAATGTCAAGCGCTGAGTATTCCCTTCCAAAAGGAACGCGGCGGCGAATCCAGGCGAATGTGTCAGTCGCACGACGGAGATCATCGCCGGCCAGTTGACCGCAACCACGGCGGCAGCGAAGCAGACGCCCCAAGGCCGAAAGTCGCAAGACGGAGCTCAATGATTTACTGGGAATTGCGCCAGATAGCCAGCCTGTAGTAATCACGGATCGCCGGCAACTCTCGGGTGTAGCAGGGATAGAGTTGGAGATATATGTTGACGGAACTGCCCCTGATAAGCTTGGTGACGCCCACCTACAACCGCGCCAAATATCTGCCGGAGACGGTGAATTCGGTACTCAACCAAAGCTATCCCAATATCGAATTCATCGTCGTCGACGATGGCTCAACGGACTCGACTGGAGAGTATCTGGCGACGCTTCCTCCGAGGGTCAAAGTCTTGCGGCAATCGAACGCCGGACAAGTCGCAGCGCTGACGGCAGGCTGGGACGCATCAAGCGGAACATATCTCGGTTACCTGAGCGACGACGACATCCTGCTCCCGGACGCGGTCGCCACCCTGGTCAAGCATCTGGACGCGGAACCTGAGGCGGTCGCAACATTCCCAAACACGAATCTGATCGATCAGAACGGCAGGGTCGTCAGGGAGCGCGGGGGCCGGCCGTTTTCCCTGGCGGAGCTCGTGATCGAACAAGAGTGCTACATTGGCCCGGGCGCCATATTTCGTCGGAACGTATATGACGCGGTCGGCGGATGGGACCCTCACTGCAAGCTCGGACCAGATCGCGAATTCTGGATGCGGGTGGGATGTCTTGGCCGCATTGATTTCAATCCGGAAGTGCTGGCGCTCTATCGGATCCATTCCGGATCTCTTTCAATCAGCGGAATCGTGTCGGACAAGCTGGTCGATGAGTT
This sequence comes from Bradyrhizobium sp. WSM3983, assembly GCF_000473045.1. GTDB lineage: Bacteria > Pseudomonadota > Alphaproteobacteria > Rhizobiales > Xanthobacteraceae > Bradyrhizobium. The sequence goes on along the minus strand of NZ_AXAY01000010.1, from coordinate 201,702 downwards.
CATCTACGTCGCGGACAAGTTCTTCGACGGCCCGTTTTGTCCCAGCACGCTGCGGGCCAGCAAGAACCTCGCGGTCGCCAACGCCAACCTCGTTGCCGCTCGCGGACATCTGCGCAACGGTAATTTGCCCCGGTTCGTCCGGTCGATCACGACCGCCTACAGACGCGATCCTGCAAGCCTCAACCTGAAGGCGATGTGGAGACTGGTTCGCGCGGTGATCCCGCCTCAGCTGAAGCAACCGATCGCACGCCTGGTTGGACGCTTTCGACGCAGCAACTGATGCGGTCATGATTCTCATCGTCACAGGGCTCTGCGCACATGGTTCCTAAGACTCCCGGGCGTCTCAGCGCCCTTCGGCTGACGGGCGCGCCAGTCGCCATGACGACCTATCTTGCATTGACCGTGCTGGCCTTTCGGTTCGGCCCGTGGCCCTGGCCGGTGCAACATCCGGAATACCTCTACCTCTACCTCACGGCGGCTATCGCCTTGTTCTTCATTGGGGCGATTGGCGGCGCCTTCGCATCCCTGTCCTGGCGATCGCACATCGCAACTCATCGCGAAACTGCGACGATCAAATTTGCAATTCTGTTCATGGTTCTCAGCGTGCTGATCTTGTCGGTAGCGCGAACCGACTCGCTCCTTCCACCGGTCTCGCTTCAACTATCGCGCGCGAACTACAACTACGATATCTTCGTTGCGAGGAATTTCACGCGAGGATGGTGGACCTATTTCGAGTACGCGTTCGCCTTGCTCAGCCCGCTGTTCTTTCTGGCGCTGACCGGAGCAATTCAGCATTGGCCCCGGCTGGGCTGGCCCTACAGGATTGCGTACGTCTTCGCCTGTGTCACTTTTCTGTTGGTCTACACTTACATCGGCGTTAATCGCGGTCTGTTCCAATTGGCAGTGCTGCTGCCCCTGACCCTCGGGCTATACTACATCTTTTCAGGACGAACCTCACGCCGCAGGATCTGGATCTTGATCTCTTCTGCGATAGTCGGAATCGCATTGTTCTTGTGGATCTTCGTTTTCTTCATTTCGTTCCGCGATCCGGCCTCTAACGTAGGCCACTTCACGCCGTTGAACCTCGACGCGCAGAGATCCGGAGCGATGTATGAAATCCTTCCGCCAGCGCTGTATCCGGGCTACGAAACGATCACGCGATATCTCGGCGTCGGTTACTATGGACTTTCCCTCGCGCTGGTAGAAACCGACTATGGACTGGGTTGGGGGCTCACCAACTCCCTGGTCATCCTGAGGAAGGCCAAGGCCCTCCTCGGAGACGACTGGTACTTCCATACACTTCTGCCGATTATCGAAAAGAAATACGACTGGAGTTTCTGGTCAACCTGGCATTCCGCGTTCGCGTGGTTCATCTCGGATTTCGGTGTGTCCGGATCATTGATCCTCGTCCTCATGATTGGCGCCCTTTACGGTCTGGTATGGCGCAATCTCATGATGACAGGATCCGTCGTTGCGCTGGCAATGTTCTACCTGCTGAACACGATGGTCTTCTATTTTCCGGCCAACAATCAGCTGTTTCAATCGGCCGACACGCTTGTCGGCTTCCTGGTTCTGTTCCTGATCTTCGTTGCCGGCTTCTTCCGGCCAAATCTCGCGAGAACATCGCCCTCAACGTCTGCCTCTACCAACCTTTCCAAGGATCAGCCTTAGCCAGCCTTCGCGCCAAGTCAGAGAAAGACGTCGACAGCATGGGTAATCGATCATAGAGATGCGTCCGTGACCTTCCTACGCAAACGCCCGGCGGACGGACCTTCGAGCGGCGGAAATGCAGGCCGGTCCGGCGGTACGGCCTTCGCCGGCAAAGTGCTCCAACTCGTGACCGGCGTCGGAATTGGCCTGCTGCTTCCGCTGGCTCTGAGTCTGCACGACGTCGGCGTGTTCTTTTTCGTCCAAGCTATCGTCAGCGTGAGTGTTTTCCTCGCTCAATTGGGGCTGCCCGTGACGATCCCCGGGATCGTCTCACATGCGATGGCGGTTGGAGACACGGGGCGAGCGCGGACCATCGCCATCGTAACGATGAAGATGTCCCTCATTTCCGGCCTGGCTCTCGGATGCCTGGTTGGAATTTGCGCATTCGCCTTCGGCCCGGCTGCGCACCCATTGAGCCCGCATATCCGGAATCTTGTTCCGCTCATGATTCCGATGATTGCAACCGGAGCTCTGCTTGGCGTGCTGGCAGAAATCCATCGCGCACTCTACGGCATGGTGACTGCTTCGTTCCTGCCCGCCCTCCCAGGACTGATCGTCAACGCCTATCTCGTATTTGCGCTTGCGTTCAAAGCCCCCCTGTCCATCTCGTACCTTCTGGCCGCCAGCATGCTCGCAGCCATGGCCGGGATCGTGCTTGGACTGGCACAATTGGGACGAACGATGCGCACCTGGCAGCGGGTGCCGATCACACCTGCGCCGGCGTCGGGCATCCTCGCACAGAGCTGGCCAAATCTTGTAACGACCATGAGTTTCGTTGCCGTGTCCCAGCTGGACATCTGGATCGTGGGGCTCGGCGGCCACCCCGCTGACGTCGCGTGCTACGGATTGGCTTTGAGAATAGGGAGCCTGTTTGCGGTCCCGCTCACGATCGTATCGCTCACGATCCTGCCCCACATCGTGACCAACTGGGCACATCACCGCCGCTTGTATTTGCAATGGCTGCTAACTCTCTCGGCCACCGGCGCGACCTTCGCAGCACTTGTTGGATTTGCCCTGTTTGCTGGTTTCGGACGAAGTTTGATATTGACGATCTGGGGAGAGGCGTATTCGCGGGCCTTCGGCACTGCACTCATACTGGGGCTCGGCCAGGTCATGTTTTCGGCTGGCGGTGTTGCCGGTTACGTGCTCATTCTTCTGGGCAGGCAAAAGGTCGCAATGGTGAGCACGCTGATCGCCGCGGGCGCGACGGTGCTACTGGCTGTTTGGGCCATGTTCAATTTCGGAATTTTAGGCGTAGCAACGGTATATGCCGCAAGTTCGACCGCGCAAGCGCTCGCGAACGTCCTTCTCGTCAAGAATTTTTTTGGTCTCACTGCAAATGCAAGGCTGATAAACCCCTTGCGTGTCAGGCGACTACTGTCTCACACTCCGAAGGGTCTGCGAAACACGTTGCCGTAACGACGGTTTATTCAGCTTCGACGAAGGCCGCGCCAATCCGCCTCGGACGATTTTAGGTCAACATATGAGGCGCGGGATGCACTGCCGATGATCGGTCGATTGCCTCACCAGACTATTTTTGGTAGCCCAGCGCTGACGCAGTCCGGGACGCTCTTGACGGCGGTAACGCTGGTGCTGGGACTTTTGGGATGTATTTTCCGGTCGCGGTCTACCTGAAATATTCCTACAAGCCGCAGCCAGATCCGCATCGACCCTAAAGCCTTCGTCTTCGATCGGCCGATGACGAGCACAGCGCATGGCCGATCACAGCGCAATTCTCTTGGATTAGGTAAAACTCACGGCCGACAGCGTGCCAACGCCTTTTAAGGCGTAGCCTAGTGACGAGTACGCGGGTGAGATCGAAGGCAGGCCACAACCGGAACCGATATAGCCCGGCGGCTCGCAGTTGAGATTGGCTTGCCAGAACTCTCGATCAAACCAGATCTTGACGACCTCCATGTCACAGGAATCATCCGTGAAAACTATACTGCCATTGCGGAAGTGCGGCCACAGATAGCGGATGCAGTCCTGCATTGATGACAGTAGATCGACATCAAAAAATCCGAAAACCAGATCGCGGTCGAAACTCCTCAGCGACTCCGAATAGAAGCCCTGCACGAATTCGCAAACCGAGAGGTCGCCATAGGCAGCGATATTCTGCTTTACCTCCTCAAGCCGGCCCGCGAAATCTCCGACGTGATACGTCGTGGTCGCGCCGAGGTGCGGATAGCGATGCTGAGCGTCCGCCAAGTCGGCGGGCAGACCTTCGAACGAGTCGCAGACAATCAGCTTCCGGCCGACCTTTGCGCAGAGTAGCGACAATGCTGCCGTGCTGGCGCCTTTGTAGCACCCGCACTCGACGACATCGCCCTTCAATGAAGACGGAACATTCAGCAGAAATTCAGCCATCACCAGGTAGGACGGCCATTGCGTTGCCGACCGGACGTTCCGGTTGATAACCTTGAATCTGCGGAGCAGTTCGGACCGATCTGTTGCCGAGAGGCCGAAACTTGCACCAGCCCCGCCCGAAATAAACCGGCGCGCCAGACTGCCGTTGAGGGCAAAGTTGGTGATCCGATCATCGAACAGAGCGCGCTGGAAGATGGAGATTGCCGCCGACTTAACCAGCTCGCGCACGCGCCTTTATCCTTCTCACCGCCTTCGCCAAGATCGGCGGCGTGATGTCGCGGATCAGATCCTTGACTCCAACATAGCTGAATTCCTCACCTGGACGTTCCACAAATATCGTGTTGTGGAACTCAGGCAACTCCTCTTTGGGGCGCCCATTGGTATAGTAGTAGAGCGCGATCGATTTCCGGGTTTTATCCGGAGGACATGTCAGCGCGTCAGGGTGGCCGTGCCATGATCGCTCGGTCGTGGAGAAGATGACCATCCGGTTGGCGATCGGGAAGAATTTCTGGACGCACGCTGTCATCTTATTGTCGGCGTCGGAGTCCCAAAGCTCCAGTGCTCCACCCCACTGCTCTTCCCAGTGGTCGTTGAGATAGAGAATCACGTTGAGCCGACGGTCCAGCTTCCACTCCTGGTGAATGTTGTAATCGACGTGCATCTTGAGGTGACCACCCGTCATCGTTTGATGCATTCCGCCGCCGTGCAAGTGCGGATCCGGAATGATGCCATCGATGCCGGTCAGCCGCTCCAGAAACTTGACGAAGGTCGACGAATTGAGGGCGCCAATGACATCGCGCACGGCTGGCGGCATCGTCAGTTCGCTTGTGCTCTGCAATTTATCCTTTTGCGCAGGCGCCCGATATTTCAACCAGTTCGGGTCGCTAGGATTCGGGAACGCGGCGATGAGCCGGCGCAACACTTCGGGGCCGAAAAAATTGTCAAACGCGATATGCGGAAACGGCTTGGCGCTAGCGTACTCGCTAGCCCTACCCGCATAGACTTCCATCTTGTCTAGCGGAAGCTGTTCTTCCAACGACGGCATCCTGTTCTCCGCTTTCCCATTGCGGGAAGATACCCCCTCCGCAACCCTGCCGAGACTCAACCCAAAACGAGGTTCGGCGTCAAGTGCAATCCCCGAGGTCCAACTCTTGGACTCTAGTTCCTTCAGCGCGGATGAACCGACTCTCTTTTGTATCTTCACCGGCCGCGGGAGTCACCCGAATAGCGCAATTCGGACAACCAGCTTTCGATCTTGTCGATCTGCTTCTTGCGATCGAATTCGGACGTTGCAAGCTCGCGTCCGCGCGCTCCCATCGCGCGCCTCTCATCCGGCGTCAAACTCGCCAGCTGCACGACGGCATCGGCCAGTCCTTTCGCATCACCGGCGGGACACACCAGACCGGCTCCTGCCTGCTGGACCAGCGCCGCGCCCTCGCCGTTCATCATCGCGAGAACTGGAATACCAGCGGCCAAATAGGTCTGCAGCTTGGCGGGAATCGTCGAGGACAACACCGGGTCCGACTTCAATGAGACGAGCAATACATCGGCGCGGCGAAAAAATGACGGCATCCGCTCGACTGCAAACCGTCCAAGCATCAAAACCACGTCGCCAAGACCACGGCGGCTGATTTCGGAAGCGACCCAATCGGACATTCGGCCGTCGCCGACAAGGACCCAGCGGAAACCCGGACGGCCATGCAAATGTTCGGCGGCGCCGAGAATCGCCGGAAAGTCCTGCGCGTCGCCGATGTTGCCGGCGAACATCACCGTGAATTTGCCATCCGCCGGCGGGACCTCGGGCGCAGCTGCCTGATCGCGCGCTTCATAGATCAGTTCAGCCCAGTTGGGAAAATAGATGATGCGTTCCGGATGATCGCAATTGCCGGCAATCCGCGGAACAAAGCTGCGCGACTGCGCCAGGATCAGATCGCAGCGATTGTAGATGAACCGGACCAGACGGCCGATGAGCCCGAGCAACCGGGGAGATGTCACGACGCCGACGGCAGACAGCGTTTCAGGCCACAGGTCCTGCACCCAGAAGGCCATCGGCACCCGGCGCAGCCGACGTAGCAGGATCGCCGGAATGCCGACCGTGACCGGAGACGGCTCGAACACGAAGATGCAATCGAAGGGTGTCGATCGGAGCTTGGTCGGACCGAGAAGAGAAGCGGTCACGACGAAGCTCAGATAGTTCAGGAAGAGTCCGGGCCCGGCAGATCGAGCCAGCAGAGGAACGCGCAGGATCCGCGCGCCCTTGTACCGTGCGTACCGTTCGGGCGCAGCGTAGAAATCGGCAAATCCAGTGCGATTGGGGTAGCTGGGCGTCCCGGTCAGGATCGTGACCTCGTGACCTCGCGCGACGAGATCTTCCACGAGATCGTTGATCTTGAAATTTTCCGGCCAAAAGTACTGGCTGACGACAAGCAACCTCAAGGAACACCAATCCAGGCTAACTTACAGTGCGGACGACCTGCGGCGTCCGGCGCGATGTCTTTCTAGCGATTCGTTCTCCAGACAACCCTTTTGACGTAATCGGTATAGCTATGAATGATGCGAACGACCTTGTCGGACACATTGGGCGTCGCATAGTCGGATACGATTTGGAGAGCTCGATCGGCGCCGCGCTCTCGCGCATCGAGAATCGCAATCCCTTGCATGACGCGATCCACGTCGAGGCCGACCATCATCGCGGTTCCCTCCTCCATGCCTTCGGGCCGCTCGTGTGCCTCTCGAATGTTCAGCGCCGGGAGATCGAGAATCGACGCTTCCTCGGTGATGGTGCCGCTGTCCGAAAGTACGGCACGGGCTCCGATCTGCAGATTGACATAGTCGCTGAATCCAAGCGGTTTCAGCAGCTGGACTTCCGGCCGGAACGACATGCCCCTCGCGTCGATCCGCTTCTGGGTGCGCGGATGGGTCGAGACGATGACCGGCAGGTTGAACTGCGCGGCGACCGCATTGAGCATCTCCCGGAGCTTGGCGAAATTGATCTCGGAATCGACGTTCTCCTCCCGATGCGCGCTGACGACGAAATAGCGCCCGGTCTCCAGCCCGAGCCGCGCCCGTACGCCGGAAGCATCGATCTGCGGACGGTAGTGCTCCAACACCTCGAACATCGGGCTCCCGGTCTTGATGACGCGGTCGGGCGCCAATCCCTCGCGGAGCAGATAGTCGCGGGCGATGGTCGAATAAGTGAGGTTGATATCCGCGGTGTGATCGACGATCCGTCGATTGATCTCCTCCGGAACGCGATCGTCGAAGCTGCGATTACCCGCTTCCATGTGAAAGATTGGAATCCTGCGACGCTTGGCTGCGATCACCGCGAGGCTGCTGTTCGTGTCGCCGAGGATGAGCAGCGCTTCCGGGCCCCGCTCCGCCAGGACCCGGTCCGTTGCGATGATGACGTTGCCGATCGTCTCGGCCGCGGTCGCACCTGCGGCTCCGAGAAAAGCGTCCGGCTTCCGGATGCCAAGATCATCGAAGAAGATCTGATTCAGCTCGTAGTCGTAATTCTGTCCGGTATGGACCAGCGTATGATCGCAAAATTGATCGAGCTTGGCGATGACGCGCGACAGCCGGATGATCTCGGGTCTGGTGCCGATTACGGTAACGACTTTCAGCTTGCCAGCGGTCATGAACCCAACATCCTGCATCTCATACGTCGCACCATGCCGACCACCAATCCGTTACGAGCAGCGCCGGCGCGCCCGGCTCCGTCGGGCCTGCCACCCCGCTTCGTCATCCTTCGTTGACGGGGGTGCGGCCTGCAACGACTGTGCGGATGTAATCAAGGGTGTTGAGCAACTTGACCATGCCGGCGACATCGAGGCGTTCGGTATTGTGAGAATTGTAGTCCTCACTGATCGATATCTGCGTTTCGCCCTCTTCGTAGAATTTCGTGTAGTTCAGGTCGCGCAGATCAGGCGGCACACGGAAGTAGAGATCCAGATCCTGCGCGCTGGCGCGCTCCTCCCTGCTGAGCAGCGTTTCGTACAGCTTCTCTCCGTGACGGGTGCCGATAATCTGAATTGGGTGATCGGGACGGCCGAGAACCTTCACCATCGCCTTGGCAAGAACTTCGATCGTCGCAGCCGGCGCTTTCTGGACGAAGATGTCGCCGTTGTCGCCGTGCTCGAACGCGTAGAGCACGAGTTCCACTGCGTCGCCGAGCGACATCATGAAGCGCGTCATGTTCGGATCGGTGATGGTGATAGGCTTGCCGGCGAGGATCTGGTCGACGAACAACGGAATGACCGAGCCGCGCGAGGCCATGACGTTGCCGTAGCGCGTGCCGCAAATCAACGTCGATCGCGCATCGAGATTGCGCGACTTGGCGACCATGACCTTTTCCATCAGCGCCTTGGATATTCCCATCGCATTGATCGGGTACACGGCCTTGTCGGTCGAGAGGCAGACGATACGCCGGACGTTGGACGCAATCGCCGCTTCGAGCACATTTTCCGTTCCCACGACATTGGTCTTGACCGCCTCCATGGGATGGAACTCACAGGACGGAACCTGCTTCAGCGCGGCGGCATGGAAGACGAAATCAGCGCCGCGCATCGGGCCTAGAAGGCTCGAGTAGTCACGGACATCGCCAAGATAGAACTTGAGCTTGTCAGAATTGTAAAATTTGCGCTGATCGTCCTGTTTCTTCTCATCACGGCTGAAAATGCGAATTTCGCGAATTGCTGACGAGAGAAAGCGACGCAACACTGCGTTGCCAAAAGACCCGGTGCCACCCGTGATGAGCAAGCATTTGTCTTCGAACATTGACGTCCCTAAGCGATCTATCAAAATTGGCGGTGCTGCGAGCAGATCGCAGTCCAACTCGCCCCCGGCCTTCCGGAAACTGCTACAGAACCCCCCGCTCTTCCGCAACCGCCGATTGCCCTCATATCAGGCCGATACGGGGATTAAACACAAATTAGGCCGCAGAACGCCTGGTTTGAGCGGATCCGAGCCGAATTCGACCAAATCGGCACATGAGCCTTCGGCATCACTGTCGCCGCGCAGACCTGTCATTTGGTCCCGAATGTGGAGAATCCCCCAAAGGCACGATGTAACGGCCGGTTCTGCCATCCCGGGGCAAGTGCGGCGTCTAGGAGAATCGGAAGTTTTGTTGGCCCGATCACTCTCTCAGTCTTGACAAGACACGCCGAATATTCGTCCGGAAGTTGGATATCGGACAGATATTGGGTCGGGCGATAGAACGCCGGCACCAGTACCGTGCTGAACGAAAGCCGGTCCTGCGGAAGGTCCACCGAGATGCTGTGATCGAGAGGTTGCCATATGCCTTCGCGCTTCGCGTATTGAAGTGAAACCATCACCCTGCCCTGCCGGCAGTTCTCTCCGCCGAAAGTCAGCAGGATACGGTCTCCGGCAGCCCGCACATCCCATTGCAGGCCTTGTTCGCCAAGTTTGGGGGTCATACTGTCCGGGGCGCTTTCGACAAGCGGGCGATATCTGTCGGGCAGCGGCAGGCTGAAGACCGCCGTCTCGCCTGCGGAGGGTTTTGAGACGAGGGCAATTGGCTCTCTCGGCTCCGCCAGCAACGCTTCGAATTGATGCCGCAGGACGCGATCCTGATACATTGTCATGCCAGCATATAACGAGACCAGCCCGACTAGCGCGATCGCGGCAACGATCAGGAAGCGAGGCAAAACGCCACGAAGCCGTGTCCATTCGAAGGGAACGCTGAAAAACGAGAGAACTGCCAGTATCCAGATAAATTCGAGCTGAAAGACATGCCGAACCGAAAACTGCACCACCGGATATGTCAACAGCGCGCCGAACATCAGAAACAGAGCGAACGCTTCACGCGGCCTGACTGCCGCCTCTCGCCAGAAGAACGCGACAAATCCTGCCGCACATATCGTCGCGACCCACGAGTTCGCCAGTCGATCGTAGAGCCGATTCAACAAGCGCGCGATCTGCGGGGCCGCACGCACCGGAACACCTGGATCCAGGTTGACACGCCCGGGCGCGACGAGCTCGGGAAACACGATTAGCCAAGCGGCCGATTTCAGCGCTTGCGTCGTCACATCGCCGGCAAAGTATGGAAGCCAACCCAGCACGTAAGAACCGGATCGTGTCGCGGCTTGGGAAACGGTGTGGCCAAGCTTGCCTTCGCCCGCATCCCAACCCGGATCAGCAGGACGCAAGTCTGCGGCGACGGAGGACAGCACGATCTCGTCTGAGTACCGCGCTCCAAGCGAATATGGCACAGGCCCCAAATCCAGATAGCTCTGGAATGGATCGGACAAGCCTTGCATCAGCAACGTACCGGACGCTCCGGCCTTTCCAACCCCCAACAGCGGCGCGCCGGCAAGCAAGGCTGACGCCGCGAAAACGACAATCGTCGCAACACCGGCTTTCCATCTCTTCGGCCCCAAACTGACCACCAATCCGATGATTCCGATCGGCAACAGGATGAAAACGTCGGAGCGAAAGCCAAGTCCCATGCCAACAGCTGCGCCGGAAAGAGCCGCCCACAACAAAGCCATGCGCAGCAACTCGGCGCGCATGGTCAAAATCAGAAACACGACGGCCCAGATGAAGAATGGCGCCTTGGAGAAGTCCCGAAAATATGGAACCATCGACAGCATGACCGGCGACAGGGCCAGGAGGGCTGCGCCTGCCGCGGCGGGCCATCTCGCGAAGAAAAGACGAACGAGAACGAAGCAACCGCACGCATATGCGCCGACCAGCGTCGAAACCAGCGGCCAAAGGTTCGAGTAGCGAATTGACGTCAGGCGCCACAAGGCGGAAACCGCCCAAGCCAGATAGAGGTGCGAACGAAAGAAGATGCCGGCCGGCTCTTCCGGAGCGATCCCGATCGTCGCGCAGTCGAACACGGCGCTGCGTCCGAACAGGAAATCGACCATCGGCGGGGGAGTGACCGGGGAGCGCACGAAGCCGTGACCACAAGCCGAATAGACCATCTCCGGCATGAACGCCTGATAGAAGTACAGCATGCTCGATTGGTGAAGCACGGTGGCGCCCAGTACCGCACCTAACAGGGCGAACCCCACCCCAAGAAACCAGTCGGGGCGGTCGGGCATCGTCACGGATTCTCTCGACATTATTTAAGGAGACTCACAATCGGGTCGATCTGGTCCGACCTCCGGAACGGTTCGGCGGCAACACGAGCGAAAATTCGTGACTGGAGCTCGTTTATACGTCCATTGGGGCACCGACAAGTGAGTGAGGCGAGGTCTCCGCCGTAGGCCTGACGGCCCATTCCGGCAGCATCCGCACGGATGTAGGCGAATTCGCCGCCGCGCGGTCCCCGGAAACCGGCATCGCCTCCCCTTCTACAGCGACCGGCTTTCAAGTATTGTTGGCGCTTCTATTCCCGACATCCCGGCTGGAGTTGTAAATGACGCTTAAGGTCACGGCGCGCGAGTTCTTGCGAGGAACACTTCATCGTCTTGGCCTGACGAAAGTCATCGACTGGCTGCGCAAGTCGAGGGGAAACAGATTCACCATCGACAAGCGGGCCCCCGTGCGGGATCGCTTCGCTGCAATCTATCAGAACGACCTTTGGAAGATGAATGAGGATCAGCCTTCTTCAGGAGAAGGGTCAAGTGAGCACTCGGCACAGAACGTCATCGCGAGCCTTCCGAAAGTCGTATCCGAGCTCGGCATATCCTCGCTCCTGGACATCGGCTGCGGTGACTTTACGTGGATGCAGAAGATACAGCTGTCTTGCTCATACACCGGGATCGATATCGTTCCATCCGTCATTGCGCACAATCAGAAGGAGTTTTCCACGGCGCAGCGGAGTTTCATTTGCCTGGACGCCATTACCGAAGACATTCCGGCTGCGGATGCGGTGTTTTGCCGGGAGGTGCTTTTCCACCTGAGTTTTGCGGATAGCATGAGCCTGATCAGAAACGTCTACAAATCAGGGAGCAGATTCTTCCTTACGACGACAGAACGAGCAACCGGATATAACTCCGACATCGACAGCGGAGACTGGCGCATTCTGAATTTGCAGATTTCTCCATACAATTTCGGGCCGCCGATCATGGAGATTGCGGATGATTCCGTCAGCGTCGGCAGGATTATCGGGGTCTGGCGGCTCGAAGATTTTCCTGTTTGGGCGAAAACTCGTCCGGAACGAACTGCGTCCTGACCCGCGCAATGCGATCGACAGCGTGCTCGGTGCGATGGCGTCGCCAAAGATCCAGGGCATGGCGGCCGGCACGCGATGCCTACTCCGCCCGGTTGCCAGGCGCTCCCCTCGCCCCCATTGAGGCCGTTCTCCCCCTAAGGAATCCGGTGAATGACTTTAAAGGATAGATGGCGAGCGATTGCCGGTCTCGTCGAAGCTCCGGGCGGAGTCGGCCTGCTGATTTGCCTGCACGTCGTTACCGTCGGCTTCTCCTTGAGAACCGTCACAACTTTCAGCAGTCATTATTTTAGCGCTGCCGCGTTCCATATTTTCTACGACCCGGCTCGATTGCCGGTGGCAGCCGCAGTGGTCGCAGCCTTCGCCTTTATCGGAATGATTTTTGTGATAGCTCGTTTCAGTTTCGGGTACATGGTCGGATTCTATCTCTATTCGATGATCCTCGGCTATCTCTGGCTAAACTGCTTCAGCGACCTCAACTACGATCACAGCTTGGCTGGATGGTCTGCCGCATTTTCAGCAGCTGCGTTTCTTGTTCCCGCCACACTAATCGTCTCACCCGTTGACAGAGCCTACGAACTTCCCGTGCGCATGTTCGAGCACTTGCTGACGCTCATCCTGTTGTTGTCCTTGGCGACGATCATAACGGGTGCAATTTATAATTTCAGAATCGTGACCATAGAGAACATCTACCGCTACCGCGACGAGCTCGCTTTTCCTGCCGGACTCAGGTACGCGATCGGGGTCACCACCACCACCTTGCTGCCCTTCGCTTTTGCCTGTTTCGTTGCGCGAAGAAACATTTGGCGCGCAGCTGCGGCGCTGGTTCTCTCCCTGCTGTTTTATCCGGTTACGCTGACCAAGTTCGCTATTTTTACGCCGGTCTGGCTGGTCTTTATTGCCTATCTCGCCAGATATTTCGGATCCAGGACGGCAGTCATTTTCTCCCTGCTGCTGCCGATGCTTGCAGGACTCCTGACCTCCATTTTTGCTGTGTTGCCGACCCTCTTCTACACAGTCAATTTTCGGATGATGATCGTCCCGTCGAACGCTTTCGATATCTACAATGATTATTTCTCCAGGCACGAGCTGACCTATTTCTGTCAGATCGGATTCCTGAAGCCGTTCGTTTCATGCGCCTACAGCGAGCCGCTGTCGATCGTGATGAATCGAGCCTATGAACTCGGATATTTGAATGCATCGCTTTTTGCGACCGAAGGCGTCGCCTCAGTCGGCCCCCTGCTTGCACCGATCGCGGCGTTCGCATGCGGGCTGGTCCTCGCTTTCGGCAATCGCCTGTCTGCGGATCTGCCGCCCAGCTTTGTCTTGATTTCCAGCGCGATCCTGCCGCAGGTCTTGCTCAACGTTCCTCTATCGACCACGCTTCTGACGCATGGGGCCGCGGTACTCTTTCTGCTCTGGTACGTGACGCCGCGCGCGATGTTCGAACGACCATCTGCGCCATGAGGGCTCCGGGCCGCTCACTTCCGACGATCGTCGGGGCGGCTCGGCGCTCCTGCCAGATCGGTCGATCGGTGTTACGTGCCTAATCGACGAACACGACCGTCTTGCGGCCATTGAGGAGGACACGGTCGTCGAGGTGATAGCGGATCGCCCGCGCCAGCACGCGGCGCTCGATGTCGCGGCCCTTGCGGACGAGATCTTCCGGCGTGTCGCGGTGGCTGATGCGCTCGACGTCCTGATCGATGATCGGGCCTTCGTCGAGGTCGCGCGTGACGTAATGGGCGGTCGCACCGATCAGCTTCACACCGCGCTCATGGGCCTGGTGATAGGGCTTTGCGCCCTTGAAGCCCGGCAGGAATGAGTGGTGGATGTTGATGCAGCGACCGGACAGCTTGGCCGACAGATCATCTGACAGGATCTGCATGTAGCGGGCGAGGACCACGAGATCGGTCCCGGTCTTGGCGACGAGATCGAGGATCTGCGCCTCCTGGTCGCGCTTGGTCTCCTTGGTGACCGGCAGATAGTGGAACGGAATGCCGCCGAAATCGAGCCCGGCATAGGCCTCGCGGGGATGGTTGGAGACGATCGCGGCCAGGGTCATCGGCAATTCGCCGGTGCGCCAGCGATAGAGGATGTCGACCAGGCAGTGGTCGGACTTCGACACCAGCAGCACTACCTTGCGATGCGTGGCGCGGTCGCGCATCTGCCACTCCATGCCGAAACGCTCGGCGATCGCGGCGAAGCCGGTCTGGAGCGCAGACAGCTCCACAGCAAGATCGGCCGCGGTGAACACGACGCGCATGAAGAACTTCTTGGTCTCGACGTCGTCGAACTGCTGGGCGTCGAGAATGTTCTGTCCGTTATGGGCCAGGAAGGTCGACACCGCCGAGACGATGCCGGGGCGATCCGGACAGGACAGGGTCAGAACGTATTGATGATCGGGCATGGCACTTGATGAAGGTTTGTGCAAAGGCCGCGGACGACCCGCGATTTGCACTCTGCTCTAGCACCGAGGCGACCCTTGCGCCAATCCCGACGACGGTGTCAAGATGAACGAACGCTTGCGATTTTTGCTCACTGGAGCACGCCCATGGCCGACCGTTTGACCGGCACCCGCATTCTGATCCTGGAGACCCGCGAGGAGGCGCAGTTCTCAAAACTCCTGGCCGAGCAAGGCGCCGAGGTCGTGCAATGCCCGATGTTCACCATCCAGGATGCGCCGGACCCCGCCCCGGTCGAAGCCTGGATCCGCCGCGCCATCGACAAGCCGTTTGACGACCTCGTGCTGATGACCGGCGAAGGCCTGCGGCGGATCATGAAGCTCGCGCGCGCACGCGGCCTCGACCAGACCTTTGTCGCGGCGCTGGCCGAAACGCGAAAATTCACGCGCGGCCCGAAGCCCGGCAAGGCGCTGCGCGAAATCTCGCTCGAGGCCCAGCAGACCACGGAGAAGCCGACCACCGAGGGCGTGATCGAGATGCTCGGCAAGCTTGACTTGAAGGGGCATCGCCTCGGCCTCCAGCTTTATCCGGACAAGGACCACAGCGCACTGACCGGCGCGCTGGCCGCGCAAGGTGCCGAGGTCGATACCGTTTTGCCTTACGTCTACGATTCCAAAGCAGCTGACGCCAATATCGTCACCGCCATCGACGACATGGCTGGGGGGCGAATCGATGCCGTTGCGTTGACCAATCTCGGCCAGGTCCGCCGGCTGATCGAGGCCGCCAAGGCCCATGGCAGCGAGGCGAAGTTGCGCGCGGGATTCGAGCGCACGTTGATTGCCTCAGTGGGACCTGCAGTCTCCGGCGAGCTTGCCGCGCACGGCCTGCGCACCGACATCTCGCCTGCGGACGACGCCTATTTCATGCGCCCACTGATCTCGGCAATGGCGGCGGCGCTGGCGGAAAAACGGCCGAGGACAGCAAGCTGATCGTCTATGCCTAGCCTGCCACCTGCGAGGCAGCCGACATCAGTTCCTGTGGGCTCGGCGCTCCGAACATGCGCTGGCCGCCGTCAGGAACCTCGGTAAACGTCCAGCGTACGATGCCCTCCCGATCGAGCAGGAACTGGCCGAACAACTGGCCCGTGCCCGCTGCCGCCATGCGCTGATCGGCATCCGTCATCTCGTAACCGTCCTTGTTGTTGAGGTACGCCGCGGCCTCTGGCCGATTCATCGGGCTGGGCAATTCGCCGGGCATGTCGACTTTCATGCTCATCACCACGTCCATGCCGATCTTGCGCGGCCACTCGGTCTCGTTCTCCGTGAACTCCATATTGGGCAGGCCGAACGCGCGATGCGAGACCCTCTCGGGGTCGGACGCAGCGAGCAAGTTGGGCAGTGGATGATAGCGGAAGTAGAGCCGCGCCCGGTCGGCCGGCGTATTGACGACCGTGAGGCTTTCGATGCCCTTCCCTCGGAGCGCGCCGTCAAGCTGCGCCTGCGCCGCGATGTGGCGACGGCAGAACGGGCAGTGCAGGCCACGATACAGGCCGACCAATATCGGACTATGCCCGCGATAGTCCTCAAGTGCGATCTTTCCTTCGCGCGTGACGGCGTCGAGCACGAGATCCGGTGCGCGGTCACCCGGCTGAAGCGGTGTATCGACATGACGATCTGACATGGTTGAACTCCCTCACATTGGCTAGTCAAGAAACGGCAGTACGATCAGCCCTGCGGGATCGAGCCCATGCCGGGCGCAGACATCATGCGCCAGCGCGAAATACCGCTCGGCCTCGGGCATGTCGCCTCGATCAAGGTTCAGTGTCGCAAGACCATCATAGCACGGAAAGAGCTGTTGTGGCTCTCCGGTCTCGCTCGCCACCTCGATGGCCTCGTTGTAGCAGCGCGCGGCGAGATCGGGGCGGAAGTGGCATTGATGGATCTGACCGAGCACGATCAGGGGCACCGGGAGATGCTCGCGCTGATCGAGCGCACGGTCGATTTCGATCGCCTTTTCGGCAGCCGGCACCCCTTCATCGGTACATCTGTCCGTGAAGGTGCAACAGGCGACGGCAAAGTTGGCAAGGAGGCGCGCCTGGAAGCCGAGATCGCCGATGCGATACGCGACATCGAGCCCGCGCCGGCAAACGTCGATGGCTTGCGCCGGGTCGATGATCGTGTAGAGCACCCCGAGGTTGGTGTAGCCGCGGCACGCCACGTTGAGGAGGCCGGCGGCTTCGGCAGCTGCGACACTTTGCTCCACCTCGCGCACCGCCTCCTGGTGTCGCCCAAGCCGCGCCAGCGCAACCCCTTTGGTGTTGAGTGCCTCCGCAATGGCGCGCGCCGCCTCGGGCCCGGCCTGCCCGTCTGCGTCCACCGACACCGAGCGCGCGTAACCGAGCGCCTCGTCGGCCCATCGCGCGGCCGCGACGGGATCACCCACGCGAAACGCGAGACGGCCGCGCTCCTGCAAGAGGTGCGCCCACTCGATCGGCGCGTCGGTCCCGGCAAGCCGTTCTGCCGCCTCGGCATAGTGCGCCTCCGCGTTGACGCCCTTGCCGGCGTCCCACAACAATCGGCCGAGCTTGCGAAGAATTCGCGCTTCGCCGATGCAGTCTTCTACCGCGCGGTGCCCCTCCAGCGCGCCTTGGTAGTGCTCCTCGGCCGCGCTTCGGCGGCCAGCTACACGACAGAGATCCGCGATCCGCTCGTACAGGATCAGGCATTCCGGCTCCCGTTCGACGCCGGTCGACAGTACCGCGAGGGACTGCTGGTAGAAACGAAGGGCATCGTCATTGGCGTAACTTCCGCGTGCGCGATCGCCGGCCGCGCGCAGATAGCGCGCGCCTTTCGACTTGTTCGCGCTCAGACTGAAGTGGTGTCCGAGCAGTACGAGATCTTCGAGCCGCTCCGGCTCGTTGCCATAGAGCCGCTCCAGCGCGGCTCCAATCCGTCCATGAAGCTCGATCCGGCGCTGCAAGAGCAGGTTTTGATAGATGACGTCCTGAAGCATGGTTTGCGTGAAGCGGTAGGTCCGCAGGGAAATCGAGTTCGAGCCCGCGATCTCCTCGATGATCTCGGCGTCGCACAGAAGTTCGAGCCCTGCTTCGACCCTCGCCCGCTCAGTTGCGGCCGCGCCGAGAACAGCAGCATCAAAGCGCGGGCCGATCACCGCGGCCTCCTGGGCCAGGTGACGCACCTGATGCGGCAAGCGGTCGAGGCGCGCCAGCAACAGAGCCTGAATGCTCGCCGGAATATCCGCAGCGGCTTCCTCCGACTTCATTCGCCATAGCGCGCCATCGCGTTCCAGGGCGCCGGCTTCGATGAGGCCGCGGATGATCTCCTCGAGGAAAAGCGGATTGCCGCCCGCGCGTTCGAGGATTCGATTGAACAGCCCTCCCGGCGGCTGGCACCAGCCGTGACTGAAATAAGCCGCGAGCAGCCTTTGTCCGTCGGTATCGCCAAGTGGCGGCAGCCGAAGGGTTGTATGACTGATCCGGCTCGAGCCGAACTGGTCCAGCTCCAGCATGGGCCGATGTGTAAACAGCAGCATCAGCCGCGTCCGCTCCAGACGGTCCATCAGGAACCGCAGCGCTTCTAGAGATACCGCATCGGCCCAATGCAGGTCCTCGACGATGATCAGAAGCGGCGACAAGGCGAGGCGGCGTTCGAAGACGGTGCGGATCGCGAAAAAGATCTGCCGGCGGAGCTGTTCCGGCTCGACATGCCTGAGCACGGCGTTGGGATCGCCGAGGCCAAGGACGTGCAAATAGAGAGGCATCAGGTGGTCGGCCTCCTCGGCCGGGAGGCCAAGCTCTGACAGCGCGTCGGCAAGCTTTGCCTCCGCCTCTGCAGCGTCGGCCTTCTGCGCGATGCCGTAGGCGCTGCGCAGCACGGCGGCGAGTGTGCCGTAGGATTGTTCACCCAGCGGCGAACAGACTGCCTGCCGGATCGCCACGCATGCAAAGAGATCCTCGTCGCGAATGCGGGCAACGAATTCGTTGACCAGGCGCGTTTTCCCGATACCCGCTTCGCCGACCAGCCGCACCAGTTGAGCCGCGCCACCGCACGCGCGATCAAGGCTGCCGATCACGCGCGCAAGCTCGGCGTCGCGCCCGATCAGTGGCGCATCAAGTCCCAGCGCGTCGAGCCCTCGTGCCGTACGGGGCGTCTCGAGCGGTCCCTTCAAACGATGGACCAGGACGCTGCCCATCTTGCCCTTGAGCGAGACCTCGCCAAGCGAGTCATAGGAGAACGCGTGCCGCGTCAGACGGTGGGTCAAGGGTCCGACCAGCACCTCGCCCGGAGGCGCCATGGACTGCAGTCGCTGGGCGGTATTCACGGTGTCGCCGGTCACCGAGTAGGATTTGGCAACGCCAACACCCAGCCCACCCGCGACGACGTGCCCGGTGTTGATCCCGACATGAAGCAGGAGTGGTGAACCGGCATACGCCTTCGCGCGTTCGCTGAGGCGCGCCGTCCGGCTGATCATGTCGAGGGCAGCGCGGACCGCCCGCTCCGGGTCGTCCTCATGCGCAGCCGGTGCACCAAACAGAGCAAGCAGCGCATCGCCGATGAATTTGTCCACGAAGCCGCCAAAGTTTTGCACCGCGGCCGTCAGCTCCTCGAACAATTCGTTCTGAAGCGTCTGCATGACCTCGGGGTCGAGCCGCTCGCTCATCGAAGTAAAGCCGCTGAGATCGGCAAACAGCACGGTGATGGTACGACGATTTGCTTCGCTATCGATTTTATCCGCCTGTGGTCGAAACGCGTGCTGAGCCTCGGCCGTCGGCACGAGCGGTGGAGAGGACGACGGCCCGATCGGAACCGTCATCGAGCTCGTCCGCTGCAATGCCCGCTCGTCGCCCTGGGTGGCCTCACCGACAAGAGCGCCGCATTTCGGGCAGTAGACGAAATCCGGCGCGCATGGAAAGCCGCAGCCAGCGCACGCGCTTGGCTGCTTCGTGCCGCACTTCGGGCAGAAGGCAAAACCGCTCTGAACCTCAGAACCGCAACCCGAGCACGTCATGGCTCAAGACCTAGCGGAAACCGCGATCCGCGATCTGCTGGACCCATCCAATGGGCCCAGGATATGGAGCACAATGGGCTCGGCGCGCTGGAAGTGCAAGCGGCGGCCGGGCTACGCCCATTGGCTATTCCGCCATGGGCTCGGTCTATGCAGTCGCGGGCATCATCGCGATGTTGGCGATCGCGGTGCGCTGGCGCGACGATCTGTGGCCGGCGCACGCCGCGGCCAATGCGGGCTGACGGACCGGCGCCGTCGCGCCTTAATCGCCATATCCGCGCAGCCGATCGATATCGAGAATCGTGACGCCGCCGTATTCCAGACGCAGCAGCCCCTCCTTCTCCAGCCGGTTCAGCGCGCGGTTGGCGTTCTGGCGCGACATGCCGGAGAGCGCGCCGATCTCCTCCTGGGTGATCTCCAGATGCGCGGTCGATTCCGGATAGAGGATCGGGTTGAATAGCGAGGCAATACTCCGGGCAAGCCGAGAGGTGGCATCGAGCGTACGGTTGACTTCGAGCATGCCGATGAACTGGCCGAGCCGCTCGTTGAGCTGACGCACCAGGAAGCGGTTGAAACCGACGCTGTTCTCGAACAGCCACATGAAGGCGGAGCGCTCCATCAACGCAACGCGACTGTCGCGCAGCGCGACCACGTCGTAACGGCGCGGCTCGTTCTTGAGCACACTGCCCTCGCCGAACCAGGCACCTGCGGTGAGCCCGGCAAGGCTGGTCTCCTTGCCGTCGCGCGAAACCCCGCCCATGCGGGCAAGGCCGCTCACCATACCGGCCCAATAGTCAAATTTGTCGCCGCGCATGAACACGGTCTCGCCGGTGCCGTAGGATCGTTCCGTGATCCCGGCGCGGGCGACCGCGATCTCAGCTGGCGTGAGTTCGCGCGACCAGGCGGCGACGCGCTTCAGTTGATCCTCTGAAATCATGACCCCGAAGCCAGCACCGTTTCGTCACCCCATCCTTCCGCTGCACTGCAGCATGAACATTCCGGCCACCGTCCGACGAAAGGTGTAGGGCCACGGCCGCCTGAAAAACTTTGTCGCAGAATTGTCAGGCCGGAGACATTTCAAAATAGCGCTTTCCCCTATTGAGGGCCACCTCGGGTGATGCGGCTTTTGATCCCAAACGGGTACGAAGGTGGCGCGGCTCCGGTCGGGACCATGTGCTGCATGGCCTCACCGGCACGACCGTACTAGGATCGCCCCAGAGGAACGGACGAAGAGCGCCACTGAACGCGCCATCACCGGGAGGGATTTGTTTGGTGGCTACCAGTCTCGAAGTGCGCGGCGTGTCCCTGCGGTTCGGCGGCGTTCGCGCGCTGACCGATGTCAGCTTCGCCATCAACGAGGGCGAGCTGTTCTCGATCATCGGCCCTAACGGGGCCGGCAAGACCTCGATCGTGAACTGTATTTCCGGGCGCTACAAGCCGACCGAAGGCCAGCTGTTCTACGGGGGACGCGACATCACCGGCCTGACGCCGAATGCGCGTCCCACGCTCGGCATCGGCCGCACCTTCCAGAACCTCGCGCTGTTCCACCACATGAGCGTGCTCGACAACATCATGGTCGGCCGGCATCACCTCCTGAAGAACAATTTCCTCACGGGCTCGCTGTACTGGCTCACCGGCGCGCGCAAGGAAGAACTCGAGCACCGCCGCAAGGTGGAAGAGATCATCGACTTTCTTGATCTCCAGTCGGTGCGGAAAGCGCAGGCCGGCACCCTCTCCTACGGCCTGCGCAAGCGCGTCGAGCTCGCCCGCGCTATGGCGCTGGAGCCGCGCCTCATCCTCCTCGACGAGCCGATGGCCGGCATGAATTTCGAGGAGAAGGAGGACATGGCCCGCTACATCGTCGATCTCAACGAGGAGTTCGGCATGACGGTGGTGATGATCGAGCACGACATGGGCGTGGTGATGGACATCTCCCACCGCGTCATGGTGCTGGATTTCGGCCGCAAGATCGCCGAGGGCGATCCCGCCGCCGTGCTCGCCGATCCCCACGTCCGGCGCGCTTATCTCGGCGAAGAGGACGAGGTGCTCGTCGATCCCGACGATGCTCCGCCGGCACAGGAGAGCGCGGCATGATGGATTACGCAGGCCGCGTCGCGCAGGCCGATACCTATCCGAAGATGCTCCGGCTCAATGCAAAAGAGCACGGCAACGAGATCGCGCTACGCGAAAAGGATCTCGGCCTCTGGCGCCCGTTCACCTGGAACGACTATCAGACCCGCGTGCGCGACTTCGCGCTTGGCCTGGTTGAACTCGGCCTCGGCCGCGGCGACGTCATCGGCATCATCGGCGATAACCGTCCGGACTGGGTCGCGGCGGAAGTGGCGGCACACGCGACCGGCGGATTGAGCCTCGGGCTCTATCGCGACGTGCTTGATGAAGAGGCCTTGTATCTCCTCAACTATGGCGAAGCGCAGCTCGTCTTCGCCGAGGACGAGGAGCAGGTCGACAAGCTGCTGGCGCTGGCCGAGCGCGTGCCGCGGCTCAAGCACATCATCTATTCCGACCCGCGCGGAATGCGGAAATATGACGACCCGCGGTTGATGTCGGCAGAAAAGTTCGCCGAGCTCGGCCGTGCCCGCGCTAACCGCGAGCCCGACCTTTACGACAAGCTCGTCGATGCCACCAAGGGCGAGGATGTTGCGATCCTCTGCACCACGTCGGGCACCACGTCACATCCGAAGCTCGCGATGCTCGCCGCCGGCCGCGTGCTCGGTCATTGCGCGACCTATCTCGCCTTCGACCCCAAAGGGCCCGAGGACGAATACGTCTCGGTGCTGCCGCTGCCCTGGATCATGGAGCAGGTCTATGTGCTCGGCAAAGGCCTGCTCTGCCGGATGAAGATCAACTTCGTCGAAGAGCCGGATACGATGATGAACGATCTGCGCGAGATCGCGCCGACGTTCGTGCTGTTCGCGCCGCGGGTCTGGGAATCCATAGCCGCCGATGTCCGCGCCAAGGTGATGGACGCGACGCCGTTCAAGCAGCACTTGTTCGATATCGGGATGAAGTCGGGCCTTGCCGCGCTCGAGCAGGGCAAGCGCTCCGGCTTTGCCGACGCGATCCTGTTCCGCGCACTGCGCGACCGGCTCGGCTTCACGCGGCTGCGCTCGGCCGCCACCGGTGGCGCGGCGCTCGGGCCCGATACCTTCAAGTTCTTCCAGGCCATGGGCGTGCCGCTGCGTACGCTCTACGGTCAGACCGAGCTGCTGGGGGCCTATACGCTGCATCCCGCGGGCAAGGTGGACCCAGACACGACGGGTGTGCCGATGGCCGACAGCGTCGAGATCCGCATCGACAATGCCGACGTCCACGGCGTCGGCGAGATCGTGGTGCGGCATCCCAACATGTTCCTCGGCTATTACAAGAACCCGGAGGCCAGCGTCGCCGACATCAGGGATGGCTGGATGCTGTCGGGAGACGCCGGCTATTTCAACGCGAACCGCCAGCTCGTCGTCATCGACCGCATCAAGGATCTCGCCGAGACCTCGCGCGGCGAGCGCTTCTCGCCGCAATTCATCGAGAACAAGCTGAAATTCTCGCCCTATATCGCCGAGGCTGTCGTGTTGGGTGCCGGCCGCGACGCGCTCGCCGCGATGATCTGCATCCGCTACTCCATCATCTCGAAATGGGCGGAAAAGAACCGCCTCTCGTTCACGACCTACAGCGACCTCGCCTCGCGGCCGGAGGTCTATGCGCTGCTCCAGAAGGAGGTCGAGACCGTCAACGCCACGTTGCCGCCGGCCCAGCGCATCTCGCGCTTCCTGTTGCTCTACAAGGAGCTCGACGCCGACGACGGCGAGCTCACCCGCACGCGAAAAGTGCGCCGCAGCGTCATCAACGAGAAATACGAAGGCATCATCGACGCCATCTACCGCGGCATCGCCGACATCCCCGTCGACACCGTGATCCGCTTCCAGGACGGCACCACGCAGCGCGTTCGCACGACGCTGCGCGTGGTCGATCTGGGCGGACATGGGCCCATGGCGGAGGCGGCGGAGTGAACTCGCTTCGATACAGAGCTGGCAATCGATCTACCCCTCCCTGCGCAAGCGGGGAGAGGCGAAAGGTCCATCATAGATGAACACCGCCTTCCTCATCCAGCTCCTGGTCAACGGCCTCGTGGTCGGCACGCTTTATGGCGTGGTCGCGATGTCATTCGTGCTGATCTACAAGGCGACGCAGGTCGTCAATTTTGCGCAAGGTGAATTGTTGCTGGTCGGCGCCTGGGTGTGCTGGGCCCTGCTTGCCAAATACCAGGCGCCGTTCTGGATCGGCATGCCGATGACGCTGGTGTTCATGTTCGTGTTCGGCATCGCGATCCAGGTCCTGATCCTGCGGCCGATGATCGGCGAGCCCATCATCTCGGTCATCATGGTGACGATCGGCCTCTCCACGGTGCTGCAGGCGACGCTGAAATGGATGTTCGGCGTCAATCCGCAGCCGTTCCCGCGGGTGTTCGAGAGCCAGTCGGTCGGCCTGTTCGGGCTCCAGATCCAGACCGTTTATGTCATGAGCCTGGTCGTCTCGGTCGCGGTGATGATCGGCATGGCCTGGTTCTTCCGCGCCTCGAAGTATGGCCTTGCGATGCGCGCCACCGCGTTCAACCAGCAAGTGGCGCAGTCGCTCGGCATTTCCGTGAAGAGCGTGTTCGCGATGGCCTGGGCGATCTCGGCCACCGTGTCGGCGGTCGCGGGCGTGGTCGTCGCCGTGGTGAACGGCGTGTCCTCGGGCCTTGCCGCCTACGGCATCAAGGTATTTCCGGCGGCGATCCTCGGCGGGCTCGATTCCGTCGGCGGCGCCGTGCTCGGCGGCATCATCATCGGCCTGCTCGAGAACATCGCGCAATATGTCGACAGCCAGTATCTGCACTGGGGCAATCTTTACGAGATCGCGCCGTTCTACGTCCTCATCATCGTGCTGATGATCAAGCCCTACGGCCTGTTCGGCACCCACGACATCGAGCGGATCTGACCCATGGCCGGCCCTGCCCTCATCCCTGCTGGTGATTTCCGCACCTCTTATGCGGCCGACACCACAATCTTCCCAACCACCACCAGCCGCAACTTTGCGATTCTCGGCGTGCTGCTGCTCTGCTTCGTGCCGCAAGTCCTCGGCGGCTACTGGCTCAGCATCCTGATTCAGATCGGCATCTTCTCGATCGCCGCTTTGGGCCTGAACATCCTGGTCGGCTTCACCGGCCAGATATCAATCGGCCACGCCGCCTTCTTCCTGCTCGGTGCCTTCACCTCCGCCTACATCTCCAACAACGCGCCGATCCCGGTGTTCTTCGCGATCCCGCTCGCGGGTGTCGTCACCGCGCTGGTCGGGCTGATCTTCGGCATTCCGGCGGCGCGACTGAAGGGTCTCTACCTCGTCATCGCGACGCTCGCTGCGCAATACATCCTGCTCGACTTCTTCTCCCGCGCCGAATGGTTTTCCGGCGGCTCCGTGCCGGCGAGCGCCGAACCTTTCTCGATCTTCGGCTACGCGCTGCGCGGCGACCGGCAATATTTCTACGTCGTGCTGGCTTACGTGATCGCAAGCTACATCCTCGTCACCAATCTGATGCGCACGCGCGACGGCCGCGCGCTGGTGGCGATCCGCGACCATTATCTGTCCGCGGAGATCATGGGCATCAACCTCACGAAATATCGCACGCTGTCGTTCGGTCTCGCCGCCTTCTTCGCCGGCATCGCCGGTGCGCTCTATGCGCATTACCAGCTTGTCGTCTCGCAGGAAGGCTTCGGCATCGAGCGCTCGATCCTGTTCCTCGCCATGATCATCATCGGCGGCACCGGCTCGATCATGGGCACGCTGATGGGCACCGCCTTCGTGGTGCTGCTGCCTGAGACGATGGAGTTGATCAGCTTGTATTTGAAAGGCGGCACGATCGACAAGGCACTGTCGCTCAACAACAACATCACCTTCCTGCGCGAGATCGCGATCGGGGTGATCATCATCGCATTCCTGATGTTCGAGCCTGACGGGCTCGCGCATCGCTGGCGGCAGATCAAGGCGTACTGGAAACTCTACCCGTTCTCGCACTGAGCGCGGGCTGCTTCACTTAAACAATAAACCGGAGGAACCGACCCATGAAGATGAAGTCCCTTTTGAGCACCGCATCGTTCGCGCTTGTGATCGCGGCATTCTCCGCGAGCGCGCAGGCCCAGATCGCGATCGGGCATCTCGCCGACTATTCCGGCGGCACCTCCGATGTCGGCACGCCTTACGGCCAGGCCGTCGCGGATACCTTCGCCTGGGTCAACAAGAACGGCGGCGTCGGCGGCAAGCAGATCAACGTCGACACCAACGACTACAGCTATCAGGTGCCGAAGGCGATCGCGCTCTACAAGAAGTGGTCGGCGCCTGACAGCAAGGTGGCCGCGATCATGGGCTGGGGCACCGCCGACACCGAGGCGCTGACCGGCTTCCTCGCCCAGGACAAGATTCCCGATCTCTCCGGCTCCTACGCCGCAGCCCTGACCGATCCCGAAGGCACCAGCGGCAAGGCCAAGCCCGCGCCCTATAATTTCTTCTATGGTCCGAGCTATTCGGATTCGCTGCGCGCAATGCTGATCTGGGCGGCCGAAGACTGGAAGGCCAAGGGCAAGCCCGGCAAGCCGAAATTCGTGCACATGGGCGCCAACCATCCCTATCCGAACGCGCCGAAGGCCGCCGGCGAAGCCATGGCGCTGGAGCTCGGCTTCGAGGTACTGCCGCCGCTGGTGTTCGCGCTCGCGCCCGGTGACTACAGCGCGCAGTGCCTGAGCCTGAAATCCTCAGGCGCCAATTACGCTTATCTCGGCAACACCGCAGCTTCCAACATCTCGGTGATGAAGGCCTGCAAGACCGCCGGCGTCGAGATCCAGTTCCTCGGCAATGTCTGGGGCATGGACGAGAACGCCGCCAAGACCGCGGGCGATGCCGCCAACGGCGTGATCTTCCCGCTGCGGACCGCGGTGAGCTGGGGCGGCGATGCGCCTGGCATGAAGACCGTGATGGAGATCTCGAAGATGTCCGACCCCACCGGCAAGGTCTACCGCCCGGTGCACTATATCGCTGCTGTCTGCTCGTCGCTCTACATGAAGGAAGCGCTCGACTGGGCCGCCAAAAACGGCGGCGCCACCGGCGACAACGTGGTGAAGGGTTTTTACCAGAAGAAGGATTGGGTGCCGGCCGGCATGGAAGGCGTCTGTGCGCCCTCGACCTGGACCGACAAGGACCATCGCGGCACGCTGAAGGTCGAGCTCTATCGCACCAAGATCTCGGGCGCGACCGACGGCGATCTCAACGACCTCATGGCCAAGGGCACGATCAAGCTCGAGAAGGTCAAGAGCGTCGAGTTGCCGCGCAAGCCGGAACTGCTGGGCTGGTGAGCCTGGTCCTCACCACACGCACAACTGTCATCCCCCGCGAAAGCGGGGGATCCAGTACGCCGCAGCTTCTCGATGGATCTCTGGCGTCTCTGGAATACTGGGTCACCCGCCCCAGTGCGCATTGCGCACAAGGCGGGTGACGACAGCGGAGGATGATGACGCATGTCCCAAACCATTGAAGCAGCCCGTCCCACTCCCACCGCCGTGGCCCCCGCCGCACTCCTCGCCGTGCGGAACATCGAGGTCGTCTATGACGACGTCATCCTGGTGCTCCGCGGCCTCAGCCTCGACGTGCCCAAGGGCGCGATCGTGGCGCTGCTCGGGGCCAACGGTGCCGGCAAGTCGACCACGCTGAAGGCGATCTCGGGGCTGCTCAAGACCGAGGACGGCGAGGTCACGCGCGGCGAGATCCTGTTCGAGGGCGAGCCCATCGCCGGCATCGATCCCGACAAGATCGTCCGCCGCGGCATCTTCCAGGTCATGGAGGGCCGGCGCATCGTCGCCGACATGACGTCGCTGGAAAACCTCAGGCTCGGCGCCTTCACCCGCCGGGATCGTGAGGTCGATGCCGACCTTGACATGGTCTTCAACTATTTCCCGCGTCTGAAAGAGCGCACCGGCCTCGCCGGTTATCTCTCCGGCGGCGAGCAGCAGATGCTGGCGATCGGCCGCGCACTGATGGCGCGCCCGAAGATGATCTTGATGGACGAACCGTCGATGGGCCTGTCGCCGCTGCTGGTGAAAGAGGTGTTCGCCATCATCCAGAAGATCAACCGCGACCTCGGCGTCACCATCCTCTTGGTCGAGCAGAACGCGCGCGCTGCACTGTCGGTGGCGAGCCACGGCTACATCATGGAGCAAGGCAAGGTCGTGCTCGACGGCACCGCGGACGAACTGCGCGACAACGAGGACGTCAAGGAATTCTATCTCGGTGGCGCCGGCGACCAGCGCAAGAGTTTTAAAAACCTCAAGAGCTTCAAGCGGCGCAAGCGGTGGCTCTAACTTTCCAAAACCTGCTCCGCTTCCGTGACTGCGCAGAGAACATGATAGAACGACGACGCAGGAATGGTGTCGATCAGCGATTTGCCGTCGCTGTCGAACTGGTCGAACCAGCCGCCCCGCACGGGATGGCTGAGATAATGCCGTTCGAGCCGCACCAGCGCCGCGCGGGCCTCCTCCGCCGCACCCGCCTCGCCGGATTCGGCCTGCGCAATCCACGCCTTCGCGATCTCGGTCTGCGGCCACAGCCGGCGCGTGCTGCGACGGATGTTGCCGGTGTCATCGCCCTCGTCGACGAGACAGCCCGTGGCCGCATCGCGATAGCGCAGCGCGGTCGCCAGCAGCTCTGCGCGCCGCTGTCCGGTTGGGCAGCCCGTGATGCGTTCAAACCCTTTCAGCAGCCAAACCCATTCCGCCTGGTGGCCAGCCTCGATGCTGACAGGCTCGATCTTCGACCAGTCCTCCTCGAAATATTCGCCGAGCGCACATTTCCGCTTATCGTAGAGATTGGCGAGGAACAGCGCGAAGAATTCACCGGCGCGATTCTGGAACGACAGATCGTGGGTCGCGTCGAAGCACGCGATCATCGCCTCGAACAGATGCATGTGCGGGTTCTGACGGCGCGGCAACGACACCGGCAGGCTCTCGTGCACGCCGCCATGCGGCGAGCGCAGATGACTGTCGAGGAAGGCAAGCAGTGCGTCGATCTCGGCACGAATCTGCGCGTCCTGGTCGAGCGAATAGACGGTCGCCAGCGCAAACAGGATGAAGGCGTGGTCGTAGGCATCGCGCCGCGAATCCAGCACCGCACCCTCCGGCGTCAGCCGGTGCACGTAGCCAGGCCGGCCGTCGGGCGCCTTGGCCTTCGCCAGCAGGTGCTCGAGCCCCTTCAGCGCGATGGCGCGCCCCTCGGGATACCAGCCCATCTGCGCCGCCTTGGCGTAGCACCAGATCTGGCGCGCCTGCACGAACACGCGCCGCGGCGCGGCTCTGTCCGCAGTGCCATCGCGGTGCAGCCGATCGATGAAGCCGCCCGCTTCATGGTCCCAGCCAACGGTCGACCACAGCGGGATCGCGTCCTCGATCATGCGGCGCTTCAGGCGCGCGACGATTTCGGCCGCCTCCTCCGCCGGAATGATGCTCTCGTCTGCCATTGCGTCCTCTCCACGCCCCGCCAATGGCCGTCTGATACCCATGCGAGCGGCGGCGTGCAACGGATGCCAACCCGGAAAGACCTGCCATGAAAGATCTGCCATGACCGCCCATTACGACGCCCTCGAGACGCGCGAGCCAGCCGCGCGCGAGGCTGAGCTGTTCGCCCGCCTGCCGGGCGTCCTGCGCAGCGCGATGAGCGCTCCCGCCTATGCCGAGCGGCTCAAGGGCATCGATCCCGCTTCGGTGACCTCCAGAGCGGCACTGGCGGGCCTTCCCGTGCTGCGCAAGTCTGAACTGCCCGCCTTGCACAAGGCTTCCCAGCCCTTCGGCGGCTTCGTGGCGGCGGCCCCGGGGTCGTTCGCCCGTCTGTTCACCTCCCCGGGCCCGATCTTCGAGCCGGAGGGGCGGCAGGCCGATCCCTGGCGCGGCGCACGTGCGCTGTTCGCGGCCGGGTTCCGCCCCGAGGACGTCGTGCTCAACACCTTCAGCTACCACCTCACCCCCGGCGGCTTCATTTTCGACGCCTCGGCGCGCGCACTGGGCTGCGCGGTGATCCCTGCCGGCCCCGGCAATACCGAGCAGCAGTTCGAGTTGATCGAGGCCTACCGTCCCGTCGGCTACAGCGGCACACCCGATTTCCTGAAGATCCTGCTCGATGCAGCAGAGACCGCGGGCCGCGACGTCTCCTCGATCAAGCGCGCGCTGGTGTCGGGCGCCGCCTTCCCGCCCTCGCTCCAGGCCGAGATCAAGGCGCGCGGCATCGACGCCTACCAGGCCTTCGGCACCGCCGATCTCGGCCTCATCGCCTTTGAGACCGAGGCGCGTGACGGCATGGTCATGAACGAGGATCTGATCATGGAGATCGTCAAACCCGGCACCGGCGATCCCGTGTCGCCGGGCGATGTCGGCGAGATCGTGGTGACCTCGCTCGACCCGCACCATCCCTGGATCCGGCTCGCGCTCGGCGACCTCACCGCGGCGTTGCCGGGCTCAAGCAAATGCGGGCGCACCAACATGCGCATCAAGGGCTGGATGGGCCGCGCCGACCAGACCACCAAGGTCAAGGGCATGTTCGTCCGCCCCGAGCAGGTCGCCGAGATCGGCAAGCGCCATCCCGCGCTCGGACGGCTGCGCCTCGTCGTCACCCGCCAGGGCGAGACCGACGCGATGACGCTGAAGGCGGAGACGGACACATCGGGCGATGCACTGCGCGAGGAGCTCGCGAGCAGCCTGCGGGCCGTAACGAAGCTCGGCGGCGCAGTCGAACTGGTCAGCCCTGGCGCGCTGCCGAACGACGGCAAGGTGATCGCGGACGAGCGGTAGGTCCCGCGCGGCACCGATCGCGTCCCGCGCCGCCGGATTTCAGGCCGCCCGGACATTGTGCACGGTCCGTGAATGGGCTATTCGACCCGCAAATGAGCCTCCGTCGAGACATCACTCGCAAACTCGCGAACGGGACGCGCTAGGTCCGTGCGCGTTCTCATCCTCAACGCAGACTATCAGCGCTTTCTCGCCTGGCTGTACCGGCGCCATCCGGGCCTCGAGAATTCGGACTACGACGCGCAGATGGCCGCGCGCAGCGCCAGCCTGTTCGGCGTCGCCGACTTTTACTCGCGCAATTTCGAAGCCCTCGGGCACACAGCCGCCAACATCCACGTCAACAACGGCTGGATGCAGACGGCTTGGGCGCGCGAACACGGCATCAGCGTGACTCCATCGCCGCCACCGGGCGCCGCCGTGAGCGATGCCATCCCGGGATGGCTGCAGCGCGCCGTCGCACCATTCAAGCCGGTGTTGAGGCCGCTCGCGCGCAAGATCGGTCTGAGCCCGCGCCTCGACGTGCAGTCGGAACAGATCCTGCTGGCGCAGATCGAGGACTTCAAGCCGGACCTGATCCTCAACCAGGATCTGTTCCACGTCGACACGCGGCTGGTGCGCCGGATCAAGCAGATCTGCCGCCCTACCATGGTCGGCCAGGTCGGAATCGTGCCCTCGCGCGGTGAAGACTGGTCGGTCTACGATCTCCTGATCTCGCAAATCGCCGCGGTGGTGGATTTCTTTCGTCAACAAGGCGCTCGCTCCGAGGTCATCCATCTCGGATTCGAGCCGGCGATCCTCGACGTTCTTCCGCCCGCACCAGCGCGCAGCATCGACGTCTCATTCGTGGGCGCCGTATCGGCCGATCATCAACAGCGGGTGGCGCAGCTGGAAGCTGTGGCGCGGCGCTACGATCTGAAACTGTTCGGCAGCGGCCTGCACACATTGCCCGGCTCGTCGCCGCTTCATCGCTGTTACCAGGGCGAGGTTTGGGGCGTGGAGATGTATCAGGCGCTGCGCACCTCGCGCGTGACGCTCAACTCGCATATCGACATGGCTGGCCCCGAAGCCGGCAATGCGCGCCTGTTCGAAGCAACCGGTGTCGGCGCCTTCCTGCTCACGGACTTCAAGGACAATCTTCACACGCTGTTCGAGCCCGGCCGCGAGGTCGCTGTCTGGCGTTCGGCCGACGACTGCATCGCGCAGATCGATCGCTATCTCAATGATGAGCCCGCGCGCACGGCGATCGCTGCAGCCGGACAGGCACGCACGCTTTCGACCCACACATTCCGTCAACGCGTGAGCACGATCTTGCAGCTCGCCGGCCGCACATAGGAGCCGCCGGCGCACCCTTGACGGTATGGGCCAAAATAGCCAAAGTGCCCCTCACTGACGCTATGTCACTAAAATTCCAGCGTTTTTTGTCGAGGCTCAGATGGAACACGTCGAACATGTTCGATTCGGCGACCAGCTCTATGCGATCATCGTGCGCGCCTCGTTTCGCGAGCCGGGCATCCACTTCTTTTCGTCGCCCGAACTGTCGCAGCAGCTTGCCTATATGAGCCATCCGAAGGGCAAGAGCATCGAGCCGCATCGCCACAACAAGGTGACGCGGGAGGTGCACTACACCCAGGAAGTGCTGCTGATCCAGAAGGGCAAGCTCCAGGTCGACTTCTACACGATCGAAGAAAAATATCTGGAAAGCCGCGTGCTCGGCGCCGGCGACATCATCCTGTTGTGCAGCGGCGCCCACGGCTTCCACGTGCTCGAGTCGGTCGAGATGTTCGAGATCAAGCAAGGCCCCTATTCCGGCGAGAACGACAAGACCCGCTTTGGCGAAGTCTCCCAGTCAGAAATCCGGATCAAGGGTCCGGGCCTGTGACCGCGCCGTTCATTCCCGTCAACACGCCGCTGCTCGATGGCAACGAGGCCGACTATCTCGCCGAATGCATCCGCACCGGCTGGATCTCATCGGAAGGCCCGTTCATCAAGCGCTTCGAGCAGGCGATGGCGGAGGCCGCCGGGCGGCGCCACGGCATCGCGGTGACCAACGGCTCGGTCGCGCTCGACATCGCTGTCCATGCGCTCTGCCTCGAGGAAGGCTCCGAAGTCATCATCCCGACCTTCACGATCATCAGCTGCGCCGCAGCCGTCGTGCGCGCCGGCCTTGTCCCGGTCGGGGTCGACTGCGATGCCGCGAGCTGGAACATGACGGTCGAGGGCGTGGAGGCCGCGATCACGCCGCGCACGCGCGCGATCATGCTGGTGCACATCTACGGCCTGCCGGTCGATCTCGAACCGATCATGGCGCTTGCGCGCAAGCATGATCTGAGGGTGATCGAGGACGCCGCCGAGATGCATGGGCAGACCTATCGTGGCGCGCCCTGCGGCAGCTTCGGCGACGTCTCGACCTTCAGCTTCTATCCCAACAAGCATGTCACCACCGGCGAAGGCGGCATGATCCTCGTCGACGACGACGCGCTCGCAGATCGGCTGCAAGGCTATCGCAATCTCTGCTTTCAGCCGCAGCAGCGTTTCGTCCACGAGGAGTTCGGCTGGAACGCGCGCATGACCAATTTGCAGGCCGCGCTCGGCGTCGCCCAAGTCGAGCGCCTGCCGCGCACGGTCGAGCTCAAGCGCCGGATCGGCCGGCTCTACGACGAGCATCTCGCCGGCGTCGATCGCATCCGCCGCCCGGTCGCAAGAACCAACTATGCCGACAATATCTACTGGGTCTACGGCGTCGTGCTGGACGACAGCGTGCCGTTCGACGCCAAGGAGGCGATGCGCCGCCTCGGCGACAAGGGCATCGGCACGCGACCGTTCTTCTGGTGCATGCACGAGCAGCCGGTGCTGCGCCGGATGGGCCTGATGCGCGATGAATCCCATCCGAACGCGGAATACATTGCCCGTCGCGGTTTCTACCTGCCGAGCGGACTTGCCTTGACCGACGACGAGATCGCGCGCTCCGCA
Source organism: Bradyrhizobium sp. WSM3983 (assembly GCF_000473045.1). GTDB lineage: Bacteria > Pseudomonadota > Alphaproteobacteria > Rhizobiales > Xanthobacteraceae > Bradyrhizobium. Next base: position 168,214 of record NZ_AXAY01000010.1, on the reverse strand, counting down.
CAGGCGCTCAAGGAGATTTTGGCGTGACCGTGTTCGCCGACTACGCGCCCTGGTATGACCTGCTTTATCAGGACAAGGATTACGCGGCGGAGACGTCGTTCGTCGAAGCACGCCTGCGCGATCACGGCGTCTCTTCAGGCAAGCTGCTCGATCTCGGCTGCGGCACCGGCCTGCACGCGCTGGCCTTCGCCCGCCAGGGCTGGAACGTTGCCGGCATCGATCTCAGCCACGAGATGATCGCGAGCGCCAAGGCCCGCGCCGCGCAGGCCGGGCTCTCGATTCTGTTCCGGCAAGGCGATGCCTGCGAGACCGGCCCGGAACGCGACTACGATGCGGTGGTATCGCTGTTCCACGTCGCCAGCTATCAGACCAGCCGCGATGCACTGGTAGCGATGTTCCGCACGGCGCATGCCGCGCTGAAGCCGGGCGGCGTGTTCTTCTTCGATTATTGGTATGGCGGCGCCGTGCTGGCGCAAGGCGTCGAGACGCGGGTCAAAGTGATCGAGCAGAAGCCGCTGCGGCTCACCCGTATCGCACAGCCCCACCACGACGAGCCGAATGCGGCCGTCACGGTCAACTACACGCTGTTCTGCGAGGACACGGATCGCGCCACGATCCGTCGCGTCGATGAAGCGCACCACATACGCTACTGGTTTCCGTTCGAGATCGACGCAGCGCTCGCGACGAGCGGCTTTCAGCCGGCCGACCACGCCGCATGGCTGACGCAGGACGCGCCAAACTCGAAGAGCTGGGCCGCCTACTCAGTCGCCAGAAAGGCCGGCAAGCCGTGAGACCGCTGCGCCTAGCCGTGATGCTCGAGCAGGCTCTTGAGCTCGGCGGCGGCTTTCAGCAACCACTCAACGATCTGCTCTGGCTGCGCGAATGGGCGGCACAGTCCGGCAACGAGATCGTGGTGTACTCGCCCTATCCGAAGACGATCGAGATCCTGAAGGAGTTCGGTGTCGAGGGACGGCTGCGCAAGTTCGGCGTGTCCGACTATCTCTTCCTGTTCCTCAAATATTGCGGGCCGTTTGATCTCGTCCAGATCGCGCTGGAGCTCAAATCGCCGTTCGAGCGCGCCTTGATCCGCGACGGCATCGACGTCGTGCATTTCACGTCGACCTCGAAGCGGCACCTGCTGCTGCACCAGCTGCCCTTCATCATCACGATCTTCGACGGCTGCCATCGCGACGCGCCGGAGTTTCCGGAAGTGCGCGCCTTCGGCGAATTCGAGCGCCGCGAGATCCTGTTCCGCCTCGCCAGCACCAAGGCCGTCGCGGTGATCGTCAATGCGTCCGAGCTGATCGACGATCTCTGCCGCCGCTACGCCATGGAGCGGGACCGCGCGATCTGCATCCCGTTCTCGCCATCGACCTATGTCAGCCGGTCCGCGCCCGACACCGCCGCCGATGCCGCCGTGCTGGCGAAATACCGACTCGAGCCCGGCTATCTGTTCTATCCGGCGCAGTTCTGGCCACACAAGAACCACATCACACTGCTCGCCGCGCTCGCCCTGTTGCGCGAACGCGGCATCACGGAGCGGCTGGTGCTGTGCGGCTCCAACCGCAGCGGTCGCGACAGGATCGACCTTGCGATCCGCACCTACGGATTGTCCGACCAGATCTCCATCATCGGCTTCGTCGAATCCGCCGAGCTCGGCGCGCTCTACCGCGGCGCATCGGCGCTGGTGATGCCAACCTATTTCGGGCCGACCAATCTGCCGCCGCTCGAAGCCTGGGCTGTGGGCACGCCCGTGATCTATCCCGAAGCCTTCAAGGCGCAAGCCGGCGACGCCGCGATCCTGTTCGACTATGACGACCCGCGCTCACTCGCCGACGCAATCGTCAATCTCCGCGCCGAGGGGACACGCGAGCGCTTGAGCGCGGCCGGGCATCTTCGGCTCGCGCTGTTTGCCGAGGAGACCAAGGCCGGCCACCAGGAATTCGCCCGTCATTTGGAGCGGCTGAAGCACCGGCTGACGCTGACCGCACGCTGAGATCATCGGCTACGCCGGAACCAGTGCCCGCAGCCGCTCGCGCAGGGCCGTGTTCAACAGCGGGCTTGCGAGCCCCCCGACCACCGCCATCCAGATCGCGCACTCCATGACGAAATGCACGAGCCCGCTTCCCGGCAGGAGTGTGGTAACTGCGAGCCCGATCAGCCAGCCCGGCGCCACGATCCCCGCGGCAACGAACATCAGGAACGCGATGTGCCTGAGCGGGTGGCGCAGGGTCTGCCACATGATCACCAGCGTGAGCAGCCCGAACTGAACGAGAATGTCGCTCGCGACCACCGCAAGCGCAGCGCCGAGCGGTCCGAGCCTCGGTATCAGGACGAAGGCCAGCAGCAGGAATACGACGAACTGGAGCCCCTTGGTCCGGATCAGAAGCACGCCGCGATCGCTGTGATTGGCAAAGACCAGCGCCATCAGCGAGGGCGCGCCTGCGGCCGAGCCGAGCAGCAGCGTCACCGCAAGCAGCCCGTCATAGGGTATGCTGCCATGGGTCCATAGTGCGAAGAAATCGGGCCAGAACGGCAGAAAGCCAGCGACGACCAGGCAGGCAAGCCCGGTGACGAACACCGATCCATGAGCATAAAGGCGGCGGAGCCGCTCTTTGTCGCCGATTGCATGATCGTGCCCGAGCTCGGCGCCGAGCGGCAAGGCGGTTTGGAGACATAGCCCGCGCACCAGGCTCGCGATCACGCGTGTCAGCCCCCATTGCACCACCGCGACGCGATCGGTGACGAGCGCGGAGACGAGCAGGACCGGAACGTTGACGAGCGCAAGCTCGGTGATGTTGGCGATCGCGAAGGGCAGCGCGCGGCCGAACTGGCCGATGCTCCAGCGCCAGGATGGCAACCGCGGCCTTGCAGCACGGCGCAGGAACGGAAAACGACGAGGCGCATCGAAACCGACGATGAAGAACGTGAAGATGAGCTGCGTCGACACGAAGGCGATCGCCACGGCGAGCAAGCTTCCGAACATGAAGAGCGCGGCAAGCTGCGCGATCTGACCGAGCAGAAGTGCGGCGTTTTGCAGCCACACCGCCCGGTCATACAGGCCGCGGACGCGATAGAGGCCGGAGCAGAGGTTGGCGGGCAGGCTCAGGAGCATTCCCAGCGTCATCACCAGCATCGCGGCATCGAATGTCGGCATCGCGTGAAAACCAAGCACGGCCGACGGCGGTGCGAGATACAGGGCCGCGCAAAGCAGGACGCCGAGCCCGGCGACGATGACAAGATAGATCCGCAGCATCCCGTGGTAGACGCTCGCCGTGCGCCCATCGCAATCGGTGCAGGACTTGAAGGCGAGAAACCGATTGACGGCGCGAAGCTGCAATCCGGCATCCGCCACGATGACGAGGCTTCCGGTAGCATAGATCGCAAGCCACGCCGCGAGCACGTCGCCGGTCCAGACGTGCAGGAAGGCAGGGATCAGCAGCAACTGCTGGGTCAGCGCCAGAAGCATCTGGACCAGATTCGCCGACCAGCCGCGAACGAGCCGGCGGGCTCGTCCGGCGCCGCCCGGCACCTCGACCTTGCCGGGCGCGTCAGTCTGCGTGTCGGTCAAGCCGCATCCTTCCCCGCGAAAACACGGTCGCCCGTTGATTTCCGCAACGGGACACGTCAATGTGGATTCGAACCAGAGCGTTAGCGCGATTCTTAAGGTGGTTCAACGGCTTAGGCAATGACATCCGACTTCATCCCGTTCAATCGGCCCTACGCGACCGGAAGAGAGCACGGCTACATCCAGAATGCGCTGGACAGCCTTCACGTGTCCGGCGACGGTCGCTTCACCAAGCTTTGCCATCAATGGATCGAGCAGCGCACCGGATGTGCGCGGGCGTTGCTGACGCACTCCTGCACCTCGGCCCTCGACCTCGCTGCGATGCTGCTCGACCTCAAGAGCGGCGACGAGGTGATCATGCCCTCGTTCACCTTTGTCTCGACCGCGAACGCGTTCGTGCTGCGCGGCGCGGTCCCGGTCTTCGTCGACATTCGCGAAGACACCCTCAATCTCGACGAACGGCAGATCGAGGCCGCGATCACCCCGCGCACGCGCGCGATTGCGCCGGTGCATTATGCCGGCGTCGGCTGCGAGATGGACGCGATCGTCGCGATCGCCCGGCGTTACAATCTGCGGATCGTCGAGGACGCCGCGCAGGGGGTCGAGGCGAGCTACAAGGGCTCGCCGCTCGGCGGCATCGGCGATCTCGGCAGCTTCAGCTTCCATGAGACCAAGAACATCATCTCGGGCGAAGGCGGCTGCCTGCTGGTGAATGACCCCGAGCTTGCGTTGCGCGCCGAAATCATGCGCGAGAAGGGCACCGATCGCAGCCGGTTCTTCCGCCGCGAGGTCGACAAATACACCTGGCAGGATATCGGTTCCTCCTATCTACCGAGCGATATCACCGCCGCCTTCCTCTGGGCCCAGTTCGAGGAGGCCGAGCGCATCACGCGCGAGCGGCTGGCGATCTGGAAAAGGTATCACGACATGCTGGCGCCGATGGAGCAGCGCGGCCTCCTGCGCCGCCCCATCGTCCCAGGCCATTGCCGTCACAATGGACATCTCTACTACGTGCTGCTGGCACCGGAGATCGACCGTTCCATGGTGCTGGGCAAGCTCAGAGACGCGGACATCTCTGCGGTCTTCCATTACGTCCCGCTGCATTCCTCACCCGCAGGGCAGCGGTTCGGACGAACGCACGGCGATCTGGCGCTGACAACCGAACTCTCGGAACGTCTGATCCGGCTGCCGATGTGGATGGGGCTGCAGGAGGCCCAGCAGGAGCGGATCTGCGACACGCTTGGGACGATCCTCGGACGGTAGAGCGTTTTCCAGCAAAGTGGACACCGATTCGCGTCAAGAAACGCGTCAAAACTAAAATTTCTTAGAGCCCGTCCGCCTCGCCGTTCTTCGGTGTCGCGCGCGGCACGAAGGGGGCGAACGAGGTATTGGCCGTGGTCGGCATCGTCAGCTTGCTGCCGCCTTCCGCGGGCACCGCTGCCGTTGCGGGCGATCCCGCCGGTGCAGACGATCCATCAGGCCGTTGCAGCGCCAGCACCTCGCTGCGATCGCCCTGCTTGAGTGTCACCTCGCGCGGCAGGACCGAGGCCAGCGACCAGCCGTCCAGCGATTCGCCCTGCCGCAGCCGAATGATCTTCTGGTCAGTGCGGTTGACGAGGATCGCGATCGCATCCCCCTCGCCCACCACGGCCCCGACCAGCATCAGCGGTGGCGGCGCCTCGACCGGCTTCGGCGGCGGCGCGTGGGCCTCTTCGGCCGGGGCGGCTGCGACCGCGCGCGGCGGCGGTCGCCGCGTCGCCGAGAAAATCGGGCGCTCCTGGGTCCCGCTCAGCGCCGACAGCGGCACCGACCAGAGCGGATTGCCGCGAGGCGCAGGCTTGCTCGTAGCCGGCGCGGGCCGGGCAATCGGTCTGACCGTACCGACATCGACGCTCTCGGCAGGACTGCCGGCGGCATCGTCGGACAGGATGTCCATGCGCGACGAGGTGGCCGCTACGCTTCCGGTGATGCCGAGGACCGCGCAAAACACAGCCAATCCGACCGATCTCACCCACCCGGACATCGACCCCCCCCTTGCGATCGGCCAGCGCGCGGCAAGCCAGAGGCAGCAAACTAGTTCTGATAGGCCTCACTATCAACCCGCCGCCATCCCTTTAGGACCTGGCTGGAGCGGCTGCGCCTCCTGGCATGTTGCGATGGCATGAAATTGTTGCCCAATGGCCACGATCACTGAAATTGCAGACGAAATGGTCGGGAACTCCAGGCAGATCGATGGCCGTTCATTGCCGCCGGTTGCGACGCCGTGAGATCATCGCGCCGGGGCACGCTGTTGCTGCTTGCTCGATTGCGGTGAGTTCTCCGGCAACGTCACCAGCTATTCCGGCAAGGGCGTGTTCAAATACAGCTGGTGAGCGCCGCCCTATTTCCCCGCCTGCCACTGGCCGGAGACACCCAAAATCACCCTGACGCGGCCGGTGCTGGCATCGTTCAGCGCGGTGGTCTGCGGCACCTGGACGTCGAGCTGGTCGACGAACAGGAACGGCATGCCGGCCTCGAGATCGTAGAGCACCTTCTGCAGCGCGGGCTGCTCCAGCTCGCAGCTGACGACGAGGCCGACGAAGCCGTCCTTCACTTGCGCGCCTGAGACGTCGACCTGCGACGACTGCACCGAACCGCCGACATTACCGACCGCGGCCGCAACCCGCTGCAGCAGGTTGGCGCCCGCGACCGTCACCGTCGGTCCCTCCAGGAACGGCGTGCCGGGATGCTCGGCCGAGATGGCTGCGGCATTCTTGGCGGCGCCCTTGCGGCCGCGCAGCTGGTCGAGCAGGTCGGAGGTCTGCGCCAGGGCCTGGCGGTGAGCGATGACGTCGGCGATCGACAGGCCCGCCATCAGCAACAGCCCGGCCGTCACCGCGAGATAGAGCGTGACCGCGATCAGCGGCGAGCCGGTCAGCCATCGCGCAACCGCGTTTCCGCCTGCCATCCCACCGGTGCTCATGGCGCATTCCTCGTTTCGATCTGCGCCTCGATGTGGAAGCGCTCACCGGGATCGGTGGAGCTCCGCGTGGTCGGGGCGTAGAAGGTCGCGCGGGTGAAATGCCGGGACTGCTCGATCAGCGGGATCAGCGAGGGCGCGTCGCGGGTGATGCCGGCGATCTGGAGCTTGTTGCCGACCAGATGCATTTCGGTGACGTAGGTGTGGTCGGGCAGCAAGCGGCTCAACGATTCCAGCACGATCACGCTCGCCGGCGTGTCGTATTTGCGTTGCTCCAGCAGCGCCAGCGGCGATCGCTCGCCGCCATCGGCACCGCGGATCGCGGCACGGCGCTGGGTGATCTGTTGCTCGAGGTCGCTCTCCTGCGCGCTCAAACTGTCGGCCAGATAGCCCGCGACAATCGAACCGAATACGGCAGCGACCGCGGCGATGGCCAGCACCGCCTGCAGCGTCCGGCTCAACCGCACGGGATCGATCGCGCCGCGCGACTTCTGCCCGAACACCTTGATGCGCCCGCCCTCGGCCGGCTCCGTCAGAACCGCGATCGCGGACGGATGAAATCCGGACACCGCATCGACATAGCCCATCGCGAGCCGGCGCGGTGCGGCCGCGATCATCGTGGTGATGCCCTCGCTGCCCTGGGCCACCGGCGCGCTGCAACCGAACACGGCGTCGCCCGCGCTCCACGGCGTCAGCCGGTCGATCTGCGCCCGCACGATGCCGTCGAGGAAATCCGCCGCACGCGCCGGCAGCTCCAGCGGACGGAACAGGAAGCGCGCCGGCCGCAGCACGATCTCGACGCGGCAGCCGCGGACGATTGGCGCGAGATTGGCACCGGTGAACTTGCCGTCCTCGAACGCGATCTGCTTCGGCGTGTTCTCCGGCTTCGCAGCCTCCAGCGCGAACGCCCCGGTCTCGCCCTCGACCAGCCGCACCAGGCGCGGCGAGACCATTCGCTCCAGTCCGGCCACAATGGCACCGGCCACCGTGCCGGTCCAGGCATCGAAAATGGCGCGAAGGGAATTGAGCGAACTCATCTCACAAAGGCTTTCCGGCAGAGCCGTCGAAGGCGTTGTGCCACGACAATACACGATAGGGCTCATCGCCGCTTTCGAGAAGCAGGATGACGATCTCGGCCGAGCTCCGCCGGTGCGACGGCGCCTCGGCGGCGACCGTCACGCGGTAGGCCTTCGAACCCTCGATCGTCGCGCTGGCGCTGCCGGCCAGCCCAATCAGGGACCGCGGGTCGACGTTGGGATCGGCACGGTCGCGCAGCAGCCGTTGCAGGGTCTCCGGCGTCATATTCGGCAGCGCCGCCACCACCTGCGGCGCGGCATCCAGCACGTTCACGGTGCGCATGTTGCTGAACACGGTGACGAAGGGCAGCATGCGCTCGATCACGGCCGGCGGGATACCGCGCACCAGCCACAGCTCGTCGCTGTGCGGGAACGGCGCATGGCGCGGCAGGTAGGGCGCGCCGAGCGTGCGGTAGTAGGAATCTTCCGGATTGTCCTGGCCTGTCTCCGTCGACGACCGCCACGCCAGGATCCGGTCGGCGTAGTCAGGCGCATCCGATGCGGAGACGCCGAGCCCTTTCATCAGGCCGGCGAGGACGGCTTTCGGCGCCACGTTGAGATCGATGCGCGCGGCCTCCGAGCGGAACGTCACGGCCACCCGGCCCGCACCGACGCGGGCGTTGAAGGTGCCGCTGGTCGGGCGGGTCGCCTCGCTTTGCGCGGTCAGCCGATAGGCCGCGAGCTCGAGGCCGGCGTTCATCAAGGCGTCGGCCTGCAAGCGGTCGGTGTTGACGGCGATCGTGACCGCGGTGTTGGTGACATAGGTCAGATAGATCAGCGCGAGCGTGGCGAGCGCAGCCAGCATCCAGAGCACCACGATCACGATGAAGCCGCGGTCATCGCCAAGTATTTCCTGGCCAAGTGTTTCCTGGCCAAGTGCTTCCTGGCCAAGCGTACCCCGATCATGCGCCGCGCCGCTCACAGCTGCTGCTCCTCTTTCTTCTCCGCCTGTTGCGGCCTTGTGCCCGTCACGCAGGTCGTCGGATTCTTGGCCCGCGCGCATTCGGCCGGTGCATTGATGTGCGGCAGTACGGCGGCCGAAACCGCCAGCACCTGACCCGTGGCGCCGTCGCGCACCGTGATGCGGATGCGCTCCGGCAGTTGCGACTGGTTGTGCCAGGTCGGCTGCCACGTCCTGTCGAGCCCGGCATAGGCGAAGCTGACGCGAAACGGCGCGCGGATCAGCACCACCTGGTCGATGAAACGGATCTGCCCGTCGGTCGGCATCGGCTGGAACGGCGCGCGCTCGCGCACCAGCGCCAGCCCCTGCGCGTCGGCCTTCTCGATCAGGCGGATGAATTCGAGGCCCGGGCGCGCGCTCGGACCGAGCGCGGTGCGCAGGAACGTCACCGATAATTCAGCCCCGTCGAACAGCGGTACCCTGGCGTCGCCGTTCACGGTCATCTGCTCGGCGACGGAGAGATCGGCGACGATGCGGTCGAGGCCGGTGGCGAGGCGCTCCGCGCGCTGCACCCGCGCTATGCCGCGATTCCAGTTCGGCAGCCACTGTGCCGTCACGGTCGCGAGCGCGGCCAGGATCACGGTCATCAGCAGCGTCGCCAGCAGCACTTCGAGCAGGGTGAAACCCGCCTCGGAAGCGAGCGTGCGGTGCAGGCGTTTGATGACACGTTTCTTGGCGCGGGTCATTGCGTGGACCTTGGCACCAGCTTCACCGTCGTGACCTGGATCGCGCTGCCGTCAGCGCGCTGAAGCCGCAGGTTGACCGCCAGTGGCACGAAGCGATCGGTGGCGGGATTGCCGCCGGCAACATTCATCGGCGCAATATCAACGCGCCAGCGGCTGCCGGCGAGCTGCCCGCTCTGCCGGCCGGGCTTCAGCACTCCACGCGCCGGGAGGTCCGCAAGCAAGGTCTCGGCGGTGCCGGCCAGCGCCAGACGCTGGTCGATCGAGCGCGTGCCCCTGGTCGTGACGGCGATGACCGAGCCGATGGTCCCGAGCACGATGGCGATGATCGCGAGCGCGACCAGTGCCTCGATCAGCGTGAAACCGGCGGCGCCGTCAGAGCAGCTTCTGCGGGACAATCTCGACGCCTCCGGTCAGCCAGTTGACGCGCACCTCGTAACCCATTCCGGGCCGCGCCAGCGCAATCGTTCCGCCGCACGACATGCCCGACGGAAAGAAATCGATCGACCGCCCCGTGGCGCGATCGGCGCAGCGCGCGGCCAGCGTCACCTGCACGATCACGTCGCGCGGCAGCCGGATGGTCTGTCCGGTGACGCCGGAGCGGATCGCGCGCGCTTCCGCATCAACCTGGGTTGCGACCGTGACCTGGCGGCGCAGCGCGCTGTTGCGATCGGATTTCAGCAGCGCCGCGGTCTCGATCGCGTAGCTTTCGAGCTTTGCCCGCGTCGTCGAGTGCGGGATCGCCGGCAGAATGATCGCCGCAAGCAGGCCGATGATCGCGAGCACGCACAGGATCTCGATCAGCGCAAAACCCAGCGCATCGAACGCCCGCGCGTCACGAACTGGCTTAGCGCGCGCCGCTGACAATGTCGGCTGCCGTTCCACTGCCGCCTTCCTGACCGTCTGATCCGAGCGAGATGATCTCGTAGGGAGCGCTCGCGCCCGGCGAACGATAGACATAGACGTGCCCCCAGGGATCGTTGGGCACCACGCCGCCGCGCAAGTATGGCCCGTTCCAGCCGGCCTGGTTGCTGCTGCGCGTCAGCCCGGTGAGGCCCTCATTCGACGTCGGATAGCGGCCGAGATCGAGATAGTAGAGATCGAGCGCGCTGGAGAAGCTCTCGATCTGGATTTTCGCCGCCTTGGCCTTGGACTCGCTGAGATAGTTCAGCACCCGCGGGCCGACCAACGCCATGATCATGCCGATGATGGTGATGACGACGAGCATTTCGACCAGGGTGAAGCCGGCCTCTCCGCAGGGGGCGCGCCGCAGGCGTCGCCTTGACGATGGATATCTGGTCACTTCATCCCCCTCCCATTACATCCGCCTAACCAACAATCTGGCTCACCGACATCAGCGCTGTCATCACCGATGTGATCAGGCCGCCGACGACGAGCGAGATCGCGATGATCGCCGCAGGTCCGGCAATGCCGACCGCGCGGTCGAGCGTGCGTTGCAGCTTGGCCTCGTAGAATTCGGCGACGCGGCCGGACAGCATCGGCAGTTGCCCGGTCTCATCGCCCAATCTCAGCATGCGCACCGCCATGGGCGGCAACGCCTCTGTCTCGGCGAGCGCATCGGAGAGTTTCGAGCCATGGCGGACACGGTCGGCAGCATCGCTCCAGACCGCGGACGATCCTGTCGTCGCCATCATGTCGACGAGGATGCGCAGCGTCGTCGTAAGGTTGACACCGCTGCCGAGCAGCAGGCCGAGATTGCGGCAGAACAGCGCCGTGCGATATGCGCCCATCACGTTACGGATCGCCGGCAGCCGCGTGAATGCATTGGTGATGCCGCGACGAATGCGTTCCTGGCGCAACAATAGCCAGGCGGCCGCGACGAACGCCGCAAGGCCGGCCAGCACCGCCTCTGAATTGCCGCGCAAGAACGTGGAGATGTTGAGGAACACGCCGACGATCGGATCGACCTTGGCGCCGAAATCCTGCAAGACGCTGGCAAATTGCGGCAGCACGAATGTCAGGAAGAACAGCAGCACGCATCCGGCCGCGCCGAGCACGAAGACGGGATAGCGGATCGCATCGGTCAGGCGCCGCTTCAGCGCCTCGCCGCGCGCGCGTTCGCCGGCCAGCACCTCCAGCACCTGGTCCAGCGATCCCGACGCCTCACCGACCCGCACCAGCGCGATGTACATCGGCGGAAACAGCCCCTCATGCCGCCCCAGCGCCTCGCCAAAGCTCTCGCCGGAAACGACGCGCGCGCGGATGTCGGCGACGACGGACCGCAGCCGTCCGAAATCCGGATCGGCGGCGAGCAGCTCCAGCCCGTCATTGATGCGGGCGCCGGCGCGGAGCAGCAGCGCGAGATCGCGGGTGAAGATGGTCACGTCCTCGGCCTTCGGCCTGTTGAACAGGCTGAGCGCGCCACCCGCCGCACCGCCCTCCTCCGGCGTGACGTTGTCGACCAGCACCAGGCCGAGCCGCTCGATCCGCTGCGCCACGTCGCCCGGCGCCGGCGCGGCGATGGCCCCGGAGACCAGTTCGCCGTTGGTATTGAGGGCGCGGTAGCGATAGTTCGGCATGGTTCCTAAAGCCGGATGAACTTGGGTCGAATGGATTGTCCGCGCGCTCGGTGCACCTCTCCCGCTTGCGGGAGAGGCAGCGGCCGCCTTTGGCGGCCGTTCTCTTGAAGCACGCCGAGGCAAGGCCTCGGCTTTGCCGAAGGCGCGGGTGAGGGTTTTCTCCTCTTGGGGGTTCTCGATTGCGGAGACACCCTCTCCCCAACCCTCCCCCGCGAGCGGGGGAGGGAGCGCACCTCCCTCGTTGCAACATATGAACCTGATCTCATCATGCTCTAGCGCACCGTCGTGACGCGGAAGACTTCGGGCACCGTCGTCAACCCGGCCCGGCATTTGGCGACGGCATCTTCGAGCATCGTCGTCATTCCGCCCCGCATCGCAGCGGCGTCGATGGAGTGGGAGTCGGTCTGCGGCCCGATCAGCGTACGGACCTCGTCGGACATTTCGAGGATCTCGAACACGCCGTTGCGACCGCGATAGCCGGTGCCGCCGCAGCGTTCGCAGCCGCCGGCCTCGTGCACGACCTCGCCGCACTTGAAGCCGATCACGGCAAAGCGCGGGTCCTTGGCGAGGTCGGCCTCGGTCAGCGCGTGCGGCACCTTGCAGCGGTCGCATAGCATGCGGACGAGGCGCTGCGCCACCACCGCGCGCAGCGTCGACTTGAGCAGGAAACCCTCGATGCCGAGATCAATCAGGCGCGGCACGGCCGCAGCCGCGGTCTCGGTGTGCAGCGTCGTCAGCACGAGATGGCCGGTGAGCGCGGCGTGGATCGCGATATGCGCGGTCTCGGCGTCGCGGACCTCGCCGACCATGATCACGTCGGGGTCCTGACGCACGAAGGCCCGCATGGCGGAGGCAAAGGTCAGGCCGATCGACGGCTTGACCTGGGACTGGTTGATGCCGGGGATCTCGTACTCGACCGGATCCTCGATGGTGAGGATCTTGCGCGTCGGCTCGTTGAGGATCGACAGCATGGTCGCAAGCGTGGTGGTCTTGCCGCTGCCTGTCGGCCCGGTGATCACGATCATGCCATGCGGCATCGCGAGCAGGCGCGTCATCGCACTCTCGTCGCGGGTCCGCAGGCCGAGCTTGCTCATCTCGAGCAGACCGCGGTCGCGCGGCAACAGGCGGATCACGGCACTCTCGCCATGCTGCGTCGGCATGGTCGCGACACGAACATCGAGCTCGTTGCGGCCGACGCGGACGCGCGCTGCGCCGTCCTGCGGCAGGCGGCGCTCGGCGATGTTGAGGCTTGCGAGAATCTTGATGCGCGAGATCAGCGCTTGCGGCGGAATGCCATGCGGCGATGGCAGCGCGCGCAACAGGCCGTCGACGCGCATGCGCACCGTGAGCCCGGAGCGGAACGGCTCGACGTGAATGTCGCTGGCGCGCAGATCGACCGCGCGCTCCAGCAGATCGTTGAGCGCGCGCACGACAGGCGCGCCGCTGGCGAGATCGCGCAGGCTCTCGATGTCGTCGTCGGACTGTTGCCCAACGCTGCGCACGTCGTCCGCCCTCGTCTCGCCCGCCTCGGTGCGCTGATCGAGCACCGTGGTGATGTCCTCGAACGATGCGACGACGACCTCGACCGTCTCACCGAACACGATCTCGGCGGCGCGCACCGCCGCGGTATCAGAGGGATCGGCGATCGCCAGCCGAAAACCGCCGTTCGGCGCACGGAACGGAAAGATGGTGGACTCACGCAGGAAGCGGCGGGAAAACCCGTCGAGGCAGGGTGTCGTCGTCAGCAGTTGCGGCAGGCCGAGCCGCGCCAGGCCGAAATAGTCTGATACCTCGTCGGCGAATTCGGCCGCCGACAGGTCGGTCGCTTCCCATAATTCGAGCAAGGGGCGCGTCAGCGCCGGATTGGTGGAATTTTCCACTCGAGCGCGCGCCCGCGGCGGCGATGAATATTTCTCGAGGAGATGCTGCCGGAAGCTCTCTGCGGAAAGGTCTCGCATCGCACTCACAGCTTGCCTTGTTACTTGAAAGCAACAGCCCCCGCGGCCAACGGAAGTCCTTTAACCCTTGACTTATTTACTAGCAAAAACATAATCGTGGCGCAAATTATTGCGCGTCCGAACCAAGGGGGATCGGATGCTGTTTCCAGTCACTTCCAGCGTTGGCAGGCGTATCTTGTTTGAAGTGGTCCAGCCGCTTTTGCGCCGACGCTCTGCGTTGACTGGAATGCTCGTCCTGTTGTCGTCGGCCTTCCTGCTCACAGCCTGCATCGTCACCGCCGACCAGTCGGTCGAAGCGGATCCCAAAGACCCGCGCGCCCAGGATCTTGTCGACAAGATCCGCGGCCTCGACCTCCAGCCCCGGCAGCCTGCGGATGCAGGGGCAACCGGCATCGGCCAGCCGAGATCGTCGAAACCCGCAATCTATCTGAGCGATGGTGCACCGCAAGGCGGCGCGCTGGCCGAGCGCGACGATGGCGGTGGCAGCGGCTACGACCTCAATTTCGAGAATGCGCCGGTGGCGACCGTGGCCAAGGTCATCCTCGGCGACGTCCTCAATGTCGGCTACACGATCGATCCCCGCGTGCAGGGAACCGTGACGCTTGCCTCGGTGCGTCCGGTTCCCAAGGCGGACGCGATCTATGTGTTGGAGAATGCGCTGCGCATGTCCGGAGTGGCGCTGGTGCGCGATCGCACCGGCTATCGCCTGCTGCCGGCGCCGGAAGCCGGCCCCGGCGGCATCGACCGCTCGGCGAGCACCGAAGCAGGCCAAGGCGTCACCGTCGTGCCGCTGCGCTACACGTCGGCGCAAAACATCTTCAAGCTGCTCGATGCCTTCGGCGTGAAGGCCTCGACCATGCGGCCCGACAATTCCCGCAACACGCTGATCGTCAGTGGCAGCGGAACGGACCGGGCGACCGCGGTCGACACAATTCTGTCATTCGACGCCGACTGGATGCGTGGACAATCGGTCGGAATCTTCCCGGTGCGCAATTCCTCGCCCGAGCCTGTCATCGCCGAGATCGAGAAGATCATGGATTCCGGCGAAGGCGGCATGGGCCAGAACGTCATCAAGCTCCAGCCGATCGCGCGGCTCAACTCGATCCTCGTGGTGAGCCAGAAGCCGGAATATCTGAAGCGCGCGCAGACCTGGATTGCGCGGCTCGACCGTTCCGATACTGATGGCGTAAACCTGAAATCCTATCCGTTGCGCTACGGCAATTCCAAGGTGGTCGTGTCGATGCTGAACGAGATGCTGTTCAACCAGAATGCGACGAGCAACACGACGCTCGACAGCGCGTCGAGCCAGGTCGCGCCCGGCGCGGGGATTTCGACGTCGACCTCAACTAATCCTGTCGCCTCACTGAGCGCGCTGCCGACAGCTGCGTCCGGCGCAGCGACCCCGGTCACCGGAGCTCCAGGATCATCATTCGGCGCCCGCCCCGCGCCTGCCGCTTCCGCAACACCTGCGCAGGACAACAGCATCGGTGGATTGTCGGGCAATGGCAGCGGCTCGAAGTCCGGCATTAACGGCATCCTCCAGAACGTGCGCATCACCGCCGACGTCACCAACAATGCCGTTCTCGTCTATGCCAACCAGGACGCGCAGCGCGTCGTCGAACAGACGATCCGGCAGATCGACCGGCCGCAGCGCCAGATCGCGATCGAGGCGACCATCGCCGAGGTGACACTGAACGACCAGTTGAATTACGGCGTGCAGTTCTTCCTGGCGAGCCAGAAGGGCTCGATCTCCAATACCATCTCCGGCGTCAGCAATGCCGCGAGCGTCGGCAGCGGTGCTGTCGAAGCGGCGTCCAACGCCGTCAACGCCGCGTCCGGCGCGCTGCTCGGACGTGTCTTGCCGGGCTTCAACTTCCTGATCGGCTCGGAGAACTCGCCGCGTGTCATTCTCGACGCGCTGCACGGCGTCACCAATGTCAAGGTGTTGTCGAACCCGTCGCTGGTGGTGCTCGACAACCAGCCGGCGACGTTGCAGGTCGGCGATCAGGTGCCGTTTTCGACCGGCACCGCGACAGTGCTGACCGCCAACAACACCGTGGTCAACACCATCGACTACAAGAACACCGGCATCATCCTGCGCGTGCTGCCGCGCGCCAACGCCAACGGCAACGTCGTGCTCGACATCGAGCAGGAGATCTCGAGCGTGGCCGCCGGCAGCGCAAACTCGCTGACGCCGACGATCTCGCAGCGCCGGGTCAAGAGCTCGATCGCGGTGACGAGCGGGCAGACCGTGCTGCTCGCCGGCCTGATCAGCGAGACCGAGAACAACCAGCGCCAGGGCATTCCCGTCCTCGATTCAATTCCCGGCGTGGGCGATGCCTTTTCGCACCAGACCAATGCGCGCGCACGCACCGAGCTGATCCTGTTCATCCGCCCGACCGTCATCAAGGACGGCGTCGATGCGCATGTCATCGCCGAAGAGATGCGCAGCAAGATGAACAGCCGCCTGGTCGGGACCAGCAATCCCGTGGTCACCGTCAGCCCACCCAAGGCCGCGCGCTGACGGCGTGACCAGAGACGATGATGCGCATGACGGGATATGCGCCCCGCTGGTCCTCAGCCTCGCGCTGCTCGTCGCCGTGTTCGCAAGCCTCGTCACGGCCCCCGTCGCGGAAGGCCTCTATGGCGCGTTCCTGGCCGCTCTCATGCTCGCTATCGCGGCGAACGATGCCCGTCATTATCTGATCCCGAACGAACTGACCGGGGCCGCCTTCGCGCTCGCCCTGCTCCGCGCCGCCGCCTTCGTGCCCGATGTGGGCGCCCAGGCGCTGCTCTGGCCCATCGCGCGCGCCGTGGCTGTGGCGCTTCCGCTGCTGCTCCTGATGCTGGCCTACCGGTACTGGAACGGCCGCGACGGGCTGGGACTCGGCGACGTCAAGCTCGCCGGCGTCAGCGGGGCCTGGCTCGATCTTGCGACGGTGGCCGCGGTGATCGAGTTCGCGGCGCTGCTCGCGATCGGCGCCTATGTCGCCAATGCTGTATTGCGCAGGAGGCCGCTGCGCGGAACTGCCTTCCTGCCGTTCGGGCTGTTCCTGGCGCCGTCGATCTGGATCGGCTGGCTGGCCGAGACCTGGTATCTGAACTGGCTCGGCGGCTGGCCCGGCTAAGGCCCGACGCGCTCAGGGTGAATCCTCATTGCAGCGCAGGCGTGAAGCATCCCGCCGGCTGCCATCGTCTACTGTGCATGGGGTTGTTTTCGACTTTTTTGTCGGAGGGGTCGTGGAACCCGTCTGCCCGGCGTCAGTGCTCGCGGCTCGGCGCCCATTCCAGCGCCCGCAGGCGGGCCCGGGCGATCTCCCCGCGCGTCATCTTGGTGGTGACGGCGTCGCGGATCCGAGCCCGGGACTCCCGAACCCGCGGCGGCGACGCAGCGGTCGACAGGTTCAGCCATTTGGAGGCTTCTACGATGTCCTGCGGCACGCCCTGGCCGCGATCGTAGAGCAGCCCCAGCGAATATTGCGCGCGGCTGTCGCCCTGCTCCGCCGCCCGCCGGTACCACATCGCAGCTTCGGTGTAGTTCTTCGGCACGCCGCGGCCGGTCTCGAACAGGAAGCCGAGATAGGACTGCGCCGCCGCGTTGCCGCGCTCGGCGAGCGGAATGAAGACGCGGGACGCCGTCACATAGTCCTGCCGCTGGAAGGCGGAGATGCCATGGCGGAGGGATTGCGCGTGGGCCTGTCCGCCCGCGAGCAGCAGCAGCGCGGCGAACAGTGCCACCACGGTGCCCCGCTTTCTGTAGTCGCCAAGCACCAACAAGATCCGCTCCGCGCGATCGGCCACTGTCGCATCATCCCCAATGACCCGCACCGTAGTCGCCACGTGCGGGAAAATCCATAGCGAGGCGGGCCCACACCGCCGGCGAGTTCGGGCGCAAACATCGGGATGCCGTCGTGCTCCGCAACAATGGGGAGTGAATTCATCGCGCAGGCACTGTAAACACGGTCCTGATGCAACTGCCCCAGAAGTCATAGCTGTGCGAATTTCGATCATCCAATCCTGCTACATTCCCTGGAAAGGCTTCTTCGACCTTATCGGGCAATGCGACGAGTACGTGATTTTCGATCGCATGCAATATGTGAAGCGGCACTGGCACAACCGCAACCGGATCAAGACCGCCAACGGCGTCGAATGGTTGACGATTCCCGTCGTGACCAAGGGACGGTTCGACCAGCCGATCGACGAGGTCGAGATCGAAAAGCCCTGGGCGGAAAAGCACTGGCGGGCACTGGAACTGGCGTACCGTCACGCACCGTTCTTTGACGCCTTGGGACCCCGCGTGCAGGCTTGGTACGAGCGCGCCGACAAGGAGAGGCGTTTAACCGACATTAACGAGCTGTTCACCCGCGAGCTCGCAGGACTGCTCAGCCTGAAGACTAGGATTGTCCGGGACACGATCTATCCCGTCGAAGGCGTGAAGACCGAGAGGCTTCTCGCGATCTCACGAGCCGCAGGCGCCGATCGTTACCTGAGCGGCCCTTCGGCGCGAGCCTATTTCGACGAATCGCTGTTCGACTTGGCCGACATTACGACGGAGTGGATGAGCTACGAAGGCTATCCCGAGTACAATCAACTTTACGGCGCGTTTGAGCACGGCGTGTCGGTGCTCGACCTGCTGTTCAACACCGGCGCCGACGCCGCCCGCTATCTCGAGCGATCGGCGTCCCTGTCGCCCTGACCGGCCTCAGATACGAAAGAGCTCCGGATGACGCGTCACTCGGAGCTCTCGTCGGTGTGGAGGTATCGCCTATTTCAGCGGGATTGCCGTCATCGTGCCGTCGCTTCCATTACCATTGAGGGAGTAGGACGTAACGGTGCCAGAGACGCCCGTCGTATTGCCGCTGATCGCCGATTGACCGACCCGGACCGTAGTCCTGCCGCCGGAGTTGTTAACGCCCGTGGCGTTGTTGTTGGCCTGCGTCCGCATGATCACGACGTTGGTCGTTCCGGCACCAGCTGTCGCTACGATACCGGAAAGCGTGTTGTTGCTAGCTACGCTGTCCTCGATCGCAACGTTGACATTGCCGTTGCTTCCGTCTGCAGCAATACCGAACACGTTGCGATCGGCTACGGCCTTGTTGATCGTGCCCGTGGCAGAGCCGCCCGAACCCGGGACCACGCGAATTCCCGCACCGGTGGAGCCCGTGCCATTGCTGAACATGGTCGTGCGGTTCACTGAAAAGCCCACGCTCGTGGTCGCCTGAATCAGGATTCCCGCCCCAGTGAAGCGTCGGATCACGCAATCCTCGACATGGAGGAAGCCACCCGAATTGAACAAGATGCCGTTGATGCCGGATCACAGACCTTCGATATCGAGCCCCTTCAGGTAGAGGTAGTCAGTTGAAGCGCCAGCGAAGACGATGCCGTTGGTGCCTGAGACCAGAACGCCGGCGGTCCCCGACTCGCACGAGATCGTCAGCGATTTGGTGACGGTGACCGCACCGAACCCACCTGGATCCAGGCAGTTGATTTCGCCCGCCGCGGCGGTTTTCGAGATCGCGCCCGCGAAGGTCTTGCAGGGCGCCGTGCGGCTACAGGGATTGGCATCGTCACCGACGCCGGACACCCAGGTTCGGGTCGCCTGGGCGTTGGCCGGTGCCGACGCCAGGAAAGGCAGGAACAGTCCAATGGCCAAGGCCATCAAGGCAATACGACGCATGGAAGATCTCCTTAAGAAAAGCGAGCTTTTCTCGACCAAGACGAGGGCCCCGAGCAATGTTCAAGGCTTGTCAAGTGTAGGATCAATGGGACCGGTGCTCAGACTTCAGTCATACTTGCTGTCGCATGCGTAGGGGCGCGCCGCCTCGATACATCTTCCCAATGTTCACAGATTTTCGCCCCTGAGATTGCGACACGTGCCAGATCGTCGAAAGGTAGGCCGCCCGGTTCCAGTATCATCGTGACACGCTCCTGAAACCGCCCTGATAGGTCGGCTCGCCCCCCGGTAGAGGTTCAACGATCGAGCACGTTCTCTTTGTGAAAAAGCTCCTCCTTGGCGCCACGACAGACGAGAATGCGTTATATGGCAAATTGAACACGCCATATGGCAAGCTACTCCAGCAAAAGACACTCTAGCCAGGATCGGAAAAGCATGTCTTGGAGGAAGGCGATGACGGGGAATCACCGATCCGGTTCATCAGGCGCAGCCGGTACGCGAGCCCCTCGCCCTTGATACTCAAAAGACCTCCAGCGGTCGTTGACGCGTCCCTCCCAACATCACATTACTTATCCAAGGCACTTACGTGAGGTCCCATAGCGATGCAGAAGATCGTCATTTTTGGCACAGGCGAAATCGCCGAACTTGCCGATTTCTATTTCACGCATGACTCCGATTTCGAGGTTGCGGGTTTCACCGTCGATCAGGCCTACGTCAAGGAGCCCGTGTTTCACGGGCGTCCGCTGGTGCCGTTCGAAAACGTCACGCAGTCGTTTCCACCGTCAGATTTCGGTTTATTCGTTGCGGTCAGCTACTCGAAGCTCAACGAGTTGCGGGCGTCCCGGGTCGCGGTTGCTCGCGCCGCCGGCTATCGGCTGGTCTCCTATGTGAGCAGCAAAGCGACGACCTTTCCCGGCCTGGAGGTCAAGGAGAACTGCTTCATTCTCGAGAACAACACCATACAGCCCTTTGCGCGGATCGGGGCCAACGTCACGTTGTGGAGTGGCAACCATATCGGTCATCATTCCGTGATCGAAGACAACGTTTTCATTGCCTCGCATGTGGTCATTTCAGGCGGGGTCAGGATCGGTCAAGGAAGCTTTCTCGGCGTCAACGCCACCGTCCGCGACCACGTTGCGATCGGCAAGAAATGCGTGATCGGCGCGGGAGCGCTCGTGCTCGAGGATCAACCCGACCTTTCGGTCCTGGCGCCACGCGGCACCGAACGATCACCCGTCCCCAGCAACCGGCTTCGCCGCATTTGAGAGACAGTCGAAAGATGCGCTGGAAGAAGCTCGGACGAATTTTCGTCGCTAACGGCACCTCGGAGTGGGTCCACAGCCACGGCATCGTTCCGATTGCGCGGGCGCTGGATGCGCATCGCTATAGAATCTATTTCAGTCCACGCGACCGGCAGAACCGGTCCAATGTGAGCTGGCTCGATCTTGATATTCGCGATCCGACCAAGGTCCTACGGCTGTCGGAGCATCCGCTCCTGTTGCCTGGGCCGCTTGGATGCTTCGACGACAGCGGGGCCATGGGGTGCTGGATCCTCGAGCATGACGGTGTCGAGCGGCTTTACTATCAGGGGTGGATGCGCGGGGTGACCGTGAGTTTCTACGTCGCGGTCGGCGTGGCCGAACGTCCGGCCGGCAATCCGGATCGTCCCTTTGAACGAATCAGCGAAGGGCCAATTCTAGACCGTTGCCGCCAAGAGCCGGTTTTCATCGCTGATCCTGCGGTCTTGATCGAGGATGGACAATGGCGAATGTGGTATCAGTCCGGGCGCCCGTGGACGCGCCCTGCCGATGTCGCCCTACCATCGTATGACATCCGCTATGCACAGTCGGCTGACGGCTTGAATTGGAACCTGACGGGCATTCAGTCGCTAGCTTTCCAACATCCGGGCGAGGTGGCTATCGCTCGCTTCTGTCCCCTAAGAGAGCGCGATGGAAGCTACAAGGCATGGTATTCATACCGGGCCAACGATTGGGGCTATCGTATCGGCTTCGCAACCTCGACCGACGGCATTTCATGGACGCGCCGCGACGAAGAGGCCGGCATCGAGCGCAATGCCGGCTGGGAAGGCCCGATGATATGCTATCCATTCGTGTTCGATACCGATCTCGGCCGGATGATGCTGTACAATGGCGGACGCTATGGCGACGCCGGGTTCGGGATCGCGGTGCTGGAGCAAGACTAAAGCGAACGTCAGATGCGCCGGACGATCACGGTGAATTCGTAGAGTCCGTAGTCCTGAAGCAGCGCCACTGCCCGCCCGTAATGAAGCAGGCAGTGCGACAGCATCGCGCCGGGATCCGCGTAATACAAATTCGGCGACCGGCGCTCCGGGTCGCTTGACAGGCTGAGAACATTGAACGCGAAGCCGCGTCGCCCCGCTTTGGCTATCGTCTCGATGGTCTCATAGACGTAGCGTT
This sequence comes from Bradyrhizobium sp. WSM3983, assembly GCF_000473045.1. Classification (GTDB taxonomy): domain Bacteria; phylum Pseudomonadota; class Alphaproteobacteria; order Rhizobiales; family Xanthobacteraceae; genus Bradyrhizobium. The sequence continues at coordinate 146,357 of NZ_AXAY01000010.1, read as the reverse complement.
CCCAAGTCTCCTGCAGCACGTCACCCTTGACGTTGAAGATGCCGCTGGCCAGAGCGAAATCTGCAACGGCGTGGGGTTCTGCGCCGACGTGCCACTGGCGATCCGCGCCGTCGCCGTGGATCCGTCGCGCCTCCTCAATCATGGCAGGCGCGATGTCGTAGCCGATAAACGGGCCACGATGTCCGGCGTGGCGAAGGAAGCGGAGGAAGTCGCCATATCCGCAGCCCAGATCGAGAATTGAGCTCTCCGCGGAGCCATCCAGCAGTCGGAGAAATTGTTGATGCCGCAGTTCGTGGGAGGGCGTACCGTTCCAATCCACGCCGCGCGGCGTCGCACCGTGAAGCTGGAGCTTAGAGGTGTAATACGCAGCAACATTGCTCAAAATCGGAGATTCAGAGCCAACCGTCGTCATAGGATTCTCCGACATCTACGTTCTCGGCCCGATGTCATGCCGGGCCTCCCGAGATGGAGCATGAATGATTTTGGAGACTGACCGCTGCGTCATGGGCACGATGGACCGATCGAACCACCGTGTAGGGCCGGCGTTTGACTTCGGCGACCACGTTGGCAATGTAAATTCCCAGAATTCCAAGAATGAGCGTCGTCAGGCCGCCGAAGAACCAGATCGACACGATGATCGACGTGTAACCATCGACGCCGATGCCCGAAAGAAGATAGCGGCTGACATAATATCCGATCGCAAGCGTCGACAGCACAAAAATGCATAAGCCCAGATATAAAACCCCGTAGAGCAACTTCGTCGACGTAGTCGTCAGAAACTTGACCGCCATCGCGACGCGCATTCTGACTGAATAAGTCGTTTGCGACTCCGACAGCTTCTTGACCGGGAGCTGAACCTGCCGAAATCCCGTCACTTGCCACAAATGCGCGATCAAAAACTCCCGATCACGATGACGGATGAGCGCGCGGACGTAGTCGCGCGTCATTAGGCGGGCCACTACGACATTGCGCGGGATGCTGTGATCACTGAGAATGTCTACGAGCGAGAAGAACAGCGCCCCAGTGGCACGCTCGAACAAGCCTCCGCGTCGCGCCGTCTGCACTCCGAACACAACGTCGCAATCTCCCTCCATGTGCCGCACGTAGAAACGCGTGAGAAGCTCGGGCGCCTCCTCGAGATCGCTGTCGATGAGAAAAATGAGATCGCCTGTTGCATGCGCGAGTCCCGTCATCAAGGCCTTATGGTGACCGAAATTGCGGGACAGGTCGACGACAACGACACGAGGGTCCGCTTTGTGGAGCGCTACGGCACGCGACAGGCTGTCGTCAGGCGAGCCGTCGTTCACCATCACGATTTCGATGTCCTGGGTGATGGGCTCGGCGGCGGCAAACGCGCGGCGATAGAACTCGTCAATCGTCGCCTCTGAACGGTAGAGGGTGGTCACGATGGACAGCTTCACGGGGAAAATCCCTCCAGATCATCGAACGTTCCGGGATTTGCCGCATTCTCCAGGCGCGTGCAAGGACAATCTATGCAGGCGGCGGTGGGCCGGACAAGTGTCGAATCGCGCAGATCTCAGCGGCCGTAGGGGCGTGCAATCCGCCACGCCCGGTTAGGTGACGATATGCCATCCGGCACTGTCGTTCACGGTCCCGATCTGCTGATTGACCGCGACCTGCGTCCCGTTCATCTCCCACGCGACGAGGGCATGCGTGGTGGAATTCTCAAACAAGAGATCGGTCTTGTGATCGCCGTTGAAATCGTTCGTGCTGTCGAACGAGAAGCCCGATGCCATCGTTCCGATTTGCGGATTGGCGATGACGTGCGTGCCGTCCAGCTCCCAGATTGCGACGCCCTTCGTGGTGCTGTTGAGCAGCAAGAGGTCGGTCCTGCCGTCGCCGTTGAAGTCGCCAGTGCCGGCGAAGGCCCAGCCGGCCCCAGCATTGATCGTGCCGATCTGAGGATTCGCCATGACCTGGGTGCCGTTCATTTTCCAGATCGCAACACCGTTCGTGGTGCTGTTGAGCAGCAAGAGGTCGGTCTTGCCGTCGCCGTCGAAGTCGCCGGTGCCAGCGAAGGCCCAGCCGGCCCCAGCATTGATCGTGCCAATCTGGGGGTTCGCAGTGACCTTGGTGCCGTTCATCTCCCATATCGCAACGCCATGCGTCGTGCTGTTCAACATCAGCAGATCGGTCTTGCCATCGCCGTCGAAATCCCCCGTGCCGCCGAAGCTCCAGCCTGCTGCTGCATTGATGGTGCCGATCTGCGGATTGGCGGTAACCTGGGTGCCGTTCACGGTCCAGATCGCGACACCATTCGTCGTACTATTGGTCAGCAGCAAATCCGTTTGGCCGTCGCCGTTGAAGTCGCCCGTTCCGGTAAATTGCCAGCCGGCGGATGCGTTGATCGTTCCGATCGTTTGACTCGTAGTGACTTGCGTTCCGTTCATCTCCCAGACAACCACAGCGTGGGTGGTGTCGTTGATCATCAGGAGATCGGAGTTTCCGTCGCCGTTGAAGTCGCCATGTGCCGCATAGTGAAAGCCCGAGGCTATCGTCCCGACCTGCGGATTTGCTGTCACGGTGGCGCCGTTCATCAGCCACACCGCGACCCCCTGGGTACTGCTGTTAAGGAGCAGGTCGGCGGTTCCATTGCCATCGAAGTCGAAAGCATTCGATGTGGCGCTATGATTGTTGGCGCTGACGTTGATGTGAAATGTATCGACGGCGCTCGTATTTCCGGCAGCGTCAGTGACCGTGAATTGAAAGCTATCGGACGCCGGACCGGGGGCCGTCTCATGGTAACTCACCACCCCATTGGAAAGGTCGGCCTCCGTGAAGGAGGTCGTCGGCGTGCCGTTCAGCAGGAGCGTTCCCTCGGCCGGGGACGCGGTAACGGAAAACAGCAGATTGGCGCCGGAACTTGCGTCATCAGTGGCACTGAGAAGGCTGGACGTAATGGTCAGCGTCGCGCCAGGCGCTATGGAGAGCGGGTTATTGACGGTTATCGTCGACGGCTGCGTGTCCGGAGACCAAATGTGAAATCCGAGCGCGTCCAACTGCGTCAAGTCGACGGTCGTCAATTGCTGCAACGTGCTCCCGGTATAATACTCGTTAAATGGATCGTTGGGTCCTTGAACGCCGCTGTTCAGGAAGTCGCTGGGATCCGAATTCCGGCCGTAATCCGCCAGCTTCGTATTGCCGCCATCCAAGGAGAAATAGGCGGCCGGCGCTGTCGAGCTGCCCTGAAACAGACGAACGCCGGGGCTCGTGAAGCGGTAGAGATCGAAGATATCGGGCGTAGAACCGTAAGGCACGCGCCCTAGCGCATGCGTCAGCTCGTGCAAAGCAACACCGACCAGCAAATTTGGATTGATGTCAGTCGCGAAGTTGGCGCTGCCATCGTCGGTCGTGGTGTCGTTGGCGCCGAGCACGCCCCACAATTTCAGTTGTGCATTCCAGACCACGACATTTGATTGGCCCTGAACCGAGCTGCCGCTCGGCAGGCTACTGAATGTCGTATCGCCCGGGCTCGCATTGTTGACCAACATCGAGTGGACCCAGGAATAGCTTTCACCGTAGCCTGAATCCGGTCCTGCCGAAGCCCCGCCCCCGGTGCCGCTATAGTCGATCTTGAGATTGACGGTAATCTTGTCTTTGAGGTCGGAAGCCAGGATGGCTGCGGCTTGCTGGATACCGCTCCTGAAGCTTGCCGGCGCAGCCATCGCGGCCGCATCGAAAATCAAATTGATCGTGAAGCCGTTGGACGTGACCGCAACGACTGAGCCCGAGCTGCCGGTAATCGCGGTCGATCCGTCGGATGACGTTGGAAAATAACTGGCGGAAACCAAATTCCCTGTGACCGTGTAGAACGGGTCATCCGAGTAGATGGGCCTGGTCCAGTCGTCGGGAGAGTCCAGGTCGAATTTCGAATGGCGCGAAATCACTGCTCAATCCTCGTTCTGGTGGCAACCCGCCATCCCGGAGCTCGAATTGGGCGATTTGCGTACCCAATCCGAAAAACTGCCGGCTCCCTCGTCCTTTGGTTTCGCAACTGCTAATATTCCGGATTGTTGGTGGCGCTTACACAGTAGCGAAATTTGTATGGGCCAGGATGATTCTGTATGATTCAGGCCGGTTACTAAATTAACGTTTATTTGGACGCGTTTGTCTTAATTTAGGCAAATGGCGTACCCCGTGCTTCTACGGATCGGCAGCCTGGCCGCGGGGCTCCTCCGTTTGGCTTCCGCACAATCCCCGGCACATCGAGGCTGGAGCGCCGTCCATGATGCAATCCTCAGACGTCGAAAACTGCGTCCGGCTACGTCATGACTTCCACTGTTTGCGCCTGCGCCGCCCGGTGCAAACAGCTCGGGTCTCGTACGCAGCACCAGCGCCTGGATGAGCTTGCCGCCGGCCGTTTCGGCACTATGGTAGGCTCCGATTTGTCCCGGAGCCGGTTCACGATGTCTTTTCCGCATGCCTCGCAAGCCCTGTCACGCTTCACCGTGCTCGATCTCACCCGCGTCCGTTCCGGGCCCACTTGCGTGCGGCAGCTGGCGGACTGGGGCGCCAACGTCATCAAGATCGACGCGCTGCTGGAAGACGCCGCCGGCGAGCAGCCGGGCGGCCCGCGCTGGGGCTCGGATTTCCAGAATTTGCACCGCAACAAACGGGCGATGACCCTGAACCTGAAGGACCCCAAGGGCCTTGCGGTGTTCAAGCGCCTTGCGGCCATGGCCGACGTCGTGGTCGAGAATTTCCGGCCCGACGTGAAGAAGAGGCTCGGCATCGACTATGAGAGCCTGCGCGAGATCAACCCGCGCATCGTCTATGGCAGCATTTCCGGCTTCGGCCAGGACGGCCCCTATCATAAGCGACCGGGCTTCGATCAGATCGCACAGGGCATGGGTGGACTGATGTCGATCACCGGTGCGCCGGGCGAAGGCCCGATGCGGGTCGGCATTCCCGTTGCCGACCTCACCGCCGGCCTGTTCTGCGCCATGGGCATCCTCACCGCGCTGCTCGAGCGCGAGGTTTCGGGCAAGGGGCAATGGGTGCAGACCTCGCTGCTCCAGGCCCAGATCTTCATGCTCGACTTCCAGGCCGCGCGCTGGCTGATGGAGAAGGAAGTCGCCAAGCAGGCCGGCAACAACCATCCGACCAGCATCCCGACCGGGGTGTTCAAAACCTCGGACGGCTATATCAACATCGCCACCACGGGCGGACGGATCTGGGAACGCTGCGCGCAAGCGATCGGCGCGCCGGAACTCTATAGTCATCCCGACTATACAACGGCGCCTGCCCGCTCTGAGAATCGCGACGCCCTCAACGCCGAGATCGAGAAACGGACCGTGACCAAATCGACCGAGACCTGGGTCAATGAACTCAACGAGGCCGGCGTGCCCTGCGGGCCGATCTACGCCATCGACCAGATGTTCGAGGACGCCCAGGTCAGGCATCTCGGCATCGCCCAGGAGGTGCCGAACGAAGAAGACCGCCATCTCCGCCTGGTCGGCCAGCCCGTCACGCTGTCGCGCACGCCCAGCAAAATGGTGGCGCGGCCGCCGGAATTCGGCGAGCAGACTGACGAGGTGCTCACCGAGTTCGGTTTCAATGCCGAGGAGATCGCGAAGCTAAGACAGGCCAAGGTGGTGTAGGCGTCCGCGGCCGACCCGCAAAAAGGCGGGGGCCCTTGCGGAGCCCGCGCACAATTCGCAAAAGCCGGTGCCTCATCAGAACGTCATTGCGGGCTCCGCCGATCATCGTCTCGTTGCCTTGGGTAGCGATGAGGATGCTGCCACCGCCAGCGGTCAGCGCCGTGTATGCTGCAGCGTCGTCAAATCGGTGGTATCGGTGAACTCGGTGAAGCTGCCCGTCGCGGATGAGGAGGTGAAAACCGGCACGTGATTAGTCATGAAAGAATCCTGCCTGCGTTTGCCATGAAGATACCGTCGCATGAGGACGCGGCGACCCGGGCATCGTGGAGGTCGCGATGCGTACCCGTCGTTTCAGCCAAGCCGGTCGCGATATTGTCCAGCGGGAAACGACCTACGCAGCACTGGTGATGCGGCTTCGATTGGAATTTCCTGCACCTATCGGGACGCCAGAATCAATGATTCATCGCCTGATCTGGTAGATTCGGAAAGATAAGTTTTGATATGCCTCGGGAAAAGCCAGCGCCGGCCAGCCAATCGGCCTGACCAGATAATCGACGCCAAATTCCTCGGCAAAAGCACGCCAATAGTTCTCATCTAGTTCTTGCAGGTTACCCAGGCTTGCCGCCGTCGTCCGTTTTCTTTGAAAGTCGGCCAGTCGTTTGTTGTAATCGTTCGCGGCCGTCGTCAGACGGTAAACGGTGAAGACCCCGGTGGCCGACACGACAGGCCGCTCCGATAAGCTTCGCCATGATAGCTCGGGCACGGTTTGCAGCAGAGTAAAGGCAGCCCCGGGAGCAGTATTGTCGCGGGCCCACAGCTGAGCAGCTGCGTAATCCGCGTATTTGCCATTTGAGACGTAAAGCTTGGTTCTATATGCCCCGAGCGTCGCCGACGAGAGCATTGCCGCGACAATCATGGCGCCTCCGATTCGCGGGACGGATAGCGACGCGAGAATCGCGCCGGCTAAACCTACACCGATCGCGCCCCAGGAAAACGAAATCAGATTTTGAAATGCGAGCAGCCACGGCGCGGCGGCCCCGAACGCCGGTACTAGAAATGGGTAAACTTCACTAATTACGACCGCAACAGAGATAACGGCGCCAACGATGGCGCCAACTTTTCCGCCACGCACAGCTGTTGTAGCGGCAATCAGTGTGATCGCATTCGTTCGAAACAGAGCGAGCGAAACGGCAAGAATCTTAACTGGGTTCCCGGTCTGAATAGCTTTCCAGAAGCTTGATGCGACAAAAGGTAGAGAAACGAGCACCAGCAGAATGATTGAGCGGCTCGCGATCACCGACATCACCGGAGGGATCAAGAATAAAACGGCCAAAAAATGTACCGCCGTCATGGCAGATGACATTATCAGAGCTACGATGAAAAATCGGTCCCTGGTGTTGGCCAATGTCACCAGGCTGGCAATGCAAAGCGCCGAGCTAAGAAGCGAAGAAATGCCGTATGGATACTCTGCACCCCAAGGGCGCACATGTTGGTTGGCCAGAAGCGACGCGGTCTGATCGGCTGAGACAAAACTTACACCGCGCGTTGATAGTATCATCGGCACGGCCGCGGACGCTGCGATGACGACCGATGCTATGGCAGGTTCGACGAACAGCCGGAAATTTCGGGTCGCGACGCTATCATAAGCCACAAACGGAACGACGATGGCGGTAGCCAGCATACCCATGATTGGATGTATCATCGCTCCGATCAAAAGCGAAACGTAGCTGCGAAACCGCTCCCCCCGATATGCAGACGAAAAGGCGAAAACCAGAAACGGAAGTGCAATCCAATTGGCATAAGGCATCCATTCGAGTCCGCCAATTAAAGAGAGATTCCAGAACTGTGGATTCCAGCAGATCGTCATGGCCGCTGTGAGCCAAGCCAATAAATGCGATCTCGTAACGGCGGACGAGAAATGGAACATGGCCAACGCCAACCCAACAGTCTGCCAGACGGTGAAGATTTTGAAGAATAATATCGGGTGAACGTGGAGAAACTTGTAGGTGAGGGCCGGAATCCAAGAGACGGCTGAGGCCAGCGAGATCGGCGCCCACGCCTGCATAAATACGTCCGCGGAGAATTCGCTTTCGCGCGCGAAATAAATCGAAATTGCTTCTAGGCTGTCGTCACCAGACACCATTGCCAGTCGGATATTCCAATCTCCGACTCTCGTCACAATGATCACATAAGCAACCAAGGCTAGCAGCAGGTAGCTCAGTGCTTTGGTTGCCCTGCCCGATATCCACAGTCCCGATAACACGTCTGTCAGCCCGCTTTTTTGTAAAAGTTGTCGATCCGTACACCACACCCTCTAATCGAGCAATCGTTAACCTACGGAACCAGCATGTCGCGCAATGTGGGACAATGCTCTGCTCTTGCTAAGCAAACTTGAGGGGACGGCTCGGAAGGCCGTGGTGCAGAACGACCACAGGAGTCAGGAAAGGGAATACTATCTTGGCCACGTCAATCAGGCCTTCCGTGGCGTGCTGCTGGACCCCGGCAAGCATGTCGTCGAGACGCTATACCCCCGGACATTCTTGACAGGCAAGATATTCTCGATCATTGGGCTTGCCGTCCTGCTTTGTCTCGTTCTATTCCGGCAGTGGATTGATCCGCGGCCGGCGGCCATGATGGGAAGGGCCGCTGACGGCGCTTCTGCACAGGTCCGGCTGGCCGGATAGTGGATCCTGTATCGGTCAGCCCTGTTGGAGATCTGCACTTGCAAGACCCCGCCGACACCTCGTCCGTTGCTGCGAGCTCCCACCCAGCGGAGAGTGCAGAAAAGCTGCCGAGCTTTTGTATTGCGCTGCCCACCTACAATGAGGCGGCCGCGATCGAAAACTGCGTGACGAACATTTCTTCATTCCTGAGCACGGTCCCCACGCGCACGGCGATCATTGCCGTCGACGACGGCAGCAGCGACAAGACCTGGGAGATCCTGCTTCAGCTCCAGCGCAAGTTCCCCTCGCTCATTCTCGATCGCCATGCTCAGAACGGCGGTTACGGCGCAGCCCAGCGGACCCTTTGCAGGGTCGCGGCCGAAAATGGTTTCGAATACGCGCTGGTCATGGATGCGGACGGAACGCAGGCGCCGCATTTCATCGCCAACTTCTTCGAACCCATGCGGCACCGTATCGATCTGGTGAAGGCGACCCGGTACGATAAGGGGGGCACAGTCAAAGGCGTTTCCTGGCAGCGCTACTGGATTTCTCGTGCGGGAAATCTGCTTGCCCGGATGGTGATGGGCCTGCCAATCACCGACTTTACGAACGGCTTTCGCGCGATCCGTACGCAGGCCTGGGCCAGAATCCCGACAACAGAGCGAGGCTTCATCGTCCTGATCGAGGAGATCTATCTTGCGGGCAAGATGGGCTTCAGCTTCGCCGAAGTGCCCTACATCCTGACCGTGAGACAAGAGGAGGGATCGGAGTCGAAATTCACCTACCAGTGGAGCATCTACTGGCGCTATCTCCATTACATCTTCAAAAGATGATGTCGCCGGAGACCGTCACCCCGTCTCCAGCATCCATGGCCAGGGATAGCCGGCCTCCCATCGAGGCCGGCAACCCGTTCGGCGCCCGTCTTCAGCCCGCTCAGAACCAGTTGGTGATCTGGCTGCGGATGCAGTTGACCACAACCGAAGACGCCGCGAAGTTCTCGTTGAAGTCGTAGCGTACCTGCCAATCCTGACCGGTCACCGTCTCCACTGCGTCCACAAGGTTGGACACTTCCATGCCGCCGACCACGACGGCGCCAGCCTCGACAGTCTCCGGTCGTTCCGTGGTCATGCGCAGGCTGACGCATGGTACCTTGTAGAACAACGCCTCTTCCGGGGCGGTGCCGGAATCCGAAAGCACACAGAAGCTCTCTGAGAGTAGCTTGTTGAAATCGTAAAATCCGAGCGGCGCCATGACGCGAACACCGTCTGCGATCTTGATGTCCTTTAGCTTGCTCTTGGTGCGCGGGTGCATGGGATAAATCACCTCACGCTTGAAGCGGCGCGCCATCTCCCCGAAGGCCTCGAACAGGCGCGCGAGATAGACCGGATTGTCGACGTTCTCGCTGCGATGCGCGGTGACCAGAATGTAGCCCTTCGGCGACAGGTTCATGCGCTTGAGAACGTCGCAAGCCTGGATCTGCGGCAGGAAGTGACGCATCACCTCGAAAGTCGGATTGCCGGACAGGAATATCTTCGAGGGATGAATGTTCTCACGGAGAAGATTCTCTCGATGATAGGTATTGAATGGCAGCAAGATGTTGCTCATGTGGTCGATCAGGATGCGGTTGCGCTGCTCCGGCATCCGCTTGTCCCAAGCGCGTAGCCCGGCTTCCATGTGGAATATCTTGATGCCGCGCTGTGCCGCCGGCATCACCGACAGTCCGCTGAACGTATCGCCGAGGATCAGCAGGGCGTCCGGCTTGTGCTGTTCGAACAACTGATCGGACTTGATGATCACGTCGGCGACTTCGCGCGAATAGCTCGAGGTGTCGATATTGAGCTGATGGTCCGGCTCGCGCAGCTCGAGATCGCGGAAGAAGAAATCCTTGAGCTCCGGCGTGAAATTCTGGCCGGTGTGAACCATGATGTGCTCGAAGTTCAGGGCATCGAGCTTTTTGAACGTCGACCACATCTTGATCATTTCCGGCCGCGTGCCGAAAATCGACATAACTTTCATTCTAGTCTCCGACTTTTACCGGGCAATTTAGTTTTTCTAGAGCAGGTCATCCGACGTCGGATAGAACGTTATCCGCACATCGGGAAGCGGTACCATCAACCGGCCGCCTTGCGCGACGTAGTCTGCGCTCTTCGCCGCAATTTCGTTGAAGAAACTCCAGGCAAAGATCAGCAGATAATCCGGAGGATCCGTACGCAGCACGTCGTTGCTGCGGATCATGACATGCGAACCAGGCGTCGAATAGCCATGCTTTGCGGGCGCATCGTCAATCATGTATTCGAGGTGTTCGCGCCCGATCCCGCAATACTGGATAATGGTGTTGGCACGGCCGGACGCGCCGTATCCGGCGATCGTACGGCCCTTTGTGCGCAGCCGCGTAAGCAGATCCATCAGCCTTTCGCGACGGTCGGCGCAGTTTGCGGCAAAGGTCGTATAAGTCTCCGCACGGTCATAGCCAAGCGCCCGCTCCTCGTTCCGCAGATTGTGCACGCGGACCGAGATGTCCTTGGCGTGGAAACTGTTCTTCTTGCAGACATAGTAACGCATCGAGCCGCCGTGGATCGGTATCGGCTTGATGTCGAAGACTGTCATGCCGTGACGGGCAAAATGATTTTCGACCGCAAGCAGGGAGTAATAATACAGGTGCTCGTGATAGATCATGTCGTACTGGAGATCCTGGATGATCTTGCCGAGATAGTGCACCTCGAAGACAAAGACGCCGTCGTCCTTCAGGATTTTCTCTACCGCCCGCGTCACGCCGTTGATGTCAGGAATGTGCGCGAACACATTGTTGGCGAGAACCAGATCGGCCTTGCCGAAACGCCCGATCAACTCCTCGGCGAGCGATTCGTTGAAGAAGCCATGTACCGTGTTGATTCTCGGATCGTCGATCGTCTTCAGAATATTGAGCGCAGGATCGACGCCGATGAGATTGGCGATACCCTGATCCGCCAGCGGCTTCAGGAGGATGCCGTCATTGCAACCGAATTCGAGCACCGTGGCATGGCGCGGCGTGACAAATCGCGCCACCACCTCCGTCGCGTAGTCGTTGAAATGCTCCCTTAGCGTCCGGATCGCCGACGAGAAGTAGAAATAGTCGGCAAAGAGAAGGCTCGGATCGACCTTGTCGGGAACCTGGACCGCGTAGCAGCTCGGGCAGAAACACACCCGCAGCCGGAATTTCGATTCCCTGGCGAACGCTTCTTCCTTCAAGAACCCGCCGGCGAGCGCCACGTCGCCGAAATCAATGACTTCTACCAGACCCTCTGCCTCACAAAATGCACATCGGCCATTCTGGGGGTCAATCGGATGCAATCTTTCCATAACGACTGTCGAGGTCCTACTTGATGGGGGCGAGCCCCGAGATTAGGTCCAGTTGCGCGGCAGTTGGCGAATTTTATAGCCAGCAAGCCCTATGCACCAGCCGTGCGCCTGATGGCTCGAACTTGTCAAGCGGGACCGAACCACTGAGCGGACGGGAAATGACACATCGACCAGCCTTCGGTCCGGGCCCGCCCTCGCGAAATCCGGATTTTCTTGACAGACCGGTGAGATAGATGCCATCCGCTGAGATACTCGGCCACGTTAATCGTGAGTGGAAATGAAGAATGTCACCGGAATTGCCGCCTGATTCACTTACGGCTCGCCGCGTCCCGCACGTGCTCGTGCTCGGGGCGACCGGTATGCTCGGGCACAAGCTTGTCCAGAGGCTGGCGGCGCAGGGCTTTCAGGTTTCCGGAACGATTCGTTCGTCGTCGATTCCTGACACGCCCGCGGCCCGTCTGGCCCTGGCTGGCGCACACCAGATCCAGCCGAATGTAGATGTTCTGCAGGACGCGGCCCTCCAGGCCGCGATCGAGATGGCAAATCCTGATCTCGTGATCAATGCGGTCGGCGTCATCAAGCAGACCGATCTGGCAAAGGATGCCATTACTTCGATTGCCGCCAACGCGATGCTTCCACACAGAGCCGCAGCACTCTGCCGGAAGCGCGGGGCTCGCATGATACAATTCAGCACCGATTGTGTGTTCGCCGGCCGGAAAGGTCCGTTTTCAGAAGACTCGCCGACCGATGCCGAGGATCTGTACGGACGCAGCAAGCTGCTGGGCGAAGTTTCGGGGCCCGGCTGCCTGACCATTCGGTCGTCCATCGTCGGCAGGGAACTGCGCGGACGCTCCAGTCTGATCGAATGGTTCATGTCGCAACGCGGCGGGCACGCGAAGGGATTCGCCGGCGCTCTCTATACCGGTCTCACGACCAGTGCCATGTCGGATCTGGTCGGAAAATTGATTACGGAACATCCGGACGTCGACGGCGTTTGGCACGTTGCCTCGGATCCGATCAGCAAATACGAGCTTTTGCAGATCGTGAACGCTCAATACGGGCTCGGCGTGACCCTCGATCGCGATGATAAGTTTTTCTGTGATCGCAGGCTTGATGGCAGCAACTTCGCCAAGCGAACCGGATTCCATGCACCCGACTGGCAAACAATGATCAGGGAAATGCATGGCGATCCGACGCCCTACGATGAGCATTGAACGCCAGCGGTCGTAGGGGCCGCATTTCGCTCGGTCGATACGACCAGCGTACCATGAGCCGCAGACAGATCGACATCGATCGATGCACGGAGAACGATGATGCCATCCGGGGCGGCTTGGGACGGGCTCCAGGCCGGGAAGCGAGACTCCAGCGGATAGAGCGGCAGGTTTCCGACCGGTGCGAACCCGCATACCGGAGCATCACGGCAGACAGGACCAGCAGCGCGCGACCAAGCCTGACGAATCGCGTCATGAGCAGGAGGGAGCCGAGTACGCCGAGGCCGATCAGGAAATTCAGCGGCAGCGCCATGATGCCGAGCGGCTTGGATCGAACGAAGAACACGGTTTCCTCCGGCCAGAAAGATGATCGTCATATCATCGATTGACGAAGAACACAGTTTTCGCCCCAGGCAGCTGGGGATAGCTCAGGCGCGAGCGAGGCGCGCGGCCAATTCGGCACATTGATTGCGAATGTTGGGAATCGCGATGATTTCCCAGAAGGCTGCACGCGTCAGAGGCCCAACGGCGAAAAGCCGATGCGAGGGCAATCCGTTCCCATCAATGATCGCGCAATCGACACTGACGTCGATCCCGATCCCCAGCGGATCGATATGCGCCCGGCCTTCCTTCAGCCGGATGCGCACCACGGGATTCGCGCTCGCGCGTGGATCCTCCCCCACGCCCGTGCAGTCCACGACGGCCCGGACCTGCATCCCGCGGACGTCGCGCTCGCCGCAGGGGCGATATTGAACCGATACCCCGTCTTCGTTTGGCGTCAGGACGACCAGCTTCGCTGCCATGATCTTCAATTTCCGCTCGGCAAGGGCGCTTGCGATCCGGACCTCCACCTTCGGGGGCCATGCGATGACGACGAACGTCCCACCAGGCGCGCGCATGTTCGAGAAAGTGTCGCCGCGACGGCACCGAGAGCTCGCGCCAGATGCGCTGGGTATGCTGGGTATAAGGACGAATGGCATCGACGACACTGCGCCAGTCGCTGCCTTCAGCCATATGCGCATCGAGCGTGCGTCGGAACCATGGGACAGCAGCTGCCCAAGGGCTGCGCCACGCCAGCAACATCCAGAAGCAAACATGTCAAAGTGGCGTCCCGACCGAAACACCACCGATTCGCTATGTCGTTGATATCAACTAATATTGCCCGACAGGCCTAGCACGACGTCGCCCTTGTCCGCTGCGTCCATCGGACGCGACCCAGCAAAGCATCGATCGCCGGCCAGAACAGCAGCACGATCGCCAGCGTCGTGATCGAGCCGACCAGACCGTTCGACCAGAACACTTTGAGGTCGCCGCCGGAGCCGATCATCGACAGCCGGAAGGCGTCCTCGGCACGGTTGCCGAGCACAAGCGCCAGCGTGAACGGCGCCAGCGCAATGCCGATCTTCTTGAAGACGTAACCGACGACACCGAAGCCGAGCATCAGCCAGATGTCGAACATGGCGTTCTGGATCGCATAGGCGCCGATCGCGCAGGATACCACGATCATCGGCGCCACCGCCGCGAACGGCACACGCAGGATCGAAGCGAAGATCGGCACCGTGGTCAGCACCAGCACGAGGCCGACGACATTGCCGAGATACATCGAGGCGATCAGGCCCCAGACGAAATCCTTGTGCTCGACGAACAGCAGCGGTCCGGGATTGAGCCCCCACACCATCAAGCCACCGAGCAGGATCGCAGCCGTGCCAGAGCCGGGAATGCCTAGCGCCAGCATCGGCAGCAGCGCGGAGGTGCCGGAGGCATGCGCCGCGGTCTCCGGCGCGAACACGCCCTCGATGCGGCCCTTGCCAAAGCTCTCGGGATCCTTGGCGAAGCGCTTGGCGAGATTGTAGCCCATGAAGGACGCCGCGATCGCGCCGCCCGGCGTGATGCCGAGCCAGCAGCCGATGAAGGAGGAGCGCAGCAACGTCACCCAGTATTTCGGCAAGTCCTTCCACACGCTCAGCACCACACGCAGCGAGATGCTCGCGGCATGACCGCGCAGCGCCAGCCGCTCCTCCATGGTCAGCAGGATCTCGCTGATGCCGAACAGGCCGATGACGGCGACGAGGAAATTGATGCCGCGCAAAAGCTCGGACGAGCCGAAGGTCATGCGCAACTGACCCGACACCGTGTCCATGCCGACGCCGGCGAGCAGAAGCCCGAGCGACATCGAGATAACGGTCTTGTGCTTGGCCTCGCGCCCGAGGCCGACGAAGGAGCAGAAGGTCAGCAGATACACCGCGAAGAACTCGGGCGGGCCGAACTTCAGCGCAAAGGACGAGATCATCGGCGCGAGGAAGGTGATCAGCAGCACCGCGACCAGCGAGCCGATGAAGGAGGACGTGAACGCCGCGGTCAGTGCTTCCGCCGCCCTGCCCTGCTGCGCCATCGGATAGCCGTCGAAAGTGGTGGCGACCGACCAGGCTTCGCCCGGGATGTTGAACAGGATCGAGGTGATGGCGCCGCCGAACAGAGCGCCCCAGTAGATGCAGGACAGCATCACGATCGCCGAGGTGGGATCCATCGTGAAGGTGAGCGGCAACAGGATCGCGACGCCGTTGGGGCCGCCGAGCCCGGGCAGCACGCCGACAAAGATGCCGAGCACCAGCCCGATCATCATCAACGCGAGCGTCTTCCACGTCAGCAGGACGGCGAAGCCGTGAAGCAGGAGACCGAAAGCTTCCATCGCGGGTCCGCCTAGTAGCCGAAGGCCGCTTCGAGCGGTCCCTTCGGCATGATGACGTCGAAGGCGATGTCGAAGGTGACGAACATGATCGCCGTGAACAGGAAGGCGGTGAGCAGCGACTTCCACAGCGCGATCTTGCCGACGAGGCGCATGAAACCCGCAATCAGCAGGAAGCTTGCGACGTAGAGGCCAAGGAACTGCGTCACCAGGCAGAACAGCAGCGTTGGCACGAACACCTTCGTCACGCGGCGCGCCTGCGCGCGCGTGACGAAGGTCTCGGCGGCCCCGCGACGCGCGACCAGCGCCACGATCAGTCCGTAAAGGCTGCCGCCGGCGAGGATGACGGAGAGATAGAACGGAAAATAGCCGGGCTCAGGCCCGGTCGAATCCCAGGAGGCGCCGGTGCGCCAATTGTCATAGCCGAGGATCGCCGCCAGCACGAGCAGCAGCAGGCAGACGATGATTTCGACCGTGCCGGAGATGGTGACAGAGGGAGAGTTTTCCTCAGGCGCGGTCGGATCGTCGACGACGATTTCAAGATCGGTTTGGGACATGCTCTGTCAGGGACGGAGTGCAGTCAATTCTCCCTCTCCGCCGCAAAACGGGCGAGGGAGGAGAGAAAAAAGAGCAGTCACTTCGCGACGAACCCGGCTTCCGTCATCAGCGACTTGTTGGTGGCGTCGTCCTCCTCGAGGAACTGCACCATGTCCTTGCCGGTGAGGAAGATCGGCTTCAACGCCTGCTTTTCCATGTAGTCCTTGTATTCAGCGGTCTGCGTCACCTTGTGGAACAGCTCGACATAGAACGCCTGCTGCTCCGGCGTGACCTTGCCGGGCAGGAACATCGCGCGCAGCATCAGATACTGGACGTCGACGCCCTCCTCCTTGCAAGTCGGGATGTCGGCCCAGGACTGCGTGTCCGTCACCTTGCCGGTGTAGGCAATGCGCTCCTTGTCGAACACGCAGAGCGGACGCACCTGACCGGCGCGCCAGACTTCGAGATTTTCGCTAGGGTTGTTGACGTTGGATTCGGTGTGGTTGCCGACCAGCTGCGTCGCGGCCTCGCCGCCGGACTTGTAGGGCAGATAGGAGAATTTCGCGCCGGTCTTCTGCTCGAGGAAGACGGTCAGCACGTGATCCTCGCGCTTGGAGCCGGTGCCGCCCATCTTGAACGGCGCGGTTGCCGCCTTCGCGGCGTCGACGAACTCCTTCACCGTCTTTGGGCCGGCGCTGTTGTCCCACAGCACGAACTGGTCGAGCGCGATCACCGAGACCGGGGTCAGCTCGCGCCAGTTGAACGGGATCTTGGCGGAGAGCGGCAGCATGTAGATCAACGAATAGGCGATCAGCACCTTGTTCGGATCGCCCTCGCTGGACTTCATGTACATCAGCGCTTCCGCACCCGACGCGCCGCCCTTGAGCGAGACCACCATCGGCTGCTTCATCAGATTGTTCTTCTGGATCGCGGCCTGCATCATCCGCGCCATCTGGTCGGAGGCGCCGCCCGCACCGGCTGCCACCACGATCTCGACCGGCTTGGTGGGCTCCCAGCCGGCAAAGGCCGGCGCGCTCAACAACAAGGCCGTCGCAGCTCCGACGGCTTTCACTGGAATTCGCACGAGTTTCGTCCCCTGGTTTCTTATTGGCTTTGTATTGTGCGGACTAAAGATCGCGAGTTCAAGCAGGCGGACATTCCGCCGCATATGACTTTCGGCTGACGACGCGCGCGCTACTTGCCCTTCCAGTTCGGCGTGCGCTTGTTGAGGAAGGCGTCCATGCCCTCGCGGAAATCTTCGCTCATATAGGCCTTGAGGATCAGGTCCTCGCCCTGTTCGCGCGACAGCGTGGGGCGGATGCGGCGCACCGCTTCCTTCGTCGTTTCGAGCGTCAGCGGCGCATGGCTCGCGACGAGTTTGGCAGTTTCGTCGGCGCGGCGTTGCAGCGTCTCGACATCAGGCACGATTTCGGTGAGCAGCCCGAGCGACAGCGCTTCGTGCGCCTCGACCAGCCGCGCCCTGAAGATCAGATCCTTGGTGCGGGCGGGACCCACGAGCGAAACGACGCGGCTGATGTTCGACATCGACAGGCAGTTGCCGAGCGTGCGCGCGATCGGGAAACCCATGCGCGTCGTCTCGGTGCCAATGCGGAGATCGCAGCAGGCGGCGATGCCGGCGCCGCCGCCAGTGCAGGCGCCTGCAATGGCCGCGATCACGGGCACCCGGCACTGCTCAAGCGTGCCGAGCACGCGGTCGATGCGAGCCTCGTAATCGAGCGCATCCTGTGCAGTTTTGAACGCGCGGAACTGCGAGATGTCGGTGCCGGAGGCGAACGCCTTGTCGCCGGCACCGGTGAGGATCAGCGCCTTGATCGAACGATCGGCGTTGATCTCCAGGCAGATCTCCGCCATCCGGTCATACATGGCGAAGGTCATGGCGTTGCGCGCCTGCGGGCGGTTGAAGGTGATCCGCGCGATGCCGTCGGTGACGGAGTAGAGCAGGTCTTCGTTGGTCGTCGTCGGTGCGTTCATCGCGCGCTCACTTTCTCTAGAGCATGATCCGGAAAAGTGTGCAGCGGTTTTCCGACAAGATCATGCTCAAACTAGAAGACCTAAAGCGCGATGACCTCATCGCGCTTTAGAGTAGTTCAGGCCACTTGCGCCTTCGTCATCGGCACCACGTCGCGTCCCTTCAGGACGTCCATGGCCGCCAGCACGCCGCCGCTCCGGTGCGGAATCTTAGCAAGATCCAGGCCCATCTCGACGCCGGCGAGCGTACCCATCAGCATCAGATCGTTAAAATGACCGATATGGCCGATGCGGAACACCTTGCCCTTGACCTTGTTCAGGCCGGTGCCGAGCGACATGTCGAAGTTCTCAAGCACGACCTTGCGGAAGGCGTCGGCGTCGTGTCCGTCGGGCACGCGCACGCCGGTCAGCGCCGGCGAATGTGCGGCGGGATCAACGCACTGCGTCTCGAGACCCCAGACCTTGACTGCTGCGCGCGTCGCCGCGCTGTGGCGCTTGTGGCGGGACCAGGCGTTCTCCAGCCCCTCTTCCTCCAGCATCTTGACCGCTTCACGCAGGCCGTAGAGCAGATTGGTCGCGGGCGTGTAGGGGAAGGTGCCGAGCTTGTTGAAGGAGATGACTTCCTGCCAATCCCAATAAGAGCGCATGCCCTCGTTGGCTTTGGCGACGGCGAGCGCCTTCTCCGAGACGGCGTTGAAGCCGAGGCCCGGCGGCAGCATCAGTCCCTTCTGCGAGCCCGCGACCGAAACGTCGATGCCCCAGGCGTCGTGCTCGTACTCCATCGAGCCGAGGCCGGAAATGGTGTCGACCATCAACAGCGCCGGATGCTTGACACGGTCGAGCAGCTTGCGCACGTCGAGCGGCGGCGTCACGCAGCCAGTCGAGGTCTCGTTATGGACGACGCAGACCGCCTTGATCGCGTGCTGCTTGTCGGCAGCAAGGCGCTTTTCGATCTCGGCGAGGTCGGCACCATGGCGCCAGTCGCTCGGGATGAAGTCGACGTCGAGCTTGAACTTCTCGGCGATGCCGCGCCACAGCACGGCGAACTGACCGGTCTCGCACATCAAAATCTTGTCGCCGGGGGCGAACACGTTGACCATCGCCGCTTCCCAGGCGCCGGTGCCGGACGAGGGGAAGATGATCACGGGCTGCTTGGTGCGGAACACCCGCTGCATCGAGGCGAGAACCGCAAAACCGAGCTCGGCGAACTCCGGACCGCGATGGTCCAGAGTCGGCATGTCCATCGCCCGCAACACGCGGTCGGGCACGTTGGTCGGTCCTGGAATCTGGAGAAAATGCCTTCCAGTATGCACGGTCATAGGCGTCCTTCCCGGTCTAGCCTTGTTTTGATGGCCGCCGAATAGCACCATTTGACCGGCTTGTCCCCTCTCCAAGGGGCGACGTCCATGCATAACCGGAGACCCTCCGCCGCCCTACTCCGCGGCGACCACCTTGCCGGACGGCGCCCGCCCCTCTGCCTCCGTAAACGGGCGTTCCGGGTGCATCAGGAAGGCCGAGGCGCCGCCGAGCAGCAGCAGGCCCATCGACATCAGGAACGGCAGGTACCAGTTTCCGGTCGCATCGATCACGAAGCCCGCGACCAGCGGGGAGACGATGGCGGCAAAGGCCGAGCCGGTGTTCATGAGGCCCGACGCGGTCCCTGAGTATTTCGGGGCGATGTCCATCGGGATCGACCACATCGGGCCGATCACGAGCTCGGCACAGAAGAAGCCGGCCGACAGGCACAGCGCGACGATCGTGATGTCGTGGACGAACAGGATCGGGAACAGCGAAAGCAGCGCCCCCGCAAATCCCGCAACGGTGACGCTGAGCCGCGCCACGCGGACATTGCCGGTGCGGTCGAGGATCTTGTCCGAGATCACGCCGCCGACGCTGTCGCCGATCACGCCGGCAAAGAAGACGCCGGAGGCGAACAGCGCCGAGTTCTTGATGTCGAGATTGTAGTTGTTCTTGAAGAACAGCGGCAGCCAGTTGAGATAGAGCCACAGGCACCAGCCGTAGCAGAAATAGGTCAGCGTCACCGGCCACATCCGGCCGAGCAGTGGGCCCCAGGGCACGCGCGGCCGCTCGCCGGTCGGGCGCGGCGGCAGCGCGGCGAGCTCGGCTTCCGTGATCGAGGCGTGTTCTTTCGGCTCGTTGCGGAAGTACCAGACCCAGATCACGCCCCAGATGAGGCTTACGAAGCCGAGCACGACGAACGCGCCGCGCCAGGTCAGCCAGAGTATCAGCAACGCCACCACCGGCGGCGTCACGGCATTGCCGAGCCGGGCGAAGGAATGGGTCAGGCCTTGCGCAAAGCCGCGGCGGTTTGCCGGTGTCCAGTATTGCATCGCGCGCGTCGCGGTCGGGAACGTGGCGCCCTCGCCGAAACCGAGCGCGAAGCGCGCGACGAACAGCGCGCCGAGACTATTGACGAAGCCGGTCGAGATGGTCGCAACCGCCCAGATCATGCCGCACCAGAACAGCGTCTTGCGCGGCCCGAAGCGATCACCGACCCAGCCACCGATCACCTGGAACAGCAGATAAGGATAGGCGAAGGCGGAGAAGACGAGGCCGAGCTGGGTGTTCGAGAGAGCAAGCTCCTTCTGGATCTCGCTCGCGGCAGTGCCGATGTTCACCCGGTCGACATAGGTGATGAAATACATCGCGCAGAGCATCGCCAACACGACATGCGTGGCCTTGAACCGAATTCCCATCTCCACCCCTCCTGATCGCTTTTTTTATGATTGCCGCTCGCGTGTCCCGCGCGGATTAAGTGCCGACCACTTTGAGATGCGGCGATGCATTGCCCTGCGGGCGCTGCTCCAGCAGCTTCATCGCGACGTCGACGCCGCCGGAACGGTGCGGCACGCCGGCAACCGACAGGCCCATCTCCACGCCGGTGAGCGCGCCGAGCAGCGTCAGCGCATTGCATTCACCGAGATGGCCGATGCGGAAGACCTTTCCGGCGACCTTCGACAGGCCCGAGCCGAGCGACATGTTGTAATTGTCGAGGACGATCTTGCGGAACTGGTCGGCGTCATGGCCAGGCGGCATCAACACCGCGGTCAGCACCGGCGAGAACTCGGCCGGCTCCTGGCAGAGCACTTCGAGCCCCCAATGATTGACGGCGGCGCGCGTTGCGGCCGCGAGCCGCTGATGCCGTGCGAACACGTTGTCGAGGCCTTCTTCGAGCAGCATCGCGATCGCTTCGCGCAGGCCGTAGAGCAAATTGGTCGCCGGCGTGTAGGGGAAGAAGCCGTTGGCGTTGGGCTTGAGCATCTCCTCCCAGTCGAAATAGGAACGCGGCATCTTGTTGGTCTTCGCCGCCGCGCGCGCCTTCTCGGAGATCGCGTTGAAGCCGAGGCCGGGCGGCAGCATAAAACCCTTCTGCGAGCAGCTGACGCTGACATCGACCTTCCACTCGTCGTGGCGGTAGTCGACCGAGCCGAGCGACGAGATGGTGTCGACCATCAGCAGCGCGGGATGGCCGCTGCGGTCGATCGCGGCGCGGATTTCGGCGATACGGCTGGTCGCGCCGGTCGAGGTCTCGTTGTGCACGACCATCACGGCCTTGATCGCGCGCGCCTTGTCATCGGTGAGTTTTGCTTCGATCACGGCGTGATCGGCGCCGCGGCGCCAGTCGCCGGGCACGAAGTCGACCTCGATGCCGAAGCGGCCCGCCATCTGCCGCCACAGCGTGGCGAAATGGCCGGTCTCGACCATCAGCACCTTGTCGCCCGGCGACAGCGTGTTGACGATCGCGGCCTCCCAGGCGCCCGTCCCTGAGGAGGGGAAGATGATGACCGGACCCTTGGTCTGGAAAATTGTCTGGCTGCCTTCGAGCACGGTGCGGCCGAGTTCACCAAATTCCGCGCTTCTGTGGTCGATGACAGGCATGTCCATGGCGCGCAGGACGCGCTCGGGGACCGGGCTCGGGCCCGGAATCTGAAGGAAATGGCGTCCCTGATGCATGAAAACCTCCCTGGCGGCGAATTCTGGCCGGCTTGAGTGCTTATTTTGCATTCATTTTTTGTCATTTCAATCGAAATTTGGTATTTGATTGTGGCCGTCGACGCGACCAAATGGGCAAACTATTGTGCTGCAAATGAAATCCACGATTCCCGACATCGGGGTTCCGATCGCCCCGCCCGCCACAAATGGCGGCGACCGCGAGGCAGCCTCGCTCCATGGCGAGATCCTGCTGCGGCTGCGCGACTATGTCGTGGAAGGCAACATTCCCGACGGCGCCCGCGTTCCCGAGCGCCAGCTCTGCGAAATGTTCGGCATCTCCCGCACGCCCCTGCGCGAGGCCTTAAAGGTTCTCGCCGCCGAGGGCTTGATCGAGTTGCTGCCGAACCGCGGCGCTCGAATCCGTCAACTCAGCCAGCGCGATCTGGAAGAGCTGTTCGATGTGATGGCCGGACTGGAAAGCCTAGCCGGGCGTCTCGCCTGCGAGGCCATCACGGATGAGGAAATCGCCGCGATCGAGCAACTGCATTACGAGATGTACGGCCACTATCTGCATCGCGACATGCACGGCTATTTCCAGGCCAACCAGCGCATCCACGAGAGCATCGTCGCGGCCGCCCGCAACGAGACGCTGAAGACCGCCTACACCAGCTTCGCGGGACGGATCCGCAGGGTCCGCTACTCCGCCAATTTCGCCCGCAAGCGGCAGCGCTGGGCGGAAGCGATGCGCGAGCACGAGGCCATCCTCGACGCACTGCGCCGCCGCGCCGGCAGCGAGCTCAGCGACATCCTGTTCCAGCACCTGCGCAACAAGCGGACGGCCGCGATCGAGCATCTGACCGAACCGCAAGAGGACGCGCCGGCCTCGCCCTGAGGGTCGCCGGCTTGCTCATTTTGAATTCATAATATAATCGGTCAGAAACAAGAATGCATAATCCAGCGGGCCGCGCGCCTCGCTGGATCACTCCGGGACCAGGGATGACAAACGCCTCCTCGCTCGAACGGCGCCTGCGCGCGGACATGACCGGCGACGTCCTGTTCGACGGCTTCAGCCGCGGCCGCTACGCCACCGACGCCTCGTTTTACCAGATCGTGCCATCAGGCGTGGTCGTCCCCAAAACGATGGACGAGGCGCTCCGGGCCCTGGCGATCGCCCGCGACGAGGGCGTGAAGGTCACCCCGCGCGGCGGCGGCACTTCGCAATGCGGCCAGACCGTCAATGACGGCCTCATCGTCGATCTCTCAAAACACCTCAACCGCATCCTGTCGCTCGATGTCGAGGGTCGGACCTGCGTGGTCGAACCCGGCATCGTGCTCGACGACCTCAACCGCGAGCTCAAAAAGCACGGCCTCTGGTTTCCGGTCGACGTTTCCACGGCCTCGCGCGCCACCATCGGCGGCATGGCCGGCAACAATTCCTGCGGCGGCCGCTCGCTTCGCTACGGCACCATGCGCGACAACACGCTATCGATGGAGGCCTCGCTCGCCGACGGCACGCTGAGCCGCTTCGGCGAGGTCTCGCGCGATCTCTCCGATAGCGATGCCGGCGAGACCATGCGCGCGCTGTTCCGCGACATGCTCGATCTCGGCACGCGTGAGGCCGACGAGATCGCGGCGCGCTTTCCAAAAGTGCAGCGCCGCGTCGGCGGCTACAATCTCGATGCGCTCACCCCGCGCAATGCGCGCAACAACATGGCGCATCTCCTGGTCGGCTCGGAAGGCACGCTCGCTTTCACCACCAACGTCAAGCTGAAGCTGTGGCCTGTCATCCGCAACAAGGCGCTCGGTGTCTGCCATTTCGGCAGCTTCTACGAGGCGATGGACGCGGCCCAGCATCTGGTCAAGCTGAAGCCGATCGCGGTCGAGTTGGTCGACCGCACCATGCTCGCGCTCGGCCGCGACATCGCGATGTTCAAGCCGATCATCAATGCAGCGATCAAGGGCGATCCGGACGCCGTGCTGGTGGTCGAGTTCGCCGAGGAGGACGAGGCCGACAATCTCTTTCGCCTCAAGCAGCTCAACGAGCTGATGGGCGATCTCGGCTTCGGTTGGACCAACGACACGCGCAAATGGGGCGGCGTGGTCGAGATCACCGAGCCCGCGCTGCAGAGCGGCATCGCCGATTTCCGCGCCGCCGGCCTCAACGTCATGATGTCGATGAAGCAGGAGGGCAAGCCGGTCTCCTTCGTCGAGGACTGCGCCGTGCCGCTACCACATCTCGCCGACTACACCCAGCGGCTGAACGAGGTCTTCGCCAGGCACGGCACCAGCGGCACGATGTACGCGCACGCCTCCGAGGGCTGCCTGCATGTGCGGCCCGTGCTGAACCTCAAGCTCGAAAAAGACGTCAAGGCGATGCGCGCCATCGCCGAAGAAGCCTTCGCGCTGGTGCGTGAATACAAGGGCTCGCATTCCGGCGAGCATGGCGACGGCCTGGTGCGCTCCGAATTTCACGAGACCATGTTCGGCGAGCGCCTCGTCGCCGATTTCAGGGAGGTGAAGCACCGCTTCGATCCCGATGGCGTGCTCAATCCCGGCAAGATCGTCGATGCGCCGAGGATGGACGACCGCTCGCTGTTCCGCTTCAAGCCCGACTACCGCGTCGCTGACCTCAAGACAAAACTCGACTGGTCCGCTTATCCCGGCGCCGGCGGCGGTTTTCAGGGCGCGGTCGAGATGTGCAACAACAACGGGGCCTGCCGCAAGCTCGAGGGCGGCGTGATGTGCCCGTCCTATCGCGCCACGCGCAACGAGAAGGACGTCACGCGAGGGCGCGCCAACACGCTGCGGCTCGCGATCTCCGGCCAGCTCGGCCCCGATGCGCTCGCCTCCGACGAGATGATGGAGACGCTCAAGCTTTGTGTCTCCTGCAAGGCCTGCCGGCACGAATGCCCTGTTGGCGTCGACATGGCCAAGATGAAGATCGAGGTGCTGGCCGCGCGCGCCGCCACCCACGGCCTGACCTTGCGCGATCGCCTGGTCGGCTATCTCCCGCGCTATGCCGGCCTCGCCTCGCGCTTCGCGCCGCTGGCGAATTTGCGCAACCACAGCCCGCTGCTGCGAAAGCTGTTCGAGCGCTTTGCCGGCATCAGCGCGCGCCGCGCCCTGCCCGCCTTCCGCAGCGACGTCTTCGTGCCACTGGCCGACAGCGTCGGACCGAAGACCGGCCGCGAGATCGTTCTGTTCGTCGACACCTTCAATCGCATCTACGAGCGCGAGAACCTCGAGGCCGCGCTACGCGTGCTCGCGGCTGGCGGCTATCGCGTGCATATGCCGAAGCCCGCCAGCGGCAGCCGCCCGCTGTGCTGCGGCCGCACGTTCCTGTCCGCCGGTCTCGTCGATGAAGCCAGGTCCGAGCTCAATCGACTCGTGACCGCTTTCGCACCCTTTGCCGCGCGCGGCGTGCCGATCGTCGGTCTCGAACCGAGCTGCCTGCTGACGCTCCGCGACGAGCTCGCTTCGCTGCGCAAGGACAACGACGCCAAGGCCGTCGGCGCCCATGCCCTCACCTTCGAGGAATTTCTGGTGCGCGAGGCAGAGGCTGGCCGGCTGCAACTGCCGCTCGGCACCGTCGCCAAAAAGGCCGTTGTGCACGGCCATTGCCATCAAAAATCCTTCGGCGCCTTCAAGCCGGTCGAGCAGGTGCTGCGGCTCGTCCCAGGTCTTGAGGTCGAGACCATCGAGTCCAGCTGCTGCGGCATGGCCGGCGCGTTCGGCTATGGTGCCGACACCTATGATGCCTCGATCGAGATGGCCGAACTGTCGCTGCTGCCCGCCGTGCGGAAGGCTGATCAGGCGACGTTGGTCGTCGCCGATGGCACCTCCTGCCGGCACCAGATCCACGACGGCGCGCAGCGCGAGGCGCTCCACGTCGCGCGCGTGCTGGCACTGAGCCTCGACCGCGCCGAGACCCAATCCACTTCAACCGCTATAAAGGAACCCGGCCATGGCTGACCTCACGCTCGACACCGCCCGAAAGATCCTCGACGCCGCCTTCGCCAAATCCACCGAGCTGAAGCTGAAGCCGCTGGTCGTAACCATCCTGGACGCACGCGGCGTGCTCAAGATCGCCGCAGCCCAGGACGGCACCAGCCTGATGCGCGCCGAGATCGCCCACGGCAAGGCCTATGGCGCGCTTGCGATGGGCATGGGCTCGCGCGCGCTGTACCAGCGGGCACAGGAGCAGGCCTATTTCATCGACGCCGTGAACACCATCGCCAAGGGCGCGCTGGTGCCGGTCCCCGGCGGCGTCCTGATCATGGACGGCACGACCTTGCTCGGCGCTGTCGGCGTCTCCGGTGATACGTCTGACAATGACGAAGCCTGTGCGGTCGCCGGCATCCAGGCCGCCGGCCTGAAGGCCAACGCGGGTTAGAGGTCTCGTACGGTGGGTTAGAAACACCCATTCCGCCGTCAACCCTTCTTTGCAAAAATATTTCGCTTTACCGAAATTCGGAAATAGCGTATGTGTCGCGCTATCCCGGCTCATCCTTGAGGGGCGATCGTACGTCGTCACGAATTGCGAGCCGGGTTTGCGGTGGACGCGGCAGCGTCGGCACGAGGGGTGCGGGCAGGGCGGGTAGTCCCTGTGAGCCCGAAGCCGCGTGCGGACGAGCGGCGCTGTTCAGTTCGTCTCGCCAACATTCTTGCGGCGCGTGTGCACACGGCTGCGAGACCCTGTGGCACCAGGCGATGCGCGCGTACGGCAAAACCGTGTGGTCCTGGCCGTCGTTGCTACGGTCAAGCCTGTCGCGGAGGTGTGGAGCGCCCAACCGGGTCAACCGCATCGTCAATTCGCGGGGCGAGGGAGGCCAGAAGGAATTCGGCTCCCGGGAGAGCACGGCATAAGCCGTCAACCCATCGCGCAGGGAAGGCCGAGTGATTGGCACCACCTGTATGCTGCTGTGCGGTTTTCCTGCGCTACATCTTCGCGCAGCGGACCGCGGGTGCGAGGTCAGCACCCGGCCTTCCCTGCGCCCTCTTGGTCAAGAGGGTGGAGAGATCAAGCAAAGCTCGGGCGA
This sequence comes from Bradyrhizobium sp. WSM3983, assembly GCF_000473045.1. Lineage (GTDB taxonomy): Bacteria > Pseudomonadota > Alphaproteobacteria > Rhizobiales > Xanthobacteraceae > Bradyrhizobium. The sequence goes on along the minus strand of NZ_AXAY01000010.1, from coordinate 119,318 downwards.
ATTGCGCCGCGAGAATGAGAAGGTGTGCCTGCTGTTTGAGCCGTGAATTGGATCACGATGGCCGCGCTGCGCCCTCCGTCATTGCGAGCGCGTGGTGAGTGCTCGCCGCACTCTCGATGTCATCGCCCGCGAAGGCGGGCGATCCAGTATTCCAGAGACGGCTGTGATTAGGCCGATAGGCCGCGGCTTACTGGATGCCCCGCCTTCGGGGGGCATGACAGCGGTGGGTGCGTCCCCTCACCGCCCCGTCCAGACCGGCTTGCGCTTCTCGCCGAATGCCTTCAGCCCCTCCTTGGCGTCCTCGGTCATGGCGAGCAGTGCGATCTGGCTTTCGGTGTAGGCGATGCTCTCGTCGAACGACATCGAGGCGATGGCGCGCATGGCGTATTTGCCGCGGCGGATCGCGGTCGGGGATTTGTCGACGATGCGGCCGATCAGCCAGTCGACCTTGGCATCGAGCTCGGCGGTCGGCACGACGTGATTCAAAAGGCCCGCGGCCTGCGCGGCTTTCGCGTCGAACGGCTCGCCCGTGAGCGCCCATTCGTTGACGAGGCGTCGCGGTGCGATCTCCTGCAACAGGCTCAACACCTGCATCGGAAACACGCCGACCTTCACCTCGGGCAGGCCGAAGATGACATGATCCGCCGCCACCGCCATATCGGTCATGCACAGCAAGCCCATGCCGCCGGCCATGCAGACGCCGCTGACGCGCGCGATCGCGGGCTTGGTCGCGTTCTGCGACAGGCGCAGCAGGTCGGCATAATCGACATTCGGCCTGGAATGATCCATCGCGAAGGCCGCACCGGAGTTCTGCAAGTCGGCGCCGGCGCAGAACGCCTTGTCGCCCGCGCCGGTCAGCACGATGACGCGAACGTCCTTGTCCTCATGCGCGTCGCGATAGCCACGTGCGATGCCCGCGATCACGTCGCCGTTCAGCGCGTTGCGCTTCTCCGGCCGGTTGATGGTGATCCAGAACGCCTGCCCGCGCTTCTCGGTGATGACGCCTGTGGTGTCGGTCATGACGCTATATCCTTGCTCCCGTTTTGCAGCCATTTGCGGCAGCCCGGGTGCGCGGTGCAAGGGCAATCTGTCAGAAGGCGTCGCTTTAGCGCCTCGACGCAAATCAGTACGAAGCGCGAGCGCGCCTCAGGCAGCAGTTGCCTTCCTGATCCAGACCTTGTTGTCGTGGAACGCAGCGCCGCCGATCGGCGCGATGGTGTCCGCACCGGTCAGCATGTTGATGCCGCGACCGCCAATATGATTCTTGTTCGGATGCACGGACTCCGCAATCAGCACGCCGCGCCGCACGCCCTCAAACAGTGCGGCGATCAGCGTGGTCTCGCCGCGGGCGTTGCCGAGCGTCACGGCGTCTCCGTCGGCGATGTCGAGCGCGGCCGCATCCAGCGGATGGATCATCACGCTCGCTCTGCCTTCGCGCGCCTGCGAGGACGGGGTCTCGTTGAAGGTGGTGTTGAGGAAGCTGCGCGACGGGCTGGTCGCGAGCCGGAACGGATGGGCCTGATCGGAGTGCTCGATCACGGCCCAATGGTCCGGCAGCGACGGCATCTTGTCGAAGTCGCCCATGGTCTGGCCGAACGGCGGATGCGCCCAATCGGCCTTGAAGTGGAATTTGTTGTCGGGATGAGCGAAGCCATCGAGATAATGCGAGGTGCGGAAGTCCGGCTGCAGATCGCGCCAGATGTCGGCCTCGAGGCCGGCGATGTCGCCGTGGTCGCTGAGTTTTAGCGTCGTGTCGATCAACTCGCGCGGCGTCATCTCGAAGCCGCGATGCCTCGCGCCAAGCCGCGGCGCCAGCGCCTGCAGCACCTGGTGGTTGGAGCGGCATTCGCCGGGCGGGTCGATCAGTTTTGGGCCGACCGAGATGTGCTGGTGGCCGCCGCCATAATAGAGGTCGTCATGCTCCATGAACATCGTCGCCGGCAGCACGATGTCGGCCATAAGCGCGGTCTCGGTCATGAACTGCTCGTGCACCGCGACGAACAGATCCTCGCGCGCAAAACCCTGCCGCACCAGCGCCTGCTCTGGCGCAACCGTCATCGGGTTGGTGTTCTGGATCAGCATCGCCTTGACCGGGCCCTTGCCGAGCAGGGCCTCGGCATCGCCGGTGAGGATGCGGCCGATCTGCGACTGGTCGAGTGCGCGGGTGGTCTTGTCGATCGCGTCATGACCTTCGATGACGGCTTCGTTGAAGTGCCACAGCGCGTAATTGTTGAAGAAGGCGCCGCCGCCCTCGTACTGCCAGGCGCCGGTCACCGCGGGAATGCAGTTCGCCGCATGCATTTGCGTCGCGCCGTTGCGCGAACGGGTGAAGCCGTAGCCGAGCCGGAAGAAGGTCCGCTTGGTCTCGCCGACGGCCTTGGCGAAGGCCTCGATCTCCGCCACCGGCACGCCAGAGATTGCGGAGGCCCATTCCGGCGTGCGTGTCTTCAGATGCGCCTCGAGCTCGGCGGGGCAATCGGTGTACTTGTCCATGTAGGCGCGGTCGGCATAGCCGTCGCGGAACAGCACATGCATCACGCCGCAGGCAAACGCGCCGTCAGTGCCAGGCCGCAGCAGGATCTTGATGTCCGCCTGCTTCATCGTCTCGTTGTCGTAGATGTCGACGGCAGCGATCTTCGCGCCGCGCTCCTTCCGCGCACGCGCGGCGTGCGTCATCACGTTGACCTGGGTGTTGACGGGGTTGGTGCCCCAGATTACCACGAGATCGGACAGCGCCATTTCGCGCGGATCGACGCCGGCGATCTTGCCGGTGCCGATCGCAAACCCAATGCGCCCGACATTGGCGCAGATCGTCTGGTAGAAGCGCGAATATTTTTTCACATGCGTGAGACGGTTGAGGCCGTCGCGCATCACCAGCCCCATCGTGCCGGCGTAGTAGTACGGCCAGATCGACTCCGCGCCGAACTCGCGCTCGGCCTGGTTGAAGCGATCGGCGATCTCGTCCAGCGCCTCGTCCCAGGGAATCCGCGCGAACTGGCCGGAGCCCTTCGCACCCGTTCGGCGCATCGGAAACGTCACGCGCTCCGGATGATGGATGCGCTCGGCGTAGCGAGCGACCTTGGCGCAGACCACGCCAGCCGTGTAGGTCTGCTTTTTCGAACCGCGGACGCGGCCGATGCTGCGGCCTTCGACCACTTCGATATCGAGCGCGCAGGCCGACGGACAATCGTGCGGACAGGTGGAGTGGCGGATCTCGATCTTGGCGTGCTGGTTCATGGTCAATTTCGTAACACCAAAATACCGGGCAGCCGAGGGCATTTATCCGGCAATGCCCATGCAAAATGCTCAAACCGTGCGCGTGGCGTGTTCCTCCCGCGATCGCGAAATGCCCCGTGGTCCCACCGAAAACGGCCCGATATTCCGTCCGAAATCGACTTTGTGAGGCGTCGACAGTCTGCGCCCGCTGCCGCTACAGTGCCGGCCAACAAGAACGAGTGCGGGGAGGTGGGTGTGAGGGCCCGACAATTGATGCTGGCGCTGGCCGCCGGCCTGCTCACCGCATTCTCCGCAAGCCCCTCCCTGGCGCAAGATTATCCTGCGCACGCGGTCCGCATCGTCGTGCCCTTCGGCGCGGGTGGGCCGGCCGACGTCGCGGCTCGGCTGATCGGCCAAGCGCTGCAGGAGCGGTTTGGCCAGCCCTTCGTGGTCGAGAACCGCACCGGCGCGGGCGGCGTCATCGGCACGGTCGAAGCCGTGAAGTCGCCGGCCGACGGCTACACGCTGCTGATGATGTCCAACACCCAGACCGCGAATGAATCGCTGCTGACGCCGGAGCAACGCAAATACGATTTGATGCGCGACTTGGCGCCGATCGCGCCGGTGAACTATTCCGATCTCGTCATCGTGGTGAACCCGCAAGTTCCGGCGAAAACGCTGCAGGAGTTCATTGCGCTCGCCAAAGCGCAGCCCGGCAAACTGAACTACGCCTCTTCCGGCCAGGGCACGCCGTACCACATGGCCGGCGAGCTGTTCAAAGCGATGGCCGGCATCGACGTTGTCCACGTCCCCTATCGCAACAGCGGCGAGGCCCGCAGCGGCGTGATCGGCGGCCAGGTGCAGATGATGATCGACGCGGTGCCGGCGATGGCGCCGAACATTGGAGAGAATCAGGTCCGCGCGCTCGCGACCACCGGCCAGCAGCGATCCGCGGTGCTGCCCAATGTGCCGACTGCTGGCGAGGCGGGCGTCGCAGGCTATGAGGCGACGATCTGGCTCGGCCTGATGGCGCCGGCGGGCACGCCGAAACCTGTCATCGACAAGCTCAACGCCGCCGTGAACACGATGGTGAAGCGGGCGGACATCGTCAAGCTCTGGACCGAGCAAGGTGCCGTGCCCATGTCGATGACACCGGAGGAGTTCGACAAGTTCCTGCGGGGCGACATCGCGAAATGGGCCGATGTCGTCAAGAAGTTCGACAAGCCCTGAGGCCACACCGATCATGCCCGCCATTCAATTCCACCTCAACGGCGCGACGGTTTCAGTTGATGCCGATCCGGACCAGACGCTGCTCGATGCGCTCCGCGGCCGGCTTGGAATCACCAGTCCGCATTTCGGCTGCGGCGCCGGTGAATGCGGAGCCTGTCATGTCATGGTCGATGGCCGTGCAATGGCCTCCTGCGACATGCCGATGTGGTCGATGGCGAACAAGGACGTCGTCACACTGGAGGGCCTCGGCACGGCCGAGCAACCGCATCCGCTGCAACGCGCCTTCATCTCCGAGCAGGCGATGCAATGCGGCTATTGCGTCTCGGGGATCCTGATCAGCGCGGCAGCGCTGCTCAAGCGCAATCTGTCGTCAACGGAGGCGGAGGTCAGGACGGCGCTCGATCGCAATCTGTGTCGCTGCGGGTCGCATAATCGCATGGTGCGCGCGGTGCTGCGGGCCGCATCGGAGATGGCGACGTCATGAGTGCGCCGTCCCCTGCCCCGAAACTGCCGGTCAGCCTGGCCGCCAATCCAAGACTGTCGTCCTGGGTGAGGTTCACCGGCGAAGGCCGCGTGGCGATCTCGCCTGGCAAGGTCGAGATCGGCCAGGGCATCGTCACGGCGCTGGCGCAGATCGCGGCGGACGAACTCGACGTCGGGATCGGACGCATCGAGATGATCCGCGCCTCGACGGCTGCGAGCCCGAACGAAGGCGTCACCTCCGGCAGCCTGTCGATTCAGCAATCCGGCCGCGCATTGCGCCACGCCTGCGCCGAGGTGCGCCAGCGTTTTCTCGCAGCAGCCTCGGAGCGTCTTGGTGTCGATGCGGCACTGCTCGGCGTCGCTGACGGCACGATCTCGGCCCCGGGGAACGTCAGGACCAGCTATTGGGAGCTGTCGGGTGACGTTTCCCTCGACCACGATGTGACTGCAGGCACCATAGCGAAGTCCGCCGTCACACGCAGCGTGGCCGGGCATTCGATCCAGCGCGTCGACATTCCCGACAAGGTATTCGCGCGGCCGCGCTTCATCCATGACTGCACGTTGCCGGGGCTGGTGCATGGACGCCTGCTGCGGCCGGATATCTCCGGCGCCAAGCTGATCGCGCTCGAGGAAGCGGCCGCGCGCGCTGTTTCCGGGCTCATTGCGCTCGTCCGCGACGGCAGCTTTGCGGGCGTCGTCGCCGACAGCGAGGCTGCGGCGGAAGCCGCGCTGAAAGCCTTACGCAAGGGCGCGACATGGTCGGCCGGCGAGCCGCTGCCGGATGAAAGCGATCTGGCCGGCTTCTTGAGAAGCCAGCCGGTCGAGACCACGGTCATCGATACCAGGGCAGCGGCTGCGGCAAAGGCTACGCGCACGCTCCGCCGGCAGTACACCCGCCCTTACATCGCACATGCCTCGATCGCGCCGTCCTGCGCAATGGCGCAATGGGACGGCGACCGGGTCCATGTCTGGACGCACAGCCAGGGCGTCTATCTGCTCCGCGCCGATCTCGCGATCGTGCTCAAGCTGTCGGCCGAAAACATCGTCGTCGAGCATATGGAGGGTGCGGGCTGCTACGGGCACAATGCGGCCGATGATGTCGCGCTCGACGCCGTGCTGCTGGCGAAAGCCGCCAGCGGCCGTCCGGTGCGAGTGCAATGGTCGCGCCACGACGAGATGTCTCACACGCCGTTTGGTGCCGCGATGGCCATCGAGATCGAGGCCGATCTCGATGTGGACAACGAGATCGTCGGCTGGCGCCATGCGATCTGGAGCAACGGCCACGCGGCGCGGCCCGGGCGTGCGGCACAGCCCGCGCTGCTCGCCGCATCCGAGATTGCAAATCCCTACCCCCGCATGATCTCGACAAATCCGCCGGCCGCCAATGGGGGCGGCGGCGACCGCAACTCCGTTCCGCTCTACGACCTCCCGGCCTGGACGATTACGAGCCATCGCCTGCTGACCATGCCGGTGCGCACCTCGGCGCTACGGACCCTCGGTGCACAGGGCAACGTGTTCGCGATCGAATCCCTGCTCGACGAGATCGCAGCCCTGCGCGCCGAAGACCCGATCGAATTCCGCCTGCGCTACCTCAGCGACGAGCGCGCACGCGAGGTCATTCGCGCCGCGGCGCGACGCGCGGGATGGAAGCCCGAGAGACGATCCGGCATCGGCCACGGCGTCGGCTTTGCCCGCTACAAGAACACGGGCGCCTATTGCGCCGCGATCGCCGAGGTCGAAGGCGCCGACGACATCCGAGTGAGGCGGCTGACGCTTGCGGTCGACGTCGGCGAGGCCATCAATCCGGATGGCGTCATCAACCAGATCGAAGGCGGCGCGATCCAGGCGACGAGCTGGGTGCTCAAGGAGCGCGTCCGTTTCGACCGGACGCGCATCACATCGACCTCGTGGACGAACTATCCGATCCTCACATTCAGCGAGGCGCCAATGGTGGATGTCGAGATCATCCAGCGGCCGGAGATCGAGCCGGTCGGCGCCGGCGAGGCCGCGCACGGCCCGGTGACGGCGGCGATCGCCAATGCGGTCCATGATTGCCTCGGCGTGCGCGTGCGCGACCTGCCGATCACGCGGGACAAAATCATCGCAGCGATGGAGCTTGCATCGTGACGACAGTGAGCATTTTGAGCGGCGGCGCGGCGCAAGGCCTGGTGCGCGGCCTCACCGAGGCCTTCAAGGCACAGACCGGCTTCGGCATCGCCGGCGAATTCGGCGCGGTCGGTGTGATGGCGGAGAAGCTGCGCGCGAGCACGCCGGCCGATCTCGTGATCCTGACGCAGACCCTCCTTGCAAAGCTTGCTGCGGAGAAGCTTGTAACGCCCTCCTCGATCGCCGATGTCGGCCGGGTCGAGACCGCGCTGGCGGTCCGCAACCGCGATCCCAAGGTGACCGTGAAAACGGAAGCCGATCTTCGCGAAATCCTGCGCTCCGCAGACGCCATCTACGTTCCCGACACCAAGGCGTCGACCGCGGGCAAGCACGTCGCAAAGGTGCTGGATCAGCTCGGCATCGCCTATGAGATCACGTCGCGCCTGAAGATCTTTCCCAACGGCGCAACGGCGATGCGCGAGCTGGCGGCGTCGACCGCGACGCGGCCGATCGGATGCACGCAGGCGACCGAGATCATCGCAACCGACGGCATCGCGCTATCAGGGTCGCTGCCGCCCGGCTGCGAGCTGGTGACGATGTACAGTACCGGCATCGCCACGCAGGCGACGCATCCGAACGAAGCCGCCGCGCTGATCGCACTGCTAACCGGCGTAGACCGGAGAGACCTGCGCCAGCGCATGGGCTTTGCCAGCTAGATGCGAACCTTACTTGGGCAGCTGGGTGAGACCGGTCGGCGGGCCGTCGACCCCGGTCCAGCCGCCATCGACGAACAGCGTGCTGCCGCTGACATAGCTCGCAGCATCCGAGGCGAGATAGGCCACCGCCGTCGCGACCTCGTCGGCGCTGCTCCAGCGGTTGAACACGGTGTGGCCGGCGTAGAGATTGTAGATGTCGGAACGCTGCTTGAACGGGCTGGTCAGCGCGGTCTCCACGATGCTCGGCGCGATCGCGTTGACGCGGACGCCAGCATGACCGACCTCGGAGGCAAAGCCCTTCACCAGCAGGCCGATCGCCGCCTTGGTCGAGCCGTAAACGCCGAGGCCCGGCTCGATGGTCACCGCACGAACCGAGGAGCAGGCAATGATGCTGCCGCACTTCTGCTCGACCATGATGCGGCCAAACGCCTGGAAGAACCAGACCGTGCCCTTGACGTTGAGGTTCAGGACGCGGTCGAGATCCTCCTCGGTGTAATCGAGGATCGTCTTGCGGATGTTGAGCCCGGGCGTGGTCACGGCGATATCGAGCCGCGAGAATTTCTGCATCACGGTTTTGGCGAGCGCATTGACGTCCGCAGCGCTCGCGGCGTCGCATGCGGCAGCTTCCGCCCAGCCGCCCTTGTCGCGGATGCCCGCGGCCGTCGCCTCTGCCGCGTCAAGCGCGCGATCGGCGCAGACGACGCGGGCACCGAGCCCGGCCAGCGCCTCGGCCGACGATCTGCCGATGCCCGACGCGGCGCCGAGCACCACGGCCGTCTTGCCGGTGAGATCGAAGAGCTTGCGATAATCAGTCACGGACAGATTCTCCCTGTTGCTGTGACGCAAACTATCGCAAGCGCGGTTCGCCGGCCAATGCCGGCGAACGCACGACAGCTATCCCTTGTATCCCATCAGCAGGCGGGGCAGCCACAGCGAGAAGGCCGGAACGTAAGTCACGAACATCAGCGCTGCGATCAGGGCGGCGTAGAACGGCAGGATGGTGCGCATCACCGCGCCGACCGAGATGCCGCCGATGGCGCAGCCGACAAACTGCGTCGTTCCGACCGGCGGGGTGTTCAGCCCGAGGGCGCAGTTGATCAGCATCAGCATGCCGAACTGCACCGGGTCCATGCCTGCCTTCATCGCAATCGGCAGGAAGATCGGGGTGCAGATCAGGATGGTCGCCGCCATGTCCATGAACGTGCCGAGCACGAACAGGATCACATTGATCAGCAGGAAGATGACCCAGGGCTGCGTCGACACCTTGCTCATCAGGTCGCCGGCGAAATCGGCCACCTCGTAGAGTCCCATCAGATACTGGAACATGGTGGAGACGCCGATCAGCAGCAGCACCACGCCAGTCGTCTTCACAGCCTTCGCCGCCGCCCGCAGGAAGTTCGGCAAGGTCATGCTGCGGTAGATGAAAAACGTCAGCAGGATCGTATAGGTGACCGCGACGGCCGCGGATTCAGTGGCCGTGAAGACGCCCGACAGAATGCCCGCCAGGATGATGCCGACGATCAACAGGCCCGGCAGCGCGGCCGCGAACGAGCGGAACACCTCGGCCCAGCCCGGGAACTTGCCGGCCGGATAGCCGCGCTTCACCGCGACGGCGTAGGCGGCGACCAGCATGCACACCATCAGCACGAGCGCCGGCAGGAGGCCGGCCGCGATCAGCGCGCCGATCGAGACCTTGCCGCCGGCGGCGAGCGCATAGATGATCATGTTGTGGCTGGTCGGCATCAGCGCGCCGACCAGCGAGGCGTGGGTGGTGACGTTGACGGCGTAGTCGGTGTCGAACCCTTCCTTTTTCATCATCGGGATCATCACCGCGCCCATCGCCGACACGTCGGCCACCGGCGAGCCGGAGACGCCGCCGAACAGCGTGCAGGCGACCACGTTCGACATGCCGAGGCCACCGCGGATGTGTCCGACGAGATTCTTGGCAAGCTGCACGATCTTGTCGGCGACACCGCCATGCAGCATCAGCTCACCGCTGAAGACGAAGAACGGAATGGCCAGGAAGGAGAAGATGTTCATCCCCGACATCATCTGCTGGAAGATGACGGCGACCGGCAGGCCTTCGTAGAGGATGGTGCAGATCGCCGAGAGGCCGATCGCAAAGGCGACCGGTACGCCGAGGACCAGGAAGCCGAAGAACGTGGCGCCGAGAATAATCAGTTCCATGAGGGGACGACCTCTTCGCCGCGCAGGAGAGCAATGATGTGCTCGATTGAGAAGGAGACGATCAGGACGCCGGAGGCGATCAGCGGCACGTAGCGGACGACCTCGGGCAGGCCGAGATTGGGGATCTTCACGGTCCCGACCGAGGCGCCGAGGATCCAGCCGTTGTAGACCATCGCAACGCCGAAGAGCGCCACCAGGATGTGGATCACGAGCTCGATCTTCTCGCGTACACGATCCGGAAGCATCACCAGCAAGCTGTCCATGCCGATGTGCCCGGCATCGCGCACCCCGACGGCGGCGCCGATCAGGGTGACGTAGAGGATCAGCACCAGGGCGAGGTTCTCGGTCCAGGTCGGGCTCGAGTTGAGGATGTAACGCCCGAACACCTGATAGAACACGATGCTGACGATGACGAGCAGGCCGGTCACCGACAGATACATGCCGAGCCGAGCGACGACGGCATTGATCCGCGACAGCAAGCCGGTAGACGGGCGCCCTTCTACCTCCTGCTCGTGGCTTGCGACGTGAGGGTCTGTCATCATCGTCTCCTTGCGAGGACCCGGTGCCGCCTCGCGGCGACGCCGGACCCGACGCGCTGTGGTCTTACTTCGTGGCCTGGATGCGCTTGACGAGGCTCTGCAGCTTGTCGTCGCCGGCGAACCTGGCGTAGACCGGCTTCATCGCGTCGACGAATTCCTGCTTGTTGGCGATGGTGACGACCTGAACGCCTGCTGCCTCGACGGTCTTGCGGGACGCCTGCTCACGCTCGTCCCAGAGCTTGCGCATGACGGGCACCGATTCCTTGGCCGCCTTGCGGACCATCGCCTGATCCTCCTTGCTGAGCGTATCCCAGACCTTCTTGGACATCACGAGGACTTCGGGCGCCAGCGAGTGCTCGGTGACGTTGTAGAACTTGGCGGCCTCGAAGTGGCGCGAGGATTCGTAGGAAGGCCAGTTGTTCTCGGCCGCGTCCACCAGACCAGTCTTGAGGGCGGTGTAGACCTCGCCATACGGCATCGGCGTCGGGTTGGCGCCGAGGCTCTGGATCATGCCGACCCAGAGGTCGGACTGCTGGACGCGGATCTTCAGACCCTTGACGTCCGCGAGCGACTTGATCGGTGCCTTGACGGTGTAGATGGACCGGGCGCCGCTGTCGTAATAGGCCAGACCGATCAGCCCCGCAGGCTCCATGGCCGCCAGGATCTCATCGCCGATCGGCCCGTCGAGAACGGTACGCATGTGCTGGGTGTCGCGGAAGATGAAGGGCAGGCACAAGGCGACGGTTTCCGGCACGAAATTGTTCAGTGGGGATGCGTTGATCCGCATCATGTCGAGCGCCCCGATCTTGAGCTGCTCGATGGTGTCCTTTTCCGAGCCGAGGGCTCCGTTGGGAAACACCTTCACGCCAAGCTTGCCGCCGCTCGCGGTCGCGAGCTGCTTGCCCATGAACTTGACGGCTTCGACGGTCGGATAGTCGGCCGGATGGACGTCGGCGGAGCGGAAATCGCGTGCGGTCGCGAGCGGCGCCGAGACCGTCAGTGCAGCGGCTGCGATGATACCGATTAGTGTCTTCATCTGGGGTTTCCTCCTGAGTTGATTATGTCGTCGTTGAGCACGTGCTGCGGGCCGCCTTGGGTCGCTCCACTTCAGGTGTGAAGTCAAGCGCTACAACTGCACCACCTTCGTAGGATTGCGCGGCGGAGTCGAGGGGGTTAGGCGAATGGTAATCTCTGTCGGGGACAGTGCGACGCTCATCGCGCCCGCTCCAGCGGGGGACCTGTGCGGCAAGTGCCGGCTCCCCGGCAATCGGGCCGCGTCACCGGCCAATGCCGAATGCGCGGTAACGATGCTCATCGTATCCATGGACGTTCCTCTGGTTTTGTGCTCGACCGCTATTGATTGCGGCTTGGAGTTTGGGGCGAGACGATCGCCTCATCCTGGACGAACGCGCCGCATCGGCGCGATATCGCCAACGTCGTCCCTAGGGCTGGCGGCATTCTGAGTCCAAGCCAAATGCGGCATTGATCGATGCTGGAGTTGCATTGATCGACCACGCGGCACCCCAGCGGACAATCGGCAAATAGTCCCGTTTTTCCGAAGACATCGGCGCGGGAGCGTTACTTGACGTCGGCGGCAGAGCGCCCTCAAGATGCTCCGAAACAGAACGGACCATCTCGAGGGAATGCCCATGCCGCGGAAGCTGATCGATATCTCCGTGCCGTTGCAGAACAACGTGCCGGCCGATCCGCCGGGCAACCATCCGACGATCCATTACATCGATCACCAGCAGGGCCTGCCCCGCATGCTGCAGTTTTTCGACGGGCTCAAGGCGGAAGACCTGCCCGATGGCCAGGGCTGGGCCGTCGAGCAGGTCTCGCTGTCCACGCACAACGGCACGCATCTCGACGCGCCCTGGCACTTTCATCCGACCATGAATCGTGGCGAGCGGTCATGGACCATCGACGAGGTCCCCCTGGAGTGGTGCTTGCAGCCCGGCGTGAAGCTCGACTTCCGGCATCTACCGGATGGCTATGTCGCAACCGCCGACGACGTCGAGAAAGAGCTCAAGCGCATCGGCCACACGCTCTCGCCGCTCGATATCGTCGTCGTGAACACCAGCGCCGGCGCAAAATTCGGCCAGGCGGATTACGTCAACTCGGGCTGCGGTATGGGCTATGACGCCACCATGTACCTACTCGAGCGCGGCGTGCGGCTGACCGGCACCGATGGCTGGAGCTGGGACGCACCGTTCGTCTACACCGCAAAGAAATATGCAGAAACAAAAGATGCCGGCCTGATCTGGGAAGGCCACAAGGCGGGACGGCACATCGGCTATTGCCATCTCGAGAAGCTGCACAATCTCGAGCAATTGCCTCCGACCGGGTTCACGGTCTCATGCTTCCCGGTGAAGATCGAACGCGCCTCTGCGGGCTGGACCCGCGCGGTCGCCATCATCGACGATTAGACTAGCAAGCTCACTCGCCGCCGAGGCCACTTTCGGCAAGCTCTCGCAGCGCATCGGTGTCGAGCACGACGATGGCGCCATGCTCGAGCCGCACCCAGTTCCGTCCGGCCCAGGCGCGCAATTGCTTGTTGATGCTCTCGCGCGTCATTCCCACCATCTCGCTGATCTCCTGCTGGGTGATCGCGAGTGTGCCGCTGCCGGAGTCGAACTTGCGCTCCTCTGTCAGGCCGAGCAGCGCGCTCGCCAACCGGCCGGGCAGATTCTGCAAGATCACCTGCTCGACCTGCTGACTGGTCCAGCGCAGCCGCGCGCAGAGCAGTTCGATGAATTTCATCGCCAGCGCCGGCTGACTCTTCACGAACGGCAGGAAGTCGCGGCGATCGATGATGTAGAGCTCGCAATTGGTGTTGGCGGTCGCATCCGCCGACCGCGGCGCACCATCGAGCACGGCGATCTCGCCGAAGATTTCTCCGGGACCGATCAGATTGAGAATGGCGTTCCGACCGTCTGGCGACGAGGAGGAGATCTTCACTGTTCCCGTGACCACCGCGAACAGGTTGTTGCCGGGATCGCCCTTGGCGGCAATCGTCGCGCCACGCTTGACCGTGGTGTGCTTGGCGTAGCGGCAAAGCTGGTCGAGCGCTTCCGGATCCAGATCTGCGAAGATCGGATGCTTACGCAGAACCGATAGTTTGTTGCCCGATTGCTGCCGGGGATCGCCGGTCTTGTCCTGAGGCACGCCGGGACTCCTAAGACTGCGAGGCACTGGAGTTCCTGCGTAGTCAACGTTAGCAGGCTTTTCAACCGGAAAGCAAAGACACAGTTTGAAGCAAGTGCTGTTAAAATGCCACGATTGCACCACGAATCCGCATCCGTTGGGTGCGCTAGTGCGCTTACGACCATGCAGAGTTGCAAGGACAGCAAGTCACAGTTGGACTGGAACAGGCGGAATTGCCTTGGAATCGCGGCGGAGCGCTCCGGCGGCGCCAGGATTCAGGCCGCAACCAGTGCCTCGACCCGTGCGCGATCGCGCAGGCCGATCCCACCGTGGACGATCTCGATCGCTCCGTGCCGTTCCAGCTTGGTGAAGGTGCGGCTGACGGTTTCGATGGTCAGGCCGAGATAGTCCGCAATGTCCTGCCGGCTCATCGGAAGGGGGACCATGTTCGACGATCCCTTGAGCGAAAACAGCCGCTCGCGCCAGCCGAGCAGAAACGTCGCGACCTTTTCGTCCGCTGAGCGACGGCCGAGCAGGACCATGTGGTCGCGGGCCTGGCTCAACTCGCGAATCGCCAGCTCGTTGATCCGCCTGAGCAGATGTGGCCGGTCCTCGATGAAGCGACCAAAGGGCGCCTTGGCGAACTGGCACACGGTCACCGCGCCAATCGCATCAGCCGAGAAATTGTGGCGGCCGGATATATTCATCCCCAGGAAATCGCCAGGGAGCGCGAAGCCCACGATCTGCCGCCTTCCGTCGGGCAGCAATTTGTAGAGCCGCATTACGCCTTCGAGGAGATTGTAGAACGAGGTCGCGATGTCCTCCTCGGAGAACACGGTCTCTCCCGTGGCGAAATGGACGCGGCACCCGAGGTGCTCGAACTCCCTGAGCTCGGCCGGGTCCAGCGACGAACAAACCGCGAAGCCGCGGACCGCGCAATCGCTACAAAAATGCCCATTCGGCTCGATCGTCGTCACGGAAGCCCTCATCCACCGCTCCAAGCGTCACCGGACCTCCGCACCTGACAGAGTCCAACGCGCGGAGTGCATTTGACTGCAACGTGCCAAAGTCGATTGACGCAGATCAATTTTGGCGCCCACTCCCGCCCTATTCTGTGTCGAGAGTTCGACGGGACCAATTTCCATGCTGCTAACCGCGTTGCGCCGCGGCCTGATCGGGCTGCTTCTGATCACTCCCGCTTTCGCAGCGCCGACCGCCGAGCAACGCGGCAAAGCCTATGCGCGGGCCAATTGCGCGCGCTGTCATGCGATCGACCGTCGCTCCGAAAGCCCGCTCAAGACCGCGCCGCCGTTCAGGACCTTGCACCAACGCTACCCGATCGTCTCCCTCGAGGAAGCGCTCGCCGAGGGCATCTATACCGGCCACGCCGACATGCCCGCTTTCGAGCTCGATCCGGACCAGATCCACGACCTCCTCTCCTACCTCAAGACGCTCGAATAGCCTAGCGGCGGCATCACACCGCCTGCACCGTCCAGCCGATCAGTTCCTTGGCGACGCGCGCGAAGGCCGCGTCGAACGCTTCAACCGCGGCAGCCGGCTCGATCCTGTCGAGCTTCTCGCTCGTCTCGGCGAGCCGTGATGCGATCACCTTGCCGTTCTTGTCGACGATCCGCGCCGACAGTCCGATCTCGACCCGGGTCTCGCCTTCAGTGGCAATGCGAAAGCGCCTGATGTCGATCAGAAGCTGATAGTCCGCTTGTCCCAGGTCAGTCGTCCGCAGCGGGGCGTGGGCGATATCGTAATTCTCGAAGCTGTCGATCAGCCGCGCCTGCACCAGCTTTGGAATGCTGTCGGCCCACAGGAAGTCGGCAAAGCCCTGGTTGTCGCCAACCGGCGCGAACAGCATGCGTTGCGTTTGAAGCATCGCGACCGCGGTCGGCTCTGGAATGGCCAGCGACGCCGAGAGCGTCCTGTCGGCCGACCCGAGATTTTGCGGCGTGCGGAGATCATAGGTGATCTTCCGCGCGGGCGCGCCGCCGCCGGTCATTTTCTCGAGGCCTGCCAAAATGCCGTCCAGCTTGGCGGTGTTACGCGCAAGGCCATCGGAGAATGTCTTGAAATTGGCAATGGTGTCCTTGAGCGGGCCGGAATTGTCCTCCAGCACTGTGTCGACGCGGCGCAATGCATCGCGCGCCGCCTGAGTCATGCTCTGGCCCGCGCCGGCTTCGGCGATCAACGTCAGGGGCTCGCCGGATTTGGCGACGATCACGCCGCCCTCCAGCGTCACCACCGGCACGCCGGTCAGCCCTTGGAAATCGAGCCCGACCTTGGAGTCGGGACGCACCGGCGTCGTCGAGGCAACCGAGATCGTCGCGTTGACGAAGCGCGGATTGTCAGGCGCGAGACCAAGCTGCGTCACCTCGCCAACACGGATGCCGTTGAACAGCACGCCGGCGCCGACCAGCAGACCCGGCACCGGCCCCTGGAACTGCACGTGGTAATTCGTGCGCGGCCCGATGCCGCCGGTGTTGCTCAGCCAATAGACGAAGCCGAACACCGCAAGGATCGCGGCCAGCACGAAGCTGCCGATCAGCACGTAGGGAGCGCGGGTTTCCATGTCTCATCTCATCTCGTGTTGAAGCATCTGCGAGCGCTTGCCGTGGAAATAGGCGCGCACCCAGGGATGCTCGGATTGCAGCAGTTCGCGCATCGGGCCGATTGCCACGATCCTGCCGTCGGCGAGCGCGGCCACGCGATCGCAGACCGTTGTGAGGCTCGCGAGATCATGGGTCACCATGAAGACGGTGAGCCCCAAGGTCTTTTGCAGCGTCCTGATCAGAGCGTCGAAATCCCCGGCGGCAATCGGATCGAGGCCGGA
Source organism: Bradyrhizobium sp. WSM3983 (assembly GCF_000473045.1). Lineage (GTDB taxonomy): Bacteria > Pseudomonadota > Alphaproteobacteria > Rhizobiales > Xanthobacteraceae > Bradyrhizobium. The sequence continues at coordinate 102,858 of NZ_AXAY01000010.1, read as the reverse complement.
CGTCGGCTCATCGAGAAAGAGGATCGGCGGATCAAGCGCGAGCGCGCGTGCCAGCGCCACGCGCTTGGTCATGCCGCCTGACAGCTCTGACGGATATTTGTCGCCGTCCTGCGCACGCAGCCCGACCATCTCGAGCTTGGCGATCGCGATCTCGTCCATCAACTCCTGCGACAGCAGGAGATTTTCGCGGAGCGGAAATTGCACGTTCTGCCGGACTGTCAACGAGGAGAACAGCGCGCCCTGCTGGAACAGGATGCCCCATATCGCTGCCCGGCTGCGGTCATGCGCGCCATCGATCGGCCGTCCCATAACTTCGATGGTCCCGCTACGACGCGGGATGAGGCCGATGATGGTGCGCATCAGCACCGACTTGCCGCCGCCGGACGCCCCCACCAGCCCGAGGATCTCGCCACGGCGGACATCGAGCGACAAATGATCGAGCACAGTCTGGCGACCGAAACCGACCACGAGGTCATGGACGCGGATCGCGAACTCGTCCTGAGGCTCGGGCATCGTCACATTCCGATTGAGGCGAAGAAGATCGCGAACAGGCCATCGAGCACGATCACCAGGAAGATCGACTTCACCACCGACGTGGTCGTTTGCCGACCGAGCGACTCCGCGCTGCCCTTGACGCGCAATCCCTCGCTGCAGGCAACGATGCCGATCACCAGCGCCATGAACGGCGCCTTCAGGATGCCGACCTCGAAATGGGTGACAGAGATGGCCTCATGCAGCCGCGCGATATAGATCGCCGGCCCCATGTCGCCGTAGAATTGCGCGACCAGTCCGCCGCCATAGAGCGCGGCAATCGATCCGATGAACGCGAGAATTGGCAGCGCAATGACGAGCGCAGCCACGCGCGGCAGGATCAGGACGTCGACAGGATCGAGCCCCATGGTCGAGAGCGCGTCGATCTCCTCGCGCATCTTCATCGAGCCGAGTTCGGCGGTGTAGGCGCTCCCTGAACGACCGGCCACCATGATGGCGACGATCAACACGCCGAGCTCACGCAGGACGAGGATGCCGACCATGTCGACGGTGTAGGATTCCGCGCCGAACCTGCGAAAATGGAAGAAACCCTGCTGGGCAATGATGGCGCCGATCAGGAACGTGATCAGCACGACGATGGGAATCGCCTGGAAACCGATCCGGTTGAGCTGATAGACCAGCGATGTCAGACGCAGCGAGCGGGGCCTGCGCACGATTCCGATCACGGCCATGAACAAAGCGCCCAGCATTTGCAGAAAGATCGCGACGTCTTCGCGAGCGCCGACTGTAGACTTACCGAGATCGCTGAGCCTGAGCAGGACCGGGTTGGGCGCTGCTGCCGGCGCCAGCGTATGACGGTTGACCTGCCTCACCTCCTCCAGCAGGCCGCTGAAATGATCGGCCACGCCGACGATCTCGGCCGGCCTTCCAGATGATGCAGCCTTGCGCGACAATTTCTCCAGGATCCAGGCACCGAGCGTGTCGAGCGCGCTGATGCCCGACATGTCCAGCGTCACGGCTCTCGATCGATCGACATCCACCCCGACTGATCGGGAGAGGGTTTCAAGCTTTGCTACATTGGCCGCGATCCACGGCCCCTCAGGCCGCAATTCGAGCGCATCACCGGACGGGGTTGCCAGGAGCAGAGGTTCCGAATTCACGCGCATATCCTCATGGGACGACCGGCCCCAATGGTTGTGTTCTAGGCCGGCTTGGAGCGGCTCGATTGACCTGCCTCAAGCAGACTTGCCTCAAACACAGGTCCGCTCTCGCCCCCTTGACCCAAATCAATGGCCTTCAGGCCGGCCAGCATAGGCTCCCGCCATTGAATGGAGACCGCCAATGTTCGACACCGGCAGAATGAACGACGAGCTGAATGCGCTGAAGATCGACGTCACACGTCTGCTGAGCGCCGCTGGCGAGTTCGAGACGTCGAAAGACCGTGCCGATGCGCTCGCCGATCAGATCAAGGCCGCGCTGGCCGAACTTGGCGAAACCATCGGCGAGGAGCAGGAGCAGCTCCATGATCTCATTACCGAGCGCCCTGTCGCCTCGCTCGCATCCGCCTTTGCACTCGGCGTGGTCGTCGGCTTCATGCTGAGGAGGCACTAGGTGAATACCGAGAATGTGGTCAAGCATCTGCGCGCCCTGTGGCGCACGGACAGGATCATCGCGGATATCAGGCTCCGCCATTTGCTGATCGGGCTCGGTCTGCGGGCCTTCGCGGCACTGATCGCCGCATTAGGGCTCCTGATGCTGGAGCTGTCGGCCTATTTTGCCCTGGTCCAGATCTGGAGCGCGATCGCCGCAGCCGCCGTTCTCGGGGCGATCAACTTCGCCATCGCCGCGGTCCTTTTCATCGTCGCCGGACGCCCACCCTCAGGCCGCGACATCGAGCTTGCCAATGAAATTCACGGCACGTCGATCGAGGCCCTCCAGGTCGAAGCCCGGGCGTTCCAGGCTCAATTGACCGGCGCGGTTCATCATCCGCTCAGCACGATCGTGCCGGTGCTGGTGCCGCTGATCGCGATCGTCGTCAAGAACATGCGGAAGACGGCCGGGGAGTGCGCCACAGACGCATCGTCCGAAGCGCGCTCGTAGCCGGTGCGCCTCAGAGCTTCAGCCGGACGTCGCAGATGTCAGGCTCTGTCGGGTCCGGCTTGATCTCAAAGCCGAGCTGCCGGCACATCTCGAGCATCACGACGTTTTCCTTGAGCACGTCGCCCGAGATGGTCTTGAGCCCTTCCGACTTGGCGTAGTCGATGATCAGCTGCATCAGGGCCCAGCCGAGCCCCCTGCCCTTGAGGTCGGACCGCAGCAGGATCGCGTATTCGCCGCTCTCGTAGACCGAGTCCGAGTGAAGCCGCACCACGCCGACCATCTCGTTCTTCTCATCGAACGCAATAAACGCCATGGCGCGCGCGTAATCGAGCTGGGTCAGACGTGCGATGAACTCATGCGTAAACTCCTTCATCGGCGCGAAGAAGCGCAAGCGGAGATCGTGGGGCGTGACATGGCGCAGGAATTCGTGGATGGTCGGCTCGTCCTCCGGACGCAGGGGCCGCACGAAGATGCGCCAGCCGTCCTTGAGCGCAAGACGGCGCTCCCATTGCGACGGATAGGCGCGGACGGCGAAATTGGCGGGACCGGAGCCCGCAAACTTCCGCTGCGGCGGCGCCACCGCGACGCGGGCATCAACAGCAGTTGCGCCGGTTTCATCCGCGAGCAGCGGATTGATATCGAGCTCGCGGATTTCGGGGATGTCCGTCGCCATCTGCGCCAGCTTGACCAGCACCAAGGCGACTGCGTCCTGCTTGACGGCCGGCACGTCCCGGTACGCGGGCAACAACCGCGACACACGGGTGCGCTCGATCAGGTCACGGGCGAGCTGCAAATCGAGCGGCGGCAGCGCCAGGGCCTTGTCGTTGATGATCTCCACGGCCGTCCCGCCGCGGCCGAACACGACGACGGTGCCGAAAGTCGGATCGTCGGCGAGGCCGAGGATCAGCTCGCGCGCCTTGGCCTTGACGACCATGGCTTGCACGATGACGCCATCAATGCGGGCTTCCGGCCGCAGCTTCTTCGCGCGGGCGAGAATATCGACAGCCGCCGAGCGCACTGCAGCCGGCGTGGTCAGATTGAGCACGACACCGCCGACATCGGACTTGTGCACGATGTCGCGCGACATGATTTTGAGCACGGCTGTCGCCCCTTGCGCGAATATCTCATCCGCATGGGTGACCGCCTGCTCGACATCTGCGGCCGCATAGGTCGGCACCATTGCGATGTCATAGCACCCAAGCAGATGCTTGATCTCGACGGGCTCGAGCCATTTTCGGCCATCGGCGATGGCCGTCGCAACGATCTGCCTCGCAGCCGCGACATCCGGCACGAACGTATCCGGCATCGCCGGGGGGACCTGGCTCAGCTCGTCGACCACCTCACGATGCCGGACCAGATGCATGAAACCGCGCACCGCGTCGTCTTCGGTCGGATAGTTCGGAATGCCGGCGCCGGACAGCGTCGCAATGATCTCCTGATCGGCTCCGACCCAAGCCGCAAGCACTGGCTTGGCCCAACTGTGATGCTTCTGGCGATACTTACCGACAAGCTCGGTCACGGTCGTCGCGATCGCGGCGGCCGAGGCGATCGCGGTCTGCACGTTGAGCACCAGGACCGCATCATTGCCGGGATCGTCGAGCAGCACCTGCAGCGCCGCGGCATAGCGCGACGCATCGGCGTCGCCGACGATATCGACGGGATTGGCGCCGGACCAGGTCGGCGGCAGCACCGCGTCGAGCTTCACGCGCGTCTCCGGTGTCATCGGCGCGGGAATTCCGCCAAGGTCCGCCAGCCGGTCGACCGCCAGGACACCGATGCCGCCACCATTGGTCAGAATGGCGAGGCGCTTTCCCGCAGGCGATCCGATCCGGCCGAGCGTCTCGGCACAATCGAACAGCTCGCGCAGATCAGATACCCGGAGCACGCCGGCGCGGCGGAAGGCCGCGTCATAGACCGCGTCCGCACCTGCGAGCGCACCCGTATGCGTGGCGGCCGCCTTCGCACCCTGCGCCATGCGGCCGGACTTCACCACGACGACGGGCTTCACGCGCGCCGCAGCGCGCGCCGCCGACATAAATTTCCGCGCGTCCTTGATGGCCTCGATATAGAGCAGAATCGCGCGGGTCTTGTGGTCCATCGCGAAATGGTCGAGCAGGTCCGCGATATCGACGTCGATCTGATCCCCAATCGTGACAATGCCCGAGAAGCCGACACCACGCTGCGCGGCCCAGTCCACCATGCCGGCCGCGATCGCGCCCGACTGCGAGATCAGCGCGAGGTTTCCCGCTCCCGGCATGTGCGCCGCGAAACTCGCATTCAAGTTTGCGCCGGGCATCATGATGCCCAAGCAATTGGGGCCAATCAGCCGCATGCCGTATTTGCGGGCCGCAACGACCGCCGCTTCCTGGAGCGATCCCGGGCCATGACCGAGTCCCGCGGAGACGATCAGCGCGCCGGCCGAGCCGCGACGGCCGGCCTGGTCGATGATCTCAGGGACCTCCCGCGCCGGCGCGGTGATGACGACGAGCTCGGGCACGAACGGCAGGTGTTCAAGGCTGCTTACCGACGCCACGCCGCCGATCTCGGCATGACGCGGGTTGACCAAACCGAATTGCCCCTTGAATTCCGCCTTGCGAATGTTTTCCAGGACCGCGCGTCCGACCGAGACCGGGCGGGAGCTTGCGCCGACCAGTGCAACGGATCCGGGCGACAACAGATTTTTCAGCCGATAGGTTGACATGATGACAATCATGAGTTCGGGTGCGGACCCGACAGTTGTGATGCTAGCCCGGATATGGGGCGAGCGCACCTAGTGTCCTGAACCGGAAGTTTGTAGCACCCCGTCGCATTCTGCTTGGGCATTGTAGCAGCAGAAGCGCTCGATGGAAGCAAGGAGGTCATCGGCGGACTTGGTCCATCGGATCAGTTTGGGATCGGCGTTGTGTCGGTCGATGAACGATGTGATATCAGTCCTGAGGGCAGCGACGCTGCGATAGAGGCGGCGCCTATCCTATAGGTAAGGAGGCGAAGAAGCGTTCGACTTCGTTGAGCCATGACGAACTGCTCAGGGTCGGGTGTACGTGCCAGCGGAGCCTTTTAGCCAGCCATCTTTGGATCAGTGGGGTTTTATGCGTGACGCAATAATGCATGACGAGAGGGATGTCGAGTTCGTGCGGCACGGCGGCCTCGATCTCGTCGAGGAATTTGGGAACCCGGAAGCACGGTGGCCCGGTGACCCATCCGGTCGCAATATCGAGGGCAGCGAACATATGGTGCCGTGCCTCGCGTAGTCATGGACGAAGTTTGGATTGGTGGAAAGCTTGAACGTCTCCACCCGATGCGGCAGGAGCCCGAAGGCCCGCCAGATGCGTTGCACCGTCGACACCGACAGGTCGCTAGCCTTCGCCATGTCGCGGGAACTCCAACGGGTGGTGTTCTCGGCGCAACAGTGTCCTCACGATCACGGCTTCGATGCGAGCATCGTCAATCGTGAGCAGCGCTCCGGAGCGCGGCTCGTCATGCAGCCCGTCCCCGCGCCGCTCCACAAACGGTTGCCGCCGCTTACTGGCCGTCGCCGATCGAGGCCCAGCTTGGCCGCCACTTCCTTGTTCTGACTGCCTTCCGCGCAGGTCAGCAGGATACGGGCTCTCAAAGTCAGCGCCGCGCCGTCTTCCGCCGCATCGCCAGCGACTCCAGTTCGCCCCGGTCGTCATCGCTCAATGTCAAGGGCCCAAGTGCTGGACCGCCATCAGAAACTCCGTCGCTGCTGCAGCCCCCGTCTTGGTGCAGCGACGCGAACCTACTGCCATCTACCATTGCGAACCTGTGACTCGGGACACTAGATTGTAGGCAAGCGCCGATGAAATGAGTAAACGAACCTCGATCATTGTCCTGCGAATTCGAGCGCCAACGCGGAAAGCAGGTAAGTGGCGGCGAGCAGAAGCTGACTGGACGTCATGCTAGCTCACGAGATGCCAATCGGCTGCAGCATTGATCGTTCCGATTTGAACCTTGGCCTCGACCTGTGTGCCGTTCATCTCCCAGACCGACAACGCATGAGTGGCATCGTTCTCGAACAGAAGATCGGTCTTGTGATCGCCGTTGTAGTCGCCCTCGCCGACGAAGTGGAAGCCGGGGTCCATGACGCCGATCTGCGGGTTGGCCGTGACCTGGGTGCCGTTCATCGTCCAAATCGCGACGCCGCCGGTTGTGTTGTTGAGGAGCAGCAGGTCGGTCTTGCCGTCGCCGTTGAAGTCACCAGTGTCGGCGAAGTGCCAACCGGCCGCGGCATTGATGGTGCCGATTTGCGGATTGGCCATGACCTGGGTGCCGTTCATCTCCCAGATCGCAACGCCATTGGTGGTTGAATTGAGAAGCAGCAGGTCGGTCTTGCCGTCACCGTTGAAATCGCCAGTGCCCTCGAAGTGCCAGCCGGCCGCGGCATTGATGGTACCGATTTGCGGGTTGGCCATGACCTGGGTGCCGTTCATCTCCCAGACCGCCACGCCATGAGTGGTCGAGTTGAGAAGCAGCAGGTCGGTCTTGCCGTCACCATTGAAATCGCCGGTGCCCTCGAAGTGCCAGCCGGCCGCGGCATTGATGGTACCGATTTGCGGGTTGGCCATGACCTGGGTGCCGTTCATCTCCCAGACCGCCACGCCATGAGTGGTCGAGTTGAGAAGCAGCAGGTCGGTCTTGCCGTCACCATTGAAATCGCCGGTGCCCTCGAATTGCCAGCCGGCGGCGGCATTAATGGTGCCGACCGTGGCGTCCGTCGTCACCTGTGTGCCGTTCATTTCCCACATCGTAACGGCATGGGTCGTATCGTTGATGAACAGCAAGTCGGTTTTGCCGTCACCGTTGAAGTCTCCCGTGGCAGCGAGTTCGGACCCTGACGGCGCGGTCCCGACCTGGGGATTCGCGACCACCTGTGTTCCATTCATTTCCCAGACCGCAATGCCATTGCTGGCGTCGTTCTGGAGTAGCAAGTTGGACATGCCGCCAGACGTACCGAAATTGACGTCCGTGTGATCGAGCCTGAAAGTGATGCTGGCACTGGCCGTGTTGCCGGCAATGTCGGTATCAGTCACGACCACCGTATGGCTGCCGTCCACGACGGGCGCGATGTAGCTCGCTGCCGGCGGCTGGCCGTCCACTGAATAGGTGCGGCTGACATCTCCGGCCGCCGCGCTGATGGTCAGGGCGTCATCCCGCGTGACGTGGTCGGTGTCCGAGATGCCGGTGTCGTGGGTCAGTGTGACAGTTGGCGTCGCGATCGTCGTGTCGAGTGTGATCAGCAGCGCCGAGGTCGTCGATGAATTCCCGGCGGCGTCGGCAAAGGCCGCGGTGATCGACTTCGTGCCATCCGCGCCTAGATCGCCCGCCGTCACTGTCAACTGTACGAATCCGACCGCGACCTCGCCTGCAGTAATGGTGTGCAGCACGCGATGGGTCAGCGATGCGCCACCGAGTTTCAACTCGACCGTATCACCCGCCTGCACGGTTGGATTGACCGCCACCTGGAACGTCGGCGCGGTATCCTTGGTGATATTGTCAGTGTTCGACGAACCAGTATCGGAAGCCGCGATGAGATCCGGCGTGCCGCCCGTCGGCGTCGTAGTGTCCAGTGTCACGGCAAGCACGGCAGACGCAGTGCTCGTATTCCCCCACGCATCGGTCGCTTTTGCGGTGATATTGTGCGTCCCCTCGGTTAGCGCCGATGTCGTAATACTGAACGCACCGGTCGTCAGGTCCGCAGTGCCCGTGCCAAGCACTGTGGTGCCGTTCGTATCATAAAGCTTCACCGTGCTGCCGCGCTCGGCCGTGCCGTCGATCTTGACGTGCGCAAAGCTGGTGACGCCATCGCCGATCGTACCGCTGTCCGTCGTCGCGTCGAGCGACAGGCCGGTCGGCGGGACCGGCACCGTCGTATCCGGATGGACGCTGACCTGAGCTACTGCCGTTTGCCACCATCCGTTGGCGACATATTCATTCGATATCCAGAACCCGTTCGGGTTGTTCGGATCAGCGATAGCGGTCGAATAGGTGCCCCAGCGCTGGTCGTTCAGAGCGCCGGAATCGAAATACGTGCTGCTCGCCTGGTAAAGCGTCGGCGCGGTGAAGGCGGAAGCGCCGGCGCCGAGCACCGTATAATAGTCGGAAGGGTACATGTTCGGCCCGGAGGCCGAAAAATTGATGAGCACGTCGCCGTTCTGGTCGACCGCAATCGAAGGGGTGAACACGGCCACGCCCGTGCCGATGGAGGCGCCGGAAATGACGTTCCCGATGACATATTGCGGATTCGTGGGATCGGTGACATCGAGCTTGAACCACTCGATTTGCGCGAGCGACCCTGCGCTCGGCATGGCTTCGCTCACGCCAAAGACGTAGTTGTGTCCTCCGGACGAGGTGTAGGCAAGGCTTTGGATGCGCCCGTCGCCAATGCCGAGCGTCTTGGTCGTGCCCAACTGGGCGGCGGTGTAATTGCTTCCGCCTCCTCCCACATCGGCGTCGCCGAGGAAGAGCGTTTGGGTTCCGCTGAAGCCGTGCGTCGGATCGTACGTTTGATATGTGAGCGCGGTTTGCCTCGCGGTCGAATAGGCGCTCAAATAGTAGGTCACCCCGTTGTCGCCGGCGATGTTGCGCATGATGCCGCCGGCCCCTGACACAATAGTGCTGGCGTCAGGCGTGATCGCGCGGTTTGCAGCGGCTATGACGCTGCTTTCGTTGACGACGAATTCGCCGTTGTTGTAGCCGCCTCCCGCGTCGATATATTCGGGCGCGGAGACGTAGATTTTGCCGTTGCCGACCGACAGATAGGGCATGTCAGATTGGGTCGTGGCGCCGTTGGACGTGTCGATCGAAGCCAGATACCAGCCGTCGTTCGGATTGCTATCGATCGACACGGCGATATCGACATTGGTAGCGAAATTCCCGACTCCTGGTTGAAAATTGTCCGCGACGACCACGTAGTGGCCGGTCGAACTGTCATAGGTGGCGCGCGCGTCGAGAAGGTTGTTGTCGAGCGTGGCGCCAAGCGGCGAGAACAAGCTGTATAATGATCCGTTGGATACGATTGGATGGCCGCTCAGGTCGGTTATCTCGTAGTGGGTGGTCTCCGCGGTGAAAATGTAATTCGGTCCTACCGCCAACGCGTTTTGGGGCGGAGTGTTGCTCGGATCGGACAATCCGGAAAATGAATGGTCGACCGAGGTGGACGACGTCGGTGGCGTCGCCGAATAGAAGTTGAGTGCCGGTACGCCGGCGCTGGCGCCGATCGGCGCAGCGCCGTAAAGGCTTTCGATCGTGGCAAGCAAGGAATAGGAATCAGCCGGCGAGTCGTTGACGGTCCCCGCCGGGACGCCCGCGCCGACGACGATTGCCGCAATGTGATCGGGGTAGGTCACCGCTGGATTGGTGTTGTTTTCGTCGAAGGTGACGATCAGCAGCGAATTGTTGGCCTGCGCCCAGGCAGCGTAGGCGGAGAGATTGGCCTGGACCCAGGCGTCGCCCGCCGGAATCCCGCCGCCGTTGTCGCTCGTCGGCGTCATGTTGTGGGCGTCGTTTGGCGAAACATAGGAGACCGTCGGAAGGTTGGCGAAGCCGGCCGAGGCCTGAGGAAAAGTGCTGAAATCGTGAGCGGTGTTGGCCGAATTGGCGAAGTCGATCCAAGGTTGGCGTTCGGGATCCGCCGTGGTTTCGGCGTAACCGCCGAAGGTGTAACCGTGGGCGGCGAGCGTGGTTGCCAACGTCGGTACGCTGGCCGGAAACTGGGGAACGGCGCCGTTGGTGGTGACGCCCTGCGTCGAGCCGGAAAACAGGGCAATGTAATTGGGCTGGCTCGGATGGGTCACACCGTAGTAGTTGGTGAGCAACATCCCCTGAGCGATCAGCGAGTTCAGGTAAGGCGCCTGGGAACTACCTACGATGTCGGAGTAGTTCTCGTTTTCCAGGGAAAGGACCACAATGTGGCTCGGAGTCGTGGCCATGGTCGTCAGTCCTCCCTTGCGGTTCGATGCGCGCAACCTTGTTCATCAAGGTGTGCTGCTCTTTGCGTTCGTCTCTGCGGCGGCCCCAGAAGGCGGACGGGACAGACGAAGCGTGAGAGATCGCGGTGCCTGTTGGTCGAGAGAGCAGGCTCCAAGACGGCCACTACTGCAGTCTCGGAACTCGGGGTACTTGGCGTCCGCATGAATTCCCCTCCGGTGTGCGGCAATAGAGATTTAGGCGCGCCGCTGCCGCGGTCCGCTCGGCCTCTTCAGAACGTCTGATGACAGAAAGCCCCGACTCGCTGAATCCGAGACGCGACGACCTGCGATTTGTCTCGATACTCGCTGAGTTCACCAATCGAGCCAATGGCTCGGAGGAGGTACCTCATTCAATCACATGAGGGCGCGACGTGTTGAGAACTCAATAACCATTCCGGCGCTTTTGGAGGGGTCCGATGCGACCAGTGCCCGCCCCTTGTCGCAGGCCGTTGCCTGGACCGTAGCTCTTTGTGCATGAACCCAGAAAACCCCGCTGGTTCGGCAGGTTGGCAGACACGTACGGCAGCCACGTAAGCTTTCTGAAGATTTCCGCGAGCCTCCTCCGCGTGATCGCGGACGGCTTGGTCAGCGCATCGTAAAATGGGGCTTCTTGCAGAGGAAGCAAAATGCGCGGTGCGTCCGTCTCCTTCCTAATAGCCGGCGCGAGATGAGACCAGACTCGCGGAAACGGATGGCCAATCGGTTTATCAGCGTCTTCACTCGCAGCGGAAATGATTGGACCTAGCGATTTAGGAAGATTGCCGACGATGCCTGGCATATCAAGGCAGGTTCGGCGATCATCGACAGCGAGATCGTGGTCCCGGCTGCCAACGACACCACGGATTTCTCTGTTCTACAGAACGAGCTTAGAGGCACCTTATCGAACTCGTCGCATTCGACCTGCTGTACCTCAATAAGAGACTTGCGGCGCGTACCGCTGATTCAGTGCAAGGCGGAATTGAAGAAGATCATTTCTGGCTCAGCTGCAGTTCAGCGAAAGTTCGCCTACAAGATCGGGCTTGAGTGCGTGGTCTCAAAAGTCCGCGACAGCGGCTAGAACCAAGTAAGCCTGCTGCTCTTTCAAAGATGGCTGGCTAAAAAGGCCCCGCTGGCACGTACGCCTGACCCCGACCAGTTCGTCATGGCTTAACCAAGTCGAGCGCTTCTTTGCGCTCCTTACCGCTAAGAAGATCAGGCGCGGCGTCTATCGCAGCGTCGCTGCCCTCAGGGCTGACATCACATCGTTCATCGAACGACACAACGCCGATCCCAAACCGGTCCGATGGACCAAGTCCGCCGATGACCTCCTTGCTTCCATCGAGCGCTTCTGCTGCTACAATGCCCTAGCAGAACACGACGCGATGTTGCGAAGTTCCGGTCCAGGGCACTAGTGCGAGATCATCACCCAGCACGGTGGCTGGCCGATGACGGTCTTGGTCACGCCGCCCCAGACGATCTCGTTCAGGCGTGAGTGATGGTAGGCGCCCATGACGATGGCGTCGACGGCGTGGGACTGCGCCCAGCTCCCCAGCACCTTGCCGATCGAGCTTCCAGCGCCCTTCACGGTTTCGAAGGACGCATAGATCCCGTGTTCCCTGAGATGATCGACGAGGCTGGTGCCGGACTGTGTGATCGCTTCGTCCTTGTCGTCCGCCACCGTGATCACGCGCACCACAGCGGCGGCTTGCAGGATCGGCAATGCGTCGCCGACCGCACGCGCGGCGCGCGCCGAAGAGTCCCAGGCAATCACGACATTCTCGAATTCCGGCCGCAGCGCCTCCACATGCTGCTCCGGACAAAGCAACAGCGGCCGGCCGGATTGGAACAGGAAGGTTTCAACGATGTTTTCGGCTCGGCTGTCATGCTGTTTCACGGGCATGAGCGTAAGGTCGCTGAAGCGCGCATGTTCAGCCAAGGTCGATGCGATCTGGTCCGCCGGCACCCTGCCCGATCGGCTTTGGGCGCGGACGCCGATACGCGAGGTCGCATTGATGAATGCATTCAGGAGCTGCTGCGTGTCGCCCCCTTCGCGCGCAACGCTGAGTTCGGCAGACTCCAGGTCATCGGGAAACACCACTTTCGGCCGCACGAAGACATCGTCCTCGAGCGCAAGCCCGGTCACCCTGGCACCGAGGTCGGCGGCCACGGCGACGCACTTCTCAATCGCGGCCAGCGTGGGGGCGCGCGGCTCGCCAACGAGCGGCAGAAAGACGTCCTTGATGGGCATCGGATTCTCCTTCCCGGCCAGAATAGGCCGCCTTCGGTCCGGGCGCTTGATCCTCCTCAAGCCGGAAAAACTCCGCATCGCCAGCCGACGACAGGCTTTGACGGAAGTCAAGGACTGGTCCCGGTCTCGACTTAAGGGTTACCCTGGTTTACAGCCGGATCGCTTGGCGCCCCCATCTGCAACATGCCGGCAAAGATGACAGACAATTCTGCGACCCAGGAACGGATCTTCGCGGCACTGACCGCACATCCCGGCGTGAAGCGGATCGACACGCACGCTGCTTCGGTCTTCCTCGACGGGACGCGCGCGCTGAAGATCAAGCGGGCGGTCAAGTATCCGTTTCTCGACTATTCGACACTCGAGAAACGCAAGGCAGCCTGCGAGGAGGAGGTCAGGATCAACCGACCGCATGCGCCCCAGATCTATCATCGCATCGTGGCCATCACAGAAGAGCCGGACGGGTCGGTGAATGTCGACGGCCACGGCCGGCCGATCGAATATGCCGTGGACATGTCGCGTTTCGACGAGAGCCGGACGCTGGACCATCTGGCGAAGGGCGGACAGTTCGATGCGGACTTTGCGTCGGCCATCGCCGACGCGATCGCGGTTTCGCATGCGGCGGCGATGCCCGCCGACGGCAGAGCATGGGCTTCCTCCATCCCTGCCCTGATCGACGGCAACAGCAATGGTCTGCGGAACGGCAATCATGTCCCGGCCGCAGAGATCGAGCAGCTTGCACAGGCCTCGCACGCGGCGTTGCTGCGCGTCCGCCCCTTGCTTGAAGAACGCGGCCGCCGAGGCTTCGTGCGCCGTTGCCACGGCGACCTGCATCTTGCGAATATTGTGCTGATCGAGCGGCAGCCCGTGCTGTTCGATGCCATCGAGTTCGACGCGCAGATGGCGACTGTCGACGTATTCTATGACCTCGCGTTTGCGCTGATGGATCTGTTGCACCACGATCAGCCGCTGGCGGCCAACACCGTTCTGAACCGGTACCTTGCCGCGACGCCGCTGGAAAACCTCGACGCGCTCAGCGCGCTACCGTTGTTCATGTCGATTCGCGCCGCGGTCCGGGCCCAGGTGGCGCTGACACGGCTGAAGCCTCCGCATTCCGACGATGCCGGCATTCTCGACCAAGCACGCCGTTATTTTGCCCTTGCCCGGACGCTGATTCAGCCACCCACTCCCCATCTGATCGCGGTGGGCGGATTGTCGGGCACCGGCAAGACGGTTTTGGCACGCGCGCTCGCACCCACCGTCGCGCCGCAGCCGGGCGCCGTTGTGTTGCGCAGCGACGTCATTCGCAAGCAGATGTTCGGTATCGCAGACACGGAGCGGCTGCCGCCATCCGCCTACACGCCCGAGCTTGCGGCGCGGGTTTACGAGGCGTTGGCTGAACGTGCCCGGCGCGTGCTGGCCCAGGGCCATTCGGCGGTCGTCGACGGCGTGTTCGCCCGCGATGCCGAGCGGGACGCCTTCGCCACGCTGGCCCGGGATTGCAACGTGCCTCTCACCGGCCTCTTCCTGGTCGCGGACCTGCCGACCCGGCAGGCCCGAATCGGCGGCCGCCGCGGCGACGCATCCGACGCCACGCAAGAGGTTGCCGCGCTGCAAGAGCACTATAATATCGGCCATATCGGTTGGGCGACCATCGATGCATCCGGGACGCAAGCGCAGACGCTCCAGAGCTGCCGGGACGCGATCGCTGAGGGCAGGTAAGGCAATCTGATTGGCGCGGGCTAGGATGACGCGACCCACCGGGAGTTCGAAGGCGACCGCCCGTGCCAAGCCGGCGGCGAGCCGCAATACACTGCCCGGCCGTCTCAGCGCCGGCATGGCCTGCGACACGGCCTTCCGAATCATCGCCCGCCGTCACCTCGCCGCCGTCCTCGCCCAGCATGAAGGTACCTGCCGTGGCGATCCGGAAGCGCTGCATCAGATCCGAATCGCGCTGACCCACCTGCGGACCGCGATTCGCTTCTTTTCGCCCATGGTCGACGATGCGCTACGACCCAAAGTCTGGGCCGAGTTGAAATGGCTGAACAGCCAGCTCGGCATGGTGCGGGACCTCGACGTGGCCATCGAACGCGTCGTGGCCGAGACCGGCGACGAGCTCGCCGTGATCGCTGAGTTGCAGCACTGGGACGAAAAGCGCGCCGAGAGCCATCGCCTGCTGGCCCGCGCGCTGCAATCGGCGCGATATCGCCGCCTGGTCGAACAGACCTCGAGCTGGATCGAGAGTGGCCCCTGGTCGACAAGGCGCAGCAAGGAAGCCATCAGGCTGCGCCGCTGCCCGCTCGCCGACCACGCAATGGCGCAACTGACCGAATGGGAAAAGACGCTGCTCAGGAAGGCCAAGAAGCTGCGCAAGCTCGACGTCGAGAAACGGCACAAGCTGCGGATCCTCAACAAGCGACTGACCTATTCGATCGAGTCACTGCAGGATTTGTTCGCCGACGAATCGCTGACGAAGCAGAAGTCCATCCTCAAGCAATTGCGCAGGGCGCAAAAATCGCTCGGACAATTGAACGACGATGCGCGCGGTCAGACGCTGGCCGCGTCGTTGAACGAGGCCCTGCCCGAGGCCGGCATTCGCTTTCTCGACCGCAAGCGGGAAAACAAGCTGCTGCGAACCGCTTCGACGGCCTATCGCAAGCTGGACAAGTCCAAGCCCTTCCGCTCCTCCGACCTGACGCCGGATTCGGAGCCGGAGGATTAGGTGCGGACGTAGTCGCCCGGTGCATCGGGAAGGCCATCAATGTCGCCATACCCGATCGGCGGCGGATCGCAGAGCTCGCCGGATTTCGCGATGAGCCAGCGGCTCCATTCCGGCCACCACGATCCTTCGACATGGGGCGCGAGCTTCAGCCATTCATCCGGGCCCACATAGCGCGCGTCCGCAGCCTTGGTCATGATCTGATAGATGTGTCCGGGGTCCTCGGGCGGCGCAACGACGCCGGCATTGTGGCCGCCGCTGGTCAACAGGAACGTCAGGTCGGCATCGACCTGGTAGTGGATCTTGTGCACGGATCGCCACGGCGCCACGTGATCAGCGAGCGTACCGACCACAAACATCGGCACATGAATGTCGGACAGCGAGATACTCTTGCCCTCGACCCGGTAACGTCCCTCGGCGAGATCATTGTAGAGGAACAGTTTTCGCAGATATTCCGAATGCATCCGATAAGGCAACCGCGTCGCATCGGCGTTCCAGGCCATCAGATCGCTCGGCGACGACGCCTCGCCCATCAGGTAATCATGCGATAACCGTGACCAGATCAGATCGTTCGAACGCAGTAGCGCGAACGCGCCCGCCATCTGCGCCGTATCGAGGTAGCCTCGCTGCCACATCATGTCCTCGAGAAAGGCAACCTGGCTTTCGTTGATGAAGAGCGTCAGCTCACCGGCCTCGGTGAAGTCAGTCTGCGCGGCCAGGAGAGTGACGGTGCCGAGACGATCGTCGCCGTCGCGCGCCATCGCGGCGGCGGTGATCGACAGCAAGGTGCCGCCGAGACAATAACCGAGCGCGTGGATCTTCTGAGACGGCACGATCCGGCCGATCACATCCAGCGCGGCCATCACGCCCAGCTTGCGATAGTCGTCGAACGCGACATCCCGACCCCTGGCGTCCGGATTGCGCCAGGAGATCGCGAACACGGTAAAGCCCTGATCGGTGAGATATTTGACCAGCGAGTTCTGCGGCGACAGATCGAGGATATAGTATTTCATGATCCAGGCCGGCACGATCAGGATCGGCTCGGGCCACACTTGCGCCGTGGTGGGATGGTACTGGATCAGCTCGATCAGCTCGTTGCGGTAGGCGACCTTGCCGGGCGAAGCCGCGACAGTGCTGCCGACGATGAACTGCTCATCTCCGACCGGCTTCGCGGCCGAGAGCATGCGTGTCAGATCGCCGCACCAGTTCTGCCAGCCAAAGACGAAATTCTCTCCGCCACTCTGAAAGGCCTTCTCCAGCACCTCCGGATTGGTCATCGCAAAGTTCGACGGGGCCAGCATGTCGAGCATCTGCCGGGTCGAGAATTCGACGATGGCCTCGTTCGCGCGCGAGACGCCACGTATCCCCGTCGTGGCGTCGTGCCACCAGCGCTCTCCGAGCAGAAACGCCTGTGCGAAAATATTGAACGGCGCGGCCTCCCATTGCGGCTCCCTGAAACGGCGGTCCCGTCCCTCCGGCCGGATCACAGACCAGGGCTTTTGTCCCGGCGAGGTCGCGTGCGCGACAGCTTCCAGCAAACGGCCGGTGTCACGAACGACGTTCCCCGCGATCTCCATCCGGCGCTGCGGCGCCGCGGCAAGGTGGGAGCTCCAATCGAGCCAGGCGAGCAGCAAGGCAGCTGGCGAGATTCCACCCGTGAACCGAGCGAGCAACGCGTGGAACGTGCGATCGAGTAGGTAGGGTTCCGACACCGGCTTGCCGGCTGACGTCCCAGCGGTCGGCTCGATGTTCGTTGAGGGGGCGGGGTCCACGACCGGGTCGGTGGACCGCGCCGGCCGTTCGGGCCGAGGAAGGATTTGCACGACGTTCATAGCCAAGTATCTCCGCGCGCTGCTGGTCGCATGTAAGCGACAGGATATGACCACCCGCTTGGGAGACGTTGAGCTGCATCAATTCCAGAGGTCGATCACAATCGCTTAACCCGCAAGAACCGGCTTCGTCCGCTTGACTTGCGTCAAACTCCGCCGTGCGGCCTGATCTAGATTTTTTCCATCGAAATTCGACATGCTAGCGGAGCATTCCATGCGCGCCCACCAGATCATGACCCGGTCGGTTATCTCGGTCACGCCCGACACCAGCATCGTCGAGGCCGCCAACATCATGCTAAAGCGCCACGTCAGCGGCCTCACCGTGGTCGACGACAACGGCAAGCTGGTCGGCGTGGTCTCGGAAGGCGATTTCATCCGTCGCAGTGAGATCGGCACCGGACGCAAGCGCGGCCGCTGGCTGCGATTCATCCTCGGACCCGGTACGACGGCCAGCGATTTCGTCCACGAGCATGGCCGCAAGGTCGCAGAAGTCATGACCGCCTCGCCTGTGACCATCACTGAGGATGCCGCACTTGCGGAGATCGTCGATCTCATGGAACGGAACAACGTGAAGCGGCTGCCGGTGGTTCGCGGCGATAAGGTCGTCGGCATCGTGTCGCGCGCCAACCTTCTGCAGGCCGTGGCCGGCCTCGCCCGCGAGGTGCCGGATCCGACGGCCGACGACGATCACATCCGCGGCCGCATCATCGATGCCATGGAGAAGAACGACTGGTGTCCGTTCGGCCTGAACGTTATCGTGCGCGACGGCATCGTTCACTTAAGCGGCGTCATCACCGAGGAGCGGGCGCGTCAGGCCGCGGCCGTCGCCGCGGAAAATGTCGAGGGCGTCAAGAAAGTGCACGACCATCTGTGCTGGGTCGACACCATGTCAGGCGTCTACCTGAACTCCCCCGAGGACGAGAATCTCTCCAAGGCGAGCTGAGCGTCGTTCAGCGAGGAATGACGGCGGTGGCTTCGATCTCGACGCGCGCCGCTTTCTCCACAAGGCGTACGACCTGGACCAGCGCCATCGCGGGATAGTGCGCACCGAAGACGGTACGGTAGATCCTGCCGAGCTCCTTCAGGTTCGTCAGGTACTCCTCCATGTCGACGACGTACCAGGTCAGGCGCACCAGGTGCTCGGGCCGCGCGCCGGCCTCGGCAAGGATTTCCGCGATGTTGCTCAGGGTCTGGCGCACCTGCGCGACAAAACCGTCCGCGAGACGCTCCTCGGCATCCCAGCCGATCACGCCCCCGGTCACGACGATGCGCCCTTCGGCGGCCATGCCATTGGCATAGCCCTTCGGCATCGGCCAGCCGGAGGGCTGAAGCACCTGCGCCTTCGAGCGGGTCTCATCATCGTCGGTCGGCAGCACCGCGAGCTGTGGGCCTTTCGGCGTCGTCACGGACAATTCTTGATCCTCATCTCATTCTGCCGCGACGCCCGAGGACGTCGCCGCCGCCTGCGCCAGTTGCCGCAAGGCAAAGCGCTTCAATTTGCCGGTCTCGGTCTTCGGCAGCTGCGTCACGAACTCGATCTCGCGCGGATATTTATACGGCGCGATCTCGCGTTTGACATGCTCCTGCAACTCGGCTGCGAGCTTTGCATCCGGCGTCACGTCGGGTGCGGCAATGACATAGGCCTTCACAATCATCCCGCGCGCCTCGTCCGGCGCACCGACGACGCCGCACTCAGCGACGGACGGATGCGTGAGCAGCGCAGCTTCCACATCCGTGCCCGCGATATTGTACCCGGATGACACGATCATGTCGTCGGAGCGCGACTGGTACCAGAAGTAGCCGTCGCTATCCATCAGGTAGGTGTCGCCGGTGATGTTCCAGCCGTTCTGGACGTATTTCCGCTGCCGCTCGTCAGCGAGATAGCGGCAGCCGGTCGGCCCGCGCACCGCAAGCTTGCCCATCGTGCCCGGCGGCAAATCATTGCCGTCATCGTCGACGATCTTCGCCTCATAGCCGGGCACGGGCTTGCCGGTCGCGCCGGGACGAATTTCGTCTTCGGTCGCACTGATGAAAATGTGCAGTAGCTCGGTCGAGCCGATCCCGTCCATCAGCTTGATGCCGGTGGCCTTGAGCCAGGCGTCGAATGTCGGCTTGGGCAAGGTCTCACCCGCGGAGACGCATTTTCGCAGTGAGGAGATGTCGCGGCCCGGGAGCTTCCCGATCATGGCGCGGTAAGCGGTCGGCGCCGTAAAGCAGACAGTGGTCTTGTACTGCTCGATTGCCGAGAGGATGTCATCGGGCGTCGTCTTCTCCAGAACGACGAAGGAGGCGCCGATATGCATCGGAAATAGCACGCCGCCAAAGCCGAAAGTGAAAGCGAGCGGCGCGGAGCCGACGAAACGATCCTTCTGCTCTGCTCGCAGGATGTTGCGCGCGTACCCATCGCACACGGCCAGCATGTCGCGATGGAAATGCATGGTGCCCTTCGGATCGCCGGTCGTGCCCGACGTGAACGCGATGAGGCAGATATCGTCAGCGGCGGTATCGACCGCAGCAAAATCAGCGCTCGCATCCGCGATCAGCGCCTCGAGCGCGTCGGGAGCACCGTTGCCCCAATAGACCACCTGCTTGAGACCGGGCGCAGCGAGTTTCGCCTTTTCCATCTCATCGGAGAGTTTGCCGTCGCAAAGCGCGAGCGTGATCTCCGCCTTCTGGATCGGATAGGACAACTCCTTGGCGCGCAGCAACGGCATCGTCGCCACGCAAATGCCGCCAGCTTTGATCACCGCGAGATAGGTCGCGACCATCATCGGGCTGTTGGCGGAGCGCAGCATCACGCGGCCGCCAGTGACGAGACCGAGCTTGCCGACGAGTACATTGGCGATGCGGTTCACGAGCGCCTGCAACTCGCGATAGGTGTAGCTGACAGCGGGACTGATGACGCAAGGCGCATCGCCCTGCCCCTGCTCGACCCAGCGGTCGAGGAAATAGCTGACGCAGTTCAATCGCGACGGATAACGCAGTTCCGGCCGCGTGAAGATGAACTCCGGCCAGAGCTCCGGCGGTGGCAGATGCTGCCGCGCAAACGTGTCGACATGGGCGGTCGCAGCGTTGCCGTCATGCGAGCCCGAGACTTGAACCTTGGCGGCGTTGGCCATCGCACGCTCCTTTGCGCATGGAAAGCACCCGGCAGCATTAACTCAGGAAACATTTTAGGCTTAAAACAATTCGGCGCAATAGCGGATTTTGAGCATCCCATGCATTTTCGTGCGGCAAAGGGGGATGAGAAGGCGCGTCGGCCCACGCTCAGGGCCGGCGACGCGCAGCCGATTTCTGCGCCGACGCCTTGGTCTTGGCCAGCAACCGCATCAGTTCGCGCACATCCTTCGGCGTCAAATCGGCGAAGAGATCGGCGATCCAGGTCTCGTGTTCCGCAGCCATCCTGCGAAACTCGGCACGACCAAGCTTTGTGAGGCGGATCACCTGGACGCGGCGGTCGGTCTCAGAGGTCCGCCGGTCGAGGTGGCCGGATTCCACAAGGCGTTCGACGAGGCCGGTGACGTTGCCGTTGGACACCATCATGCGCTTGGAGACATCCGACAACGTCATGCCATCGGGCGCCTTGTCGAGCTGCGCCATCAGATCGAAGCGAGGCAACGTGACGTCGAAGCGCTGTCGCAGCCGACCGCGGACTTCGCCCTCGATCAGAGTCGTGCAGGTGAGCAGGCGCAACCACAGCCGAAGCTCTTCGGCATGGTCCTCCGGCGTTTCGACGGCCTTGGTCTCGGAATCGAGCATCTCGATGCAGTCACTCACGGCCGGCACTGGCGCCGGGCACGGACTCCCCAACGTTTTGAGCTTCAAATAAATCGTGGCCAGCCGCAAGCCCAAAGCTGCAACAATCGACCGCACGCCAATTTCTTTAGGCTTCAAATAATTGGCGCGCCGCTTGCATGCACAACTGCCCGCAAGATGGTGACGCCTTGAGCTTGGCTTGCCGCGAGCGCCGTCATCGGCATAAGCTTGGATCGAAGTACGCGGCTTGCTGTGCAAGCTCACGGGGGGACGGATCATGAAGACGCAACTGACCTTGGCCGCAGCCGCACTTCTTCTTGGGACCGCGATGAGTCCTGCCCTCGCCCAAGAGAAGATCAAGCTGGGGGTGATCGTGACCCTGTCGGGACCCGCCGCAGCACTCGGGCAGCAGGTTCGCGATGGCTTTGCCCTCGCGGTGAAGGATCTCGGCGGCAAGATGGGCGGCCGTGATGTCGAGGTCGTCGTGGTCGACGACGAGTTGAAGCCCGACGCGGCCGTGACCAAGGTCAAGGGCCTGCTCGAGCGCGACAAGATCGACTTCGTGGTCGGCCCGATCTTCTCCAACATCCTCCAGGCGATCCACCGGCCGGTCACGGAATCCAAGGTGTTCCTGATCAGCCCCAATGCCGGCCCGTCGACTTTTGCCGGCAAGGACTGCAACCCATTCTTCTATGTGACGTCGTACCAGAATGACCAGGTGCACGAGGTCCTCGGCAAGGTCGCGCAGGATCGCGGCTACAAGCGGATGTACCTGATGGTGCCGAACTATCAGGCCGGCAAGGACTCGGTCGCCGGCTTCAAGCTCGACTACAAGGGCGAGATCGTCGAAGAATCCTACATGCCGCTCAACACGCTGGACTTCCAGCCGGAGCTTTCCAAGATTGCATCGCAGAAGCCCGATGCGCTGTTCACGTTCATGCCGGGCGGTCTCGGCGTCAACCTCGTCAAGCAGTACAAGCAGGCGGGTCTCGCCGACAGCATTCCCGTGCTCTCGGCCTTCACGGTGGATGAATCGACCTTGCCGGCGCAGCAGGACGCGGCCGTCGGCATGTTTGGCGGCGCGAACTGGGCGCCTAATCTCGACAATCCCCAGAACAAGAAGTTCGTCGCCGCCTATGAGGCCGCCTATAACAGCGTGCCGGGCACCTACGCCTTCCAGGCCTATGACGCCGCAATGCTGATCGACAGCGCCGTCAAAGCTGTGAAGGGCGACCTCTCCAACAAGGACGCCGTTGGGGCAGCATTGAAGAAGGCGGACTTCACGTCGCTGCGCGGTTCGTTCAAGTTCAACACCAACGGCTATCCGATCCAGGATTTTTACCTGACCAAGGTCGCCAAGCGTCCTGACGGCAAATTCCAGACCGAGATCGTCCAGAAGGTTTTTGAGAACTACGGCGACCGCTATGCCAAGGACTGCAAGGCGGCGAACTAAGGCCGCGCGTCGCGTTTAGGGAGGACTGCAATGAAGAGCGAGATCACTGGCATCACCAGGGCCAATGAGGGAATCCAGGGCATTTCCTGGAACATCCTCGGCCAAACCTATGTGCCGAAGAGCAACACCGAGCACAGCTTCTCCTGGCACGCCACGCTGCCGCCGGGCACCTTCGTGCCACCGCATATCCATCCCGACCAGGATGAATATCTCTACATGCTGGAGGGCAAGCTCGATTTCATGCTCGGCAATTCGGAGGCGCAGGCAACGCCCGGCGACCTGATCCGGCTCGGCATGGGCGTGCCGCACGGCATCTTCAACAAGTCGGACCAGACCGCGAAAGTGCTGTTCTGGGTCTCGCCGACCAAAAAGCTGTTCGACCTGTTCTGGGGCCTTCACAACATGAAGGAACAGAAGCCTGAAGACGTGGTGGCGATGGCCGCCGAGTTCAACATCCACTTCCTGCCGCCGCCTCCCGGCGCCGGCTAACAGCTGCTTTAGGCCCGCACCGCCGCGAGTCCCGGGACCGCGGCGAAGCCGGCCTTGGTGGCATAGCCACGCACGATCGCCTCGCGCTGGGAATAGCTCAGCACGTTGTCGACATTGTCGAAGCCGTCGGGCGCAAGTTGCTCAACGGCGTCGATGACGCCTTCGGGGCCTCCGCGCCGGTTGGAGCGGACGATGTCCGCCGTCATCGGCAGGCGCTTCTTCTCGTATTCCATCAAGGCCTGACGCGGATGCTCGGCGCGCACCAGCGCGTCCGCAAGGCAGCGCGCGTCGAGGATCGCCTGTGAGGCGCCATTGGAGCCAACCGGATACATCGGATGCGCGGCATCGCCGAGCAGGGTGACGCATCCGGACGACCAATAGGGCAAGGGATCACGGTCGCAGATCGGATGTTCATAAAACTCGGGCGTCGCCGAGATCAGGCTCTTGACGTCGATATAGGGCACCGAGAAGCGCGCCACATGCGGCATCAGCTCTTCGCGCCGGCCCGGGCGCGACCAATCCTCTTTCCGCGGCGGCGGCGCATTGCCCTCGCCGATCTTCACGAGCACCGCCCAGTTGGTGAGGCGGCTCGCAGGGCTCGATCCCTCCGCGATCGGATAGACCACCACCTTGGCGTTGAGGCCACCGGCAACGATCATCGACTTGCCGGTCAGGAACAGCGGCCAGTCGCGCGCACCGCGCCACAGCATCAGGCCGTTCCAGCACGGCGGCCCTTCGTTCGGAAACAGCGTATCGCGCACGCGCGAATGGATGCCGTCCGCGCCGATCAGGATATCGCCACGCGCGGTGTGAATATGCGAGCCGATGCGATCGAAGAAATAGGCCGTGACGCCGCCCTCGTCCTGCGTGAACGCGCCAAGCCGGCAACCGGTGTGGATCGCCTCCGCCCCGAGCCGCTCCTCGACAGCGCGATGAATGACACCCTGGAGGCGGCCGCGATGGATTGAGAATTGCGGCACATCGTGGCCGGCGTCCACGCCGCGGGCTTCGCGCCAGACCTCCTGACCATGACGGTTGAGGTAATAGAGCTGGTCGGTGCGGATTGCGACGTCGTCAAGCTTTTGCAGCAGGCCAAGACTGGCAAGCTCACGCATGGCGTGCGGCAGCGTGTTGATACCGACGCCGAGCTCGCGGATCGTATCGGACTGCTCGAAAATCTCGCACCCGATGCCACGAGCCCGCAGCATCAAAGCCGTGGTGAGACCACCGATACCGCCACCGACGATAATCGCCTTCATTGCCCTATACTCCACTCAAATACACAGGCAATTGGGTTAACGTCGCACGATCGGTCACTCCGCCGCAAGCGGCTTTGTCGCCTCCGCCTTGAGCTCAGCCCGGGTCTTGGGCTTAATTCTCAGCTCCTCGAGGCCCTGCCGCGCCCGCTCCTGCAGAATCAGAAGCAGCTTTTGCCGAGAGCAGCCGCAGAAACCGTTGCCGCCGACCCGATGCACCGGGCCGCGAAAATGCACGGCGATATCGTCCCAATAGGCGAATACCTGGGTGATGCGGCGATAGCTCGGGAGGTCATGTTTCTCGAAATTGTCGAGCGTAGCATCCGAGAAACACCACGCCGAAGCCGAAGGTGTCGTCGGCGCGGTTGCGCTCATAGACGGTGATATCGGCGCTCGGGCGGATTGCAGGAAAATTATTTCAAGCCTAAAATATTTCCGCGCAAGTCCCCGTTGCAGGCCTCCCGCAGGAAAGGCTCTCAATCCCCCCTGAAGACCGGCTTGACCTTGTTCGCAAACGCCTCGAACGCGCGCTCGAAATCAGCCGTCGTCATGCACAGCGCTTGGGCAACGGCCTCCGCTTCGATCGCCTCTTCCACCGACATCGCCCATTCCATGGCCAGCATCCTCTTGGTCATGGTGTTGCCGAAGGTCGGCCCTTCCGCCACCTGCTTGGCCAGCAGCTGCGCCTGGGGCAGCACTTGTTCCGACGTGACGATGCGGCTGAAGAAGCCCCAGCGCTCGCCCTCTTCCGCTGTCATGAACCGGCCAGTGTACAGAAGCTCGGAGGCGCGGGACTGACCGATGATCCGCGGCAGGATCGCGCAGGCACCCATGTCACAGCCGCCAAGACCAACCTTGTTGAACAGGAAAGCCACCTCGGCGCCGCTTGCGGCAAGCCGCATGTCGGACGCCATCGCGATGATCGCGCCAGCGCCGGCGCAGATACCCTCGATCGCGGCGACGATCGGCTGCGGGCAAGCTCGCATCGCCTTGACGAGGTCACCGGTCATCCGGGTGAAAGCAGTCAGCCCCCTGGTGTCCATCTTCACAAGCGGGCCAATGATCTCGAACACGTCGCCGCCGGACGAGAAATTGCCGCCGGCACCAGTGACGACGATCGATTTGACCGCGTCGTCGAACGCGCAGGCGCGGAAGAAATCCGTCAGTTCGCGGTAGCTCTCGAATGTCAGCGGATTCTTCCGCTCGGGACGGTTGAGCGTCACGGTGGCAACGCCGTCGACCACGGCCAGCAGGAAGTGTTGCGGCGAATAGTCCGCGAGCGGCACGGTGACGGGATTGGCTGGTCTGCTCATGCGATCTCCTTGGCTTCCTTGTTCCGCCTCTGCACCACGCGCACTAGATTTCGCCACCGGCGACCGCAATCGCCTGCCCCGTGATCGCACCGGCGTTCTCACTGCACAACCAAAGCACGGCATTCGCCACTTCCCGCGGCGTGATCAGGCGTCCCTGCGGATTGTGCTTCGCGAGTTCCGCGATCGCCTGCTCGCGGGTTCGCCCGGTCTTCTTCATGATGGTATCGATGCTGCCGGCAACCAGATCGGTGTCGGTAAAGCCGGGGCAGACCGCATTCACGGTCACGTTGCTGCTAGCCAATTCCAGGGCAAGCGAACGTACAAGACCGACCACGGCGTGCTTCGCCGCAGTATACGCGCTCACGTAAGCATACCCCTTGAGCCCGGCCGTCGATGCAATCGCGACAATGCGCCCATAAGGACGATCCTTCATCCCGGGCAGCACTGCGCTGATAGCATGGACAACGCCCATGAAATTGACATCCATCATGCGCGCAAAAAGCGCGCTGTCCGATTTCGCGAACGGCGCGGATTCGGCGCTGCCGGCATTGGCGATCAGGATATCGATCGGCTTTCGTGCATGTGCTTCGGCGATAGCTGCCTTCAACGCCGTTTCATCCGAGACGTCGGCGGCGGCAGCAAAATGTGCGGCGCCTGCGCTCACCGCCTCTTCGAGAGTAGCCGCGTTCCGGCCGAGCACCGTCACGGTGACGCCAGCGCCGACAAGGGACGCTGCGATCGCGCGGCCGATGCCGCGACCGCCACCGGTCACCAGCGCGTGCGGCGAATGCGGCAATGCGGACATGCGCGGGCTCCCTGAGGTCAGCTGATCGTTCCTCCGATATATTTTAACCTTCAAGTTTTTGCAACGAAAGCGCCGATCGACACCGCAAACACTCTCTTGCAGCAAACACTCTCTTGCAGCAAACACTCTCTTGCAAGAGACCGGCCCGAAAATTGCTTTAAGTATAAAATTATCTCTTCCCATCCCCCACAGGCCTGTTAGCATCGCCGGGCCAAGCAAAAGGATGTCGCGTGTCGCAGCCTGCGCCAATGATAACAAGGGACGGACGCTTCGCCTATGAAACCGCGGGCGATCCGGACGCGGCACCCCTGATTTTCCTGCATGGCATTGGCGGCGCGGCGCGGGCCTGGCGGCAGCAGCTTGCCACATTCGGCAATCGTTTCCGCGCAATTGCGTGGGATATGCCGGGCTATGGCGGCTCGGCGCCGCTTGCCAGTGTCAGCATCGCTGCCCTGGCCGAAGCGCTTCAGCAATTCATCGAACAGATCAGTGCGAGCAAGCCCATTCTGGTCGGGCATTCGATCGGCGGCATGATCGTCCAGAAATGGCTGGTGCAATCGCCGAAATTGGCGCGTGCGGTCGTTCTGGCACAGACAAGCCCAGCCTTCGGCAAGGCCGACGGCGACTGGCAAAAATCGTTCATCGCGGCGCGGCTAGGCCCGCTCGACCGCGGCGAGATCATGAAGTCGCTGGCGCCCTCGCTGGTGAAGGAGCTCGTCGGTGACGATCCAGACCCAAAGGGGATGGAGCTTGCGCGCGATTGCATGGGAAGCGTGCCCGAGGCGAGCTATCGCGCCATGATGCTGGCGTTGATCGGATTCGATCAGCGCAGCACGCTTAAGGACATTTCCGTGCCGACCCTGCTGCTGTCCGGTTCCAAGGACAACAATGCCCCTGCGTCGATGATGGCGAAGACCGCGACCTACATTCCCGCGGCCGAATATATCGAACTTCCCGGCGTCGGCCATCTCGCCAATCTTGAACGTCCCGATGCCTTCGACAAGGCTCTCGGCAGCTTCGTCGATTCCGTCGCTGCAAAACACGGATGACTGCGCAATGACCATGCAAGTCAGCAAGACGATCGGCGCCACCGACAAGATCGCGCTGGATGCACCGATCTTCGATCCTGTGGCGTTCCGCCTGAGCGACGAACAGGCCGGGATCATCGCACGTACGCGGGAGATCGGCCAGAGCGTGTTCGCAGGTCGCGCCGCGACCTACGATCGCGACGCGGTCTTCCCGACCGAGAATTATCGCGACCTGCATCGCGTCGGCCTGCTCGGCATCGCCGTGCCCAAGAAGCACGGCGGACTGGGAGCAAGCTATCAGACCTACGCTCTCGCCGCGGCGGAGATCGGCCGCTATTGCGGCGCGACCGCGCTGACCTGGAACATGCATGTCTGCTCGACGCTGTGGTCCGGGCCCCTCGCCGATGACCTCGACATGGACACCGAGACCCGCGCGGAACACGAGAAACGGCGCGCCGTCCATTACGCGCGCATCGTCGCGGACGGCGCGATCTACTCGCAGCCGTTCTCCGAGGGCGGCGCGGCAGCCGCCGGCGGGGTCGCTTTTGGCACGGAAGCAAAGCCTGTCGAAGGCGGCTGGATCGTCAACGGCAAGAAGATCTTTGCATCGCTCTCCGGTCACGCCGACTATTACGGCGTGCTCTGCACCGAGATCGAGGAAGGCGAGAAGGCCTCACGCCGCAATACGCTGTACCTCGCCATCCCCGCGAAATCGCAAGGCGTGTCCGTCGTCGGCGACTGGGATCCGCTCGGCATGCGCGGCACCGTCTCGCGGACGCTGCTGTTCAATGATGTGTTCGTCCCGGGCGATTCCGCTCTGATGCCGCGCGGCGTCTATTTCCAGGCGGCGATGCGCTGGCCCCACATGTTCCTGACGCTGTCGCCGACCTATATGGGCCTCGCACAAGCCGCTTACGATTTCACGGTGCGCTATCTGCGCGGCGAGGTGCCGGGCATGCCTCCGGTCAAGCGGCGGATGTACCCGACCAAGCAGATCGCGGTCGCGCAGATGCAGATCAAGCTAGAGCAGATCAAGGCGATCTGGTTCCAGGCCGTCACCGAGGCGCGCGCCAATCCGAGCAAGGAGCAGGTACTGCGCGCCTATGCCGCGCAATATTCGGTGATGGAAGGCGCCAATGAGCTCGCTGCGCTCGCGATCCGCACCTGCGGGGGACAGGCGATGCTCCGCTCGCTGCCGCTGGAGCGCATCTATCGCGACAGCCGCTGCGGCTCGCTGATGCTGCCCTGGACAGCCGAGCTCTGCCTCGACCGGATTGGTCACGAGGCGTTGTACGAGGCCGGCGAAACGGACGACTGACGGTGGATCTCTGCAGTCTGATCGATCGCAACGCGGCGTTTTCGCCAGACAAGACCGCCATCGCCTTCGAGGGGGAGCGGCTGAGCTACGCGGCGTTCGCCGATCGCATCGAACGGACCGCAACAGCTTTGAAGCAGGAATTTGGTGTCGGCCGCGGTGACCGCGTCGCGATCCTGAGCCTGAACCGTCCGGACTATCTGGTCCTGCTCTACGCATGTGCACGGCTTGGCGCCATGTTGGTGCCGCTGAACTGGCGGCTGGCGGTCGCCGAGCAACTTTTCATCCTCACCGATGCCGGCGCCAAGTTGCTGGTGCTCGAGCAGGCATTTGAGGCAGTCCTTCCCGAACTCGCGCCGGGGACTGCCGTCGTCGGCATCAATTTTGCGCCACCGCGCGGCATGACCTTCGAGAGCCTGCTGGCGCGCGAGGGACGCAGCGGACGCAATCCGCACACCGATCTCTCCTGCCCGCTGCTCATCGTCTACACGTCAGGAACGACCGGGCGGCCGAAGGGTGCTGTGCTGCGCCAGGAGGCGCTGTTCTGGAACGGCGCCATGAGCCAGCACATGCACAACATGACGTCGGACGATCATGTGCTGACGGTGTTGCCGTTCTTCCATGTCGGCGGGCTCAACATCCAGACTACCGCGGCACTTCAGCTCGGCGCGACGGTCACAATCCACGCCCGCTTCACGCCGGACACGGCACTTGCGGCCATCGAACGGGAGCGGCCGACGTTGACGGTCATGGTGCCGGCAATCATCCAGGCCGTCAGCGAGCACCCCGCCTGGGCGACGACCGATCTCTCGTCGCTGAAGGCCGTCGCGACCGGCTCGACCATCGTGCCATCACACCTGATTGATCGCTTCGTCGCGCGCGGCGTGCCGGTGCTGCAGGTTTACGGTTCGACGGAAACCTGTCCGATCGCCATCTACACCCGCCTCGGTGGCGATCTGTCGCGCGCGGGATCGACCGGACTTGCCGGCCTGTGCTGCGAAGCGAAGGTGATTGATCAGGCCGGCAACGAGGTACCGGCTGGCACGCCGGGCGAGATCGCGGTCCGCGGCCCCAACGTCTTCTTCGAATATTGGGGCAATGCGGACGCCACGCGCGACGCACTGCACGACGGCTGGTATCGCACCGGCGATATCGGCCTGTGCGACCCGGATGGTTATTTCTGGGTCCGCGACCGCAAGAAGAACATGATCATTTCCGGCGGCGAGAACGTCTATCCCGCCGAGGTCGAACGGGTGCTGCTCGAACATCCCGATGTCAGCGAATGCGCCGTTATCGGCCGGCCGGATCCACGCTGGGACGAGGTCCCCATCGCCTATGTCATCCGACGATCCGGCCGCCGTCTCGAAGCGGACGAGCTGAGAGCGCATGTTCAAGCCCAGCTCGCTCGCTACAAGGTTCCACGCGACATCGTCTTCGTCGCCGACCTGCCGCGGACGGCGCTTGGCAAGGTTCAACATTTCCTGCTGAAGCAGCTTGATGCGCAGTCGCGCGCGCAAGGAGAAGCAACTTGAAGATTGCGGTTCTGGGTGGGGGAAACGGCTCTTTCGCGGCCGCGGGCGACTTTGCGCTGTCAGGGCATGAGGTCCGGCTATGGCGCCGTGACGTAGAACAGGTCGAAGCACACCGTGCCGCCGGCTCCCGCATCCTCCTGAAGGACCACAATGGCCGCCACGACGTCAAGCTGGCGCTGGTGACCACCGACATCGCCGAAGCGATCAGCGGTACTGAGCTGATCCTCTGCCCTGCCCCCGCCTTCGCTCAGCAGGATATCGCCCGGCTCCTCGCCCCGCATCTGCAGGACGGCCAGGTCGTGTTTCTGCCGCCCGCAACATTCGGCTCGATGATCTTCGCGCAGGCAGCGCGAGACGCCGACAATCGCGCCAAGGCGAGCTTCGCCGAAACCGGCACGCTGCCCTGGCTCACCCGCAAACACGGGCCATTCGAGGTCGCGATCACCATCCGCGCCAAGCGACTGCCGGTCGGTGTGTTCCCGCTCGACCAGGCGCCACATGCGATCGAGGTGATTGGGCGCGCCTTTCCGGGCGTGATCGAGCCCTGCGGCGACGCGCTATCCGGCGCGCTGATGAATGCGGGCTGCATCATTCATCCGCCGCTGATCGTGATGAATGCGGGTCCGATTGAGCACTTCGAAAGATGGGACATCCACAAGGAGGGAACGCAAGCTGCAATCCGGCGTGTCACTGACGCACTCGACGCCGAACGGATCGCGGTGCGCGAGTCGCTTGGCTATGGTGCGCCTCACTTTCCACTCGCCCATCACTACGCCAAGGAAGGCGAGATCTGGATGTATGGCCGCGGCTCGCATGACCGCCTGACGGATTCGGGCGACTGGCGCGAGCGGATCGTGCTGACCGAGCACCGCTACATGCGCGAGGATCTGCGGCTTGGGTTGTCGCTGCTGGTGTCCGTCGCTGAGCTAGCGGGCGTGGCCGCACCGCTCGCCAAGGCGTTCCTGGCCATCGGCGGCGCAATCTGCGGCGAGGATTTTGCGCAAGACGGCCGGACGTTGGAGACGCTGGGGCTTGGCAAGCTTCACAAGGCCGAATTGCAGATGCTGCTTCGTGAGGGATTCTGACCGATGACCCGTCGCGCCAACATTGCCTGTCTCGGGGCAGGTCGGATGGGCCGCGGTATCGCCGTCGCGTTCGCCTATGCGGGACACACGGTCACGATGATCGACATCAAGGCCCGTTCAGCGGACGATTTCGCCAAGCTGGAGGCCGAC
Source organism: Bradyrhizobium sp. WSM3983 (assembly GCF_000473045.1). Taxonomy (GTDB): domain Bacteria; phylum Pseudomonadota; class Alphaproteobacteria; order Rhizobiales; family Xanthobacteraceae; genus Bradyrhizobium. Next base: position 71,324 of record NZ_AXAY01000010.1, on the reverse strand, counting down.
GCTCTCGGCGAGGTCAGGAAGACCTTTGCCAGCCTGTCGAAGCTGGGGTTGCTGACCGAGGCGGATGTTGATCCGCTCATCGCGCGGGTATCGGTCGTGCCGGCCAGCCAAAGCGGCGCCGCGTTGTCCGGAGCCGGAATGGTATTCGAGGGCGTTCCTGAGGTCGTCGAGCTCAAGCGCGAGGTGTTGAGGGCGGCTTCAAAGCAGATCGGCCCAGACACGATCATCGCGTCGACCACGTCGACCATCCTCGTCGACGATCTCTCGGGAGCGATCGTGAATCCCCGCCGCTTCCTCAACGTGCATTGGCTCAACCCGGCCTATCTGATCCCACTGGTCGAGGTTTCGCCCGGCAAAGCCACCGACCCTGCCATCATCGACGAGGTCAAGGCGCTGCTCGAAGGCATCGGCAAGGTGCCGGTCGTTTGCGCAGCAACACCCGGCTTCATCGTCCCCCGCATCCAGGCGTTGGCAATGAACGAGGCCGCGCGCATGGTCGAGGAAGGCGTCGCCAGCGCGGAGGAGATCGACAAGGCCATCCGCTACGGGTTCGGCTTCCGTTATGCGGTGCTTGGGTTGCTTGAGTTCATCGACTGGGGCGGCGGGGATATACTGTACTACGCCAGCCGCTATCTCGAAGGCGCTCTCGGCAGCGATCGTTATCGCGCGCCGGACGTCATCTCACGCAACATGCATGAAGGCCGGATCGGCCTGCGCACAGGCGCTGGCTTCCTCGATTACTCAGGCATGGATGTTGACGCCTATCGGGTGAAGCGGCTCCAGGCCATGGTCGACCTGCTCCGGCACTTCGACCTGGCCCGGCCTCCGGTGCTCGATCGCAGCTAGCCAAAAACGTCCTGAAGCACGCCTTCCCGCACCACTGCGACGCCATCGAGCTCGATGGTCGTTCCCATCATTGGCAGGTCGAAATGGCCTGCGGTATAACGACCGGCAAACTCATTAGCACCGGTCGAGAACAGAAAATTGCCAGAGACGGCGCGAATCTCGGTGCCGTTGGTGTCGCGCTGGTCATACATTGACAGCGCCTCGTAGCGCGCACCGGGGTTCATGCCGAAACCGACATGCGACACGGCATAGGCCTCGCGATCGCCCCAGGCGGCGAGATAGGCGCGCATCATTGCGGCATCGGTCCCCTCGCCTTCCAGCTCGACCACGTAATCGTCCTCCAACGTCATCTTCACCGGCGACGTCAGATAGCGCTTGAACGTGAGGTTGATGTCGCCAGGCGCCATCACCAGCGTGCCGTTGATCGTCCCGCTCTTCGGGAAGCTGACGACGATGCCGCCCGGCCAATGCGCCAGAGTGCCGGGCTTGTCCGTCCAGCCCCATACGCCGACTGTCGAAGCGCCGACCATGTCCACATCGAGCGCCGTGCCGGCCTTCGAGGTGACCCGCATCCGCTTCGTCCCACGCAACATCTTCGCTGCCGTCCGAACGCGCTTCTCAAGCGCTGGATCCGGCATCATCCGCTCGAGCGCCTCGGGATGCTCGTTGGAGATCACCAGAATGCGCGCGCCAGCCTTCAATATCTCGGGCGTCTCCACCGCATGCATCAGGCCTTCGATGGTGCAATCCACCACGAAGCCCGCTTGCTGAAGCGCAGTGATGACTGGGCCGAGCCGCTGGATCGCTTCGCTCGCGCCTGTCGAGCGCACCGGAACGATATTGCGGTTGCGCGGCGTCGGCATGACGACGTGAAACGGCTTCGCACCCATCCGCAGCAGGGCCAGCTCCGCCAGATGTACATTCAGCGCGCGCGACTGGGTCTCCGAGAGGATCGCCGCGGTATCGCCGGCCTTGACCGCACATCGCTCAAAAATCTCGCAAAATGCGTCGATCCACTTTGCCTCGATGCGGTCAGCCAGCATGGTTCACTCCTGGTCTTCTGTTCGTCAATTCACGCTTCGGGGAAACCCCGCAAGAGGTACGATCGCACGGCACCCAACAGGCCGTTCAGGATCAAACCCAAAACCGAGATTGTGATCAACGGCACGAACATATCAACGGCCTGGAAGGTGCGGGCCGCTGTCACGAGGGCATGGCCCAGGCCGTCCGTCGACGTGATCATCTCTGCCAGAAACACCACGATGCAGGAAATGACAAGGCCGATCCGGCACCCGGTCAGGATCGAGGGCATTGCCGCCGGCAAGACAACCTTGAACAGGATTTCATAGCGCGGCGTTCCCGCCGCCATGGCCGACCAGATCAGCTTTTGCTCCACCGTCGAAGCCCCGTAATAGGTTGACAGCAGAATGGGAAAGAGCGCGTCCGCCGCCACCAGCGTGATCTTCGATCCGTGACCGAAGCCAAGCAACAGCAACAGCGCCGGATAGAGAGCGACCTTCGGCAATGGCGCCAGCACCCGCACGATCGGCCGCACCACGGCATTGATCGCCGGACTAGCAGCCGCCGCAATGCCGATGCTGACGCCAAGCACGACCGCTATCGCAAAACCAGCAAACAGCCGGATCAGCGTTGCCACGATATCCTGCTGAAACGTCCACGTTACAAGCTGTTGGAGCAGCCGGCTGAAAATGACGCCCGGCGGGGGCAGCAAAACCGCGGGCGCGAAGCCGAATGATACCAGGCCTTGCCACAGCGCAACCACCAACAAGATTGGCGCGAGCCCAAAGATGACGTTTGCTGAGAGAAACCGCGACATCATGAGAAGCTCAACGGCATGTCGAACTGAGGCTCGGACCAGCGCACGAGCCTTGCGCGGACCCGCTCAAAGACTGCATCAAGGCAAATGCCCATCGCGCCGACGATGATGATCATCGCGTAGACCGTGTCGTATTGCCCCATGTCGAGCGCATTGAAGAGGATGTTTCCGGCTCCCGACTGGCGAGCGATCATCTCGCTGGTGATCATGGTGATCAATGCCAGCACTAGGCCAGTGCGGCACCCGGTCAGAATTTCCGGGAGCGCAGCCGGCAACACGATCCGGACCAGGCGCTGCAAAGGCGACAGTCCCATCGCCGCACCCGACCACAGCATCTTTTCTTCGACGGCCTTGGCACCCTCAAAACTGTGATAGATCACCGGCAGGCTGACCCCGAGGAAGATCACCAGCGTCTTGGTGATATCGCCGACGCCGAGCCACAGCATGATGATCGGCATCAAGGCCGCCTTCGGCACTGGATAGATCACCATCAGCAGCGGATTGAAGAAGGCCGCGACCGCGCGGCTACGGCCCATCAACAGGCCTAGCGGAATAGAAACCAGTACCGCGATGCCAAAGCCGATCGCCATGCGGCGGAGCGAGGCCAGGATGTTGATCAGCGATTCCTTGTCACCGAGGATATCGGGGATCGCGCGGATCGCTTCGATAGCGGTCGGGAAACTGTCGTTCTTCAGCCCGAGCGAGGCGACCTGCCACACCGCCAGCAATCCGATGCAGGCCAGCACCGGCGCAGCGCGTTTCGTTACGGCAGCCGGCGAGATCATGAGGGCGCCCCGGCTTCGTCGCTTTCATCGAACATGCGCTCGATGTTGACGATGTATTTCTGGTAGCGAGGATCGAGCAACAACTCGTTGCGGCGCCGCGGGCGCGGCAGGTCGATATCGATGACTTCCCGAATGCAGCCGGGAGACTTCGACATCATCACGACCTTGTCCGAGAGGAAGACGGCTTCATCGACGGAGTGGGTGACGAATAGCACCGTCTTGCGGTCACGCTCCCAGATGTTCAGAAGGTCGTTCTGCAAGCGGGTCCGGGTGTGAGCGTCAAGTGCGCCGAACGGCTCGTCCATCAGCAGGACTTCGGGATGGTAGGCGAGCGTCCGGGCGAGCGCGACGCGCTGCTTCATGCCGCCCGACAGCTCCTTGGGATAGAAGCTCTCGTAACCCTTGAGCCCGACCATTTCGATCAAAGCGCGGCTCTGCGCTTCCGCCTCGGCGGCTCGCACACCCTGCTGGCGCGGACCGTACATCACGTTGCCAAGCACGGTTTTCCATGGAAACAGCGCGAATTCCTGGAACACCGGTCCGCGATCGGGGCCCGGCCCGGTGATCGCCTGTCCCTTGATCTTCGCCGCGCCGCTGGTCGGGCTGACGAAACCGCCGACGATGTAAAGCAATGTCGACTTGCCGCAACCGGACGGCCCAAGGATGGAGACGAAGGCTCCCTCCTCGATCGTCAGCGAGATATTCGATAGCGCCAAATGATCCTTGCGCGCCGAAGTCTGGAAGACCTGCGAGACGCGGTCGATCTCGATGATCGCCGAAGCCCGCTTTTGTGACGTCACCGGTCCCACCCATTCGCTCGATCTCGAAGGCACTACCTTCATCCCGTTTCTCGCTTCACTCTCGCGCTGACATCACGCAACCGATCTTGCTGAATGTCCTCCATCAGCAGCACGAGCTTAGCAAGAAACTTGCCAAACGGGTCACCACTTTCGCACACGTCCGATTGCTCAGTCGAACCACGGCCACTCCGTCGGCCCCTCATGCGTGACGGCCCCGCCTGGCGCCTGGCCGACCAGACGCGCATATTTCGCCAACGCGCCGGCGCGATGACGCGGCGGGCGTTGCTTCCAATCGCGTCGGCGCGTAGCGAGTTCCTGCTCGGCGACCAGCAGGTCCATGCGGCGGTCAGCGGCATCAATCCGGATCTTATCGCCATCGCGAACGAGCGCCAACGGCCCACCAACGAACGCTTCGGGCGATACATATCCGATACACATACCGCGCGTGGCGCCGGAGAACCGACCATCGGTGATGAGGGCCACCTTCTCGCCCATACCCTGGCCATAGATCAGCGCGGTGACGCCGAGCATCTCGCGCATGCCGGGACCACCCACCGGCCCTTCATTGCGGATCACCAAAACCTCGCCGGCCTTGTAGCTGCGGTCACGAACAGCCGCGACGCAAGCCTCTTCATCCTCGAAGACGCGCGCTACGCCCTCAAAGAACTGGCTCTTCAAACCCGCAACCTTGATGACGGCGCCATCAGGACAGAGGTTTCCCTTCAGCACAGCTACACCGCCGTCGGGCATGATCGGCGCGCGAACCGCGTAAACGACATCGCCATCGGGCGCATGGGCCGCGCCATATTCTTCCGCGAGCGTACGGCCCGTGATGGTCAGGCAGCTGCCATCGATATGCCCGCCTTGGATCAACTCGCGGATCACGACGGCCGCACCGCCGATATCGTAGACGTCCTTCGCCGTGTATTTGCCTCCGGGCCGCAAGTTTCCGATCAACGGCGTCCTGGCAAAGACTTCACCGACATCATCGATCGTGAATGCAATACCGGCCTCGTTCGCGATCGCCGGCAGATGCAGCGCGGCGTTGGTCGAGCCGCCTGTCGCAGCAACGATCGCCGCGCCATTCTCCAGGGATTTCCGCGTCACGATGTCACGTGGTAGCGGCCCGCCTCGTTCGAGCATCTCCATGATCAGCCGCCCAGCGCGGCGGGAGATCTGCGCGCGCTCGGCATAGACACCGGGCACCATCGACACGTTTGGAATGGTCAGGCCCATGGCCTCCGACACCATCCCCATGGTGTTCGCGGTGAACTGGCCGGCGCAGGCGCCGATGGTCGGCAGGCAGGCGCGCTCGATCCGCTCAAGCGTCGCAGCGTCGATCTCTCCGGTCATGAAGCTGCCGACGGCCTCATAGGAGTCGAGAACGGTCAGCGTTCGCCCATCCACGTGTCCCGGCAGCGAGCTGCCGCCATAAATGAAGATGGAAGGTACGTTGCAACGAACCATGCCCATCATCACGCCCGGAAGCGTCTTGTCGCATCCGCCGTATCCGATCAGCGCATCGTAGGCGAGGCCATGGACGACGGCCTCGATGGAGTCGGCGATCAGTTCACGCGAAAACAGGGAGAACTTCATCCCCTCGTGATTCATGCTGATGCCGTCGGAAACCGAGATGGTCGAGAATTCGCGCGGCGTCCCGCCGGCCTCCTCGATCCCGATCTTGGCCGCAGCCACCTGGAAATCGTGGGTCATGTTGCAGGGCGTCTGCTCGCCCTTCATGCTGACGATGCCCACCATCGGCTTGGCGATGGCCGCGTCGTCCAGGCCCATGGCGCGCATGAAGGCGCGGTGCGGCGCTCGGTCGAGGCCGTCGGTCGTTATCCGTGATCGCAACTTCTTCATGCCAGCATCATCTTCATGCAATGTCCCGCACGCGGCGGGACATTGCGACCTCATTGGTCCAGGAACAGCCCGATCGCCTATTGCAGTGGCGCGACGATCGTCGGGTGCTTGAACTGCGCAACATCCAGCTTCGGCAACATTCCCGTCTCCGCATAGATGTCGAGCATCTTCTGGATCGCCGGGAAATTCGGCGCCGCACCGGGATCGCGACCGAAATCATTGTCCTTGAGGAGATAGGTCTCGAGCACCGGGATGGGCGCTTTCAAGACCTCATTGACGACCTTCAACGTCTCTTCGCGGTTCGCCAGCGCCTTCTTCATGCCCGACGTGATGTCGCGGACATAGGCTTTGACCAGCTCCGGGTTCTTGTCGACGAAATCGGCACGGCAGGCTTCCAGAATGTGCACGATGTTCGGCATGGCCTGCGACAGCGAGAAAAGTTTGCGGGTGCCGCCCTTGGCCTCAGCTCGCGCCGCAAAGGGCTGGTTCATATTGACCGCATCGACCCGGCCCTGACGCAGCGCGTCCTCGGAGACGGCAAAACCAACCTCAACCAGCTTGATGTCCTTGGTCGGATCGATGCCGTTCTGCTTCAGGAGCAGGTTGAACGGGCCTTGCGTGCCGCCGCCGATGACGGAAATGCCGACCGTCTTGCCCTTGAGATCTGCGATCGTTTTGATTGGCGAGTCATCCATGACCGCCCAGTAGACTGAGAAGCCACCGGGCTTCTCGAAGACGTGCTGCGCCACGATGTAGGCCTTGAGATTGCCGCCGACCACGCCGTTGGCAAGCGACAGCGGCGCCTGCGTCGCGCAATCCAGTGCGCCGGCCGCTAAGGCCTGCGTCATCGGTGCGGTACCCTGAAACTGGGTCCACTCGATATTATAGGTCTTGCCGATAGCGGGAAATTCGGCCGGCCTGCGCATCATCCAGTATTTGGATTCCTCGGCCGGGATGGTCCAGCCCACGCGGATCATCTGCTGCGCCCGTGAAGGGCTTGCGCCCGCGATCATGGCCGCCACAGCCCCTGCTGCCAGCATCCACCTCGAAACTGCCCGCATCGTGCCCACTCCGTTGCTCCGGCGCCGACCGACGCCACCCAACCCGACCAGCCCAAATGTTTCATGGTTCAAACAATCAGGCAAGCCATGCATGCCGGCCGGTTTCGCTGTGGGATCCCTCATGTATGGTGCGCAGCGGTCGCGCGGCTTTGCGCCGCGACAGGAGGAGGCAACCTATGGCTGATGCGAGCAAGGCAAACCCGCAAGGCGCCGAGAGGCTCGGCTATCTCGGCCTAGGACTGATGGGAACGCCGATGACCCGGCGCCTGCTCAAGGCCGGGTATCCCGTCAGCGTCTGGAACCGTTCGGAGGGCAAGGTAGCTCCGCTCGTCGAAGCCGGCGCCAAGCGCGCGGGCACGCCTCGTGACCTGTTGGAGAACTCCGACGTCGTCTTCATGTGCGTGACGGATGCCACCGCCGTCGAAGAAGTGATCTTCGGACCAGAGGGCCTTGCAGCCGCTCCCGCCGCAGGCAAGCTCGTGGTCGATTTCTCGTCGATCCACCCCGACGCCGCGCGCGAGCTTGCGGCGCGATTGAAAACTGCGAACGGCGCAAGCTGGATCGATGCACCGGTGTCCGGTGGCACCAAGGGGGCCGAAGAAGGCACGCTTGCGATCATGGCCGGCGGAGCAGCTGACGATATCGAGAGAGTGCGGCCCTACGTGCTGGCCATGGCGCGCAGATTCACCCACATGGGTCCGGCCGGCGCGGGACAGACCACAAAACTCTGCAACCAGGTGATCGTCGGGTGCGCAATGGCCGTGCTCGCGGAAGCAACGCGCCTTGCCTCGAATGCTGGAATTGACGCAAGCCGGCTGCCCGAGGCGCTCGCCGGCGGCTTTGCGGATTCGATCCCGCTTCAGCTCTTCGTGCCGCGCATGGTCCATGGAATCCACTCGCCGCCGCTCGGCCACATCGCGACGATGCTGAAGGATCTCGACACCGTCGCCGATGTCGCCCAGGCGACGTCGACACCGGTACCGATGGCGACCCTCGCGGGACAGATCTTCAGATTGGCCAAGGCTGCACGCGGCGCAGACGCAGACGCTTTGGAAATCTACAAGCTCTCGGCCACAGATCGGTGAATCGACCTACGGCGACTTCTGGCGCTCGTCGTCGGCCAGAAACCGGCCATACGCCCCCCGCGCAAACAGCAGCGGCTCTGTTGCGTTGTAGGCATAAGCCTCTACCGCACCGAGAAAGATCACGTGATCGCCGCCATAATAGCGATTGACGGATCGGCATTGAAAATTCGCTACGCTCTCGGCAAGCACCGGTGCGTTGCCGAGGCCTGGCGTCCAGTCCACTCCCGCGAACTTGTCGTCGGACGATTTTGCGAATTTGTCTGCAAGCGCCTGCTGCGAGGTGCCCAGCACGTGGACGGTGAAATGGCTGGCGTTCTGAAACACGATCAGGCTCGACGAATAAACTCCGAGGCTCCAGAGGACCAGGGGAGGATTCAAGGAAACCGACGCAAATGAGTTGCAGGTGATGCCATACGGCTTTCCATCAGCCGCCGTGGCCGTGATGATCGTGACGCCTGTTCCGTAACTGCCGAGCGCGTTGCGAAAATCACGCGGATCAATCTGAGAGCTGTCGCTCGCGAACTCGTTGGCTGGATCAGGCGCGGCCGGCTGCTTTGGCAAATCATTCATCAGCCGGCCTCACAAGGTGAGATTCTCGGACGGCAGGCCGAGTGCCACACGTCCATAATTAGTTCCGGCCGCATCGAAATTGAATGCGAGATGTGAATTGATCGCGTGCGCATCGCGGAATTGCCGCTGCAACACCCCTGTCGTGAACAGGCCGCGCGCCCCGCTCGCTGCAAACAGCATTGAGACGGCGTCCGTGCATAGATTGACCGAGAACGCCCCGTCACGTCGATATCTGGTCTTGGCCATCATGTCGGGCGTGTGGTTGCGTCGTGCGTCTCCCATCGCCTCGATGCAGGCCGAGCGCATGATCAGGCGCGCGGCATCGATCTTGGCTGAGGTCTCGGCGATCTTGATTTGCGTGCTCTGGAAGTCGCTGAGCTTGGCGCGGTTGTACGTCGATACGCGGTGACGCGCGACCTCCGCATAGTCGTCCAGGCAGGCCTGCGCATTTCCAAGCGCGACGCCAGAGAGAACATAGGGAAACAGCGAGAACACGGGGAGCGCGTACAGCGGATTGGGGTTCACCTTGCTTCCGGGCGTTGCGCCTCCCGCAAGATCACCGACAGCGACTGTCATATACTCGGGCACAAATGCATCCCTGACTTCGACATCCGACGACCCGGTGCCGCGCAGTCCGGCGACGTTCCAGGTATCGAGGATCTTGTAGTCGGCCTTGGGTAACAGAAAGATGCGGTATTCAATGCCATCGGCCTCGTCGTCAGACGAGACGACGCTTGCGAGCATGTTCCATGCGCAGGAGCCGACGCCCGACGAGAACGGCCAGCTTCCGTGCAGCCGGTATCCGCCCTCGATCTTGCTGGCACGGCCGGCGGGGAAGATGAAGGATGATGCGATCAGCACGTCCGGATCTCTGCTCCAGACCAGATCCTGCGCACGCTGCTCGAACATGCCGAGCATCCAATGGTGGCTCGCCAGATTGGCAAGATTCCACGCCACCGATGCGTCCGCGCGTCCGAGCAGCTCTGCGCAATCGATCAGGGCGACATAGTCGAGCTCGGCGCCGCCGATGCGCTTCGGCTGGAGCATCCGGAACAGGCCCGCGTCGTGCAGGTCGCGCTCGGTTTCCGGTGGGAGGTGCCGCAACTCCTCAGTGCGAGCCGCGCGTTCCCGCAGTTGCGGCACGAGCGACCGGGCCCTTGCAATCATCGTCGCATAGGCTCGCTCGCCGGAGTCGGTCGCAACCGACTGACCCATACTCGGCTCTTGACCAGGCGCCATTCGTATCCCTCGCTCTCAAGCATTTATGCGGCGGGAACCCTGCCAAATCAAGCTGGTGCGGCGCTCAGCCTGACGTCGCAGCCTTGCGCCGCCCAAATACCCCTTTTTCGACCAAAACCGCAATCCGGTCTGTGTCGTAGCCGAGCGTCTCGCGCATGACGCCCTCAGTGTGCTCGCCCAGCAGCGGCGCGGCCACGGGATCAATTGCGGCCGTCAGGCTCATATTGATCGGCGGTTCGATGTTCGGCACCCACTGCGCCGTACGATGCGGGATTCGGCTCAAGCGCGCGCGTTCGCGTGCTTCGGGCGCATTGAATCCCTCCTCGACTGTCCGGAGATAGCCGACCGGAATATTGGCCAGCTTCATCTTTGCCATCCAGTTCTCGAGCGTGTCGCTTGCGAACACTTCCGCGATGGCCGTACGCAGGAGCTCCTTGTTCTCGGACCGCGCCTTCCGCGTGGCGAACTGCGGCTCGTTGACGAGGTCCGGGCGGTTCAGCACCTCGACCACCAGCCGTCGATACAGCCGGTCATTGGCGCAGGCCATGTAGAGCGGACCGTCGGATGCCTCATAGACGCCGACGGTGGGAGAGCCACTCGGCGAATTGCCAAATCGTCCCGGGTTCTCGCCGTTGATCAGATAGGCCATGCCGTAAAATCCGGTCATTCCCATGGCGACGTCGAACAGCGCGACCTCGACATGCTGTCCACGGCCAAGCCGATCCCGCGCCAGTAGCGCCAGCAGGATGGCATTGCAGGCCGACATCCCCGTCGCCATGTCGACAATCGGCGGGCCGGTCCGAACCGCTGGACCGTCGGCAAACCCGTTGAGCGACATGAATCCGCTCTCGGCTTGTGTAATGGGATCGAAGCCGGGGCGCGAGGCGAACGGCCCGGTGCGCCCGTAAGCCGAGATCGAGCAATAGACCAGCCGCGGATTGAGTGGCGCCACGGCCTCATAGTCCAGCCCGAACTTCTTCATCACCCCGCTGGAAAAATTCTCCACGACCACGTCCGCCTTGCGGATCAGATCCAACGCGATTTCGCGCGCCTCCGGCACGCCGAGATCGAGTGCGATGCCGCTTTTGTTGCGGTTCAGGCTGAGATAGGCCGCGCTTTCGCCGCCGATTTCGGCATGTTCATACGCGCGCGTGTCGTCACCACCATCGGGATTCTCGATCTTGATGACGCGCGCACCGAAGTCGGCGAGCGTTTGGGTGCAGGCGGGACCCGCGACCACGCGCGTGAAATCGACGACTAGCAGACCATCAAGTGCAGTTGGTCCTCCCGCCGCCCGCGACGGACGTTCCGGCAATTGAGGCTTGGTGGACATCCCTTAGGCTCCCTTACATCGGCTTGTGCTCGCCGAATTTCCTGCAAGCGAACTTAAAGCCCGATAGGGCCGACTTCGCAAGTGCTTCAGCAGCAACGCTTCAATACGCAAAAAGGACCCGGCAGCGGTCAAGCTGCCGGGTCCTCAAGCAGTTCAGGTGAACAAGTCCGAGCTTGCGTCGGCACACGATTTGACGTTGCGAAAGTCACCTTCCGCACCACGGGAAGCTCCACTCAGCGAAGCGACCTTCGCCAATAGAGCGTGTGCGACCAGGCCCAGGGCACCTCGGGTTCGTAGAGCCGATAGCCCGCCATGATGAAATTATTAGCGGAGAAACGATTGTCCGTTGTATCCGAAACGATACCGTCCCATTTGTCGAGAAGCGCAACGGTACGCGGGACAACGCACCCGCGTCGTGTCGTGCGCATCGGAAGTTGACTTGACAGATGGCGACGCCACTTGCCGGAGACTAGCTTCGCGGCCTTAGTCGCGGCGCGTATCTCCTCCACGAATGAAAACCCGCGGCGGATTGCCTCCGCGCGGGCGCGACCTGATTTTCGATTTTCCGATCATGCCATTCTGCCAGTGTTTTGCCCGACGTGTCAAACGAACGATTGAGCAAGGCAAACGTTGGGATCAGCATATCCGCCAGGACACCCGACAGGACACCCGACCATGACACCCAAGACTTCACGAACTCTGCCCGGACCTGAGCCACGCAAGGACAGCGAGCGCGACACGCAGCAGGCGGTCATCGAGGACGCCGACAAGACCGACAACAAGGACCGCGACCTCGTGCACGGCGACGGCGGCACCATCGGCATTCCCGCCAAGCCCCGCAATCTCTCGCGAGACGATTGAGCCGCGCCGCGCGTCCGCCGGCGAAATCAGCCTGCAGCGAGGCGAAGGGCGAAGGCTTGCGCAAAGATGGCTTGCGTAAAAAAGCCCGCGACGGATGTCTTTCGCGCGGACCGAACTGTTTCGATGATGCCATTGTGCCGGTGTTTTGCCCGACGTGTCAAAGCGAGAGAACGGCCCCGGCGCGGGACGGGGGCTTGGGCGCCGGAGCCGCCATTCCAGGCCGGTCCATCGGCGGCCAGACCGACCACCTCACCAAATCAGCTTCGGAGCCGGAAGTTCCTAACCGAGCTACCAGCCGTTACGCAGCTCGCGACAACTCCGCCGCGCGCTGTTCGCGTCCCTGCAGCAAGGCGATCGAGGTCAGCAGATTGTCCCTGCGCGCGCGCAACGCGAGGGCCAGCATCGAATAGGTGGCACTGCCGGGATCGGCATTGCGGGCATTGCGCTCCTCCTCGGCAATGTCGCTCTCCAGCATCTGGATCCGCCACTGCAGATCGGAGATCAGGGCATGGAGCTGCAAGGACGCGGTCGCTTCGAAACGGGACGGTGACTGCATGTGATCGCCTCAATCTGAAACGGCCCGATGGGCCGGGCTTGGATGAAGACGTCATGCAGCAAAAGCGATGCCAGCTTTTAAGGAACCAGAACAAGCGCCTGAGCGCCTCACTCCTCCGCCAGCCTCCGCTCGATATAGGCGTCCACCGTCTCCGCAAACGAGCGTTGCACGCCAACCGACGTGACATGGAGCTCAAGCGCGTCCTGCTGGAGCACGCGCAAGCCACGCCTGCGTGCGCTGACCGGCGCCATCGCCAGATAGTCGTCGATGGCGCCCATCGCCAGCGGGATGCCTTTCGGATCTCCCCTCGCGATCAGCAAACGCAGAAAGCTCAGGCAATCGGCCAGACCCGGCATGGGTTCGTATCTCAGCCTTGCCGCGATTTCGTCTTGGGCTTCCTGACGGGCTGGGTATGCGTCCCGAACAGCGCCAGCAGCAGCGCGACTTCTTCCTTCGAACCGATCTGGATCATGATAATCTCCTTTTCGCTCCGTTGGTCGGGGCGAACAGCGAAGGCGTTCAGGACGATCTGGTTTCAGGATTGTTTCAAGATTGTTTCGTTGTCGGCGCAGGCCGCATCGCGCGAGACGGACTCAGCCGTGCGGCTGCCACCCGATGAGCGCGCCGGCGAAGCATAGCAGCGAGCCGAAAGCCGTACCGCCCATTTGCATCCAGTCGTGACCGTGAGGCCGACGAGTCAAACTTTAATTGAATGCAACGAATCGGATTCGGCGGAACGAAATCTGTTCGCGCCATACTGGCACATGTCGTTCTCAGGAGAGAGGGCCGATGTACTACGTCGCCGCCGCATTGCTTGGGCTTTCAGGACTGTTCTACTCCGCGAGCCACCACGAGCTCGGCCAGTTCGGAGCGGGCGTCTGTACCTATGGCAGCACGTTTTGTGAGAACCCGGTGGTCGTCTTCACCGGCGCGGCGCTCGCCGCCGCCTGGGGCATGTTCGTCAGCATCAAGTAGCCCGCCGCCGGCGACAGCGAGCGGAATAATCCGACGGAAAAGGGGCCGGCTTAAACCGCCAGCTCCTTGCGGACCGCGGCGGCCGAATTGCCGACCTTGTCGACGGCCTGTTGCAGCTTGTCCCTGGAAACGCCGAGCGCATGGGTCCAGTACTTAACCTCCCAGGCCTCGTGCATGTTGATCTTGCTGCGGTCCGGCTGCTCGCGTTTCGTCAGATGGTCCATTTGCGACGTCCTCCTCACGACAGAAGAACGCCATCGCGCCTCCGCCGTTCCGAAACGGATCGTCGGCGCGGTGTTTGCGCACGAGATTTGCGATTCGGAAAACCGGCTGGGCAGCCGAGCGCCGCGGCGCGCAAGATCGCTTCCGAGTCCGGCGGAGCGTCGCACCTGATAAATGTTAAGTCGCGCGTGCCGGCGCCGCGGAGCAGCAGGTAACCGTCGCGCCTCACCGTGTGCTTTCCGCAAGGGAATCGCGCGCAGCGACAAGCTAGGTCACGGCCTTGTCTTGAAGCGAAGCTAGACCGCCGCCGGAGAAAGACCGTGGGCACCGCATGTCGCTGGCCGGCCGAGGAACTTTCCGGCTATGATGGCGCTTGAGCCTTGAATTCGTCATTTCCGGAAGGTCAGCCCTGTCGAACCGATCGCACCACCGGCCCACCAAGCACGGCCGCCCGGACGCGCCGGCGAAGTCCGCTCCGATGTGGCTGCGGCTGCTCGGTCCCGGACTCATCACCGGCGCGGCCGACGACGATCCGTCGGGTATCGCGACCTATTCGCAGGCCGGCGCGCAATTCGGTTACGGGCTGCTCTGGACGGTGTTCCTGACCACGCCGTTCATGATCGCCATCCAGCTCGTCAGCGCGCAGATCGGCCGGGTCACCGGCAAGGGGCTGGCCGCCAACATCCTGCAGCTCGCGCCGCGCTGGATCGTGATGGGACTCGTGGGGCTGCTCGTTGCCGCCAACACCTTCAACATCGCCGCCGACATCGCGGCGATGGCGGAGGCGCTCTCGCTGGTCATCGGCGGGCTCGACCACGAGCACGCGCTGATCTTCGCGGCGGGCTCGACCCTGCTCCAGGTGTTCGTGCCCTATCGACGCTATTCGCCGGTGCTGAAATTCCTGACGTTGTCGCTGTTCGCCTATGTCGCCACCGCCTTCACCGTGAAGATCCCGTGGAGCACGGCGCTGCTTGCCACGGTGTGGCCGAAGGCGACCGTCAACGCCGATTATTTCATGATGGTGGTCGCAGTCGTCGGCACCACCATCAGCCCCTATCTCTTCTTCTGGCAGGCGTCGCAAGAGGTCGAGGAGATGAACCAGGGCAAGCGCGACAAGCCGCTGCGCGACCTGCCGAACGGCGGCGATCCCGAAATCGCGCGCATCAGGGCCGACACCATCGTCGGCATGCTGCTGTCGAACGGCATCGCCTTCTTCATCATCCTGACCACCGCCTCGGTGCTGAACGCCAACGGCGTCACCAGGATCAATTCGGCAACGGAAGCAGCCGAGGCGCTACGGCCGCTTGCCGGCGACTTCACCTTCGCGCTGTTCGCGCTCGGCATCATCGGCACCGGCCTTCTGGCGATCCCGGTGCTGGCGGGTTCGGCGGCTTATGGCGTTGCGGAAATTTTCGGCTGGCGTGCCACGCTGGAGGCAAAGCCGGAGAAGGCGGTCGGCTTCTACACCATCATCGCAGCCGCGACCGTGATCGGCTTCGGGCTAGGTTTCACCGGCATCAGCGCGATCCACATGCTGGTGTGGAGCGCCGTGCTCAACGGCATCGTCGCTGTCCCCATCATGGCGATGATGATGCTGATCGTCTCGAACGGCACAATCATGGGGCACTTCAGGGCCCGGTCGTGGCTGGTCGTGCTGGGCTGGCTTGGCACGGCGCTGATGGCGACGGCCGTCCTCGCTTTGCTCGGCTCGTCAGCGATGGGTTAGTGCGGCGACAGCGCCGCCGAGATCTGCGAGGCGATGACGAAGACGGCGAGCACCGCCGGCACACTGATGAACCGCAAGAACTGGTCTACCGAAAGCATCGTTGTCTCCCCAAAGACAAAAGCACCTTCGCCCGCCGCGCTACTCAACCCCTTGCGCGACGTGCTGGTCGGCTGTCAGAAACCGATCGGAAACGGCGGCCCCACTCATCGTGAGGAGCGCCAAAACCGAAATCATGGCCAAAAACTGCATGCCTCCTTGATCAGTTCCGATCGCGGCCCAAAAAAGTCTGGGCTTGGCGCTATTTCGGGACGATCCCAAGAAAGATCACAATTCGCCGGATTCTACGGGATTTCGGCTAAAGCGGCCGAAAATCGACGCTCGGCCAATTGCTTGCGGGCTTCACGGCGGTCGGTCGTTAGCCTAACAATTGTGGCTGGGCTCGGGCTTGCGGCCGGCCACAAGAAAAACAGCGCCCGGCGGGGCGACAGGGAGCGACATGACAAAATCATCAAAAGCAACAAATCTCGAGATCCTCGCCTGCGACGCCGGCTGGAGAAACTATCACTTCGTCAAGGTGACGACAGAAGACGGCGTCGTCGGCTGGAGCGAGTTCGACGAGGGCTTCGGCTCGCCCGGCGTCGGTGCCGCGATCCAGCGGCTCTCCGCCCGCGTGATTGGCCAGAACGTCTTCCAGCATGAGCGCATCCATGTCGAGCTGTTCGCCGCCACACGCCCCGCCGCCGGCGGCGTTGTTGCGCAGGCGCTTGGCGCGATTGAAAACGCGCTGCTTGACGCCAAGGCTAAGTGCCTCGGCGTGCCCTGCTACGAGCTCCTCGGCGGCAAGATCCGCGACCGTGTCCGGGTCTACTGGTCGCATTGTGCGACCTGGCGGATCAATCATCCCTCCTGGTACAAGCCGCCGATCGAAAACCTCGACGGCGTCAAGGCAATGGGCCGCGAGGTGCGCGAGAAGAAGTTCACCGCGCTCAAAACCAACATCTTTTCCTATGACGACGGCAAACCGATCGGCTGGCGCCCCGGTTTCGGCTCGCCCTTTGCACCCGAGATCAATGTCGACCGCAAGATCCTGCGCGACCTGCGCATGCATTTGGAAGCGATCCGCGACGGTGCGGGTCCCGACGTCGACATCCTGCTCGACTGCAACTTCAACGCCAAGACCGAAGGCTATCTGAATATCCTGCGCACGATCGCCGATCTCGACATGTTCTGGATCGAGATCGACAGCTTCAATCCGCAAGCCCTCGGCTATATCCGCAGGCAGAGCCCGCATCCGATCTCGTCCTGCGAGACGCTGCTCGGCTTGCGTGAATTCCTGCCCTATCTCCACGAACAGGCGATGGACGTCGCGATCATCGACACGCCCTGGAACGGCGTGTGGCAGTCGATGAAAATCGCCTCGGCCGCGGAAGCCTTCGAGGTCAACGTCGCGCCGCATAATTTCTACGGCCATCTCTGCTCGATGATGAACGCGCATTTCTGCGCGGCGGTGCCGAACCTGCGCATCATGGAGATCGACATCGACCGCCTCGCCTGGGACCGTGAGTTGTTCACACATGAGCCGGAGATTCAGAACGGCCATCTGATCATTCCGGACCGTCCGGGCTGGGGCACCGAGCCCAACGAGGAGGCCCTTCGCGCCCATCCGCCAAAGACCACAAGCGGGCTCCTCAGCTACGGCCGCAAGAGCTGACGCTACGGCGTTACCGGATTGACGGTCGGGGAGGTCTTTGGCCCCGGCCGCTCGGGCTCAACCGGCGATTTCGGTTCGGTCGGAAGCACCTTGGCGCCTGCCGCGTGGGCGGCTTCGCCCGTGGTCGCATACATCGCCACATGAGCCGGCTGGGTCTTGGCGCGGTTCCACGGCCCGTGATCGACGATCAACATCGCAGCAATCGTCACGCCGGCAACAATCAACGCGATCACGCCTGGATGGCGAAGCGCCGAGGACATGGAGTTTGCGAAGCGGTCAGTTGTCATCGAAAGACCCACACATTTTCTTCTCGCAGGTTAATTCAAATGCGGCCCACGAGTTCCGCGCTGTGACTTAAGCAAGTTCCAAGCCATTGCACGGAACTTGATCATTTCGGTTCGTTCACTTTTTCACGTCGGGACGCGCATCACCGACGAACTTGTCGCGATTCGGCATTTTGATCGCCGCAAGCGATTTCGCATCGAGCGTCGCATCCGCTCCTACCAGCCCATTCAGGTTCAACACATAAGCGGACACCGCGTAGACGTCTTCATCACTCAGCGACTGTGGCGCATTCTGCGGCATGGCGCGACGGATGTAATCGAACAACGTTGACGCATAAGGCCAGTAGCTTCCGACTGTGCGGATCGGCTTGGCGGTCCCGATCGTGCCCTGCCCACCGACGAGGCGATCGCCCAGACCGCCCTCGCCATTGTCGCCATGACACGACGCACATTGCTGAGCGAACACCTCGCGTCCATGACTGACCGAACCGCTTCCCTTCGGCAGATTGCTGCCATCGCGCCCGACATCGATATTCCAGCCTGCGATCTCGGCCGTCGTCGCCGGCCGCCCGATACCATAACGACTTTGCGCCCGCGCAGTGCTTGCCGAAGCACAGAGCAAGATTCCGAGGACGACGCCGCAGACATCACGCCAGAGCATTGGTCACCTCCCCGTCGGCAGCGATGCGCCAGGGCCAGATCGCATTGTTGTGGTAGAAGTAATTCTCGCCGCGTACCGCAAGCAGCTCAGCGAGCGTCGGCTGCACATACTCTGTTTCGTCGATTGCGCGGCTCTGGATCACCGCAGGCTTGCCGTCCCATTGCCAGGGCAGGCGGAAGCGCGTGAGGGCACGGGTCAGCACCGGCTCCTGCAATTGCGCATCCTGCCAGGTCTTACCATCATCGACGGATACCTCGACCCGCTTGATCTTGCCATGGCCACTCCACGCGATGCCGGTGATTTCGTGGAAGCCGGGGGCGTTGAGACGCTGGCCGCCCGAGGGACGCGTGATGATCGACTTCGCTTCCATGTAGAAAGAGAACTCTCGTGCCGAGCCGTCCGGCAGGAGATCGGTGTACTTGGAGGTCTCCTCGCGCGAGTAAGCGGGCTCCGCCGTCACGTGCAGGCGCCGCAGCCACTTCACGTTCATATTGCCTTCGAACCCCGGCAGGAGCAGCCGCAACGGATAACCCTGCTGCGGACGAAGCCGCTCGCCGTTCTGGCTATAGACGAGCATGGCATCCTCGAGGCACTTCTCGATAGGGATGCTTCGGGTCAGTGCTGCCGCATCGGCGCCTTCGGCGATCACCCATTTGGCTTCAGGCTTCAATCCGGCCTCCTGGAGCACCAGCTTCAGGCTGACGCCCGTCCATTCGGCACAACTCAGCAGACCGACGAGGTCCGACGCCGTCTTGCCATAGGGCTTGGTGTAACCGGGGTTACCAGAACATTCGAGAAAGTGGATACGCGACTCCGATGGGAAGCGCCGCAGATCGTCCATGGTGAAGATCAAGGGCCGTTCGACCAGGCCGTGAAGCATCAGCCGGTGCTGCGCCGGGTCGATGGTCGGAACGCCGCCGTGATGACGCTCGTAAAACAGACCGTTCGGCGTGATGATGCCGTCGAGCTCCTGCAACGGCGTCCGGCCAGACGCGGAGATGTACTGTTTGAGGTTCTTCGAGATGTTCTTGACGACGCCTTTCTCGAACGACGACGGCGCACCGTAGGGCTGGCTTCCCATCGGATCGCCCGGCGCTTTCATCCAATCCGGTACGTTGGGCGGAAGATTTTCGGTCTCGGCGGCGGCTGATGCACCGGCTCCTAGGACAACGCCACCTGCCACGGCGCCGCCCCCTTTCAGGAAGCGGCGACGTGTTGTCGGTGCGGATTTGTCGCGGGTATCGATCGTGCTGCTCATAGCGGACCCTCGGATGAAGCTCGGCCCGCATGAAACCTTTCGCGAAGGACATTTGCAATTCGCGTGCATCTCAAAAGCAGGCGATTTCGATCAGGACTGACCTAAATCCGCCGGCCGCGACGGCAGTTCCATTCTTTGCGATGCACAAACGGCTCGCATGTCACTCACCCGGCGCGATTGCATTGCTGGGTGTCGGCCGATCGGTGATCTGCTGGCCGAACAGGCTGCCGATCAGTTCGACCGCGGTGCGTGCAGTGCGGCCGCGCTCGTCCAGGAACGGATTTAGCTCGACGATATCGACCGACCCCACCACGCCGGAATCGTGCAGCAACTCCATGATCAGATGCGCCTCGCGATAGGTCGCCCCTCCTGGCACCGTGGTGCCGACACCAGGTGCGACGCAAGGGTCGAGGAAATCGACATCGAAGCTGACATGCAGCACGCCGTTGCTCGCCCTAACACGCTCGACGACGCGCCGAATCAGTACCGCAACGCCGAACTCGTCGATCTGGCGCATGTCGACAACCCTGATCCGACGTGCGCGCATCAGCTCCTTTTCGAGCTTGTCGATTGAACGCGCGCCAAACAGGTCGAGCCTGTCCGGATCAATCGAAGCGCGCGGATCATCGCCCAGAAGACCATCGAGGCCCGGCTCGCCGCACAGGAACGCCGCCGACATCCCGTGCATATTGGCTGTGATCGTCGTCTCCGGCGTGTTGTAATCGGCATGGGCATCTAGCCAGAGCACAAAAAGCTCACGTCCGCGCTCCTGCCAATGCCGCGCCATCGCATTGACCGAACCCATGGACAGCGTGTGATCGCCTCCGAGGAAGATCGGCAGGGCGCCGGTTTGCGCAATCTCATAGCCGCGACGACTGAGCAGGCGCGTCCAGCGTTGGATTTCGCGGTAGTGATTGGCCTTCTCCGGCGGCCTGTCGGTGAGATCCCTGACCTCGGCCACGGAGAGATCGCCGCAGTCGACGACTTCGAAATCCAGGCTTTCGAGCAATGTCGCTAGGCCGGCGGTGCGCAGCGCCGCAGGGCCCATCAAGGTGCCGCGCTGTGAAGCGCCCATATCGATGGGCGCACCCAGCAACGCGATGCGCCGGGCTCGATCCGTGATGGTCCGATCGGTCACGACAATCTCCTCAGATCAGCAAGGCTGCACCAGCGTAACAGAGATTCGCATCCGTCGTTTCACGGGGAGCCGGAACAAACTCCCGCGCACCGCATTTTCTCTGCAAGGCCGGCACCCGCCGTTCAAAACGGCGCCTGTCGCGGATAGCCAAAGGTCTTCGGGCCCGCTGTTCAAAACGAGCGCACGCGCGGATAGCCAAAGGTGCCGGCCTCAGTTTCTTCGTCAGGTCTGGAGGTCGCGCTTGAGCACGGATATACCGCAGCCTAATCCTCAGCCAGGCATGGCCGAGCGCGCCATTGATGCGGCGACCGACGTGTCCCACACCATCGGCGAGGTCGCCGGAGGTTTGCGTGCTGCCGTCGATCGCCTCACCTACGCGATCGACGAGGCGCGAAGGCCCGGACGGCCGCTCTCGACGGTGGCGGCGATCACGCGCGAAGCTCCCTTGGCCAGCCTGTTCGTGGCTTTCCTCTTTGGCGTAGCGGTTGCGCGCCGGCGCTGACAGTCGAAGACCTAGACCGTTCAGGCAGCGCTGACAGCTTCGAACTCGACCGCCAGAAATTGCTTTTCGAACGCGTCCGCAGGCATCGGACGGCCGAAGAAGTAACCCTGCCCTTCCTCGCAGCCCATGCTGACCAGGAAGTCTGCGGTAGCGCGATTCTCGATGCCTTCGGCAACAACCGTAAGACCGAGCTGCCTGCTGAGACCGATGGTCGAGCCGACGATCGCTGCGTCATCGGAATCTGTGAGCAGATCGAGCACGAACGAGCGGTCGATCTTGAGCCCGTCGAGCGGAAACTTCTTCAGGTAGCTCAGGCTTGCATAGCCCGTTCCGAAGTCGTCGAACAGGATGCGGACGCCGAGTTGCTGGATCCGCTTGAACATGTCGAGCACCCGGCCCTCGTCGTGCAGCAGGATGTCCTCGGTGACCTCGATCTCGAGCAGCGAAGGGGTAAGTCCCGTCGTCCTCAGCAACTCCCCGACCGAATGCGCTAGGTCGCCGGAGTGGAGCTGCGAGGGCGAGAGGTTGATTGCAACGCGTACAGCGTTGCCCGAGAGCTCCCACGCACGCGCCTGCCGGCCGGCGGTCTCCATCACCCAGTTCGCGATCCGCTCGGACAGTGCCGAGGTATTCACCACTGGCATGAACTCCCCGGGTGACACATAGCCGCGCGCCGCGTGCCGCCAGCGGATCAGCGCTTCGGCTCCAATCAGACTGCCGTCGATCAGGCGAACCTGGGGCTGGTAAAACAGCTCGAACTCACCCCGGTCCGCGGCATGCGCCAGTTCACTCTCCAGCGTCAGCCGGCTCTCCAGCTCCTGCCTGATGGTGCTCTCGAAGATCACATGGCTGCCACGCCGGGTCGCCTTGGCGCGGCTCAGCGCCAGATGACCGTTGCTCAGGAGATCATCCGCGTTCTTTCCGCCTTCCGGATAGACCGCGACGCCGATGCTGATCCTGACGCGGTGCTGGCGCGTTCCCGTCACGAGCGGCGCCTCAAATGCGCGCGCAATTCGCTCGGCGAACGCGGCAATCGGCTCGTCGCTCTCCGCGCAATTCAGCGCCATCGCAAACTCGTCGCCGCCGAGGCGGGCGACGATCGCCTTGCCATCGACCTCGGTCCGCAGGCGCTCGGCGACAGCCTGCAGCACGAGGTCGCCGGCCGAATGTCCGAGCATATCATTGATGCGCTGAAAGCCATCGAGCCCAAGCACGAGCAGTGCGGCCTCGGAGGACCGCCGCTCCGCCGCGATGATCAGGCTCGACAGCCTCGCATGGAGCGTATTGCGGTTGGCAAGACCGGTCAGCGCATCATATTCGGCAAGATATCTGACGCGCTCGGCCTCGCACTTGCGCACGGAGATGTCGCGCAGGATCGCGCCGTATTGGAAGCCCTCCGTTCCCTGCCAACCCGAGAAGCTCGCCTCGACCGGGAAGGTTTCGCCATTCTTGCGCCGGCCCTCGAACTCCACGACGATGGCCCCGCCGGGGATCAGAAGTGCCTGCCGCGCGGCGTCGCGGATGGCAAAGGTCTTTGTGCCAGCTTCCGTCGCGATCGCGCAAAGCATTTCAAACGGGCGACCGATGATTTCGGTCGGCATATAGCCGAAGATCGCGCTCGCGCCGGGATTCCAGACCGTGATCCGGTGGTCTTCGTCGGTGCAGACAAGACCATCGCCGAGCGACATTGCGATACGGTGAAAGCGGCTTTCGGCGATGCGTCCCAACAGACTGCGGAAATCGATCTCGTCCAGCGCGATGGCCGTGAGATAGGCGACGATCGCGATGTGGAATAGCGACGTGTCGATGACGAGCGGCCAACGCTCCTGTACAAGAACCGCAGTCAGTTCGACGCCCGCTCCGGCCGCGACCAGGATCGCGACGCGGACACCCGGCGCGACACGGCGCCATGAGTACATCATCAACAGGCAGATCACGCCGAGACTGGCGATCATGCCGGCGTCGGACGTCCAGCGCAACATGCGGTTCTGCAGGACCGATTCTGCCGCCAATGCCTGAAGGACGGGCCCCGCGACAATGCGGCCATTTGGAACACTGAACCGGTCGCCCAGTTCGAGTGCCGTGGCACCGACAATGACCTTCTTGTCCCTCAGCTTGTCGAGCGCCGCGGCGTCTCCCCGGAGCACGTCGACATAGGAAACGCTCGGAATGGACGCCGCCCGAATGCTGAAGTCGATCAGGAAGGGCGGCCGCCGATTGGCGTCCTGCCCGGCCAGCAAGACGGCCATCGACGGCATCTGCACATCGCCGAGCTTCTCCCCGACCGGATAGCGACGAACGAGCCCATCGGACTCGACCGCGACATTGACGACAGCCGGCCACGACTGGTTGCCGAAAGGCTTCAGCGGACGATTGATGTGAGCCGCACCACCATTGGGCGTCGGCTGCTTAAAGGACGGCAGGATTGTCGAGCCGCCGACCTCCCGAAGCGCCTTGAGGAAGGCCTCGTCGGAGGCCGGATCGGACGGCGAACTGAAATCAATGTCGAAAGCCACGTCCTGCGCGCCGGCGGCCTCGAGCCTGTGCAGGAGGTCAGCGTGCAGGCTGCGCGGCCAGGGCCACACGCCGATCTGATCGATCGAGGGGGCGTCGATAGCCACCACGACGACGTTGCCGCTCGCAGAGCGCGGCTCCCACGCAAAACGCAGGTCGGTGAGCGCGTTGCGAAGCGAGCCGTGCCATCCCGTCGACAGCACGACTGCCAGCGCGATCACGACAAGGATATGTGGCCGATAGCGCTTCACCTGGCTCCCCTGCACTGGCGGCGCTCGCCGCCAAGTGCTCCCCCTTTATGACGACGGCACGGTCCTAGTGATGCTTGTACCAACCGTAGTGGTTGCCGTTGCTGCCGCCATTCCCGTTTCCGTTGCCGTTGTTGCCGTTGCCGCTATTGCCGTTCCCGTTGCCGGTCGCGCCAGACCCACCGCTTCCGGAATTCCCGCTAAGCGCATCGATGGTGGACCCGACGGTGGTCGCAACTGTCGTCGTCACACTCGATGAGGTTGATGAGGCGCTGGAAGCGGGTGCGCTGCTGCTCACGGTGACTGCCGTGACGGTGGTGCTGTTAGCGGCGGTGGTCGTCGTGCTCGACTTGCTATCGCTCCACACCGTGTCGGTGCTGGCATTCGCGTTACGCACCCGCCCCGGCGCGACGGCGTCGTGAGCGAGCCCATGCGTGACCTTGTCGAAGTTCAGCTTGATCTCGCCAAGCGAACTCGAAATGCGTACCACGCCGGTCTTGAGCGCCTGAGCTCCATTTGCCTGGCGCAATTGCGTCGGTCCGCCGGCCGTCTTGGTGCCGATCGTACCGAGCGCCTGGATCGCATGGCCGTTCGCCGCATTGCGCGGCACCGGCAGGCCCGACTTCGGCACAGGGACGCGCTCGATCGTCGAAGCGCGCGGCTTGCCTTGCTCGATTGGATTGAGCGTGCCGGAGCCGCTCAAGCTGAGACCGGGCTTGCCGTGCTCAAAGGCGGTGGCCACCTGTCCCGGCATGACCTGGGCGATCTGGCCGGTCTTGAAATCGGAGACCTCAACCTGGCCGCGGAGCACGCCAACCTTGGTGCTGCCTGCCCCCACCGTGACGCTGAAATGCGTGCCCTTGACCACCGCAGCAAGATAAGGCGTCTCGACCTCGAAATGCTTGACGTTGCGCTTCTCGACCTCGAGCAGGATCGAACCCGCCTGCTGGATGATGGTGGTCGAAAGTCCCTCCTTCTTCTCGGCCGGCACGCCGACCACCGAGTTGGGAGAGATCAAAATCGTCTCTTCGCCGCGAACGAGCAGCACGCGGCCGTTGCGCCCGGTGCGAATGGTATCGCCCGGCTTCAGCGTCTCTTCCTGGTTCAGCGACACCTGCTGCGCGCCATTGGTCGCGAGCCAGACCTCGCCCGATGACTTGCTGACCGACCAGACGCCGTCATCCGCAGCGGATGCACCGGACGCCGTCCCCAGGATCAGCGCTGCCATAACGGCGCACCGCATTCCAACTCTGCCCAGCATGACGATCCTCGGTCCGCATTACAGCCAGTCCTGAGGCGTATGCGAAATCACTCAACATAGACTTAGCGGGACGAGGACAGCGGAGCGGCCGCATTAACGGTTCATTGACCATAAAAAACTATGAGAAATCATGCAGCTAACGAACCCTTACCGGCTCATGGGCACGTCTCCGTCATACTACGGAGAACAGCTGGTTGCGCGCGTTGAGAAGCGGCATCTCCTTACAGCGCTGGTGCTGATGGCACCGATCTTCACGGGAATCCCGCAGGCGCTCGCGCAGCAGGCGAACCAGCCGGGGTTCGATCCGCGCCAGCCTGAGAAGTATTTTGAGAACCAAACCGATCAGGAATCTCTGGGCCGGCCTCCGGTGAAGCTGCCCTCGATCGGCCAGCTCAATACCGGCGGGGATACCAGGCCGCAGTTCGTGCTGCGCACTATCAACGTCAGCAGCGCCCACATCATCCCCCACGATCGCATCGCCGCGGTCTACCAGACCTATCTCGGCAAGAAGGTCTCGCAAGCCGACCTCGCCGCGATTGCCGGCGCAATCAGTGATCTCTACCGCGCCGAGGGATTCCATCTGAGCCGGGCGATCGTGCCGCCGCAGGACATCGCCGATGGCCGTGTCCGGATCCAGGTGATCGAAGGCGCTATCGTCGAGACCGAGCTCAAAGGCGATGGCGCAGAGCAGTTCGGCGTGAGGCCGATGCTCGGACCGGTCCTGGCCGAGCAGCCGTCGCGCCTGGCAACGCTCGAACGCCAGCTCTACCTCATCAACGGCAGGCCGGGTGTTCGGATCACTGATACCGCGCTGGAGGAGATCGGCGGAGCGACCGGTCGCTTCCGCCTCACTGTCCATCTGAAGACCTGGCATGTCTTCACCTCGTTCGGCCAGGACAATCTCGGCTCGTCGTCGGTCGGTCCGTGGCAGACTTACGCGACGGGCGCTTTCAACTCCTACCTCACGCCCGGCGACACACTCGCCGTCAACCTGTCGACCATTGCCAACGATCCGCGCGAGCTCGGCTTCGCACGGCTGTCCTATGACGCCCCGGTCGGCGTCGACGGCGTGCGGCTTGGTGGATCCGTCCTCTACAGCGCGGCCCGGCCGGGCGATGCCCGGCGCCTCGACAGCGACATCACCACGACCGAGGCGTTCGAGGTGCGTGCCAGCATCGTCCCGCTCCAGTCGCAATCTTCCTCGCTGACTCTGACTGCGGCCGCGACCTTCAGCAATGTGTCGGAGCACGATCTCTACGGCCCCTGGTACAACGACCACATCAGGACCGCGAGCCTCACCGCCGACTACCGCCTCCAGGATCGCTTCGGCGGCACCAACTACGCGACGATGACCTTTCGCCAGGGCCTCGACGTCTTCGGCGCCTCGCATTTCGACGATGATCTGTTGTCACGCAACGGCGCGTCCTCGAATTTCTCGGTGCTGAATTTCTGGTTCACGCGCTACCAAACCCTCAATGACGCCTGGTCGCTCAAGCTGTCTGCGGCGAGCCAGACCGCGTCGCGGCCATTATTCACCTCCCAGCAATTCTATCTCGGCGGCGCAGCCTTCGGCCGCGGCTATGGTGCGGCCGAGATCAGTGGCGACAACGGTCTTGCCGGCTCGCTCGAGCTGCACTTCGACCACCAGCTCAATTTCCGCTACTGGAGCGGCTACCAGCTCTACGCTTTCGGCGACGCAGGCGCAGTCTGGAACGACGGTTACCGGCTGAGCGACGGCCTGGCGCTGACGTCGGCCGGTGCCGGCGTACGGTTCTTCCTGCCACAAGATTTCCAGGCGGATTTCGGCGTGGCCGTACCCCTGAGCTACCGGGCGCCGGACAATGAGCGCCGCAGCCCGCGCTTCCTGTTCACCCTGTCGAGCGCGTTCAGGCTTTGCCCCGAACGCGGCAGAGGCGGCTGCCTCTAGCCGCGCGATCCTCGCCTCGATCCGGCCCTTTTGGGGTCCTTCTCACAAACTTGCCTAAATTTAATCCCGTAACGTGCTCACGATCGCTCGATCCGGACGTTTTCAATGGCCATGTTCAGTCAAAAGTGATTGAGACGGAACCATGAAGAGGGTGTTTGCAATCCTGGCCTTTCTCTGCGTCCTTGCGGCGGGCCAATATGTCGTCGTCAGCAAATTCGCAATCCGTCACGAGATGCTGTCCTTGTTCGACGCCGCGCGCCAGCGGCCGATCTCGGTCGAGATCGCGGTGCGGCGGGACTACGAGACCAAGGCCAATCTTGGCCTGTGGAAGCTTCCGGTCGCCATCATCAGCAACGGCAACACGGTCAAGGCCACCGAGTATTCCTTCCTCGCCAACGTGCTTGCCGCGCGCGGCTATCTCGTTGCCAGCATCCAGCAGGATCTGCCGAGCGATCCGCCCCTGATGACCCGTGTCGGCCAGAAATATGTCGGCCGGCGCGAGGTCTATATGCGTTGCGAGGCCAACATCCTCTACGTGCTGAACACGTTGAAGGGGCGACAGGAGAACGCTGACTACGATCACATCACGCTAGTCGGTCATTCCAACGGCGGCGACGTCTCGATGTATGTCGCCCAGCAGCATCCCGAACTCGTGTCGAAGGTGATCACGCTCGACAATCTCAGGGTGCCCTTCGTGCTCAACGACCGCATGAAGATCCTGTCGTTCCGCTCCAAGGATCCGCATTTCCAGACCGACCCCGGCGTGCTGCCGACGCCCGAAGAGGCCAAGGCGCGCGGCATCGACATCATCCATACTGGTGCGCAGCATACCGAGATGAGCGATCGCGGGCCCGGCTCGGTCAAGGAGAAGATCCAGGCGACACTTGACCGCTTCCTGCGCGACAGTGCCAGCAGCGCGCTCGCGCCGGCCGATACAACCACCCCGATGATCATGAACCCCGGCGACTACTAGCCGGGACGCTTTGCGGCAGATCAACGCAGCTCCATGCCGGCCACAATAGAAGGGCGGTACAGCATGGGAGAGGCACGTGTCGCACCATATCGAAAGGCTTGATACGGCGAGCCTTGATACTCGAGGCCTTGGTCTGCCTCCGGCGCGGGTGCCCGGGTTCGTACGCCATTTCTATCGTTCGGCTCGCAAGCTGCTGCGGTCGATCATCGCCCGCATCGACCTCTCGCAATTTCCGGGATCGTGCTGCGGCTAGGTACATGGTCCGCAATCGAATTTAGACAGGGGATCAGATGCGCGAACACGTGAGACGAGTTAGGCTTCTGGTCGCGACAGTCTCGGGCCTCAGTACGTCGCCCACTCTCGCGGCTGACGCCGATCACGGCGCCGATCTCGCCCGGCACTGGTGCGCGAGCTGTCATGTCGTGGCGAGCAGCCAGACCCAGGCCAGCGCCGACGTGCCCTCCTTCGCATCGGTTGCGCGCAGGCCTGATTTCAGCCCGGAGAGACTCGCCTTCTTCCTGCTCGACCCGCATCCGAAAATGCCGAACTTTCCCTTGAGCCGGATCGAAGCCGCCGACATTGCCGCCTATATCGGATCGCTGCGCCAATAGGCCGCGCCAAGCCCTCAAACTGCAAATCCCTGCCGGGTGAACCGGCAGGGATCAGCAGAAAGGATGACGGACGGCGAATGAGGTTCATCCGGTGGCCCATCATGGACCTGCACCGGAATTGAAATGCGCAGCGCGCCACTGCGCAAGATCTATTTGTAAGCACACGGCCGCTGCGCGGGAGATCAGAACTTTCCCTTGTCAGGATTTCCCTTGCCGGGCTGCATGAAGTTGCCGGTCATCTGACGCATGTGATCGCCGGCATTGGTGAACTGACTGCGCAGGAACTCGGACTGGATTCGCATCGCTTCCTGAAGATCGGTTGCGTGAACCAGCTTGCGAGCGTGTTCGAATGCCGCTTTCATGTTCTGCTCGGTGAAGGCGAGCGCCTGCTTGGATACGTCCGCACTCGCTCCGGGAACGGACGACATCGATTTGGTGGCGGCATCGAAAAACATGCCGAATGCCTTCTCGGCCTGGTCGATGGTTTTCTCAGCCAGGTCACGCAGTTCGGCCGGAACTTCGAGCTTCGGTTCGATCATGGTCGCACTCCTCCCTCTTTTTCCTGACTGATTATCACATTTGTCGCACCTCGTCCCAGCGGCCAAGCTCCGGCAACGGCTGCCACCTGGCGGTCCGCTTCCGGTCTGAAAGGTGGACAAAGGGTAATGTCGGCCCGTGACCGGGCTCAAGACAGCGGATGTTCGGGGATAGTTTCGTCGGTGACGAGGTCTTCGACGAGCTTGATGACCTCAAAGCGCTGCCGGGGGGCGAGCTTGAGAAAGGCGCGCAGCAGGCGGAGACTTTCGACGGTACCGTTCGCGGGTGCGCCGAGCTTAAGATGCAGTTCAGCCGCGAAATTGAGGTTTTTCATCTCGCACCTATGACAGGATTCGGCCCTTCGGGGTCGGACATCGGGAGCCCGATCGAGAACCGCACGCCGTCACCGAACGCCATGGCGACGAACTCTAGGTCGGAACACCCCAGCAGGTTGGCATGCTGAGCTGCAGATCTGGAGAGACTCGGCCGACCCGAGAAGTTGCAATTATGACAAGGAACAACCCCTAGAGCAAGCCAAACCGTCAGACTTAGCGATGCTTCATCGGCATCGTGCTACGGCAATTCCGGATAACAGGAATACGCGCTGCCGTCACCCACCTGCGTCAAGAAGCAGCAATCAGTCACCACACAGCCCTGATCGCTGTCAATTAGACCTGCGTTTCACCTTGTTTCCGGTGTGAACGGAGATTGGCAGCCGCGGACTAACGCTTCTTCAGTGTATACACGTAATCGTTGAGCCCGATTTCGGCGGTTGCATCGTCCACGAAATGAACGTCGATCTCGCACCCGGTCTCCAGCGTCCTGATGCGGGCCCCGGCAAAGCCGAACGAAGCGGCAAGGGCTTTGGGATCGGCCTTCTTGTCGGCGCGCTGCATCTCGTCGAATGCGCCCTGGAAGAGCATGTCGGGACCGTAGTCCGTCACCTTGTACTGTGGCCTGGCGCAGGCAAATGGACGCGGACCGGAGATCTCCCTGGCCTTCAGGACCACCGTCTTGCCCATCAGCCGCGCGCGCTCGGCATCGTCAGGCTTGCGGTGCGGATCAGCCCATGGCGCCACCACGGCCGTCGTCAGTGTCCAGCTGCCGATATAGAAGGGATCCGCAGCCACAGCGGGCCCGGCCGTACCGAGCCATGCGAACAGACAAATAGTGCGGGTGAATTTCATCCGACGAGTTCCCTTGTTCTCCCGGCTTGGACTCGCCGCCCCACGTCAGGGTTCATCGCTCCCCGATACTTCTCGCTCCGTGAACCGTTGTTCAAGATCGCACGACCAAGCCGTTGCGAAACGGCCACGCAGATCACGGGCGCCATGGCTGATGGACTGTTCGATTCGGGCGCGCGTCAGCAAAGGACGACAGCATGCTTTCTCGCTGCGATCTCACCAAGGGCGCCGCGGTTGCGCTTCTTACACTCTCGGCACAGGGCGCATGGGCGCAGGAGATCAAAATGAACCTTTTCAAGATCGTCACCATCAAGGACGAGATCATCGTCGGGCTGTCGCCCGAGGAGCTCCAGGCGCTCGGCGGCAATGACGCGAGCGCGGTCGCGCATGCACTGGCGCAGAAGGGCGACCTTACCGTCTGGCAATACAACGTGCATCGCGGACAGAACGGTGAGATGCAGCAGGCGCCAACCGCCAAGATCGGGCTGCTGGCCAACGCCTCGCTCCGCGTCGAGCCCTATACCACGCCCTACCAGATCATGCCGCATCCGTGAGGAACGACTGAAGAATGCCGGCGGCGAAAGCCGCCGGCAGCCTCGTTCAGCGACGCCGCGCCGATGCATCCGTCGCAAAGCCGTAGACCAGCGCCAGCCGATCGAGACATTCGCGAAAACGCCGTGCGAAATAGTCGTTCCAGCGCTGGGTGCGGACAGCGCGCCGCTGCCCGATCTGGTCCATGGTCAGGCCGAGTACCAGCACGTCGTGCACCAGCGCAGCACCGTCGGTGCCGAGCTCATGTTCGACCCGGTTCAGCCGCAACACGGCCTGGCGCTGGCTCTCGGTGACGGGCTCTCGCGAGCGCGTGCCATCGACATATTCGCGGGTCGGATCCACGGCCTGGGGGCCCCGCGCCGCTCTTTCCCAGTCGTTCTGGTAGGCGCGACCACCTCGATATTGCGCCTCGTCGATCTGGCGGTGCGAATGCAGCCGGCCGAGCGGATCGTTGCGAATCGACCGCATGGCCACGATCTTCTCGTCCAGATCGAGCGCCAGGGGATTATCGACCTCGACTTTCGTCACTTCCGCGTTGAACGGCAGATCGCGTGACCGCCGGTCGTGCAGCTCGGTCAATTTGTAGGACATGTTACGTCTGGCACGTGCCACTCGGATTCTCCTTGCGAGCTGGGATAAGAAGGGACACTGGCAGCATTGGTCAGGCGGCGGAGACCAGCCTCAGCACGACGGCACCGGCGGTACGGCCCGACGCGGCTCCGGGTCCGCGGGTCAGATGCGCATGCGGCGCGCAATAGCTCGAGCCGGGCTGACGCGGGTGACCGCAGAAGCTGATCTCCTCGCCCTCCTCGTCACCGCCATAGGGATAGCGGCAATCGCCACGCTCGAGCTCGAGCAGCGGCATCAGGCGCGGCCGGACGCCGACGCAGCGCAATTTGACCGGATTGGCCGGCTTCAGTGCCGATGGCGGCGGAAGGTTCAGGCCGGGTATTGCAACACGAGGCGGCGCGTGCAGACCGGACTCGCCCGGCAAGGACGGCACGATCGATGGACTCGTCATCCGTTCGGGCTCGGCGAGCCCGAGCCGCTTGGCGCGACCAACCACCGCATTGCGCGTGTAAGCCGTTCCAAACCTTGCGTTAATCTCCCTTCCGATCTCCGCATATGACAATCCCTTGAAAAAATAGTCGCGAAGCGCGTCGGAATGCTCCGACGACCAATGGCCCGGTTCCATGCTGCTGTCCTGTGATGCGCCCCGATCACACGATCCTGAGGCGGAACACACATTCCGTTATTCCGAAAGTAAAGTCAAGCTGGAATTCTGATATTCATAATTGCATCAATTCCGAATTTCGGATTACAAGAGGCAGAGCCATGGGCAATCGAGGGAATCACCATGTTGGACGTTGCAATGATCGAGCGGGGCCTGGAAAAGACGGGCAAGAGCAAGGGCGGATTGGCCGCGGCGATGGGCGTGCGCCCGGGCGCGGTGTCGGAAATCCTCGGTGGCGAGCGCCTGGTGAAGGCCTCGGAAATCATTCCGATTATGGAATATCTTGAGCTGAACCTCGCGCCGATCATGGGCCGCGTCGGTGCCGGCGCCGTGATCGAACCGGATGTCGAGCAGGTTCCGCCGGAGGGGCTCGGCGACATCGCGCTGCCCTTCCCGATCATGGAAGAGACCGTCGCCTTCGAGATCGTCGGTGATTCGATGCTGCCCAAATACGAAAGCGGCGACGTGATCGTGGTCTACAAGGACCAACGTCATCCGCTGTCCAGCTTTTATGGCGAAGAGGCCGTGGTCCGGCTCAAGACCGGCGAGCGCTATCTGAAGACCATCGAGCGGGGCAAATCTCCCTCCGTCGTCAACCTCAACAGCTTCAACGCCAAGCCGATCGTCGGCGTCAAGCTCGACTGGGTCGGAGAGATCTGCCTCTCGATGCCCAAGGGCCAGCTCGAGCGGCTGCGCGCCAAGTCGGCCCGCCCCCGCAAGAAGGGCCGGTAGGCGCCGATTTCTGTTTTTTGGAAATCAGACTTGACTTAATTCCGTTTTTCGGAAATACTCTGCCGCGCTCCAGGCTTTGAGGGCGCGGCAGGATCGTTTCATGCAGTATTTCGTCGTGATGATCGATTACGGGCGGCGCGGTCGCGAGGCCATCGTCGATCCCGAGATCACAAGACGCGAGGTCATCTCCCGGATCACCTCAGGCGAGTACCAGAACATCTCGTTCATCCACGAAATCGGAGAGAATTCGGTCGAGGACGTGACCGAGGCGATCCTGACGGAGGCCGCCCTCCCCCAGGTTCCGCCTGAGGACGTCGACCTCCATGCGATCCGTTTCGATCACGTCCGTGACTTGCGCAAGCACGAACGGACGTGACGCAGGCTGAAGCAGCCTGTGCCATCGCCAGTCCAGAATCACACCGTCAGAACGGTCGATCCCGTGGTTTTGCGCGCGGCGAGATCGGCGTGCGCCTTGGCAGCGTCCTTCAGGGCATAGGTCTGGCGCACCTCGATCTTGACTGCACCGGATTTCACGACGTCGAACAGCTCGTTCGCCATCGCGACCAGGTTCTCGCGCTTGGCGGCGTAAGTGAACAGCGTCGGGCGGGTGACGTAGAGCGAGCCCTTCTGGGCGAGCAGGCCGAGATTGAGCGGCTCTACCGCGCCGGAGGACGCGCCGAACAGCGCGGCAACGCCAAGCGGCGCGAGGCAGTCCAGCGACTTCAGAAACGTGTCCTTGCCGACGGAATCATAGACCACCGGCACCTTCTTGCCGCCGGTGATCTCGTCGACACGCTTCACGAAATCCTCGTGCGTATAGATGATGACATGGTCGCAGCCATGCGCCTTGGCGAGCTTTGCCTTCTCGTCGCTGCTGACCGTGCCGATCACGGTCGCGCCGAGATGTTTTGCCCACTGGCTCAGGATCAGGCCGACGCCACCGGCCGCCGCATGCAGCAGGATGGTGTCGCCGGCCTTCACGCGATAGGTCTGCCGGATCAGGTACTGCGTGGTCAGCCCTTTCAGCATCATTGCGGCCGCAGTCTTGTCGTCGACGCCGTCAGGCAGCTTCAACAGCCGGTCGGCGGGGATCAGCCGCGCCTCGGAATAGGCGCCGAGCGGTGATGCACCATAGGCGACGCGATCGCCCGGCTTCAGATCGGTGACGCCGGGCCCGACCTCCTCGACGACGCCCGCGCCCTCGCTGCCGAGCCCGCTCGGCAATGACGCGGGATACACACCCGAGCGGTTGTAGATGTCGACGAAGTTGAGACCGACGGCAGTGTGGCGGATGCGCGCCTCGCCCTGCCCCGGCTTGCCGACGTTGACCTCCTCCCAGACCAGGACTTCCGGACCGCCGGTCTTGTGAAAACGAATGGCATGGGTCGTGGCATGGGTCATGGGCGTTGCTCCCTTATCGTTGCGTTGATGGTCCGAAAAAGCGGATCGGCCGGATAAATAGGCATTTGGTCCGCCGGTTACAGTACAGAGGACGTAACAAGAATGTCACAGCGAACGACAAACCCTCGCCGTTCCGTCTCTGTTCGAAAGAGTTGATGACGGCATCTACGCGACCGGCAGTAGCCTTTGCGCGGGGTTTGGTGGTCGCCTGCGAAGGAGAGCCGAGATGCCAGCTTATGTACAGCATCATCAGGATATCGAAATCGCGCCTGTGATTTGCCCGACGTGCATGGGGTTCCTGCCGATGTATGTGCGCGAGATCGAGCCGCACTGGAGCCTTGCCAAAATCGACTTCGTCTACGAATGCGCCGATTGCGGCGCCGAGGTCAGGCAGACCATCCACAAGCCGGAGCTGCTGCGGCACTGACCGCACCATAAGTCGCCCCTTAAGTATTTGCGCTGAACGGAAAAAGCAGCCGTCAGCGCGGATCAGGCCCATCCCAAACGAGGCTTGTTCTTTGCCGGGAACGCAGGCAGAACAAGCCTCAAGCAAGACCTTTGGGAGCGCCCTTTCGTGGCTGAACAGAAGCCCTCGACCTCGATCGAGGCAGTGGAGAGCGGCCTCGCCGCGCAAGGCTATATTGCGAGCCGGCAGATCGCGACTGCCGTCTATTTGTCGCAACAGATCGAAAAGCCGATCCTGGTCGAGGGTCCTGCGGGCGTCGGCAAGACCGAGCTTGCCAAGGCGATTGCCGCCTGGCGCGGCATGAAGATGATCCGCTTGCAGTGCTACGAAGGCCTCGACGAGGCCAAGGCGCTCTACGAGTGGAAATACGCCAAGCAGCTGCTCTACACCCAGATCCTCAAGGATAAGCTCGGCGAAGTCCTTGGCGGCGCGCAGACGCTGCACGCCGCGCTCGAACAACTTCATGATTTCGGCGACGTGTTCTTTTCCAAGGAGTTCGTCGAGCCGCGTCCCCTTCTCCAGGCGCTGGAGCAGCCGGGCGGCTGCGTGCTGCTGATCGACGAGATCGACAAGTCGGATGCCGAATTCGAATCGCTGCTGCTGGAAATCCTCTCGGACTTCCAGGTCACGATCCCGGAGCTCGGCACCGTCTCGGCGATCACGCCGCCGACGGTGATCCTCACCTCCAACAGCGAACGCGACCTCGGCGACGCCCTGAAACGGCGCTGCCTGCATCTGCATATCGGCTTCCCCGAGCAGCGGCTGGAGGAGCGCATCGTCGAGAGCCGCGTGCCCGGCATCTCGCAGGCCCTGCGCCGGCAGATGGTCGGCTTCATCCACGAGATCCGTTCGCTCGATTTGAAGAAGCTGCCCTCGGTCAGCGAGACGATCGACTGGGCCCGCGTGCTTGTGCTGCTTCAGGCTTCCGAGCTCGACACCGAGATCGTCAAGGACACCCTCAACGTGCTCTTGAAATACGAGGCCGATATCGAGGCAGCGCACCCCCAGATCACGACCTTCATTGCCAAGGCGGCACGGTCCAACGTCTTCGGTTGACGCCCGATGCGCGAGAACCTCCATCGTTTCTTTCGGGCGGCGCGCGGGGCCGGCGTCCATGTGTCGCCCGCCGAAAGCATCGATGCGATGCGCGCCGTCGCGCAGATCGGTCTCACCGACCGTGCCATCCTGCGCGACGCCCTCCTCCTGACCCTCGCCAAATCGCAGGACGAGAAGCTTGCGCTCGGCGATTGTTTCGATCTGTTCTTCAGCCAGCCGGAACCGCGGCAGGATCAGCCCAAGCCCAATAGCGACGATGCTTCGCCGGAGGCCGATCAGTCGCCCTCTTCAGGCTCGGACAGCGAAGCCGGCGGAGGCCAGTCTCCGGAAGGATTGGGCCCGCTCGCACAGATGCTGCTGTCGCAGGATCGCAATGCGATCTCAGCCGCAATCGCCAGCGCATCCGGCGCAGCTTCGCTCTCCGACATCCGCTATTCGACCCAGCGCGGCATCTTCTCCAGTCGCATCCTCGACGCCATGGGCCTTCAGCGCCTGCGCGACGATCTCGACGAACTCATGGCAACCAATCCCGCGCTGGCCGAGCGCCTGCGCGGCGCGCTCGATGCCTTGCGTGAAGCGGTACGCGACACGGTCGCGCAGGGACTTGCGCTCTATGCCCGCGAGGAGGCTGAAAACCTCCGCCACGAAATCCTGCGCAATGCGCCGCTCGCGCGCATCGAGCGGCGCCAGGTGGCGGAGATGCGGGCGCTGATCCGCCAGATCGCGCGCCGCCTGCGTGAGCGCTATTCGAAGCCGCGCAAGCGCCAGCGCCGCGGCCACCTTGATGTCCGCCGCACGCTGCGCCGCAATGCCGCGTGGGGCGGCGTGCCTTTCCTCACCGCGTGGAAGCGCAAGCACCGCGATCGGCCGAAGATTGTGGCACTATGCGACGTCTCCGGCTCGGTCGCGCAAGTCTCGGACTTCTTCCTGCTCCTGATCCACTCGCTGCATGAGGTCGTGGACGATGTCCGCTCCTTCGCATTCTCGTCGCATCTGATCGAGGTCAGCGAGATCCTGGAGAAGAAGTCGCCCGAAGAGGCGATGGCCGAGATCATGTCCAAGGTCGGCTTCGGCTCGTCCGATTACGGCACTTCGCTGGTCGATTTCGAAAAAGACTTCATGAGCACGCTGACGCCACAGACCACGGTGATCGTGCTCGGCGACGCCCGGAGCAACAATCTCGACCCTCGCGCGGACATTCTGCGCCGCGTCTCCGAACGCTCGAAGCGACTGGTCTGGCTCAACCCCGAAGGACGGCTCGCCTGGGGCTTTGGCGATTCCGAGATGCCGCGCTATGCGACCTTTTGCAGCGTGGTGCGGCAATGCGCCACCGCGCAGCAGCTCGAGCGCGCGGTCTCCGATATCGTTGCGACTTACCAGTAAGTTTTGGGCGCACGGCCAACGTCAGCTTCGCGCAAGCTCCAAGCGCGTGAGCTCCGAGTGAGCGACATTGCACTCGCGAAAGTGATAGGCAATTTCGTCGAGCGCGCGCTGTTCCCATTCCTCGGCTTCGCCAAGCCAGAAAACCCGACGCTCAAAATCGAGCGCCGCACGCTCACGGCACAGGGATTCCTGACTGCGAATTTCCACCAGCCTGTTCATGCTCTCACACTCCTGTCGTCGTGTGAAGCCGTTCCCAGCGAATCAACGTAGCAGAAGCACGAACCCAAGGTCTCACCATTTCTGTGCATATCGTGACGCAAAATGAGACAGCAGCGCTTCCCGTGCACTGCGGTCGTCGCAGCGCAACATCAAATGAAGATCATCAATTAGTGATCAGAGACCGGGACGATAATCGTGTCCGAACGATCTTAACTATTGTGGCGCAACGGACTGCGGCAATTCGTGAAGAGAAGTTCTAAACAGCTCACCGAATTCCCGACTCATTGTCGTCGCATGGTCTTCATGCAGCGCCGCTAACAGGGGCGCACGAACGTGACTATCGCTTGAGGCAACATGAACGACGACTTCGACTTCGATCTTTCGCCGGATCAATGGGCAGCCCTGCGCACACTTCGTAATCCCGTAGCGAACAATCGCCTCTCGAAGGCCTATCTCGTCGACAGCCTCGTCAAGCTTGGTCTCGTTGTCATTGATGATGGCGTGCCCGCGATGACTCCCATCGGACGCAAGGTGCTGGTGCGCGGATCATGCCGGTTGCTGGACCTCGCGGCTTAACGTACGCGTCAAAAGATCTGTGCGATCACGATCGCATATGCGACGAAGACAACCCCGAGTCCCCACACCATCGCCGGAATCTGCGACCGCCGGCCGACTGCCACTTCCAGAGCGATGTAGCTCAGCGTGCCCAGCGCCATTCCGTTGATGAGGTTGTTGGTCAACACGGTGATCAGCAGCGTCAGCACGATTGAAACGGCGTTGACGAGATCGGTCATGTCGATGCGGGCAAGTCCTTGCATCATGAGCACGCCGACGAGCACCAGTGCGGGCGCGGTCGCTTGCGGCGGGATGATGACGAAGATCGGCCAGAAGAACAGCGCGAGAAAGAAGAATCCCGCAACGGTCAACGAGGTCAGGCCGGTGCGACCGCCGGCCTGCACACCGGTGATGGATTCGATATAGGCCGTGACGACGGAGGTTCCGAGCAGCGGCCCGACGATTGAAGCCGTCGCATCGGTCGCAAATGCGGCGGTGGCATTCGGGATCGAGCCGTCGGGCTTGCGCAAATTGGCGGCCCCCGTTACGCCGATCAGCGTGCCCAGCGTTGAGAAGAATTCGGCGCACAGGAAATAGAACAGCAGCGGCAGCGCGACGACGAAATGGCTGAAGAGATAGCCGATGTCGAGCGCCATGAAGGTGCTGGTCGGCCAGCGCGGCCACGCCATGATGGCTGATGGCACTGACGTCACCATCTTGCCGTTGGCGCTTGGGACGAAGAAGCCGATCAGCGTGAGCACCGCGATCGACAGGATCAGCGCCGCCGGCACCCGGCGCACCACCAGCACCGGCGTGAGCAGGAGACCGAACAGCGTCAGCAGGACCGGCGGGCTGCGCAAGGAGCCCATGGCGATATAGGTTGACGGATTCTGCACCACGAATCCGGCGCCCCGTAGCGCAATGAAGACGATGAGGGTACCGACAGCCGCCTGGATGCCGATCTTCAGCGCTTCCGGCACGTCCTTCGCGACTTTCTCGCGCAGCTTCGACAGGCTGAGGATCAGGAACAGCACGCCGGTGAAGGCGACCATTGCGAGTGCGCCCTGCCAGGGCATGCCCATCTGCTTGACGATGACATAGGTGAAGATGACGTTCGAGCCCATCGCGGGCGCCACCGCAAGCGGCAGATTGGCCCACAGCCCCATCATCACCGAGCCAAAGATCGCGGCGAGCGCCGTGGCGCTGACAAGATCGGCACGGTCCATCCCGGTGTTGGACATGATCGCCGGGTTCACGGCGATGATATAGGCCATCGCCGCGAACGTCGTCGCGCCGGCCATCACCTCGCGGCCGACGCTCGTGCCACGCTCTGTGAGGCCAAAGGTCCGATCGAGCAGTCCCGAGGCTGCGCGCGGTGCCGGCTCGGCGGGACCAGCCTGCGGCTTCGTCATCTCGTTCATCGCAGTCCTCCCCCTACCAGACCACCGGATGCGCTTCGCCGGTCTGCACGTTAATGAAACCGAGCGGCGCCTGCTCGCACGGCGCCACCAGCACCCAGCTCCAAGGCGCACAGGTCAGCGTCGCAAACATGAGCCTCTCCGGAAATCCCGGATACCAGCGCGGCCGGAACGTCGGCTCGTACATCCAGTCGACCTTGCGACCTTCCGCATAAAGCGCCTGCATCTCGGCATCGAGCGCTTGCGCCGAACGACAGCTCATCAGCCCGCCGACCTCGAAACGCACGGTGGCAACGAGCTCGCCCTCGCGCACCAGCGCCCAGCCACCCTGAAGCTCGATCAGCGCGTTCACCGCCTTTGCCATCGCCGCGTCGGACGAGCCGACCACCCAGATGTTGTGCTTGTCGTGCGCCACCGAGCAGGCGACCGCGGTCTCCGGCGTGCGCGGTCCACAACCGCGCCAAAACATCTTTGCGACGCGACCATCGCCGGAAAAACGGTCGACGATGGCAAATTTGGTGACGGCCTCGCTCTCGTCGCGCTGCACGGCACCGTCACGGACCGGCAATTCGAGGGTGTAGAACTCAGGATGCCAATGGAAGGGGCGGATCACCGCCGCTTTCATCGTGGCCCGGCCAGGCTCAGCCCGCAGCTCGAAATCCTCAGGCTTGATCGTGCGCTTGATATTGACCGTCTTGGTCGCCCACTCTGGCCATTCGATCGCCGGCACTCCGCCGAGATAACGCCTGCCGTCGGAGACCTGCGCGCCATCGGCCCACACCTCGGCGATCGTGAGCTTGGCAACATCCGACAGCAGCACGACGTCGCCGAAGCGCCCCGGAGCCAGGCTGCCGACGAACGGCGTGAGGCGCATGTGCCGCGCCGGATTGATGGTGAGACACTGGATTGCGATTTCCGGCGCAAGGCCGGCCTCGATCGCGACCCGCGCATTGTGATCGCTGGCGCCAAGCTCCAGCGTATGGCTGGCACTGCGGTCATCCGTGGTGAACGCGATCTGCGACCAGTCTTGCAAACCCTTCGCGAGCAGCCATTTCACGATCTCGTCCATGGCATAGACTCGCAGCTCGACGAACAAGCCGCGGGTGAGCTTGTCCCAGGTTTCCTCCGGAGTCTGCACTTCGTGATCGGAGGCGAGCCCGGCCGCGGCAAAGGCGTTGATGGAGGGCAGGTCCCGCAGGCCCGAGGCGTGGCCTTCGACGACGCCGCGCGCTGCGAACGTCGCCTCGATCATGCCCCAGAGCCGCTTGTAGGACGGGTTGTCGGGATTCCACACCGCCGGCCAGTCCATGACTTCGTCGAGGCCGGTGACCATCAGGCTTTCGCTCATGAAGCGCGCCTGCTCATCGTGGCCATACCAGCCGCCGCGCCATTCATACGCAGTCGGCGGCACCGCCGAGCCGGGCTGCGGAAAGATCTTGAGTGGCGAGCCGCGTCGGCGTGCCTCGAACCAGAATTCGAGATTGCGGGCGCCATTGACATTGGAGAATTCGTGGCTTGCCTCGCAAGTCCAGGTATTGCCATGCGGCAGCACCAGCGCCGCCTCCCATTCCGGCGTCAGATGCGAGCTTTCGATATGCTTGTGGACCTCACCAAAGCCGGGCACGGCCGCGAGATCCGGCCGATGCACACGCTCGCGGACCTCGCCGGGATAACTTCCGGCTGGCCCCACCCACGCGATACGCCGGCCCTTGAAGACGATCTCCTGATCCTCGCTCCAGGTGCGGCTGTGCACATCAAGCAACTTGCCGACCCGCAAGGCGCGATCGGCCGGGCGGCGACCGAGCGACGTCAGAACCAGGTCCTGCCGGATGCGAACCTCGTCGGGCGCGTTGATCAGGAGATCGTCGGGTGTCGCATTCATGACCTGCCTCGCTCTATGCCGGTACTTTCGCAGCCCCGGTCCGCTTCCTCGGCGATTTGCCGGCCTTGCCGCCGCGCGCGGCGGCTGCATCGCGCTGCCGAACGTCCTTCAGGAGGGTCGTGAGCGCCCACTCGATGGCATCGGCGATCTCGCTGCTCGTCATGCCGAAATCCTCGCGCATCGCGTTCCAGGCCAGCACGTTGTTGAGGTAGGACGCGAGCGCCTCCGCCTGGCGGACGTCCTTCGCGGGGAGATGCCGCACCAGCGGCGCCATCGCCTTGCGATGCTGGTCGATCAGGTGCCGCCGGAAGCCGGCGCGCACCCGGCGGCCCGCCCGAGTCATCGCAATGGCGCGCGCCAGATGCGGATGACGGTCGAACCGCTTGCACAGCTTGCGGAAGATCTCGGGCAGTTCGTCGGGCGAAGTGAAGGGAATGTAGCTGAAGACGTTGTCCTCGATCCATTCGCCGGCCGCCGCGAACAGCTCCGCGCGGGTTTTG
The DNA here is from genome assembly GCF_000473045.1 of Bradyrhizobium sp. WSM3983. Taxonomy (GTDB): domain Bacteria; phylum Pseudomonadota; class Alphaproteobacteria; order Rhizobiales; family Xanthobacteraceae; genus Bradyrhizobium. The sequence goes on along the minus strand of NZ_AXAY01000010.1, from coordinate 29,358 downwards.
AAGTGCCGATAGATGGTCCGCTCGGCCACCTTCGCACGCTTGGCCACCGCGGCCATGGAAATGTCGTCGGCAGCTTCATCCTCCAGAGTCTCGACAAACGCCGCAACGATGCGCTGCCGCGTCATCTCGGCATATTCGTCGCGAAGGCTGGCGATATGTCGCCTTGCTGTACTCATGTCATAAGTCTGACATTGGGTGGATTGGAGGGTCAAGCCGAGACTTGAGGCACGTCGCGGCGCAACAATGGGCGAAGGCATGTCTTTGGGGCCGGCGGCCCAACCGAGCAAGACTATCGTCTTCGCAAAGGCCTGCATGTGCGGCTCGACGGCTCGTTCGATTCCATCGGCGAAGGCTTGATCGTCAATTTCGATGGCACCGTGCTGGCGCACGGTACCACCGGCAATCGGCGCCAAGGCAGCCGAGGTTCTCGAGGGCGGCGAGCTGGTGGATGTGACCGCGGGCTAAGGCGCTGTCGTTCGTCCTAGCGCAGGTGCCCGCGCTCGAAATGCCTGCGTTCCGGGGCCGTTAGCGGAGGCCTGGCCGCATTTGCCGGCGTCACCGCAGCGACCGGGGCGGCGCCGGGTTGTTGCGGCGCCAGCACCAGTACGTCGAGGCCGTCAGCGGTGACCTGCATCGCATAGTCATGGCCGCCGAGGAGCCGGGCCACCACGCGCCGCAAGGGTCCATCGAAGACTCCCGTCGTCGGCGTGTCGAGCGCATCGGCGGTGCGATAACGCAGGTTGAAGCGCTCTTGCAGTGCCGTTAGCACATCGCGGAGCGAAGCGCTCTGGACTTCGAGATGCACGGCCTCCGGCCGACCTTCGACCTTCACCTCGGCTGACGCGGCTCGACCGAAGGCCAGGAGGACAGCAGACGCGATCACGAGGAGCATCGATGGTCGCAGCATCGTCACGCCAGCTCCGCTTCCGGAATCTCGCGTGCCAAGCGTTCACGGAGCGGTCTCAACCGTTCGGCATGGTGACGCCATTTTCCAACCGAAGACGCGTAGACCGGCCGGCGCACCTGAACGGCGCTGGCAGTCGCCGATGGCGCCTGGCTTTCATGAAAGCGCATCACCCCATCTTCCCAGGGAAGCCCGAGAAAGTCGATGATATCCCGGCTTGCCGTCGCCTGATCCCGCACAATGTCCTCGTAGTTGATTTCCATGAGTGTATTCGCTGGCAGCACGGTGCGCCAGTGCCGCGACAGACGGCGGTACGCAAGATAATAGTCCGCAAGCTCGGTCTGCTGATATGAGAACGAGAACTTGCCGCGGAAGTGCGCCTTGTAGATCGCCCAGCACGCGTCCATCGGATGCCGCTGCACGAGGACGATCTTCGCGGACGGTAGCGCCGCGTGGATGAGACCACAATAGAGGTAATTCTCCAGCGACTTGTCGATGAAACGCACATTGGCTGGCACGCGAAGCGCGGCGGCCGAATCCAGATAGCGCCTGCCGATGCCTTCGGGGTCGCGGCCGCCCGGCCGCTCTGCCATGGCGCGGCGCATCTCGGCTGCGAACGCGCCGGTCTCGCCAGCCGAATGCATCGCCGAGTGGCTCGCGACGATGCGCTCTACCAGCGTCGTGCCGGTGCGCGGCAGGCCGGTGACGAAGACAGGCGCGGCATCGGCGTAGCCGCGCGGCGCTACTTCGATCCAGCGTCGCGTGTGCGCCTGGATGATGGCATCGATCTCGCCAATTTCGGCGGCGGGCTCGCGAGAAAGCGACCGGCGCTGCAGGTCGCAGCCAGCCTCGACATGATCGAAGGCGCGCCCCCAGAGCTCGATGTCCTCGCACTCTTTGCCGAGCGCAAAGCGCAGCATGATCTCACTCGGAGCAGACAAACCTCCCTCTCCGATCAGCGCCTCCATCTCGTCGATATGATTGCGATCGGGGCTCTGGATACGCAGGTCCGACCGCAAATAGTGTGCAAGGCCGTAATGGCGGTCGCTGGCGATGGCCGCGTCGCAATGCGCTTCGGCATCGCCGAGTGCGCCGATCATCCGCTCGGTAGCGGCCAGGTTGAAAAGATATTGCGGCACATCCGGCTGCCCGAGGACGGCGCGGCGAAAGAGCTCTCTCGCCCGTTGCTGTAGCCCGAGCAGACCGAACATCGCACCGACCGCATCGAGCGCATCCGGCGCATCGTCGAGATGCTGTGCCGCGACGTCGGTCGCCGCACAGGCCTGGCGCGTATCACCAGTCATGAACAGGCATTTCGCGCGCAACACCAGCACAATCGGGTTTGTCGGCGCCAGAGCGACGGCCCGATCGAGGCTGACGGCCGCTGCATCCTGCCTGCCCCGCAGTAGCGCGGTCTCTGTCAGCAGCGCCCAGGCACGCCACTCGGAGGGATTTTGGCCGAGAATTCTGGCGCAGATCTGTTCCGCGGCACCCACGTCGCCTCCGGCAAACGCATCACGCGCGACGTCGATCGAAGCGGCACTCCCTGAGAGCGCAACATCCACGCAAATGACTCCATGACACGACGAGTGATGAAATCGACCCGGTGGCCAATCAGCCCCCGGGTCGATCGGTGGACGCGTCAGTTGCGGTCAGTCGTCGTCGCGGTCATTGTCGCGACGATCGGCAAAGTTGAAATCGCCGAAGAGATCGCTGATCGCGGGCCGGTTGACGGGAACATAGGGATTGTCGTCCGACGCTATCGGGTTGGGCAGCGTGTCGCGCGTCTTGGGCCCGAGCGGCTTGAGATGCCAGTTGCGCTCGATGAACTTGGTGATCGAAACGTGATCGCCATATTCATGCGACATGTGTCCGCCGCGCGAATATTTGGAGACGACGAGAAGCGGAATCCGCGTGCCGTCGCCGAAGAAGTCGACCGGCTGGATATAGCCGGAATCGTAGTAGCCGCCACCCTCGTCCATGGTGATGACAATCGCGGTCGACTTCCACAGCTCCTTGTTGGACTTCACCTTGTCAACGATGTTCCTGGTGAAGGACTCGAAGAGATCCACACGCGAGGACGACGGATGTCCGTCGTTGAACGTGCTCGGCTTGACGAAAGACACGGCCGGAAGATTGCCATCGGCGATGGCGTCGTAGAGATCGAGCGTATCCTTCATGTGCGCATTGCGTTGCGCCGCATTGGTCATGACCGAGGCGGAGAACAGGAACGGATTGCAGATGTTGCAATAGAGATAGGCGACCGGGTCCAGAGCGCCGAAATTGGTGCCTTCACCAGGCGCGGTCTTGAAGTCATTCCAGCGCTCGCCGAAATAGGCCCAGGAGACATCGGCCTGGGTCAGTGCGTCGCCGATGTGCCGCTGCTTGATGACAGGCGGCAAGGTGAAGGGACCGTTGTTGTTCGGATCGGTGGCGCCGCTGCCGATATAGGCCGGCACGTAGTTGTTCAGGAGATAGTAGGCGTTCGGCGCACAGCGCGGCGGCACATGGATGGCGTTGAGGTAGGTGACGACCGGACCAACGCCCGGCTGGCCCGGATCGGAGCAGTTCGAATAGCTGCCACCACCATATCCGTCATTGAGATACCAATTGTTGGTGCCAGGCGCCGGGTTCGGGTTCTCGATCTCGTTGACATATTGCGGCGGATTGGAGCCCGGGATCAGCACGTGGTCAGGCTTCGCGGGGTCGCCGTTAGCATCGGCATAATAGAGCGCATCGGCGTAGCCGATCATCATGTGATTGGCGAACGTGCCGCCCATCACGCTCTGGTGGAAATTGTCGTTGAGCGTGTACTTGCGCGCAAGCTCGGTCAGATAGGGCGCGTCGCCCTTGGCGACATTGTAGAAGCCGAGCGCGATCGCGCCTTCCTTGAGGGCGTGCGGCGTTGGATTGCCGTTGCTCCCCGAGGAAACGCTCGATTCCACAAAGGTGAAGAGGTCGGCCTGGCAGCCGCTCGGATTGTGGTGTGTGGCCTTGGTGACATCGCAGTCAAGCTGCTGCCACATCTGGTAGAACCGGTGCACCGGGCTGCCACCATAGGTCTTGTAGAGGCTGGTCGGGGTTTCGCCGGCCTGCGCCAGCGTCACCAGCGGATAGGCTCCGTTCGGCAGATTGTCGAAATCCAGTATGCGCGAGTCCGGCGAATTGCCCGGCAGTCCTGTGGCGCCCGTCGTGAGCAGCGGCAGATCCTGCTGGCGGAGGCCGTAATCCGCCTGCTGGGCGATTTGCAGCGTTGCGACGCACCCGGGCCCGTTGAGCGCGGCCTGATCAACGGAGGTGTAGCAAGATTGCGGTGCGTAGGAGGTTCCCGGCGCCTCCACCTTGTTGGTCGTGCTGTTGTAGGGAGCCTTCTGGCCGGGGTTGATGGAGTAGGTGTTGTTGACCAAGGCGGAGAATTGCGCCGACTTGGCGTAGTTCGGTCCGGGCAAGCCGTCCTTGGTGATGATGCCCTTGGAGAGCAGGTTGTCGACACGCTCGCCCGGACGATGCGGCTCATAGGTGGCGAAGACGTGGTCGAACGTACGGTTTTCGCCGAGGATAACGATCACATGCTTGATCGGCGACTCAGTCCGATCTCCGTTCCTGTTGCTCCCCCCGAGCGAATTGGCGTCCGCCGCATAAACGTCATATCCCATCAGCGACAGGATCGCGGCGGTGATCACGGTGCGATCGCGTAGACGTCGTGTCGTTCTCGAAAGCATTGCACACCCCTCTGTCCGTTTCTGAAGTCTGAAAAAATTGTTTCAGTGCACTTCAAGCTAGGGGGCGCACTTGTCAGACGTGCTGCGCGAGAATGTCACTTGCATTACGCGATTGTGACAGCGTGCAGAGACACGTTGTCGCAACCGGCCGGCGGTTGTGGATTGCTGTCAATGGCTTGCTGGCGATGCCGCCCGAGGATTCCGGGTTTCCACCGCAAGAAGGGCCAACGAGAGCGGGGGAAACTGCGAGCTCGCGTTGTGGTGCCTTCAGTCGTTCCACTGGAGGAGCGGCGTTCCGTACGCCCTCCTCCAGACCGACAGGAAGCGCGGAAACCAGGAATGGGCCACGGCGCCCTTGTAGGCCCAGGTGCGATATTTCAGGCCCTGCTCGGAGATCAGCTCCTGATAACCGCCGTGGACTTCGGTCGCAGTGCGAATGTCCTTCAGTATCCCTTGCGCGCAGGCGCGATAGGTATCGCTCCCCGCGAACTCGTCATAGTCCAGCATACGATCGGCGAACTCGACGTTGAACGTCGGCCATGACGAGCGCCCCTGGTAGGCGGGAGCCGCAATCTTGTGGATCATCTTGTTCCGCGGATTATCCGCCGACACCAGGAAGTGGAATGTGCTGGGGATGCGGAAACGCGGTTCGGCGATGATCAGATCGGCCGTCGCCGCAAACAACGCGCGCTCGCTCGCATCGTTCATGTCCCAGAAGCCGCGATGCACGCTGACGAAATCCAGCGCGACCAGGGACACCGGCGCGCCCGCAGGGCCATCCAGCGAATGCCTGATATAACCGTCCTTGCCGAACAGGCGGAGCAGGTCCCGCTTGTACTGCGCGAGGTCGCGTCCAAGCAGCCGCTTCAGCTCAATCTCGTCGACCACACCGAGCTGCATGCCCCACACGAACGTCGTGTAGACGCAGGCATTGGTGACAAAACGCCGGCGCTCGGCACGGGTGTCCGTTGCCGCAGAGCGCGGCCCGCTCGCGTCACAGAGCAAATATCTGGTGCCGTCAGCATCGAAAGGCTCCAGCTCGCTTGCGAGCTTCAGGATCGCGCGCTTCAGATCGCCGCCATAATCAGCCAGCAAAAGGCGGCCGGCATGGGCGCATTGCGACATCGCCAGATAGGACGACGCCCGCTCCTCGGCGGAGAGCATCTGCTGGAGACCGGCCAGAATGCCGAGCAGCGTATCCGAGGGACGCGAAAAATAATTCACGCCGAGATACCGCGCGCGCCCCGCCGGGACAATCGTCGTCGTGACGACGTCGGCGCGAACGGCTTCCAGTAACAGGCGTACGCTCTTTTCGAGCAGGCGCGCCCGGCGCACCGCGTCCTGCGAATCCATGATGGTCTCGGGGTCGAGAACGTCAGGATAGAACCAGGCGAAGTCGCGCGGGTAGTAGGCGGAGGCGTGCGGTGCGCCCGTGACGAGGAAAGCCTCGGTCACCGAAAAGGCGCTGTCCATCGAGTGCCGGTAGAGGTCCTCGATCGCCGACAAAGAATGAGGCGACTGCCTCAGGAACCGGTCACCGAGAAAATTGACAGCCTGAAGAGCATTCGCGACCAGGCTCGCGGCCATGCCCTGGTAAAATCGGTTCTCTTGAGGGGACGGAAAGGAAATATCGCTGTTCATCTGTGTAGGTCGGCCGATGTCTGGTGATCCCGGTGCTGGGCAGTCGCTATTTTAGCCCTGTCTGATCCGTATCTCTACCCGGTGACTTGCGGGTGGGCTTACCGCTCCCGCGCCCTGAAATTCTCGATCACCCGCAGCAAAACGCGCGCGCCGGCGTCGGCGTCCACCAGTTCGACATGCTCGTCCGGATGATGGCTGATGCCGCCGCGGCAACGGACGAAGATCATGCCGATATCAGCGATGTCGATCATCGCCATGCCGTCGTGCCCCGCTCCGCTCGGCAGCTCGAAGGCGGAAAAACCTTCGGCAGCGATCGCCTGTGCGATCTGATCCTTCAGCCAGGGCGCGCAAGGCGCGGTGCGGTTCTCATGGGTGACGTCGAGCTGAAGCGCCAGTTGGCGGCGCTTGGCGATCGCCTCGATCTGGCGGACGACGTCGGCGACCGCGCGCTTGCGATGCATATCGGTCGGCGCGCGCATGTCGATGGTGAAGGATACTTCGCCCGGAATGACATTGGTCGCGCCGGGGCTCGCCTGGATATAGCCGACGGTGCCAACCAGGCCACCCTCGTCGGTCCGGCAAAACTGCTCGATCGCGCCAATGCATTCGGCAGCACCACTGAGCGCGTCACGGCGCAGCGCCATCGGCACGGTGCCGGCGTGACCAGCCATGCCGGTGAGCCGCGCCGCCAGCCGTGTCGCGCCTGCAATCGCGGTGACGACACCGACTGGGAGATTCTGCGCTTCCAGCACCGGCCCCTGCTCGATGTGCATTTCAAGATAGGCCAGCAGCTCGCGCCGCGCGCGCGCCGCCGCGCCGATATGGTCAGGGTCGAGGCCGAACTCGATCAGCGCATCGCGCATCGACACGCCGTCGCGGTCGCGCGTGTTCAGGACGCTCTCGTCGAAAGTGCCCGCCACGGCGCGGCTGCCGAGCAGGGTCGAGGCGAAGCGCACGCCCTCCTCGTCGGCAAAGCCCACAATTTCGATCGCAAACGGCAGGCGCGTGCCGCGGCGATTGAGCTCGGCGACGCAGGCGATCGCCGTGATCACGCCCAGCGGCCCATCCCATTTGCCGGCGTCACGCACCGTGTCGTAATGCGAGCCGAGCATCAGGCAGGGGGCCCCCGGCCGCTCGCCTTCGTAGCGGCCGCAGACATTACCGATCGCATCGAGATGCGCGCTCATGCCGGCCTCGCGCATCCAGCCGAGGATGAGGTCCGAGGCCGTGCGCAGTTCCTTCGTGAGATAGATGCGGGTGAGCTTGCCGTCTTCTTCCGAAATCGCCGCGAGCTCGTTAATTCGACGCACGATCTCCTCGCCGAGCGATGCATGTTGAACGGCGGTCACGGCAGCCATCTCGGTCAAGCTTTCCATCCTGGAGACCGTGCAGCGGTCCCAACTCCAATCGGTACAAGTTCGGTGCCAGCGAGTTCAGGCGGCCGGCACCGCTTCAAGTCAGCGCGTGGTTAGCATGAATACGGGTGGTCGGCCGACGGCCCCAGCCGCGTCATGCACACACACGTGAGGGCCGATTAGAACTGCTTAACTCTCTTGCATACAATCGGATAATACTGCCCATAATTTAATCTGCCGATTTCCTGATCAGGATTTCTGAATCACACATTTTTGATATTTTTCAATACCTTATGATCAAATGACCGCTCTGTAGCCTCTGGCACGAAGCTTGCGACATCCTATCCCGGGCTCCGCCAGACCGGCGCAGCCGCGAGATTGAGGCGGTCCAGCCGCCGAGGGGAGCAAGCAATGGATTTTAGCAGGATTTCACGACGTCATTTGTTGCAGGGCGGCGCGGCCCTCACCCTCGGCGCGGCAGCCGGCGCCCGCCCGGCCTTCGCCGCCGACACCACCATCGGCTTCATCTATGTCGGCTCGCGCGACGACTACGGCTACAACCAGGCACACGCACAGGGTGCCGCCGCTCTGAAGAAGATTCCCGGGCTGAAGGTCGTCGAGGAAGAGAAGGTGCCGGAGACCGACGCGGTCGAGAAGACGATCGAGTCCATGATCAACCTCGACGGCGCCACCCTGCTCTTCCCGACTTCGTTCGGCTACTACAATCCGCACATGATCAAGATGGCCACCAAGTACCCTAAGCTGCGCTTCGAGCACTGCGGAGGCCTCTGGACCGACAAGGATCCGAAGAACGCCGGCAGCTATTTCGGCTATATCGACGAAGCCCAATACATCTCGGGCATCGTTGCCGGCCACACCTCCAAGAGCGGCAAGCTCGGCTTCGTCGCGGCCAAGCCGATCCCGCAGGTGCTGCGCAACATCAACGCCTTCGCGCTCGGCGCCAAGCTCGCCAATCCCAAAGCCACCACCCAGGTGATCTTCACCGGCGACTGGTCGATGCCGGTCAAGGAAGCCGAAGCCACCAACAGCCTGATCGACCAGGGCGTCGATGTTCTCACCTGTCACGTCGATGGCCCCAAGACCATGGTCGAGAATGCCGCCCGCCGCGGCGCCATGGTGTGCGGCTATCACGTCAACCAGTCGCCGCTCGCGCCGAAGGCGTATCTGACCGGCGCGGAATGGAATTGGGAAGCGCTCTATCCGAAGTTCGTGAAGATGATTGCCGCCGGCGAGAGCATTGCGAACTTCTACCGCGGCGGCCTCAAGGAAGAGATCGTCAAGACCTCGCCTTACGGCGAGGCCGTTTCCGCCGAAGCGCGCAAGCACGCCGACCAGGTCAAGGCAAAATTCCTCTCGGCGGACGGCTACGCGATCTTCAAGGGCGGACTGGTCGACAACAAGGGCAAGACGGTGATCGCGGCCGGCACCGATCGCGGCCAGAAGGATCCCGAACTCGAGAAGATGGACTATCTCGTCGAGGGCGTGATCGGAGCGACTTCGTGACAGCGGAAGCGGCGGATTCTGCCGAGGCGGTCGGGACAGTTGCCCCGGCCGCCAACCCGGGGTTTCTCCTACGCCACGGCGGCACGATCGAATATATCCTGATCCCGGCCGCGGCGCTTGCCGGCGCGCTCGTGGTCTTCGGCATCTTCGTCGCCATGTTCGGCAAGAACCCGCTCGACCTCTATTTCTACATGTATTACGGCGCGTTCGGCACCTGGTTCTCCTGGCAGAATACGCTGACACGTGCGGCGCCGCTGATCCTTACCGCCCTTTGCACAGCGCTGCCGGCGCAGCTCGGCATGGTCATCATCGGCGGCGAAGGCGCGTTGCTGATCGGCGCGCTGTCGGCGACCAGCGCCGCACTGTTGCTTCAGGGCTTGCCGCCGCTTGTCGTGCAGATGGCCATGGTCATCGCCGGCGTCATCGGCGGCGGTTTGTGGATCATGCTGGCAGGCGGGCTGCGGCAGTATCGCGGCGTCAACGAGACGATCTCGAGCCTCTTGCTCGTCTACATCGCGCTTGCGATCCTCAATCACCTCGTCGAAGGCATGATGCGGGATCCAGCGAGCCTCAACAAGCCGTCGACCCGCGAGATCGGGGCCGCCAACATGATCGGAACGATCCCCGGCACCGACGTGCATTGGGGCCTCGTCTTCGGCCTGATCGCCGCGGTCGCCGCCTACATCCTGATCTATCACACCGTGTTCGGCTTCGCCGCCCGCGTTGCCGGCGGCAACATACGCGCCGCCAAGATCGTCGGCCTCGGCGTCAGCAAGCTCATCCTCACCATCTGCTTCCTCGCCGGCGGCGCCGCAGGTCTGGCCGGCATGGTCGAGGTCGCCGCCGTTCAGGGCCGCACCAATGCCAATCTTGCGGCCGGCTACGGCTTCACCGGCATTCTGGTTGCCTTCCTGGCGCGGCAAAATCCGCTTGCGATCATTCCTGTCGCGATCCTGCTCGGCGGCATCAGCGCCAGCGGTGGCCTGTTGCAGCGCCGGCTGGGACTGCCCGATGCTTCCGTGCTGGTGCTCCAGGGCATCATCTTCGTCTTCGTGCTCGCCAGCGATGCGCTCTACGGCCGCATCGGATTTTTGAAGGGAAAATCCTGAGATGGCAGACGGATCAATCGGCCTCTGGACCGTCCCGCTCGCGGTGCTCGGCGGCGCCATTCGCGTCTCCACGCCATTCCTGTTCGTGAGCTTGGGCGAATGCATCACCGAGCGCTCGGGCCGCATCAATCTCGGCCTTGAAGGCACGCTGGTGATGGGCGCGATGAGTGCCTACGGCATCTCCTATCTCACGGGATCGCCCTGGCTCGGTGTGCTCGCCGCCGGCGTCACCGGAGCTCTGCTCGGCGCGCTGCACGCCGGCATCTGCTCGCTGCCGCGCGTCAACGACGTCGCGGTCGGCATCGCACTGATGCTGTTCGGCACCGGCCTTGCCTTCTATCTCGGCAAACCGCTGATCGAGCCGACTGCACCGCGGCTGCCCGCGATCGATTTCGGCTGGTGGAGCGACATCCCGCAGTTGCGCGCCGCGCTGCGCGTCAACGCGTTGTTCCTGATCGGCGTCGCGCTTGCACCGATCCTCTATTGGGCCTTCCGCACCACGCGCTGGGGCTTGCTCATCCGCACCGCCGGCGAGAGCTCAGACGCTGCGCGCGCAATGGGCCACTCCGTGCTCCTGATCCGCCTGCGCGCGACCATGGTCGGCGGCTTTCTCGCTGGCATCGGCGGCTCATTCCTGTCGCTGTTCTATCCCGGAAGCTGGAACGAGGGCCTCTCGTCCGGCCAGGGCATCACCGCCGTGGCGCTCGTGATCTTCGCGCGCTGGGATCCGCTGCTTTGCCTGTGGGCCTCGCTTGCCTTCGGCGGCGCCGCAGCGCTGGGACCAGCGCTGCAATCGGTCGGCGTCACCTCCGGCTATCACCTCTTCAACGCCGCGCCCTACATCCTGACGCTGGCGATCATGATCATCACCTGCTCGCCGAAACGCACGCTGACCGGAGCCCCGGCCGAATTGTCGATCACCCGCTAGAGAGCGAAATCATGCCCGAGCGCTATATCAAGTCCGAGCCCTACGCCTGGCCCTACAATGGCGATCTCCGCCCCCAAAACACCGCGCTCATCGTCATCGACATGCAGACCGACTTCTGCGGCATCGGCGGCTATGTCGACAAGATGGGCTATGATCTGTCGCTGACGCGAGCGCCGATCGAGCCAATCAAGAAGCTGCTCGCGGCGATGCGCAGCCAAGGCTTTCACGTCATCCATACCCGCGAGGGCCACCGCCCGGATCTCTCGGATCTGCCAGCCAACAAGCGCTGGCGCTCGCGCCAGATCGGCGCCGGCATCGGCGATCCCGGCCCGTGCGGCCGCATTCTGGTGCGCGGTGAGCCCGGCTGGGACATCATCGAGGAGCTTAGCCCCTTGCCGGGCGAGCCGATCATCGACAAGCCCGGCAAGGGTTCGTTCTGCGCCACCGATCTGGAGCTGATCCTGCGCGTGCGCGGCATCGAGAACATCGTTCTCACAGGCATCACCACCGATGTCTGCGTCCATACAACCATGCGCGAGGCCAACGACCGCGGCTTCGAATGCGTCCTGTTGCACGATTGCTGCGGCGCGACCGACAAGAGCAATCACGACCATGCGCTGAAGATGATCAAGATGCAGGGCGGCGTGTTCGGCGCCGTCTCGACGTCGGATGCCTTCATCGGAGCGATTTCGTGATCATCGGCGAGCCGCCTCCGCCCTCCGGCGCCTTCGGCGTCGATGCCATCGCCATGACCATGCGTTTCGGCGATTTCCTGGCGCTGGACAATGTTGAGCTGAAGGTGCGGCCCGGCTCGTTCCATGCGTTGCTCGGCGAGAATGGCGCCGGCAAGTCGACCCTCGTCAAGTGCATCATGGGCTATTACCACGCGACCGAAGGCGACATCCTCGTCGGTGGCCGCGAGCAGGCCATCGCCAATCCGAAGGACGCGCATGCGCTCGGCCTCGGCATGGTCTACCAGCATTTTACGCTGGTGCCGGCCATGACAGTCGCCGAAAACCTCGTGCTGGCGCGCGATGACGTGCCGGCCGTGGTGAACTGGCCGAAAGAGATGAAGCAGCTCGAAACGTTCCTCGCCCGCATGCCCTTCAAGGTGCCGCTCTCCGCGAAAGTCTCCGACATCTCGGCCGGCGAGCGGCAGAAATGCGAGATCCTCAAGCAGCTCTATCTGAAGCGCCGCTTCCTGATCCTGGATGAGCCAACCTCGGTGCTGACGCCGGCCGAAGCCGACGAGGTGCTCGGCATGCTCCGCGGCATGGTCGTCAAGGGCGAGCTGACCATCCTGATGATCACGCACAAGTTCCGCGAGGTCATGGCCTTCGCAGACGAGGTCACGATCCTGCGCCGCGGCAAGCTCGCCGGTGCCGGCAGGGTCGCCGAACTGACGCCGGACGCCATGGCGCGCACCATGATCGGCGCCGAGGAGCTGACCGTGCAGCCGCCACGGACTGGCGAGACCGGTCAGGCGCGGTTGGAGTTGGCAAAGATCCGTGCGCTCGACGATGCCGGCGCTGTCGCCGTGCATGACGTCTCCCTCACTGTGCGTGCCGGCGAGATCGTCGGCATCGCTGGCGTCTCCGGCAACGGCCAACGCCAGCTTGTCGAAGTTCTGGCCGGTCAGCGCGACTCGGAGAGTGGTGAGATCCGCGTCGCCGGCGATCCCTATCACGCCAGCCGCGAGGAGATGCGACGCCACAAGATGTCGCTCCTGCCCGAGGAGCCACTGAAGAACGCCTGCGTCGGCGGCATGAGCGTCGCCGACAACATCGCCTTCCGCGAGTTCGACCGCGCCCCCTTCGCCAGCCTCGGCTGGTGGCTCAACCGCGGCGCCTTCCGCGACGACGCCAAGAAGAAGATCGGCCAATACAAGATCAAGACCCGCACGCCGGAGACGCCGATCTCGGCGCTATCAGGCGGCAACGTCCAGCGCGCCGTGCTCGCGCGCGAGCTTGCCGGCGATGTCGAGGTATTGATCGCAGCCAATCCCTGCTTCGGCCTCGACTTCGCGGCCGTGGCACAGATCCACGCCGAGATCATGGCTGCGCGCAACCGCGGCGCCGCCGTTCTGCTGGTCAGCGAGGATCTCGACGAACTGCTCGAACTGTCCGACCGGCTGGTGGTGATGTTCCACGGCGAATTCGTGTATGAAGCACGGACCAGCGAAGCCGATCTCACCGAAGTCGGCCGGCACATGGCGGGGCACTGACCGCGGAGGCGCGATGGACGGCGTATCCGAACGCGACGAACACTTTTTGCGCCTGTCCTTCGCGGTCGCGCGCCGTTCCCTCACGCATGGCAACCATCCCTTCGGCTGCATCGTCGTCGACGCCGCCGGCAAGGTGCTGATCGAGACCGAGAACGGCTACATGCCGGCTCATGACGGCACCGCGCATGCCGAGCGCCTGGCCGCCACGGAAGCGTGCCGCACGCTCAACCGCGAGGCGCTGGCGACCGCAACGCTCTATTCCTCCGCCGAACCCTGCGCGATGTGCGCCGGTGCGATCTACTGGGCCGGCATCGGCCGCGTGGTCTATGGTCTCAGCGAGCACCGCCTGCGCGCTGTCACCGGCAATCACCCGGAGAACCCGACGCTGGACCTGCCCTGCCGCGACGTCTTTGCCAGCGGCCAGCGGCTGACCGCGGTCGTCGGGCCGTTGCTCGAAGACGAGGCCGAAGCGCTGCACGACGGCGTGTGGACGAAGTAGGCGCTTCTCAGCAATTAGTACCGTAGGGTGGGCAAAGGCGCGCTTGCGCCGTGCCCACCATCTGACTTCGACGTCAACAGAAGTGGTGGGCACGCTATCGCTTTGCCCATCCTACGGCAGCGGTGCTTTTCGCAAGCAGGAATGACACCGCGCATTCCTGCGCGGCGCCATCCGAACCTTGAAATGTTAGCCGATCAGAACTTCACAGTGATACCACCATAGACCGTGGACTCGGTGCAGCTCTTGGTGCTCTGGCCGGTCGCGGCGACGGTACAGACACCGGCCATGGCGTTGTGGTCGAGACCGAACTTGTTCTGCCAGTAGCGATAGGCAACCCAGAGGTCGACGAAGTGCGAGTACTTGTCACCCCAGGCCGCTTTCGACGCGTCGAAGGTCAGGCGGATCGGTTCGCTGTTCAGCTCGGTCTTGGACTTGGTGCTGAAGATGCCAGTGCCAGACAGCGCCGCAAGGCCGTTGGAGTCGCCCTTCGGGCCATACCAGCCAGCGCGGCCGCTGATCGACCAGAACTGCATGTTCGGCGGCAGGAAGCCGAGGTCCATGTAGTAATTGATTTCGACGGCCCAGGTCGGACGGTAGCTGACGTTTCCGTCCGAGTTGCAGGTCACGCCCGCGACGCCGGCACCGAACAGGCCGCACTGGGTGAAGGCGTTATGGTTCAGGAACTCGTAGTACATCAAGGGCGCGACGTCGATATAGCCCTTGTAGGGAAGGTCGAAGGCGAACTGGAGACCGGCGACGACGTCGCGCTTGGCAGGCGCCAGGAAGTTGTTCTCGGTGTTGCCGTCCATACCGACTTCGAATGAGATGTTGTGCAACGGGCCCATGGTGAAGGCCTTGGTGTTGAACAGCTCGTTCCAGCCGAACGTCGAGCGGAACAGGCCGTAGATCTCGGTCGCGCCCGCGCAATCGCCGACGCCGCCGGTGATGGTCACGCCGGGCGCGGTGCAGGGCGAAGCAGGATCGTTATGGCCCGATTTGAACATCGAGATCGTGAAGAAGTTGGTGCCGTAGGCCCAAAGGTCGAAATGGGTGAAGGAGTAGACCTGCTTGGCGGTGGTGCCGTTGATGCTGCCATCCGGACGGACGCTCCACATGCCGGGATCGGTGCCCTTGGGCATCCAGGAGAACGACACGCGGTTATCGATCACCAGGAAGAACGGGAGGTCAGGCGCCTTCTTGGTCGCCTTGACCGGCAGATCCGCCGCGTGAGCCCAGCCACCGATGGCCAGCGTAGCAAGTGACAGCGCCGTTGCTGCAATTGCCTTGAAACGAAACGACATCCTGAATACCCCCAAGTTTGGACGCGTAAAAATGAACGTCCCCTGGTGCGACCCTTGCGCCGAAGTCCCGAGGTGAGAAGCCTCAACTTCTTTCAGGGCATGCCGCTCGTTTCGGCAGCGCGCCGCGTTTCACTGCAGAATTTTGAGGGGTTTGGTGCCGCTCCATCAACGGCTGTCGACCACGCCGGAGACGCCATTGCCGAACATTCGCGTTTGATTCTGTTTGTCTTTTGCGTCGATGCGACAACCCAAGCGCGAGGGTCGAAGACGGCCGTCGCGATTACGGCGAAATGCATACAAGCGACGGCGCGACTTTACTCAACTTCACGTCAAGCCTGCATAGCGGGTTCCGATTTGGCTTGAACCGTCACAAATTTGCAACAGCCGCCACGTGCGGCGCGCGACCGCAAGAGCCGTGCATGGGCAGTTGGGGACGCCTGGCGTCGGAAACAGCCCCGACTCGCGCGACCGGCCTCCTGCCGAAGCGTTGAGCAAGGGATGACGCATTTTCACACCTTACGCGGCGGTTCAAACTGGCCCACTATTGAGGCACTTCACCCCATGCAAGCGTATCAGCGAATGTTAGATCCGACGCCTAACGGCCTGCATTCCGGCGAGTCCCCGTTGCTCAGGACGGTGGGGCTCACCAAACGCTATGGGGATTTCCTCGCCAACGATTCCATCGACGTCGACATCTGGCCGAAGGAGATCCACGCCTTGCTCGGCGAGAACGGCGCCGGCAAGTCGACACTGGTGAAGGCGATCTATGGGCTGATCCAGCCCTCGGCAGGCGAGATCCGCTGGCAGGGTGATCAAATCGTGCTGTCCGGCCCGTCGGAAGCGCGCAGCCGCGGCATCGGCATGGTGTTCCAGCACTTTTCGCTGTTCGACAATCTCACCGTCGCCGAGAACGTCGCGCTGGGCCTCGACGGCAAGGAATCCTTCAAGGACATGTCGGCGCGGCTGGAGCAGGTGTCGAAGATCTATGGCCTGCCGCTCGATCCCAGGCGCGAAGTCTGGCAGCTGTCCGTCGGCGAACGCCAGCGCATCGAGATCGTCCGCGCGCTGATGCAGGACCCGAAATTCCTGATCCTGGACGAGCCGACCGCGGTGCTGACGCCGCAGGAGGCCGACCAGCTCTTCATCGTGCTGGAGCGGCTCAAGGCCGAAGGCCGCGCCATCCTCTACATCAGCCATAAGCTCGAGGAGGTGAAGCGGCTCTGCGATACCGCCACGATCCTGCGCGGCGGCAAGAAGATCCAGACCTGCAATCCCCGGCTCGAGACTGCGGCCTCGCTCGCACGCATGATGGTTGGCGGCGAGATCAGGGAGGTGAAGGCGGCCGCCGGCCGACAGACCACGATACCGCGGCTGGTCGTCAACGATCTCTCGCTCGCACCCGACGAGGCGCATGGTGTGCGGCTCGAGCACATCTCGTTCGAGCTGAAGGGTGGCGAGATCCTCGGCATCGCGGGCGTCGCCGGCAACGGCCAGGACGAGCTGTTCGCCGCATTGTCCGGCGAGCGGCTGGCGAAGGATCCCGGCACGGTCGTGATCGATGGCATCGCCGCCGGCCACTTCTCGATCACCAAGCGCCGCAAGCTCGGCGCCGCCTTCGTGCCCGAAGAGCGGCTCGGCCACGGCACCGCGCCGCGCATGAAGCTGTCGGAGAATGCGCTCCTGACAGGACACGCCGCCAGCGGCATGGTCCATCGCGGCTTCATCGATACCGCGGCCACGTTGAAGACCGTGGACCAGGCGACCGAAACCTTCGACGTGCGCAAGGCCAAGCGCGATCCGGAAGCAGCATCCCTCTCCGGCGGAAACTTGCAAAAATTCATCGTCGGGCGCGAGATCCTGCGCAACCCGGCGGTGCTGGTGGTGAGCCAGCCGACCTGGGGCGTCGATGCCGGTGCCGCCGCCGTCATTCGTCAGGCGTTGCTTGATCTCGCCGCCGCGGGCGCCGCGGTACTGGTGACCAGCCAGGATCTCGACGAGCTCGCCGAGATCGCCGACCGTATCGCCGTGATGTTCCACGGCCGCCTGTCGGAGCCGCTCGCCACGCGCGATGCAACACGCGAAAAGCTCGGCCTGTTGATGGGCGGCAGCAGCCTGGAGCCGAAGGAGGCCGCGCATGCAGTTGGTGCTTGAGAAGCGCACCGAGCGCTCCAACGCGATCGCGCTGGTCTCGCCGCTGATCGCCATCGGCCTGACGATCGTGACCATGACCATCCTGTTCGCGATCCTCGGCAAGAATCCGCTGCTCGCCCTGCAAGCCTATTTCATCGCGCCCCTGACCGACGGCTATTCGCTCCAGGAGATCGCGGTGAAGGCGACGCCGCTGGTGATGATCGCGATCGGGCTGTCGCTCTGCTATCTCGCCAATGCCTGGAATATCGGCGCTGAAGGGCAATTCCTCATCGGCGCCGTCGCCGGAAGCTGGATCGCGGTGAAGACGCAAGGCACGGACGCCGGCGCCTGGGTGCTGCCGGCGATGCTCGTGCTCGCAGCCACCGCGGGCGCGCTCTATGCGCTGATCCCGGCGATCTGCAAGGT
Organism: Bradyrhizobium sp. WSM3983; assembly: GCF_000473045.1. GTDB lineage: Bacteria > Pseudomonadota > Alphaproteobacteria > Rhizobiales > Xanthobacteraceae > Bradyrhizobium. The sequence goes on along the minus strand of NZ_AXAY01000010.1, from coordinate 11,595 downwards.
GAAGTTCGGCGCGAGCGAAATCCTGACCAGCCTGATGCTGGTCTATGTCGCCGACCTGCTGCTGGACTATCTCGTCCGCGGCCCCTGGCGCGACCCGAACGGTTTCAACTTCCCGACGACGGCCGAGTTCGATCCGGTGGCAACGGTGCCGCTGCTGATCGAAGGCGGCCGGCTGCATCTCGGCTCGATCATCGCCCTGCTGGTCGTTGCGGCGGCTGCGATCCTGCTCGGGCGCACCATCAAGGGATTCGAGATCCGCGTGGTGGGTGCTGCGCCGCGCGCCGCGCGGTTCGGCGGCTTCAACGCCAACCAGCTGATCATCCTGACCTTCGCGGTGTCGGGCGCGCTGGCCGGCCTCGCCGGCATCATCGAGGTCGCCGGTCCCGTCGGACATCTCCAGCCCGGCATCTCGCCCGGCTACGGTTTCACCGCGATCATCGTCGCCTTCCTCGGCCGGCTGAACCCTATTGGAATATTAATTGCAGGCCTTTTTCTCGCACTGACCTTTATCGGCGGCGAGCAGGCGCAGATTGCAATGAAGATCCCGTTGGACGTCACCAAGGTCTTTCAGGGCATCCTGCTGTTCTACGTGCTCGCCTGCGACTCGCTCATTCTCTACCGCTTCAAGCTCGTCTTCCCGAACCGTCAGGTGGCCCGTGGAGCTGGTTGAAGCCATCATCCTGTCAGTGCTCGCCGCCTCGACGCCGCTGCTGATCGCGGCAACGGGCGAGCTCGTGACTGAGCGCTCCGGCGTGCTCAACCTCGGCGTCGAGGGCATGATGATCGTCGGCGCGGCCTGCGGTTTTGGCGGCGCCTGGCTGACCGGCTCGATTCTGATCGGCGCGCTGTTCGGCATCATCGCGGGAATGCTGATGTCGCTGATCTTCGCGCTGATGGCGCTCGGCCTCGCCGTCAACCAGGTCGCGACAGGGCTCGCGCTGACCATTCTTGGCGTCGGTCTCTCGGGCCTGATCGGTGCCGGCTTCGTCGGCGAGCGCATCACGCCGGCGATCCATCTCCACATTCCCGGCCTCACCGACATTCCGCTGCTCGGCCGCGTGCTGTTCGGCGAGGACGCCTTCGTCTATTTCTCCATCGCGCTCATCATCGGTGTCTGGTGGTTCCTGTACCGCACGCGCGCGGGATTGATCCTGCGCGCCTGCGGCGACAACCACGTTTCCGCGCATGCGCTCGGCTATCCCGTACTGCGCATTCGCACCCTCGCCGTGATGTTCGGCGGCGCCTGCGCCGGGCTTGCCGGCGCCTATCTGCCGCTCGCCTACACACCGTTCTTCATTCCGGGCATGACCGCGGGCCGCGGCTGGATCGCGCTGGCGCTGGTCGTGTTCGCGTCCTGGCGGCCGGGCCGTCTCGTGGTCGGCGCCTATCTGTTCGGCGCGGTGACGATCCTGCAGCTACACGCGCAAGGCTGGGGCGTCGGCATTCCCTCGCAATTCATGTCGGCGCTGCCGTATCTCGCGACCGTCATCGTGCTGGTGCTGTTGTCTCGCGCGCGCACCGGCGGCTCGACCGCACCGGCCGCGCTCGGCACCGTGTTCGTGCCTGACCGCTAGAGTTTTGATTTTCGCGGCGTGCGTGATGGGGCGCGCACGTTGCGGATCGTGGCTTTCCCCTGATGTTTGGAGATTGATGATGAGGAAATCACTTCTTGCGCTGGCTGCCGGCCTTCTGCTTGCCGGGAGCGTCAGTGCAGCCTCCGCTGCCGACAAGCTGAAAGTCGGTTTCATTTACCTCGGCCCGATCGGCGATCTCGGCTGGACCTACCAGCATGAACTCGCCCGCCAGGCTCTGGTGAAAGAACTCGGCGACAAGATCGAGACCACCTATCTCGAAAACGTGCCGGAAGGACCCGATGCCGAGCGCGCCATCGAGCAGCTCGTCCGCGCCGGCAACAAGCTGATCTTCACGACGTCGTTCGGCTACATGGATCCGACTCTGAAGGTCGCCAAGAAATATCCGAACGTGCATTTCGAGCACGCCACCGGCTACAAGCGCGACAAGAACATGTCGACCTATTCGGCCAAATGGTATCAGGGCCGCTACATTCAAGGCCTGATCGCGGCCAAGATGTCGAAGTCCGGCGTGCTCGGCTATATCGGCTCGTTCCCTATCCCAGAGGTCGTCTCCGGCATCAACGCGACGATCCTCGCGGCACAGACCATCAACCCGAACATCAAGGTCAAGATCATCTGGGCCAACACCTGGTTCGACCCGGGCAAGGAGGCCGACGCCGCCAAGGCGCTGATCGACCAGGGCGCCGACGTCGTCATGCAGCACACGGACTCGCCCGCCGCGATGCAGATCGCCAGCGAACGCGGCAAGCTCGCCTTCGGCCAGGACTCCGAGATGATCAAGTTCGGACCCAAGACCCAGCTGACCTCGATCCTCGACACCTGGGGCCCCTACTACATCGAACGCGTCAAGGCCGAGCTCGACGGCACCTGGAAGTCGGAAGACAGCTGGGGCGGTCTCGACAGCCACATGTTCGCGATGGCGCCGTATACCAACATGCCTGACGACGTGAAGAAGATCGCCGAGGATGCGCAAGCTGCGATCATTGCGGGCAAGCTGCATCCGTTCAAGTGCCCGGTGATTGGGCAGGACGGCAAGGAGATCGAGTGCAAGGGCGGCGCCAATCTCGCCGACGGCCAGATCCTCGGCATGAATTTCTACGTCAAGGGCATCGACGACAAGCTGCCGGGCAAATAGCACGCTTCTTGCATCGTCTAAATCACCTGCTCCTCCCGGAGGAGGTTCGGAGGGGGTGGCCAGAAGCACCCGGCACTTGTGGTCGCCCCCTCTTTCTATTTACCCCGCCTGCATCGCCCGCGCCGCCGAACTGTGGCGGCGGATGAGGTCCGGAACGTCCAGCCCCGGGATCGCGCCGCCGACCACGGCCCAATTCCCCGCAACCATCACCCGATCGGCCCGATGCGCCCCGCACAGCACCAGGGCGGCCAGCGGATCGCCATGGCCGGAGAAGCGCAGCTCGTCGAGTTTGAACAACGCGAGGTCGGCGACCTTGCCGACCGCGATCTCGCCGAGTTCCGGGCGGCCAACGCACGCCGACGAGCCCTTGGTCGCCCAGCGCAGCGCATCCTTGTGGCTGACCCTGGTCACGCCATAGCGAGCCCGTTGCAGCAGAAACGCGGCACGCACTTCCTGCATAAGATTCGAGCCGTCGTTCGACGCCGAGCCGTCGACGCCGATCCCGATCCGGACGCCGGCCTCTTCCATCTCGCACACCGGGCAGCAGCCGGAGGCCAGCAGCTGGTTGCTACAGGCACAATGGCTGATGGTCGTCTTCGCCTTGCCGAGGCGCTTCATCTCGTCGGCGTTGAAAAATATGCCGTGGGCGAGCCAGGTCCGCGCATTGAGCCAGCCGCATTGTTCGAGATAATCGAGCGGGCGGCAGCCATACATCTGCAGGCAGAATTTGTTCTCGTCCTCGGTCTCGGCGAGATGGGTGTGCAGGCGCACGTCGAGCTTGTCGGCGAGATCGGCGGTGGCGCGCATCAGCGAGGTCGTCACCGAGAAGGGCGAGCATGGCGCGAGCGCAATCTGCACCATCGCATCCGCACCGCGCTGGTGATGTTTTGCGACCACGTGCGCGCTGTCGGCGAGGATGGTGTCCTCGTCCTGCACGACGCTATCCGGCGGCAGGCCGCCGTCGCGCTGGGACAGGTTCATCGAGCCGCGGGTCAGCAGCACGCGTACGCCAAGCCTCTTTGCGACGCCGACCTCGATATCGACAGACTCTTCGAGCCCCGCCGGGAACACATAATGATGATCCGTCGTCGTGGTGCAGCCCGACAGCAGGAGCTCCGACATCGCGACGGTGACGCCAAGCTCCAGCGCCTCAGGCGTCAGCTTTGCCCACACCGGATAGAGTGCCTGCAGCCAGGGAAACAGTTCGCGGTCCATCGCCGCCGGCAGTGCCCGCGTCAGCGTCTGGTAAAAATGGTGATGAGTGTTGATGAGGCCCGGCAGCACGACATGCTCGCGGGCATCGAACACAGCGACATCTGCAGTCGCCGGGGTTCCGCCGGCCGGCACCAGTTCAACGATACGGCTATCTTTAACGACGATCCCGCGCCCGGCGCAGTCAGCGAGGATGGCCAGGGGATCCCTGATCCAGATCGGCTTTGCGTCGCTCATGATCCTGTTTCTCCCCGCCCTCGTTAGCGAATGGCCTGCAAGGCAGAGGCCATCGCGAGAGCGTTATTGCTGCGACTTGTTGTTGCCACTTGGCGCTGGTCTTGCAAGACTTTCCCTCGACACAATTCACCCGGCGTAAGCGCAGCCATGGACTTGAATACCATCACAGCGGTCAGCCATCCGCAAACGCGCTCCGAGCTGCCCGTTTGGACGCCAGGTGATGCTTGGCTCGCGGGCGGCACGTGGCTGTTCTCGGAGCCGCAAGTCCACCTCACGCGGCTGATCGATCTCACCGACCTGAAATGGCCGGCGCTGGCGATCACCGAGAGCCACCTCAGCATCGCCGCCACCTGCACAATCTCGCAACTCGATGCGCTCACCTGCCCCGCCGACTGGCTCGCAGCACCACTGATCAGCCGATGCTGCCGCGCTTTTATCGCTTCCTTCAAAATCTGGAAGACGGCGACGGTGGGCGGCAATCTCTGCATGTCGCTGCCGGCGGGGCCGATGATCTCGCTCACCGCCGCGCTCGACGGCGTCTGCACGATCTGGAAGGCCGGCGGTGGCGAGCAGAGGATTCCCGTCGTCGAATTCGTCACGGGCAACCAGCGCAACCGCCTTTCGCCGGGTGACCTGCTGAGGCAGATCGACATTCCAATCGCCGCACTCAAGCGCCGCTCCGCGTTTCGCCAGATCTCGCTCGCGCCGGTCGGCCGCTCCGCGGCCCTTCTGATCGGGAGCCTCGATGGCGATGGTGCGCTGAAGCTGACGGTGACCGCATCGACCGTGCGCCCGATCCCGTTGCCGTTTCCAAAGCCGCCCGATGCGAGTGCGCTTCGCACGACAATCGCCGAGGCAATCACAGACGACCTCTATCACACCGACATTCATGGCAAGCCGCTCTGGCGCAAGCACATGACGCTGCGGCTCGCCGAGGAGATCCGCGCCGAGCTCCTGGGTACAACGCCGCCATGAGCTTCGAGGTCAATGGCACGAACTTTCCGCAAGCGCCGCGCGCCGGCCAGTGCCTGCGCACGTTTCTGCGGGAGCTCGGCCATTTCGGGGTGAAGAAGGGCTGCGACGCTGGCGATTGCGGCGCCTGCACCGTGCTGCTCGACGGCGAGCCGGTGCATAGCTGTTTGATCCCCGCGTTTCGCGCGGAGGGTCGTTCGGTCACCACGATCGAGGGACTTGCTGGCAACGACGGCGCGCACCCGATGCAGCAAGCCTTCCTCGACGCGCAGGGATTCCAGTGCGGCTTCTGCACCGCCGGCATGATCCTCACCTGCGCCGCGCTGAACCAGGCGCAGCGCACCGATCTCGGCGCCGCGCTGAAGGGCAACATCTGTCGCTGCACCGGCTATCGCGCGATCGAGGACGCGATCAACGGCAAGGCCAATGTCGAGGACAGCGTCGAGGCCGGCGGCGCGTTCGGCCGTAGCCTGCCGGCGCCTGCGGGTCCGGACGTCGTCCGCGGCGCGGCGCGTTATACGTTCGACACCCAGATTGACGGCTTGCTCCACATCAAGCTGCTGCGCTCGCCGCATGCACATGCCAGGATCGTCGCGATCGACAGATCGGCGGCGATGGCCGTGCCCGGAGTGCACGCGGTGCTGACGCATGAGGATGCGCCCTCGGCGCTGTTCTCGACGGCGCGGCACGAGAAGGACTGGATGGACCCCGAAGACACCCGCATCCTCGATGACGTCGTGCGCTTCATTGGCCAGAAGGTCGCCGCCGTGGTCGCCGAGTGTGAAGGCGCTGCCGAGGAGGCTTGCCGACGGCTGAAGGTCGACTACGAGATTTTGCCTGCGCTGATCGATCCCGAACAGGCGATGGCGCCGGGCGCTCCGCTCGTTCATCCTGATCGCACCACCACGAACCGCGTTGCCGACGCGCAGCGCAATCTCGTCGCGGAGACGCATGGCGAATTTGGCGATGTCGCCTCGGCCCTCGCCACATCCGCGGTCACCTTTGATGCCACCTTCCACAGTCACCGTGTGCAGCACGCAGCGCTTGAGACCCATGGCGGCCTCGCCTGGCTCGATGATGCCGGTGTGCTCAACGTCCGCACCTCGACGCAGGTGCCGTTCCTGACCCGGCGTGCGCTCTCGGACATCTTTCAGCTTCCCATGGACAAGGTCCGCGTGTTCTGCGAGCGCGTCGGCGGCGGCTTTGGCGGCAAGCAGGAGATGTTCGTCGAGGATATTCTGGCGCTCGCCACGCTGAAGACCGGTCGGCCAGTCAAGCTCGAGCTCACCCGCGAGGAACAGTTCATCGCGACGTCGACGCGGCACCCGATGCGGGTCCAGATCAAGGCCGGCGCCGATGCCGACGGCAGGCTCACGGCGCTCCAGCTCGACGTGCTCTCCAATACCGGCGCCTACGGCAACCATGGCCCCTCCGTGATGTTCCACGCGGTGTCGGAGTCCATCGCCGTCTACAACTGCCCGAACAAGCGCGTCGACGGATTCGTCGTCTACACCAACACGGTGCCGGCGGGTGCGTTTCGCGGCTACGGCCTGCCGCAGACCGTGATCGCGGTGGAAGCCGCCATCGACGAGCTGGCCAAGCAGCTCGGCATCAGCCCTTACGACATGCGCCGCCGAAATATCATTAGGCCCGGCGATCCCATGCTGTCGCCGCCTGAGTCCGACTATCACGACGTGCTCTATGGCTCCTACGGGCTCGATCAGTGCATCGACCTGGTCGAGCGCGCGATGCAGGTCGATCAGCCGCAGCCCGAATTGTCGCCGGAATGGCTGACCGGCGACGGCGTCGCGCTGACCATGATCGACACGGTGCCGCCCGCCGGCCACATCGCGGACGCGATGATCGCACTCAACGATGATGGCGGCTTCGATCTCACCGTCGGCACCGCCGAGTTCGGCAATGGTACCAGCACGGTGCACCGGCAGATCGCCGCGACGATTTTGGCGACCACCGCCGACAGGATCCGCCTGCGCCAGTCCGACACCGCCCATGGCGGCCACGACACCGGCGCCTATGGCAGCACAGGCACGTTCGTCGCCGGCAAGGCAACGCAGGCCGCCGCGACGCAGCTTGCGACCGAGTTGAAGGCGGCCACTGCCGGCGCGTGGCTTTGTGATACAGCGAGTTGCACCCTCGAGGGCGAATTCGTCGTCAGCGGCGTGCGGCGCATGTCCTTTGCCGAGCTGGCCGAGCTCGCGCGCAAAGCCGGTCGTCCTCTCGCCGGGCACGGCACCTCCGATGGAACGCCGCGCTCGGTCGGCTTCAACGTGCATGGCTTTCGCATCGCCGTGAACACCGGCACCGGCGAGATCAAGATTCTCAGGAGCGTGCAGGCGGCCGATGCCGGCGTCGTCGCCAATCCCATGCAGTGCCGCGGCCAGGTCGAGGGTGGCGTAGCCCAGGCCCTCGGTGCGGCGCTCTACGAGGAGATGGTGATCGATGCCGAGGGCCGCGTCACCAACCCCAAATTCCGTGACTACCATCTGCCGTCCTTCGCGGACGTGCCGCGCACGGAGGTGTTGTTCGCCGAGACGTCCGATACGATCGGACCGCTTGGCGCCAAGTCGATGAGCGAGAGCCCGTACAATCCAGTCGCAGCCGCGCTCGGCAATGCGATCGCCGACGCCACCGGCATCCGCTTCACCGCGCCGCCCTTCAAGCCGGACCGGCTGTTTCCGGCCCTGCACGAGAAGTTCGGCGACTAACTCCCGCGGTACGTCGAATAGCTCCAGGGCGTCACCAGCAGCGGCACGTGATAGTGCCCCTCGGGCTCGCTGATCGCGAAGCGCAGCGGGATCTCGTCGAGGAACGGCGGATCGGGGAGCTGCACGTTACGCTCGGCGTAATAACTGGCGACGTTGAACCGTAGCTCGTAGCGGCCGATCGGCAGCGGCCGCCCGCCGATCAGCGGCTGGTCGGTGCGGCCGTCGGCGTTGGTCACCGCGCGCGCGATCACGCGGCTCTCGCCGAGATTTGCGAGCTCGACCAGCTCCACCGCAATTCCAGGCGCGGGCTTGCCGGCGTGATTGTCCAGCACATGGGTCGAGAGCCGGCCGTGCACCTTCAGCTTGTCATCGGCGATGACGAGCTGATCGAGCCGGAGCGCGGAGATGCGGCCGATCTCCTCGATCGCGCGTCGAGTCTCGGTCTTGGCGATATTGCGCAACCGCGTCTCGAAGTCGCTAAGCACGGAATCCTTGGTGTGACGCCGCACGCAGACGATATAGGGGATGGCGAACTTTTCGCGGTAGGCGTTGTTGACGCGCTCGAATGCCGCGTATTCAGCCTCCGACAGCCGATCGAGGCCCGCACTGTTCTGCTCGTGGGTCGATTCCGCCGTCAGGCCCGCCGCGCGCTGGGTCTTGTTGGCGAGATCGGGATGTGCGCGGATCAATGCCATCTGCACGTCGGGTTCGGCACTCTGAATGGCCGCCATCAGCGCCGCATGCAACTGGTTGATGCCGGCAAACGGCCGCTGCGCGGCGAGATGCTCGGCGATCCAGGGCGAATATTCGACGACATTGGCGAGCGCGGCGACGAAATCGGCCTGGCTTGCGGCGTTGAGCTCGGCGAGCGAGATCTGCGACATCGTCCTCACCCGATCTCGAATGCGTCGGCGGCAAGATGCGCGTGCTTGTCGTGCCAATGCTGCGCGATCTGCAACCGCGTCGGCACCCAGACGCGCTCGTGCTTGCCGATATAGTCGAGGAAGCGGATCAGGCCCGCGGCGCGGCCGGGCCGGCCGGCGAGACGGCAGTGCAGACCCACCGACATCATCTTCGGCGCGGTCTCGCCTTCGGCATAGAGCACGTCGAACGCATCCTTCAGATAGGTGTAGAACTGCTCGCCCTCGGCAAAGCCCTGCGGATTGATGAACCGCATGTCGTTGGCATCGAGGGTATAGGGAATGATGAGCTGCTTGCCGTTTGCGCCCTTGACCCAATAGGGCAGATCGTCGGCATAGGAATCGCAGAGATAGAGGAAGCCGCCCTCCTCCATCAGCAGACGGTTGGTGTTGATTGAGGAGCGCCCGGTGTACCAGCCGAGCGGCCGCGAACCGGTCGCCTCGGTATGGACGCGGATCGACTCGGCAATCTCGGCGCGCTCCTGCGCTTCCGTCATGTCCTTGTGCTCGATCCATTTCAGGCTATGGCTCGCGATGTCCCAGCCGGACTCCTTCATCGCGGCCACGATTTCCGGATTGCGCTTCAGCGCGGTGGCGACACCGAACACGGTGGTCGGCCACTTCCGCTCGTTGAACATCCGCCACAGCCGCCAGAAGCCGGCGCGCGAGCCATATTCGAACATGGATTCGATATTGGCGTGACGCTGGCCCGGCCAGGGCTGCGCGCCCAGCACGTCGGATAAAAACGCCTCCGACGCGCGGTCACCGTGCAAAATGTTGTTCTCGCCGCCTTCCTCGAAATTGACGACGAACTGCACAGCGACCCGCGCGTCGCCGGGCCATTGCGGATGCGGCGGACTGCGGCCGTAACCGCGAAGATCGCGCGGATAGCGGGCGTCAGTCACTCAGACTTCCTCGAAGCGGATCGGCAGAGCGCCCTTCCACAGCACGCTCTTGCCCAGCGTCGCGAGATTCTCGAGGCCCGAGGTCACGGTGATGAAGTGATTGCCGGCGAGCTGGCCCATCTTGCTGGCGAAATGCACGCCGCCATAGGCCATCAGGATCTCGGTCTCGCTGATGCCGCCGGGATAGAGGATGATCTGGCCCGGCGCGGGATAGCTGGTGTGGTTCTCGTAGCCGACGCCGAAGTCGAGGTCGCCGAGCGGCATCCAGACGCCTTCACCGCTCCAGCGCACATGAATGATGTGGCTCTCGAACGGCAGCGCCTTGCGGAACGCCGCGACGGTCTTCGGCGCCGCCTGCTCCTCGAAGCGGGCATCGAAGGTGAAATCGCCGGCACGGATAACGAGTTTGCTCATCTCATCTCTCTGGATCGGGGGCCGTGGCCCCACGGGAACTTGCACGCAAAGAGCATTCCAGCGGGCTTCGCGCAAGTGGCGCTGGGACCCTTCACCGGCGGTCGTAAGACCAGCCGAACAGGCCGCTCCGCCGCACCTCTGGCTCCGGCTCGGCGGTGGGTGCGGGCGCCTCCTTCAGTTCCGCCTGCGGCGGTGGCGCAGGCGGCGCCGGCAGGTTCTCGCATTTCATGGAATAGACCAGTTTGCCGTCCGCGGTGCGTCCGATCGGCGCGCAAGGGTCGGAATGCGCTGCCGCAGTCTTGGGAGCAGGTTTCACCTGCGCCGCGGCCGGCGAGGCGATCAAAAGCAGGACCAGCAGATATTTCGACATCATTGTCGCGCCTGAAACCTCGATTTGTCCCATTCAACCGGATTGCAAGGGGCAAGTCCACCGCGCCCCACTGGGCGATTGCCGAATATTTAGCCGGGACCAAAAAATTTGCTCGCCCCATCGTGAAGCCGGAGACGGTGATATTCGGCCGGACGCGTCGCCATGTCAGCGGCGATGACGATGACACTTCTCAAAACCGGGCCGTCGTCACGGGAGAAACAACCATGCAAAAGACTCTTGCCATTCTCAGCGCCACGCTGATCACCGCCGTCACCATCCAGACCGCCGCGGCAAGCGATCGCCATCACGGCCGCAAGGCCCAGCCTGCCCCCATCACCCGGTCAGCGCGCGACTCCAACGCGGCCATATGGCCATCGCAGCCAACCGCACCCGACTGGTCGCGCTACGCCAACGGCGCAATGTCAGCGCCAGCCGGAAGGTGATGTTGAAGGCTTAGGCGCGGCTCTCGTCCCTCTCGTGTCCCGGACGCGCTGCAGCGTGTAACGCTGCTGCGCAGAGCCGGGACCCAGAAAGCGACACGACGCAATGCGGCGACATGGGCCCCGGCTCTGCAGCACACCGTCGAAGAGACGCTGCGCTGCGTCCGGGGCACGAGATGGGCGCATGACGCACGTCCGCTTCCACATCTCGTCATTGCGAGCGCAGCGAAGCAATCCAGAGTCTTTCTGCGGCAACAGTCTGGATTGCTTCGCTGCGCTCGCGATGACGGAGTATGAGGCAACATGGTTCTCCAAATGGCGCTGTCATTCCCCGCGAAGGCGGGGAATCCAGTACGCCGCAGCCTCTCTGCTCGATCACAACCGTCTCCGAGTGCTGGATCACCCGGTCAAGCCGGGCGATGACAGCGGGTGTGCAGCTCCAGACACACCTTCGCGGCCTCGCGGCGCAATTCGCCCGAGCTTTGCTTGATCTCTCCAGTTTCTTGCCACCCTCCTATCCGAGAGGGCGCAGGGAAGGCCGGGTGCTGACCTCGCACCCGCGGTCCGCTGCGCGAAAAGCACACGCAGGAAAACCGCACAGCAGCATACAGGTGGTGCCAATCACTCGGCCTTCCCTGCGCGATGGGTTGACGGCTTATGCCGTGCTCT
>NZ_AXAY01000009.1 GCF_000473045.1 Bradyrhizobium sp. WSM3983 | reverse complement strand
AGCTTGTCGATGAGATCGCGGTCGGTGCCTTCGGGCTCGGCTTCGGTCGCCTCCAGGCCTGCGAGAATTTCCTTGATGCGGTCGATCGAGGACAGGATCAGCGTCACCGCCGGTCCGGTCACCGGCATGCCGTCGCGGAATTTGCTCATCAGGGTCTCGCCGGCATGCGCCAGCGCTTCAAGCCGCGGCAGTCCGAGAAAGCCGCACGTACCCTTGATGGTGTGGACCAGGCGGAAGATGTTATCGAGAATCTTGGCGTTGTTCGGCTCCTGCTCGAACTTCACCAGCTGATTGTCGACGGTGTCCAGGCTCTCGCTGGTCTCCGTCAGAAACTCCCGCAACAGATCATCCATGAAAACAGGCCTTCATACAGGGAGGACACGCACGAATTGTGATGCGTCATTTCAGAATGGGGCCAGCTTCACCGCAAAGCGTTTAATATTGGTTGAGTATGAGCAAAAGAACGGAACGAACAAAGAGATAAGGCGCTCCGGACAAGCCGAAGCGCCTTGTAAAGATTCGATTAACGTTTGAACGCGACAGGCGCGTTTACGAAGCGGTAATGATGATGGCTTCGCCTTCGGGCTTGAGCGTCACGGTGAGCCCGCAGGCCTGAGCCAATAGCCGCGTATAATAAGGCTGGATCGCGTGCGCGTCCGCTGCCGGCCCGCGTTCGCCGCTCAGAAGTTCGGCGATGTTCTGCGGCAGGCGGGCGTTGTGTCCGGTCGCGGTGATGCGGAAACTCATCGTCTCGCCCTCGCCGATCGAATCGATCGTGAGCATGCCGCCGCGCGGGATCGTGTGCTGGGACACGACCAGCATATTGAGCAGCAGCTTGACGCGATTCTTCGGCATCAGCAGCCGCGGCAGATTCCACGTGATCGTGCACTTGCCGTCCTCGATGTGACCGCGCGCCATGGTCTGGGCATCGCCGAGGTCGATCTGCGCGCCGGAGGAGCCGGCCGCACCGAAAGCGAGGCGGCAGAATTGCAAGCGGGCGGAGGCCGTCTTCGCACTCTTGCGAATCAGGTCGAGCGCGAATTCGCGGTCCTCGGGCTTGGGATCGTCATCGAGCACCTCGAGCCCATTGACGATGGCGCCGACCGGGCTGATGAGATCATGGCAGACCCGCGAGCACAGCAGTGCCGCGAGTTCGAGCATATCGGGAGCAGAAGCGGTACCGGGTGACGGAACGTCAGACATAAAGGGTTCCTGGAATTGCACGGCGCGGACGCGGCGAATCACGCATGCTTGACGGATGCTGCGGGTTCTAACATTCGCCGGCCCGTGGCAGCTAGCTTGCGATAGGTTCGAAGCGGCGATAAGGGCCGCAGGCGAATCAAGTGACGAGGGGCGAGACTTGCCAATGAATGAGGCATGCAGGTGAGGATCATCGACGGCGAGGCCGCATCCCGGCTGATGGAGCCCCTGACCGCGCTGGTGGTGCAGGCCGGCGAGGCGATTCTCGCGGTCAACCGCGCGGCAATGCGGGTCGACGGCAAGCAGGACGGCTCGCCGGTGACCGAGGCCGACCTCGCCGCCGACCGAATTATCGCGGAGGGCCTGGCCAGGCTTGCCAACGACGTGCCGTCGCTCTCGGAGGAGCGGTGCCAGCTCGCCTCGCCGCCGTTTCGCGGCAGCTTCTTCCTGATCGATCCGCTCGACGGCACCAAGGAGTTCGTCGCCGGCCGCGACGAGTTCACCGTCAACCTCGCCATCGTGACCGAGGGCGTGCCGCTGCTCGGCATTGTGGCCGCGCCCGCGCTCGGGCTGCTCTGGCGCGGCATCGTCGGCCGCGGCGCCGAGCGCGTGACGTTTGACGGCACCACCATCGGCCCCGCCGAGCCAATCCGGACCCGCAAACTGCCCGGGCACGGCGAGCCCTGGGTCGCGGCGGTGAGCCGCTCACACGGCGACCCGACCAGCGAAGCCTTCATCAACCGCCGACCCAACGCCGTCAGAAAGACGTGTGGCTCGGCGGTCAAATTCGGCCGCATCGCCGAGGGCAGCGCCGACATCTATCCGCGCTTCGGGCCCACCTCGGAATGGGACCTCGGGGCGGGCTGCGCGGTCGTGACCGCGGCCGGCGGCAAGGTGACCGACGGCAAGGGCGGCGAGATCCGGTTCGGCGAGCGCGGCGACACCGGCTTCATCATCCCGGCATTCGTCGCATGGGGCGACGCCGGGGCGGTCATGCCTACTGACTGAGCTTGTCCTGAAGCGCCGGCCAGCGCTTGCCGACTTCATACAGGAAGCGTTCGGGATCGGCGGCGAAGGCGTCGCGGTTGTCTTCGCGGCTGAACAGATAGAGCCGCTGCGCCGAGATCACGAAGAAGCGGGGATTGCCGGCGATGGTCACCCCGCGCGCGATATCAGCCGGGTCGTAGCCGCCGAACTGCGGGCCGTAGATTTCGGGATGGGCCAGGAAGGAGGCCCGATTGCCCTCGTTCCGGAAGCGCCAGACGGCGCCCCAGAGGTTGGCCTCGAACTCCGCCGTCCCGAGCATGGGGCCGCCATCGACGAAATACGCCACGGGATCGAAGCCCTCGATGGCGACGCCCGAGAAGCGATTGACGACGATCCGCTCGGTGGTGGCAGCCTGCGCGGGCAACCCGGAGCAAGCGAGCCAAATGCCCGCCAGCAGGCAAACCAGACGGCCGATCAAGGCAATTCCGGGGCGCAAAGGGCTATCTTCCTGCCGTTGTGCCGTCATAGTTGCTGCGGATAACATCCGAGTCGAGGGGACATCCGGCGCAACCTAGAGCCGTGCCTGTTGGCATCAGGTTAAGGGAAGCGGACCGGTTTCGATACCAGGGGTTCTTTTATGACTTTCGCATCACGCCTTGCCGCAGTGGCGCTTGTAGCGCTGGCTGGCTGGATCGTGCCGGCCTCCGCCCAGACGGCCGCGCCGCCGCCGGACCTGCCGCCGCCGCAGCGGACCCCGACGCCCAGCACCTATGGGCCGGACGAACTCGTCAACGCCGGCCACCGCTTCTTCGGCAATGTCTCGCGCGGGCTCGCCTCGATCATCGAGAAGGCGGTCAGCCAATGGGGCCTGCCGAACGGCTACATCCTGGGCGAGGAAGGCTCCGGCGCCTTCGTCGCCGGCCTGCGTTATGGCGAAGGCACGCTCTACACCAAGAACGCCGGCGACCTGCGCGTCTACTGGCAGGGTCCGTCACTCGGCTTCGACTGGGGCGGCGATGGCGCGCGCACGATGACGCTGGTATATAACCTGCCCGCCACCAACGCGATCTACCAGCGCTTCGCCGGTCTCGACGGCTCGGCCTACATCATCGGCGGCTTCGGCATGACGGCGCTCACCGCCAACAACATCGTGCTGGTGCCGATCCGCTCCGGCCTCGGCCTGCGGCTGGGCGCCAATATCGGCTACCTCAAATACACGCCGCGCGCGACCTGGAACCCGTTCTAGGTCGCCACCTCCCATCCGGTTCCGGATTCACGTTAACGACAGGGCGGGGCTGGCTTTTTGCCGGCCCGCCATGCATTGTCTTTGGTAAATTTTTCGTTGCTTCTGGGAGTTCTGGCCCATGGTCGAACCGATCATGTACCTGGCGATCGGTTTCCTGCTTTCGATGCTGTGCGGGCTTGCCATCGTGCCGCTGGTGCATAACCGCGCGGTCCGCCTGACCACGCGTCGGCTCGAGGCCGCCACGCCGCTGTCAATGGCGGAGATCCAGGCCGACAAGGACCAGCTCCGCGCCGAGTTCGCCATGTCGGCGCGCCGGCTGGAGATGAGCGTCGACCAGCTCAAGAACAAGACCACGAGCCAGCTCGCCGAGCTCGGCAAGAAGAGCGACGCCATCAACCGCATGAAGATCGAGCTCGGCGAGAAGAACGCCACGATCTTCGCGCTGGAGGCGCGCGAGAAGGCGGTCAAGGAGCAGCTCCGCGCCACCGAAGAAGAATTCAACGCCAAGACCGCATCCTTGCGCGAAGCCGAGATTGCGCTGAGCAACAAGCAGGGCGAGCTCGCCAAGATCAATTCCGAACTGTCCGACCGCTCGATGATGGCGGAGAGCCGCCAGGTCGAGCTGATCGCGGTGCGCGCCCAGATCGAGGAATTGAAGAACCGTGTCGGCGATGCCGAGAAAGAGTTCACCGCCACGCAGGTGCGGCTGACGCAGGAGCGCGTCGAATCGGAGACCGCCTCGCGTGAGCTTGGCGATGCGCGCGGCCGCGTCGAGAGTTTGAGCCAGCGCGTCACCGAGCTCGATCGCCAGCTGATCGTGCAGGTGAAGGAAGCCGAGATGCTGTCCAGCCGCGTCGCCGACCTCGAAGGCCGCCTCGCCACGCAAGGCAAGCTGCTGGCCGAGCGCGACTACGAGAACAACCAGCTCCGCCAGACCAACGAGGGCTCCGAGCGCACGATCAAGGAATTGCGCGTCGAGATCGCCGGCTTAAGCGGTGGCAAGTCGTCTGCGGCGTTCGAGGCGATGCGCGCGGAAAAGGCCGCGCTGGAAGAGCAGCTCCGCACCGCACGCGACGAGCGCGCAAAGCTCCAGCGCGAGATCAATGCGATCCAGCAGCAGGCGGAGAGCTCCTGGGCGACCGAGCGCATGGAGAATGCGCTGCTGCGCGAACGTATCAACGACATCGCCGCCGAGGTGGCAAAACTCGCGATGCAGCTCGAGGGCCCGAACTCGCCGATCGAGGCGCTGCTGGCGGCCGAGGCCGGCCAGCCGCCCAAACCTGCGCCGCGCCCGGCCAACGGCGTCGCGACCAATGGTGCAGCCGCAGCCACCCTCCCCGAGGGTGGCGGAACGCTCGCCGAGCGCATCCGCGCGCTGCAGGCCCACGCCTCCCGCGCCCGCCAGCAGGGCGCGTAAGCGGCCCGAAATCCGGTCTCGCCGCCGAATTTAAGACACTGGCGGAAGGTTTTCAGGCCTCAAGCCGCCTGAAAACTTGACACCTTGGGCCCGCACTTCTAAATCGCGGGCTCCGATGCGCGGCCGGCCGACAAGGTCCGGCCGTCTGCATGATGGTCCCGGGCGCATAGCTCAGCGGGAGAGCGTTCCCTTCACACGGGAGAGGTCCAAGGTTCGATCCCTTGTGCGCCCACCATTAGATCCGCAAATTCAATAACTTAGCCGATCGATTCCCCCGGAGTGTGCCCCGAAAAGTTCGGGGCACGACAGGGGCACACCTCAAATTCGGCACCGCTCAAGAAAAAAAGCTCGGCGTCTTACAAGGCTCAACGGACGCCCCGGTTATGCCATGGTGCTGGTCGAGCTGCGCTATGCAGTCGTGGGACGAGATGGCCAAATTCTCTAAGAAACGCTGCAAGGTCTTCAAAGCGATCAGCATAGCCGTCGAAGAAGACAAGCGCGCGCTCAGTTCCATGATGAGGATGAAGAAGCTGCGTGACACTCTGGCTCATGGGAAGCCTGCAGAGTTCAAGACCGAACAGGAGAAGGAGTGCACGCGCGAGGAGCTGATGAAAGGCTCCGTATTAGCCGGTATGGATCGTAGCTGCCGTCGACCACGCCATAAGGGTCAGAATGCCAAGAACTCATTAGGAGCCAAGCTGGTCGGCTATGCCCTGGTGAGTGGACTTCGATGAGACACCCGCTTTTCGTCGGCCGCTTCGATTTACACGCGGCTCATTTTCGACCCTGAATAGCAACTAATGCACATCTTCATCGACGAGACGGGCACCTTTACCGGCATAGGCCAGGCGCTCAGCATTTCGATGATCGGCGCGTTGATCGTTCCCGACGATCGGAAAAGGAGCTTGGAGCGGGAATATGGGAAGCTGCGCAAATACCTTCCCACCGAAAAGGGCGAAGTGAAGGGCAAGCGGCTGTCCGAGAAGGAGATTGCCGGCCTTATGCCAATGCTACGGCACCACGACGTCATCTTCGAAGTGGCGGCAATCGATTTGGGTATTCACACCGAGGAAGGCATAAGGCGTAACCAGGCGCGGCGGGCCGAGGGTATGACGAACGGCCTCACAGATAAGCACCATCAATCGCTCATCGATGAGATTTGGAAGGCTCGACGAGAACTGGAGGGCTACAGCTTACAGCTCAACATCCAGAGCGCTGTCATGTTCGAACTAATCGACCGGGTTATCGAGCATGGGACAATGTATTATTCCCAGCGCCGACCGCGGGAGCTTGCCAATTTCCATTGGGTAATCGACGCCAAGGGCGACAACTCGATCCCGACGCCGTGGGAAAATTGGTGGACGATGTTCATTAAGCCTGCTCTCCAGAGCAAAATGGCGCGCGACCCCATGGCTTCTTTGAAGATCGGCGACTACTCGCACATGAAGCGCTTCGAGTTCGACGAGATTTCCGACTTCATGAAGAATTTGTTGAAGCCACAATCGGATGGCCCGAAGCCCATGAACCTCGGCTTAGTACTGTCGGAGAACCTGCGCTTCTCAACGGCCCCCGAGCCGGGTCTAGAGCTCGTCGATATTCTGACGAACGCGACGCGGCGCGCACTGAGGGGGAACCTTCAAGCCGAAGGCTGGCAGGACATTCCCTCGATCATAATCGCCAGGAACCCGAACACTATCCAGTTGCTTTCGCTCGATTCCAACGTTCCTGAGAGCATGAAGCTGCCCTACGGGAAGACGGTGATGGCATTCCATAAAAACGCGAAGTCCATGCTTACGGCCAAAAACCACAAAGAGAAGTGGTGAAGCCTCAAGTGAAGTAGCCGTGCATATACCCATAGGTGCAGGCAGCGGCCCAAGTAACGCTCCAACGGTCCATGCCACCATGCGTCACGGTGGGTTTGCTTGGTCATTGGCCCATCCATTCGTAGACGGCTCGCGAATGACGAAAGCGCGTTTACATTCCCACTCCGAAACGTTCGTACGGAACGAATCGGAATCGAGCGAGTCAGCCGACGCAAATTCCAAACATTCTCCTACAGCGAGAAGCGGCAACGCCGCCACTAGGCGGCCGCTTGTCAAAAACCTCAAGTTGAAATCATAATCAGAAGTTCAGCGCCTCCTCCCCTCCGCGCTGAACAAGCCCACCCCGGAGCGCCTTTTTACTAGGTGATTTATGGCCACTAAGCGCTGCTTGTACATCTCGACGTTCGGCCCCGGTAACGCTCCGCCCCACAATGCCGCCGAGGCCATCTACAACACACTTGTCGCACCAGTTTTTCGGATCGATTTTCCGGACTTTGAGCTAGTTCGGTATCAATCTGAACGGATACACGGTTCAATCAACGATAGACTCCTGGATGAGGTTCTGACAGCGGATTTGGTGATAGCAGACCTTACGGAGCTAACCTCCAACGGATTTTACGAGTTGGGAGTGAGGCACGCCACAAACCTCCCCACCATCTTGATGGCGCAAGCTGGTCACCCGCTTCCGTTCGACCATAAGGATTTTCGGTTTGTCGTTTACTCCTACCGTGCGACTGACGACGAAGTGGAGCAGCGAACCCGCGAAGCGCTCATAGAAGCGATCAGAGATGCTGACGGAACGCCTGCTGCACCTGGGTCGAATCTCCCCGCACAGAAGAAATCTCCGCGTGAGGCACGTCAAGAGCTGGCTTCACGCATACAAGAAGCTGCGGATGCGCTTTTGTCGTTACGGATAAATTCGGCCGGCGACATCGTCGCTTCCCTGCAAAAGATTTCTACGGACCTCGAAACCATCGAAGACGAGAATGCTCCTTCCGCAGTGAAAGACGCCGGCGAAAAGGTCTTAAAGGTTCTTTCGCGGATAGCCGACCAGCTTGCGACCGTGAAGGGTTCGCGCATCATCGTTGCAGGAATCATCTCACTTGTCTTGGGTGGTGCGGGGTACCCCGCACTCACGATTTACGGACTCACGCTCGCATTCTGGCAAGGACCTGAGATATTCTCAAAGGCAATCGAGGCGGTGGCAAAGCGCGAGCCGCGGAGGAAGTAGTTGTTCGACTCGAATTGAAATCGAGAAAATCGGTGCCGGATGATCTGGGTTGATGTTCGTCAGGCCACCGTAATCACGCGCCGCCACTTCGGTCGACAACATCAGCTTGTTTGTTTCTGGCACCGCTGGTTCGATTCCGGCCAGGGGCACCACGAAAAAAATGCAAATAATAACAATCACTTAAGGCGCTGGTTCGATTCCGGTTTTCACGAGAAAATTTTCGCGACACATTGAAACACCCGTAAAAATTCGCTCCAGCCGTCCAGTTTGCTGGCATTTTTGCTGGTATCGGGCGAATAGCGAATTTCGATATTCCGAACGATGGCATCGAGCAGATGGCCCGCAAGAACGATGGCATGAGCACCAAGGCGAACACGTCGACTGCCGCGGCGCCCGACGTAAATTCGACTAGGGGCACGTGGATCCCCTCCAACATTTCCGACGTGACCGGCTGCGGTCTACCTCTTGGTAACGCCGGACAATAGCAGGCCGGCAACGCTGATCACCTTCTCGGCCCTGTCTCACCACGAAGAGATCAAGAACACCAAGGCATGGGACGGCGATGTCGTCGAGCTGCAGATGTGTGCATCTCGTGCGTAAGCTTATTGACTAATCGTTGAGCTCGATAAGCGCGCTCCTGATCTCAAACGAAAATTCCCGCAGCAGCGATGGCTCCTAGAGTGTCGGTATCGGTGGTTGCGGGGAGGCGCAACCACCGATACCGACATTCGGTTCAGGTGGCAATTTGACACCTGCGTCCCGAACGCAGTGAGTACTTTCTAAGTTATTGAATTTTCTTGATGTGATGGTCGCATCCGTCCCGTTTTGTTCACGGTCGTTTCACCCAATTCGTTGCGATTTCGTTGCGGCGTTCCTAAGCGAGAACGAGAGCTGCCATCTCTTAATGTGTGGGCTTGGACTAGGTCGCGGTTCGTTGGCCGAGTGGCGCTTTTCCAAATGCCTGCTTCCCAATGTAGCGCACACGAATTGGGGAGTGCACATGGCCATGGCCAGCTTCACTCAGTTGCCCTCCGGGAACTGGCGCGTCCAGGTCCGTCGTAAGAACCGCTGCGTGTCAGAGACCTTTCGCCGACGCAAAGACGGTGAAGATTGGGCGCTCGACATGGAGCGCAACATTGACCGCAATGGATCGTCGAAGCCACGCGTGGTGCGGAACGTCTGCACGTTTGGCGATCTAATTGACCTCCACGACGAAGACACGCGCGAGGTTGGAAAGCCCCCTCGCGGATCAAAAGCTGCTGTGATGGCGTCGCTCAAGACCGAGTTCGGCGGTGTGAAACCCGATTTGCCCGTGCGGCTGCTTATCGGCGCACCGTTCAACGCCGACGATCCAACTGCCTACTACGGTCGAGGCGAGAAAGCATACACGGATTATCCCTCGCTAGAACACGACTGCTGCAACAAGCCAAAGGCCTGTGTCGATCAGCGCTGGAGGTGACGTTCAGAGCGGGTGCCACGCCATGAAGAAGCCAACGCTGTTCAAGAGTGACACGGTCGCGGAACCCAGCCGGTCCTTTTTGACGGCAAAACTGATGACCCTCAATGAACGTCAAGCAACGATGCCCGATGCTCTAGTGCCACCCAGGCGCTGAGCAGAGGAGCAAACCCGAGATGAGGATATTGATCGTACTAACCTCGCACGATCGACTTGGGGACACTGGCAAGAAGACCGGCTTCTGGTTCGATGAATTCGCTACGCCCTACTACATCTTTAAGGACGCCGGCATCGTTCTCACACTTGCATCTCCCGAGGGAGGCCTGCCACCGGTCGATCCGAGAAGCGAGTGGGCCGAGGCGGAAACCGCAGCGACTATTCGCTTTCAGCGCGACAGTTACGCGCAAACCGAGTTGGCGAACACCCGGACGCTGTCGAGCATTTCGGCCCGCGACCATGATGCCGCCTTCTATCCAGGTGGCCACGGCCCGTTGTGGGATCTCGCCAATGACCCTCATTCAATCGCACTGATCGAAACCATGTTCTGCACGGGTCATCCTTTAGCGCTCGTCTGCCATGGTCCCGCCGCGTTGCGTTACACCATGGCACCAAATGGCCTTCCCCTTGTCGCCGGAAAATCCGTCACCGGATTCTCCAACCTCGAGGAGGCTGCAATTGAACTGACGGACGTCGTTCCGTTCCTGATCGAAGATATGTTGAGGAATAACGGCGGCAATTATTCCCGGAAAGAGAAGTGGCAACCCCATGCCGTCTCCGATGGCGATCTGATCACGGGACAAAATCCAGCATCCTCGGAAGCTGTCGCCAACGCTTTACTTCATCGATTGCGGACCAAGGGACAGGCCCGACAGGTAGTAACGTCGCGGCTCGGAGCGCCCGAATAGTACTGCGGGGGTGGCCCGGGTGTGGCGCCGGCTGATCGGACAAATCAAGCAGGAGTTCGTCGACGTAGCAGCAGCCTCATCAGCGACGGGACAGCGCTATCGTCAAAATAATAGAGGTCAGGCCGTGATCTTTGCGCCATGGCTAAAGGCGCGGACTAATCCTGCTCATCCATTACAGGGTCCCGATCGGGTCGGCTACAAGTACGTGCAAAGAGGAGCGTTCATCAACGCGCCTCGAACCGTCCGTATTGTTCGACCTTGATGGCACGCTGGTCGACAGCGTCTATCAGCATGTTTTGTCCTGGAGGGCTGCGCTTGATGAGAGAAGATCGAGCTCTCGTTTGGCGTAATCATCCAAGGTCGGCATGAGCGGGGGCCTATTTACCAATCAGCTGTTGCGCGAGACTGCGGTTGAGATCGAGAGCGTTGAGCGGCTGCGGCGAGCTCATGCGCGGGCCTATCAACGGAATTCAGGGCAGATCTCTCTCTACCGGACTCCCGGCGCGCGCAAGCTGCCCGCTTGGCTCATCGAAGCACGAATTCCCTAGGCCATCGCTTCCAGCGGCCAACGGCGGCGGCCGATCTCGCAGCGCTTAACGTCGATCATGCAAACGCTACGGTAATCACGCGCGATCAGGTCAGGCACGCAAAGCCGGATCCCGATCTGTTCCTCGCCGCAGCCGACCGTCTCGGTGTCCCCATCGAAAGGGCGATTGTGGTCGGGACAGCATTGAGATCTGCTCTCGGCAACGCGCTGCCGGGCGTTGGGGATGGAACTCCTCAGCCGGCGGATACGGTTTCGATGAACTACGGCAGGCAGGCGCCATCCGCGTCTACGAGGATCCAGGCGACCTCCTGGACCATATCGACGAGGTCGGCGGAAAAAGAGTGAATCCGGGTGCATACGGCGCACCGACCACCGAAAGCACTCTTGAGCCGGAAGCGCGAATCGGCGGGCTGCCAGCGCCCAAGCCCATCTTCGTCAGAGTTTCCGCCAGCTACGGTCATCGCGCTTCAAACAATTCGAACGCGCCTGATGGCCTCTCGCTGCTTGCCGGATAGAACTCCAACAGAAGTTGACGCGGTAGAGCCTCCGCGGAGTTGGCTTGGTAACGCGCCTTGCGCTTATCTTGGAGATCGACCGGCTTGGCGCTCACTGGCGGTGCTTGCTGCAGCTGCTCCAACACCGGAAAACGCAAGGGCGAGGCAGAGCGCGCCGATGCAGTGTCGTCAGGGACCGTCCCTTCACATACGACCTTTCCCAAACAATCGAAGCCAAGAGCTGATACCGAACTCGACTCTCCAACAGCGCTCACGACCTGAAAATGACGGCCGTCAACATACCGGGCAGAATTAGGCAGATCCCGGTGACGACGACCGCAATATGGAATCGGGAGAGAAGAGGCGGCACGTCCTAAATCGATCGCCCTTGATGCCTGTCAACGACAGCTCCATAGGCGCTTCCCCATCATGGAGTTATCCGTCTGCGCCAATCCACCCAGGATGAAGCGACAGTGCGCCTGAGAGAGTCAAACATCATTGGCGCGAGGACCTTATGCCTCGGTGTCACAGGCTTATGTGGAGACCGGCTGCCACTCGTGCATTCGAATGCCAATCCGGAAATAGTCACAGTAGAAGGAGGACTGCATGAAATTCCGTCCGCTCCATGATCGCGTCGTGGTCAAACGCATTGAAGCCGAGGAGAAGACCAAGGGCGGCATCATCATTCCGGACACTGCCAAGGAAAAGCCCTCGCAGGGCGAAGTCGTCGCCGTTGGCCCCGGCGGCCGCGATGAATCCGGCAAGCTGATCCCGATCGACCTCAAGGTTGGCGACCGCGTGTTGTTCGGCAAATGGTCCGGCAACGAGGTCGTCCTCGACGGCCAGGATCTCCTGATCATGAAGGAGGCCGATATCATGGGCGTGCTCGACGTCCCCGCCACCAAGAAGAAGGCCGCCTAAGCGCGGAGACACGAGGAAGATGCGGTCGCCCAGCAGGCGTCGCTCGCTTACTCAAATGAGCGGCCGGTCGACCCTGCGTTATAGGTTCCACGGCCGGTATGGCTCGTGCCACTTGCCTAACTTTTTGACGTTCTGCATATCGCGGATCCGCCATGAGGATTGTCTCGAGCTTGCCCCGACTATTGGCGGCCTGCTTACCTGTCCTTTGTGGTCGGCAATCAGATTGGCGTCGACGACTCCAACTCGTATCGGATCGTTGCAGTGACCGCGGTTTGACCTAACTTATTCCGTTTCCCTCGATCCGTTCTTCGATCCTGGCCGTCTCTCCCGGTGCAGCCAGCATCTGCTTCACCCGCCGGAGCGATGGCGGCTACCCCCTGGCGATCATCGGACGTGGGCGCGTGGACGTCACCCCGCAGCAACTGCGTTTCGTTCCGCAATTTCTGCCGATGTTTTTGAAGCATTGGCGCAGCCTCTTACCGGACGGCCTCGAAGGGATTCGTTCCGGCCAGGCGCGGTTAGGACGTCTACATGCTGGACTGGACGGCGCCGAAGCGAGGAAAGATCACTCGGCATGGAGGACTACGTCCTCAACTTCATTCCCGACGCTGTGCGGCGCGTGCACCAGGATTCCGGCGAGCGCGACGTCACCGTGATCGGCTACTGCTTCGGCGGCGTGCTGTCGCTGCTATACGGCTCAATCTTCCACGACGGACCAATGAAGAATTTAATCTGCTTCACGACGCCGGTCGATTTCTGCCAAATGAAGCTGTTTGCCAATTTCGCGGACCGTCGCTACTTCGACGTCGATCGCCTGGTCGACTGCACCGGCAACATGCCGCCGGAACTCATACCGCAATCCTTCGAGATGCTGCGGCCGGCCTCGCGCGCCATCAGCCAAGGTGCAATTGTGGGAAAACATCTGGAACGATGAGTTCGTCAAATCCTTCCGGATGTTCGACCGCTGGGTAACCGACATCTTACCGCTGGCAGGCGAATATTTCCGCGCCATTACCAAGGACCTGATGTGAGACAACAAGAGCTGTTCAACGACACGATGACCGTGGGCGGGCGCCCTGCGCGGCTCCGTCGGAAGGGTCTATGAGCGTGAGGCGCTGATCGCGCTTTTGACCAACCCGCGCTGGATCGCCTCGCCGCCGGTTGACCGCCGTCATAGCGGAACCAAACGCGGAAACCTAGGTTGCCCAATCCGAGACGGGCGAGGGGAACCAACAGGAGGTTCTGCCATGAGGATTAATTGGCTTTACACGACGACGATGGCGTTGGTCATTGGGGCCGGTGCCGCCATTGCGCAATCGCCGGAAGGTTCGCTGAAGCGCGAGGAGAGCCCCCGCGCCCAATCACCGGCGTCTCAGTCTAAGGAAATGGACCGTCCAGCCGCCCAGTCGAAGGAGATGGATCGCGGCGGCGCGGCCGATCGCATCAATGAACGCGCGCAGTCCGAGCCGAAGGGCAGCTCCAAGGACATGCAGCGCGGTGAGGCCCCGTCGCCGGCCGAGCGCAGCAAGCAGGCGCAGGAGCCGCAGGGCCGCGAGTCCAAGGAGCCGACCCGGCAGAGCAAAGATCAGCCCGGCCGGGGCGAGCGCGCGCCCTCGAGCACGGCGCAGCAGAAGGACCTGCAGCAGGGCCGCGATGCCAAGCCGGCTGCCGACCAGAAGCAACAGGCCGAGGAAAAGCTGCGGGGCCGCGAGAGTCAGCCCAGGCAGGACCGCGCGCAGGACGCCACCAGGCCGGCCGAGACCAAGCAGCAGCAGACCCAGCAGCAGATCGATCGCGATCGCAAGGAGCAGCGCGATCAGGCCGCCCAGCCCTCCAACTCCTCGCCGCAGCAGAGCGCGCGGCCGGCCGACAACACACAGACCCAGAAGACCGGCCAGGCGCCGGATCAATCGACCCGCCAGACTTCCTCGACCGCAGGCAACGACGATCAGCGCAGGCAAGTCGTCGATCAGCTGCGGCGTGACAGGACGGGCACCAGCCAGAATCTCAATATCCAGGTCGATGTCGGCACGCGGTTGCCGCGGGGCGTGCAGGCGCGCCGGTTGCCGCCCGATATCGTGCGGATCATGCCGCAATACCGGGACTATGAGTACACGGTGATCGACAACCGCGTTGCCATTATCGATCCGCGGCGGCGCGAGGTCGTCGATATTCTCGACGACGGACCGGGCTACAACAGGGCGGCCGCTTACGGCCGCGACCGTGTCGTCATCAGCGATGATGACACGCGCAGGCGGTTCAGGGAACTGGTGCGGAGCTCTTCGACGACGGTCGGCTCGACCTCGCCTTCGGGCGGCGGAGGCGGAACCTCGGCGTCGAACTGTCTGTCGCTGCAGCCGGTGCCGGAAGAGCTGGCGCGCAACCATCCGGAGCTTGCCAACTACCGCTATCTCGCCATCGGCGACGAGGTGGTGCTGGTTGACCCGCAGCAGCAGAAGATCGTCCAGGTGATCGACTGAGGCTGGCGGTTCTTCCTCTCCCCGTTCTTCAAGGGGAGAGGGCCGGGATGAGGCTGCACGTTTCCGCGGCATCCTGGTTTGCAGACACCTTGGTGGTCAACGTCGCCGACCGGCTTGCTGATGTTGACATAGACGAAAACGGTCATGGTGATCCCGCTTGAGCTTGACAGGCTCCCGAAAAGTAGGTCGCGCCGTTGTGCGATCATTTTGCGCAACTAAGCTCGTGAATGATGGGCTGAAGCCCGCTTGCGGTCAGTTCCAGAGTCGCCAATGTGACGGGCAACTTGATACGCCGTGGCCCGGCGCTTCCGGGATTCAGGTAGAGGACCCTGTCAATAGTTTCGATCCGCGGTCGATGCGAAATGACTACGTCAAATCCGCGCCTTGCCGGATCGAATTGCAGTTCCTTGGACGCAGTCCCTCGAGAACGTCCACACGGCCAACATCACCGGCGTGGATGATATGCGCTACTCCGGCCAGCCATCGCAGCCTCGGGCCGCAGCAGGCTATGAGTGTCCGAGATGATGCCAATCCTCAGCACTGCGCAGTATTCCTCAAGGACCGAACGGCGGGGCGTGAGCCGCATCCCGAGAGACGGGACGGGCGCCTTATGCGAAACGCAACATCCAATTGTTGCAATCGTTCAATTAGCCAATTCCCCAGGCTCGTCGCATGAACAGACCAGAACCGATGAGCCAGCGTCCCGAACGCAATGAGCGTTTTCTAAGTCGTTGATTCTCATGCTGTGAGGAACGGTTGCGCGAAGTTTTGTTCACGACCGATTCACCTAATTCGCTGCGATTTCGTTGCGGCGTTCTGGGCAGAACGTGCTCATAGCCGCAATTGGTCCGGCCTCAAAAACGTCGTTCTGTGATAGCAGGGGTGCTCGAGACGATCGTCGACTTGGCGGCTGGCGGCAAGCGCTTCTCGTCGCAAAAGGCGGCCACCGTACGCGGGTGATAGTTCCTCCCGATTTGCCGAACCATATTGCTCGTGCCTTCTCGGTTCCTAACTGCAAAAGTTCACCCACGGTTCAGTTGGCTTGTGAACATAACAGGGCAGCCATGCCGAGCGGTCCTTAGAGGGAGGGATGCTGTTCCGGCGGGCTAGGAACCCGGGCACCCTCCCCGGGTTCCGCCTCGGGTTTATTGGAACGATAGCCGAACGACTGGCATCGACTTCCAACTATCTGCCATTGCTCGGCGTAGGTGTGCTGGCCACCCTGCGCCTTCTATCCTGGTGGAGTACTTCAGCTCGCCCCCGCGCACACGGCTGGCCGGCTGTGGGGCGTCATCGATCAGCACGACGTCATTCCCCTTTATGCAGCTTGCGCTTGGCCTGCGGCGCCTCGAACTGGGCTACCTCGGCGGTCTGCGGCGCCTTGCCGTTGAAGGTCAGGACATTGCCCTCGGCCGAGATCACGGCGCGATCGCCGTCCTTGATTTCACCGGCGAGGATCATCTCCGCCAGCGGGTCCTGCAGGTTGCGCTGGATCACGCGCTTGAGGGGACGTGCGCCATAGGCGGGATCCCAACCCTTGGCGGCCAGCCAGTCGCGCGCCGCCGCATCGAGCGTCAGCGTAATCTTGCGATCCTCCAGAAGTTTCTGGAGACGAGCGAACTGGATCTCGACGATCCGGCCCATCTCGCTCTTCTGCAGGCGGTGGAACAGGATGATCTCGTCGACGCGGTTGAGGAATTCGGGCCGGAAATGCGCCCGCACCATGCCCATCACCTGCTCGCGCACTTCGGAGGTATCCTTGCCTTCCGGCTGATTCACCAAAAACTCCGAACCGAGGTTCGAGGTCATGATGATCAGCGTGTTGCGGAAGTCGACGGTACGCCCCTGACCATCGGTCAGGCGGCCGTCGTCGAGCACCTGCAGCAGCACGTTGAAGACGTCGGGGTGCGCCTTCTCGATCTCGTCGAACAGCACCACCTGATAGGGCCTACGCCGCACCGCCTCGGTGAGCGCCCCACCCTCGTCATAGCCGACATAGCCGGGAGGCGCGCCGATCAGCCGCGACACCGAGTGCTTCTCCATGTATTCCGACATGTCGAGCCGGACCATCGCGGTCTCGTCGTTGAATAGATATTCCGCCAAAGCCTTGGTCAGCTCGGTCTTGCCGACGCCGGTGGGCCCCAGGAACATGAACGAGCCCATCGGGCGGTTCGGGTCCTGCAGCCCCGCGCGCGACCGGCGCACGGCGGTTGCCACCGCATGCACAGCTTCGGCCTGGCCGACCACGCGCCTGCCGAGCGCGTTCTCCATCTTCAGGAGCTTGTCCTTTTCGCCCTCCAGCATCTTGTCGACGGGAACGCCGGTCCAGCGCGACACCACCTGCGCGACGTGGTTGGCGGTCACCGCCTCCTCCATCATTTCGCCGGATGCTTCATTGGCCTCGATGTCGGCAAGCCGCTTTTCCAGCTCGGGGATCTTGCCATAGGCAAGCTCGCCGGCCCGCTGGAATTCGCCGCGTCGCTGCGCGTTTGCCAGCTCGATGCGCAAGGCGTCGAGTTCGCTCTTCAGCTTTTGCGCATTGGAGAGCTTGTTCTTCTCCGCGCTCCAGCGTGCCGTCAGCGCCGCCGATTTCTCCTCGAGATCGGCCAGCTCCTTTTCCAGCGCCTGCAGGCGGCTCTTCGAACCCGCGTCGGTTTCCTTCTTCAGCGCCTCCTGCTCGATCTTCAGCCGGATGATTTCCCGGTCGATCGAATCGAGTTCTTCGGGCTTGGAATCGACCTGCATCTTCAGCCGCGCCGCGGCCTCGTCGACCAGGTCGATCGCCTTGTCGGGCAGGAAACGGTCGGTGATGTAGCGGTTGGACAGCGTGGTCGCAGCGACAAGCGCCGAATCGCTGATGCGAACGCCGTGGTGTTGTTCGTACTTGTCCTTCAGCCCGCGCAGGATCGAGATCGTATCCTCGACCGTCGGCTCGGAGACGAAGATCGGCTGAAAGCGCCGCGCCAGCGCCGCATCCTTTTCGACGTGCTTGCGGTATTCATCGAGCGTGGTGGCGCCGATGCAATGCAGCTCGCCGCGCGCCAGCGCAGGCTTCAGCAGGTTGGACGCGTCCATGGCGCCATCAGCCTTGCCGGCGCCGACCAGTGTGTGCATTTCGTCGATGAACAGGATGATCGAGCCTTCGGCCGCAATGACCTCCTGCAGCACGGCCTTCAGCCGCTCCTCGAACTCGCCGCGGTATTTGGCGCCCGCAATCAGCGCGCCCATGTCGAGCGAGAGCAGCTTCTTGTCCTTCAGGCTCTCTGGCACGTCGCCGTTGAGGATGCGCAGCGCCAGGCCCTCGACGATGGCGGTCTTGCCGACGCCGGGCTCGCCGATCAGCACGGGGTTGTTCTTGGTGCGGCGGGAGAGCACCTGGATGGTGCGGCGGATTTCCTCGTCGCGGCCGATCACGGGATCGAGCTTGCCGTCGCGCGCCGCCTGCGTCAGGTCGTGGGCATATTTCTTCAGCGCGTCATAGGCGTTTTCCGCGCTGGCGCTGTCGGCAGTCCGGCCCTTGCGCAGCGATTCAATCGCCGCATTGAGATTCTGCGGGGTGACGCCGCCCTTGTTGAGAATGGCCCCGGCCTCGCTGCCTTTCTCGAGCGTCAGGCCCAACAGCAACCGCTCGACCGTGACAAAGCTGTCGCCGGCCTTCTCGGCAGCCTTTTCAGCCGCATCGAAGGCACGTGCCAGTTCAGGGGCGAGATAGATCTGTCCGGCGCCGCTTCCCGAAACCTTCGGCTGCTTGTTGAGCGCGTCCTCGGTCGCTTTCAGGATCGCCCGGGAATTGCCGCCGGCGCGGTCGATCAGACCGGCGGCCAACCCCTCGGCATCTTCCAGCAGCACTTTGAGGAGGTGCAGCGGTGAAAACTGCTGGTGCCCCTCGCGCATCGCCAGCGATTGCGCAGACTGGACAAAGCCGCGCGCCCGCTCGGTATATTTCTCGATATTCATCGGTTTGCTTCCCTCAGCCTGCCACTCAGCCCCGAAGGCGCTCCCATGGTATCATTGTTGGGTTTCCGCCCGCCCGCGTTGATATCGGTCAACCAGCCGGAGGTCGTCGCCCTCATTTCAGACGCGACCCAAGAAGCCGGCGAGACGATCTCCGCGTCCGCCGTATAGCTGGGCGTGCCCCCCGGGCCGCGGCGGGGTGCCGCTCTCCGACGGCACTCGCAATCGAACTAAGTCTCCAATGGCAGTCTCGGGAAAGTGGGACCATTTGCGAGTCTGCCCGGAGGCGCTCGGCAGTTCGGCCGTCTAAAACGGCGAAGCGGGAGTGTGAGGACTCGCCGGTGGCAGCCTTTTCTCGCGTCTTCCGGTTACCATGCTCGCCCTTCCAAGCGGCTTGCCCTACCCAGCGCCTCAGGTTGGCGACGTGAACTTTGCGCAAGTAGGCGCAGCTGTCTCCAAAGGCGGATTTGTTAACGAACTCATCCACGGAAAGCGGCTTCCGGGCCAGCAATGCTGCCTCGGCGGCGGATCCTGACGGGCTTTGATGAAGGCGCGTTCGCGGGCGTGCGGATCGGGCCGGTCTTGCATCCAGCCGTGCTCCTCACACTCACCGTCGCGGATGGTGCCAACTTCGTGCAGCACCGAGATTGCCCATCCCTGCAAGATCCGGATCGCTTAACGGGGCGCATGCCACGCGTGTTCAAATCCAAATTGCGGTTGCGGCGGCCCTTGATGCCCGGTGCCGATGAAATTCAAACGACGCCGATGTTGGCAAACCAGCTCGGGTACGACAGCGAATTTGCCTCCAGGAGCGGGCACGGAATTGTCGCTCTGGAGCCAGAAAAGAACGTCTCAAGGCTTGCCAGCAGATGGCAGTCGACCCGTTCCGGCAGACCGAACGCTTCGAATCCGATCGTCCACCAATGGCCTCCCACCACCACCAGTTCCGTTAACTCCACGTTGCATCCCTCGTCGGGCCTTGCCTCCTTCAAGACCTCTTTCGGTGCGGCGTCAGCTTTGAGCTCATACTTGAGTAGCCAGCGCTTTTTCTCGACGTCGATCCACCGCGATCCCTCCCGCATGCTCTGCCGAAGATCCTCCGCCGCGGGGAACTCGACGGACCATTTCACACAGGCGTCCGCCTTTTCCAGGATGCCGGGCGAGGCTCGACGGTTCTAGGTGCTGACCGCAGTGCCTTGATCTCGAAATTCAGATGACCTTTCCCAGGCGCTTCGCGCAGCTTCACCCCGACACCTGAGGACCCGAAGAAGACCAGATAGGAGTCGGTCCTTGGCTTTTCCAGCCGCTCCAGTAGCCGTCCTTCGCCGGCGTCGAACCACTCCGCGACCCATTCTGGCGAGGGACCCACGAAGAACCACCGCATCTCAGCGCTGTGCAGCATCATCGGGCGTCATGTCATCAACGGAGGAACATGTCGCTTGGCGCTGTGACGGGCTCGGGGACTATCCAGACTTCCATACACCGGAACCCGCATTTCACACCGAGCATGTTCTATCATGACTAAGCTCCTCTCTTCCGAGTGAGTCAACCGGTCCTCCCGCGACCACGGGGGCATCCAGACGCGCAGCGCGTCTTTCGGCGGAGTCTCGACAGTTGAGCGAATCCTAGTAGCGACTACTGCGCAATCACGACGAACTCGATCTCGGCCGGTTGAGCGGCACGCAGCGGCAGTCGCCTTATGTACACGGACATAGCATCCGTCGTCGCGGGGAGCGAAACTTGAGGACCACCCCGCGGATGCTTAACGGCGTCCGAAACAGTCAAAGAAGTGACGACGCAGAAAAGCGAAGCATTTGCTCGCGTCGGCGAGGTCGCCGGACGCGGCAGGCCTCCATAATGCCGGTTATCGCCTGTGGTGCCGCGCCAAAGAGGCCGCGTCGAGCGATAATTGCGGCAATGAGTGGATTCCAATCAATCAATCCCTGTTCGGCTTCCTTGGCCATGTATCCCGCAACGACTTCAGGAGGCGGTGCGAAACACCTCTGGCATACTGCGAGACAAATCCACGTCGCCGAGTATATTCCACTTCGAGACGCCTCCCATGTGCGGGGAACTGACCCCGTACACGACCCGGCGAATTCTGCTCTCCCGGATCGCGTAAGAGCAAAACGCGCACGGTTCTGCATTTACATAGATTTCGCAGTCATCCAGGCTAATGGTACCGAGCGACTCTTCTGCCAGCGAAATTGCAACGAGCTCGGCGTGGTGCGTCACGTTCCTGTCGTGGGTAACGCGATTGACGGACTCAGCCACGATAACACCGTCCCGGCAGATGACCGCGCCATATGGATACTCTCCGGCCTTCCCTGACGCCTTCGCAATGCTGATGCAGTGCTTCATCATCAACTGGTCCAACTCAGCCATCACTGGACCTCATGAGCTGACAACGGTAGCCTGACTTGACACGACCGCGACTGCGGGCCGCGCCTGCGCATCCGACGAACTTGCGCCACCGCTCCCGCTGCGCCGTTTGCATGTTGCGTTTCGCCGATTGACTCTGCCTTGCACGCCATCGCTCATGCATCTTGATAGGTCGGCCTTTTCTCGTTCGGCGCGCCGGTCGAATGACGGGAATAGCATTGGATTGCAGGAAGCCTGGGGCGCCTCAAGACGGTTACGCTCGACGTCCTGTTTCTCGATCGTCCAGGCAGACGCACAGCGCATTTGACGTCCATCAAGCTTCCCGAAAGCTTTTGGCTGTTGCGCGCTCGGCGAAGGGGC
This sequence comes from Bradyrhizobium sp. WSM3983, assembly GCF_000473045.1. GTDB lineage: Bacteria > Pseudomonadota > Alphaproteobacteria > Rhizobiales > Xanthobacteraceae > Bradyrhizobium. The sequence goes on along the minus strand of NZ_AXAY01000009.1, from coordinate 296,348 downwards.
CGTAGTAACAAAGTTCCATACCGTGCTTACGGACGCACGACCTACATCGCGATATGCTGCACAGAGCGGCCGACAAAGATATTGGCCGCTGAAAACCCTCAAGAAAGCTGACGCCAGTCAAGGTGCTCACGAGGCGGGAGCCGCTAGATTTCGGTAAATGATGGATCTTGCGCTGATGCAAGGCTGGCAGTCATTGCCGAGCGGCGCAATGCTCCGGGCTTGGCTGACGACGCCGCGCCTGATCTTTTGGTTTGATCTTTAACTGGACCCCGATCGCGCCTAGAACGGTCTGGACATGGACCCGTCCAAGGACCTCTAAGAACTGATCCCTCGTCTCGCGGTCGCGCTCGGCATCGGGCTGTTGATCGGCCTCGAACGGGGTTGGCGCCGACGTCAAGCGAGCCTTGGAAGTCGTGCCCCGGGAATCCGCACCTTTGCCATTTCGGGTCTGCTCGGCGGCGTAATCGCGGCGCTGGCGCTGGCCTTGTCGTCACGAGCGTCAGCAGGTGCCGCGAGCGCCGTCGGCGGTATCGTTCTCGGCCTTGGCTTTGCCGCCTATGCTGCGGTCGTTACTCTCTTCACCCGCGACGAGAACAGGGCGGTTGGAACTTTCTCGGCCACCACTGCGATTGCTGGCATGCTGACTTTTGCTCTCGGCGCTTATGCGCTGCTCGGCGATCTGCGGATAGCCGCCGGCACAACAGTCGCGGCCGCGGGCCTGCTTGCCTTTCGAGAGGAGCTTCACGGCTGGCTGGAGAATATCACGTGGCCGGAGTTTCAGTGAGGACTGATCTTGCTCGCCATGACCTTCCTCGGGCTGCCGATCATGCCCGATCATCCGGTCGGCCCCTTCGGCGGGGTCAATCCGCGCGACGTGTGGATCATCGCCATCGTCCTCGCCAGCGTTTCGTTCCTCGGCTATGCCGCGGTGACGAATTTCGGCGCGCGGCGCGGGCTGCTGTTGGCGGCCGCGGCCGGCGCGCTCGCGTCTTCCACCGCAGTGACCATCGCCAACGCGCGCCATGCTGCCGCGGGTGAAGGCTCACCCCGTCTGCTTGCGGCCGGCGTCGCGGTCGCGTCCGTTATCATGTTCCTCCGCGTGGCCGCCATCGTGGCAGCGCTCAAGCCTGGTCTCCTCATGCTTGTCGCGCCGACCCTCGTTGCTGTCTCACTCGTGGCAGCCGGGTTCGCCGTCATTTGGGTGTACTGGCCAAAGACTGACACCGGCAGCCATCAGAGTGTAGATTTTCGCAATCCGTTTGATTTTTGGTCAGTCCTGGGATTTGCGTTTTTTCTGGCATTGATCGTCATGCTAGGTCGAGCGGTGGGAGAAACGTTTGGCGCTACGGGCGCGTTGGCGGGCGCGATCTTCGTGGGAATTGCCGACATTGATGCAATCACCGTGTCCATGGCGCGCCTCACACCTGAGATTCTGAGTACGTCAGATGCGGCGGTGGCCATTCTCGGCGCCGTCGCCAGCAATACCGTCAGCAAGATCGCTATCGGAGCCTTGATCGGCCGCGGCCCGTTTGCCGTTGAGATCGCGGCCATGGCATTGCTTTGCCTTCTCGTCGGAGCAGTGGCGCTGTGGTTGACCTTTGTCTTCGCCGCATGAACAGGCGTTGATTGCCAAGGCCGAGGATTGCCACTCGCTGGCACCGCCAAATCAAAGGTGCTCTGCCATTGCAGATGACAATGCTATCGAAGGAGAAATCGGATGCGTATTGAGCCAGTCTTTATATTTGACCTTGATGGAACGCTGGTGGACAGCGTGTACCAACACGTCCTTGCCTGGAAGCACGCGCTTGACGCTGAAGGTATTGAACTATCGGTCTGGCGCATCCATCGCAAGATCGGTATGAGCGGCGGCTTGTTCACCGACCAGCTTCTGCGCGAGACGGGCTTCGAGATTAGCTATGAGCGCGCGGAACGGCTGCGCGAGGGCCACGCCGCCGCGTACCGTCAGCAGGCCAGATACATCCGGCCTCTGCCGGGAGCTCGAGAATTGCTGTCGTGGTTGTCGGAGGCCGGTATTCCGTGGACGATTGCGACCAGCGGTCGAATGGAAACCGCAGCCGTCAATCTGGCCGCGCTCAGCGTCGATCCGGATAGGATCCCGGTGGTGACGCGCGATCAGGTCAAATATGCCAAACCCGATCCGGACCTGTTTCTCGCGGCCGCCGCCCGACTGGGAGCACCTATCGAAACAGCAGTGGTTGTCGGCGATAGCGTCTGGGACATGCTGGCGGCAATACGATGCCGGGCCTTGGGCGTCGGTCTTTTGAGCGGTGGCTATGGACAAGACGAGTTGAGGCAATCCGGTGCAATCCGCGTTTACGATGATCCGGCCGATCTGTTCAGGCATGTCGACGAGGTTGGAGGCCGGCGATGATGCCTGCACGCGTGAAGGCCTGTAATATGCCCCCTGAGCCGGGGATCGGCCTCGAGAATATGCAAGCGGATTGACACCGTTGGGCTTGCGGTTTGTCAGTGCGGCAGCAGGACAGCCGCGTCATCCTACCTCCGCCCCGAAGCTCCACCGTTGCGAGGCCAGCCATGTCTTGGTCCCTGAAGCTCGGTTCCATCGCCGGAACAGCCGTCCGAATCCACATCACGTTCATCCTCTTCCTCGCCTGGATTTTCGGCGCGAGCTACGTCTGGGGCGGGCGCAATGCGGCCTGGAGCAGCCTTCTCTTCATGGTGCTTCTGTTCCTCTGCGTGCTGGCGCATGAGTTCGGCCACATCCTGACGGCGCGCGCCTTCGGCGTTCTGACACCCGATGTCATCCTGCTTCCAATCGGCGGCGTCGCGCGGTTGGAGCGCATTCCGGAAAAGCCGCTTGAGGAATTCCTCATCGCGATCGCGGGCCCACTGGTCAATGTCGTGATCGCGTTCGGTCTCGTCCTCGTCACGAGCGCGACACTGGACGGCGGCTCGCTCGCGGCGGTCGAGAGCGCCGAGGTCTCGATGGTCGACCGGCTCGCATCGGTGAATCTGTTCCTCGCGCTCTTCAACCTGGTCCCCGCCTTCCCGATGGATGGCGGACGCATCCTGCGCGCGCTCCTCTCAGTGCGGCTCGGCTTCGTGCGCGCCACAGAGATCGCTGCGATGATCGGTCAAGGGGTCGCATTCGCACTCGGCTTCATCGGCCTGTTCGGGAGCCCGATGCTGATCTTCATCGCGATCTTCGTTTATCTGGCGGCCTCCTCGGAAGCCCATATGGTCGCCCTCCGCTCCTTGTCGCAAGGCGTGCCGGTCGACGCCGCGACGATGACGCAATTCGCAATGCTCACGCCGGAATCGCGCCTTGACGAGGCGATCGAGCTCCTGCTGCGCACCAGTCAGAGCGAATTCCCGATCGTCGATCATGCGCAGCGGCCGGTCGGTATCCTGTCCCGCGCCGATCTGATCCGCGCTCTGAAGGAGCTCGGCCCCGAGGCCCGCATGAAGGACGCGACATTGTTGCCCCTCCCGACCTGCAACCGTCGCTGCACGCTGGAAGACGCGCTCAAACTCCTGCAGGAAAAAGATGCGCCCGCCGTCGGTGTCCTCGATGGTGCGGGCCGGCTGGTTGGACTTGTGAGCTCCGAAACGCTGGGCGAAATGCTGATGATTGCGGGCGCCATGCCGCCTGGATACCGCCTGGGCAGCAGCCACCGGCCCGCGGCAGCCTGAACGGACCCGCTTTATCTGATCTGAGTTTGTTTGGAGCTGGCATTTTGCGCCAATGAGCACCGAAATTGGTGCCGCCTACTCCCAGAGCCAAGTCAGGGCGTCCGATCCGAGTTTGCCAATTTGCAGTACCACGGCTGCCCACAGGAACGCCGAAGTGAAATTGGCGACTTGAAAGGGCCAATAGGGCATCGCGAAGATGCCGGCGACCAGTGGAACGACTGCGCGCAACGGGCCGAAAAAACGACCGATGAATACGCCGGACACGCCCCATTTCTTCACGAAAGCCTCCCCCTTCGAAATGAGATCCGGATAACGGGAGAAAGGCCACCGGTGGTAGATGGCCTTCTCCAGTTTTAAACCGATCCAGTAGGATATCCAATCGCCGAGCCCCGCGCCCATCGAGGCGGCGACCCAGATCGGCCAGAACTTGATCTCGCTCACGCCGACCAGCCCGCCGATCGCGATCAGCGCAGCCCAAGCCGGAACGAACATCGAGATGAATGCTAGAGACTCGCCGAAAGCGAGCGCGAAAACAATCGGCGGCGCCCAAGTCTCGTTCTGACGCACGAAGTCGATGATTTGCTGGGCGTAGGACTCGATCGACATTCGCATCAACCAAGCAGCGCTAAAGAAATGCAAGAAGGTGCTATTGGGAAAACAGCTATTTAGACTACCAAATTGTTCCGCATGCGGTCCTTGAAGCTTCGGATAATCCCGGCATGTTCAACTCCTCTTCCATAGCTTTTCCTTCGCCGGGCCGGACAGAGCGTTGACGGACTTTCTTGGTTCAGGACGCTTCGCGAAAAAACAGCCCGCGACGACGCCGGGTCGTGCGCGCGCGGAGACTTTGCTCTGCTGCTCGCAATCCTCGCTTGTGCGACTTGGCTGAACTCGCTGGTGAGTAGTCGGGCAACCCGACGATCTTCTTGACATCCTTGACATCGACAGCCTGCGAGACATCCCTCTCTAGAAATTTCGCGTCCAGGATTCGCGCCGCGGCTCCTACTTCAGCTCCTCCCCAAAGCAAATTGAGCGTGTCAGCGGCCGGACATCCAGAAACGGTAGCTCAACTGATCCCTTACCGCGCCTTCGCGGATCGCGTTCACCCACCGAAGTGATTGTGATACCATCGACGCGCCAGTACAGCCACTTCGTCCAGCGCACCAGGCTCTTCGAACAGGCGTGTTGTGCCTGGCACGAGGGCGAACTGCTTTTCGCATTTCAGCTGCTTGAACGCTTCCCGGTTCAGCTCAACTGCTTCGACGTCGTTTCCGCCTACAATGAGCAGCGTCGGTGCTCTGACGCGCACCAAGGCAGAACCTGCGAGATCGGGACGGCCTCCTCGCGATACGATCGCAGCAACTTGATCGGAACGCACCGCCGCCGCTTCCAACGCTGCCGCTGTACCTGTGTCAGTTCCGAAATAGCCGGGCCTTAGGCCCTGCGTATGCGGGTATTGCGCGAACCAGTCGGCGGCTCCAATCAGCCGTTCGGCGAGCAGCGCAATATTGAGCCGCAAGAGCTTCGTGCGTAGATCTATCTCTTGCTCCTCGACCGTCAGCAAATCGATAAGAAGAGTCGCAAGATTGGACTCGTTGAGCAGACGCGCCACGTAGCGATTGCGAGGGTTATGAAGTCCACTCCCGCTGCCTTGCGCGAACAGAACAAGGCCGGCGGATTCGAGCGGCACTGTCAGCCTACCGTAGAGTGATCGCGAGCCGACCTGGATGTCTATCAATTGTTCTTCAATCGTTTGAGCGGCAGGATCGGGCATGGTTTCTTTCCTTCCTGGGAGCTCGCTACGGCGACCTCCGCCTCTGTCTGCCCGCTGCGGACGAGAAGCCGCCCACCTTACGAATTGACGTCGATCGCGAGCAACACACCTGGTTTGTGGTTCGCGGCGCGCTTTTGAAGGACCTCTACCCGACAGAAGCCCCGCGTGACCATGACGTCCGTCAATGTGGGGAAGATCGAGTTCGATAAGCATGGTGCTTGGTGTGGAGTTCGCCCGATGATTGCGGCCATTCACGTTGTTCCGGACGATAATTTCGACGATTGGGTCGTTCGCGACGACAGGGGCCGCGAACTCGGTCATTATCCAACCCGGGAAGACGCCGAACTGGCCGCGCAGCCCATTGCCCGGGAGTTGGAAACCAAGCTCGTCGTTCATCTCCCTGATGGAAGAACGAGTTGCACCAATTTTGCGAGGGGGTGGCTCATCAGATTGTTCGGTTCATGAACCGCTGGCTCGGCCATCGTCGGTCAGGCCTTGATGCCGTCGGCGTGTTCCCGAGTCCACGCTAGCAGCCGAGGCAGCGGCATGACTCCAGACTGACGGGCGATTTCCCTGCCGTGAAGGATAAGCATCAGGGTCGGTATAGCCTGGATGCCAAAGCGCTGCAGCAATTCCGGCGCAGCGTCGCTGTTCATCCTGACCAGCCGCACATCGGGCTCGAGCTGAGGCGCGGCCTGTTCGAAGATCGGCGCCATCGCCTTGCACGGACCACACCAGGATGCCCAGAAATCAACGAGCAGCGGCACGTCACTGTGCTTCGCGTGCTTGTCGAAGCGCACCACGTTATCGAGCGCGACCGATCGGCCCTCGTAGAGGACGCGATGGCATGACCCACACTTTGCACCATCGCGGAGCCGCTGGCGCGGCACGCGGTTGATGGCATCGCAATGCGGGCAAACAATATGCAGAGCGTCGGCCATGTATGCTCCTATGCTTCCGAGAGGCTCGGAGATGGTAACGCCTCTGTTGGCGAGTGGCCTTGACCAGCATCAATTCCTCGCGGACATCGGCGTTGAGATCATCACGATCGATGCTTGTATCACCGGGCTCATGCGCAGGCGCGCCTTTTCGATCGAAAGGGTCGTCGCTGGACGCACCCGGAATGGCCGCGGGTTCCGTAATGCGGCCTGTCCGTCCTGCGCGGCAGTCAAGCCGGAGAGCAACTCATCCTATCAATCTATCGAGCCACGAAATCTCGCGTGATCTTGACGACAGTCAACGTGCTCCGGCTTTGCCGCCTGTAGGATACCTGATGACCATGCGGCTCGAGTGTTGTGGTACCTCCGACCGCCTGGGTTGATCCGAATCCCTCAGTCTATTCAGGAGACGATCATGCACCAACTCATTCGCGGAGGCGCGATCGCCGTTGCGCTTCTTGGCAGCATAAGCTTGGCCGCCGCCCAGCGTGCCCCCGGCGACGTTCACCCCGACTTGACGGCAAATCAGCAACAGGCCGTCAGCCAGGGGCTCGCGTCTTCGCCCTCGCAGCCTGGGCCATCCGGCGAGCAACCGCAGGTCGGCAACAAACTTCCCAATTCCATGTCGGCGCAGTCGATGCCAGGCAACGTTACCGATCAGGTTCCCGAGACGAAGAACCTTCTCTTCGTCAAACTGCCGGACCGGATCCTGCTGATCGATCCTGACAATAAGCTCGTCACCCAGATCGTCATGGATAACACCACGACGGGTTCGAGTACTACCGGATCGAATACAGGCGGATCGACGAGCAATACCGCGGACCGGCCTTCTCGGTAACGATCCGCAGCTGGATTGATCTCGGCGAATGATACCGGCGACGCGCCGGGCGTGGCATGGCGGGTCCCTGCGGGCGGCAACGGAGGTGATGTGATGATCAGATCGCGCTTCTCGTGGCCATCGCAAGCGGTGGTCGTCTTGACGATCGCCGCGCTCGCCCCGTGGATGAATCGCGCCGCTGCACAGGAAGTCGGTCTCACGCCGCTTGAGACGAACGAGGTTGCGCGCGGCTACCGTGCCGAAAGCCTGAAGCTAAAACCCGTCGTCAACGATAAGAGCGAGACGATCGGACGAATCAGTGATTTCATCTTCGGCAAGGACGGTAACATCTATGCCGTCCTTGCCGTCGGCGATTTCACCGGACTTGGCGGCCAGCTCGTCGCTATTCCATACCGTAGCCTCAAGCTCGACGAGTCCTCCAGCCACATTGTGTTGCCGGGCGCCAGCCGTAATGCGCTCCAAAAACTGCCGGTCTTCGTCAGCAGTCGATAGCGCCTCGTACTCCCTATCGTCAGGCCATCTCTTCCTCCGCCGGATCGCGACGACCTATCAGCCAATAGACAACGCCGAGCGCGAAGATCGCCGCCGCCAGTGACAGGATGTGCAGCGCGTCCGTTTCTGTGAGATCGAGGATGATGACCTTCCGGCAGATAGCCAATAACGCGATCATCACGACCGAGCGTATCTGGACAAGAATATCGCGGCGCTCAGCCACCACCAGAAGCGTTTTCTTGAATTCGAGTGCAATGATCACTGTAAGGATCATGCCGAATGCAGCTTGGAACGCCGAGTAGTCGGATGGATCGAATCCTCCAGCGAGAACCAGGCCAAACAAGATCCTCAGGGTCAGCGTCCACAGCGCGGCGACGACGATGACGGCGATCAACGCCGTGAGGAACATGACGACGAAGTACTCGAAGCGCTGATACAGCGTTAGCAGCCCCAATCGGTCCCTCGCCGCCCTCAACTCCTGCCTGATCGACATCAAGGCCTCCGACACGACGCGTCTCACGCTTCTGCAAGCCTTCCTGCCGGGCCCTCTTTGCCAGCAGATCGACTTGGACGTTGTATCAGCATTACCAGCGGGATCGCCAGCAAGGATACAAACATCATCAGCTTGAAGTTGTCGATGAACGCGACAGCTTCTGCCTGTGCGGAAACGAGCTGGGTAAGTGCGGCCCGCCCCTGAACGGTGGCGAGACCGAAATGCTGGGCGTGGTCGCGTATCACCTGCCGGTAGGGGGTTATATGCTCGACCAGCCCGGCCTGGGTGGTGGCTGAATTGCGCACCAGTAGATAACTCATCAGCGAAATGCCAATACTCGCCCCGATATTCCGCATCAAATTGAAGAGCCCGGTTCCCTGCGTGCGCAACGCCGGCGGAAGCGTACCGAACGCCACCGTGCCGAGCGGCACGAAGACAAATCCGATGCCGAAACCCTGCAGCAGACCGGTGCGGACCAGGGTGCCCTGCGACACATCCGGAGTAAAGCCGGTCATGAAATAGAGCGACAGCGCCGTCAGTCCGAAACCGGTCGCGATCTGGATCCGCCCGTCGATATGGCGGACGAACTGCCCGACCACCAGCATCGCGATCATAGTCCCGACACCGCGTGGAGCGAGCACGAGGCCAGCCGTCAGCACCGGATAGTTCATGAGCTTTTCGAGATAGGGTGTCAGCATCGACAGCGTCGCGAGCAGGACGACACCGACGATGAAAATCAGGATGATACCGATCACGAAATTCCGGTCGCGGAACAGCGCAAGATCGATGAAAGGATCGTGCGCCGACAGGGAGTGGACCGTGAAGAGATAGAGGCCGAGCATGCAAAGCGCGGCCTCTAACTGAATCTCGCGAGAGGAAAACCAGTCGAGGCGCTCGCCTCGGTCGAGGAAAAGCTGCAATGCGCCAATGCCCAGGCTGAGTGACATGAACCCAAGCCAGTCGAGCCGCCGCGCCGGGGGCCGCTCGGCGCGCCGTCGGAGAAACAGCAAAATGCCGAGCGCGCATGCCACGCCAAAGGGCAGGTTGACATAAAACACCCAGCGCCAGCTATAGGAATCGGTCAGCCAGCCGCCGAGTGTCGGCCCGAGAATCGGGCCCAACATCACGCCGAGGCCGAATATCGCGGTCGCCTGGCCCTGCTGCTCCGGCGGATAGGAGTCGAGCAGCACGGATTGCGAGAGCGGCACGAGCGGCGCGCCAAAGATACCCTGCAGCAGACGAAAGACAACCATCTGTCCCAGCGACACGGCCGCCCCACAGAGCATCGAGGTCGCAATGAAGCCGATCACCGCCGTCAGGAATAAGGGCTTGCGGCCGAGCCTGGCCTCGAGCCAGCCGGTTGCCGGCGTAGCAATCGCCGCCGCCACGATATAGGAAGTCAGGATCCAGTTGATCTGGTCGCTCGTTGCCGACAGGCTGCCCTGCATATAGGGCAATGCGACATTGGCGATCGTGATATCGAGCGCCTGCATCAGGGTCGCAAGCATCACGGTTGCTGTTATCATTCCGCGGTTCATGACGCCGCTCTCCATGGCCCCGTTCGCCATGTCAGGCCCCGAAAATCGCGGTGAAGTCGCGCCACAGTTCGCGGAGCGATCGGTGGTGGCCGGTGTCGATCGATATCTTGACACTCATGCCGGCGCGCAGTGGCGGGCGGTTCGCGGGTTGATCGAACGAAATGCGAACCGGTAAGCGTTGCACCACCTTTACCCAATTACCGGTGGCATTTTGTGGCGGTATTAGCGCGAAGATCGATCCGCTCGCCGGCGCCAGTGACGTTACCCGCGCGTCGATCGGCGCGTCCGGATAAGCATCGACGATGACGCGCGCCGGATTCCCCTCCCTCACGTAGGTGAGATCGGTCTCCTTGATATTGGCTTCGATGTAGAGATCGCGCGTCGATACCAGCGGAAACGCGGATTGTCCGGCATTCAGAAAAACCCCGATCGCGACGCTCTCGACATTATGGGGAATGCCGTCGAAGGGCGCGACGATAGAGGTGAGCCGCAGGTTGCGTGCCGCGAGATCGACGGCCGCCTGTGCCTGTTTGACCGTGGATTGCTGGTCGACCGGCAAATCCAGGTTGCCGCCAAGCTGGGCGAGCGCTGCCGCGGCCTCCCGCTCCAGGCTTGCCAGATTGGCCTTCGCCGCCTGAAGGTCGCGTATTGCGGCATCGAGCGTCGCCCGGGGCGCGGAGCCAGTGTTGTAGAGCTGCTGCTGGCGCTCATAATTGGCCTGCGTGTAGTCGGCCGTCGCCCTGGCCTCATCGATCTGCCTCTGGCGTGCGCGATAGGTCTCCATCAGCGTGTGCACCTGGTCGCGCGCGATGCCGAGTTGCGCCTCGGCATTGGCCAGCGCAATCCGATAGGGTTCCGAATCGACACTGAAGAGCGGGTCGTCCTTCCTCACCGGCGCGTTCGACTTTGCCGCGATGCCGGTGACCTGACCCGAGATCTGCGCGCTGACCGACGCGCTCACGGCCTGAACATAGGCATCCTCCTCCGACACGGAGCGGCCGGTCATCAGATAGAGGGCGAGCGCGCCGACAACCAGCGCGACCGGACCAAGGGTCAGCAGCGGCCGGCGCCAGCGGCTCCGCCACGGCGATGGCGGGCCTTCTTCACCAGGCGTCCCCGTCGAATCCTGGAGGTCCCGATCCAGGTGAGGAGAACGCCTCGGGAGTGCGCGGGCCGTGTTGGGTTCGCCAACTTTCGCAAATGTTTCGAAGCCGCTGTCTGGCATGGCGCGATACTCGCGGTCCCGGTTAGCCGCAATGTTGCGTCAATCGATCTTCGGCACCTTGACGGGTGTCAGCGTTTTCCGACTGCGTGCCCCACCGATGCTTTGAGACGGTCAGGAAAAGTCGCCGACAGCGTCGAGGCGAAGAGGCAGCGGGACGTGCTCGGCGCGTCACCGCTCGCGAAATACAAAATCCAGGCAGAAAATTGAGCCTCGTCAATGCATGAGGCCGTTCGATCTGCGAATTGGACTTGGCGACTTCTCGCGTCGCTTGCCCCTCCTGGGCGTTTCCTCCCGAGACTTGGACCGCCGGCGAAAGCCGTGCGGTCCGTCTTTTTTCACGCCCGATGAACGATGAGAGTTAAGAGTTAGAAGAAGCCACGACGATCAGCCCGACCGTCACTCCCGGATGCAGATCCATTCGCGCCATACCGTCAGGAGCGCCGCCATGATTACCGGCCCGAGAAAGAGACCGACCAATCCGAACGACTGCATCCCACCGAGGATTCCGATCAGCACCAGCAGGAAGGGCAGCTCAGCGCTGCTTCCGATCAGAGCGGGCTGAATAAAATTGTCGCCGATCAGCAGCACCGCCGCGCCAAAAACAAACAGTCCGAAAGGCGCCAACAAGGTGCCATCTTGAACAAGCAAAGTCAGAGAGGCCGCCGCAAGCGCGACCCAGGCGCCGAGCGGCACCATTGCCAATGCAGTTGTCAGCACCGAAAATAGCAGCGGATGCGGCACGCCCATCATGACGCAGGCGATACCGACGGCAGCGCCCTTCACAATCGCCGCTGCGATCGTTCCGTTCACGGTGGCGCGGGTTGCCTCGGCGATCTTGCCGATCAGGCGAGTGCCGGGATCGCCGAGCAAGCGCCGAGCGGTGACGACCGACCGGTCCGCCAGCCATGTTCCGTCGCGCAGCATCAAGCAAAGCGCGATCAACGTAATGGCGAAGAGGAAGAGACGATGCAGCAGCGCACCGCCGAGCGTGCCAGTCCAGGCCGTCAGATTTTCGATCTTTACGCCGCGAAACCATTCCGTGAGCACCTCAGGATTGCTGAGGTTGGCACGCCACCAGAGATCGAGGTATTCGCCGGCAATCGGCAGCTGCACCAGCCAGGCCGGCACAACAACTCCGCTTTCGCGCAGACGATTGAGCACGTGCACAAAGGCCTCGCCCCCTTGGGCGACCTGATGTGCGGTCAATACAATGGGGATGATAAGAACGAGGCCGACCGCGAACGTAAATAGCACCGATGCTAACAAAGATGAGGGTCGGGCAGAAATCAGCTGCGTGAACCTAACGTAGATGGGCCACGTGGTGATGGCGATCACGCCCGCCCAGATCAATGCAACCAGGAAGTCGCGCGCGACCCAAAGCGCCAGCAACACAACGGCGACCGCGATGACGACCTGGGTCATCGCCCGCGTGCGCGATTCGGACGGCAGTCGAGGTTCTTCCAGCGTGCGAGGTCCACTTCCGTCGTCGCTTCGCACGAAGTCGTGGCGCTGCATTGGGGATCCTATCGTGCTGACTACGATCCGCTTGCTCGCAGGCTACATCGCTGGCCACCCCCGACGTTGACGGCCATCAACTTGCGGACGCCGGCGCCGTTTCTTGACGAGACCCTCTCGCGGGTGCGGTTGTCCAAAAGGCGCTTCGCAGCGGAGTTGAGGTTGTTTGCCCAAAATTGACCGGCGTCAGCGTCGCGGCCGGCAATTTCGTCCATGCAGGCGGAAAGCCCCCGCGAGATGGCCACCATGCTTGATCGTACCCGCAATGCCTCGCTTCTCCGACATCACACGATGCATGTCCCCCGCACCATGTTCGCGGCGGCCATCGACCGCTTCGACGGACCGGAGGTGATCACTGGTCATGCTTTACCGGTTCCACCGCTGGACGCTGACGAAGTCATGATTGCCGTCGACACCGCCGGAGTCGGCCCGTGGGATGCCGACGTCCGGGAAGGTCTTTATGCGCCCCGCAAGCCGCATTTTCCGCTGGTGCTCGGCTATGACGGTTCCGGAATCGTCGCCGCCGTCGGATCGCGGGTGCGGCGGCTGAAAGTCGGCGACGAGGTCTATTCCTACAATTGGGAGAACCCAAAGGGCGGGTTCTATGCCGAATACGTCGCCGTGTCCGCCGACAAGGTCGCATCGATCCCAAAACGACTTGACCTGCGGTATGCTGGCGCAATCCCGATAACGGGGTTGACGGCGCTGCAGGGCGTTGACGACGCGCTGAAGCTGAAGAAGGGCGAGACCATCATCATTCACGGCGCTTCCGGCGGTGTCGGAACGCTTGCATTGCAGTTCGCAAGACTTCGCGGCGCCCGGGTGTTCGCAACAGCATCAGGCCAGGAAGGCGTGGAACTGGTGCGGAAGATGGGCGCGCATGTCGTCATCGACGGCAAGCGCATCGACATCGACGATCAGGCGCGCCGCTTCGCCCCCGACGGCGTTGACGCCATCCTGGCGCTTGCCGGTGGCGATGCGCTGGAAAAATGCCTGAACGTGCTGCGGCCCGGCGGCCGTCTCGCGCACCCGAACGGCATCGAGCCAGCCCCGAAAAAGCGGCGCGGCATGGAATTGATCCGCTACGACGGCGTCTCCGGCGTTCGCGAGTTCGAACGCCTCAACGCGGCGGTGCAGGCCGCGAAACTCAGGGTTCCGATCGCGGAATGCTATTCCCTGACTCATGCCCGCAAGGCGCACGAGCGCCTTGCCGAGGGTCAAGTGGTCGGCAAGATCATCCTCTCGATACACGGTTCGTAGTGGCGAGGCGTCCGTCACGGGAGGTCACCGCGCCCAAGCTCACCAATAAAAGACAATTGCACTACCGGCGGTCACGCTTGCCGATTGATGAGAAATTGTCAGGTCGTTCACTTTGGAACCCCGGGTGTCGGCCCGAGTTGGGCGAGATGAGGCGTTTCTATTTCCATCGGTATCTTAATGGATGCCTGGCAGAGGACCGCCGCGGCCTCCAGTTCGAGAACGCAGACGAAGCCTGCGCTCACGCCGTTCGCCGTACGCCCGCGCTTCTCGGGAACAACCTGCGTCCGACGACCAACATCCACCTCGCAACCGAGGTATCTGACGGCGAGCACATTGTCTGCGTGGTTCGAGGCAAGGTGATCATCGAGCGAAGCTAGGAAACTAGAGTGCCTTGTCCCGCTCTACCGCGTGACCGGGATCGGGGTACTTTGGCACCTTCTCTATTCGTTGCGGCGTCATTCTTGCAGGATCTGGCGTGCCAGCGACACCGCGCGGCCCAAGCAGTTCGCGCGCAATGTCATCTTCGGACTTTTCGCTTCCAACGATGAAGATCGATGCGGCCCCAAAGCGGGCGGACGCCAATTTTGACGGCCGTCAAGGCGCCCGTCATCCGGTACGCGCTAAGCTTGGCCAAACATCAATCGAAGCCAGCTTCCGGGAGTATATCATGACCAGCACGACGTTCATTGGCCCCTCCGACGCCCAAACCGACGCCGCGACGGTAGCGCTCGCTCCGAACTGGTGGCTGTTCCTGTTGCGAGGCATTCTCGGCATCATCTTCGGATGTCTCGCGTTGATCTTTCCCGGCCCGACAATGCTGTCGCTGGTGCTCCTGTTCTCAGCCTACATGCTGGTCGATGGCGTGGCCGGGATCATCTCGGCGGTCCGCGCGATGCGCGGCAGGGACCGCTGGGGATTCCTGATCTTCGAAGGGCTGCTCAATATCGCCGTGGGCATCGGAGCCCTCCTCTGGCCGGGCCTTACCGTGCTTGCCTTCGTATTGCTGGTTGCCTCATGGGCGATCGTCACCGGCGGGTTGATGGCGGCTGCGGGTTTCCACCTCAACCTGGAGCATGGTCGGTGGTGGCTGATTCTGGGTGGGCTGCTGTCACTGGCATATGGTGCGCTGCTCTTCATCGCGCCCTTGATCGGAGCTCTCGTCCTGACCTGGTGGATGGGCGCGTATGCCATCGCCTTTGGCGTCGCTCTGATCGTATTCTCGTTCCGACTGCGAGCGCGGCATCAGCAGGGGACCAATCCTACGGCCGTTGGCACGGCTGCGTAGGCGGACCTGTGATGACGACGCAACGGCGATCGAGCCATCAAAGTCGCAAGAGCCGGGAAAGTCGCAAGAGCCGGGCCAAAGCCCAACTCGTCCGTGAAACTGAAACGGCCGCGGTTGACGACGAACTTGTCCTGAGGAGCTTGGTCGAAACGTTTCCTGCAAGCGATCCTCCCGCCTGGATACCACTCGCTCGTGTCGGCATTCCCGACCGGCGGCACAAATCCAAATTTGTCCGAAAACGGAATTGATGACCGAAACAATCTTTCGAAGATTTTGCTTCAACTAATCCGTCAACTTGGAGTCGCAAACAATCGCCTTTCGCTTTGCGGTGGGCGATCCGCGATTCTTGGGCGTTGCCAACCCCCGAAGATCGGTATCAAATTCATCCGGGCCTCCGCGGAGTAACGTAAGGGGCAAGCAATGCCGTGGACCGAGCCGCTTGCAAGTCCTGACGAGTTGCGACGTTGCCTTCGCGACCTCGTAGCGCTGTCAGTGCTTCCCGCCGCCTGGCGCAACTATGACATGCGCCAGATCGGCGACAGCATCGCAGCCGCTCTGATCACGATGCTCGCCGCAGACTTTGTTCTCATCATCCCGCCCAGCCAGGACAATCAACTCACCGAACTGATCCGCAGCGATCGCGACCTGAACCCCGCAACTCTGGACCATGTGCGGACCGTCCTGAAGCAAGAGAACGCAATATTTGGTGGCGCTAAGGAATTTAGCGTCGCTGACGGAAACAGTGGTAACAACTTGCGGATGGCAACCGTTCCGATCGGGCTCACCGGCGATGCCGTGCTTGCCGCAGGTTCCTCTCGCGCTACGTTTCCAACCAAGACGGAAACGCTGCTGCTGACTACCGGAGCAAATCAGGCAGCGATCGCCTTCCAGCAATGGTTAGGCGATGCTGACAAACGACGATTCACCACGTTGGTGCAGCGGTCGACCGATTTCGTGGGCATTGCCTCGCTGGACGGTCACATTCAATACGTCAATCCCGCCGGCCTTGAACTAGTAGGACTTGCCACACTTGACGATGCACTGCGGCTCGACCTGCTTGATTTCGTCTCCAAGGAAAAACGGAGGGTTGTTCGGAGCGAGATCTGGCCTCTGGTGCTGCGTACCGGTCGCTGGAAAGGCGAACTTGATCTTACGCATTTTGGATCTGGGTTGCCGATTCCTTTCCTGATCGACTGGTTCAGGATCGACGATCCCAGAACCGGCGAGCCCATGAACATCGCAACCGTCAGCCGCGATCTCAGCGTGCAAAAGCTTGCCGAGGCGGAATTGCACCTTCTAAACGACAGTCTCGAACGACGTGTGGAGCAACGAACGATCGAATTGGCGGAGGCGCACAGGAAGCTGGTGGCGGAGACTCTCGAGCGGGCGCAAGCCGGCCTCCGCATTGACGAATTGCGCAACGAGCTGATTCATATGGCGCGCCTCACGGCGGCCGGCCAGATGGCCGCTGCGCTCGCCCACGAACTGACCCAGCCGCTCACAGCAATCATCAACTCGGTCAACGCAGCAAAGCGGCTGCTGGCTCACGAAGACCACGCCAGCCTCATCATAGCGCAGGACGCCGCAAACGATGCGGCTGCTCAGGCGTTGCGGGCCAGCGAAATCATCGGCAGTCTCCGCAATTTCGTCAAGCTGGATGACGCTGGTCGACGAGACGAAGCGCTGCCTTCAATGATGGAGGAAGCGGGCGCGCTCGCCTTGAGCAGCGTTGCTCCGCTCACAGTACGTCTTAGTTTCGATTTTGACGTCAAAGCCCGGGACGTGTTCGTAAACCGGGTTCAAATCCAGCAGGTTCTTGTCAATCTCATCCGCAATGCGTTTGAAGCGATGGCAGATCAGCAGCAGCGGGAAGTCACTCTGGCGACCATGGCTATCGGCGATGACATGGTCGCGGTTACCGTGAGCGACATGGGCCCCGGAATTCACGACGATATTGCCGGCCGGCTGTTCGAGCCATTCGTCTCAAACAAGCGGGACGGCATGGGGATCGGCCTGTCGATCTCGCGCTCGATTATCGAGGCGCATGGGGGCCGTTTGACGGCGAAGCCGAGGCCCGGCGGCGGCACCGTCTTGCGCTTTACTGTTCCGCGTCATGGTGTGGCTGATGCCTGTTGAGCGAACCGTCTACGTCCTGGACGATGACGAAGCCGTTCTTCGCTCGATGGAACGTCTGTTGAGTTCGGCCAACTTCGAAGCCGTTAGCTTCAATCGTCCGGATGCGTTTCTGACGGCAGCAAGCACGTTCAAGACGGGATGTGTCCTGCTCGATGTCCGCCTGCCGGGCATGAGCGGCCTGGATGTGCAGGCACAACTCAACAAGACGAGAAGCGACCTGTCCGTCATCATAGTCACCGCCCAGGGCGATATCCAGACCGCCGTCCGGGCGATGAAGGCGGGCGCCAGCGATTTCCTGGAAAAGCCCTACAGCGATCATGCGCTGCTGCGGGCAATCGAGGCGACGCTCAAGAGCGAACATCACATTGCGCGCGAGCGCGAGGTCGCCGATGCAGTCCGGCGCGTGGCATCCCTTAGCCCGCGCGAGCGGGACGTTCTCGACGGGCTCATGGGCGGTCGCCCGAACAAGCTGATTGCATACAAGCTCGGCCTCAGCGTACGCACCGTCGAGGTGCACCGTGCGCGCATGATGGAGCGGCTCGGAGTACGCCAGCTTGCAGAAGCCATCCGGCTCGGCATCATGGCGAGGCTAATGCCTCGCCATGCGGCCGCAAATGATGATATTTGACGGGGACCGCTTCTGGCTCCGATCGCGCGGCGATCGAACTTTCGCTCGTGCGGTCTTCCAGCGCGCTACGGTTCAGAATCTTAATCGTCCGTTTGCCCGCCAAGGTGATGACACCCCGTTGTCTCAGATCCGTCATCGCACGGCAAACCGTCTCGACCGAGACTGCGAGATAGTCGGCGATGTCGTAGCGCGATATCGGCAACACGACCTGCCCGCCTCCGTCAGAGGAGCGCCCGTCCAGCGACAGCAAGAAGGAACCGACCTTCTCGAGTGCGGTGACGCGGCCCAGGATCAGCAGTTGGCTCTGGGAACGCGTGAGGGACTGGAACGCGACATCCCGCAGTTCCCGGGCGAACTCGACCTCGCGCTCGGCAAGCAGTTCAACGCGCTGGCCCGGATAGCTTGCGAGCACAGTTTCTTCGACGATCGCCTCGATCGTCGCTTCGCTCTGATTGTCCGAAACAAAGAAGAAATCCCGCGGCAGCATCAAGTCCACAATCTGCCGGCGCCCGTCCGATCGCACGGCACAGCGCCGGACCGCGCCACTGATGACACAGTACCAGTGACCGGCAGGCCCCGGATCACCAGGAATTTCCTGGTCCCGGCTGCAGATCGTGATTTTCGCAAACGCATCAAGGCGCTTGAGCGCATGAGGTTGCGCCGATAGCATTCTCCGATAGTAATCCGCTGCATGAGCTCTTGTTTTCATTATCGCACCCTTGGTGTGGTAAGAACCAACCCCAATGTGAACGACCGCTCGACAAGAACGTTCAACCGAGTCGAGCGAATCTGCGTAGAGTAAAACTACGTAATGAGCCAACACTGTCACAATAAACCACGCCTCGAAACCAAGACTCGCACAGATCGGACGAGAGAGCTCTTGTGGCGCTGACAATTGAAATTGACTGCGATCAGCGACGCGACCGCTGATCGCTCACTACGCTCACTCGATGACGGCTATCGCTCGAGACAAATAGAAACAAATAGAGTTTCTCCATTCTGGCCGCCGCACCCGATTTCACGCGGCGGTCAACCCTGATCAACGCCCCACATCTCGGCCCTCAGAGGAAGGCCAGTGACGCTGGCATTCTGGCCGACTGGAGCCGATCGCTAGAAAAGGCCTCTGCGAATTGACAACGGTCAGTGCCACTTCGAGATCGGGCGATTATCCGAACACTCTGCTTAACGCTTAGGAGAGAGCCATGGTCGCCTTCCCGGGATTCCAAACGCCTCCGCAGGCTGGCACAACGGCGCGACGCTTGTCCGGCTGGATGATCTGGAGTGCGCTTGCGGTCGCTCTTGCCGCCGGTCCGGCCTTGCCACAGGCGGGCGTGGCCGTGGTCAAGGTGGATCTTTCGGTGGTTGCGAACGGCTACCGGATTAGCAAGCTGATCGGCAGATCCGTCTTCAACGACAAGAATGAAAAGATCGGTACGCTTGATGATATTGTCGCTGACAAAGACAAGAAGCAGCTCAGCTTTGCCGTGTTGCAGGTCGGCGGCTTCCTGAGCGTGGGTGGACGCCTGGTAGTGGTGCCCTATGAGAGCCTCGTCATCGACGATCACGGCCAGAAGATCACCCTGCCCGGCGCGTCAAAGGACGAATTGAAGAAGCTGTCGGAATTCAACTATCCGGCATGATCGAAACCGATGCTCGGAAAACGTCGATGCAGACGTCGTCAGACGATATTCTTGACCGGATGCGCACCCGTGAGGTGACGGGCGTCTTCCATTCGCGGAAAGCGCTAGTCGCCGCCACGGACGACCTTCTAGTTGCCGGAGTAGACCGCGCAGATATTGATGTCAGCGCCTCGGTCGACGAAGTGGACCGCCGCCTGAACTATGTGTCGGTTCCTCCGGCCGATCTCGCAGATATCCCGGCCACGCCCCGCCAGCCTTTCCTGGGCGAAGACGACGCACTGGCAACGAAGGTGGTGGTCGCCAGCGTTGCCGGCTGCGTGGTCGCGGTTGCTCTGGCGCTCCTTCTCGTCACGCAAAATATGAGTCCGCTTCCCGTCGGCATCATCTCGATTCTGAGCGGACTGGTCGTAGGCTCCATAACGTTGGTGGTCGTAAATCGCAGCTTCCACCGCGATCGCGCGCGGGGCTTGGAGCCAGTTTCCGAATATCAGGGCCTGCTAATCTGGGTGCGAGTTCGGTCGCCAGAAAAGGAAGCGCAGGCGCAAGAAATCCTGATCCGGCATGGCGGCAAAGCCGTTCACATCCATGAAATCGAACTGACAAAACGGACAGAGGATCTGCCGCTCCATTCGCTGCGACCTGACCCGTGGCTTGGTGACGAGCGGCTGGGACGACCCTAGACGGCTGGCGGCGAAGGGCCTGAAGGCGACTTAAAGCCGGACGGTACGCACCTCGATCATTGACTTCTCGATCATGGACCTACGCATCGATCGTTCTCGGCGGAGAGTTGGCCACTCCAGCGTGCGTAACAAGCGCAGCCCACCACCGAGAAACCTGCTGCAGAAGTTGATGAGCATCATGGCTGGACGTGTGACACCTCTTAAGATTGGCGTTGATCGGTAGCGTGATGATCCACCGATCCCACAATCCGCTTTTGTACAGACCAGGAGCCAATCATGAGATCCGACAGTGAAATGGAGCGCGACGTCCGCGAAGAGCTAAAATGGGATCCCGATCTTGATGCCGAGGATATCGCCATCTCAGTGAAAGATGGCGTGGTCACACTGGCCGGCTTCACCAGAAGTTATAGTGACCGGCTGGAAGCCGAACAGGCGGCGAAACGCGTCGCGGGCGTGCATGCTGTCGCGAACGACATCGAGGTCCGGCTGCCGTCGATCGATCAAAGGCCCGATCCGGACATCGCGCGCGATGCGATTGCCAGTCTGAAGGCCCAACTGCCGATTTCGCATGAAAAGATCAAGGCCATCGTCAAAAACGGCTGGCTGACCCTCGAAGGCACGGTGGAATGGCAATACCAGAAGACCACGGCCGAAAATGCCGTGCGAAAGGTGAAAGGGGTCAAGGGCGTGACCAACGTCATCTCAGTGAAGCCCGCGGTCGAGCCCACCGACATTCAGCGCAGAATCCAGGAGGCGTTCAAGCGGAATGCCGAGGTCGATGCCAATCGTATCACCGTCGAAACCAACGGCAGCGAGGTCATCCTGAAAGGCACCGTTCGCTCATGGATCGAACGCGAGGAAGCCGAGCGTGTCGCGTGGTCGGCACCGGGCATCACCCGTGTCGATGACCGGATCGTGGTCAGTCCATAACGACCGCGGCCTGCTATCCGCACGCTAGTTGACATCACATCGAGACAAAAAGGAGAATGCCATGAGACTACCATCATTAGTTCCGTTTCGTGAGAGCGGTGCGCCGATGCGACCGGATTTCGGGCTGTTCGGCCTGCATCGGGAGATCGACCGGCTGTTCAACGAGTTCGCACAAGGAATAGCCTCAAACGACGCCACAAAGTCGCTCACGCCCAACATCGAAGTCACCGAGACCGACAAGGCCGTTGAGGTCACTGCGGAGATGCCCGGCCTTGAACGCAAGGACGTCGACATATCGATCGAGGACGATACCCTGACGATCCGGGGTGAGAAGAAGGTCGAGGAAGATCAGAAGGACAAGAACGTGCAGCACAGCGAGCGCATCTACGGCATGTTCATGCGTGTGCTGCAGTTGCCTCCCGGCATTGATCCGTCCAGCGTCCAGGCAACCATGTCCAACGGCGTCCTCAAGGTCACCATACCGAAACCGGCCAAGTCAATGCCGAAGAAGATCGAGGTCAAGGACGCCTCCCAGGCGGACACCAAGAAAGCCGCCTGACCCGAGCGATAGCGGGACGCGCAGGTAGCCGCCTCGTGCCGGCCCATGCGTCCCGCATACGCCCATGCGTCCCGCATACGATCGACGACAGCCCCGTCGCGGCGCTTACCCGCAGAGATTGCCGTCGCCTGATAAACCAATATCAAAGGAGCCCAATCATGGCCAAAGCAATTGGTATCGATCTCGGAACCACCAACTCTTGCGTCGCCGTGATGGAGGGAAGTAAGGCCAGGGTGATCGAAAATGCCGAGGGCGCCCGCACCACGCCGTCCATGGTTGCCTTCACCGACGATGGCGAGGTCTTGGTCGGGCAGCCGGCCAAGCGGCAGAGCATCACCAATCCGGAAAACACGGTTTATGCCATCAAGCGGCTCATCGGCCGGCGCTATGACGATCCCATCGTCGAGAAAGACAAGACGATGGTTCCCTATCATATCGTGCGCGGCGACAATGGTGACGCCTGGATCGAGATCAAAGGCAAGAAATACAGCCCGAGCCAGATCAGCGCCTTCATTCTCACCAAGATGAAGGAAACTGCGGAAGCCAATCTCGGCAACAAGGTGACGCAGGCCGTAGTCACCGTGCCGGCTTATTTCAACGACGCTCAGCGCCAGGCAACGAAGGACGCCGGCCGTATCGCAGGGCTCGAGGTGCTGCGTATCATCAACGAGCCCACCGCGGCCGCGCTGGCCTACGGGCTCGACAAAAAGGGCAGCGGCAAGATCGCGGTTTACGATCTCGGCGGCGGCACGTTTGACATCTCGATTCTCGAGATCGGGGATGGTGTGTTCGAGGTCAAGGCAACCAACGGCGACACATTCCTCGGCGGCGAGGATTTTGACAAACGGATCATGGATTATCTGGCCGATGAGTTCCGCAAGGAGCAAGGCATCGATCTGCGCAGAGATCGCCTGGCGCTGCAGCGGCTCAAGGATGCTGCCGAGAAAGCCAAGATCGAGCTTTCTAGCGCGCCCCAGACCGACGTGAACCTGCCGTTCATCACAGCTGATCAGAGCGGGCCCAAGCATCTCAACATCAAGCTGTCGCGCGCAAAGCTGGAAGCGCTCGTCGATGATTTGATCGAGCGCACGATCGGCCCCTGCCAAGCGGCACTGAAGGATGCCGGCCTGCAGTCCTCCGATATCAACGAGGTCGTTCTGGTCGGCGGGCAGACGCGCATGCCGAAGGTCCAGGAAACCGTGCAAAAACTGTTCGGGCGCGAACCGCACAAGGGCGTCAATCCGGACGAAGTGGTCGCGATCGGCGCGGCAATCCAGGCTGGCGTGCTGCAGGGCGACGTCAAGGACGTCCTGTTGCTCGATGTCACTCCGCTGTCGCTCGGCATCGAGACGCTCGGCGGCGTCATGACCAAGCTGATCGACCGAAACACCACCATACCGACCAAGAAGAGCCAGGTGTTTTCGACTGCGGAAGATAACCAGACCGCGGTCACCATCCGCGTCTTCCAGGGCGAGCGGGAGATGGCGGCCGACAACAAGCTGCTCGGCCAGTTCGACCTGGTCGGCATTCCGCCGGCGCCGCGCGGCGTACCGCAGATCGAAGTCACCTTCGATATCGATGCCAACGGCATCGTCAACGTCTCAGCCAGGGACAAGGCGAGCGGCAAGGAGCAGAGCATCCGGATTCAGGCTTCCGGCGGACTGAGCGAGGCCGATATCCAGAAGATGATCAAGGAAGCCGAAGCTCACGCCGAGGAAGACAAGCGACGCAAGGAACTTGTCGAAGCCCGCAATCAGGCTGATGCCCTGATCTACAGCACCGAAAAGGCGCTGAAGGAGTCGGAGACGAAGATTGCTGCCGACCTCAAAAAGCAGGTCGAGCAGGCCATTGGCGATGCGAAACAGGCCCTCACTTCAGATAGCGTTCAGACGATCCGTCAGGCGGCGGAACGCCTACAGCAGCAGGCAGCGAAAATCGGCGAAGCGCTCAATCGCGCCGCCTCGCAAGGAGCGGCAGGTGGGCAGTCGGGATCGTCCGGCAGCGGTTCCTCAGGCGAGGATGTGGTCGATGCCGAATTCGAAGAGGTCGATCCTCGCGACCGCAGAGCGTCCTGAAGCGTCGGAAGATAGGACGAGGCGATGCCAAAAGACGAGACGACTGGCATAGCGGCAAAGACCATGGATAGCGATATCGATCCTTCAGCCGTGCGCGAAGGCAAGGACGAGAACGAGGGCAAGGACGAGAACTCCGCCTCGGAAATCGCCTCCTTGCGCGAGCGGCTGATGCGCGCGCTGGCCGAGATCGAGAACACGCGGCGTCTCGGCGAACGGCGTACGCAGGACGCTGAGGACTATGCCATCACGAATTTTGCTCGCGAACTGCTGCAGGTCGTCGATAATTTGCGTCGTGCCATTGCCGCCGGCGAGGCTGACGCGGAGTCGCGCAGCACCGGCACCGAAGGGTTGCTCGATGGCGTCGCGGCCACCGAGCGCATCCTGACGCAGATCCTCAATCGTTTTGGCGTCGAAGAGATCAAGGCGCTTAACGAGCCGTTCGATCCCAGAAAGCACGAAGCGGTGATGGAAACGGACGGCACCGAGCAGCCGCCCGCCAGCGTCACCGAGGTCCTGGAGAACGGCTACATGCTTCATGACCGTCTGCTGCGACCGGCGCGTGTCGCGGTAGCCAAATCGCAAGCGCCACCGTCGCAAGCGGCGCAACACTGATGCCGCATTCGCGTCGAGGCGCAAACAGGAGCGGGCATTGGCCGCGGATCCCTACATAACGCTCGGCGTAAAGAAGGACGCTACGCAAGACGAAATCCAGAAGGCCTATCGCCGACTGGCGAAAAAGCTGCACCCGGATCTCAATCCTGGCAACAAGACGGCTGAGGAAAAATTCAAGGAGATTTCAGCCGCCTATGATCTCTTGGGCGATCCCGAAAAGCGAGCCCGTTTCGATCGCGGCGAAATCGATGCCTCAGGAACCGAGCGGCCGCGCCAGCACTATTACAGAGATTTCGCCGATCAAGGTGGCTGGTCGGCTTACACAAGCAATTCAGGCTTTGCCGATTTCGGCGATTTTGCTGGCGCCGAGGACATCATCTCGGAGATTTTCGGCCGCGACGGTCGCACCGGCCGCCGTCGGCGGGGGCAGGACGTTCGTTACCACCTCGATCTCTCGTTCCCTGACGCGATCAATGGCGGCAAGCAATCTCTCGTCCTCCCCGACGGCAGCACGCTGGACGTCAACATTCCGCCGGGCACGCACGACGGACAGATTCTGCGGCTGAGGGGCAAAGGTCGCCCGGGGCTCGGAGACGGGACGTCGGGCGATGCGCTGATCGAGATCAGTGTCCTGCCGCATCCCTACTTCACTCGCAAAGGTGACGACATCTATCTCGACTTGCCGATTTCGCTGAAGGAAGCGGTGCTGGGCGCCAAGGTCAAGGTTCCGACCCCGGGCGGCGCGGTCACGGCAACCGTGCCGAAATGGTCAAGCACCGGTCGCATCCTCCGGCTGAAGGGACGCGGCGTGCCGCGTCCCGACGGCAGCAAGGGTGATCAATACATTACGCTGAAGCTGGTGCTTCCGCCAAAGCCGGATCCGGAACTCGAGAAATTTGTCGCGCAATGGCAGCCGGTAGCGGGTAGCCCCCGACAATCCATGGGAGTGTGACGGTGGAGACCCGGGAATTCATCAGTCGATCGCATCTTGATGCCGCGACATTGAACGCGTGGATCGAGGAGGAATGGCTTATGCCGCTCGAGAGCGGGAGCACCCGTCAGTTCTCCGACGCCGACCTCGCGCGGGCGCTCCTGATCCACGACCTCAAGGTTGACCTCGGTGTCAACGACGAGGGCATCGCGGTCATCCTGCACCTGCTCGATCAACTGCACGGGCTGCGTTGCCTAGTGCGGGATATCCACGCGATGGAGGTGTCCGACCGGACCGGTGGTGGTACCTGACGGTTGCGACCGTGCTTCACGGTTGCGACCGTGCTTCAGTGGAATTCGTAGCGGAGGATGGCGGTGAGCGGAGCCCGGTCCGGTAGCTCATGCTGCTTGGCGCCCATGACCCTGGCACCCGTGGACAGCGCCCGTCGCGCGACTTCATCAACAACGCTGTAAGTTTCGGCATCGTCAGAGGCTGAATATGTCACGCTGCCATCGAAATCGCTGACCAGGCCGGGAACAACCGCATCAAGATCGACAACGAGCTGATCGATGGCGCCTGCAGTCGCAGCATGCGCCGCGTAGGAAACGTCAGTAGTTGCACGTCGGGGCTTGAGCTCGTCGTAGCGCGCGATCACAGCTCTCAGTTCGCGGGAATAGAGACGGTCGAGAATCGGGATGGCTGTATCTCCCAGCTCGGCATCCGTTTTCAAGCCCGGGTTTCCTTCGATCAGCTCGTCGGCCAGTCTTGAATACGTATTGGCGGAACGGAACATCGACGCGAGAGGCTCCCCCGCAGCAAGAGCCAGAGGTGGTGCATTGCGTTCCGCAAGCAGGCTGCGGGTGGCGTGCTCGACTTTCCTGACATACTGGTGCAGCAGGACCTTCTCGCCTTCGAGGTTCTGCAGTCCGCGGCGCGGGGCACGTACGTGAAAGGACGGCCGCCGGGTCGCTTCCTCCGCGTTCTTGGGCAGGCCGCGAACCTGCAGCCGTTCTGGCGGAAAATGGGCGAAGGCGTGAATTAGCCGCACACTCTCCTCCGCCAGTGCAAGCACGTAGATATCGTGCGGCGAGGTCATGGCGCGGATCAGCGGCGTTAGATGGAAGCGGTCCGCGACTTCGGCGAGTGGCTTGGGCGACTCCGGCAGGCGGAACGTTCGCAGTGTGGCGGACGTGGCGAGCACCGCCAGTCCGGTGGACAGATAGTGCCAGAACGAATCGACCGGATCCGGCTTTCCGCGCTGTAGCCTTCTGATCTTGTCTTCATCCTGGACGTTGTGTTCCCCGCCCGCGAGGCGATCGAACTGCTCCTCGAAGGCAACGATCTTGCGCTTGTCGACGCTGCCTCCACTGAGCTGCGACAGCGCGTCCTTCGCCAAGTCCTTGAACGCAGTACGGTTGAGCTTGGCGTTGCTCCCTAAGGGGGATGTCGGCAGATACAGGGAAACGCAGGTTTCTCCCCTGACCTGCGCCAGCGCCTTGAACTCCTCCAGCGTCGGAATATCAATATGCAGCATCCGCTCTCTCTTGCACCGGCAGAACCCTTCGTTCGCTGCGGCACGAGAGACCTTGGCCCAAGCGCGGCGCTCCGACATTGACGGCGGTCAATCAAGGCGGCAACTCCAGCGCCCAGGCGAAAGCGCTACAGGCTGCGAACCCAATCAGGGCGTGCCCCCATTCCAGGAGCCCCCAGTCCCGCATCAGCCTGCGCACGGGCGAAACCGGCTTTCCGAGTTGAACGGCGAACAGCCAGACGTTCACTGGCGTCATTGCAAAATAGTCATACGGCCAACTCGCCAGGATCGTAGTGCCCCCAATGATCCAGCGGACGTCGCCACTCAGCCTGAACTGTACAAGAGCGAGCGCGGCCGAGAGGACGGCAAAGCCCGCCAGCACCAGCGTGCCGCGCCGGTTGCTCCGTCTCCATTCCTGGATCATCGCACGGCTATTGAGGCTGAGCCGCGCCGGCTGCTCGACAAGGCCGATGTAAATCGTAGCGCCGAGGAAGGCGGCGGCGACGGCAAATGCGTAAAGACCGAGCCGCATCGATCTCACTCCTGGTTGTCACTCTCTTCAATGCGACATGAACACAGGCACCGTCATCGAGTTCATCATATCGCGGGTCACGCCGCCCAGAATGACTTCGCGCAGCCACCCGTGACCGTAACCACCCATCACGATCAGAGTTCCGGAACTCTCTGCGACATAGGAAAGGATGATATTGGCAACATCGATGTCGGGGGCAGGAACAGTCGCGATCTCGACCTTGACGTCATGACGCGCGAGGTGAGCCGCCATCTCGACACCGCGGACTTCCTTGTTCTCTGCCTTGGTCTTCTCGTTCAGCACGATCAAGAGATCCACCGCCGTCGCCTTCACGAGCAGCGGCAACGCGTCGTTGAAGGCGCGCGCGGCCGCGCGGCTGCCATCCCAGCAGCACACCACGCGATCGAGCTTCAGCCCGTCCTTCTGGATGTAGGGCACGACGATGAGCGGACGCCCTGACTGGAACAGCGCCGTTTCGATCATGTCATCGTTGTCCGCGCGAATCGGCTCGGATTGCATGAACACGCTTAGATCGAAGCGCCGGGCCAGGGTCGCAAAGATCGGAGGCGCCTCCGCCCCGATCGTCCTCAGCAACCGGCGCTCCGCTGAAACCAGGCTACGCTTGGCAGCCGCGTCGAAGCGTTCGATCGCGGCGAGCGCAGATCTCTCGCTGTTGGCGACCATCTCCGCCAGAATGTCAGGTGGAAGCTCCATGATCGTGTAACCCGGAAAATCAGGGGTGTAGGCGAAGGCAACACCGGCAAGATGGGTGTCAAACATCTCCGCAATCGAAATGGCAAAATCGCGGGCTGGATCGCGCGCTAACTGATGCTCGAGATTGATGATAATGTCCCTGATCATCGAACCGCTCCAGCAAATATACGATGCAGCCCTGAGCGCACATTCAAGACTCACGGCGCGACGGGCATTGATGACAATCAACCGGCGAGCCGCAATTTGAGTCTTGCGACGGAGCGACAGGACGATATTCATTCCGACAGACCAAGAGGAAACCTGACGTCACCCTCGCCAGGCTTCCCTTGCCGGACCGCCTCCCGAGCACGAGAGTATCAGTAGCAATCCTCGATCCGGCGGACCCGCCACGTCCAACCATCCCAGAAGCGTTCACGCCGAATCCGACAGTACGGCCCGAAATCGACGGGCTCATAGGCGTAGCTAGAGTAGTATGGCCTCGGCGCTGCGAGTGCGGCGCCAATGAGCGCGCCCGCCGCCAGGCCACCGACGACGGGAGCGACAGGAAATCCATGACGCCATCGAGCGTCCGCCGGGGTTGAGCTTGCCACCGCGCCGACTACCACGGTCGCGCCGACCGCGACTGCAACCATTGTTTTCCTCATCACGCGACCTCCACTTCTTCACTTGTGACGAATCAACGGCGTGCCGAGATCCCGGACGCCCGCCCGCAGCCACGCTGATTCTAGCGGCATGGAAAATGGTCTACATTGGCGTCCGTCAAGATTCGCTTGCCGCCTTTTTCGCCTCGCCCTCAGCGCCATGTTGTACAAAGACAATTCGGAAATTGATCGTCGTCAGTGCGCCAGGCCGCGAGGCGCGTCGCCGCCGACGCACGCACAAGCGACTGCTGCAAGCACAGCGTCGCGTGGGACCCGGCGCATTGCGCGGTAGCTCCGACGCCGCGTCAGCGGTTCGCGACCCAAAGAACGAGGCTGAACACCACGCTGACAAGTAAACATGTCATCAGCGGGAAATAGAATGTCGTGTTTTCCCGCTCGATGACGATGTCGCCGGGCAGCCGCCCCAATCCGAGCTGGCTCAGATAGGGCCAAAGCAAGCCGACCACCAGGATCAGCGCGCCTAGTACGATCAGAACACGTGCCATCGCAATCAATCCGTGCGCCGCCTAGTTGTCGCGGCGCTGGCCGAACAGTTGGAGCAGGATCATGAATAGGTTGATGAAATCAAGGTAAAGCGCCAGCGCGCCGAGCACGGCCTTCTTCCCAGCGATCTCGCCCGTGTCGGACTCAAGATACATCTCCTTGATGCGCTGCGTGTCGTAGGCAGTGAGGCCTACGAACACGACGACGCCGATGATCGAGATAGCGAACTGAAGCGCGCTCGATCCGAGGAAGATATTGACGAGGGACGCGATCACGATACCGATCAGGCCCATCATGAGGAACGATCCAAGGCGAGAAAGGTCGGATCTGGTCGTATAGCCGTAGAGGCTCATCGCGCCGAAGGTCGCCGCCGTGATGAAGAGCACACGCGCAATCGATTCCCCGGTGAACACCAGGAAGATGCCGCCCAGCGACAGCCCCATGACGCCGGCATAGAGCCAGAATAGCAGCATCGCCGTTGGTGCGGCCATGCGCTGGATGCCGAAGCTCAAGACCAGCACGAAGCCGAGCGGCGCCAGCATGACAAGCCAAATCAGTGGCGTCGCCGCGATGGACTGGTAGAAGCCGGAAACCGTGGCCAGGTAGGCCACGAGGCCGGTCAGCGCGAGGCCGCCGGCCATATAGCCGTAGACGCGCTGCATATGCGCCCGCAAGCCGGCGTCGATCTCGGCGCTAACCGACGGTGGAAAGCCTGTGCCCCGCGACCTGCGAGCATCAAAATCGTAATAGCTCATGGCTTACTCCTGTGCAGTTCAATTCACTGACCGAGCAGCATTGCTCATCAACTGCCGGCGGGCAGCTATTGAGTATGCAATGCACGCTCGTTCCGTACTTGGTCGGCGGTGTAGGGCACGGCGTTTGGATCGAACGCCTGCCAGCCCGACCGGCGGTATAGCTCGCAACGTTCTTGAAGCTTTACCGCTGACTTGTTCATAATCGGCTCTATCCGCGGCACTTCGGCCGGGGGCACCCGCGCGGCGACCAATGTTCCTCCGCGACGAACCCCCTCGGCAAGGACGTGCGCATCTTCCTCGCTGATGCCGGCATTGGACAGCGCTCCCAGCAGGCCGCCGGTAACGCCACCGATCGCCATGCTACCCAACATGGCCGCTAGCCATCCCACGCCCACCACGGCGCCGATCCCGGGAAGCGCCACCATCGTAACGAGACTGGCAGCGGTCGCCGCCGTCGCGCCGATTGCAGCCCCGACGGCCGCACCCTCGAACTTGCCATCGCGGGCGGTCTTGCTTCTCGTACCCTGCGTCCGCAAAGGCACAATCTTCGTGCTCTCGGTAGGCTCGTACCATGTGTCGGAATTGTTCGAAATCACGCTGGTCTCCGAAGGCGACAGGCCCGCGACCTCAAGCGCGATGATGACGCGGCGTGCGTCAGCATAAGAATCATAGAGGCGGCAGATAGTGATCGGCATGACGCGCTCCCGTTGCGTGCAAGGTGCCAGGCTATTGCGGATTGGCAGATACCGTTAGCGGCGGCTATTCTTGTCCATTGCGAAGAAAGGTCACCTTGACGAGTATCAATGGAACACTGCGGATTTCGTCGAGTTGCGCGCAAACGGTTGGCTTGCCCTCACTTGCGATTTTGAGAGCGGCGTTGGCCAGAGATTGCGGTGCACCTGTATAGTCGTGCTGCTTTTGCACTCCACCTCACGAGAAAAGATCTCGCGGTGCCCGACAGCGTGTTTCCGGTGCCCAGCGATCAGGCTACCGCAACGCGATCATCGGCCTGCGGCGATCTTGCAGGATCCGGCTGACATCGCCATTTGGACGGCTGCCTGCCAGTCTTGCCACGTCGTTGGATCGACTGGCGTCCCGTCGGCCCATTTCAAGCTACCGAGCAAAAATGCGATCTGCTCGACGGGTCTACCGTGGCGGCGCCAAACGGCCTCGAGAAAGACGCGGATCGCGTCATAGCCTTCAATCACCGTGATGGTATCGGTTGCTTCGATCATGGCCGCACTCAGTGATTCCGAGTTGCGGCTGGAGCGTCACGCCGATTTCCGCTGCGTGCCGCAACTGCCGCAGCCCTTCGGAACGAAAGGCTTACCCTTCGTCCGCCGTCGTCACATTGACGTTTGTCAGCAGCTGAGCGCTGACATTTTTCTCGGATTTGGCGGAACTTGATGCTCATCGCGGCACTGACAAATCGGGACAATGAATCGAGTGCGACGCGTATCGGAGCTGCGCATGGCCGACGATCTGTTGATCAAGACGCTAGTCGTGATCCTTGCCTCCGTCTGCGCGATCAGCCTGGTCGCGCGCCTGAGACTTTCGGCGGCCGGAGGTTACCTGTTGGCCGGTCTGGTTATCGGACCGCACGGTTTCAAACTCATCGCCGCAAGCGATGAAGCAAGGTTCTTGGCCGATCTCGGCATTATTTTCCTGATGTTTATGGTGGGACTCGATTTTTCGCTGTCGGCAATGATCGCCGCACGCCGCGATGTTTTCGGCGCCGGCAGCCTGCAAGTCGGGTTCACTGTTTTGATCGTGACGGGAATTGCCGTGCTTTCGGGTATCGGCCTATCCACCGCAGTACTGCTCGGCGGCGCAGTTGCGATGTCATCGACCGCCATCACAGTCAAGCAATTAGTCGACCAGGGCGACGTCAGCAGCCAACAAGGCCGTCTTGTGCTGGGACTGCTGCTCTTCCAGGATCTTGCGGTCCTTCCTTTTCTCGTTGTGTTGGGCGGATGGCAACCCGGCGGTGGACCGGAACCGTTGGGAGCGGCGCGCCAACTCGCAATAGCGGCGACTGCACTCGGCGTCGCCGCTTTTGTCTATAAGCCGGTGTTTCGCACCTGGCTTGCCTGGGTTGCCCGAACGAACTCGGCAGATCTCTTTCTGCTCACCGTCCTGTTGCTTGCGCTCGGTACGGCGTTCGTCGGACGTCTAACTGGCCTTTCCGCGCCGATTGGAGCATTCCTCGCCGGCATGGTGGTCGGCGAAAGCGATTTCCGCCATCAGGTGGAAGACGATATCCGGCCCTTTCGCGACGTCTTGTTGGGCCTATTCTTCGTCACCGTTGGCATGGAGGTGAATCCCTCGATCATCGTTGTGGCGCCCATGACCGTCCTCGCGTGGATTGCCGTATGCATGCCAGGAAAGGCTCTCGTCGTGATCCTGGTTGGCGCAATCATGCGCTGGCCGGCACCGGCCGGTGCGCGAGCTGCTCTTATTCTAGCACACGGCGGAGAAGACGGTTTACTTCTACTCACCCAGGCGATGCGAGTGAATGCCGTGGACCCGAGCGTTGGCCAGCCGGCTCTCTTTGCATTAGCCGCAACCATGGCGCTAGGCCCAATGCTGATTCGGATGAGTTCGCGGTTTGCGGAACTCGTTGGCGGAGCATCACATCGCCTCAAAGCAGATGCCGAGGAGGCCGCTATCCGAGAGGAGAGCCAGGCTCTCAGCGATCATGTTATCCTGTGTGGTTGTGGACGGGTTGGCCGTCCGGTGGCGCTGGTACTCGAGGCCGCAAAGGCTCCTTGCATTGCGATCGAGTATGACCTGACGCGCTTTCGCAGGGCACGAAAGTCAGGACACAAGGTCGTCTTCGGGGACGCGGGCCGCAAACGGGTTATGGAAGCTGCCGGTGTCGCCCGAGCACGCCTCGTCGTTATAACGTTTGATCGACGTCACCTGATTGAGCGCATTCTTCACTATGTGCGCCAGCAAAATCCAGCGGTCTCCTCCATCGTTAGTGCAGCCGATGATCAGGAAATCTCATCGCTGGCGCGGGCTGGAGCCAGCACCGTGTTCCCAGAGAACGTCGCAGCCGGCCTCGCGCTGGCTGATCAAGTCCTTCTCGTTTGCGGTTTCTCCCAAGATGATGCCGCAAGCATCGTCACTGCAGTTCGAGCCGAACTCCATCCGGAATTGCGTGGGCACGTCGGCCGCTGAACCACGAGACCTGGCGTTGGAGGCCAGCGTGAGCGGCTGCTTTCAGACACGGTGCCGGCCAAGTCGCGGCTTTGCTGGTTTTCCCTCCTTGATCTCCTTCATACTGCGGCCGGTAAGAACAGAGCGATCGAAACTCGCGCTCTCGATGTCCCACAATGGATCAGCGTACTCGTCGCGGCTTTTGACAAGCAACCAATAGTCTCTTCGGCCAGAATTCATGGATCGATTTCTGGTTTTGATCAACGTGAAGCCGCCGCGCAGTCTCTCGCCCTGCAGTACAATCTGGACTTTGCCGCGAGCAAGTTGCTCCTCTGGCGACTGATCCTCCAGGGGCTCATACTTTCCCAGGTCCCAGATCATCACGATTCCTGCTCCGTATTGGCCGGCCGGGATCACACCTTCGAACTTCGCATATTCGAGCGGATGGTCCTCCGTCCTTACGGCCAGGCGCTTGTCCGCAGGGTTCATTGACGGGCCTTTTGGTACTGCCCAGGACGCCAAGACCCCATTTACGGCGAGCCGGAAATCATAGTGAAGCCGGCTTGCATCGTGTTCTTGAACCACAAAGACGTGGGTGCGAGCGCTTCGCCGCCCTCGCCCGACCGGTTCGGGCGTTTCCGTAAAGGCTCTTTTGCTTCGGTATGCTGCGAGCGACACCCGATGTCCTTTAGACTGATTTTGAGTTCCACCGGCGGTGTTGGCGATTTCGCCTCATCGCATATCAGCACTCACGCACGACATCCTCCGGCCGCTTGTCATCCCGCAGGCCAAGAAATCGAGGGTGTCTTAGCTTACCTCCTGCCGTCCACTCGGTGAATCCGATCTGCGCGACGAGCTTTGGCTTCACCCAATGCACGCCGCGCCGCGGCAACCCATCCTCGGCAAAGGGAGAAATCGGCGTCTCCAGCCGAGCGAGCTTTTCGCCGAGACGCCGCAGCAGGTCGTCGGCGAACCCCGTCCCTACCTTCCCGGCATATACGAGCTTTCCACCGCGATGGTAGCCTAGCAGCAATGCTCCGAACCCGCTCCGGGTCCCCCGTGGATCGGTGTAACCGCCAATGACGAACTCCTGTTCTTGCTTGCACTTGAATTTGAGCCAATCACGCGTTCGCCTGGACACGTACACGCTGTCCGCGTTCTTTGCGATGATACCTTCCCATCCCGCACGGCACGCCTGTCGGTAGTATTCCTTGCCTTCAGTCGTGCGGTGCTCCGTGAACCGCAAGGCGTCATGGAAGTCGAAGGCCTTGCGAAGTACCTGCTTTCGATACCGGAGTGGAACCTGCCGGATGTCGTAACGGTCCAGGTAGAGTAAGTCGAAAAGATAGAACCATACCGGCACCTTGCGAATCAGGTCAGTCGGCGGACGCTCCACCTGCATGCGCGCCTGCAGCTTTGCGAAGCTGGTGATCAGGCCGTCGAACGCGACAATCTCGCCATCCGCAATAAAGTAGGTGGCTTTCTGCTGATGGATCGCCTGGATCACTTCGGGATATTTTGCATTCAGTCGAATTCGATTCCGCGAAAAGAGATCCAGATCGCGACCGCGGCGAAAAGCGAGGCAGCGCTCCCCGTCCCATTTCGGCTCAAATAACCATCCCGGTCGTGAGAAGACGTCGTTCGTAAGCGTCGCCAACATGGGCGCAAACCATCTTGGCTGTGCGCGCCTTCGAAGCCGGGCCCTGGCGTCAGTGGGTAGTCGGTCGAGCAATTCGCGGCCGAACATGGGCTCTCACCTGCCAACTGGAGCGCAAGCGAAAGCCCCTGCGTCAGTAGCAATCGGACCTCGCAAGAAGTCGCTAGACACCATCGTTTCGCCTCACCAGAAGGGATCCAATCGTCTAAACTGACGAATACGTTTTCTGATTCTCGGATGGCGTTCAGCAAGAACCCGCTCCTGCCAACCCAGCGCGATCCCTCCGGCACGATTGATCGCGCGAACATCCCGATCTGTTGCATCGCCGATCTGATCAACGACATCGTGGGCGACGCGGACGTCATTTGTCTAGCCGAGATCGTCCTGCAAAGACTTCAAACACCTGACAAACGTTCGAATTCGGTTCTTTCCAAACAGGCTTCCCAGAAATTCGACGATGTAGTGCAAATGCTCCAGCGCGATACGCAACCTGTGCCGCTGCGCTGCCGTAAACTCTTCGAACCTCTTGCCACGCTTGCAAGCCTTGCGGTGCTGACGATCGATCAGGTCGGGGGCAATATCGATGATAGGCGCTAAAAGAACGACCGCATGTTCTGATACTTCCTGATCACGCCACCCACGGGCCACAAACCATCGCAACAGCCGCAACATCGATGCAGTGTATCTTTCGGACATTGATCGCCTGGATCTCAATGAAGCGCCTCGCTATCCGGCCAACGCTCATTCCGCCGCAGTCGCCGAAGGTTGTCTCAACCGGTCTTCGTTTGCGAGCTGCTGAGCGACCCAAAGATCGTGGTGCTCTTTAGCCCAGTTGAGATCGACTTCGCCGGTACCCATGGCCTCGAATGCACCCTCCATTCCGATCGTACCGATATAGATGTGAGCCAGGATCAAGGCGATGAACAGAACGGCCACGACAGCATGAACGACCTGCGCGAGCTGCATCCCGGCGATGTTCACCCCATAGAAAGGAAACAGCAACAAGAATCCCGACACGGAGACCGCGACGCCGGCCGCAACCGAAAGCCAATAGACAAGCTTCTCGCCAAAGTTAAAGCGTCCGGCCGGCGCATGTTTGTTCTTGATGAAACCTCCGCCCTGCCTGATCCAATCGAGGTCGACCCTTTCAAAAAAATTGTCCCTGAAGAAGAATACGATGATGAGAACGAGGCCGACCACAAACGAGAAGCCAGTGAAATCGTGTACGTACTTTGCCGCCTGCGAAACCCGTGCGAAGGCATCGGCTCCGATCAGCGGCAACAGCAATATCTTGCCGAAGGTGATGTTGAGGCCGGTCAAAGCAAGTACGACGAATGACACCGCCGTCAGCCAATGTGCAAATCTCTCAAACGCCTTGAAGCGGAGGATCTTCTTTCCCGAGCGCCCCCGGGCAATCCGGATCGGTCCCAAGATCAAGTACGCCAATCCGAGGATCGCGATGGTGCCGAGGATTACCGCCGCGCCGGCTCGATGCAGCAGCACCTCATGAAAATACCGCCATGTTCGTCCAACCGGTTGGATCAAGACACCGGCTTTGGGGTCGGGAATATCTATCCGCCCTTCGACGCGGGGCGCCTGCTTCAACAGGGTCTGTTCATCGACGACGCTGGCCGTTGGGTTAGGGGCACCATCGGGACCGAGCTTTTGGGCCTGCGTAGGGACTGCTGCGGCAATCGAAAGGAGTGCGACCGCGACGACAAGAAAGCGAACACGCACAGGAAGCGCCATGACGATCGACCTCTCCGCATTTTCACCTAACTTTTCATTGCCACTTCACGTTGCGGTTCAAGCTCGGGCTCCCTTGCCGTAAGCAGTCATCCAACTATCTGATCCGCTGGACCGCGCGCCTGCGATGTCTGCGCGGCCTCGATGACCCTTCCGACCTTCTGATCAGCACGAGCGCCTCCCTTACGGGGTGGGATAGCTGTTGACACAGTAAACGTTTTGAACCTCGAAACGTTTTGAACCTCCGCAGAGTTGGCCTGGTAGCGGCGCGCTTTTCAGTGAGATCAACAGCCCTGGCGGTTGCCGGCTCCGCTACCACGGTGCTACCAGCCGCGGCTCCCGCGCCGCAAATCGCAATACGAACCAGATCGTCCCGGTCCACGATCGTCAAAAGCCGTCTCTGCGTAAGTACTCTCTCCCAAAGAGTCGAACGCTAAAGCTGACTAAGCTTCGACTTTCCAACTGGAATAGCGCCTTGGCAAAGGGTCTGAAAATGACGGACGTCAATTGCAAAAGATCAAACAGCTCCCGAGGACGACGCCCTTTTGGCCTCGAGTGTGGCGGCCGCGTAAGTGCCACCCGGCGACGATAGAACGGCACGTCCTGCATCGATGGATATTGATGCCTGTCAACGACAGCTCCGTTAGCAGTATCAAGATGCTGAGACCTCGACTGTGGTCCGTAGACGCGAATGCTCGCAAATTCCGAGAACCTGGCGTAGCAATCGAAGGCTGGTGCCGGCTATGATTCATTCAGCGATCGTGCGAATCGTCGATTTCTGCGCTCGCAATCGGTGGACGATCGTTATTGCCGGTGCGCTGCTGATGCTTGTAGCCGTGGCCTTTGATGCCGCGCGATTCTCGATCAATACTGATATCGAGGGTTTGATTTCCCAAGATCTGCCATGGCGTCAGCGCGAACTGGAGCTGTCAAAGGCTTTTCCGAGGAAAGGCATTCTGGTTGTCGTGAAAGCAACGACGCCTGAAGACGCCGAACGGGCGACTGGCGCGCTGGCGCAGGCCCTCTCGAAAAACCCCGATCAGTTTCCCTCGGTGGAACAACTCGAAAGCGGCGATTTCTTCGAACGCAATGGATTGATGTTCGGGTCTCCGGCCGACGTGAGAAGGACCGCGGAGGGATTGACGAGAGCCCAGCCGCTCATTGCCGCGCTCGCAAGCGACCCCAGCCTGCGCGGCGCTATGACGGCGCTCTCGTTTGCCGCTGAGGGTGTCCGGGCAGGCCGGATCACGTTGGATCAACTTGCACGGCCTCTGTCATTGGCAGATCGAACACTGAGTCAGGTTCTGTCCGGGAAGCCGGCCACATTTTCCTGGCAGGAGCTATTGCAAAATCAGCCACCGCCGGCCCGGCGACTGCGACACCTTATTGGAGTTCAACCCTCGCTCGATTTTGCCGCGCTTCAGCCTGGTCGTAAGGCGGAAGACGGAATACGGCGCGCAGCCGCCGATCTGGACTTGCAAAACAAATTCGGCGCGACGGTCGGTCTAACCGGTGAGGTGCCAATGAATGATGATCAATTTTCGGTCATCAAATACAGCGCCGTGCGCGATACGTTGACGGCGGTGTTCGGCGTTCTGATCATTCTCTGGCTGGCTCTTCGTTCCTGGAAACTCATTGCTGCCGTCTTCTTCAGCCTGATAGCCGGGCTTGCGGCGACGGCCGCTCTCGGCCTCGTGCTGGTCACCTCTTTCAATTTGCTCTCGATCGCATTGTTCGTGCTGTTCGTCGGCCTCGGAGTCGATTTCGCGATCCAATTCAGCGTTCGCTATCGCGCCGAACGGTACGAGCATCCAGACTTGTGCGTGGCTCTGCGATCGGCTGCCCGCAAAGCGGGCGATCAGCTCTCATTGGCCGCCGCGGCCACCGCCATCGGCTTTTTCGCATTTCTGCCCACCAGCTATCGTGGCCTGTCGGAGCTGGGCCTGATCGCCGGTTGCGGCATGCTGGTCGCATTCGCCTGCAGCATCATATTGGTGCCGGCGAGTCTGGCGCTGCTTAAGCCTCCAGGCGAGCCCGCGCCGGTTGGCTTTCGAACTCTCGCACCGCTCGACAATTTCCTTCAACGACATCGCATCGTGGTAATCGTTGGCACGTTTCTCGTCGTTCTCGCCGGTATACCGCTGTTGTTCCGTTTGGAGTTCGACTTCAATCCAGTCGACCTGCAAAATCCGGATTCGCCTTCCGTAGTGACCTATCGTGAATTACGGAGCGAGCCGGTAACCAGCGGCAATGACGCTCAGGTACTGGCGCCGTCACTCGAGAAGGCGGATGAAACGGCGAAACGTCTGGCTGCACTTCCCGAAGTCTCACGAACCTTGACGCTGAGCAACCTGATCCCAGCCGATCAGGCCGAGAAAATTGCCACATTGAAGGCCGCCTCGAAACGGCTTGGCCCAGCCCTCAATCCTCCGGTGCTGCGCCCTGGTCCAAGCGATCAGGAGAATACAGCTGCGATTCAACACGCAGCCGAAGTTCTGGTCCTGGCCGCAGGAAACGAAAATCAGTCCGGCGCCGAGGCTGCACGGCATGCTTCGGATTTGCTGAGGCGCCTCGCAAGCGCAGATGCCGGAATCCGGGTCAAGGCTGACGCCGCGATCGTGCAACCGCTGATTTACGATCTCGACCTTCTACGAAAATCTCTGGCTCCGGAAGTGGTGACGATCAAGACGATGCCACCAGATCTCGTGCGCGATTGGCTGTCGTCAGACGGCAGAGCCCGCGTTCAGGCACTGCCAAACGGAGATCCGAACGACACCAACGTGCTGCGGAATTTCGCGACCGCCGTACTTCGCGTTGAACCGTCGGCAGCGGGAGGCGCGATCAGCCTCTATGAAGCCGCGAGGACAGTCATATCGGCCTTTGTCGAAGCTGGTGTTCTGGCCATCAGTGCGATCACAATTCTGCTCCTTGTAACACTGCGGCGCTTGACCGATATGCTGCTGACACTCATCCCCCTCCTCCTCGCCGGCGTCCTCACACTCGAGATTTGCGTGCTGATTGGCGTCTCGCTCAATTTCGCAAATATCATCGCGCTTCCGCTGCTACTCGGCGTCGGCGTCGCGTTCAAGATCTACTACATCATGGCGTGGCGCGCCGGAAAGACCGGCCTGCTGCAATCGACGCTGACCAGGGCGGTGATATTCAGCGCCATGACCACCGCCATTGCGTTCGGGAGCATGTGGGCGTCGAGCTATCCCGGCATGTCGAGCATGGGGCAGCTGATGGCCTTGTCGCTGTTGTGCACGATGGGGGCCGCGGTATTCTTCCAGCCGGTTCTGATGGGTCCACCGCGGCAAGTGAAGGCATTTTCTGATCAGGACGCAAATTGGCGCCAAGCCGCGGAATAGGCGTCAATTCCGCCACAAGACTTCCGACGCAGAATCGCCAGAAAAAGGTGAAAAAAGGTGAACAGAGTTCGCGTTCTCCGCCATTATCGGTGAAACGGTTTGCCGCCTACACCCTGCGCGAGCCTGCTCAAAAACGTAACCGTCGGACGCAGGATCAGGAGGTCTGCGGCCAACGCCGCGAGCATGGCGAACGCGCTCAACCAGCCGAACAGGCGAAGCGACGGTAGATCCGAGAACACGGTTACCAATAGACCACACGCAAGCACGATGGCGGTCAGAATTAAAGGCGGACCAACCAGGACGGTTGCCCGCTCAACTGCGACGGCCGGGTCCTCATACGGTCGCTCCTCGTGCCGTAACCGGTTCAAGAAGTGAATCGTAGCGCTGAGGCCCAATCCGAAAGATACCGTCAGCGCCACGACGCTCGCAAACTGCAGACCTTCTCCCAGAATCCGCAACACCAATCCAGAGAGCACGATCGGGAATATTCCGGGTAGGATGCTCGCCAGCATGACGACGAACGAGCGGAACGCGAGACCGATGAAGGCGGCAACAAACAGGAACTCAAGCGTCAGGCCTCTGTTCAACTTGTTGATCATGAGGGCGCTGTTACGGGCAGCAATAGCCGATAGGCCGGTCACGGCTATTTTGTAGCTCGGATGCTTTGCGCGGACGGCATCCAACGCTCCGTCAAGGCCTTCGATGACGGGCAGAAGCTGACTGGCATCGACGTCCGGAACGCGGCCGGAAACCAGAACGGCGTCCTGTTCCGCAGAAATGAATCGACGCGTCAGGTATTCGGGCAGGATATCGACATATTGCCTCAGTGTCGCCACGTCTGACTTGCCCATCTTGTCCGCAAGCCAGCGCCGCAACGTCTCCAGCGACCATACATTGGCGATGCCAGGCTGCTTCTCGGCCGTCGCATGCACCTCCGCTATGACAGCAAGCGTTTCCGGATCATAAAGTGACTTGCTGTTCGGAACCTCGACCAGGACGTCGATTGGATTGGCACCATTGAGCTTGGCATCGAGGCGATGGCTCGCAGCAACGGCCTGCTCTCTGTCGGGCACCTGATCGGCCAATCGATACCGAGGTTGAAGATTGGCATAGACCAGCCCAAGGCCGCCGACAACCAGGACGCCCAGCAGGCTGTACAGCCCCGGCCGGCTCACCATCCGGGCAGCAATCCAGAAACAGAAACGCCGCAACACGTCTAAAGCGGAGTCCGCGCCTCTGACGTCCACAACAAACATCGCTTCGTTCCGGACGAGCAGAACACCGAGCAGCGGCACCAACATCAGAACCGCAAACATGGCAGTCAGAGTAGCGACCAGGCCGGCCTCGCCGAACGTCCGGATCAGATCGGATTCTGAGAATTGCAATGCGATAAAGGAAAGAGCAGCGGTCGCATGCGTCAGTACGCATGCTGGCCCGACCACGAGCATGGCGTTGCGAAATGCCTCGAATCTTGCCTCGCCCTGTAGCAGCCGGTCGCGGCCCGCGAACGTCAATTGCATGCTGTCCGAAAAACTGATCACCATGATCAGCGGCGTCATGACGTTGAGAAACATGTTGAGACGAAATTCAAGCCAACCGAGAGCGCCGAGAGCCAGCACGATGGCGATCAACGGTGGGCCAGCGGCGATGACCATGAATGACAGCCTGCGGAAGAACAGGATGGCGATCAAAGCTCCGGCCGCGAAGCCGAATGCATTGTAGAGCAGCCGGTCGCGCTCCACGGCATTGCGGATCTCGAGCTGCATGACCGGTACCCCGGACAGGCGAGCGGCAAGCCCGCTGCCCGCCAGGTCATTATCGATTGCTTTCTGTATTTCGCCGATGACGTCGCGCAAACGGCTACTCGCAACGACATCCGGGTCCAGTGCGAGCACAATGAGCGTCAATTGTCCATCTTCGGACAGCAACTTACCGCGAATGATCTCGTTGTTCAGGACACGTTGGACCAGCCGGTCATATTCGGCGCCGGCAGGGAGTTGATCCGGAAACAGCGGCGCGGGCAATTCTGTGCCATGTGGCGGCTCGCGCGCCGAAAACAACGAGATAATTCCTCTCGTGCCTTCGCTCAGTTGAAGGTCAGTGACCAGATCGCGCAGCTTTTCGACCGAATCGCGCTCAAGCAGGTTGTTACCCTCGATCACGATAAGGACATCGAATTCGTTCGACGGGAAGCGCCGCGTCACTTCTTCGAACGTCCTGAACTCGGGTGTCTCGGACCGGAACAGCTGGCTAAGGGAGTCATCGACCTTGATACGCGTTATCCCCAATGCTCCCACTATCAACAGCACGACGGTGACGAACCCAACGAGGCATGGAAAACGCAGCGAGACCAGACCGATGCGCTCGAGACCGTATGCGATGCTCGGGGAGGCGCTGGTTGGACGCGAGTTTGGCTCAGGCCGTGTATGTCGCGACGTATCCATGTTCGGTGGCCTGCAAGATGAGCATCCGCGCGGCCAGACGGACTTTGCCGCGAGCTTTCGGTTACGCTTTCAAGTTATGACGGCGCACGCGCCGCGACCATGACGGGCATCAACTCCATGCTCCCAAGCGATCAGTTTTCGTTCGTCGTCCCTACTCGGAGCTTCGGCTTGAGGGCGTCAGCGCCATCAAACCCCAAATCACCTTGCGGACTACTGCGGGAGGACAGTCAACAATCCTGCGAGGGAGTACATCAGGGCGGCCCAACAGGTCGCAGTGGCTTACACCGCCACAGCGAGATGGCGCTTGAACCAATCGCGCGCCAAGCGCGCCACTTCATCCAGCGCTCCGGGTTCTTCGAACAAATGCGTTGCTGCCGTTACAATCGCCAATTGTTTTTCGCAGCGCAGCTGCGCGAGAGCGGCCCGATTCAGCTCAAGCACTTGCTTGTCGTTTTCTCCGACGATCAATAGCGTTGGAGCCCGAACGCGCGTCAAGGCCACACCGGCCAGGTCCGGCCGGCCGCCGCGCGAAACAACGGCCCTTACCGGATCGGGGCGGATCGCCGCGGCCGCCAACGCGGCTGCGGCCCCGGTGCTTGCGCCGAAATAGCTTATTGGAAAATTCTTGGTATCGGGGAATTGAATGAGCCAGTCGGTTATATCGACCAGCCTTTCGGCGAGCAGGTCGATGTCGAAGCGCAAGTGCGCAGTGCGCGCATCGACGACTTCCTCGTGCACCGTTAACAGGTCGATTAGCAGGGTTGCCAGTTTCGCCTCGTTGAGCAGATGGGCCACATACCGGTTGCGGGGGCTGTGGCGGCTGCTGCCACT
Source organism: Bradyrhizobium sp. WSM3983 (assembly GCF_000473045.1). GTDB lineage: Bacteria > Pseudomonadota > Alphaproteobacteria > Rhizobiales > Xanthobacteraceae > Bradyrhizobium. The sequence continues at coordinate 253,239 of NZ_AXAY01000009.1, read as the reverse complement.
CCCGTGGGCGAATAGCACCACCGCGCGTGCGTCCTCCGGGATCGTCAGATTGCCGTTGAGCGTCACGGAACCTGCATGGACGCTGACCAATTGCCCTTCGATCATTTGAGCCGCGGGACTGATCATGGCATGCCTCCTTTCTCGCTTGCGATGGCACGACGCTCATACCGCGAATGGGAATGTTTCCGGAAGTTCGCCGGCTTCCCACACCTCGGTGGTTTCGAGCGGCTTGACCGCACGTGTCTCATCGAAATGAACCACTGCATCAAATTGGTCCGGTAGCCGCGCCTGGAAATAGTGGCTCTGCCGCTCGGTTTCGGGACGGTAGATCACACCGATCGCGCGCTCGAGACGAGGCACGCCCAATTGCCGCACCACCACATCGCTGTCGGCCATGATCAGCAGGAATCGATCGCGTCCTGAAGCATGGAACAGCGCCTCGTAGCTGCCGGCCAGCGCTGGCCGGACGCGCTTGCGTTCGGCCGAACCGCCCCAGTCGGAAGCGGCAGTTACCGTGCCACGATGCGTGGTAAAGCCGATCAGAACCGCGTCGTCGGGATATTTCTCGCGTGTGAGCTGGCCGACATTCAGTTCGCCGCGCCGCCCCATTTCTGTCGCGCGAGCATCGCCGAGATGCGAATTGTGCTCCCAGACGGCAATTTTGGCGCGACCGGCTTTTCGATCAAGGTAGCTGACCAGCGCGTCGAGCGTTTCGGCCATATGTCGGTCGCGCAAATTCCATGATGACACTGCCTCAAGGAACACCGAGCGGTAATACGCCTCGGCGTTCTTCACCAGGCGGGCATTCTGTTCGGCATAGAAGAGATGATCATCCAAGGCGCCGCCACGGCGCATACGGTCGGTCGCCCGGCGCTGCAACTCGAGCAACTGGTTGACAACCTCCTCCTCACACGATTTGGAAAGGTTCAGGCGCGTCATCAGGCCGTAGGCCTGGGTATCCTCGCCAACATGATCGAAGCAGGCGTAACGTTCGCGCGCCTGGATCGCCGCCTCGGGATCGACCTTCTCGAGGTAGCGGAGCACGGCTTTCATCGATGCGTGCAGGCTGTAGAGATCGAGCCCGTAGAAACCGACCTTTTCGACACCCGGTGGAAGCCCATCATTGTGGGCCCGAAGCCACTCAATGAACTCAACCACCACCGCGTTACGCCACATCCAGGTCGGAAAACGACGAAAATCGGCAAGCGCGTCTACCGCATCGACGTCGTCGCCGGCGCCACGCACATAGCGATTGAGACGATAAGCGTCGGGCCAATCTGCCTCCACCGCGACCGCCGTGAATTTCCTTTCGGTGATGAGCCGCTTCGTGATTTCGGCCCGCTCGCGATAGAATTCGTGGGTACCGTGGGACGCTTCACCGAGCAGAGCAAAGCGCGCCTCACCGATCCGCCCGATCAGCGGATCATAGCCACGCACGGATTCGACCAACGGATACGCAGTCTCGCGCAAGGCATTGACCAACACATCATCCGCTGCCGGAGATTGCGCGGCTTCACTATCGGACTTGTTTTGGCGCGCCAACAGCTCGCGCACCTCTTCATCCGTCGTCTGCGAGAACTCCTGATACCAACGACCGACCGCATGGAATGGCTCCGGCGTGATCGCGCAAATGACCTCGTCGGCCTTACTCTTGATTTCCTCACAGGTGTCGGGCGATGCCGTCGGAACCGCAACGACAACGCGCGCAGGACCCTGCTGCCGTAACGCTTCGATCGCGGCGTACATAGTGGCACCCGTCGCCAACCCATCGTCAACCAGGATCACAGTGCGGCCCCGCACCTCCGGCTGCGGGCGGCCGTCACGGTAAAGGCGCTCGCGCCGCGCCAGCTCCTGCCGTTCGCGTGCCGCAACCGCATCGATCATAGGCGCAGGAATGCCGAGGCCTTCGACGACCTCGTTGTTGAGCACGCGCACGCCACCTGTCGCGACCGCACCCATCGCCAGCTCCTCATAGCCGGGGACGCCGAGCTTGCGGACCACAAAGACGTCCAGAGGTGCGTTGAGCGCGCGGGCTACCTCGAAGGCAACGGGCACGCCGCCGCGCGGCAGCGCCAGCACGAGCACGTCCGGGCGATTGGAGTAGCCTGCAATTTTTTCGGCGAGTCGTCTGCCCGCGTCTCGACGATCGAGAAACAGTCCTGGCATCATATCTTCTCCTTTGCGTGCGCAGCCGTTTGGCGCAGGCTTTTCGAATGAAGCTCGCCGCGCGGGCCGTCGGCCGCCAGTCGCTCCAAGGCGGAGGCCAGCAGCGGCGCAATGGAGACCGTTCGCAGTTCAGGCCATTTCTCCTCGTGCACGTCCACCGAATCCGTGCTCAGTTTCTCACGTGCATTCGCAACCAGCTGTCCATGCGTGGCCGCCAGGATGAGTTCGGGTTGTACGCCAGCCTCTAGAAGAGCCCGGATGCTCTCGGTGACGGTACCTCCCGTCGAAATCATATCGTCAACGATCAGGCACGGCCTGCCGGACACCTCTCCGGCCATGTGGGTCACTTCGGTCTGCGTGCCGTCTATCCGACGCTTGTGCAACACGACAACTGGCGCGTCGAGGCACTGCGCATAGTGGTTCGCCATCGCGACACGGCCCGCGTCTGGCGCGACGATAACTATCCTTGCAGGCAGACGGCCTCGCCGTGCACCGCAAAGCGTCGGCACAGCCGTCAGACTATCCACTGGCACATGAAAAAAGCCCTCGATCTGCGCGGTGTGCGGATCGACGGTGACGACATGGTCGACGCCAACGGCTTCCAGGAGATCGGCGACCATCCGCGCCATGATCGGCTCCCGCCGGCCATGTCGTTTGTCTGAGCGGCCGTAGCCGAAAAATGGCACGACCGCCGCAATGCGTGCGGCTCCGGCGCGACGGCAGGCATCAGCAAGGGCGAGCAGTTCGTTCAGGTGATCGTCGGCCGGGGGCGACGGCGGTTGCACCAGGAAGACCTCTTTGCTCCGCACAGACTCACGTATCTGCACGGAAACTTCTCCATCCGTATATCGTTCGATGACGCATTTGCCGAGCTGACTACCGAGCTCGCGCGCAACCAAATGAGCCAACACCGGATTGGCTGTCCCGCTAAGTACCTTGAAGCGGTTGATCACAGCAGCCTCGATCAATTCGCATGCGAACCACGCTCACAAGCCAACTCCGCAAGTGAGCTATGTGAACTGGGACGTGGGTAACGTCGAACCGATCCCGGCCGCCTTGATGGTCGTCAACTTCGGGCAACTTGTTCGTGAGAGACCGAGCCGCGGCAGAACACGACGCGGCGCTTGGCATCCGTGACTGCGCTGCTCCAAGCGCCTCAAGGCTGAAGCAACAGCTATTTATTGGTACCGGACCGGTGTCCCTGCGCCGCGGATGATGTATGCTCGCTGGGCTGCTTCCTCGTTGGTAAGAGTATTAGCAGGAGTCGGTTCCGTGGCCGAGAAATCACAGCCGATTTTGGCCCGCGGGCAACTGATCCCGGGCGGCTCTGGGGGACAGGCGGATCACGCGAAGGCTCATCACGCAGAAGATAACCCTTCCATTGCTGGTGCTCCCGAAGCCGCACCTGGTCCCGTGTCGATGATCTCGACGGCTGAGCTCACCCGGCGACCGTCGCGCCCTCCCGACTATGCGGCCGAGAACCGCGCACTGGTCGCCCTGGCGCAAGAGATGGCAAGCGCACCTCACAATATTCTCCAGAAACTCACCGAGACCGGCCTGACATTGTGCCGCGCGCACTCCGCGGGGTTCAGCCTCTTGGAGGATGGAGACCAAAGGAAAAGTTTTCACTGGCGTGCCCTCGTAGGCCAATGGGCCTCTCACGTGGGCGGGGAGATGCCGCGCGACTTTGGCCCGTGCGGCATGGTTCTCGATCGCAACGCAGCGATGCTGTGTTCACATCCCGAACGCGATTTCCCTTATCTTAGCAAGGTCTCGCCCTTGCTTGACGAGGGGCTGTTGATCCCGCTCTACGTCGACGGAGAAGCGGTCGGCACGATCTGGGTCATCTCCCACGACGAAACTTGCCGCTTTGATGCGGAAGACCTTCGCGTGATGACCAACCTCGGCACTTTCGCTGGGCCTGCGTACAAGACGCTGCTATCTCTCGATGCAACGATCAAGGCGCACCGGGACACGACCCGGCTGAATGAACTGGGTGGGCGACTGACGGAGACATCTGACCTGCCGTCGATTCTGTACGAGATACTCGACGGCATCATCGAACTGCAGAAAGCGGATTTCGGCGACGTTCAGCTATATGACGAGGCGACCGGAACTCTGAAAATCGTTGCCCATCGCGGCCTGGATCAGAGATTTCTGGACTATTTCGCGAATGTGGATGCCGGCGATTCGTCGGCCTGCGGGCTCGCTTTGCGCTCCGGGGCGCGCTTCATTATCGAAGACGTGAATGCCGATCCGGATTTCGCACCTCACCGGGGCATCGCCGCCTCGATGGGATTTCGCGCCGTGCAATCGACGCCGTTGCTCGACCGGAGCTCGGGCAAACCCTTGGGCATGCTGTCGACGCACTTTCGCGAACCGCACCGTCCATCCGAGGACGAGCTGCGGTTCAGCGACGTCTACGCCCGCCAGGCCACGGACGTGCTCGCCTCCCGGTTGGCTGAGCGTGCCTTGCGCGAAAGCGAGGCAAGGCTATCCGCAATCCTGAACCAGGTCCCGGGAGCCGTTGGGATGTTTGATCGCGACGGAAAGTTCGTCCTGCGCGGCGGACCGCTCGGCGCCCTCTGGGACGACATCATCCCGTCGCGCGATGCTGGAGCGCTTCGTCGCTGGCGAAGCTTCGACGCCAAGGGCGGACTGCTTCCGCCCTCGCAATATCCGGGCGCGCGGGCGCTGCGCGGAGAAACCCTTGCCCCGAGCCTCGACTTCATTCACACGGCAGAGGACGGACGCGAGATTTGGATTCGCTGCAGCGCCGCGCCGTTTCGCGACGAGACCGGCGAGATCGTCGGTGGCGTTTCAATCCTGCAAGACGTCGATCAGGAGAAGCGGGCGCAGCAGCAGCTGCACGAAAGCGAAGCGCGGCTGCAGGCCGCCGTCGATCTTGTGAAGCTCGGCCGTTATGCGTGGAACCCACAAACCAACGAATTGCAATGGGACGGCAGGCTCAGAGCAATGTGGGGGCTGCCTGCTGGCGCGCCGATCGACTACGAGGTGTGGCGGGCCGGCGTACATCCGGACGATCTCGTCCGCGTCGAGGCCGCGATCCAACAATGCGTCGACCCACGGGGGGACGGGGTTTACGACATCGAGTACCGCGTTATCGGAAAAAACGACGGCGTGCAGCGCTGGATCGCGACGCGTGGGCGGACAAATTTCGAGAACAACGAGCCGGTTTCATTTTACGGGGTGGCGCTGGATATTACCGACCGCAAACGCATCGAAGAGACGCTTGAGCGCCGCATCGAAGCTCGAACCCATGAACTGGAGCAAGCCAACCGGCAGTTGCGCGCCCAAATTGAGCAGCGGGAGATAGTCGAAGCTGAAGTTCAGCAATTGCAGCGGCTTGACGCAATCGGGCAGATCACGTCAGGCGTGGCACACGACTTCAACAATCTGCTCAGCGTCGTGCTCACTAACGCTCGTCTATTGTCCCACAGTCTGCAAGAGCCCGATGAAGGGGTCGAGCTGATTCGCACCGCTGCCGAACGCGGCGTGAATCTCGTCAGGCAGCTCCTTGCTTTCTCCCGCAGGCAGCGACTCGCACCTCAGGGGGTCGATCTCAACAGCAAGATCACCGGAATGAACGGTCTCCTCACCGCTACGTTGGGGGGTACGGTACAGCTTCGGACAGTGCTGGCTCCGGATCTTTGGCCCGCCATGGTCGATCCCACCCAGATCGAACTGGTCATCCTAAATCTCGTCATAAACGCCAGGGACGCCATGCCTTCAGGTGGTAGTCTCATGCTCGAAACGCGCAATGCGATTGTCGACAGTCGCGTGGGTGGGACGGAAGGACCTGTACCGGGACAGTACGTTGTGGTGCTCGTCAGCGATTCGGGCGCAGGTATTCCGGACCATGTTCTCCCTCACGTTTTCGAGCCTTTTTTCACTACCAAGCACCCCGGGAAGAACTCCGGCCTCGGACTCGCCCAGGTGGTCGGATTCGTGAAGCAATCGGGCGGAGGTATCGGAATCGAGACGCGCGTCGGAAAGGGTACCTCGGTCAAGGTGTTCCTGCCCCGCGCCGAGGTCGTTCGGGTCGATCACGGCCAATTCTCGATCGCTAGTGTCAGCTCGGGACTCGAGACGCCGAAGACTATCCTGGTCGTGGATGATGACGCGGCGGTGCTCAAAACGACTCTCCGATTGCTCGCCTCCCTAGGATATTCGGTCGTTCCTGCCCTCAGCGGAGGAGAAGCACTCCAATTGCTCGATAGCCATTCAGAGATTGACCTTATTCTTGCAGACTATGCCATGCCGACAATGAGCGGAGCCGAGCTCGCGAGAACGATTAAGACCACACGTCCCGCGTTGCCGGTCATCCTCATTACCGGCTACGGCAATCGCGAAGTTATCGAGGGTTTCAACGAAACACGAATACTGCAGAAGCCCTACACTGAAGACGAATTGATCCTAAGGATCGGAAGGGCGATCAACGAATGGTGAACTCCGACGTTCTGATACCGGATCAGAGGGGTTCGGCCAAAAACGAAGCGCCAATATTAGTAGTCATCCCATGACCGCCCGCGCATTGCGTCGGCGAACGCTTTCGGAACAAGGGAGCCCGCCAGCAATTATTACGACTTCGTCCTGTCGTTGCCGATTTGACGCCCGTCAAGGTCTTTGGCCAGCGGTACCGCCACCCTGCCACATTGAACGCACTCCGATGGCGATAGTTGGGAGCGGAAAGCATGTCACAGACAGTTGCTGGCATTCTGGTAAGTGCCCTCGAACAGATCGGCGTCCGGCACATCTTTGGATTGATCGGAGACTCGCTCAATCCGCTTGCCGATGTGGTCCGACGCAGCAAGATCGAGTGGGTCGGCGTCCGCCATGAGGAAGGCGCGGCGCAAGCCGCCGCCGGCCAGGCCAAGATCACCGGCACGCTGGCAGTGTGTGCCGGCACCACTGGACCCGGCAGCAATCATTTGGTCGCCGGTCTCTATGAAGCGGCCCGCGATCATGCGCCGGTGCTGGCCTTGTCTGGCGACATGCCGCGCAAGCTGCATGGCACCGACTACATCCAGACCACCGAGCCCGATCTCTTGTTTCGCGACGTGTCGCTTTACACCGAGACCATCTCGACCGCGGCGCAGGCCCCGGCCGTCATTCATCAGGCGATAGCCGCCGCCTATGCCGGCCCCGGCGTCGCACATCTAACGCTTCCGCAGGACGTGATCGCAGCGAAAGCCCAAGGCAGCGTTCCCAGCATACCAACCTTGAAGCCGCGGTCCGAAGTCACCGCCAGCGACGCAAGAATCGCCGAAATAGCCCAGCGGATTGATCAGGCGGACAAGATCGTGGTGATGTGCGGCGCCGGATGCCGCGGCTCCGTTGGCCTGCTGTGCGCTCTCTCGGACCGGCTCAAGGCTCCGCTGATCCATACTGTTAAGGGCAAAGACCTCCTGCCATACGACGATCCCCGCTGGATGGGCGGTCTCGGCATGATCGGAACGAGGGCCGTCTACAACGCCGTGATGCGTTGCGACTTGCTGCTGATGATCGGCACCGACTATCCCTATTCCAACTTCCTCCCGACCAGGAGCACGGTGATTCAAATCGATGAACGACCGCAGATACTGGGACGGCGCGCTCCGACCGCGCTCGGCGTTGCCGGATCGGCCCGGCCGACGCTGAAACAATTGCTCGACCGGGTTGCGCCGAAGACCGATACCGAATTCTGGGACGAGGTCACCGACGAGCGCAGGAAATGGGACGCGATGCTCGACAAGCAAGCTGACATCAAGCGGAGCAACAATCAGATCCATCCGCAGACGGTAGCCCGTACGGTTAGCGATCTCGCCCGTTCCGACGCGATATTCGTCCTGGATACCGGCCTAAACACGCTATGGTCCGCCAACTGGATCCGTCAAACCGGGACGCAGCGGATCATCGGATCCTTCAACAATGCGGCGGTGGGCACGGCGCTCGGCCAAGCCAATGGCGTACAGGCGCTTAATCGCTCCCGCCAGGTGATCGCGCTGACCGGCGATGGCGGGTTCAACATGCTGATGGGCGAATTCCTGACAGCGGTGCATCATAACCTGCCGGTCAAGGTCATCATCTACAACAATTGGTCGCTCGGACTGATCACGCTGGAGGCCGAAAGCGTCGGACTGGTGCCATTTCGCGAGGCCATCGATTTTCCAAACCCGGATTTCGCGGCATTAGCCCGCGCGTGCGGTGGCCACGGATACATGGCCAGACACCCGGCGGAATTGATGGCGGCGGTAGTCGAAGCTCTCGCGATCGATGGCCCCGCGCTGGTTGACGCAACCGTCGTTTCAGACGAAATGCCCAACCTACCGCATGTCGATTTGGAGATGATCGGGCATTTCGGGCTGGCCAAGATCAAGGAAGCCGTTCTCGCCGTAACCGGGGGATAACGAGAGCCGGCGCTGCCCCGGCGTACCGGAACCGCCCGCAGCCGCGGCTGCACTTTGCCCTCCCGCTCGAAAATTGACGTCCGTCATGGTTGGCCCAGGCGTCTGGCCGCAGTGTCCATCCGGCATCGCGGAACGGTTACGAAGAGGCGCAGATGTTCCCGATCAGGAATACCGTCCCGACCCGTTACCCCCCGGTGATCACGTGGGTGCTGATCGCCACCAACTGTATCGTTTTCCTGTTCGAGAGCAGCCTGAGCCCCTACGAGCTTCAGCAACTGCTGTATCAATACGCGCTTGTCCCTGCGCGCTATTCCGGGATTCTTGTGTCCGATGAGGTCGACTCGGTCATCGCCGATGTCCTGCCGCTCTTCACCATGATGTTCCTGCATGGCGGGTGGCTGCACCTCATCCTGAACATGTGGACGCTATGGCTGTTCGGCCCGACGATCGAGGATCGGTTGGGCCATGGCCGCTATTTGGCGTTCTATCTTGCCTGCGGCGTTGCGGCTGCCATCGCGCATATCTTCTTCAATCCGGTTTCGATTGTGCCGGCCTTGGGCGCCTCTGGAGCGATCGCCGGTGTCCTCGGGAGCTACATGCGCCTGTTTCCCCTCGCGCGGGTGGTTGTGGTGGTCCCGATCCTGTTCATCCCGCTGCTCTTCGAGGTCTATGCATTCTTCTATATCGGGTTCTGGTTCCTCATGCAGATCTTGCAGGGAATCCTGGATCTGGCGGGAACGCCCACGAGCGCGAGCGTCGCGTGGTGGGCCCATGTCGGCGGATTTGTGGCGGGCCTCGCGCTTGTCCCCCTCCTGGTCCAGTCAGAACGACGCTACCGGGCCTACTATCGGGACGAAGGCGTGCTTGGCTTCGATACTGACGGGCGGATGTGAGGTGCCATGTCGTTGGAGGCTTCCATGTCGATCGGTGATCTCTTCTGGATCTTCTTCATGTTCTCGGCGATCCAGCCGCTGTTGCGCCAGCGCATGCTCGAGGCGATGCGCGTGCGCAAGATCTCGCAACTGGAGGCTCGGAGAAAATCGCGGGTGATCCTGCTGGTGCACCGGCAGGAGACCATGCGGCTACTGGGCTTCCCGATCGCCCGCTACATCGACATCAACGATTCGGAGGAGGTTCTGCGCGCCATTCAGATGACGGACGAAAATGTGCCGCTCGACCTCGTGTTGCACACGCCAGGAGGCCTCGTGTTGGCAGCGCTGCAGATCGCGAGAGCGATCCGCGAGCACAAGGCGAAAGTCACGGTCTTCGTGCCGCACTACGCCATGTCCGGCGGTACGCTGATCGCGCTGGCGGCCGACGAGATCGTGATGAGCGGCCATGCCGTGCTCGGCCCGATCGATCCGCAGCTCGGACAGTCGCCCGCGGTCTCGCTGATCAAGGTCGCCGAGCAGAAGCCGGTCGCCAAGATTGAGGATCAAACGTTGATAATGGCCGATGTCGGCCGCAAGGCAATTGCGCAGGTTAAACAGTCGGCAAGTGAGCTGCTGGAACGGCGGCTGAGCGCTGAACAAGCCGCCAAGCTGGCGGAACAGCTCGCATCCGGTACGTGGACGCATGACTATCCGATCTGGGCGTCGACCGCGAGGGCGCTGGGCCTTCCCGTGAACACCGACGTGCCCGACGGCGTTTTCGAACTCCTGAAACTATATCCGCAACCCGTCCGCATGCAGAACAGCGGCGGCGTGGAATATCTGCCGGTGCGGCGAAGTCTGCCGGACGGAGGGGATCCTGCGGAAGTCGGCTGACTACCAGCGGCCATCGCCACTCTAGGCAGTGTGGCCGGGATCAATGTGCTTGGGCGTGTTCTTTTCGACCTGTGGAGTCATCCTGGCCGGATCCGGAGCGCCGGGCACGCCGCGCGGACCAAGCAGTTCGCGCTGAATATCGTCCTCGGACTTCTCGGGTTCTTCGCCGTTAAGCCGCCGTGGTCTAACCATGATCTGCCTCTTCCGCCATTGCATCGAAGAAAACATCTGACTATTTCGGCGGCCTGAGCTCGCCTCTAAGCCAGCCTACCGCATCACTCCTGAGCGGATCGATGGGGATTGAAAGTGTCCCGGACTGACCGCACGTCGAGCAAGCAAAGCTGAGTTCTTGATAACCCATCGCGCCCGGTGCGGCCCTGCCGGCGGCCATGGCGCGTCTACATTCAGGGCAAAACGGTCGCTTGATTGTTGCGAGTTCTTTGAGCGTATCAGATGGAGCCCGGGACATTGGTTTCGTCGGCGCAAGCCGCCCTCCTCTTGCTACGCGTGTTGCGAGCAGACGTATCACTGAACCGCGTCACTGAACCGCGCAGCGTACACACTCATGTAATAACGGCTGCACGCCGGATGTGCCATTTCGTAATTCTACGTAGCAATCAACTCACGACCAAGCCCATCGCGGTTGGTCGAAGAAGTCGGCCGACAATGGCTACTGACGCGGCCGAGACGATTTTGACGGCAGTCAACGCGGGCGCGACGAGGCGCTATTATTATACCTCAGTGCTTGTGACATGCAGTTGGCCAAGCTTCAGATCAAGCTGCTAGAATTCGAGATTGCCTATTGCTGGCAGAGTGTGTCGATCGCCTTACTCACAATCAGCGGCCGCGATCCTGGCCCAATGCCGCGTTCGATGGTGGGAAAGGGCCGACTAGGAAGAGATAGCGTTGCAGTAGCTCACTCCTTGAAGCGAGCAACGAATCTCGCGAAAGCCGCGAGCTGATCGGTGATCACCTTCTTGGTCTGCTCGTCCTTCAATTCCAGCGTATGCGGATCAAATTTGGTCTGGGCCAATCCGACAAATACTTCCGGTGTTCCAAACACGAAGGCATTGAGGTAGGTAAGCGCCATTCGCAGATGATACTGCATCCGCGCGCCGCCCAGGGGACCGCCGGTGGCGGACTGAATGGCAACCGGCTTCTCCCTGAAGGGCTGGCTTTCCAGGCGCGACACCCAATCCAACGCGTTCTTCAAGCCCCCGGGAATAGTCCAGTTGTATTCGGGCGAGACGATGATTATGCCATCGGCTTTCCTGATGGCGTCAGCGAAGGTCATCACTTCACCTGGAAAGCCGGCGGCCTGAACGTCCGCATTGTACAGGGGCATGCCGTCATATGGCGGCGCCTCGGACAGATGAAGATTCGACGGCGCAAGCTTGGGCAGCGCCCGCATCAGCGCGGTGTTGAACGAGCCCTTGCGCAGGCTGCCACTGATCGTCTCCACGTTGAGTACCATTGACTACCCCTTTGATTACATGGAACGCTGTAACACCTAACCTCAAGCGGCAATATTTGTCTTTGACGATTGCCCGTTTTCGCCACCGCCAGAAGACAAAATCGAATTCGAGCAACCAGAACGGCTGGTTGGCATTGCCCGGTGGGCCGCATCCAGCGGGAACGTGTACGGTCAGTCCGGCTCCGCCTCGGCTTGCGCAGTTGGACCCATCGCCAGGTGCTGCAGCTCGGCGCGATCTTCCGCTGGGCACGTCTCACGAGTGAGGTTCAAGGCGCAACAGATCAAACCCACATGGCTGTAGGCTTGCGGAAAATTTCCCAGCATGCGGCCGGCGAACGGATCGTATTCCTCGGCGAGCAGTCCCACGTCATTGCAACGCGAGAGGAGACGATCGAACAGCTTGCGGGCCTCCAAATAGCGGCCCTGCAGAATGTAATTGTCGACCAGCCAAAAGCTGCACGCCAGAAACGCTCCTTCTCCTGGGGGCAGTCCGTCGCCGGGATTTGCGCGTTCATACCGCAGAATAAACTCGTCCTGAACCAGCAGTCTCTTTTCGATGGCCCGAACCGTGTTCCTCATGCGCGGATCGGTTGCAGGCAGAAAGCCCACCAGCGGGATCAGCAGCAGACCGGCGTCAAGCCGTTTCGAGCCATAAGCCTGCACGAAACTTTCGAGATCGCGGTTGAAGCCGCGTTCGCACACATCGGCGTGGATCTCGTCGGCGACCGCTCGCCAATGTCGAGATGCCTCGGTCGATCCCTCGGCGGCGAATTCATTCGCGGCACGATCGAACGCAACCCAGGCCATGACCTTCGAATGGACGAAGTGCTGTCGCTCGCCGCGCACCTCCCAAATGCCTTGATCCGGTTCGCGCCAGGCGCTCGCGAGATATCTCAGCATGATGGGCTGCAGGGCGCGGCCACGCTCGGTTAGACCTATCCCGCCCTTCCCGGCGTGGAACATGGCATCGGCGACCTCGCCGAGAACGTCGAGCTGAAGTTGCTGGTACGCCGCGTTTCCGATGCGCACCGGCGGCGATCTCTCATAGCCGGCGAGCCACGGAATGGTCAGCTCCTGCAGCCTGCGCTCGCCCGCTACTCCGTACACGATCTGCACCTGCTCCGGGCTGCCGGCGATGGTGCGAAGGAGCCAGTCTCGCCATGCCCGCGCCTCATCGTAGTATCCAAGGTGCATCAGGGCCAGCAGGGTGAAGGTGGCGTCCCGCAACCAGCAAAAGCGATAGTCCCAATTCCTGATTCCACCAATAAGCTCCGGCAGAGAGGTCGTGGGCGCGGCGATAATCCCGCCGGTCGGGGCGTAGGTCAGAGCCTTCAATGTAATGAGCGAACGTTTGACCGCTTCCGTCCAAGGACCGACCTCGGGACACCGATCACTCCATTCACGCCAGAATGCTTCCGTTCGCTTCAGCGCATCGAAGGCATCAATCGCCGGCGGAGGATCTTGAAACGACGACCCGTAGGAGAGGATGAACGGGATTGACTGGCCAGCCTCGACCGTAAGCTCGCCAACCGTTTTCAGATCCTCGCCGTGAAGCGCGGCTGCCGTACGTAGTACGAGACGCTCCGGACCGGCGATCGCGCTGATGCTGCGGTCATCGAGCCGGTTGACCCACGGCACCGTCGCCCCGTAGTCGAAGCGCGCCACAAATTCGGAGCGAGACTCCACTCGCCCTTGTCGACCGACAAGAATGCGCACAAGGTCGGCGCGGTCTCCCGGTGTCATGAAATCGACCAGCGTCGCACTGCCACCCTTCGTTCGGAATTCCGTTTCGAGGACCAGAGTGCCTGAGCGGTAGCGCCGCGACGTCTCGATCGGCTCATCCTTCGGTGCAATGAGCCACCGTCCATTTTCAGCTTCGCCAAGCAGGGCGGCAAAGCACGCAGCCGAATCAAATCTCGGCCAGCACAGCCAATCGATCGAGCCGTTGCGCCCGACCATGGCTGCTGCCTTGCAGTCGCCGATCATCGCATAGTCTTCGATCTTGAGCGCCATGCGCGCCTCCGGCTTGGTCTGGCGCGCCACTATTCTCAGATATAATCCATAAATTCCCTTCGTCGAAGCACAGCCTCGATCAAAGCTGCTGGCGCTCACATCCCTCAATAAGCGATGAGTAAGCGGACCTACCGTATCGCGGTCGACGATGAGCAGCGATAGCGAATTGATAAATCTACCCGTTGTGGAATCAAATAGGCTCTTAAAGTTGATGATTGTCCATGTTGCGCGGCTTCGACGGTATAGAAGCTGCGATCCCATGGATGGAAAGCGAGTGAAAGCCAGAGGAAGACGGCGGCGCTTCAAACAGGAGGTGCCGCTTAGCGAGCGGTTGCTGAAAACGGCAGCGGACGCCCGGCACGAGGCGTCTCGGCTTCCTCTCGGGAGCCAACGTGACCGCCTGCTAAAAAAAGCCAAACAGGCCGAAACTGTGGCATCGCTTGACGAGTGGCTATCGTTGCCCCGCTAGCAAACACCTCAACATTCCGTCATGCTGGTGCCCGATGCCGGCCGTCCTCCCGCGCGCAGCGAACTACATCGCTAGGTCGCTGTCGATGCAGCGCCTTTGAGAGTGGTTCCTGCTATCGCTCGGATGAGTTCTCAGTCAGCGACAATCAGGTCAACCAGCTTCGTGGCGATCGTGAGTGTGGTACGTCGTCCAAAAGTGAATTCTTAGACGAGCCTCCCACAACCGCCACTGAATCCTGGCCCGCCAACCGCTCGGCGGCAGTTTCCGCAAGAACATTTGGACCGGAAGCCGCAAGCGATGGTCGCGCAAGCGCGTCGCGGTCAGAGCCTCCGCCAGCTGCGACCATCGCGCTTCAACAGCTCGAACGCGCCCGGAGGGCCCTCGCTGCCCGCACGATAGAATTCCAATCCCTTGGCGCCCGCTCTTTTCCAGGCATCGAGGAAGGGCTGAACCGCCCGCCAGCCGGCTTCCACGCCGTCGGCGCGTTGAAACAGAATGTTGTCGCCGATCATGCAGTCGTAGATCAAGGTCTCATAGCCCGTTGCGGGCTCGGCCTTGAAGTAGTCCTTGTAGAGAAATTTCATTTGTACGCTGTCGATCCTGATCACAGGCCCCGGCATCTTGGTGTTGAATTGCAGCGTGATGCCTTCGGTCGGCTCGATGCAGATAACGAGATAGTTCTCAGCCAGTTGCTCGACAGGCGTGCACTGAAACATCGCGAACGGCGCTTCGCGGAATTTGATCGCCACTTCCGTGCGCTTCATGGCGAGCGCCTTGCCGGTGCGCAGGTAAAAGGGAACGCCGGCCCAGCGCCAGTTGTCAATGTTCAGCTTCATCGCAACGTAAGTCTCCGTAGCACTATCCGGCCTGACATCCGGAATCTTGAGGTAATCCGGAATCTTGGTCTCGCCGATCTTCCCGGCGATGTACTGGCCGCGCACGGAGTTTTTCAGCGCTTCCTCTTCGCTCTGGGTCTGGATCGCCGCCAGCACCCCGTCCTTTTCCGAACGCACGTTATGGGCGTCGAAATGTGTCGGCGGCTCCATCGCGATCAACGACAACAGCTGAAACAGATGGTTCGGCACCATGTCGCGCAGCGCGCCGGTTGCGTCATAAAAGCTACCGCGGTGACCAACGCCGAGCTGCTCATCCACGATGATCTGCACGTGATCGATGTGATGGCGGTTCCAGATCGGTTCGAACATTCCGTTGGCAAAGCGCAACACCAGGATGTTCTGAACGGTCTCTTTGCCGAGGTAATGATCGATTCGGTAGATTTGGTGTTCGTTGAGGATGTTCAACAATTCGGCATTCAGCGCACGCGCCGATGCCAGATCGGTCCCAAATGGCTTTTCGATCACGAGCCGTCGCCAGGCGCCGTGGACTTCCTTCAACAAGCCGAGACGGCCGAGCTGGCGCACGATCGGCGCGAAGGCATCAGGCGGTGTCGCCAAATAAAACAGCCGATTGCCCCCGATGTCGCGCGCCGCTTCCAGCCGTTCAAGCTGCTCCTTGAGACGGTCGAAAGAAGGACCGTCACCGGGATCAGCCTCGACAGAGGTGATGCATTCCAGCAGGCGATTCGCGACCTTGTCTTCCACGGGGCGGGTTGCGAACCGATGCAGGCCCTTCATTAGGCCCTCGCGCAGCGCTTCGTTCGACATGCCGCCGCGCGCGACGCCGACGACGCAGAATCTTTCCGGCAATAGTTCGGCTGCCGCGAGATTGTAAAGCGAAGGGATCACCAGCCGGTTGGTCAGGTCTCCCGTGACGCCGAAGATGACAAGGGCGCAGGATTGCGGCTTCTGGTAGGGCTGGCAGTTTCTCACGAACGGCTGACCGTGGTCCCCCAGGCTTATGAGGTCTGCTGAGTAGGTTCGACCTCAACGCGGTTATCCTGATCGGCCGTATAGACGGGAGCGCGCTCAGCGCGAGCCCCGATCTTCTTTTCCAACCGGATGGCGGGCAATTGAAGCACCTGAGCATGCTGTCCTTCCGACAGGAGATTCACGAGAACGATGGTGCCGTCGGGAAACTGCAGGGCATCGCGGTGCTGCTCCGGCGGTTTCGGTTTGATCACGCAGAATTGGGCGACACGGAAGCCCGCGCTCTTGGTCAACAACCAGTTGCGATTGTATCTCACGTCCTGCTCGAAACCGAGCTCGGTGCCGGGTAGCAGACAAACCGCGACGGCGGGTTCGTCGTTGGCGGCAAAGCCGCGGGTCGATGTGCCGCAGAAACTTGTCGACACCAAACTCTCTCCGACCTTGGCGGGGCGTGATGCAACGGCATGCAAGCTGTAGTCGCACATGGATGTTCTCCGCTGGTTCTCTGACCTGAACAATGATGCCACGAGCCGCCGAGCTATCCCTTGACCGCCGTCAAGATATTGGTGGCCTGGACGGAAATCGCGACGGAGGGCCCGCGCCGAGTGCGCAATGCCAGGTTCGAAGAATACGGGGGGCGAAGGGCGATAGTTCGGATCAGGTCATGCTGCCAGGCATGAAGCAGCGAATTGTCGTGCCCAGCGCCCCCTTGACTGGCCAAACCATCGTCCTGCCGGCGCGGTTCGGCTCTGTGATCACGGCATCGTCGGGAACGCCGATCCATTCGTTGTCGATGCGAACACGGTAGTGACCGTCTTTCGATTCCCAATCCGGGTCGGCGATCGCCACACCGTCAGCAACCGAACAACACGGCCCCTTGCCGGACTTTAGGCTGTCAAACCATGGCTTGAGCGGCGATAGGGAATAGCGGCCGTCGTCACGCGCATGGACGAGGCAGATCAGCAGCGAGACGAGAATGGCAAGGCTCAATCCGGGGACGGTGGCTTTCATGATCGCATTCGAACAGCTGCTCAAAGCCGCGGCGCGGCCGCGGCTCTGTATCCAAGCGGATCGTATCTAATCCACCGGTGCCGACCTTGACGACGGTCAACCTGGCAAGTCGTGGCCGCGATATATCTCGGCGCTGCCGCCATCACCGCGGTGATGGGAATGCAAGTGTGTTTACGGCTTCGTGTGCGTCTTGACCGGCGCTTCGTTCCCTCTCGCCTCGCACCTCAAGCACCATTGCAGCATGGCCGTTGGCAAGCGCAATGTGTAGCTCCGCCCCGACGACGGCACCCTCACCGATCGCGGCACCCACGCGCTTGACCGACCCGGATCGCACGTCGCCGGCGGCGAATACACCGCGTACGCTGGTTTCGAGCAGCAACGGACGGCCAGCGCCAGTGTGCGACCGAATGCTGGAAGGAACGTCCCATCCCGTCAGCACAAAATTCTTGCTGTCCAATGCGATCCCGGTGTCCTTGAGCCAAGCCGTTGCCGGGTCCGCGCCGATGAAGAGGAACAGGTGGCGGATCGGCTTCTCGGTTTCCGCGCCGGTCGAGCGATTGCGCCAGCGTACGCGCTCCAATTGCCCTTCCCGGCTGCCATAAAGCGCGACCACCTCCGTGTGCGTCAGCACCTCGATATTGTCGATATTCGCGATGCGGTCGATCAGGTAGCGCGACATGCTCTCTGCGAGGCTTCGTCCACGGATCAGCATCCAGATCTTTTTTGCGAAATTGCGCAGGAATACGGCGGCCTGGCCCGCCGAATTTCCGCCTCCGACCAGAACGATCTCCTCGTTTCGACAAAGGCGTGCCTCTATCGGCGAAGCCCAATACCAAACGCCGCGCCCCTCGAAACTCGGCAGATTCGGCACGTTGAGGCGGCGGTAGCGGGCGCCAGTCGCAACCACCACCGTCGAGGCCCTCACACGCCGGCTATCCACCAGGTGCAGCGTGATCGGCGAGTTGCTCAAATCGAGCCGCAAAATGCCCGCGGGTATCACCATCCGCGCGCCAAATTTCTGCGCCTGGACACAGGCGCGGGCGGTGAGCGCCTGGCCGGAAATGCCGGCGGGAAAACCGAGATAGTTCTCGATCCGCGCGCTGGCGCCGGCCTGCCCGCCGAAGGCACGGGCGTCGAAGACGACGACCGACAAGCCCTCTGATGCAGCATAGACCGCCGTCGAGAGGCCCGCCGGGCCGGCGCCAACGACCGCGACGTCATAGGTTCGGCTCTCGTCGTCGATCGGCACCATTCCAAGCGCGCGCGCCAACTCCACCTCGCTCGGATTTTTCAGGATCGTTCCTTTCGGACACACGGCAAGCGGCAGGTCCTCCGGATTTGGAGCATATTGCTGGACAAGCTTCGCCGCGTCAGGGTCCTTTGCTGGATCGAGCAATTGATGCGGATACGCATTGCGGGCGAGGAAGCCTTGCAGGCGCACGACATCAGGGTTCGACTCGGGGCCGATTAGGACCGGACCGCCAGCACCGGCCTCGATCAGCGCGACGCGGCGGAGAATCAGAGCCCGCATGATCCGTTCGCCGAGTTCGGGCTCCCCGATCATCAAGGCGCGCAGATTCTCCGGCGGGATCAAGAGCGCTTGGATATCGTCGATGGCGTGAACGTCGACGAAGGCAGGCTGGCCTGACAATTGTCCCACCTCGGCGACGAATTCGCCGGGTCCCTGCTCCATAATCGGAGCGCTGTGGCCTAGCGGATCGCGCCTGACGACTCGCACGGAGCCCTTGATCAGCACATACATGCCAGGCGCGACTTCTCCGGTCACGAACAACGCCTCCCCGGCACGGTAGTACCGCACCGTGCCGAAGCGGCGAAGGCGCTCGATTTCATGCGGCGCAAGCTTCGGAAACATCTGCTCGCGGCGGCTATCAATCGTCGGCATTTGCAATCTCGCTGTCGGGGGTGGGGTACCACGTGTCCCTAGTGCGCCATCAGCAGCGGGACCGGCGCCTCATGCATCAGGCTGTAGGTCACCCCGCCGAGCAGCCGCTCGAGCAGGCGCATATGACTATATCCGCCCATGACAATAAGGTCCGCCTTCCGGCGCTCGGCCTCCGCGATCAATTGCGGCCCGACTTCGCTTGAGGGGCACTTGATGCGATGCAGGCTGGCCTCGATTCCATGATGCCGAAGATGGTTGACGGCATCGATTCCCATCACCGCTTCCTCCTCGGTAGGCTTTTCGCCGGTCGCAACGACGACCGAGACTCTTTCCGCTTTGTGCAGAAACGGCATCGCTTCGGCAAGCGCACGCGCCGCTTCCCGGCTCCCGTTCCAGGCGACCATAATGCGGTCGAAGGCGATCTTCGGCCGCTCCGTCTCGGGAACGAGATAGACGTTCCTGCCCGAGCCGAACAGCACGCCTTCGACGAGCTGCTCCGGGTCCGTCGCGCCATTGGGGCGAAGCGCCACGAAGGTGTCGACGGAGCGCGCCTCTCGCGCGGCAATCTTGGCAACGTCGTCGGACAGGGCATCGAAGCGCCGGATCTCGACCACCCGATCCAGCATTCGCAGCCGCTTGGCCAACGCCTCCTCCATCGCATCGCCAATTTCGCGCGCATGCTCGACGATCGCGGCGGTGGTGTCGCCCTCGATCGGCCCCGGCAATGGCAGAACGTTGAGATACAACCCGATGACCACGCGCGTCTCGAGCCGCTGAGTCATATCGGCGACGGCTGCCAGGCGAATTTCATCGGAGGCGCCGCCGTCCAGCCACACCATTACATCCCTGATCATCGCTCTCTCCTCACTTACGACAGCCGTCGCGATGCTGGGCTGCTCCGCCGCTCGGGCGCGGCTACAGCAGTAGATCGAAAATACGAAAACACTTTCGCCAGTGCTCGCTCGATGGATTCTTCAGCCCCGGATCGATGATGTTGAACGTGCGCGCGAGCGCGACGCTCAGACCCCCCACGATTTCCGCTGGGCGAGCCTCGACATCCTCACCGTAAGCAAGGTCAAGCGGCGGCCACGCGGCGAGGTGGTCGAGGATCGGCCGCAACTCGATCTCTTCGTCGAGCCTCTCGAATTCATGGACGCATTCCTGCAGTCCCTTCGCAATCGGGAGGTCGAACGGCTCCAACAGCACACGGCCGTCCGCCTTGGCGGCCGCCTGGGCCCGCAGCAAGAGATCATGGAGTTTTTGGCTGATGAGGTCGCTGTAGCGCTTGAGGTCCTGCTTATCGACGTCAAGGCTGGCGACGGTCCGAAGGAATCGCTCGAATTTCGCCACGCTCATGATGTGGCCAGTGGGCGGCATGTTCCATTGCACGGCGGCGATCATGGCGGCGGTCTCCTCGCTGCATGTTGGCGCGCGCAGGCCCGCCTCCCCCTTGATGGTCGTCAGTTTCGCGCGATTTTCTCGCACCCACATGAAATTGATCTCTGTCAGGGCGCCTTCTTCGATGTTGCAGCATCTTGGTGCGTGTGGAGGTCAGCGCAGGTCACCATCGCACGGCTATGCTGATGCTGGTCTACACTCGAAAGGAGGAAACATGGTCGAAGCCACCACCGTTGCCCCAGCCGTTAGCGTCATGCATCCGCCGGACACCGACACGCTGTTCCAGCCCTACCGGCTCGGTCCCTTCAGACTGCCGCATCGAATCGTCATGGCGCCGTTGACGCGCTCGCGGGCGCGCCAACCGGGCAACGTCCCGAGTTCCCTTGCCGCCTGTTACTACGCGCAGCGTGCGTCTGCAGCCCTGATCGTGAGCGAAGCAACCCAAGTGTCGATGCAAGGCCAAGGTTACGCCTGGACTCCCGGCATCCACAGCCGCGAGCAGGTTGAGGCGTGGCGTCAGGTCACGAGAGCGGTGCACCAGGCTGATGGCTTGATCTTCAATCAGCTCTGGCATGTCGGGCGCATTTCGCATCCGGCGCTGCAGCCCGACAACATGCTTCCCGTCGCGCCCTCGCCTGTTATACCCGAGGGCAAGGCATTTATCGAAAACGAGATCGGCGAAGGCGAGCTCGTTCCATTCGTGCGGCCGCGCGCACTGACGTTCGAAGAGATGCCTTATCTGATTGGGCAATATGAGCGCGCTGCGAAGAACGCACAATCCGCCGGTTTCGATGGTATCGAGATCCACTCCGCCAACGGCTATCTGATCGATCAGTTTCTCGAGACCAGAACCAACAGGCGCACGGACACCTATGGTGGAGCGGTCGCGAACCGGGCCCGGCTCCTGCTTGAGATCGTCGAAGCCCTGGTGCCGATCTGGGGAGCGGACCGCATCGGCGTGCGCCTGTCGCCCCTGGGCAGGCTGAACGACATGCACGACGACAATCCGGAATCCACGTTCGGCTACGTCGTCGAACGGCTCAGCGACTATGGTTTGGCCTATTTGCACATCGTCAACCCCGGATTGGAGCAGATGCAGGCCGGGAAGCAACCGGATCCGAAGGCGCTGAGCATGGTCAAGCTGATCCGGAAGAAATATGAGGGTACCCTCATTGTGGCTGGCGGCTTCCAGGCTGACAGCGCAGCGCAATGGCTTCGCCAAGGCTTAGCGGACTTGGTCGCGTTCGGTCGCAAGTTCCTCGCCAATCCCGATCTGCCCGAGCGTTTTCGCATTGGCGCGCCACTCAACGTCGACGATCCAACCACGTATTATGGTGGCGGCGAGAAGGGGTATACGGACTATCCGTCGCTGGCGCAGGACCGCGGCGAACAACCGACAGCCTGTGTCGATCAGCGCTGGCGGTGAAACGCGAAGTTGTGTCTACCGACGGCCTAGCGACTTCCTCAAGTTAGCCGCGCCCAGTTCCAGCGCCCGCCGCTCCTCGGCGGACATTTCCGGCTCGAAAGTCCGAAGCACGCCCTCGCGCCCGACGACGCTTGGAAGCGACAGAGTGACGCGAAACCTGTCATTATAGCTGCCGATCGGAATCACCGCTCGCTCATCGCGAAGAATAATCTCCGCGATCCGCGCCGCAACGATGCCAATGCCACACTGGCTCGCGTCGTTGCCTTCGATGATAGAGATATTCGCGTAACGAACGTCTGCCTCGACCCGCCCGCGCAGACTGAGAGGCACTCGGCCACGAATTCCGAACAGCTCGCCGACCGGCACGCCGGCGATCCGGGCGGCTGACCAGAGAAATACCTGCGAGATCCCATGTTCGCCGACCACCTGCGCCTCCACCTGATTGGCATCGATGTCGAAATGCGCCGCCAAATGAACGCGGAAGCGCAAGGAATCCAGAAAAGTACCGCTACTCAGCACGCGATCATGGCTTGCGCTTGCGCGCGCAATATCGGCGAGCGGATCGGGCGGATCGGTCACGACCAATATCACCGCGCGAGGTGCGGCGCGCACAATGCGCGGAACGATCTCGTGATAGATTTCAGCATTCTTGTCGAGCAACCGCAACCTGCCCTGAGGATCGCTGCGGTCGGTGGCGCCGCCGGCCTTTTCATTGATGCCGGCGGTAATCATTACCAGCTGGGCATCTGCAAGCTTTTCATAGTCGCCATCGATAACGGTGATCTTTGGGCAGAGCGGCGCTCCGTAACGAAGATCGGTGGCGATCGCCTTCGCGCGCTCAGGCGTTCGGTCCACGATCACAATCGTCCGAGCGCTCCCCCGTACCACCATGGCAAGAGCACAGGAACACCCTACCCTGCCTGCCCCAACGATTCCGACTTTCATGATCGAACCTGCATTCCAAAGACCGTCAACCGATGCCGCAACACGAGTGCATCATTCGTCGATCGCGCAGCGAACGCCGGTTCGCGATGTCGGCGTCGACGACTTAACAATCGAGACCGTTCATAAATATCTGAGCAGGCTTATGCGCGTACGCATCCCTGCGCTGGCATTGCAAAGAAACATGGGCTCCACAACGGCCTCAGGCATTGACCATCGTCAATGAACAGGTCCTCGTCACGGGGCGCCTCGAATGTCAATCGGCGCAGGCTTGATGCGTCTTCCGTCGACGGTGATGTCGATCAGTATGGCCTCGGCCGGGGCGCAATCCCACAGCCTGTGATGGACAAGCTCATAGTACCAGCCCCTCCTGCTCGCCGAAAAATACGGACCAATTGATGGCTATCAAGGGATCGGGGAAGTAACAGCCTTAGTCGCGTGCATTGGTGGGCGCTGGAGCATCGCCTGATGCTCGATACGCTTCACTCGATTGACTGAAGCGAACTTTGGAGAATAGTCATGAAGGCGCTGGTATACCAAGGACCTGGAAAGAAGGCGCTTGAGGATCGCCCAAGGCCGAAGATTGCCGCGCCGACGGACGCCATCGTCAAGATCGTCAGGACGACGATTTGCGGAACCGATTTGCATATCCTTAAAGGCGACGTGCCGACCTGTACGCCAGGCCGTATACTTGGTCACGAAGGCACCGGCGTCATCGAAGAAGTCGGCGCCGCCGTTACCGCCTTTCATGCCGGCGACCGCGTGATCGTGTCCTGCATCTCGTCCTGCGGAAAATGTGACTACTGCCGCCGCGGAATGTACTCGCATTGTATCAATGGCGGCTGGATCCTCGGCAACACGACGGACGGCACCCAGGCCGAGTATGTCCGCATCCCCTTCGCCGAAACCAGCCTATATCGCATCCCCGCCGGGATGGATGAGGAAGCATTAGTGATGCTGAGCGATATCCTGCCCACGGGGTTCGAATGCGGCGTGCTCAACGGCAAGGTTCAACCCGGCTCGACCGTCGCGATCGTCGGGGCCGGCCCGATCGGGCTTGCGGCGTTGCTGACGGCGCAATTCTACTCGCCGTCGGAACTCATGATGATCGACTTTGATGACAACCGGCTGGAAATGTCGTCTCGCTTCGGTGCGACGACAACAATCAACAACAGGGACGGCAAGGCGGTCGATAAAATCATGAAGATGACCGACGGTCGTGGCGTCGATACCGCGATCGAAGCCGTCGGTGTTCCCTCGAGCTTTGTCACTTGCGAGGACATCGTGGCGCCTGGTGGTGTCATCGCCAACATTGGCGTCCATGGCGTCAAGGTAGATCTGCATCTGGAACGCCTCTGGGACCGTAACATCGCCATCACGACACGGCTCGTCGATACCGTCACAACGCCGATGCTGCTCAAGACCGTACAATCACACAAGATCGATCCCAAGCGACTGATCACGCACCACTTCAAGCTCGACAAGATCATGGACGCCTATGCGACGTTCGGCCAGGCGGCCAAGACGAACGCTCTCAAGGTCATCATCTCGGCAGCCGAAGCTTGAAAGACAATCTGGGTCGACAAGATTGACGGCGGTGTGAGATTAATGGCGCGCAAAAGCCGAAAAGTTCGGCTTAGCGCGGTTAACGCGAACGGCCGGCGGGTTAACACTCCGAACCAGCGCGGGGGACCAGGTCAAGAGGTCCCGCCAAGACGCCCCGGACCGCAACATCCCGAAGACGCCGTTGAGGACCCGGCGGTCGTTCGCCCGTGGCATACCGCGCGGCTTGTTCGGCAGCATAGGCTTGATAGCGGTCCACTCCTCGCCGATTAGCCCTTTCACACCAAGCGGAAGTCGCTTGTTCGACGGTCACCGTGCCAAGCAAAACCAGAGTTGTAAGCGTTGCCACGTGCAAGATCACGCGTAGCGTATTCGGCCTGATGCCGTTGCGCTCGGGTAGGAAGGCGTGGGTGGGGCCGAACACGCTTGATAGCGGGCAGCACGCGCAGGCTCTGAAAGGAGCAGGTATGGAATCCACCACGCCCGCAACTCGCCGAGAAACAGTATTGTGTAGCTGATCCAGAGCCAGCCGAGCAGCCACGCGGGATATGGGCCGCAAAGATAGGCGGCACTCCCAGCAAGGCCGGACGCGAAGGGAAACACGGCGCGGAGTTCTACGCCGACAGCGGCGATAACCCCGGCAAAGCCATCAACCTCGCTCGCGTGAATGCGGTGAACCGCCCGACGTTGCGGGCGTTCGAGCAAGCGCACACAATAGCCGTTCACGCTGGCGACTGAGATGCGGCATCAGAGCCGCTTCTAGAGACTAAGAAGACGTTGGGCGATACTGGCTTTTTTCGTGCGTCGAAGCTGGCGAAAAAAGGGTTAGAGAAACGGGAAGGAACAGCCGCATGATGATCGACCGGCGCGATTTTATTGCCGGCACCGCTCTCCTCGCCATTGCGCCGGTCACTAAGCTGCTGCCCTTACCGTCGGCGACCCAGCCAGCGAAGCCCGCGTCGTATTCATGATCGACGGATGGAATGTCCGCGGGGACGATGGACCCGCCGACGAGGTGTGGTTTAGGGTGGGCCATTCGTGGCGGACAGCCTGGCCATAGCCCGATTTACTACGCACCGATGAGCTGATCGAATGGAAGGACGTGTCGCCTTCTGGCCCGCTTGGAACGTCCCGCGATGTCCGCTATTTCGGTCGCTGTCAGAGGTAAGCCGGACGCATCGCGGACGTCGGAATTCGGTAGAGATGAACCCCAATCGGACTCCGAAGCCCCTTCTCCGGTCACCCCGCCATGTCGGCGGGCTGACAATTTATTGCCCGCGTCCGATATCGACGATGTCGACATTGACATTTTGCGACTGTGAGCCCCGCTTCAGAGTGAGTTCTATTGTTTTTCCGACCCCGGCCCGCTCAAGTTGATCAGTGAGGTCAGACAGCCGTCGAACCTGTTTACCGTCGGCCGCCGTTATGATGTCGCCGAGTTTGCCTGAGGCGAGATCGACACCCCGAATTCCGACGCGCTCGGCCGGAGAGCCCGGCACGGTGCGCACGACTATCACCCCCTCCGTACCCAAACGGGCGGCATCCGCTTCGCTTGCCGAAACGATTCCGATGCCGGGCGTCGGCACTCGGCCGTTGCGTATCAGGTCGGGGATCACGCGATTGACGATGTCGACCGGGATGGCAAAGCCGATCCCGGCATTAGTGCCCGATGGGGATAAAATCGCCGTCGTCACGCCGATCAGCCGGCCGGCGGAATCGAGCAATGGGCCGCCAGAATTGCCGGGATTGATCGCGCTGTCGGTCTGGATCACGTTGGCGATTTCTCTTCCGCTGCTGGTTGGCAGCCGGCGCTTGAGCGCGCTGATGATGCCGCTGGACATGGATTGGTCGAGCCCGAAAGGGTTGCCGATCGCGAATGCAAATTGGCCGACCTTGAGGTCGGAAGAACTCCCGACCGCCACGGGCGACGGTAGCCCGCGGGCGCTTCTGATCCGCAATACCGCGAGGTCGTAGTTGGGCGCCGTTCCGACAATATCGGCGCGCGTCACCTCGCCGGAAGCGAAGCGAATCGCGACCTCGTTTGCATTCTGTACGACGTGGTTGTTTGTGACGACGTGGCCGCTATTGTCCCAGACGAAGCCCGTGCCGGAGGCTACGCCGCCCTCGGATTCCTCGCTGAGCGGATTGGCAGCGGATTGCGCCGCTACGACCTGCACGACCGACGGCGATACCTTCTCGAAAATCTCGATATTGGCCCGCTCGGCGTCGGATAACGGTCCGCGCTGCTCCACGGCACGGGCGTTCGAGCCGATCCAGGGCGCCTGACGGATGTTGAGGACTGCGGCATATGCCAACAGCATGCCCACGAGCGCGGCGAGAACAACGACATAGCGACGATTCATGGCATGCTCCCGTCGAACAAACGTGGTAGTGGGCGTGTAGTTTCTAGCCTGATCGGCCTTATTTGGTGCGCACGAAGCAGGCTAAAGGTCGGTTCTTGGCCCTCAGCGTCGAACCGCGACGGTCAACTTAGCGCCGGCTGCCAGGGGCAGACCGGACGTTATCGCAGGCATACCGATGCGAATGACCCGAGGCGGACTTAAGGGCACCACGCCAATCAACCTGAGGAAGGTGCTTTTTGAAGCTCATTGCTTGGGCTAGTCTAAACTATCGTACTTCAGCCCAACGGCGGCCTATTCCCCGGCGCACGCGAGAGGCTCAGTGGGCAAGGACCTTCACCCAGGACCATCAGCTTGGCCCGCGAGCGGCGGCGAGATGGGCGAGCGCGTTCGCGCGTTCGATTGGGAGAAGACTCCGCTTGGGCCGATTTCCAGTTGGCCCCAGAGCCTCAAGACCACCATTGACCTCATGATGGCATCGCAGCTCGCGATGAATCTGATCTGGGGTCCCGAGCGGCTCCTAATCTACAATGAGCTCCATCGGGCCTTCATGGGGACGAAGCATCCTCGTGCCTTCGGCCGACCGGGGCGCGAAGTCTGGGGCGAGGTATGGGAGGCGGCCGAGGCGGCGATCCACCACCGAGTTTTCGCGGGCGAGACCGTTACGCTGGAAGACCAACCCTGGACGCTCCTGCGCAACGGCGGTCCCGCGGAAGCGTTTTTCACGTCGTATTTTACGCCCATCCGCGATGAGATGGGCGCGGTCGTCGCCAATCTCGCCATTGCTTTCGAAACCACTAACGCCGTAAAGGAAAAGGAGGAGCGGGACCGGACCGAACGGGACCTGCGCGGAAGCGAAGCGCGGCTAAAGGCTGCGGTCGACTTGGTAAAATTGGGCCGCTACTCCTGGAACCCACAAACTAATGAGCTGGGCTGGGACGAAAAGTGCCGGGCGATGTGGGGCCTTCCGGCGGATGCGACCGTGGATTACGACACCTGGCGCACTGCGGTGCATCCGGACGATCTCGGAGCCGTCGAGTCTGCTATTCAACGGTGTAGCGACCCACAGGGCCAGGGTGTTTACGACGTCGAGTATCGGGTGCGCGGATACGACGGCGGAGAGCGCTGGATCGCGACGCGTGGCCAGACGCATTTCGAGGATGGCAAGCCCGTTTGGTTTTATGGCGTCGCGCTCGATATCACCGATCGAAAACGTATCGAGAAGGCGCTCGAGCGTCGCGTTGAAGCGCGAACTCGGGAGCTGGAAGAGGCCAATAACGCGCTGCGCGCGCAGATCGTTCAACGGCAGACGGCCGAAGCCGCCGTTCAGCAATTGCAGCGACTTGATGCAATCGGGCGGATCACGACGGGCGTGGCGCACGATTTCAATAACCTGCTCAGCGTCGTGCTCACCAACGCGCGTTTGCTCTCCCGCACAGTGCAGGGGCCTCACGAGCAGGAAGGCCTCGAACTGATCTGTGCCGCTGCTGACCGGGGCGCGAAGCTCACTGCGCAACTCCTCGCTTTTTCGCGGAAACAGCAGCTTGAACCCCGCGAGGTCGATCTAAACAGCAAGATCGTTGGGATGAGCGATCTGCTCAGCGTCACCTTGGGCGGCACGGTACAACTCAAAACGACGCTTGCTCCGGATCTCTGGCCCGCCCTGGTTGATCCAAACCAGATCGAGATGATCGTTCTCAACCTCGTCATCAACGCCAGGGATGCCATGCAGCCGGGGGGAACGCTCACTCTTGAGACGTTCAACACGATCATCGAAAGCGAAGCCTTCCGCCCGGAAGAGCCGCCTCCGGGACCTTACGTGGGTCTCGCCGTCAAGGACACCGGCACCGGTATTCCCGACGACATGCTGCCGCACGTGTTCGAGCCTTTCTTTACGACGAAGGAACCGGGTAAGGGGTCAGGCCTCGGATTGGCGCAAGTCTTCGGTTCTGCCAAACAGTCAGGTGGCGGAGTGCGTATTGAAACACGTCTCGGCCGGGGTACCACGGTGCAGGTCTTCTTGCCGCGAGCTCTGGGCGACGTTGCTGATCACGGAACATACTCCGTTGATGCAAGCAAACGTCTGCCGACCGTGAAGAGCTTGCGTGTTCTGGTCGTGGATGACGACAAAGCCGTCCTCAAATCCACGGTCAGGATGCTCAATTTTCTCGGTTATGCAACAGCGTCGGCGGAGAGCGGCAGTGAAGCGCTCCGGGTCCTCGCAAGCAATCAGGAAATAGGCCTGGTTCTCGCTGACTTCGCGATGCCGGAAATGAGCGGCGGGGAGCTTGCGAAAGCGATCCGCGCGATGCGGCCCACGTTGCCAGTCATCCTCATGACCGGATACCATGATCTCGACATCCCGAGGAAGTTCAACGATTCGCGAACAATCTCGAAGCCCTTCACGGAAGACGACCTAGTTAACACAATCAGCGATGCACTGGGCTAGGCCAGCCAGGTCACTTTTATGTCCGACATTTACTAAGCACGCGCCAAACTGAACCTGACCCTCCTCAAGATCGCAAGTGTTCCTTCGGCTTTCGTGAACAAAGGAAGTTTGATCCCTGTCACGTATTTCCTTCACTCTGCTATCTGCGTACCGGGGCAGGACGCATCATTGCGATCATACCTATTTCGGCTGCTCATTGTGCTTATCAGGGTGTGGGCGCCTCATCGACCCAGGATATTCCAAACTTATCCAGGCCCTCGGCCAGGAAATCGCCCAACAGCGGCTCGCCGAGCAGGTAACGTACGGTCTCCCAACGCGGGTTGCGGTATCCGTCCCGCCGTTCAGCCGCCCGGCTACGCAGTTCCTCCCACTCGTCGATCGTGCCATCACCCCGTCCGAGCCAGATCAACGCGACCAGGTCGATCTGTTCGTCCTCGTTCAAGGCCCTGATGAAGCTCGCCATCTCGGCAGCGACAGAATCACAGCCATCGTCCTGCAATACATCGACTTCAGCATCGTCAGTGGGATTCGATCCGGACTCCTCATCCGCCGGCAAGTCCTTGACATCAAACTCATGCGCTTTTTCGATCAGAAAGCTGATCTTTTCGCGCGAAATGGCTAGCTCGGGCATCGCTTGCTCCTTAGTTGTGGGTGTTCCGATCAAACGCGCCGGACTGGGGTTCTCATCGCGAAAAGATGCCCGTGGATGATCACAGCATTTCTGTGTGCTCCAATACATGAGCATTCGCTTGTTTCTTCGGATTCGCGGAACGATCAGAGCGCCTTTGCCGCAGATGGCGCCGGCAGCATCAGGGGATCTCTGAGAACGACGATCTGACGCTCGCCATTCGCGTCGATAATCTCGAAGCTGGACAACTCCAGACCTTCTCCTTCGATGTATATTTCTCTGGGTTTGTGGATCAGATGGCCGTGTCCTTCGAGAGCGAGCGCGATTACGTCATCCTTTGGATCATAGGAAATCCCGAAGAACGGTAGCCATTCCGCCTCGATCTGATCACCGAGCTTTAGCGACGCCACCTCGATCTCGGCACGTTTGCCGCCCAGTGCTTTCGATATGAGATCGAAATAGATACTCCACTGCGATTTTTCGAGCTTCTTCGCCATTGTTCGTAGTCTCCGAGTTGGATTCCGCCGGGATTCTCGACGCCACTAGCTGGCAGCCGGTTTCTCCGCGCTGACAACGATCAATTTTTCCACGAAGTTTGCACTGCTAGCACGACGCTTCCCGTCAAAGCCAAACCTCGATCATCTCAAGAACCAAGCTAGAGACGTTCCGATCTGCGGTTCCTATCGGTGAACCCGCTGCGCAGAGATCGCTGCACCGCGCGACTGAATTCGGCGTCAACTTTCTGGGACGTCCTTGACGATCGTCAACGCATTCTATCGCGCCCATATGCTTGATGAGATGGATCTAAATAGACGCGCGCTCTCCTTCCTGTCCGGAATGCGGCAACTGATGCGCTTTATCGCCGCCGAACCGATCGAGCGCAGAGTTCGATGTGCCGCTTACAGGAGTGACGATCTCATGCGCTGGCTAGAGGTATGGAATCTGTTCAATGGTAAATTGCGTCCACCGAGAGCGGCGCATTGCGAGCTTGGCGTCGCGGGGGGCGAGCCATAGGCAACCCTCACCACATCGAAACTTGCGTCCGATACGCTTCGATGCGCCAGATACATGCGGCCATAGAGCATCTGCAGCGGGGCGACTTTGAGTGTGCGATAACGCTCGCCGCCGCAGGCGAAGGAATCTTGCCTCCCACCGACGAACCCCATTTTCGCGAATTAGCAGGGAAGACGGAGGTTAACGAGATCGTCGACTGGCTTAGGCATGGTCCGAAGAAGGACAAAGAGAATAGAAGATGGGGGCGCGGCCAGACTGTCGCAATCGAGGAATCCGACGTCGTCTTTGTTATCTATCGCGCGATAGCAAAGTTCGACGCCGTCTTCGGCGATCAAAAGACGCCTCAGATGGTCAGCTTCCGAATTTGCGCAACTGGACGCGTGTGAGTCCGGCGCAAGATCTCAGTACCGCACTAATTTCTCTCGCATCAGAAACCACTGAATCAAAGTGCGATCAAGACGCTCGATCTCTGTCGACAGATTCATCCTGCCGCTCAGATATCGAGGAGGGCGATCCCGAGGTCGGGGCGCTTTTTCCGCCGCATATGCTTGACTGTTTCGTTGATGGTGACTTCCAGCGTCGGCCGCACTGAACCTGACAGGAAGTGGCCACCGCGCACCGAGCCATCCTGCAGACCAAGCACCGCGTGGAGGTGAAGGCTGGCCTTGCCGTTATCGCTCTCCGCCACATCGCCGATCAGGCTGAGGACCTCGCATTGTTCGTTGACAGCGATCCGCTTGTAGCCTTTTGCCGCGAGGTCTAACCAGCCAACCTCGGCATGCGCGAATGCACCGATCGCCGTCACCGCGGCGCCGCCGACCTGCTCCTTGTTCGCGAAATCGGTGATGGCCCCGAACGCCTCCTCTCCCTGGTCGAGGACGAGGACAAAGGTCCGCTCCGAACCGACAGTGACGGATTTTGCTTTCATCTTTTATTCCCGACCACGCTTAGGGCGACTTCTCAATTGATCGGTCTAGAACGACGTCGTTCCCGCCAAGGCGGCGAATTCGCACCAACACGGCAGCTAGGCTACGCTCCGCCTGACGTGACGGCCTTCCTTGACTCCTCGATGATCTTCGCGCTGAACGCTTCGAGGTCACCCGGATTGCGCGAGGTGATCACGCCCCTGTCGACCACGACCTGTGAATCCTCCCATTTCGCGCCAGCATTGATGACGTCGGTCTTGATCGACTTGTAGGACGTCATCTTCCGCCCCTTCGCGATCCCGGTCTCGATCAACAGCCACGGTGCGTGGCAGACTGCGGCGACGATCTTCTGGGCGTCGAAAACCTCCTTGATGAATTTGAGGGCTTTCGGTTCGACCCGCAGCAGGTCGGGATTGATCTGCCCGCCCGGTAGCACGATGGCGTCGTAGTCCGACGATGAGGCCTGATCGAGCGACTTGTCGACCTTCACCGGCCGACCCCAGTCTTTCATGTCCCATCCCTTGATTTCGCCGGCAGCCAACGAAATTACCTCGACGGTTGCACCCGCTTTCTTCAAGCGGTCGCGAGGCACTTCAAGTTCCGATTGCTCGAAACCATGGGTGGCCAGGATCGCGATCTTCTTGCCTTTCAGATCCATCAGGAAACTCCTTCAGAAGAACTCCCCTGTCAATCGGCTTTGCGCGCCATCGTTCCTGCGGCGTCAAACGCGCAACTTTTTATCTGATTGCTTATCTGATTGCGGGAACATTGATACTTGTCAACTAAGGTAAGAAATACATGCACCTGAGTTGCTGGCTCGTTGCACATTGCTTGTGTGGCTTATGGAGGAGCAGGCCGGGCGTGACCTAGAACTCTTTGCAAAACCATCACTGCGCACTGCGCGCGTGTTTTCGATCTGAACGAAAATGCAGCGAATTGACGCCCATCAAGGCGGCCTAGGCGGTCGCGCGCAAGATCTTGCAAATCTTTAGGGGCCGTGGCCGGCCACTCGACGGGCTCGCCCCACTTTTGGAGTTGTCCGCATTCGATCCGGAAGGTGTGACCATGAGCTTGACCGGCCTAGAAGTGTTTGATGAAACGCTTCACAAGACGAACACGTGGCTCAAGGAAATCGCGGAGATGCTAGGCTCCGATCGTCACGAGGCCTATCAGGCGTTGCGAGCGGTGCTGCATTGCCTGCGCGACCGCTTGACAACCGATGAGGCGGCTCATCTCGGCGGACAGCTTCCGATGCTAATACGCGGTATCTACTACGAGGCGTGGCGTCCGGCCGGGAAGCCGGAAAAGATTCGGTCGCGGGAAGAATTCCTCAACTGGATTGACACGCGCCTCCCCTACACGGCGCTCATCAACCGCGAAGATGCCGTACGTGCCGTGTTCCAGACCCTTGAGAATCATGTCTCCGCAGGAGAAATCGGCGACGTGGTTCAGTCTCTGCCGAAGGAGATCCGCGCACTTTGGCCGGTCACCTGGGCGTCGTCTGGCCCTGTCGCAAAGTAGGCAGCCGAGCCAGAGACTCGTCGCAACCGGCCGACGCACGATAGACTGGCGAGTGGAGAGGCTGATGGCGCCGCGTGCTTACTGGAAGGGCTATCTGCGTGTGTCGCTAGTGTCGTGTCCGATCCAGCTGTTTCCAGCGATCTCTGACCGCGACAAGATCCGATTTCATCTGATCAACAAGAAGACCGGACACCGGATCAAATACTGCAAGCTTGATGCCGAGACCGGGAAGCAGGTCGACCCGGAAGACATCGTCATGGGCTACGAAGCCGGTAGGGGGCAATATGTCGCCCTCACCGAGGAGGAGCTCAAGACGATCGAGATCGAGGGGACGCATACAATCGAGATCGACCAGTTCGTGCCACGAAACGAGATTGACGATCTCTATTTGAGCCGTCCCTACTACATGACCCCGGCGGGGGAGATCGGCCGGCAGGCATACGTGATCATCAGAGAGGCGATCAGGAAAGAGGGTATGGTAGCGCTCGGCAGGGTGGTGCTCACGACGCGCGAACATGTCATAGCGATTGAGCCGCGTGGCAACGGCCTAGTGGGCGTGACGCTGCGATATCCCTATGAAATCCGGAACGAAAGGGATTATTTCGGCGATCTGCCAGAGGAGCGGGTACCGAGAGAAATGCTTGAGCTTGCGAGGAAACTGCTCGCGATGAAGGCTGGTCACTTTCATCCCGAACAATTCGAAGATCACTACGAGCGAGCGCTGCGAGCGCTAATTAAAAGGAAACAACGCGGCGAAAAGATCGATAAACCAAAGGAGCGACCCTCGGCTGAGGTTATTGACCTGATGGAAGCATTGCGCCAAAGCGCAACAGGTGGCCGCAGCACGCCGTTAACACATCATCGGCGTGTCACTGAGGGACACAAGCGAACCCCGGCGAAACGTTCATCGATGCAAGCCAGGAAGGCAAACTAATTGGTCGTCCGTGAGGAATTCCCAAGTCATTGATTTGGAATCTGGAAACGGGGCTTTGGGGCAATCGCATTTGCCGGAAAGCGGGCCTGCGGAAGGGATTCCTTGCAAACTTGACTCGCGATTGTCTCGCTTTGGAATGCTTTGGCGGGAGGGACGCGATGCAGCCATGGGGGCGGCGAGAGACGGGTGAGGAGGATCTGTTCCGCTCCCGGCTCGATCACATCATCGACATGAAGCATCGCTGGTGCGGCTTTCGCAGGCGGTGGATTGGGAGTTCCTGGACGCCTCGGAGAGATCTACACGGATCATCCCGGTCAAGGCCAGCCGTCGTGCTGCTGTCCTGACGTCTTGCTCTCCTGCTGCCAGGCTGCGCCTTGACGGCCCCGCGCACGGCGTGAGGATCAAGCAGCTCGGGACACCGCCGTCTCCCCCGTCTTGACGCACGCGAAGGCACGTCCCTATTGAGGACCGCCCGAGCGATCCGGGCGAGCTTGTTGGCGAGCGCAATCGCCAGCACGTTGTGGCGCAATCGCTTCTGCGCTGCTTCGATCCAGGAGTTAAGGCCATAGCGCTCCCAACACCCTACCTTGGCCAGCACAACCCACGCGGCTTGCACGAACAACGCACGCAGGTAGCGATTGCCGCGCCTCGATATACGATATCTGCTTCGGAACAAGTCCAAGCCCGGCGCCGAAGTCGCCGCCTTTCGAGAACGCGTTTCCAGTGCCGATCGCGGCGACCATTGCGCTCGAGATGATCAGGCCAATGCCAAGCCCGTCATCAGTCGCTGGTAGTGACGGGTTGGTGTTTCGATCTCGCTAGATCGATCCTCGATACGCTCATCCAGCCGGCGCCAGTCTTCCGTCAGGCCATCGATGAAGAGCAACATGCGAGGCGAGAGCACATCGGTGCGTGCTGCCAAGATATTTGATCTCGAAGCCAAGCGCTTTCACCGTAAGGTGAAGGTTGGCGCCCTCAATGAATAGCGCAGCCGTTGCAGAGGTATCTTTCATTGCTGGCCCGTCATGGCGGCAGATAGTTGACCCCATAAATCCCTCGCATCTTGCGCGGCAGGTAGGAGCCTTCGGTCGGCTTTCTGGCCCCGCTGTAAAGAGGCCCTCTCGGTCCGAGCGCCCTTCAGCTCGGAACAACGACCGGCAGGCGGGCGATCTCATTGCCACCTTCATCGATGCCATAGACTTCGCAGCCGCAATATTGGTTCCCATCCTGAGCAAGTTCAGCGGCGATGACTGAGGCATGAAGCCTCGCAGCCTCAGGGCCTGACAGGACAGTACCTGTCTCATCCTCCACCGCTATTCCGTCGCCCAAGACGTGAAAGAAGTACCGCATCCAGTGATTGCCCTTACGAGAGCCGAAAAGCAGGCCATAATGCGTTTCCCGGCTGCGGTATCGGCTGTCTAGGAACAATTGTTCGGCCGGCCGAGCGTAAGGAGGATGCCCGGTGGAAACCATCTTCTCGACCCAACGGATTCATCGCCGCGACAAGTTCGATTACTGGCATAGCGTCGCCTGCAAACAGATCGTAGATCACGACTCACGACCGGAGGCGCGACTCAGCTTTGATGCTGAGATCGAGTTGGATGCGCTCGGCAATTTTGAGCTCATTTTGTTTAACAATTCTCCGATGCAGATTTCACATACGGTAGCGCATGCTTCTCGTACCAAGTCCGACCACCTGTTTGTGTGCCGCCAGTTGTCGGGCAGCGTTCTACTTGAACAGGAGACTCGCGAGATTGCGCTAGACGCTGGCAGTGTAGTGCTCTTGGATCCTTTGCTGCCCTACAGCGGGAAGTTCTTGCAAGGTTCCAAGATGCTTGTCGTCAAGGTTCCGCGTCGCGAATTGGAAACGCGTTTGGGCAAAATCCGGAACATGGTTGCACGCCTGATAAAGCCGGCGCGGGCGGAGGACCGCTTGACGTCAGTGGTGATGGGAATGTTGCCTTCGCTTGCGAGCCAAATGAGCTCGATCAGCGATCAGTTAGTCGGCAACCATGTCCTCGACCTGATCGCCATGTCGCTTGCCAAGGCCGTAGAAGGTGCCCGCCCTCGCGTCTCCCGCTCAAAGGCACTCTTGCTATTGAATATACGAGCTGTTGTCGATGCTAGTTTAAGTGACCCAAGTCTAAATCCACAGACCGTAGCCGATAGCGTTGGCGTCAGCGTGCGATATGCGAATGAGGTTCTTGAGGAACATAATACATCACTCTCGCGCTTGATTCTGGCGCGGCGGCTTGCACGATGCCGGTGCGCCCTCGAAGACCCCGCCCAGGCAAACCGGACCGTCAGCGAAATAGCCTATAGCTGGGGATTTTCAGACCTGACCCATTTTGGGCGGCGCTTCAAGCAAGCTTACCAGATTCTGCCCCGCGAGGCTCGAGCGCTTGCGAAGCGACCATGAATGGTCGGCGCTTGAGAGAGGGGAGTAATGTAAGAATCGAGGCAATAGTGAGATCGTTGCTGGAGACGGAATCAACCGGTCTGCTCTGTGTCCAGCGCTGTTCGAACACCGCTGGGGAAGCCTCATTGGTGAGGCTCGCTAGCGCGTCCGCAACTTATCGGGGACGTGCAACCATCTCAAATTGCTTTTTGAGGCGGTGGCTTGATTGGGCTCTGCGTCCCGAACGCAGTGAGTATCTTCGAAGTTATTGATTTTTCTATTGGTGGCAGGTGTTTTCGACACGTTTCGTTCACGGTCGTTTCACCCAATTCGTTGCGATTTCATTGCGGCGTTCTGGATTGAGAACGACGATCACTGGCGTCACTCCCCGCGTGATTTGAACTCAGCTCGCTTCTCTCTCGGATGGGTGTGCTCATGGAAGCCTACCTACGGATGCAATGGTCTGGCCAGTTGCATCGTTGGTTCAGAAATCGATCGGACCGATGCAATGCGCCAATACCGTCGCGCGATCGCCGTCCCTGAGACATCCCGATGGAGCCGCTGATTAAGAGGCTTAGGATTTGTTGGAGAATCAGCGCCTATTCCGACAGGCGGGCTGTCAAA
The DNA here is from genome assembly GCF_000473045.1 of Bradyrhizobium sp. WSM3983. Classification (GTDB taxonomy): domain Bacteria; phylum Pseudomonadota; class Alphaproteobacteria; order Rhizobiales; family Xanthobacteraceae; genus Bradyrhizobium. The sequence goes on along the minus strand of NZ_AXAY01000009.1, from coordinate 216,018 downwards.
CCTGCATTGAACACGCAATAGGTTTTCTAGCTGTCGGAATGCGGGGTCTCGGTTGGCCAGAGCGCGGGGAAGGTCGATCGTGAATCGTCGGGGGTTCAAGTCAGGAGACCGCTACAGTCCGAAACCCACTTTTGGGGATAGTGGGTCACGCTTGGTAGCGGGGGTGCGCTACATCGCGAAACCCACTATTTTAGAGGCCCTGTTCTCTTATCGGCGCGCGGTTTTAGCCCGACCGGCTGCACCTTCATTGCGTGACTAACACCGGCACTTGTAGGGATCCCGTACGCCATTCGTGCGGTTTGTGGAAGCGTTCCGCGATTGGCCGCCCAGACAGGGAAGGCACGATCATACGTTCGAATCGCGTCGGGCGCATCACCTTTTATGGCAACGATCTTTTCCCCCCAAGAATCGATTGGCGTGTAGATGCCAGCGCGACGCCTACTTAAGGCCGGGAACACGAATCTTTCTTATATCGGTTCGATTCCGGCTAGGGGCACCAGACAGAAATTACTAGTAATAACAATAATTTACGTCCTTAGTTCGATTCCTCATTTATTCGCGACGCATTGAAAAGACGCGTAGAAATTCGCGGCAGCAGTCCGTTTTGTTGGTATTTTGCTATCGGGGACCAAACGTTCACGACGAATTTTGCTATTTCCGAATGATGGAATCGAGCAGATGGCCCGCAAGAACGATGGCGAGAGCGCCAACCCGAACACGTCGACTGCCAGAGCTCCTGTGATGGGGCTAAGAGCCTGATCTGGCTGTTGCGGATCTTGCATGCGAATTTTCCGGCGCATGATCTGCGGCGGAGAGAGTGGAACTCTCACCCACCGCTTTCGCCGATGCAGGACGAGGCGCCGGCCCGAACGCCACGGCGATCTGGGCGGCCAAGGTCGGCATGACGTCCAGAGTTCGACGCTCAAGAACAATCAAACCGGAGAAGCCTTCCACGTACCGCGAAGGCGCTTGCGCCGGCGTGAACAACGCTGGCTCCGAGCTATGATGAGTCTCTCTCATTCCAGATTTGCGGCAGGCCGTGCCATGCCGAAGCCCATCTGGCCCGATCCTATGAAACCAATCCTCATCGCACAGGTCGCCACCGGCGATCAGCTTCCGACAGCGCGAGCGCACCGCATCTAGGCCTGTAAAGAACCTTCCAGGCTTCGGGACATCTCGGTCAAACGATCGAGAGCTGCCAGGGAAAAGCGCTGGCAGGATTCGTCGACCAGAATGCCGTCTCTTAACTTCTCGGCGACGCTGCCAATCACGACCTGTGGACCAGGAGCAATGCGCGCCTGGATCGCGAGCAGCGTCTCGTTGACCTGTGCATGGGCGCGCACGCCACCTGTGAAGGCCGGTGAAACAGACATGACCAGGACAGGCTTGCCGATCAGCACGGAACTCCCGAACGGGCGCGACGCCCAGTCCAACGCGTTTTTCAGCACGCCGGGAATGCCATGATTGTATTCCGGCGTAACAATGACAAGGCCGTCGCTGGCGCCTATGGCTTGCCGAAAGTCGCGCACGTCCTCTGGCGTGGCCGCCCCATCGTCATCCTCACTATAGAGTGGAAGACGCAGATCACGGATTTCGAGCGTTGCGATCGCGGCAACATGATCCCTCAGGCCGGACAATATGGCGGATGAATAGGACGCCTTGCGCAGGCTTCCGGCCATGCCGACGAGATGCACCTTTGAGATAGGCTTATGCATGGAGGGTCTCGTTCCTGTTTGATGAAGCCTTGCGTTCGGCCATTGGCTCTCCTCATCGTTGAATGCAAATCGCCACGTGATGTTCATTGTAGTGATCACTGGCCTTTGGCTACCCTCGTGAGCAGAGCAACCATTCGCGGATTACTCTGTTGCTGTGCCAAGATCATTGCCGTGTTGCCGGCGTTATCTTGGAGCGTCGGATTTGCTCCGTTCTTGAGCAGCAGCTTCACGACTTCGAATTGACCGAACATGGACGCCATCATCAATGCAGTTTGGCCCGCATTGTTGCGCGCGTTTACATCGCAACCAGCGACGATCAGGCGCTGTGCAATCTCGGTCTCTCCCTTGAACGCGACACCCATCAGGCTACTGCTGCCTTTGGCGTCTGTTGCACAAGGATTTGCCCCCTTCTGGATCAGAAAGTCGACCGTGGCGCCCTTTCCATTGTATGCGGCGAGGATCAACGCCGTGTAGCCACGCGGATCCCTCTCATCTGGATCCATACCGGACTGGATTAGGCCGTCGAGCAGGTCGTCGCGCCCACTCCGTGCGGCATCGAAGAATAATTCCTTGATATGTTCCTGGCTCGGGCTGCCAGCGTCGTGTTGCACGAGTGTGTTCGCCGCGCCGTCTTGCGATTCCGCCATGCGAATGACGGCCGATGCAGGGACCGCCAATGCGGCAGGCGCAAGCAACACTGCGGTGAGCAGGAAAGCGTTTCGTATGCGTTTCATCTGGGGTCCTTGATAATCGCCGCCGCGGTTGTCTCGCGGCAGCTCATTCACACATGGCACAACTTGCAGCCCCTAGTACGAGACTACCTTGGCGGCGAGGGCAGCAACCTCGTTCACGTCAAGATGGGTCGCCTCCGCCAGTTGCGTGCCGTAGTCCCGGTCGGCCTTATAGAAATAGCTGACTTGCCGAAGCTTGATCCCATGATCGGTGACACGGTTCAAATCGGCCGCCATGGCCTTGACGAGATAAGCCTGCTCATCCTTGCTGAAGGAGCGCCAATGGTTGCCGGCTTGGCCGAAATCATCGGTCTTGGCGATCGCCTTTTGCTGCACGACCCCGGACACCGGGTACTCGCCCAACTTGAAGGAAGGCTGCGGAGTGACAGCGCCCACCTTCTTCGCGGTGGAAGGCTCATAGTTCACTTCGCCAACTTGCGGAGCGATACTCATGGTGCCGTCCTGATTGTTGTTGGTGACCTTCACCAGCGGACGATTGGCCGGCAATTCCTGATAGTTCGTCCCGATGCGGTAGCGCTGTGTATCCGCATAGGCGAACAGGCGGCCCTGCAGCATCTTGTCCGGAGACGGTTCTATGCCGGGAACCATGACGCCCGGCGCGAACGCCGATTGTTCGGTGTACTGGAAATAATTGTCCGGCACCTTGTTCAGGGTCATTGTGCCGATCTTGGCTTCAGGCACGTTCTCCCAGGTCTTCGTGTCGTCGAAGCCGTCATAGGGAAGCTGTGCGACCTGTTCCGCCGTCAGGACCTGCACGTACAGATCCCATTTCGGGAAATGGCCAGCACGAATGTTGTCATACAAATCCCGGGTCGCATAGTTCGGATCAGCAGTCTGCTGTTGTTCCAAGGTCAGGTTGTGCAATCCCAGTTCGCTCTTCCAGTGGAATTTGGCGAAGATCTGCTGTCCCTGGGCGCTGACGAGCCGGAACGCATGGACCCCGAATCCGTCCATCTCGCGATAGCTCTCCGGCATGCCTTGAGTGGAATAAAGATACGTCAGCATGTTCGTCGATTCGGGCGTGCGGGAGAAGAAGTCGAACGCGAGGTTCGGATCCTGGATATTGGTGACGGCCGATGGCTTGTTGGCGTGGACGAAATCTGGGAATTTGATCGCATCCCTGATGAAGAAGACAGGGAGATCGTTACCGACCAGATCCCAGTTGCCTTCATCCGTGTAGAACTTGACGGCGAACCCGCGCGGATCGCGCGCGGCCTCGGGCGAACCACGGTACCCCATAACTGTCGAGAAGCGAACGAGGACCGGCGTCTCCTTGCCCGGCTTGGCAAACAGCGATGCCTTCGTGTAGCGAGAGAAATCCTCCGAGGCTACGAACATGCCCTGCACTCCGGTCCCGCGTGCATGGACCACACGCTCGGGGATTCGCTCGCGGTCGAAGCGGGCCAGTTTCTCGATGAGGTGGAAGTCCTCCAGAAGCACGGGGCCGTCCGGTCCGGCAGTTTTCGAGTTTTCGTTATCGCCGACAGGCGCGCCCGAATCCTGTGTCATCGCGGCAGGTGCGGCTAGTGCGGTCGTAGACAACAGTCCCATCACACAAGCTATTGGGAACACGCGCATGATGAAGTCTCCAATGATATTTTATGGCGGCGGATGCTGCGGAAAATGCGGGAGCGCCGGCCGCTCGCCGCGGGATATGCGCCGTATCGCTCCCCATGGCTAACAGGAAATTTCGAAGGCGGTGATCGGAGAAGTCGATGAAGCCGGCACCGACACGGACATGGCGATGCGATCAGCTGCGCACGATCGATTGACCTGAGCGCGCTTATCGTTTGGCGTTGGCGAATTGATCTCAGCGCGAGAATACGCTGAGACCAACAGGTGAACTCACGGCCACCATCACGCAGTCAGCCAGCCGATCGTCTCAAATTGTGATTGGAATGGACGTGGAACGGTCGATCAACCGCACACCTGAACGTGGCGCAGGCGCCAACCATGAGCGGTGTGCACGCGTCGGCGAACCACAGAGCAACCACCATTGTCGCCATCAGAACCGTGGTAGTAGGTGTTGTAGGCGTAAGGATCGTCGTAACCGTAGTAGTTATAGCCATGCGGGTAGAAGCCGTAGCCATAGGCCCACCGGTGCCTGAAGCCGTGCTCATGAAATCCACCGTTGTGGAAACCGCCACCATGGACTCCACCGGCGAGGCCACTACCATGGTAACCACCGCCGAAGCCGCCACTATGGAAACTGCTACCGCCGGATCCACCTCCGTGGAAACCGCCGCCGCCAAAACCGCCTCCGCCACCCAGCCCCCCGCCGTGGCCACCACCACCGCCACGGGCCAGCGCCACCGTTGACGAGACCGAGCCAACGCATGCAACTGCCAACAACACGATAACCGTTTTGCGCAACATCACCATCTCCGTCAGATAAATCGCTCCCAGGTACGACGTCGTGGTGCCATAGAAAATTCGGCGGCACCGACGGTTCGTCCCCGGCGCCATACGCAGCCACCTTGAGCCCAATCGCTAACGGGAAGTTTCGAAGGCAGTAATCGGAGAGACCGATGAAGCCGGCATCAGCACGGGGAAGGACGCCGCGCAGGATCGAAGAATATTGATGGACGCGCCTGGCAGGCGCATCGCCAGCGCGAATGCCGAATAACGCGCCGGATCACTGCGTTCGTTGTGCTTCGGTATTCCGATTAGGCAACTGCTCTCCTAGTACCGGCCAGACATTCTCGGATAAGTGTTCCGAGCATCCCGAATTCGGCGCCGCGCGCAGAGGTCGACCGCCAGGCCAGCATCAAGGTCCGGAACGGCTTGTCTGGAGAGAGCGGCCGAACCACAACGTCGGGGTTTGAAGCCAGTTCTGAATCTATCGAGATCTGGGGCATTAGCGTGATGCCAAGCTCCGCGGCCACCATCTGGACCAGCGTTCGCAGGCTTGTCGCCTGGAAGATCTCGTTGCGAATTGGATCAGGCACCCGACATGCCTGCAGTGAGTGGCTGCGCAGGCAATGTCCGTCCTCGATCAGGAGCAGCCGCTCACGACAGAGATCATCACGGCTCACCGCGCTGTGACGGCTAAGAGGATGGTTGCGCGACATTGCGACGACGATCGGGTCTCGCGTGATTTCCATCGTCTCGACGTCGCCAAGTTCGTAGGGAATGGCCACGAGCAAAACATCAAGCTCGCCTTGGGCAAGCTTATCCAGAAGTACCGTAGTCTGCGCCTCACGCACGTAGAGCCTGAGCTTCGGTAGCGCAGTGCCCAAATGCGGAAGCAAGGAGGGCAGGACATAGGGCCCGACTGTTGGAATAACCCCGAACCGGAGCGGCCCGGATAGTGGCTCCTGCGCGCTGCGAGCCAAGCCGACCAGTTCCTCAGCGTTGACCAGTAGACGCTGGGCGCGCATCGCGATCTCTTTCCCCAAAGGCGTCAGCATCACCTGGCGATGGCTGCGTTCAAACAGCGCGATGCCCAGCCGCGCCTCGAGCTCCTTAATTCCTCCGCTCAACGTCGATTGCGTGACGGCACAACTTTCTGCTGCACGGCCGAAATGGCATCGCTCGGCCAGGGCACATAGAAAGCGTAGTTGTTGAAGACTTGGCAGGATGGTCATCGGAATGTCCAATGAATTTGTCCGTTACGCGCCTTGATACGCTGCTTACCGTCCTGTCCGATTGCGTGATTTTTGCGATGAGAGCCGTCACGCATTGATGATGTCCGGGATTTACGGCAGCCGCGCCACTCGCCTTGCTGCGTGGCAACTCTCTCGCGCAACAACTCGGGATTCGATCGACACTTCCCGGAATGTGCGCCGACGCCGAATGAAATGGATACCCAAGATTTCATGTGGCTTCAGGAAAGACCAGACGCGCCTCAAAGCCGGCGGGCCGACCCATAATCGGAGAAGTGAGTGTCAGGCTGCCGCCGATCTGCTTCATGACATTGTCGACGATGGCGAGCCCGAGACCTCCGCCTGCGCCGACCGATGATCCGCGAACGAAAGGCTTTTTCAGCGTTTCGAGCGTCTCGGGTGGAATTGGAGCGCCGCCGTTTAGCAACCGAATTTGCCGGTCGCGCTCGATGACGATTTCGATGGGCTCATCGGGAGCGCCATAGCGGACGGCGTTCTCGATCAGATTGCGGAGCGTGATGCCAAGAACATCCAACTCTCCCTGCACAATGAATTCGTCGGGACATTGCGCAGTGACCACCAGCCTGTCTCCCACATCCTCGCGTCGGCGAAACTCGTCGACCAGAACTTGCAGGACGGTCATCACGTCAATACGTTCCCGCTGCATGCCGGCGCCGGCCCCCGCCCGGGACAGCTGCAGCAATTTCTCGGCAAGACTGCTGAGCCCTTTGATCTGGTTGACGATCCGCGCGGCACGCTCCGCATGCTGCGTGCCGGCGAGCTGCGCCGACAACAATTGCATCTGCGCCAGCACGGCTGCGATCGGCGTCCGCAATTCGTGTGCGCTGTTGGCTGCGAACTGGCGCTCCGTGGCCAGCGCACGCTCCAGCCGCTCCAAAAGCCGGTTCACCGCCGCCAGCATCGAAGCGAGTTCGGTCGGCAGGCCGATATCGGGGATCTGCGACAGATTTGAGCCGTCGCGCCGACCGATCTCGGTCCGCAGCTCCTCCAGTGATCGCATGCTTCGGAAGACGGCCCAGCGGATCAAGAACCAGGACAGCGGCAGGAACAGCAACAGCGGTCCGACCGTAAGCGCGACTGCCCGCCTCAGCGACTCGGAACGGTGCATAGCCGGCTCGGCAACTTCGATGAAATAGCCGTCGACAGCCGCGGGCTGGGAATAGATCCGGTATTGCGGGGCGTCATGAAATCCGGCCTGGCGCGGCACCGCAAACGGCCTCTCGGGCGCGTTGTCGGAGCGCATGACGATATCGCCGGTCGGACCGATGATTTGGTAGGCCAGAGCCTTCGGATCTAGCGTCGCAACCAGGTGCTTGGCCATCTGCTGCATGGCCTGTGGTTGCTGGACGGCATCATAGGTGGCGGGTAGCAGCCGCTGCGCCACCTCCTCGATCGCGTCATCGAGCCTCTCGTTGACCTCGAAAATCGTCAGCATGCCGGCGGCGATGCTCCCCAGCAGCCACAACCCCGCCATCGACGAGGCCAGCATCCAGATCAGCCGAGAAACCAGACTCCCGCGCACCACGTGCTAATCTCCCAGGCGGTAGCCGAGACCGCGTATCGTGCGAATGAAATCCCGCCCGAGCTTGCGGCGAATGCGGCTGACATAGACTTCGATGGTATTGCTCTCGATCTCCTCGCCGAACGCGTACAGCGCATCCTCGATCTGCTCTTTCGACACCGTCGATTGCTTCCGCCGCCCCAGCACTTCGATGACGGCCCACTCCCGCGCGCTCAGTTCGACCGGTCGCCCGTCCAGCCGCGCGGCTTTCGATTCCCATTCCAGCTCCACCGGGCCGACCTGAAGGACGGGCACCGACTTGCCAAAATACCGGCGGCTGACCGCCTCCAAACGCGCATTCACTTCGTCGAGATCAAAGGGCTTGACGATGTAGTCGTCCGCACCCGCTTTCAGCCCCTCGATCCGGTCGCTGACGAGATCGCGCGCGGTGAGGATGACGACCGGCAGCGCATCGCCGCGGCGGCGAAGTTTGCGCAGGAAATCCAAACCGCGCCCATCGGGCAGGTGCAGATCAAGCAGCAATGCGTCATAAGATACCGTGCGCACCGCGTGCTCCGCCGGCTCCAGCCGCTCGAACCAGTCGACGGCGTGTCCGGCCGCTCTAACATGCTCCTGCACAGCCGAACCAAGATGCGGCTCGTCTTCAACCAGCAATACTCGCATGGACCCGCTCGTCGTCATGAAGGGAAATTGCAGGAAGAAGCTGACGCCAAACTGAACGTCATACAGATAGGCTTCAGGTCGGCGTCAGAAAAGCCCGCTAACGATGCCGACCAACGGTTTTGGTCCGGAGCGCGAAATGAATCATACAAGCCCATCACGCACAGCTCACGTATTCGCGATGAATTGGTCGGAGTCCGGTCCTCGCCGGTCGTGGCATCCAGGCACATCGTCGGTCATGAAGCGGCGACTGCTCATTAGCGTCGCGACATTCGGTATCGCCGTAGTCTTGGGATTCGCGGCCGGTCGTTCAACCTCTTCAATTTCTGCTCCCGCGCCTGTGAGCGCCCCCGCAGTCACCGCGACAGATGCGCAGCTCCCCGCGACTATTGCTCTCTCCGAGCCGAAATTGGCGAACCTGCAATTGCAGGTCGAGGAGGCGAAGGCCGCTCCGCTGATGCGCGCCGTAACTGCGACCGGTAGCGTCGGATATGATCAGCTCCATCTTGCCCGCATCAGGCCGATGGCACGCGGCCGGATCGAGGCGCTCGACGTCAACGCCGGCGATCGGGTCGTTGCAGGTCAACGCTTGGCCGTTCTCGACAATTTCGACCTCAGTGCCGCCCACAGCAAGGTTCTGGGCGCCGAGGCGGCGCTCAATCAGGCAAAGGCGCAACTCACTGCGGCAAACGCCGCTTATGACCGCGCAACAAACCTCATTCGCACTGACCTCGTGACCCAAGCCGAGGTCCAGGCCCGTCGCGCCACCGCGGCCACCATGGAAGCCGATCTCCGCACCAAGGAAGCCCAATTGCGGCAGTACCAGGAAGAAGAGGCGCGGCTCTTGCCCATGCGCCCCGCTGCCGCGGGCGCAAGCCCCAGTGACGAGCGGGCGCTCGACTCACGGGGCGCGATTGTCGCGCCATTCGACGGCGTGCTTGATTCGGTGTCGGTCGCGCAAGGGGAGATCGTCGATCCGGCGATGCCGATCTTCACCGTGTCCGACCTCTCAACCGTTTGGGTGCAGGCTGACGTAGCAGAGAGAGACCTTGGTGCAGTCAAGGTGGGCGATGCAGTCGAGGTGAAGGTGAGCGCCTTCCCGGGCCGCGTTTTTGCTGGCCGCGTCACCTACATCCCCGATCAGATCGAGTCGGGAACGGGGATGGCGAAGGTGCGCTGTGAGGTGCCCAACCCGAACGGCGCGCTGCGCGTCAACATGTTCGCGACCGTCACCATCCTCTCGCAGCAGGGCGGCGACGCCGTCCTGGTGCCGAGCAGCAGCCTGCAGGACGTCAATGGGCAGAGCGCCGTATTCGTCCCGGCAGGCCATGGCGAGTTCGCCTGGCGCGCAGTCCATACCGGGCTGGCTGCAAATGGAAAGACGCAGATCACGAGCGGACTCGCTGCCGGGACCCAGGTCGTCGGCGAGGGCAGCTATTGGCTCAAGGCGGCGCTGATGCAATCCACCATTCCGGACCAGGGCTGAAGGACACACGGCCATGATCAATCGTATTGTTGATGCCGCCCTTGGCAACCGCATGCTCGTGCTTGTCCTGATCGCCGCCCTGGTCGGCGTTGGTCTGTTGAGCATGCAGCGCCTGCCGTTCGACGCCGATCCGGACATCTCACCGCTGCAGGTGCTGGTCACGACCCAAGCGCCAGGGCTCGCTCCCCCCGACGTGGAGCGTTCGATCACCACGCCAATCGAACTCGCTCTGCAGGGCTTGCCGGGGATGACGAGCTACCGCTCGATTTCGCGCTATGGGCTTTCCGTCATCTACGTGAAGTTCGCCGACCGCAGCGACATCTTGACCGACCGCGCGCTGGTGGCGCAGCGCCTGAGCCAGACCTCGTTACCGGCCGGCACCGGCACGCCCATGCTGGGCCCACTCTCCGATGGCCTCTCCGAGATCTATCAGTTCAAGGTCGAGGGCAAGGGCTACTCACTGATGCAGTTGCGTTCGATCCTGGACTGGCAGGTCGCACCGCAGCTCAAGCAAGTTCCGGGCATTACCGAGGTCAATGTCAACGGCGGCGAACTCAAGACCTACGAGGTCCGCGTCTCCGAGAGCGCGCTGACACGCTTCGGTCTGTCGATCGGGGACATCTATAATGCGGTGTCGCAAAACAATCGTGCCACTGGCGGTGCGACCATCGCGCGGAACGGCGAACAGGCTGTGATCCGCGGCGAAGGGCTGCTGCAGTCGATGGGCGACATCGGCAATATCGTCCTGCGCACCGCGGCCGGCGGCTCGCCCCTCTACGTCAAAAACGTGGCCGAAGTCGTCGAGGCACCGATGCCGCGGCTCGGCGCGGTCACGAGCCAGGGCAACGGTCAGGCCGTGGTCGGCGTTGCCTTGATGACCTTGGGCGAAAACACGCGGGCCGTCGCGCAGCGACTAGGATCGGCGGTCGGGCAGATCAATAAGACGCTCCCGCCCGGGGTCAGTGTCACTCCGTACTACAATCGCGCCGGTCTGATCGATCGCGTTCTGGAAACGGTGGCCCACAATCTCGCCGAGGGCGCGTTCCTGGTGATCATGGTGTTGTTGCTCTTGCTGGGCAATTTCCGCGCTGCCTTGATCGTCGCGCTGGCCATTCCGCTCTCGATGCTCGCGGCTGTGACCGCGATGTACTTCACGGGTCTCTCGGGCAACCTGATGAGCCTCGGCGCCATTGACTTTGGGCTTTTGGTCGACGGTGCGGTCGTCATGATCGAGAACATCGTGCGCCGTCGCGCGGAGGCGCCCTCACTTCCGGCGTCGCAGGCGGTGCGCGAGGCAGCGCACGATGTTGCCCGGCCGGTCGCGTTTGCGGTCGCGATCATCACGCTGATCTATGTTCCGATCCTCAGTTTGCAGGGCGTGGAGGGCAAGATGTTCCGTCCGATGGCGCTGACCGTCATGTTCGCGCTGGGCGCTTCGCTGGCCCTCACGCTCACCGTGATGCCGGTGCTCGCGTCGTTTCTCCTGCGCAAGCCGATCGCCGAACGCGATAGTCGCATCATCGGCTTTGCCCGTCGCGGTTATGCGCCGGTGCTCACGAGGACCATGCGCAATCCAGGGATTACGATGCTGCTAGCGACCGTGATGCTGGGGAGCGCCCTGGTGATCGGCTCCCGACTGGGTGCGGAGTTCCTGCCTCGCCTGGAGGAAGGCGCGCTCACAGTTACGACCACCAAGCTGCCCGGCATCTCGCTCGAATCAGCGATCGCCACCCAGACCATGGTCGAGAAGACGCTGAAGAAATTCCCCGAGGTCGAGACTGTCGTCACGCTTGGCGGCAGCTCGGAAATCCCGACCGACCCGATGGGTGTCGAACAAAGCGACACCTTCATCATTCTCAAGCCGAAATCGGAGTGGCGCACCGCGCAGACCGAGGCTGGGCTGATTGAGGCTTACAAGGAGACTCTGGACCAGAGTGTGCCCGGCATTACCCAAAGCTGGGCACAACCGATCGAGATGCGCATGGACGATCTCTTGCAGGGCGTGATGGCTGACCTCGGCATCGTGATCCACGGGACCGACACGGCAACACTCCACGACCTCGCCGACCAGGTGGCGCGTGTCGTTTCCGGTGTTCCCGGCGCAGCCGACGTGCAGGCCAAGCAAACCGTCGGCCAGCCCTATCTTCGGGTGGCGGTCAATCGCGAAGCCATCGCGCGATACGGATTCAACGCTACCCAGGTGCTCGACGTTGTGGAGGCACTGGGCGGACGCACCGTGGGCACCATGAAGGACGGGGAAGAGAGGTACAACATCCGCGTCCGATTGGCCCCGCAGGACCGCGACGACATCTCGCGCATCCGCTCGCTGCGCGTCAGCAACGGCGCTGGGGTATCGGTTGCTCTCGGCGATCTCGCCGACATCAACTGGGAGCCTGGCCCTGCCCAGATCGAGCGCGAGCAGGGCAGGCGCGTGGTCAAGGTGCAGGCCAATGTGCGCGCGCGGCCGCTCGCCAGCTTCGTGGCCGACGCGCAGCAGGCGGTTGCAGCCCAGGTCCACCTGCCGCCGGGCTATACGATTTCATGGACCGGGAGTTTCCAGGACCTTCAAGAGGGCATCGCGCGGCTATCGACCGTGGTGCCGGTCGCGCTCGGCGTCATCTTCCTCCTACTCTATCTGATGTTCGGGAGCGCACGGCTCGCCACGTTGATCTTCTTCAACGTGCCGTTTGCGGCAGTCGGCGGCATCTTTGCGCTCGCATTGCGCGGCATGCCGTTCAGCATCTCGGCCGCGGTCGGCTTCATAGCCTTGTTCGGGATTGCGATTTTGAACGGGGTCGTGATGGTGAGCTACATGGAGGAGCGGCGCAAGGAGGGGCTTGCTGCTGCCGCCGCGGCCTGGCACGCAGCGATGACGCGGCTGCGCCCGGTGCTGATGACGGCAACCGTGGCCAGCCTCGGCTTCCTGCCGATGGCGCTTTCCACGAACTCCGGTGCCGAAGTGCAGCGCCCGCTTGCGACCGTTGTTATCGGCGGCCTGATCAGCGCGACCTTGCTCACATTGCTGGTGCTCCCAGCTCTCTATCCTTGGTTCTGCCGCGCCGGCCGCTCCGTTCGCGCGGCCGCTTACGATGTCTCCCCGGCGCCGCAACCGGCAGAGTGACGATATGTCCGCGGCGAAGTGCCGGGGAAGGGCGCCGGCAAAGAGGGAGCGATTCGAGGCCCCGAGATGGCCGGTGAGGCGGCGTCCGAGCGACCCGCTGACGCTGCCGCGGAGCTCGAGGCTGTCGCCGACCAGGCCATCGAGCGCGCGAGGGCGATCTGCCGGCGACCATAATCGCGCTCACCGTGGCGAACGGGATGCTCGAGCAGGAGCTGGCGGACGCCTACCCACAAGATCCTCCTTGACCTCGCGATATTATGTTGGGGTCGATCCCCGCTCAGTCTCCTGCAGCCGGCTTTCGGCCAAGACGGCTATCCAGCCAGCGCCGGAGGCGCGGGCCCAATGACAGGGTAGCGAAGCCTTGTGGGCGATCTGGACATCTTCTCGTACGGCACGCGAAGACCGCGGCTCTCCAACAGAGGCATGACATCACGCGCGAAACGCGCGATCCGTCGTGAAACTCGACCCATGTGCATAGCATACCATCTAGTCCCGCCTGGTTGAACATCTGATCGGCAATGTCGTCCGCAGTGCCGAGCAGGATGTTTCCTTCAGCGCCGGCGGCAAACTGGATGCGGAAGTCTTGCATCTGCTCCGGCGAAACGATCTTCGTCTCTGCGGCCAACTCCCGCCAATTGGCAGTTTAACGCTTCAACCGCTGCGAGTCGCTCCACAGCGGTCCTGATACGAAGAACATCCTCTCAAAGTGAATTCAGAACGGCTTTGGCTTCGCTCAGCAGTCGATCGACGTGGCCTTCTGAGAACACCAGTGGCGGTCTGATCTTCAATGTATTGGCTGCTGCGCCCGTTGCGGAGATCAGGATGCGGCGGGCACGAAGCCCATTGATGATTGCTGATGCAGCGGCCGAATCGGGTTCCTTGGTGTTACGATTCCTGACCAACTCGACGCCGACATAGAGACCGGCGCCTCGCACGTCCCCGATTTGTTCGTGACGCTTGGCCAATTCTGTGAAGCCATCGCGTATCAACTTGCCTATGCGGTTGGCGTTCTCCATCAATTTCTCATCGCGGATCACATCCAGCACCGCCTGTGCCGCAGCAATGGCTACCGTATTGCCGCCGAACGTGTTGAAGTATCGGACATCGCGGCCGAAGCCTTGAACGACTTCGGGTGCCAAGGCGACGGCGGCCACGGGGAACCCATTACCCATGGGTTTGCCCATGGTCACGATGTCGGGGGCAATATCGTGCCGCTGATAACCCCACAACTTCTCTCCGGTGCGACCGAAACCGGACTGCACCTCGTCCGCAATGAAGAGGCCGCCGGCCTTGTGAACCACGTCGATGACAGGTCCGAATAGGTTGGTCGGGTGAGCGAAGATGCCGTCCGAGGAAAAGAGCGAATCGGCGATGAACGCGGCCAGCCCTTGGCCGCGACGCTCGAGGTCATGAATCTGGGCGGACACCTGATCGGCCATCCATTGCCCGATCGTCTCGATCGGCACGCGATAGGAATCTGGCGCTGGAATCCGCCGGACCCAAGTGCCTAACGGCGAATGCGGACCCAACGAGGGAGAGAGTCCCGCGACCAGATCCGAATTGCCGTGGTAGGCTTCTTCGGTGATGATGATGCCGTCTTTTCCAGTCTGATGTTTGGCGATGCGCAACGCCAAATCATTCGCTTCGGATCCCGTGCAGGTGAACATGACGTGCTGGATTTTGCCCCCGAAGGTGCCGAGCAGATCCTCTGCATAGTTCAGAATACCTTCCTGGACGTAGCGTGTGTGCGTGCAAAGTGTACGCAGCTGCTCGCTCGTCGCCTCTACGACCCGAGGGTGACAGTGCCCCACCGAAACGACGTTGTTATATGCGTCGAGATACTCGTTTCCCTCAGAGTCGTAGAGGATCACGCCTTTGCCGCGCTTGACCTCCACCGGATCGTTGTAAAAGAGCCGATACGCCGGCCCGAGCAGCGCCGATCGGCGTTGAATAAGCGTCCTCGCCTTCTCGTTGAGGCCGGTAACGTTTGCAGGGTCGAAGGCGTTGACCATCTTGCCGCGCTGCGCGACGTCGACTTTGTTCATATTCGTTTCCTTAGCTTCGGGGTTCGATTGCCGTCACATGACCAGATTCAAAAATTGCTCCGATACCTCCGCTTCCGAGCGGCTCAGAAACCATTCCAGTTGATGCCAACCTTGCTTGGTATTCCGGAGAAAGTAAGCGGCGTTCGACGGCACCGAATTGGCAAGCCAGGTCGACAGGAGAGATTTCGCTACGATCCGGCCCATGACAAGATGAGGAATGATGCTTAGTTCCTGCGCAGTCAGGTCGGCCGCCGCGATATAGCCGTTTAGAAGATCACGGCCATTGGCGAATATATCGCCCTCGACCGGCTCGGTCGGGAGTTGACTCAGAAGAGCGGTCGAAACATCGATCGCGATAGATGTACGAACCACATCTCCGAAATCGATCACGCCGCTGACGAAGTCGCTCGTAGACAAGTCCACGACGATGTTGGACGTGCTGAAGTCGTTGTGAAGGACCTGGGAGCGAGACTGCGCCAAGTGCCTTTCGATGCTCGTAAAACGTGCGAGCCCGGCCTCGAGGCGCTTTCGTCTGCCAGCGTCAGCGACCTCGCCGAGAAGGCATTCCAAACTCAGCAGATGCTTGATGTCCCAAGCGATGACGCGAGAATCATGAGGATGGTAGAAATCCGCCAAAGCCAAGCGGAGGCGAGCCAACACCTTGCCGATCTGCTCACGTCCAGCAGCTGTCGATCGAACTTCGCTCAACGGCTGCCCTTCCAGATAGGTCAACATCCAAATTCGACGATGTTGCCCCGCCCGGTCGCGGTACTCGAACTGCTGCTCCCCACGTGCGCTTGAGATCACACCAGGGACCGGAAGACTAGCAGACCGGGCGGCTAGATGCGTTAGAACGCACAACTGCAGATCGATGGCGGAAAGGTCTTCGGCCGGATTCGCCGCCTTTAGGATGTAGCGCGACCCTCCCGTCGATGATATCCGGAAAGTGTCGTCTTTTTCCGCAGCAAATCGCGTCGCACTCCCTTCGATGCCGAAGTGGGTACGTGCGATCTGCACTGCTTCGGATTCGCTCATCGTGACGAATTCCGTCGCCAATCCGCCCAGCAAGGCAGATTTCTGAATGGATTGATCGTATTTCACGATGACAGCCTCGAAGGAGCCTGCGTGCCGTTGGGATGCGGTTCGCGTCAGGTTTTCAGTTTATTGTTGCGGATGGAGCGTGAATCGGTCTGAAGTTCTGGAAGTCCCAATCGCGTCCGGGCGCGGCCTCGATCAATGTTCGCGTGTACTCATGAAGCGGATTCGCCAAGACCGTCATGGCGTCGCCCACCTCGACGACCTCGCCCCTGCGCATCACGAGGATCTTGTGGCAGATCTGCGCGGCGACCCGCAGGTCGTGCGTAATAAAGAGGATAGACACACCGGTGCGAACTCGGATGTCATCGATCAGGGTTAGCACTTGGGCCTGAACGGAGACGTCGAGCGCCGAGACAGCTTCATCGGCGATTAGCAGTTCTGGCTTCATGACCAACGCGCGGGCAATGCATATTCGCTGCCTCTGTCCGCCGGAGAACTGATGCGGATACCGGCTCATGACGGCACGATCGAGCCCCACGAGTTCGAGCGATTCCGCGGATTGGCCGAAGGCATCGCGGCGCGGCATGCCGTAGTTGATCAACCCTTCCATCACCGAGTCTCCGACGGTGCGTCGCGGGTTAAGCGACCTGTACGGATCCTGAAAGACGAATTGAACGCGCCGACGCACCGAATGGAGATCACGTGCTCGTACTTTCGTGAGATCGTCGCCGTTGAGCATCACACTCCCGGAACTGGGCTCGATGAGCAACTCGATGCAACGCGCGACAGTCGATTTGCCGGATCCGGACTCGCCGACGATACCGGTGATCTCGCCACGCGCGACCGTCAGATTGACGTCTTTGGCAGCCGCCACGGCCCGAGCGCGCCCGAAAAATTGAGGTTTCTCGTAGGTCTTTCCTAGACCCACGACCTCAAGCACCTTATGTGCCGCGGGATCGCTTCGGTGTCGCGGCACGAGGCTCGGGACGGAAGATACCAACGTGCGCGTATAATCCTCAGACGGTCGGGCAAGAATCTGGTCGCGCGTTCCGGTCTCGACGACCCTCCCACGGTTCATCACCACGATACGGTCGGCGATCTCGGAGACCACTCCGAAATCGTGCGTGATGAAAACCACGGCCGTCTGCTGTGACTGCTGCAGTTCGCGGATCAAGTTCAATATCTGCTTCTGCGTCGTGACGTCGAGCGCGGTCGTTGGTTCGTCGGCGATCAACACCTTGGGCTTCAGGATCAACGCCATTGCGATAACGATCCGCTGGCGTTGGCCACCCGACAATTCATGTGGGAAGGCGCGATAGATGCGCTCGATGTCCGGGAGATGGACGGCTTCAAGCATTTCCATGATCCTGTTACGTCGATGTCTGGCTGTCAGAGATGTGTGCAATCGCAACACTTCTTCGATCTGCCGTCCCACCCTCTGAACCGGATTAAGCGCGGTCATCGGCTCCTGAAAGACCATCGCCATCTTGGAAGCCCGCATCTGCCGCAGCCGCGTCTCGCTGGCGGAAAGCACATCCTCCCCATCGATCAGAATCGAGCCGCGGGTGACTTCGAGGGCTCCCTTCGGTAACAGACCCATGATGGCCAGCGACGTCACCGACTTGCCGGAACCAGACTCGCCGACGATGCAAACCGTCTCGCCGGCACAGACATCGAAGCAAATGCCGCTAACCAGGGGAGGTCGTTCTAAGGCGGGCGACGTCTCCACTTTCAGTTCAGATACCGTGAGAACGCGTACGCGGTACGAATCGGGCCTGGAAGAGGTGGTCATCATCGCTCCGATCAGAGTCGTCCCGAGAGGCGGGGATCGAGCCCGTCGCGCATCGCATCTCCCAACAGGTTGATGCTAAGCACCGTCATCGAGACCAGCAGACCTGGAAAGAGGATGAGGCCTGGCTGGAGTTGAAAGTACACACGACCGTCTGCCATGATGTTGCCCCAAGACGGCGTCTCCGGCGGGATCCCAGCTCCTAGAAAGCTCAAGACAGATTCGGCGAGAATGGCGGACGCGAATATGAACGTTCCCTGCACGATTAGCGGCGCTACAGTGCTGGGAACTATGTGTCGCCAGATCATGACGTGAAACCGGGTACCTAGCGTAGTGGCGGCTTCCACATAGGGCTCGCTACGAACGCTCAAGACGACAGCGCGCGCCAAGCGAACCACGCGAGGTATGTCTGGAATACAGATGGCTATGAGCACCGTAAGGAGGTTGGCACCCACCAAGGAGACCAATGCGATCGCCAGCAAAATTCCGGGAATAGCCATGACGCCATCCATGAACCTCATGATGATGGCGTCCGCCGACCGGGAGTAACCCGAGATCACGCCGATCAGGAGGCCAATGGCGATGCTTATGGTAGCCGCGCCCAATCCAACCACCAGCGACACGCGCGACCCGAATATCGCGCGAGAATAGACATCCCGGCCGAGCGAATCTGTTCCCAGCCAGTGGGCGGCGCTTACGCCTTTAAGTCTTGCGCCGGGCGACAACTCGGTTGGGTCGGACGTTCCAAGCCAGGAAGCGAAGATGGCGATCAAAACCAGACCGACGAGCGCGCCTAACGCCATCCTGACCGGCCAGGACCTGAACACACGTCGTAGCTGAGCGCGCGCGAACGATTCCGAGGGAGACGGGGGATCGTTCACAGACCGGTCTGGGCCGGTGGCGGGCGGGCTGGTGGCGAGCTGGGTCAGAGTCATGCGGTCAGTATCGAATGCGCGGATCGAGGATCGAATAGAGGACGTCGATCGCGAGATTGATCACGACGTACGTCACGGAGGACAGTAGGATCAGGGTCTGGATCGCGGTGAAATCCCGAGAAAGCACAGCTTCGAGAACGAGGCGTCCGAGACCTGGAATGTTGAAGACGGATTCGGTGACCACAGCCCCGCCGAGCAGCAGGGCGATACTCAAGCCAACGACGGTCGCGATCGGAACAGCCGCATTTCCGAGGGCGTGCTTGAACAGCACTCCCCTTTCAGACAGGCCCTTCGACCTCGCCGTGCGAATATAGTCCTCGCCCATCACCTCTATGACGCTTGATCTCACGATCCGCGATATTACGGCGATGAACGGTGCGCTCATGGTGAGAGTGGGTAGCGTGAGGTGCAAGGCAAATGCACCGATTCCTTCGGAGAGCGGCCGATACCCCTGCACCGGGAACCAGCCAAGGCCGCGCGATAGGAGCAAGATCAGCACATATCCAATGATGAAGACGGGAACGGAGAACGCCATCACGGAGCCGGACATGATAATTCGGTCCAGCGCCCGCCCCTGCCTCCAGGCAGCGACGACTCCGACTGGTATCGCGACCACCACAGCCAACGTGATCGTCGAAAGACAAAGCGCGAATGATGGACCGAGCCGATCGAGCACCAGGTCCCGCATCGGCAGCCCCGTAATCAGAGACACCCCAAAATCGCCGCGCAAGACCTTAGATAGCCAGATGACAAACTGCTCGATTATGCCCCGGTCGAGCCCCATGCTGTGACGCATGGCATCGAGCTGCGCGGGCGTTGCACCATCACCCGCCAAGATCATCGCCGGATCGCCCGGCGAAAGGCGTAGCAGCGCGAATACGATGAAAGCCACCACAAACAGGACGGGAACGGAGGCCAAAACTCGTCGGAACAGATACTTTGCCACGCGTTATTTTCCTGTTCTCGTGAAATTCCAGAAAACCGCGACCGGCGTGTCCAACGGCGGAGCCATATCTGTCCGCCATGCGGAAACGCTGTATGCCTCCCCCAAAGGTATGAAGAGAACCTCGTCCAGGATCCGACGCTGGAGATCGGTGGCGATCGTCTTCAGTTCTTCAGGATCCTTCGTCCGAGCGAATTTGGCGCGCGCCTCCTCGATGGCGGGAACGTCGGGCCAGCCGAAATAGCCGCTTTTGCCGCTGGCCGACGCCGCATTGTACCCGAGCGGCTCCCCGACATCGACGAGGCCGTTGATCGTGCAAAAGATGCTCCATCCGCCGTTGGTCACGGGCGCGCGAGACGCCCGGCTTACCGCAACGGTCTGCCAATCCATTGATCTCATCTGCACGTTGAAGCCGGCCTTGCGGAGTGCCTGCGCGACGACCGGCGCCATTGCAGCAAAGGCAGGTACGTCTGTCGCATGCAAAATCACGACGGGCGCGCCATCGTATTTGGCCTGCTTCAGAAGCTCGGCGGCCTTCTCTGGCTGTCCCTTGATCACTTTGTCCGCGCCGATATCGCTGGCGTAAGCGCCGCCACATCCGAAAGCGGCCGCGCAAAGTTTGTAGTATTTCGGGTTTCCGACCTGAGCCTGCATCTGGTCCTTCTGATCGATGGCCAGGAGAGCCGCTTGCCGGAGCAACTTGTTGTCGAAGGGCGACTGCGAGAAGTTCAGCCGGGCAATGCTCTGATTGCCACGAAGCTTGGACTCCTTCACGACCACGCCCGGGTTGGCTTCGAGAATGCTCAACAGGTCATAAGGGACGTACTCGATGAGATCGATCTCCTTCGAGAGCAACGCGTTCACCGCGGTCATGGGATCGGGCATTGTCACCCACTTCACTCGGTCGACCGACACGATCTTGCCGCCGGCCATCCCGCTCGCCGGTTCACTGCGCGGGACGTAGTCCTTGAACTTCTCGAAGACTGCTTGGACGCCGGGTTTGAAATCGGACATCACCAGTCGAAAAGGCCCCGATCCCAACTCCTCCTTGATCGGTTCACTAACCGGGGTGTCGGCCAAGCGCTTCGGCATCATGAACGCCGCCAAGCCGCTCGGCTTGGATAACGCCGTCAGAGCGATTTCGGTTGGCTCCTTGAACTTCATCTCGAAGGTCTTGTCGTCGACCACCGTCATGCCTTCGAGCAGCGTGTTCATCACCTGTCCCATGGTATCCATGGCCGACCACCGGCGGATGGAAGCTACGCAATCCTCCGCCTTCACATCGGTGCCGTCGTGCCACTTCAGGCCGTCGCGCAAGACAAATGTGATCGACTTGCCGTCCAACGAAACAGTCCACCTCTCGGCCATTTGCGGCCTGATCTTGTTGGCCGCATCACGCGCCAGTAGTGTGTCGTAGACCATGTAAGCATAGTTGCGGACGATATACTGGCTGTTGATTACCGGATCGAGGCCACGCAGTGGCGCGTGCATCACCGCAGTCACTGTGGTCTGCGCAAGTGCCGGAAACGCGCCAAGTGCGGCGACGACGCCTGCGACACCGATACAGGCTGCCCGCCGGACTCCCCAGGGCAACGCGAACATGACGATTTCCTTCTCAAAGAACATCGGAGCATCGAGTGTCGACCGAATGAATAATGGACGATTGGCGACAATTGTCAACACACGCTTTGGACGCGCGTGCCCAAACTTGTTGCGGTGCGGCGCCATTCGCCGGGCCGCTGGAGTTCGCTCGCGCAGATGCGCCGGTGGGGATCAACAGGGGCCAGGGGGTGTGTCGATTGGCGACAATAGCCAGCGCCTTGAATTTGGGATACATCCAAACCATGGCAATTGAACTGACCGGAGCGCTCCCGTGGGTCGTTTAAAGATTTCTCCCGTTGTTAAGATGCCGATCGAAGTGCAGGCGACCACTGCGTTGCGCAATGCGATCGTTTCCGGCGCAATTCGCGCCGGCGAACGGATCACGGAAATTCAGATCTCGCAGCAGATGAATCTCTCGCGAGCGACGGTGCGGACCGCACTTCATCAATTAGCTAAAGAAGGCCTGCTGACACTTGTTCCGTATACGGGATGGACAGTCGTCTCCCTTTCCGCCGAAGATGTCTGGGAACTCTATACGCTACGGTCGGCCGTGGAACGATTGGCAGCCCAATTGGTGGCGTCGACTATTACGCCCGCGAAAGCCGCACGCCTGACCGAGGCGCTCGACGTGCTGATCCAGGAATGCAAGCGGGGAGACACGGCGCGGATCGCGGAGGCCGATTTCGGACTCCACAAGACCATCGTGTTGCTGACGGACCATGGACGATTAGGATTTCAGTATGGATTGATCGAACAGCAGACGCGAATGCACATTCGTTCCAGCTACGCGATCATACCTTCGCCGAAGAGAATCATCGAAGACCATCGACCGATCGTGGAAGCCATCTGCGCGGGCAAGGCGGATCTAGCGGGACGGCTGTCGGAGCAACACCATCTCGCCGAGGGCGAGAAGCACCTGGCTCATCTCAAGCGCTTAGAGAAGCAGGAGCCAGCTAAGACTTCGGCTGCGGCACCCCGTTCGGCGCGAAAGCGGGCTCCGGCCACGTAGCGGACAAGGCTACATACTTCCGGATTTCAAGCGCGATCACGGACGCCACTTTGATCCGCAATCGCCCTATTGACGATTGTCGCCAATCGACTACCCTGCGCTCGCCGGATCAAAGAACGTTCCAAGACGGGTTTAGAGGTCTGTTATGTCTTTCAAGGAATACGGCGCTTACGATGCGCTGGGACTAGCCGAATTGGTGCGCGGCAAGCAGGTCAGCGCGCGCGAATTGCTCGATGAGGCCGTGGCTCGGACCGAGCGGGTAGACCCCAGGATAAATGCCGTCGTAGTACGCCACGACGAGTATGCTCGGCTCCAGATCGAAAGGGGCCTGCCCGATGGGCCATTTACCGGCGTACCGTTCCTGCTCAAGGATCTCGACCTGCTCGAGGGGACACGCACCACCTTCGGCTCCAACCTGTTTCGCGATTTCGTGGCTGACCACAGCGGTACATTGGCCGGGCGTTACCTGGCCGCTGGTGTCACGATCTTCGGCAAGAGCTCCAGCCCTGAATTCGGTCAGATGGTAACCAGCGAGTGCCGGCTACACGGTCCAACCCGCAATCCTTGGAATTTGGATCACTCGTCGGGAGGCTCTTCCGGAGGCGCCGCGGCGGCTGTTGCGGCGCGGATCGTTCCGGTTGCTCACGCGACAGATGGCGGCGGCTCCATTCGCGTTCCGTCTTCTGCTTGCGGCGTGTTCGGCCTGAAGCCGACGCGGGCCCGTACTCCGGTGGGGCCCGATAAGGGGGAAGGCTGGGGCGGCTTCTCCTGCGGGCATGTAGCCAGCATAAGCGTGCGTGACAGTGCAGCGATGCTGGACGCAACGCACGGTCCAGAGCCAACGAGCCTCTATCACGCTCCCAAACCCGAGCGTCCTTATCTCGACGAAGTCGGTCGAGACCCCGGCCGTCTGCGGGTATTCTTTACAGACAAGACACCTCAAGGCGAGGCAATCGATCCCGAGGTTGCTGCCGCCGTGCGGGATGTCGCCCGTCTGCTCGAAGTCTTAGGCCATCATGTTGAAGAGCGGGCCCCAAAGTTGGGCGCAGATCCCTCGACGGTCGCCCCCATCGTTGTCGCCGCCAATACCGCTGCCACTGTGCGGGCGGCCGAAAAAGCATTCGGCCGCTTCGCGACGCCGGATGACCTTGAAAACCTGACTCTCTTCAACATGCGAAACGCGCAAAACGCGACCGCGACAGACTACGTCGTCGCCCTGCAAAATGCATTTTTGATCAAACGCAGTATGACGAACTTTTTCGAGAACTGCGACATCTTCCTCTCGCCGACATTGTGCTTGCCGCCCGTGCGCCTCGGCGAAATAGACACGATGTCGGAAGATCCCGGTGAAATTCGATCTTTGCTGAGGCGCTACGTGCCGGGCACAAGCATGTTCAATATGACCGGCCAGCCATCGATGTCCGTACCGTTGGCTTGGAGCGCCGCGGAACTACCTCTAGGCATGATGTTCACCGCGCATTTCGGCGACGAAGCCATGTTGTTTCGTCTTGCGTCTCAACTTGAGACAGCGCGGCCCTGGAAGGATCGCCTACCGCCAATCTGCGCCTGATAATGCGAGCAACTTCTCGGCGCCCCGAAGGAGTGGACGGATTCCATGCATTTGACGTTCAGACAAATCTCTTACTTTGTAGCCACCGCTGACGCAGGGTCGATATCGGGTGCATCAGTACATTTGAATATTTCGCAATCCGCGATCACGGAAAGCCTGCGAGACCTCGAGGCCGAAATCGGGGCGACGCTCTTCCATCGAAATTCGAAAGGAGTAACGCTGACCTACGACGGCCAGCGATTCTTGCAACACTCGAGGTTGATACTGGCAACGGTTGCCGATGCAGGACGTGTGTTGAAAGCAAATCCTGAGGCAGTTTCCGGCAGCTTGAGTGTCGGCGTCACGAGCCTGGTGTCTGGATATTTTCTGGCCGATCTCCTTGTCCACTTTCGACGGCTCTTCCCCAACTTCTCCATCAATGTCCTGGAGCACGAGCGCGCCGCCATCGAAGATCTTCTCATCAAGGGAGAACTCGATGTTGCACTTATGTTGGTCTCCAATATAGAGAACCAAAACGCCTTGGAATTCGGCACCTTGGCACGCTCGCGATGTCGAATCTGGTTGCCGGCGGAACACGCTCTTCTTTCACAAGACGCAATTGCTCTGAGCACGCTGGTGCGTGAACCGCTGATTGAATTGTCGATCGACGAAATGCCTCGATCCGTCGTCGCGGCCTGGAGTTCAATTCATTCGCGCCCGAGTTCCACGTTGACGACATCCTCCGTTGAAGCTGTTCGCAGCTTGGTTGCCACCGGCGCCGGGTGGGCTATCATGCCCGACATCGCATACCGGCCGTGGTCCCTTGAGCGTGACCGTCTTGAGGTCAGGCCGATCCGCGGCAATGAAATTGCCATCGACGTCGGACTAGCGTGGCGCCGCAGTTCCGCGATCCCGGAGCGGGCCGAAAGTTTCCGGCAATTGATTCGTGACTTTAGTCCGGACCGGCCGCTTTCGCATCGGCTACGTCGACGATCGGCCCGTGTCGCCTGAATATTTGCAGCGCTCCCATTAGGAGCACAATTCACGCAAGTCATTGCTTCTCCAGGTTCCAGAAATACGGCACGGTCGGACCATCCAGCACACCGGTGAGTTTTGAACTCCAGGCCGCCGGCGTTGCGATCTGGCCAAGCGGCACATAGATGACGCGTTCATACGCCAGCTTTTGCAACTCGGCCGCCAGTCGCTTGCGCTCTGAGACGTCTTCCGCTTCGGCAAAGCGCCCCCGCAATGCTTGAATGTCAGCGTCTTCCGCCCAACCGGGATAGCCGTTCATGCCCGAAGCATTCAGCGGCAGGCTGCTGAGTGGATTTGACACGTCCACGCCGGCGAAAGCGGAAAAGAATATATTCCACCCGCCATCCTGTGCTGTCTTTGGATTGCTCCGCAACGCCAATGCCGTCTGCCAATCCATTGGCAATAGCTCGACGTTGAATCCCGCCTGTCGTAACAGTTGTGCGCCCACGACCGGCTGGGCCTTCTGCGTGTTGACGTCGGTCACCTGGACGATCCGAATGGGCTTTCCGTCGTAATTTGCTTCTTTCAAGAGCCTCCGTGCTTCCGCCATTCCGTTTCCTCGAATCAGAGTTTCCGATCCGACGTCCGTCGCCAAGGGGGCACCACAGACGAACATTGCACCACAAATCGTATAACCGCTGGGATCTCCGACCATAGCAGCCAGGAAGTTCTCTTGCTTGAAAGCGAGCATAGCTACGCGTCGAATCTTCTCGTCGTTGAACGGAGGCACGAGGAAATTCATTCTCGCCATGACCTGAAGGCCGAACCTGTTGTTGTTCTTGATGACAATGTTCTTCTCGCCTTCGAGTATCTTGAGCAGGTCATATTGAGGTTCATCGATGTAGTCGATTTCGCCATTCAAGAGCGCATTGATGGCGGTCTGGGCGTCCGGTATCACAACCCACTCGACGCGATCGACTTTTACGACCTTGCCGCCTGACGCCCAACTCGGCTTCTCGGTCCTAGGGACATATTTGTCGTTCCTGACGTAAACCGCGCGAACGCCGGGGCGAAATTCCTCTTTAACGAAGCGGAACGGTCCTGATCCGATAGTGTCTGTACTGGGCTGGGTTGGAGGCGTGTCTGCAACGCGCCTCGGCATCATGAAGGGCACATAGGAGGACGGCTTTCCAAGCGCATCCAGCACAAATCCCACAGGCCGCTTCAACTTCAGCGTGATGGTCCGCGCATCGGTTGCTTCGAGCGAAGACGTATAGCTCGCTAGAACCTGCCCCATTGTATCGCGTTGCCACCATCGTTTGAGCGACGCGACACAATCTTCCGCGGTTACGGGTTCACCATCGTGCCAGGCCAGCCCGTCCCTCAGTTTGAACGTATAAGTCAGTCTGTCGTCCGAAATCGTCCAGTCGGCCATTTGCGGCCGAGGCTCCATATTTTCGTCGAGAGCGACCAACGTATCATAGATCATGTAGCCGTGGTCTCGAGAGATGTAAGCGCCCGAGGCAACGGGATCGGTAACGCGCAGTGGCGCATGCATGACCACGCGAACGGCCTTGGTGCTTTGCGCGGCGGCAGGTAAGGCGTAGCCGTACGACCCGCACAGGATGACAAGCAGCAGCGCGAAGCGACCCAGGCATTCGAACAACGAGCGCGCGATCACATCACCGCGCGAAGAACAATCCATGGTGCACTCCAATGCATCTGTCACAACGCAGGGCCCACATCTTCCAGAATCGGCCCGAAGAGCTCCCACCGCTCGCCGTTGAACTTCATCATTTGCAACTGCTTGTTGACCCGGTAGTCCGTCGGCGACGTGTTGACGACGATCCCAGGTAGCGCGAGTTCAGAACGGAAGTTCTTGATGTTCATTGCCTGCCTAAGCACGTTCTCCCGCGTCAGGTCGTCCCCGCACGCTTTCAGCACGTGGATCAGTAGTTCGGCGGCCATATAGCCGAAGGTGTTCAGGCTCGAGTCCTTGTCGCCGTCCGGATAGTATTTGGCCATGAACTCGATATACTTCTTCATCCCTAGATCGTCTTTCCAGGTCGGATCGCGAGGATCCTTGATGTATCCGATGCTGATCAGCCCCTTGGACGCCTCGAGGCCGGCCGGCTGCAGGACCGCTCCAACCGAAGTCGCTGTGGTGTCAACGAAATGAATGGGCTTCCAGCCCAGTTCGGCAATCTTCTTGATCGCCTGCGCCGCCTGCTTTGTCGTCGACGCGTTGAAAAAAAGATCCGCGCCGGCATCCTTTATCTTGACGATCTGCGAGTCGATCGTTGGATCCGACACCTCATAGGAGGCCTCAGCGACGATCATTTTAGCAGCCTTGTCGCCGAGGCCGGACTTGATGCCGCTGAGATAGTCTTTGCCGAGATCGTCGTTCTGATAAAGGACCCCGATTTTGGCGTCGGGATGGTTTTTTGCGATGTATTGACCGTAAATGCGACCTTCCACGAAGTAACTCAAATTAAACGCGATCGACCAGGGAAAATGTTGCGGGTCGGTGAACTTCGATGAACCGGAAGCAGCCAACAACTGCGGCACTTTCTTGGCGTTAAGATACTTCTGTACCGCCGCATTAGGAGCCGTTCCCACGATCTGGAAGGTGGTCAGAACTTCATCGCTCTCGACCAGCTTTCGTACCTGCTCTACCGTCTTTGGCGGGCTGTAGCTGTCGTCATACTGAATCAGGCTTATCTTTCGACCATTTACGCCGCCCGACTCATTGATCATTCTGATGTACGCTGCTTCGCTCTTGCCAATCGTGGCATAAGCAGAAGCCGGTCCCGAGAACGGATTTGTCTGTCCGATTTTGATCTCGGTATCGGTCGCGCCGACGTCGTATTTCTTTTGTGCACTGACATGCGAAACCGAAAGCACGAATGCGAACGCTGCCAGAGAAGCGATGCCCCTTATCATGTCCTTAATTCCTGTTGAATGATGCAGAGCACTCGAGCAACTCGAGCGGAGTTGTGGATCAGTTCGTCACTTGCGGAAATGAGCCCAGCACTCGCTCGACCAGAGCAGAATCCAGGTACTCCTTGATCTGCTTGATCCGGCCGTTCTCGAGACGGAAAATGAGGCAATAGTCGTTATCATAGCGCAGCCCGGCCTTCGTGACGTTGTCGCCCTTTGCTTCAACGACAACCGTGTCTCCTTCGGCGACGAAATTGAACGCTACGGTACGAAGTCGCTTATCAAATAGCGATGCTACGTTTTTCATCAATCCGTTCACCACCGCATCTCTGCCCTGGAATGTCCGAGACCACGACCACTGACCGGTTATGATCCAAGAAACGTCGTCCGCCAGATGATCGAGGAGCGTGGTACCGCTCCCATTTGCCGAATCGATGAAGATTTGCTGCACGAGATTCTTATTTTCGACGGTGCTCATACGCTCTCCACAAACGAAGACCGTGCAACATCCCCCGGACGCTCGTGGAATGGAAATTCAAAATTTGGAGTGCCAAGTATCGGAATTTGAGATCGCTTACGTGGTACGACGTGAGGAACAATACAACTGGCGAGCATGACTTATTCCCTGAGATCTGTTGAAGTCGGTCAAGTTTCCGTTTGAATCTGCGAGTGCTCCCGCCCGGCCGCATCAGCTTGTGAGCGAGTGCGACCCTACTGCGATAGGCGAGACTGATCGAGGTCATCGACAACTCACTGCTCATGCGCGGCAGCAGTAAGAGGCGGGCACCGCTATCTGCGCCGCCGCGTCGACGATCGGGAGATGGTATTCCCGGAAATGCCGAGATTTATGCAGGAAGTTGATCTGACCGAGCACCACGCCCTGCCAGCACACCGGCACATTCAGGATGCTGCCGCAACGCATAGCATAGCTCCGGGCTGGTCCGGGTCAGCGAAAAACCCGAACCTATGCTAAGAGCATATCCACCGGCACAGCGGCTACGGGTCTCACGGCAGCGCTCGGCGATCACGGCTTCTTCAAGAGCGGACATCCTCCTTCCTCCATCGGTTTGAAGGCTTCTTCTCCTGGAATTGTCGCGAGCAGGGTGTAGTAGTCGAACTTGTACTTGGACTCCGCCGGGGACTTGACGCGGAACAGATACATGTCGCGGACCAACCGGCCGTCTTCCCGGATCTTACCGTTACGGGTCATGAAATCGTTCACGGGCATTTCGCGCATCTTGGCGGCAACGGTCGGTCCATCGCGCGTGCCTGCGGCTTCGACCACCTTGAGATAGTGTATCACCGCACCATACGTGCCGGCGTGGATCATGGTCGGGACTTTGTGGGTCTTCTCGATGACACGCTTCGACCACGCGCGCGTCTCGCTATTAAGGCCCCAACAGAATGCCGAGCTGAGCATCAGGCCCTGGGCGCTTTGCAGCCCAAGGCTGTGAATGTAGGCGATGAAGACGATCAGACCGGCAAGCTTTTGCTCCCGCGTAATGCCGAACTCCCCAGCCTGCTTGACGGCGTTGATGAAATCACCGCCGGCATCGGCGAGCGCGATCACGTCCGCCTTGGAGGATTGCGCCTGCAGCAGGAAAGACGAGAAATCAGGCGTGTTGATCGGATGTTTTACGGCACCGACGACCTTGCCGCCTGTCGCGCCGATGACCTGGCGGCTATCCGCCTCGAGTTGCGGGCCGAGAGAATAGTCTGCCGAAAGGAAGAACCAGCTTTTTGCGCCGAGGCGCGAGATCGCCCGGGTTGCGCCCTGCGACAGTGCGTAGGTATCATAGGTCCAGTGGATGCCGGTCATCGAGCATCCGTCGCCGGTCAGGCGAGACGTCGCGGCGCCTGTAGCGAGAAACAGCTTCTTCTTGTCTCGCGTGATGCCCTGCACCGCCAAGGCAACGGCGGAATTGGGCACGTCGAGTATGACTTCGACGCCCTCATTCTCCAGCCAACGCCGTGCGATGACCGATCCTACATCGGCCTTGTTCTGATGGTCGCCGGCGACGACCTCGACGGCACGCCCCAGCACCTTGCCCTTGAAATCGTCAACGGCCATCTGCGCCGCAACCACCGAGCCCTGGCCGCCATTGTCGGCGTAAATCGAGGACATGTCGGTCAGGACCCCGAGCTTGACCGGACCGTCCTGCGCCATCGCAGACGTCGCGAAAAGTGCCGACGCCAAGACCGCCCCGATAGCGTTGCCTTTGACAGCTCCGAGCGATATCACGCAATATCTCATTGCCCGTCTCCTCCAAACACGGTGGATAATGATGGGATCGCTCGCTTGCGGAAGTGAAACACTTGCAGATTGGTCCTGAACCGCTTTCAGATTGCCGGCGCCGACAACGCCGCGGCATGTCTTGAGCGCCCGCGCGGTTGCGTCCGCGGCGCGTCTGGCTTTAACTGGAATCGGTCGCAGCAACACATTGGCTGTGCGGCCCCCTATCGATTGGATTCGTATCGTGTCCATTTCCTTCAAAACATTGGACTTGAATCTGCTCAAGGTCTTCGACGCCGTCATGGAGGAACGAAGCGTGCTGCGCGCCAGCCAGAAGGTCGCGCTGAGCCAGTCCGCGGTAAGCCACTCACTCGCCCGGCTCCGCGAGATGCTGGAAGACGACCTGTTCGTGCGCACGGCAACAGGCATGCAACCGACGGCGCGCGCGCTGATGATGGCTGCGCAGGTTCGCGAAGCCCTGCGCTCTCTTGAGGCGGCGGTTGAGTTGCCGACCTTCGTTCCGGCGTCCTCCACCAAGCTGTTCACGCTGGCCGCCAACGACTTCACCACCATGGTGTTGACGTCTCCGCTCCTGAAGATCCTCGGCCGCGAGGCGCCAGCCATCGACCTGACCATCAAACCGGTGACGCGGATCGACCTTGCCGAGCAGATCGACCTTGGCCGCATCGATGTCGCCATCGGCGTCTTCGCAGTCCCCCCGAGCCGTTTTCGCACCGCCCTGCTGTTCGAATATAGCGACGTGCTGATCGTCGGCGGGAAGCGCAAGCTTGGCCGGCTTGACAAGGCGAAGCTGGCGCGCATGCCGCTTGTCGTCGTCTCCTTTGGCGGCGAGCCGGAGGGCGCTGTCGGAGGCTTCATTTCCGAGCGGGGTCTCGCCAGGCGGTCCGAAATGTACGACCGCCCGGCGCTCGAACGGGCGCTGTCCGAATGCGACCGGCCGCCGCGAATAGCGGTTTCGCTGCCACATTTTCTTGCCCTGCCCGCCCTGCTCGTGGATTCCGAACTGGCGGCGATCGTCCCGGGTCCGTTGGCGAGAGCGCTCGAGCAAACCCATGCCATCACGACCTACGAGCTGCCCTACACCACTACGCCCGTCGAGGTCCGGCTGCTGTGGCACGAACGTGTCGAGGGCGAGCCATCGCACGAATGGCTTCACGAAATTCTCCGGCGCGCGACCGAGGACCTCAGGCGCGGGCGTTAGCGGATAGCTCGCTTCGCTCAGGCCGACGGCTCCGTGCCCTATCGAGCTGCCATAGTGCCGAAAATCGGGACCCAACGCTCACCATCGAAGCGTTGCGGCCTGAGTGATTTGATAAGGCAGTAGTCGTCAGGGATCGTATTGACGGTGATGCCGGGAATCAGGCCGGGAAGCGTCACGTTCTTAAGTGCCGTGGCCTGCTTCATCAGGTTCTGCGGTGAAAGGTCGGAACCGCAGGCTTCGATCACCTTGGTCATGAGAACGGCGACGTTCCATCCCGTGAAGTTTAGCTGGTCCTCGATATCGCCTTCCGGATAATACTTCTTCATGAAAGCCAACCACTCGAGATAGGCAGGGTCGTGGGCCCATTCGGGATCGCCCACGGTCTTTGTCGGCGTAGCCGAAATCGCGCCCTTCGCATTTTCCAGCCCCGCCGGCTTGAGAGTTGTCGCAACGAAGTTGCTTCCGATCGGCAAGAACTGCTGTGCGTGCCATCCAAGTTCACCTGCCTTGCGGATCGCCTGCGAGGTGAACTTGCCGGTCGACGCATTCAGAAAGACATTGGCGTCGGTGCTGGCTAGCGATACCACCTGCGAATCGACCGTCGGCGACGTCACCTCGTAAGGCGCGGTAGCGACAATTTCAGCCTGCGGATCGAGCCACGCCAGCTCAGCCTTGAAGCTGCGAAGGTATTCGCGCCCATAGTCGTCGTTCTGATAGAGCACCGCGATGCGTGCCCGCGGAATGGTCTCGGAGACCAGTCGCGCGTAAATCGCTGCTTCGGTGCTGAACAGCTCGCGGCGCGTGACCATGACGTACTTGTTGGCGAAGGGATTGAGGAGATTGATCGGGTAGTCCGTTCCCTGCCCGACCGCATTCAAACCCATGATGTCGATCATTGTCCGCATGGGGAAAGCCCGATCCGCAGTCTCTTTTCCGAGAAATTTCGCCACGAAGGCTGCCTTGTCCCAAAGGAACGAGGTCTGCGCGTCGACGCGCAAGTCCAGTTTTGCGCGTTGCATTTGGTCTGGTCGCATCAGGCTGCCATGGATGACGATAAAGCGCCTGCCTTTGATGGACCGCTCCGCGTCTGCCAGTTCATAGGCATCCAGAACGCGGTCGATAGCGGTGTCGCCGACCGCATGAACGCCGACACGCCAGCCGTAGCGGTTGGCGGTCGCAACGAGGGCATTGAACCTAGAGGGCTCTATGACGATGGTGCCCTTGTATTCGCGATCGTCGGGATAGCCGTCCCGCATCGCGGCTGTTCGCAGCGTCAATGCCTCCGTCAACTTGCAGTTTGACGCCTGAGTAACTGAGCCAGTCGTCACTAAAATCCGAGGCCGCGCCGATCCGTGAGAAGAACAGCTCCCATTCCTCGATGGATATGCTGGGATTCAGACCGCCGTTCGGCGCGTACATGGCGCTGATGCGCAATGACGCTGCCCCGCTTTACGTCCACCCCATGTAGCGAGCCCAGCGGCATCGCGGTCTACAGCAAGTACGTTGGCTCCTTCGCTGGCCAACCGTTTCGCGATGCCCGCGCCAATTCCGCTGAGATAAACGTCGTACATGACGTTGTTCCGTATTTCGGGTCGATTCCACCCACTAGCCGGCACGCTACGCGTGATTTGCGGCATATGCGACACCAAACGCGTATCTCTTGACAAGACGTCCTGCGCCTCGCTCTGCGCGAAGCTGCCCGTTCAGGTAGGCGATACGTCCCCGTGCGACTGTAGCGCTCGGGATGCCTGTAACGGTTCTGCCTTCGAAGATGCTGAAATCCGTCGCGTGATTATGCGTTTTTGCGCTGATGGTCTTACTTGCATGCGGATCCCACACGACGATGTCCGCATCTGCCCCAGGGGCGACCAATCCCTTTCGCGGCCACATATTGTAGATCTTTGCTGCGTTCGCCGATGTGACGGCGACGAACTCTTCCGGCGACAATAGACCACGACGCACCCCTCCATCCCAAACGAGCGACATTCGATCTTCGATTCCGCCGGTTCCGTTCGGAATGGCCGCAAAATTATCGCGCCCCATCCTCTTCTGTTCCTTGTTGAATGTGACGTGGTCGCTTGCCACGACCTGAATGTGGCCGGCCTGAAGCCCATTCCACAGTGCCTGGCAATGTCCTTTCGACCTGAACGGAGGGCTCATAACAAAACCCGCAGCTTCGTCAAAATCCGCGGACTTGTAGACGCTGTCGTCGATCGTAAGATGGGCTCCAAGAGCTTCTGCGTACACTTTCTGACCGGAAAGTCTCGCTCGTGATACCGCCTCGAGCGCTTCTTTGCACGAAACGTGGACGATATACAGGGGTGTCTTCGTGATTTGAGCGATCGAGATGACCCTGTTCGTGGCTTCAGCCTCGACTTCGATCGGCCGAGACAACGGATGGCCTTCCGGCCCCGTCACGCCGCGCCTCAAAAGATCTGCTTGCAAATAAGCTACGGCATCGCCGTTTTCGCAGTGCACATTGACGATCGCGCCAAGCTCCCTGGCGCGGGCAAAGCTATGGAGCATGGCTTCGTCATCGACCATGTAGGCGCCCTTGTACGCCATGAAGTGTTTGAAGCTTGGAATTCCGTGCGTCTTGACGACCTCTCCCATCTCCTCGCTGACACGTGTTGACCATGAGCTGACTGCCACATGAAACGAGTAGTCGGCAGCCGCTTTCTCTGCCCGCTGCTTCCAGACGGATACCCCCTCCAAGAGCGATTGTCCCGGATCGGGGATGCACATGTCGATAGTTGTCGTAGTTCCACCGGCCAGGCCCGCGGCCGTGCCAGAGAAGAAGTCATCTCGGCTAACCGTGCCCATGAACAACAACTCGAAATGCGTGTGCGGATCGATGCCGCCAGGCATGACTAGCTTCCCATCGGCATCGATAATCTGCGTTCCCGCGGGAACCTCCAGATCCTTGCCTATCGCGGTGATCTTGTCTGCGTCGCAATAAACATCGGCGCTCAATGTCTGATGTGCATTCACAACAGTGCCGTTCTTGATCAGAATTCCCATGCTCACTCCTCCTGTTGCGACTGACGCACCGTCACGCAGTCACCAATGTCGCGTCCTCGATCTTCCAGGTCAGTTTTACGGAAGCGCCCGCTTCGAGAGCGCCGGTATCGAAGCGATCTGCTCGCCGATCGACGCGGATCTCGGAGCCGTCGGCCAGGCCAAGCGAGAGGCTTATTCGGCCGGCGACCGTGCAGCTTGTGACCACTCGAGCCTCCAAGGAATTATAGTTCGCCTCGACTTCGCGCCGATTCGCGACCCCAGCGATGTCGATGCGGTCGAGGTTGATGGACAATGCCGCATTTCCGCTTCGGAGCTCGCCTTTTGCGCCAAACGTCCCGAGCCGGGTTTCGACTTGGACTTCACCTCCACGTCGATCGATTACATCGGCGTCGAGAACAAGATTTCTTCCTACGAACTTGGCCACGAACCGGGACGTTGGCCGGGCGCAAAGATCTTCGGGAGTACTGACCTGTTCAACCCAGCCGGCGTTCATCACGACGATGCGATCGGAAAGAGCCAATGCCTCCGCCTGGCTATGCGTCACGAAAAGAAACGTCAGCCCAAGACGCCGTTGCAGTATCTTGAGCTCGGATTGCACCTCCTTTCTGAGGCTCGCATCTAATGCACCAAGCGGCTCGTCCAATAGGAGGATCGAAGGTTCGACCGAAAGCGCTCTTGCCAATGCTACGCGTTGCCGCTGCCCGCCCGACAAAGAGTCGATCTGCCGATTGAGAACGTCCTCCAGACGAAGCATCCGAGCCAGATCGGCTATCCGTTCGCTTGGCCGCCCCCGACTTTGGAAACGTAGCCCGAAGGCGATGTTCTCCCGAACATTGAGATGTGGGAACAACGCATAGTCTTGAAATACCATTGCGGTAGGACGCCTCTCGGGGGGCAAGCGCGTAACGTCACGCCTCTCGATCAGAACCCGCCCCGCGGAACATTTTTCGAAGCCAGCGACCATCCGCAAAGTGGTGGTTTTCCCGCAGCCCGAGGGGCCTACCAGAGCGATGAACTCGCCCGCTTGGACATCGAGGTCAACCCTTCGAACGCCGACTACGCCGTTGGGATAGACCTTACTCAGATTCTCCAGCGCGAGGCTGACCATGATCGATGCCTCACGCAGTCAAGAACTCATCCCAGCGTTGAACGAGATAGTCATACTCGTCGGGCCACTGGTGCCAGAAGGCGACATGCGAGGATCGCGCCTCAAGCGATCCGCCGTCACGCACTTCGCCTTCGACAATTCCCCGCTCCGGCGGGCCGATCCAGGACTTTCCCTCGTACCAGAACGCGTACTTTTCCGGCTTCATCGCGTTCTTGATCGTTCGGGTCGGAGAATAATAACCTTGTTCCGAGACCACGGCGGATGGAGGGCCGGACAACCAGTAATCGGCATACGCGAGCACCGCCTCGGGATTGCGGGACACTTTCAACTGTGAGACGCCGTAGGCCCAGGCGCGATAGCCTTCTTTGGGAATCGCGTATCGAGCGGGCTTGCCTTGCGCACGTACGGCCATGATCGCCGGCTGCCAAGCATCACTGATCACTATCTCGCCGGACGCAAGATAATTGACCAGCTCTCCAAAATCACCCCAGAGCGCGCGGAACTGACGTCCCTTCTTCTTCGAAATCAAAAACTTGATGGCTTCGTCGATCTGCTTCTTGCTGGGGTTGCCGGGGTTCTTCACTTCCAAGAGGCCAGTCGTGTTCATGGCCAGGAGCGCCTCTCCCATCGCCATCAGTGGATCGGTATTCAATCCCGAGCGTCCTTTCCACTTCTCGTCGAAGATCGCCGCCCAACTTCCGGCCTCCTCCGCGGCGACCGCGTCGGGGTTGTAGCCGACGCTATCGAAATTGTAGATCGTAGGTACCATCCACAACTTGGTCTGGGCCTTATCCGCCCATATCTGTCCGAACACCTGAGCATCGGGGGAGAATTTCGGATCCGGCTTGAGAAACGTCTCTCGAATGTCGCGCCAATGTGGAATGGCCGAGATTTCGATCGGCACCGCATTGCTTGTAGAAACCAGCGCGGGTACGCGCTCACCCATCGTTTCCCAGCAGTCGTATTCGGTCGACCCCGAGAGAATCCTCGTCTGAGCGTCCGGAAAAGTCGCGGTCGTGCCTGAAACCGCGCCTACGCCGCTTTCCGCCTTGAATGCCGAAAGTATGCGCTCCTGGACGGACACCGAGACCCCGATAGTGCTTAGCTTCTGCTTCGCGAGATCGTTGGCCTTTGCCCATGCAATCGAGGATTTGAGGAAGGGCGTACCGCCACCGGCCGCGAGCGCAATCGCGCCGGCAGTAGACTTAAGAACGTTGCGTCGTGTCGACTTCATCAGATCCATAGCAGCTGCCCCTTTGGTTTCGATTCAACTCTTTGAGCGACGCCAGCCGTACGGCGGCGTCGGCCGGCACGTTCACAACATCACGTCTCCGCTGTTCGGTCCGAGCGTCTGCCCGACGTAAAGGCGGGCCGCAGGAGAAAGTAAGAACGCAACTGTCTCCGCTACGTCCGACGGGTCGCCGAAGATACCCAACGGGAGTTCATCAAGCTTTCGATCGCGCCATGCCTTGGACGCCTCCAAGGTAAGAGGCGTATTGATGGGCCCCGGCGCGACGGCATTCACGCGGATGTTCTTGGAGCTGAGCTCGAGGGCGAGCGATTTCGTCAGTCCTATGATGCCGGCTTTAGCGGCCGAGTAATGCGCCAACTCGATCCCGCCTTTCTGGCCAAGCTGAGATGCCATGTTCACGATGGTCCCGCCTCCACGAGCCAACATCAGCGGAATCGCGGCGGCGCAGCAGAGAAACGTCCCGCGCAGGTGGACCGCTATCATCCGATCCCACTCGGAGATCGTCAGGGAGGTGAACGGCGACTGGACCAGATATCCGGCGTTGTTCACTAGCGCGCATGCGCCTCCATAGCGCTGCGCTTCCGCGATAAGCGAATGCGCATGATGAGGGTCGGCCACATCGCCGATCACGGCCGTC
The DNA here is from genome assembly GCF_000473045.1 of Bradyrhizobium sp. WSM3983. Classification (GTDB taxonomy): domain Bacteria; phylum Pseudomonadota; class Alphaproteobacteria; order Rhizobiales; family Xanthobacteraceae; genus Bradyrhizobium. The sequence continues at coordinate 178,838 of NZ_AXAY01000009.1, read as the reverse complement.
GCCTGTCCCTCCTTAGAGTTTAGACACTCTACGACGTCTCTCACCGACTCCGACTTGTCGCCGAGCACGAGCCGATAACCCAAGGCACAGAGCTTCTCGGCGATCGCCTTTCCGATTCCGCTTGCTGCGCCCGTAACGATAGCGGTCTGGTCGGATATCGGCGCGCCTTTCATGCGATTTCCTCCTGAATGGCGTGCCGCTTAGTTCGCATCACGGTGATCGCCATCAACGCCCCGTAGACAGCCAGCAAGGAGAGAGAGAACAGAGTGGTGATGACACCGAATGCGAACAAATTCGGATGAATCTCGGTCGTGAAAGTGCCGTAGATTGCGAGCGGCAATGTCGCATCGGCGCCGGCGGAAAACAGCGTCCTCGCGAATTCGTCATAGCTGAGTGTGAAAGCGAACAGCATCGAGCTCACGATGCCTGGACTGATCAGGGGGAACGTCACACGCCTAAATGTCCGCGCCGGCGATACGCCGAGACTCGCCGCGGCGTCCTCAAGCACTGGATCGAAGCGGCGAAACACGACGGTCATAACGAGAAACGAGAATGGCAGGGTATACACGACGTGCGCTGCAAGCCCGGTACCCCACCACGTACGCGGTATTCCCGCTCCGTTCGCCAGGAGCGCGATCCCGAGACCGACAAGGACACCTGGAGTGAGCATCCCGAGCAAGATCAACCCGAAGGCCACGCGATCGCCGAGGAACCGACGGCGGAAGGCATTGGCGGCCAGCACGCCCAAGATGGTCGAGATCACCATCGTGAGACACGCCAACGTCAACGACCTCAACAAAGCGTCGCCGATCGGAAGCGGCGCGACGCGCGACGGCGGCGTCAGACCGAACAGGTGCCGATACCAATAGAGCGACCACTCAACGATGGGGAACTGTGGTCCGCCATCGGGCCCAGTCTGAAAACTAAGGACCCCCATCACGAGCAGTGGCGAATACAGGAAGGCCAAGAATGCCGCGCACCAAACGAGAAGCGCCGTTCTGATCAGATTGTGCCCCTCCATCAGCGGAACCCCCGCTTGATGGCGGCAATCCTGAACAGCCCACCGACCACCAGCACCGCCAGCATCGTCAGGACGCAGCCCACGACTGAGGCTAACGCCCATCGAAGGGTGCCGACCTGGTTCACTATGACGTTTCCAAGGAGGTTGACCTGACGTCCTGACAACGCGGCTGAGGTCGCAAACTCTCCGAGCACCATCACGGAGACGAATATGGCCCCAACCAACAATCCCGGCTTGCTCAACGGCAACACGATCCGAAACAGAACTGCTAAGAAGCTCGCGCCGAGGTCTCGCGCCGCCTCGATAAGATTACGATCGATACGTGAGACCATGTACGCGACCGGCCCTACTACGAATACCGAGTAGACCTGAGTCATTCCGATAAGAACGCTCAGCTCTGAGAACAGCAACTGATCGAGCGGCGCGCTCGTCACGTGAAGCCACTGCAGGATCTCGTTCACAGCTCCCTCTCGTCCGAGCATCGGACGCCATGCGAGAACTCGAATAAGAAAGGATGTCCAAAATGGAATGATGCACGCGACGATGAGAGCGGTCTGGACCGTCCGGCTTCTGACGAAGAGGCCGATGTAGACCGCTACAGGAACGCTCAATATGAACGAGGCAGTCAGAACGATTCCCCACAACCTGAGTGTGGTGAGCGTGGCCTCTAGATACGTCCGCGTCGTTAGGAAGTTGGTCCAGTTCGAAAGCGTCGGAATGGGGCGAATGGCGAAGGTCGTCTGCGTCCAAAAGCTTACGATGACTATGGCAGCCAGCGGCAGTAGAAGAAATAGCATCATCCAGAGGACCGCGGGCAACACAAGGAGCCCTGACCGTGCTGTCCGAGCCGACGGCGGCGACCTTACCTGCTGTAATGTCGACGGTTCGTCCTGAGGGGCCGTGGATTCGAATACCTGCGTGACAGTGGCCGGCCAGGTCAGTCGATAAGTGCGTCGCGGCACCAGTGGCTCGGTATGCTCGTCGACGTCCCGCTCGGTCTGCAGAATCGTACCGTCGCCTGACGCGAAGAAGCCGCGAATCTTTCCATCCAGCCGCTCCGACGCAATGAAGCTCGCTTCGATAGCAGATTGACCGCTCGTACCGGGCGGCGTCGGCTGCGTTTCTTCGACCTTCGTCGATTGAATGGGAAAACAAGCCAGGCAATCGGGGTGCATGCCTGGATACGAGCCGCGCCCAAGTTCGCGCGAACTAACGATGTTGAAGCGATCGAATACCCTGGCTACGCGTTCCGAGCGTGGCGTCGACAGGATCTGCGATGGGCTTCCGACCTGCTCGATATGTCCAGCATCCAATACGACGATCCGGTCGCCGACCGACAGAGCTTCCGCGTCATCGCCGGTAAAATGGATAAATGGGATTTGGAGTCGCCTCTGTAACGCCACGAGCTCTCGTTGCATTCTTGCGCGAAGGCCCGCATCGAGTGCGCCCAGCGGTTCATCCAGGAGCAGTACACGCGGTCTGATAACGAGCGTCCTTGCGAGCGCCACGCGTTGCTTCTGACCGCCCGAGAGTTGCTGGATCTGACGATCGCCGAGGTCGCCGAGATCTACCAGTTCCAATGCCCAGCGAACCGCCTCGGCGACATTGTCCTTGGATTGCGGTGTCCGCCCGCCGTACTGGAGGCCAAAAGCCACGTTCCGGGACACATTTAGATGCGGGAAAAGCGCGAAAGATTGGAACACCACGCCTACGCCGCGCTCGGCAGCCTTCTTGGAGGTTACGTCGATCCCATCCAGGAGTAGTTTGCCTTCTTTCGTTTCCTCGAAGCCCGCGATCATTCGGAGCAGGACCGTCTTGCCGGACCCGCTTCGACCGACGACAGCCACATACTCGCTTCTGTGGATCTCAAGACTTATATTCTCGAGTATCCGCCTGCCTCCGATCTCCCTGCTGATGCCCCGCAGGGATAGCCCCAGACCATCGATCTCGGATGGCTCAGCACCATCGAGTTGCGAAAACATCTTGGTGGGGTGATCGTTCATTCAGGCCCCGTTGTGCCGGGCTGGACTCGATTCGAGATCTTGCTCATTTCGCAACCTGGGGTTCGGTCGCACGCTGGGATCCTTGTCTTTCACATAAATGTGCGATCACGTCTCTCACGGTCACGATATCGCCGTACTTGGCTTCGATGTCGATCAAACTTTGATTGTGCGCCGACTTGGATCGGTCGCTTACGGCGTCGCGTACGACGATTGTTCGAAGGCCACTCTGACATGCATCGACGGCTGTCGCGCGGACACATCCGCTTGTCGTACATCCTGCGATGATCAGAGTATCGACGCCTTGGCTCCATAATCGAGAGGCGAATTCCGTTCCGAAAAAGCAGCTGGCGTATCGCTTCTCCAGGACGGTGTCGTAGTTCGCCCGATGCAAGCGTTGATCGATCTCTACAGCCGCCGTCTTGGCTCGTAATGTCGCCAAGCCTTGCATCTTGAGGAGCCACACCCCGGCATCGCTCATTCCCGGCCCATCGTAGCTTATGGTCGAGAAGAACACGGGGACGTCGGCTTCGTGGGCCGCATCAACCAGAATATTTACTTGGCTGATCGTCTCTTCCGCCGGCGCACCGAGCGGTAGTCTGGGATCGGTAAAACCGTTCGTGAGATCGATAACGACCAAGGCAGGCTTCTTTCCGAAGCCCATTTTATTCGCGAACCCGCGCGCTCGATAATCTTCGAGTTCGTGTGCCTGCCTAACGACGCTCATGACTCCCCTTCCGCAGTACCGGTACATCAACTTGGCGACGATGGGCGACGCCCGCACGCATGGCAATCGCCACCTAAGAAACTCACTCTTTCCGATCTTCGAAAGACAAGCGCACTGCTAAGTGCACGCACTTCCGCGCGATACCCGCGATGAACTCGCGCGCTCGACTGCCGAATGAGCAATCATCTGCTATGTTCGCCTTGATCGTGAGCGCCCTCGTATGCTCACGCCGGTTCGCGCTGCTTCTTATCCTTCATGCAGGCGAGGCGTGGCATGATCTCGTTTCCGAACGATCGGACCCCTTGAACAAAGTCTGGGAAGGACCAGAGCATGCCCGAAATTCCCGACTCGGCAGCTATCGCGTCGATCTTCCTCGCGCAGGTTTCATATGAGCCGGCGATCACGGGAATACTCATATAGGCCATGTTGCCGTCTGCCGCCGACTGCGACAGCGCCGCTCTCAGATTCTCGCTCGAGCCGCCCTTGTTGGTGTCCATCGTCGCGCTCGAGACCATATTTCCGATTGCCGTCAGATCGGCCTCATCGATGATCTTTTGGGTCATGGCCTCGGCCGCCGCGTCCGTCTCGGCGGAGATCAGAGTGAAGCAGGCCAATGTCCCGACATCTCTATTGTGCTTGGCCGCCTGCGCTTTGAGCGCTGCGGTAAGGGATCTGAGGCGCTCCTTGGGCGCGAACACGAAATTGTAGTCCGCGTATCGGGCGGTGAAGTCGGCTCCTTTGGGCGACTGCCCTGCACTCACGACCTGGATGCGATTCTTGGGTATGGGGTAGCAAGTGCAATCGTCCAGCGTGAAACGAGATGTCTTGCGGGTCACTCTCCCGCGCTCCCACAACTCTTTCACGATCTCGAAGTATTCCGAGGCGTAGTCGTACCGATCGTCGTGATACGTATCTGACGGCCAAAGGCCCATCTGATCGTACTCCGGGCGGTTCCATCCGGTGACGATGTTCAACCCGCACCGACCGCCGCTTACGCTGTCCAAGGTCGATATCATGCGCGCTGTGATCGCCGGATGGAGACTCGGAATTCCGGCGCTCGCGAAAATGCGGATGCGCTGGGTCGATGCGGCGAGCGCGGCGCTCAACGTAAACGACTCGAGGCAGGCGTCCCAAAACCCTGTCGGACCGCCGAAACCGCGGAACTTGATCATGGAAATCACGAAGTCGAGGCCGTACCGCTCGGACTCCTGAGTAATCTGCAGGAGATGCTCGTAGGTCGGAATGTAGATTGGGCTCGCCTTTGAAAGGATGTAGCCGTTGCTTCCGTTGGGAAGAAAAATTCCGAATTGCATCGAATTCTCCTGCATCGACGCGCGGCTAAGCGTGTCATTTTGTTCGTTTCACCGCCGCATGAATGGGCGACGGCCGGAGCGGGCCACGACTTCGCAGGGACGACAGCAGCTCGATTGAGATGGCCCGCGAACCAGTGCCGCAGTCCGTCCCAAAAAGAACCCGCTGGCACAATGGATAGGTCGTTCTGCTTCTTGTCTGCCGCTCTAGATGCCTGTGAAGACCGCAGAGGGGAGCGTGGCGGGCCACCCGGATGTTCGCAATGGCCAGGTTAGAAAGTCACTCTTTCCAATATGCGAAAGGCGGCACGAGGCCGATGCTATTTCAAGATGCGCTACTGAGCGCGATCGCGCGCTGCACGAAGTCGAGGAATGCCTTGGCGCATTCACTGAGATATTTCTTATGGGGTACCAGGGCGAATATGCTTCGGGTGGGCATCTGGTAATCGCTGAGAATTTCGACGAGGTGGCCGCGAAGGATGTCTTGCCGCACGTGAGACAGCGAGAACAGACCGATCCCTACACCGTCCAGACATAGCCGTCTGAGTATATCTCCGCTATTGCAGGCGAACGTTCCGTTGATATCGACGGCCGTGTCGCGGCCTTGTATGCGGACAGGCCAGGCATGCTGATGCGCGGTATAGACATTGACAAGACAGTTGAAGCCTTTCAAATCCTCGGGTGCATCCGGGCAGCCGTTTTGGTCGATGAAAGACGGCGACGCACAAAAGACGCGACGCTCCTCTCCGAGATAGATCGACGGATATTTTGTGCAGGGCTGGTCATCTATCCGTATCGCGATGTCGATCTGTTCGGCAATCAGATCAGCAGACGCTGCGGTCACGCAATAGTCGAGCGTTATGCCGGGATTGAGGCGCACGAACTCTGAGAGCCGCGGCGCCAGAATGGTTTGCGAAAGAGCGGGTGGAGCGGTAACTCGAAGTTTTCCGGTCACGTTGTGGGACGCTTCGCCGTTCTTGTAGTCGACAGCTGCGCTAAGCGCGCTAAGCGCCACTTGGCATTGGTCGAAAAAGACCCTGCCGGCCTCCGTAATGCTGAGTTGTCTTGTCGTTCGCTGTATCAGCGGCCGCTCAAGCGCGTGTTCCAAGGCGTCGACGTGTTTGCTAATCGTTGAAGGCGCCAGATTGAGCAGGCGCGCCGCCGCGGAGAAACTGCTCGTTTCGACGACCGCGCAGAATATTCGCAGGGATCCGATGTCTGCGGCCTCAAGACGCCGAAGATAATTCGGGGTGACGGATTGCCGCTTCTGAACCAACACGCTTGTCACCCCCGAACGACGGCAGACCTGTAAGCGGAGCAAGTGACGCAAGTTCTATGCCAGAGCACCGATGTCTGCTCGCCCATTGCGATCAGCGCGTGGCATGCAGAGGCTCATTGTATCGAGAAACTTCCCGCAATTGGCCAACTTCCGGATAGGAGAGCCGCATCGCTATGCGATACGGCCCTGAGGGTAGTGTTTCGTGTCGAGGAGACATAGTCAAACCCTTCGTGCTCTCTTCCGGGTCGTCCCCGCGCACGGATAGATTTTACGAGGCGGTCTCTAGCGCAGCAGCTGATGTTGCCGGGCGCGTCGGCTGTCCCTGCCGTAAGGCAACAATTTGCGCCTGTCCTCAGCCGACTAAGGGCGGGAATTCTCCATTGCCACGAGGCCGGCGACGATCTCGGCCGTGAGGGCTGAGAGCGTCCAACCTAGGTGCCCGTGCCCAGTGTTGTAGAAGACACCGGCTTTTCGTCCCCGACGCACGATGGGCATCATGTTCGGCATCATTGGCCGAAGGCCCGTCTCTGGAACATAAGACACTACGGGCGAAACACTGTCGAGACGACACGTATGGCCATCGAGGCCCGCCGCCATCTTTTCACAATAGCTGAGCGAGAGAAGATCGCCTTCGATCTCGAGGAAAGGGGAATTCTACACATCTACGACGACCGGGCGAGCTTCGAGTCGGCAGAACGGGTCAATACCCTGCTTCGTCTAGGCGGACTTGATCGCCGTGCTGTCACTCCGGAAGAACTCAGAAAGATCGAGCCTGCGCTCCATGGGCAGTATTATGGGGGCTTCTTCACCGAGTCTGATGCAACGGGCGACATTCACAAGTTCACCCGCGGTCTCGCGGAAGCCTGCAAGAGACGCGGAGCGACCTTCGTACATGAGGCAGATGTCTTCGACATCCAGCCCACTGGAGCGAGTTTCATGGTAGCGTGGGGATCCCCTGCAGGGGAGCTTGGCAGTGTAGTCAAAAAGACCCAAGGCCGTTTGCCGTCCGGTCGCTAGATCGCAAACGCCCGACGTCCTCGTGCCATTCCCGGGGACGCGACGGCCACTAATGTAGTGCTCGATTGAACTCGTCATTTTCTGCTTTTCAAATGGTATGGGAATATCGTAGAGGCTCGGTCTATCCAGGCGGGAAGAGTACTGGGATGCATTCCACGGCGGAGCTTGCCGAGGCATCGATTTCGTCAAGGAGGCTTTGCTGGTCCAACTCCAAAACGACTTTCCATATCAGCATGTTGATTTCCGGAGACGCTTTTGCATCAGGAAGGGCGAACGAACGGTCTTCCGGGCCGCCGGCTTGATCGAGCCTTATCACGGTCGGTGGAGGTCCCGACGAAATGCGAAATCGCGCCCCGGTGCGCGCGCCGACCGCGGTGAACGTCCTCGTAGCTTCGAACTGGAGCCGCTGATCGGCCGCAAGCCAGTTTTCCAGCAGAACCCTCGGGTCGATGACCGAACCACTTGCCGCCAGCGCGTTACCAATCCGCTCATGCAGGGTCGCCAGGGCCGAAGTCAGCGCGGCAGTCGGCGACCCGTGATTTCGTCCAGTGCGAATGAAGATCGTTTCCTCCGCGGCAGGATTGAACTCTCCGCTGATCGCAAGCCCACCTTCTTCCTTGACGACGGCCAGATAACCTTGTCGCGCCAACGCTCGAAATCGACTACTTGCGATCGAAATCTCGTCGGCACACTCTGGTCGAAAGAAATGCTGATGAGCTTTTGCCTTCAATAAGATGTGCCGCGCCATTCGACTCTCGACAATTCCGATAGGCTACGCATTTTCCAAGGTGAGATGCCTCGCTAAGACATCTGCCGAAGACGACAAACTGGCGGTTGTTCCAGTCCAAACCACGCATCCTTCGTCCAGAATCGCATGTGTATCGGCGACCGCGCGGCACACCTGGATGCTCTGCTCGACCAGAAGGATGGTCAGCCCTCTTGACTTCAGAGAAAGCATAAGCTCAACGAGATGATCAACGATCACAGGCGCAAGCCCCTCGGTCGGCTCATCTAATAACAATAGGCGTGGATTGGTCATCAGAGCGCGAGCGATCGCCAGCATCTGCTGCTCACCTCCGGAAAGCCGGCCGGCGGCCGATTTCCATCGTTTTCGGAGTGAAGGAAATAGTTCGGCAGCCGCATCGGGCGTCCATGGTGAGCCCTTGCGGTAAGCGATTGTCAGGTTTTCGCGAACGTCGAGCGTGGTGAAGATCGCTCTATTTTCGGGCACGAGTGCGATGCCGCGGCCAGCGATTTCGTGGGTGGGAAGTCCCGACAGTGACTGGCCTTCAAAAGTGACCGTCCCTTGTGCGCGAACGAGCCCCATGATCGATCTCAGGGTTGTCGTCTTCCCGGCGCCGTTGCGGCCAAGAATAGCTACGGTTTGACCCGTGGGGACCTCTACATCCACTCCCTGCAGAACGTGGCTCTTGTCATACCATGCATGGAGATCACGAACGACAAGCCCGGTCATGCCGCTGATCCAAGATAGGCGTTTTTGACGTCGACATTCGTTCGGATCTGCTGCGGGGAGCCCTCGGCGATCTTCTTACCCTGTGCCAGCACGGTGATCCTGTCCGAAATATCCAGCACCACGCTCATATTGTGTTCGATCAGAACTACCGTGCGCTCGGGAGTGAGACTCTTGATGAGAAGCTTTGTCCGGTGCACGTCGTCCAATCCCATTCCCGCTAGAGGTTCGTCCAGGAACAACAGCTTAGGATCGGAAGCCAGAGCCATTGCGATTTCCAGTGCTCGTTGCGCTCCATGGGACAGGTCCCCTGCCCTCGCCTCAAAGCGCGCCGACAGCCCGACAGTATGGGCCAGTTTTGCGGCGCGCTCACGCGAGACTTTGGAAGGATCGCGGCTGCGCCAGAACGCCCATGCTTCGCGGCCGGCCACAGCTTGGAGTGCCAAGCAGATGTTCTCGGCCACGGAGAGATCGCGAAAAATGTTGGTGAGCTGAAACGACCTTGAAAGTCCTAAATGGACGCGGCGATGCGCAGGAACGTTCGTGATCCCGATCTCGCGAAACTTGATTTCGCCCTGCGTGGGAGTCCGCGCTCCGCTCAAGGCGTTGAATAGGGTGGTCTTTCCCGCTCCATTAGGGCCGATCACGGAATGCAGCGCGCCTTGCATTATCGACAGGTCGAGATCTTCGATGGCTTGGAAGGAGCCAAATCGAACACCTAGGCCTTTTGCCGAAAGAAGAACTTCAGCCATTCAGCGCTCGCTTCGAACGGCGCCGCCCAGCAGTCTTCCCAGGCCCAAAAGGCCATCGCGCAGGAACAGCACCGTCACAATCAAAAGCACGGCGACGATAGTCGACCATCTCGGCCAGATCGGTGAAAGGAAATCGGACATGGCGCTCAGAACCGATGCGCCGACCAGGGCCCCCAAAGGAGATCCGACCCCTCCGATCAGCGCGGCGATCAACAGGCGTTCGCTCGTTTCGACGTCGACGGCACTTAGAGGCACGAAACTAAGCATTAGGGTGTTCATTGCGCCGGCCAACGCGGCGAGCCCGCCGGCGATCGTCACGGCGGCCAATTTGAAGCGCCGCACGTCGTATCCCAAGGCCTCGGAACGACTCTCGTTTTGGCGGATCGAATTCAGGACGGTTCCGAACGGCGATGCAATTATTCTTTGAACAAGCGCGAACGCTACGAAGCATAGCAGCGCGAGTAATGCGTAAAGCACTATCGGATGGGACAGCGGCAGCTGTCCGAAGGCGACAGTTGTGCGAGGCACGTTCCCAAATCCATTTTCGCCTCCCGTCAGCTTCGGAAACGCCAATGCAAGAAAGAACCCCATTTGCGCGAACGCCAATGTCAGCATGACGAAATACACGCCCTGGCGGCGCACGATCAGAAGACCCGCGATAGCCGCCAGCAACCCACCGGCGACCACCGCTGTGATCGTGGCCGGCAGGGCGGTCATTCCGAAGTCGCGGATGAGAGTAGCGCAGACGTAAGCGCCCAAGCCAAAATACAGACCCTGACCAAACGAAAGCAGACCAACCGAACCGAGCAGCAAGGTGCAGCTCAAGGCGCCGGTGGACACCACCACGATTTCGCACGCTAAAGTTAGCGAGGGTAGAATCCACGGCATTGTCACTAGAATTGCGGCGATCGCAATCGTGGTGCCGTTAGGGAAGCGAAGCGCCTCGTTCGGCATCATGACCGCCCCATAAGGCCGGTTGGCCGAAAAGCCAAAATCAGCGTCATCACTCCGTAGATCATGAGATGAGCGCCTCCTGGCCAGATCATGCTCATCAAGGATTGAGTGATGCCGATCAGCAGTGCCGCCAAGAGAGCGCCGCTGAAACTGCCGAGCCCGCCGAGAATGACCACGACAAATGCGATCGCCAGGGCCTCCCGACCCATGAGAGGCTCGACGCCGCGCAAGGGCGCCGCTAGAGCTCCCGCCAGACCCGCAAGCCCGCCGCCGAACGCGAAGGCCGCCATAAAGACCTTTCGTGAATCGAAACCCAGCAGTCCCACCATCTCGGCGTTCTCCGCCGCGGCTCGCACCATGGCTCCGAACCGCGTGCGCTCGATGGCGATCCACATCAGAACCGCGACCGCTGCAGCTACCGCGACTACGAATAGTCGATATGAAGGATAGACGAAGCCTCCCAAGACGACCACGCCGCTGAACAGGTCGGGGACCGGCACGTTCTTTCCCGAGGTTCCGAAGATCATGGTCACCGACTCCTGCGCGAGGATCGCGAGAGCGAACGTAATCAGGATCTGCGCTTCGTGCGGCAAGCTGTAGGTCCGCTGCAGCAGCACGCGTTCGGAGACGAGCGCGAACGCAGCTGCCAGAAGCGGACTGATAAGGAAGGCCGGAAGAACGCTTCCGGTCCACTGCGCGATGGCGAACGCTGCGTAGGCAGAGACCATGTAGAAGGCGCCATGAGCGAAATTAACGAACTGCATGAGGCCGAAGATCATGGTCAATCCGACAGAAAGGATGAAGTAGATCATCCCGATGCCGATGCCGTTGAGCGCACCAAATAGGAGGACTTGAGCGGACATACGACCGGTTACAGCTTGCAGCCTGTCTTGTCGGGCGAGAGAAACGCCTTTTCTGCCGAAACGACGTCGACGTAGTCGTCCTTGTCTCGCATCCTGGCTTTCGGTTTCCCCAGCAACAGATAATAGTCCTTGAGGACCTGATGATCTTCGGCCCGAACCTTCTCCAGTCCGGTCGGACCTTCGTAGCTTAGGCCTTCGAAGGCCTTGATGACGGCAGGCACGTCGGTCGTGCCCGCTTTGTTCAACGCTTCGACCGTTGCCTGCGTGCAGGCCCATCCGGCCGTCAGCAGATAGCTCGGAGTTACTTTGAGCTTTGCCTTGATGACGCCCGTGAGCAACCGATTGCCGGGCGCATCCACCCCGTGCCAGTAATTCGCGCCGAAATACACGCCTTCGCAGATGTCCGGACCCAGGGACTGGAATTGATCGAGTCCGGTTGACCAAACGACGAGGATCTTCGTGTTGCGCTTCATTCCGAAGCTGACTGCTTGCCGCAACACGTCGATGGTTTGGCTGCCGAAATTGCAGATGCATAGAACGTCCGGCTGCGCGGCGATAGCGGCCGTGATGAAGCCGCTGTACTCGCGATCGCTGAGAGAATGATAGCTGTTGCCGATGTGTTGCCCGCCGACTTCGCCCAGCACATCCTTCAAATTCTTCAGAAGGCTATCGCCGAAGACGTACTGGCCCGTAATCGTGTACCACTTCTTGGCATCCGGAAATTGCTTCATGAAGGGGCGCACGGTGGTGTTTACCGCGCTATAGGTCGCAACGGGCCACCGGAACGTATTCTTGTTGCAGAGCGAACCGGTCATCTCGTCGGCACCGGCCTGGTTGATATAGACGCCTCCGCCGCTTGCAGCCTCTTTCGCGACTGCCAAAGCGATAGCGCTGTTCGTGCAGTTCATGAAGAAGCGGATTCCGCGATCGCGCATCGCGTCCTGCGTTAGCCTGACTGCTCGCCCCGGGTCCCCCTGATCGTCCAACTGCACGTATCTAAGCGGTTTCCCGGCGGCGGTTTTGTAGTACTCGAAGGCTACCTTGCTGCCGATGTCGACCTGTTCGCCGATATTGGCGAAAGTACCTGAGAGAGACACGAGGCTGCCGACTTCGATCGCGTCTTGCTGTGCCCAAGCCTGCCGAAGCAGTGCCGGTGCCGCAACTCCGACCGCGGCGGCGGCAAGGATCTCTCTACGAGTACGCATTGGTCCTCCATTGGATGCTCAAGATGATGAACGCGACGGTTACGTCGTTCGAATTGCAATGCGATACGACCGAATTTTTTTATTAAAGCGTAGCGCGACGAGGCTTGCAACACAAAAGGTTCACGCTATGCGGATCGCCCGGGGTTTTGCCGCAGTTCCCATGCTCTGCGCGTGCTGAGCGAATAGCCAACAAACCGCTAAATCGCGAGCAGCTAAGCAACCCGGCGCGCCAGGGGCGCCCTTGCGCAGAGGAAGGGACGCACGCCATGCGCGCGTCCCTAAGAAGTCAAATGGAGCGCGCGGGGATTGTTTCCGCGATCCAGCGGGAGATACCCGCCACACGATCGTCCGTGTGCTGCTGCCCGACCACCTGGATACCCACGGGAAGCCCGCCCACAGCAAGCAGCGGGATCGTAATCGTCGGTGCTCCGAGCAGCGAGGTCACGGCGTTATAGTTTGGAAGCCCGGTCGTATGCACCACGCCTGAATCCACGCCCTTGTTATCCAGTCGCGGCGCGGGACCGATCGAGGCCGGCGAGATGATGGCATCGGCAATGTGAGCGATCAGCGCATGCGCGGTTCTCGCCGCCTCGCGCCTCGAAAGCACCAGCCGATAGTCGTCGATAGTCATTTGTCGCGCGATGTCGAGGCGCGACGTAAGGCTGTCGCTTAGGCCGCCGCCGAACTGCTGCACCAAATTCTCGAGAGACCAGCGCATCTCGTAAGCACACACGTCCCGTGTTATTTCCAGGCTCTCACCGATGGCTCGTTCGAACAGTTCCACCATAGAGTGGCTGGAACGACGAATAATTTCGACGCCGGCCCCGCTAAGATCGGACAAGAGCTCCTCGAAGGCGCTTCTCGTATCGGCGTCGAGTTCGGACCACCCTTGCGCCTCCATCACGACAAGCCGGGCCGGACGCACGGCGGCGTGGAGCTCCGGTCCGCCGAACAGCCCAGGATATCCCGGATCGCCACCCGAGCGCTTTGCGATCTCGGTAGCTACTCGCCACATGTCCGTAAGAGAGCCGGCATGGACGCCGATGTGACTCTGGCTGAATCCTTGGCGCTCACCACGATTCAGGGCGCCCATCGTAGGCTTAAGCGCGTAATTGGCACAGAAGCTGGCCGGGCGGATCACGGATCCAACGACCTGCGTTCCGATTGCGGCGGGAACCATGCAAGCGCCAATCACAGCCGCGGATCCGCTCGAAGATCCCCCAGGGGTATGCTCGGGACTGAACGGGTTCGTGGTCGGCCCAGGGTGGGACATGCCGAGCTCGGTGGTGACTGTCTTTCCCAGCACGACCGCCCCGGCCGCTCTGAGGGCTTGAACGCAGGCCGAGTCCTGCTTCGGAAAATTATTTTCGTAAAGGGGAGAGCCCATGCGGGTGGGCATGTCCTTGGTCATCAAAAGATCTTTGATTCCGATAGGCATACCGTCGATCGCTGAGAGCGCCCGGCCTTGTTCGTACCTTTTTGTCGACGCATCCGCCGCCAATCTCGCTTCCTGAGTGTTGATCTCGACCCAGGCACGCACGACGGGCTCTCGCGCCTCAATTACTTCCAGACATTTCTCCAGGTATTTTCGTGGGTTGCTTCGTCCCTCCTTGAATGCAGGCACTGCATCGTGGAAGGTGAGTGGCCGAAATTCGGCCGGACTATATTGCGCGCACAATGGACGACCCCTTGAGTTCCTTCACTCGTATTGCAATACGATACGATCGGATCGTATCATGTCGCGCCATGCGGACGACGTCAACGCTGGCGCAAACTGGGTTCAAAAAACAGGGAGACTGAGAGAATGGCCAAGCGTACGGCCGGACGAAAGCAGACGATCCGATCGGATGATCGCGAGGACAAGCTTTACGTAAAGTCGGTCGGCAAGGCTTTTAGAATACTCGAAGGGTTTGCGGACTCCACCAATGCTCTATCCTTATCGGAATTGGCCGAAGCTGCGGATCTCGACAAGAGTGCCACCCAAAGGCTGGTCCATACCATGGTGAAGCTGGGATACTTGGAGCGGACAAGCCTTGGCCATCGGCCGGGACGTCGGATGCTGCAGAGATCGTTCGACTATCTGCGTGGACATCCGCTCGTCACACACTCGCTCCCCATTCTGGCTGAGCTGAGGCGCGATGCCCAGGAGCGAATTGATCTCAGCCTGTTCGACGATACTGCCATGTTGTATCTCGTCCGCCTTCAGAGCAAACGCGACAGTCTCTACGGATATCTCAGCGGGAGAAGCGTTCCGACCTTTTGCACATCGGGAGGTCGAGCCGTGTTGTCGAGACTCCCGTTGGAGCAGGTAAAGGACATCCTCAACCGCTCCGAACTCGTCAAGGCGACGCCGAAGACCACCATTGCCAAAGAGCATATCCTTACACGCGTTCACGAAGCCCGGGAGGCAGGCTACGCCGTCGTCGTCGAAGAAATGATGGTCGGCGAAATCGCGTGCGGCGTCGCCATCTTGGATGACACCGGCGAGCCCGTCGGGGCGGTTCATGTCGCAGGCTCCCTAGCCGAATGGACACCGGCCGATTTCGAAAAACGGTTCGCTCCCCTCGCAGTCCACGCAGCTCGCGCCATTTCGTCGGCTTGAATTGCAATGCGATACAGTCGCATCATAAATTGACGATCGGTGCAATTCGTGAAAAGCTTCGCTCTCGCTAGACTACACGCGAGGAAAAAATGGAGCGTTCTGCCATCGTAACGGGGGCCGCTGGTGCAATCGGCCGAGCCACCCTTCAAAAACTGGTTGCATCTGGCTTCAACATTCTCCTCGTGGATCGAGATGAAGAGGCCCTGAAGGAAGTCGTTGCCGCGACCGCAAAAGCAGCCGTCCATTCCTTCGTTGCGGACGTAACGAACCCTCATGAGGTGAAGGGCGCGGTCGACAAAGCGCTCACCTGTTTCGGGATGGTCGACACGCTCATCAACATCGCTGGCGGTGGAGGCCCCAAACGCACGCTCGGGATCGAAGACATCGATCTAGAGCTTTGGAATCATGTCATAGCTCTCAATGTGACCAGTACTTTCCTGTTCTCGCAAGCCGTGGCGCCTGGGATGAGGGAGCGAGGCTTCGGACGCATCGTCAACTTCTCGTCCATTCTGGCGTTCGGGGAAAAAGGACCCCCCACCACGGTGCCGGGGCGTCTAGCCTATGCGACCGCGAAGGCCGCCCTGATCGGATTCACCTCACAATTCGCCAAGGACGTCGGCAAGGACGGCATCACAGTGAACTGCATCGTGCCCGGACTGATCCTCGGGCAACCGGGCACGCGCGTCAGAGGGCGCTTCGACGCACTGCCGGATCACGAGCAAGCTCGCATGTTGGAAGGTTATCCCTCCGGACGCGCCGGGACGTCCGACGACGTGGCCGCCGCGGTGGACTTCCTGGTGTCGGAGGCGGCCGGCTACATATCCGGCGTCGCTCTTCCTGTCGACGGGGCCTACCTGTGACGAAACAACTGCCTGTCCAAGAAATCCATGGAGCCGCAAATGAATGATAGCAATGTGCTCTTTCCCACGACTCTCGTCGGAGGCTATCCTCAGCCGGACTGGCTCATCGACCGCGAAAAGCTGGGCGCGCGTTTTCCGCCGCGCGTTCGTGCCAGGGAGTTGTGGAGGATCTCGAGCCCTTTTTTGAGCCAGGCTCAGGACGATGCGACGCTCTTGGCGATCAGGGCCCAGGAGGCGGCCGGGCTTGACATCATCACCGACGGAGAAATTCGGAGGGAGAGTTATTCGAACCGATTTGCTACGGCTCTGGAAGGAATCGATTTGGACGATCCGGGCACTGCGCTCGACCGCTCTGGACACGCAAATCCGGTTCCCCGCATCGTAGGCCGGATACGCCGAATAGCCCAAGTGGAGGTGGAGGATTTGAAGTTCCTCAAACGCCACACCGCTCGGCAGGTGAAGATTACCGTGCCGGGGCCCTTTACGATGCTGCAGCAAGCGCAAAACGACTACTATCCGACGCCTGAAGAAGCCGCCATGGACTATGCGGCAGCCGTGAACGAAGAGATAAGAGATCTTTTCGCGGCTGGCGCCGACATCGTCCAGATCGACGAACCCTATATGCAGGCTCGACCTGCAGAGGCGGAAAAGTATGGTCTCGCCGCGCTGAATAGGGCTCTCGACGGCGTCGCTGGAACGACTGCCGTCCACATCTGCTTCGGATACGCCGCGATTATCCATTCCCGACCGAGTGGCTACTCTTTTCTACCCCAACTGAAAGGCTGCACTTGCAAGCAGATCTCTTTGGAGACGGCACAGTCTTCGCTGGATTGTTCGGTTCTGAAGGAGTTGCAAGGAAGATCCTGCTGGGCGTGATCGACCTCTCCACCGACAAGATCGAGACTCCGGAGGAAGTGGCTTCGCGTATCCGGCGTGCGTTGCCGTATGTTTCGGCGGAAAGCATTGTCGTGGCCCCGGACTGCGGCATGAAGTATCTCTCAAGAGAGGTCGCCGATGCAAAGATGCGAGCCATGGTCGAAGGAGCTGCCCTGCTCCGTAAAGAGATGGCAGCGTAAAGGCCCCTTCGGCGGCCGACCATACGCAATGGCCGGCCGCCTCCTTGTGTTGTTTACGCCGCTGCTTCGCGGTCGACGGTGCGTTTGAACGGCGCGCGGAGGCCTCGTTGCTCCAGAAGGGGCAGCGCCTGCGAGATGAAACGATGGAGTCCATCGTCGAAATCGACGAACGAGCATAGCACCCCATCCAGGCCGGCGTCGGAAAGTCCATTCATCTTCTGCGTGATCGTTTCGGCGGTACCCACCAGAATGTTGCCTCCGGCACCGGCCGCAATCCGTCGCCGCAACTCCTTCATCTTTTCCGGCGAAGCAATTTGCGACTGGGCGCCGACCCCGGCCGACCATGCGTCGACGCTTTCGACGTCTTCCATTTCCACTGCGTAATAATTCAGATAATTCTCGGCCTCTTCCTGGGTGTCGCGTTGAACCACCGGACAATAGGTCCAGACCTGCACCTCGCGCCCGAAGGAGCGCGCAGTGCTTTTGTACATGTCGATCTGTCGCTTCCATTCGTTCGGATCGTCCGACTGCAGGATGACGAAACACATGTCGGCGTGCTGGCAGGCGAACTTCATACCGCGTGGCGATCCGCCTGCATTCATGATCGGTGGATGCGGCTTCTGCACAGGCTTCGGCATCGACGCTCCCCGCGAGACGCGATAAAATTTGCCTTCGTAGTCGAACTCCTCCGTCTCCATCCACATCTTCTTGATGACGGTCAGCCACTCCTCGAGCTGCTCGTAACGATCGTCATGCTCCCGCATCGGCGCGCCGAACATCTCTAGTTCATGCTTGTTCCATCCGCCTACCACGTTCAACCCCAGGCGGCCGTTCGAGATGATGTCGATGGTGGCGCATTGCTTTGCGCACGTTATCGGATGGATCGTTGGTGCATGTGAAGTCGGCATGATCGCCGAATAGCGGGTCGCCTGCGCAATTCCGGCGCACCAAGTGAACGGATCCAGGACGATCCCGCTGGTGTGATCGGGCTTGCCCGGCATGTAAGCCTTCCATCGCGCATAAGCTACGATCGCCTCGAAGCCCGCGGCGTCAGCCGTTTGGGCGGTTCGAACGGAGTTGGCCCAAGTCGGCTGATAGAGTTCAGGGACCTTGGTTTGCGCACCTCCCTTCCCGTTCGTTCCGAATATGCCGAGTTTGAATTTGTTGCTGTTCCTGAGAGGATTTGTCATCTGTTTCGACTCCGCTAACTGCATTTCATTCACTATTGCGGCTCTCGATAAGCCGGCACATTGTCTAGTCGGCCGCCGAACGCTTCAATGATCTCCCGCGCCTTACCGATTTCCGCTGCAGAGAAGCGCATCAGTTTTTCGGCCTCGGCCCCGTGCGCTAGGCGGCCAAGTTTCGCATTTTGCTCAAGACCAAGCACGGTTAGCTGCAACGAACCGCCGGCGCCGCGACCAATCCATTCCTTCCGTTCCAGGGATGCGACTCCATCCGTTGCAGCATCGAGATCTAGCAGCGAGACGCGTGCGAGCCCCTCGAGATTGAGCCCCGGACTGAGTTCAAGGTGGTACATCAAGCGGCTCTCGTTCATGGTGAAGCCGACCGAGTGCGCCTCCTCGCGAAACTCCGACGCCCTTTGCAAAAAAGCTCTTCGAAACATGGTAAGAAAGGTCGGATACGGGTCGTCTCGCAGGCCTGCGTTACTCGGGGCCGCGTCCACGTTGTCGATCGCTAAGCTGAACCTTCCTTGAGTGAACACAAGCGGCCGTCGCTCGTAGCGAGCAAAGTAGCTTACCTCGCCGACCACGATGAGATGATCGCCGCCCTCGTATTCCACGCTGCGAGTGCATTCGAACTGGGCCGTCACCCCGGCCAACAGCGGCGCGCCAGTCGCGCCCGGCTTCCAATCAACATCCTTGAATTTGTCCGTCCCTGACTTCGCGAATTGGGAGGCCAACTGGGCCTGGTCAGACGCGAGGACGTTGATCGCGAACGACTTTGCCGCCGAAAAGATGGGCCAACTGGTAGACGTCTTCTTGACGGACCAGAGCACCAAAGGCGGATCGAGAGAGACGGAATTGAACGAGTTGGCCGTGATACCCGCTCGCACGCCCGCGGATTCGGCGGTTATGATGGTTACGCCCGTGGAGAAGTGTCCCAACGCCCGCCGAAATGCGTCCGAATTGCCCTTTGGAGCGCCGCTTTCCAGAGCGCCATGCTGATTTGAGTTTGTCACTCTGCCCTCCTTGAGGTTTCGATGAGCCAGGATCCCATGTTCAGCTCAGCAGTTTCGCCAAGCCCACGGTTCGCTCGATCGCGAAGACCGCTAGAGCCGATAGAAAAATCAAGATGGTCGATACCGCGCAGATCGTCGGATCCGCGTAGAACTCCGTGTAGTTGAAGAGCTCGATCGGCAGCGTGGTCATACCGGGACCGACAACGAAAAATGACACGGCGAACTCGTCAAAAGACATGATGAGGCTGAAGATTGCTGCCGCGAGAAGCCCTGGCCGCAGCAGGGGAACAAGTACTTCACGCCAAACGAACACTCGGCGCGCTCCAAGAACGGCTGCCGCCTCCTCCAGGTCTGGGTCTATGCTGTGGAAGGTGCCGACCATCGCTCGCACCGCATAGGGGAGCGTCACGATCGTATGTGCGACGATCAATCCGGGAAAGGTACGCAAGAGGCCCAGCGAGCCTAAGACCATCGTCAACGCGATCGCAAGCACGATAGAAGGGAAGATCAGTGGCGACAGGAGCACCAGCTCCAATATCGCTTTTCCGCGAAACGACCGGCGCACAATCGCATAGGCGGCCAGCCCGCCGGCGGCGAGAGAGATAAGAGTTGCGACAACCGAAACGGCAGCGCTCAGAAAGAACGACCTGATGAATTCCGCGCGAAAAATCGCATTCGCGAACCATTTGAACGTGAAGCCATGGATCGGAAACGTGACGGTCGGATCGGTGTTGAATGCACTTGGGATGACGATGAGGATCGGCAGCAAGAGGAAAACGACTACGATCCCGACGATCCAAGCATTGAGGATCCTCCAGACGGACGGAAGCGAGCGAGCGGAATCCATTATCAGCGCCTTCCCAATCGACGAATAAGAACGCTGTATCCGGCCACGAGGAGCAGCGTGAAGAACGTGAGTAGCATTGCGGATGCCGCTCCCGTGGGCCAGTCGCCGGTTTCGAGTATCTGTTGCTGGATCGCCGTAGCCAGGACTGTCACGTTGCCTCTGCCCAACCAAAGGGGCGTAAGATACACACCCGTGGTCAGGCAGAACACGATGATGCTGCCCGTGGCGATTCCCTGCGCGGATAGCGGAAGAATGATCTGAAGGAAGGATCGGACGGGGCGCGAACCCAGCGTCGCCGCTGCTTCGGCGAGTGACGGGTCGATCCGGCCGAGCGTGGAGGTGAGCGACAGGATCATGAACGGAAGAAAGATATGGATCAGACCGATCGCGACCGTCCAAAAGCTACGCATCATCTGCACGGGCGCGGAGACGATCCCCAATCCGACCATAACCTTGTTGAGCAGTCCTTCGTTACCGAGCAGTATGGTCCACCCGAACATCCGAACTACGATGCTGACGATCAGCGGAGTAAGAACGGCTAGAAACACAAGATGCGCGATTTTCGAACGGCCGAGCGCAAGGAACCAGGCCACCGGATAGCCTAACAACAGGCAAATCAGGGTCACCACCGTCGCAAGCGAGATTGTCCGTAGCCCTGCCTGCAGCAGAAATCTGTTCTCGAAAAAGTCGCGATAGTGCTCAAGTGTAAGGCCAGTCCAGCCGGGAAAGCTATCAAGAACAGAGATGCCTAGCATCAACACGGCAGACAGCACCATGAGGCAGCCGATCACCGATGCCGGGATCAACAAGACCGAAAGTGGAGTGTCTTTGGTTGCTGTGGTCATTCGCCGCATTCTCAATTGATGAAGGCGCCACCATCGACGTCGATGATCTCACCAGTCAGGTAGTTGGGCTGTACCGTCGCGATGAACTGAACGATAACCGCGATGTCATCCGGAGTTCCGATGCGCCCCAACGGGATTCCCCGAGCGATCATCTCCTTCCCCTGTTCGCCGATCATCTTCAGAGTTAGCGCGGTCTCGATGAGACCAGGACATACGGCATTTACCGAGACGTCCGGCGCGAGCTCCTTGGCCAATCCACGGGTCAGTCCCAAAATCCCGGCCTTGGAGGCGGCATACGCGAATTTGCTCACGGCTGATGGCGTGCCACCCGTGTGAGCGTTCACCGAAGAGATGTTGATTATGCGTCCGGCCTCGGCTCCGACCATATGGGGCGCGACAGCCTTGCACCAGTTGAATGTCCCCTTGAGATTTACTGCTATCACCAGGTCCCACTCCTGCTCGGTGATGTTGAGCAGTCCCTTCGGCTGAGATACGCCGGCGCTATTGACCAGGACGTCGAATCGCCCCCAGGCATCGAAAATCCGCTTTGCGTTTGACTGTACGCCGTCAAAGGATCGAACGTCGTCCGTCAGTGCGATTAGGTCGCCTTGCTCGGCTCTCAAAGAAGCCGTCGCGCTCTTCAGATCAGGCTCGGAGATATCGGTGATCGCGACACGAAAGCCGCTGGCCATCAATCGCGCAGTGCACGCGAAACCTATTCCTTTGGCTCCTCCGGTGACTACGGCAACGGGTTTTTCGGAAGGGGGCTTGATCATCTATGGCTCTCTTACGGCGTCTAGCCGCACGCGGTTGAATTCGAAGGGCTGCAGCTATTTTCAAAGAACTACGATGTTGCGTGCGTCCCAATGCACCCAGATCGGCTCGCCGATCCGATGGCCTGCATCTTCATGGTTCGACTTGTTCGTTATCAGCACGGTCAGGGGCTCCTGAAGACCAACGTCGACGAAACAATGAGTTACGGAGCCAGAATAGGACACATGGACGATCCTTCCCGGAAGCGAACTTCCTGCAGCACCGGGGACTTCAGCGAGCGACAGCTTTTCTGGTCTGACAAATATCGAGACGTCCGTTGCAGAGTTCACTTCGGAAGGCAGATCCAGGATCACCTTCTCTGAAACCGCAAGCCGCTTCTTCCCGTCGAGCTCGGCGACCCTACCCTTCATAAGATTCGACATTCCAATGAAATCGGCCACGAATGCGTCGCGGGGACGCTCATAGATCTCCTTGGGGCTATCGTCCTGCAGGATTTTCCCATCACTCATTACGGCGATTCTGTCAGAAAGCGTAAGCGCTTCTTCTTGGTCGTGCGTCACCATCAAAGTAGTGATACCGATCTCACGCTGAAGCATTTTCAGTTCGACTTGCATCTGCTCGCGCAGCTTACGATCTAGCGCTCCCAGAGGCTCGTCTAGCAGGAGCAACTTGGGATCGGTCACCAACGCCCGGGCTAACGCGACACGTTGTTTTTGGCCTCCCGACAACTTGTCCGTAGATCGCGGGCCGAAATCGTTGAGACGAACGAGCTTGAGCGCATCTCGGACCTTCGCTTCAATCGCGGTCTTGGAGACCTTTCTCGTCCGCAACCCGAAAGCGATGTTCTCGGCCACCGTCATGTGCGGGAACAAGGCGTAGTTCTGGAAGACGACTCCGATATTGCGTTCCCAGACGGGGACGGTGGTGATGTCCTTGTCTCCCAGCGCAATGGTTCCGGAATCCGGCATCTCTAGACCCGCGATCATGCGGAGCAAGGTCGTTTTTCCGCAACCGCTGGGACCGAGCAAGCTGATGAACTCCCCGGGCTTGATCGCGAGAGAAACGTCCTTGACCACTCTCGCGCCGCCCAAACTTTTGGCAACCGAGTGAACGCTGAGCGCGGCTATCGCGATTTGTCCGAGCATCATCGTCTTACGACTTTAGGGTTCGTTCGATGAGTGCCTTCGTCGCCGCAAACTTTGTGGCGACCTGCCGCGCATCCAACCTGACGAGCCTCTTGCCGGCGTCCGCGGCCGAGAGAACCGCGGGATTGGCTTGAAGCTCAGGCGGAATTGCCAATGATCCGATCGCGGGCGAAATGAGAGCGTTCTTCAGCCAGGCCGTCTGACACTCGTCAGACAGCCAGACATTGAGATACCGCTGAACGAGCTCCGTGATCTTCGGCGAGAATCCCGCGCAGGACTGCAACTGATTGGACCACAGGGTCGCTCCTTCCTTTGGAAAGGCGAACGCGACGCGTTTTCCTTGAAGACGCGCCTGCTCGCACCAGGCCCCCCAATGAGGCGCGAGCCACACTTCACCCCGATGAACCATATCTTCTTCGGCGATGGGCGACGTGGACCACACGCCGATGTTCTTGCGATAGGGCTCCCATGCCTTGACGCCATCTTCCACGGACGGGGACTTGCCCGTCGCGACGGCCGCCATTGCATAGGCATCGAAATACGCGTCCCACATCGCTACGCGTCCTTCGTACTTCGGATTCCAGAGATCCGTCCAAGTCGTTGGCGGCTCGACCCGATCGGGGTTGTACATGATCCCGAACGGGGTCTGCTGGAACGTGACACCGTCACCTCCGGGCAGCAGGAGGTCTTTAGGGACCCGCTTCGCGTTTGTCATAAAGTCCGGGTTTATCGCTGCCCACATCTTGTCGATCGACCCTCGCGCGGAGAATAGGTCGTTGAACATTCCGCCGCTGATCACAGGATTGTTCCTCTGAGCAAGCATCTTCGGATATGCGGCGGCGTTGGCGGAAACCTCCAACTGAATGGCGACGCCGGGGTACTGGCTCTTGAAAATCGGAAGGGCGACGTTGTTGATCGTATCCGCTACGGGGCCGCCCTGAATTAGGACTGTCAGTTGGCCCACATCTTCCGAGGAAGATTGCGCCAGTGCCTCGGCGAAGGTCGCGAGATCGCTTCCCGCCGCCCCCAAGGCAACGAGCCCCTTGAGGATCGTGCGCCTGTTGATCGATTTAGACGTGGAATTCAGTCCAGAAACCTTCATCAGATCCTCCTCTCGTTGCTCGCGGTCGCAGGAAGGCCCGTGCCTTCTCCGAGATCCCAGTACAATCCCGCCATTCCTCGCAGCCCTTCCCGTATCACCGAGATGGGCACATGTTCGTTGATGCCGTGGTTTGCGGCGGCCGGATAGGAATGCGGTATCCAGATCGTCCGCATGTTCAGCAGGTCGCTGAAAATGTCGTTCGGAAGCGAGGCACCGACATTCGGAAGGACAGCGACCGACTTTCCGATCGATCGCTCAAGTGACTCGCGGACCCAGCCGACCCAGGGGTCGCTAGGATCGAGACGCGTCGCGTGGAATACCTCGTCATCCGTCTGCGAGACCTGGATCATTCCCAGACCGCAGCGATCGAGATGCTCCCGGAGCGCAGGAAGAATCCTGCCTTCATCCACGCCTACGACGAACCTGAGCTGGCACACCGCGAAGGCGGAGGCTGGGACTGCGTTCATCGGCGACCCGGGACGCCCGGCTTCGAACGCCAGCACCTCGAAAGACGTCCAACCGTACACCTTCTCTGCCGCGCTCAGACCGGGCTCGCCCCAACCAGGGTCGATCTTCGGACCCTGCACATCGTCCGAAACGACGCATTCGCGGAGCGCCGCGCGAACGGCGGCCGGAATCTCGGGAGGAAGCCACTCAGAGATTCGGATCTGACCTGTCGCGGAGGCGATCGAGCCCAGGCCGTGAGCAAGCTGAAGCGCCGGATTGCTAAGCAATCCGCCCCAATTTCCGGAGTGATAGGTGCTGCTTCTCGCGTCGATGGAAAGCTTGAAACTGATGGCGCCTCTCGCGCCCAGATACATGGTCGGCCGATCGGCCGAGATGCGCGGGCCATCTGAGGCAACGAGGATGTCCGAGCGTAGAAGATCTCTGTTTTCGGCGCACATGTGACGCAAGCCGGGCGATCCAACCTCCTCGCCGGTCTCGATCAGAAACACCGAATTGAAGCCAAGATAGCCTCGGGTCTCCAGCACCGCCCGCATCGCGGCCATGTTCAAGTAATGCTGGCCCTTGTTGTCAGCGACGCCTCGGCCGTACCAGCGCCCCTCGGCAGCAGTGAGCTTCCAGGGCGTCAGTCCCTCAAGCCAGCCGTCCAACCCTTCCACTACATCGCCATGTCCATAGCACATTACGGTGGGCAGCGACTCATGCTCCTGCCTTCGCGCGACCAGGAAAGGACCTTTTGCTTCACGGTGCTCAATGAGCTGACAGGCGAATCCCAGGGCCTCTAGGTACGGGACGACAAGCTCGGTCAGATACCAGACAAGTGCATCGCGTGAATCCGCCCGCTGACTTTCGGTGCGGCAAGCTATCGCCCGGGACAACTCCTCGAAAAGCGTCCCGCCATCCAACGCCGCCTCGGCGGCAGCGATGGCGGCTTCCCTGGTTGGCAGCGCTCGGCCAACGAGATGATTTGTCTGGTTCATCTTCATGAGTTGTCGCGTACCCATCTCGCGACTTCGCCGTGCGACGCGAACCAAACGTCACCCAGCGATCTGGCATATCGAATGATCTCCTCGAGTATCCAGATGCGCGATCGATATGTGATGATGTGCGGATGCATGGTCAGATTGAAGATACCGCCTTCGTTGTATGCGGCATCCAGCTCACGCTTGAAGATGTCGAAAACGTCGGCCGGAGGCGTGTATGGCCGCAAGCCCTGGAAGCGGTTCATCATGAAGTAGACCGCGTCGTCGCGTACCCACTCGAAGGGCACCTCTACGATCCCGGACGGCTCGCCGTTTATCAGCAGCTCGTAGCAATCGTCGTCTGCGCCGAGCGACGAATCGTACTCGAGGCCAGTTTCTTGCAGCAGACGCAGAGTGTTTTCGCTGAAATCGGCGGACGGGCTGCGTAGGCCGTAGGGACGCTGTCCCGTAATGGATTCGATGGTGTCGATGGAACGCAGCATCAGGTCGCGCTCATCGTTGATGGCCAGAACTGAATTGAGCTCGTGAATCCAGCCGTGAATTCCGATCTCGTGGCCGCCGTCGACGATGCGCTTCTGCTCGTCCGGATACAACATGGCAGTGACGGCAGGCACGTAAAAGCTTGCAGGTGTCTCGTACTTCTCCAGGAGCGATAATATTCTGGGCACTCCTACGCGGTTGCCGTACTGCCCCCAGGCCAGCCTGCCGATCGACTTCCCGCCTTCGCGTAGTTCGCTCGTGTCATGATCGGAATCGAACGAAAGAGCGATGGCACACTTCGCGCCGCCTTTCCATTGCTTCGGCTTGAGAGAGCGCCCTGCGCGAACTCTGGAGACGAGCCCTCGCCAGTGCTTCTCCGGCCATTGCCACGGTTCCAAGCTGCGGGCGGTCTCGCTCATGATGGCATTCCCGTTCGTTGAGATGCCCGACGCTAAGGTTTAGCGAAATGCGAATCCAATCCGAAATCCTTTTGTCAGCGGTAAGCGAAACTTTTGACGCCTGGTGCACCAAGAAAAATGGGGGGCGATCGACGCGAGCACTCGACGCGACCGCCATTGGACGGGATCCGATCGAGCGCTATCACCATTCGAACTCGGTCGCGCGACCATACGTCGCGACGTCTGAGCGAGGCTTACGTTAGTCGAATGTCTTACCTGAAAAGTAGATCAGAGGACGCAAGCCTTCATTGAAGGTCCAGTTGACGATTTCTCCGATCACTATTACGCTGTCGTAGCGCTCGATTTCCTCGGCTACCCGGCACTCTATCGCGCCGACCGCGTCTTTCAGGATCGGTGCTCCCGTGAGGAGTTGGTCCCATTGCCCGTCCACAAAGCGATCGGGTCCTTTCAGACCCGTGCGACCTCCAAATACGTCGGCCAACTCCGATAACGAAGACGGTAGATAGTTCACCGCAAAATGGCCGGCGGCTCTGACCGCTGCCAATGCGGACGTGCTTTTTCCTATCGATAACATCAGCGTCGGTGGGTTTTGCGTCAGGTGCGTGACCGATAGCGCCAGGAACCCCGCATCGCCATCAGGACCGCGTGCGGTGACGACGGCTCCTCCGATCGCGCGCATTCCGAGTACGCGCCAGAACGCCTTCGGTTCGATCGCTGGAAATGAGGTTGGCATCTCGGTCTCCCCTGGTCTCGCGCGGCTCGGCACTCAGCCATTCAGATAAACGAAGCAACGCCGCGATTGAATGGGAACATCATTCTGCCCTCTTGAGAGGAGCATCAGGACCCATCAAGCCTCCGCCGGCGGACGCGCGTGGCTTTGGCGCTGCAGGTCGCGAACGCCGGCCGACAGTACCTGGTGAGCGCTTATGCCCGGCCACCATCTACCGAAATGACCTGTCCCGTAATCCAGCTCGCCTGCTCACTAGCGAGAAAGAGAGTCGCGTTGGCTATATCCTCGGCCGTACCCAACCGTCCGGTATTAATTTGCGCCAGGACCTGCGACCGTCGCTCCGGCGTCCATCCTTCCCACTGGTTACGTGCATCCGGACTGGAAAGGATAAAACCCGGGGCGACAGAATTGACGGTTACACCAGCGCCGGCCAAGCCGACTGATAGCTGCTTCATCAGTCCAATGACGGCGTGCTTGGAGGCGGTGTAAGCATGAAGACCGGTGAGGCTCGGTCGAAGGCCTGCTCCCGACGAAATGACGATGATCCGGCCCCACTCGGCCTTCGTCATTATCGGACCCGCGGCCTGTGATAGCCAAAGCGCGCTTTTCACATTCGCGCCCATTATGCGATCCCAATTCTCATCGGTTATCCCATCTAGGGGCAGACCGGCAAGACCGGCAATGCCTCCCGCCGCGAGAGCCAGGACGTCCAGCCGCCCCTCCTCCGCGACGACGGAATGCACCAACTCTGTCGACGCATCACGTTTGGACAGATCCACTACATGAACGGCCATTTTCAGATCGTGGCCAACTTCGACGATCCTAGGATCGCGGTCTACGAGATGCACTCGCGCTCCTGAATCTCGGAAGGCAGCTCCTATTGCCTGTCCAATCCCTTGCGCGCCGCCGGTGACGATGATGACCCTTCCGTCGAATCTGATGTCCATTTTCTATCCAATTCAATCTTTATCCGTGGCACCTAACGCCGCAAGCGCCTCATCGATGGCGACCGCGACACGATTCACGGCCCTCCGGGCAGCCACGCTCGCGAAGAGAAACTGATCGGATCCTACTGTCGCAGTTGCGACGGAACGGAGCGGATCGAGTACCGGGTATGGGTTCTGTCGGAGGGCTGGGTCAGGATCGAAGCGGCTACCGCGGGTGTAGTCGATCGGCACCAAGGCTCGGGTAACGCCGATAAGAGCCCGATTGATGCTCGTGGCATCATCGCGGGAAGCAACCTTCGCCGCTTCTTGAAAGCGCTTTACCGCGACGCCCAACATTCCGGCGCTTTGGAGGACCGGCTTGATGTCCATGCGATCCTCGAGCGCTTGTGCGAGCGATGTCAATTCCCCCTGCAAAGCATTCACCTGCCTCTGAATGTCCAGTGGCAGAATCTCGTCGGTCAGGAGCCGTCCAATGGCATGTACGTAGATCGAGGTGTCCCTTACGAGGAGCTCGGGATCGATCTTGTCGAGGGTATCGTCGGGAGTATGCCACCACCAGCCGAAACCGGCACCCTTGCGAGCACCGCCGCCGCCGATGGCAGGCCCCATGACGCTCCCGCCGTTCCCGGCCGGCTGTTCGCCCATCGCCATGAAGATAGAAGGAATGCCAATGCCCCAGAAGGATTGGTCTCCGGCGCGGCTCATCCGGTGTCCGTCGATCTTCTGGTTGGCCTGTGCGCTGACTGCTTCTGCCGCGAGCGCGTAGAGTTCGTTCGACGAAAGCGCATCGGAGAGCACGGTGTTGCCTCGAGCTCCGATGGAGTCGATATTCACGTGCGCAACGCAACGGGTCGAGAGCTCCTTGAACTTGACGTCCGCGTACCAGGATGAGCCCGAATAGCGTCCGTGCGAATGACCGGACCAGAAGCAGAGCCTTAGATGACGACGGAGATCCTGGCGATGCAACGCGAAGATGCGCGCCGCCTCCAGCATGGCAGCGTTAGCACTCCCGTTGTCCATTACACCGTAGTACCACGTGTCGTGATGACCCGAGAACAGGACGAAGCTGTCATCCAATGGATGGTCAGCCTCTAGATTGGCCTCGAGCATCGGCGTCTTCCGCCAGCCAGTATCCACTTCGGCCGTCAGAACCGCCGAGACGGCTTCCCCATTCAACAATCGACTTTTGAGGGCCTCGCCGTCGCTATTTCGTACGCTTAGCACGACGGTCCTAGGCAGCAGCTCAAGCTGATCCGGAGTTGGATTTCCCCAGACCGACGAAATGCACATCTCATAGAGGTGCTTTGCCGGAGAAATATGAATCTGCCCTATGGCGCCGGCTTGGGATGCGCGTAGGCTCGCGGCTGGATTTGCGATTCCTTCGAGCAGAACGATCTTTCCTTGCGCATCCGTTCTCGCGAAGTCGTCGGGCCCACCAGCGCCCGCATAGATCAGCTCGCCGCCCACGCCTCGCGGCCCAGAGGAGCGAGAGAACGAGTGGGTGATGCAGTCGGGCGCCCAATCTCCGATCGCGATCCGTGCCTGTCCCGGCAGGCTGATATACGCATCATGCAGCACAAGATTTGTACTGATGCCGTAGCTTTCGAGTTGGTTGCGCAGATACCCGAAGCTCTCGAGCTCCTCCCGGCTACCAGACAACTTCACGCGGCGAGAAAACTCTTCGAGATGCCGCATCATCGACGTGTCCTGGACGGAAGCGCAGATTTTCTTGAGTACTGACGTAGCTTCACGCTCGCTTGCTGTCATCTTCCGTTGGACCTTGCTTGTTGGGAAATGAATGGATGACTGCTGTTACCAAGAATAATTTCTTGCCTGCGGGTGGACGCGAACGCCCTTCCGCTCCAGGATATCGAAGACTGGATGGAGCCGCAGGACTTCTTGCGGAGACCAGACTGGAAGCCGAAACAGCACGCCGTTGAGGCCCCAATCGGATTTTGCCTCGATCAGCTGCTCTGCAACCTCGGTCGCCGTTCCGACGAAGTAGGGAAACTTGAAGGGCGTCTTCTTTTCATTTCTGAGGCGGCCGATTTGTCCCGACCACTTCTGGGCCGCCTCGTTGGTCTCGATGCTCGCCATCAGGCTGTCGAACATTTCCCTGGCTTCCCCAGACTCGTCCCGAATCAGAAGGTCCGCGACGACGAGTACTTCGGGCGAATGAGCGATCTTGGCTTCGGCGGCATGAAGAGCCAAATCCTCTTTGATCGGCGGCAGGTCCGACAACTTGGTCGGCGATGCGAACATGTACTCGCAGTGCTTCGCCGTAAAACGTCTTCCGCGTTCCGATGCAGCGGCGCAGACGAACACGGGGCGCTCTTCCGGATACGGTCCCTTCATTTTACCATGGCACTTATAGTGCGCTCCGGAGAATTCGGTGCGCTTTGAGGAGTCCCACAACGATTCGATGATCTGAACCGCCTCGTCGGAAGCGTCGTAGAGAACGGCACTATCCGGAAGCGTCTCAAAGCCGAAGAGGCTCGCCTCGTAATCGCGATAGCCGTTGACGATGTTCCAACCCCAGCGACCGCCGCTCAGCCAATCCATATTGGCACCGAAGCGTGCTATGTGCGTCGGGTGGAAGAACGTCGAATGGAGCGTCGATATGACGCCGAGATGCTCCGTTGCCATGATCAGGGGAGCCGCCAAAGTCAAAGCGTGGAGCCCTGGGTCCTGAAATCCGAAGCGTGTCCCTTCTTCCGAGCTCGGCGAGTAGCCATCGCCGAGGAGCACGAGATCTAGTGCCACATGCTCGCAAGCGCTTGCGAGGTCTAATTGGATGCTGAGGTCGAGCGGATCAGGATTGAGAGCCGCGATCTTCTCTGACGGTAACAACGTACGCGTCCCTGGCCAAAACAGGCCAAAGCGCATCGAGCCATCGAATGCTTTCGGCTTGCGCGGGCTAGAAACAACGCCTCGGCGAGCGGTCTTGAGCATGAAAACTCCGCTATTGACTGAAACGGCCCGTTGTACAATGTTATATCATCATTATAGCTTATGACCAGATTGTAATACAAAAATCTTGTAAGGTAATTTTGTTGCGTGCTTATCGCGAGCGAGATAAGCGCTGTGCATGTCGAAGGAGCACGCGAAGATGACCGGGATGAAAGTCGACGACCTCTCCGTGGTTGGTCAGGCGATCAGCCTGCGCAGCTTGGTGGCTGATCGTCTCCGTCAAGCAATCGTCACCGGGCGCTTCCCGCCGGGCAGTCAATTGCGCGAGCGCGAGCTTTGCGAATTGACCGGGGTAAGTCGACCGTCGCTGCGCGAAGCGTTCAGGCTGCTGGAGGCGGAAGGTCTTATTGCCACTGCGCCTCATCGAGGCCCGGTCGTCACGGCAATGACCGTTGACGAAGTGGGGCACCTGTATGCGCTTAGGCGGCTGCTCGAGAGCTTCGCGGCCCGTGAGTTCGCCCGCCGACGCCGGCCGGATGATCTCGCCGCATTGCAGCGTTCGGTGAAGCGGCTCAACGAAATCGAGGCGACCGGCTCCCCGTTTGAGCTGCTGGAGGCCGGCACGACATACTATAGCGCGATTGCGGCTGGCAGCGGCAATCCGTATCTCGCTCAGGCTCTCGGTACACTCCACAACCGGATCAAGCTGATTCGCTTCATCTCGTTGCAGAAAAAGGGCCGCGCACAGGGCATCGAGTCACTTCGAATCTTGAGCGACGCGATTGTCGCCGGCGACGAGGAAGGCGCGGAGCGGATCGTTACCGAACACCTCGACAGAATAGCTGTCCTGGCCAGGGCGATCGTTGAGTCGGGCTACGCTTTGCCGAACGAGCCAGCCGCCGCCATCTAGAGCCGATTTCCGCTTTCGGTCCCACCTCTAGAGCGCGAATTCCGACAAGGTCGCACACTCCGGCATGTCCCGGATTTCTTCCGCGACCGCATGTCGGATCAGCTCCCGCACGGCCTTGTTCGGAGAGGCCTCACGGTGCGAGAGTAGATACGCGTTCCGAGTAAGGGTCGGGCTCGTGATCTTGCGGACTCGCAAGGTTCTCTGCTGGCATTCGCGGCGGACATTCGCATACGGCATCACCGTGGCGACGTGCCCCTCCTCGACGAGCGTCTTGACGAGATCCGTTGACGGAAGCACGTTTTGGATATCCAACGTGATTCCTGCCGTTTCGGCGGCCGCGACGAGCTTGTGGTAGAGCAGCTTGGTCAGCATAGGGTCGGCAATGGCGAGCGGAATCGTTGAAAGCTCGCCGAATTCAATCGACGGACCAATTAGCGGTTCCCCGGCGATTGGCTTCTGCACCAGATACAGCCATTCTTGGAGCAATTCTTCTCTTATGATGTTCGGATCGAGCGGACCCTCGCACGCGATAGCAATATCCACCCGCTTCTCCGATACCCAGTCGGCTAAAATCGGCGTGGGCGCCTCCAGAAACTCAAAGCGGACATGCTTCAATTTTTCGTTGGCCTTCCGCGCAAGGGAGATTGCCATCATAGCCGCCATGCTTGGTGCAAGACCGAGCCTTATTTCGCCTTTCTCAAGCGTCCTGCAATCACCGACAGCTCGCACGGCCTGATCGACATTGCTCAGAATGACCTGCGCGCGTTCGAGCAATATCTTGCCCTCAGGCGTCAACTCGACTCCTCGCGAATGGCGCACGAGCAGCGGTACCCGCAGTTCTTCCTCTAGATTTCGAATCTGAAGCCCGAGAGCGGGCTGAGTAATTCTTAAGGCTTCGGCGGCGCGAGTGAAGCTGCCGTGCTGGACGATCTTGCAGAACGAGCGAAGCTGACGAAATTCCATCACGACCTCCAGCTTGATAGGCATTCCAATCGCGTCGCAAGAAAGATGCCAACCTGCGCCTGGGCGCTTCAAGTCGCACACTAAGCCGGCTTACGGCGAAACAAACATAATCCTGCAGTGAGCAGAATAGCAATTATGTTCCGATATTGTCACGAAATACGTAGTTATTCCGCATCCGGTGGATCGGGTGCAGCGAAAATCGCAGCGCCAGAACATACTCCGTCAGCCATTCGCATGAATGGTGATGCTCTCTACTCGACGTCCCTATCCGTAGGACCCTGACCTTTGTCCTGTGATCTTTGCTGCTCATCGAGCGTGAAGGCGCCACCTCCATCCGCAAATATTGCGAACGAGTTTTTGGAAATGGGTTTCCGCAGGACTTTGCCCAACCAATCAGCAATCCATCGAAATGATGAGCGTTCACTGCGACTACTATTGGGCAATTGACTGCACTCCAAACGGTTCTCTCTGCGCCTGCAAAACCAGAGGTCGCTCTTGCTCAGCGACGCAGCGACGCGCGATCCGCGCTCCCGATGTCCCACCAGACGCCGGCCATCAGACCGATCCCTTCGCGAAACAGCGAGGCCAAGCCGTGCTCGTCCGGACCATGCTGATTGCAGCCGCCATACGAGAAGGGGAGCCACAAGACGGGCGTGCAGAGTTCTTGTCGAAACAGCTCGGAAGGACCCGATGCGCCGATATTGGGAACGACGTTGGGAGGTCGGCGTGCTGTCTCTGCCATCGATCTCACGACAAGCCGCACCCAGGGATTCTCGGACGATGTCCTCGATGCCGGAAACGCGTCTCGTTCCTGGACCGCTAAAACCTGCACGTTGTCGAACCCCTCCTTGTCGAGGTGCTTTCGAAGCGCACTCACAAGTCCATCGGCCGGTACATCGACTGTATGCCGCACCTGGATCCGGGCGCGCGCGCTACCCGATACAGCGTTCACTGGAGCATCAGGTTGCCCGGACACGCTCGCGAGTATGACTGCGCTGGTCCACATGAAGATGCGCTCTGCGCGGGTGAGGCCGGGTTCGCCCCACTGAGGATCCGGCGATGGTCCATTCGGCAGCTCATCGACCACGATCTTGGCACATGCGTTGCGCACATCTGCGGGGATCGCGGCCGGAGTCCATCCCTCCACCAGAATTCGGCCGTCTCGCGAAATGATGCTCGCGATTGCATGCGACAAAATGACCGCAGGATCGGTGAGAAGCCCTCCCCAATGGCCTGAATGAAACCCGCCCTCGCGGAGATTCACGACTAGATCCATCGCAACGCCTCCTCGAGTCCCGAGGGTTACCTCCGGTATCGAGATCGCTTGGCGTAAACCATCGAGAGCTATGAAGACATCCGCTGCGCAAGCCTTCCGATGACGCTGGAGTATGCCGCGCAGGCCCGGAGAACCGGCCTCTTCGCCTGTCTCGACGAAGATCTTCGCATTGAAGCCCAATCGTCCACGAACCGAGAGCACCGCGCGCAAGGCCTCGATGGCAAGCAGATGTTGACCCTTGTTGTCCACCACGCCCCGACCGTAGATCTTGTCGCCTTCGACCTTAACAGTCCACGGATCCAGGTCGGACCTCCACCTCTGCGGCATGGCTCGCACGACATCTCCGTGCCCATAGATCAGCACGGTTGGAAGCGATGCATCCTCTATACGGGTCCCGAGCATCACGGGCCCGTGGTGGTGCTCCGGGTTATCGAGGATCGAGACCGAAAACCCCAACGACTCGACCAATGGACCGAGCACCTCGCTGCAGTAACGAACCAAATCCTCCTTGTGCTCCGGAGGATGGCTTTCGGTCGGCACAGCAACGAGGTCTTTGAGGCGACTAAGAAACTCGCCGGCGTCGTAGCTTGCTTTCGCCGCACTGATCGCTGCATCACGAGAAGAAGTCATTTCAAAGCCTCAGATGATTGTTTCGAAGATCGAGCTGGTGCCGATCGAAGGTCGCTTAACGGGATTTCCGAACGACGACAGAGTTCATCGGCAAGCTCTTCCCCCTGTTCGCGGTGACCGATCTCGACAGTGTTGATCAACTCAACAAGGGCCTTGAAAAGTGGCACCCCTAGATCGTGCCGCCGCGCGATTTGTTCGATGGGCTGGAACTGCGCAGCTACCTCGGTCGGCCGCTTTCGGACCGCGAGATCGCGCCAGATTCCGCTGTGAGTCTTCCCGGTTCCACGGTTGAAGGCGGCCAACGCATCGAGACTTGCGTTCATCGCGATATCATCGCGCGCGATAAAGGCCGCGGGCTCGAAGGTATCGAATCCAAGCGGGGAAGCACCTTCCGCCAGAGCGACATCCAGCACTTCTTGGGCGAGCTTTTTCAGGAGTACGCGCCGCTTCGGACTGCCAATGAAGTCGGCTATCGGAGCATGGGTCAGCGCGGAAGCGGTAAGTATTGCGCCATAAGCCGCCTTACCCCAGAGATAGCCCATGATGTTGGGGCTTATTATCGCACTTTCTTCGAACAGCCTAAGGCACTGATTGAGATCTTCGAGGCGCGGCGTGATCGTGCCATCGAGCTCTCCGACAGCAACTGTCCCGCGAAGTCCATAAGTGATTCGCCCCGGTTCCAGATAGTCTCCGCCGAAATTGACGAAGCCGCCGACAGTGCGATCGCGACCGACGATATTGGCGATTATCGGCTCGTTCAGTCCGTTCTGGAGTGAAACGACGTAGCCGTCCGATGCGAGATGCGGGAATAACGCCAGACAAGCATCTTTCGTATGCTGCGACTTGACGGCGAGCAAGATGACACCGAATTTTCCGTTCAGTCTTTCCGGTTTGGTAGCGGAAATGTCGATCGAGAAGTGCCCCAACGGGCCATCTATCGTAAGCCCCTTCGAAGCGATCCGCTCCACGTGCTCGTCGGCCACATCGACCAGGAGCGTATCTTGTCCGGCGCGTGCGAGGTGGGCCCCCACAATGCCTCCGATTGCGCCCGCTCCCCAGATGCAAACCCGATCAATCATTTTTGCGCCCGCCGCTACGACAGCTCTTCGTGAGCCGTCTCTTTCGACACTGCAACCGTAGCAGCGGCGATCAGGCCGGTTGCGATCAACAAGTATGAAGGCGAGATCGGAGATCCCGTCGTGTGGATCAGCCAAGTGGCCACGTAGGGCGAAAATCCGCCGAAGATCGTCACGACCAACGCGAAGGCGAGAGAGTTCAAGAACGAACGGGATTTGGTGGGAAAGATTTCCGTGATGGCGGCGGGGCCCACGCCGGTATGAATGGCCATGACGGCTCCAATGACGCACTGTACTGCAACGATCCAGGCCAACCCGGGAGCAGACGAGATGAACGAAAAGATGAAATAGCCCACGATCGAGAAGAACAGATTCACGGCGACGAGAAGCGGTTTGCGTCCGATCCTGTCGGACAGGAAGCCCCATATAGGCGTAAAGACGATTGCGCAGATGAGACCGGTCGTGTGCGACCAGAGCGCCTGGCTCTCGGTCAATCCTCCCTGCATGGCGGTAAAGGTCGCCAAGTAGCTAAGGATCAGATACTGACATGTCGTCCAACAAATTCCGAACCCAACGGCCCGCAGGACCATGATGGCACCCGTCTGAAAAGACGTTTGCTCGGCTTTCGACGTTTTCGACTCCAGGAAGGCGGGAGTGTCTTCAAGGTCGCGGCGCATCCAGATGCCGATGGGGAGCAGGACGCCCCCTATGATGAATGGGACGCGCCACCCCCATTCGGCCATCTGATCCGGGGTCAAAATACTATTCAACACGGCGGAAACCGCCGAGCCGATCAGCAAACCGACGATGGTGGATGCCTGCTGGAAGCTTCCGTAGAAACCGCGCAGATGACGCGGCGCCCACTCGATGATGAACGCGAGAGAACCACCAAGCTCGCCTCCCGTGGAGATGCCTTGCAGCAGGCGAGCGCATACAAGCAGGACGGGAGCCCAGACACCGATAGTGTTGAAGGTCGGGATAAGGGCAGTGCCGACCGTTCCGATTGCCATGACGTAGATCGTCGCCATGAGCGCCGTTTTGCGGCCGAATCGGTCGCCAATCGAACCGATCAATAGAGCTCCGGCTGGTCGTGCCACGAAACCTGCACCGAAAGTTGCGAAGGTTGATAGCAACGCAGCAGTGGGATCTTGCGAAGGAAAGAAATTTCGCGCGATGTAGGTGACGACGAAAGCGAAGACGCCCCAATCATACCATTCGAAGATGTTGCCGACCGTCGCGGCGGCGATGAACTTCCTGAACGCTGGTCGCGGCTCGGATCGATCCATCGTCGCGCCGGCGAGATGCAGTTGGGTGGCACTTGCCTGATCGACCATGATCTGCCCTATTTCTTTGAACTCGGACGGCTCCTGGGAAGAATCCGCAGCTTGCTACCAGGAATAGTTTCTAGCCTTTGGATTCTTGCGAACGCCGGCGCGCTCGAGGATTTCCATGACTGGCGCCAGGCGAAGCACTTCTTCGGCCGAGCAAATTAGAGGCCGAAACAAGACGCCGTTCAGGCCCCATTGTTCACGCGCGGCGATGATCTGATCTGCCACCTCTCGCGACGTTCCGACGAAGGCCGGGAACTTGAACGGGCTCTTCTGCTCGTTGCGCAGTCGTCCGATCTGTCCCGACCACTTCCGACCGGCCTCATTGGTTTCCATGCTGCCCATTAGATCGTCGAAGACACGCCTGGCTTCACCCTGCTGCTCGCGAATGTGAAGGTCGATCACAACGAGTATCTCGGGCGCCGGCCGACTGGCTTCGTGCGCATAGCGGCTGACGTCCTGTTTGATCGCCGGCAGATCGGATAGCTCGGTTGGCGAAGCGAACAAGTAGTCGCAGTGAGTTGCGGTGAATCGACGCCCTCGGTCGGAGGCCGCTGCGCAGACGAAAACGGGTCGCTCCGACGGATATGGGCCCTTCATCTTGCCATGGCTTTTGTAATGGCGACCGTCGTATTCGGTTCGGCGCGAGCCGTCCCAGAGAGACTCAATGACGGCGATGGCTTCGGCAGCCGCGTCGTAGAGAGCAGCGCTGTGGGGCAGCGTTTCGAAGCCGAACAAACTTGCCTCGTAGTCTCGATAGCCGTTGACGATGTTCCATCCCCAGCGACCGTTGCTCAACCAATCCAAATTGGCGGCGAACCTCGCGATGTGAGCCGGGTGGAAGAACGTCGTGTGAAGCGTGGAGATGACCCCTAGATGCTGCGTGGCCATGATGATCGGAGCCGCGATAATGAGGGCGTGCAACCCCGGATCCTGAAAGCCGATGCGAGTGCCTTCTTCAGAACTCGGTGCATATCCGTCGCCCAGCAGCACGAGATCGAGTGAAACTTGCTCGCAGGCTCTCGCCAACGAGAGGTGGTTCTCGATATCAAGAGGATCGGGATTGAGCTCCGCGATGCGCTCGGAAGGAAGCTTCGTCTTTGTCCCAGGCCAAAAAATGCCGAAGCGCATGCTGCCGTCCCAGCACTTGGGCTTCCGGGCGCTTCCTGTTTTGGAAAATTCAAACTCTTGCATCGTTTCTCCCGGTGCGCACCCGAAGCCGAAGTTCGGCTTCGGGCCTCGACCTCACACATCCTAACATGATTGATAATATGCTCGTCAAATCGTCTTACAACATTACGTCGATGTTTTTTGCTTATGGCTACACGATAAAATACGCTCTCAGAAGGTTCCCCGAGCCTCGTGGGGACGAAGGCCGAAATGGTATCATGGCACCTCATTTTGAGTGCACATTCCAAAATCCGGCGCCCTTGCCATCCAAGGAGGCTTGCGTAGCGATCTCCTCTCGCCGCCTGTGGGCATGCTCGGCTTCATCACACCGGCAAGCGCTGTTCGTCGTCGCGGCCACTAAGCGAGGCGCCGCGATCGGCAGGGCGATTTCGGTGGGAACGAGGCTTCGGCGCTGAGGAGGTACAGCACAGCTCCGACGACTTCCGAGGAAAAACCAAAACGCTGCATCGGCTGCAAGGATTTTTGCGGATCTTCACGCGCCGATTGAGCGGTCGCATCTCCGGCTTCCGCGATCGACTGACGAACCATCGGAGACTCGATCGTCCCGGGACACACGCATTAACGCGGACGTTTTCGGTCGGGTGATTGAGCGCAAGGCTCTTCGTCAGGAGCGTTACGGCACCCTTCGTGGCCGAATAAACCGACAACACGGGTGAACCGCGCAGACCGGCCGCCAAAGAAAACAGCCCGACCGAACAACGACCGAGCTCGCGCATTTGCGGAAATCAGATATTTTGCGGCGAGCCCACCCCCCTTGACGTTCACGTCGAAGAGCAGGTCGAACTTGTCTTCCTCCAGTTCGATGGCATTTTTTAATGGACCTGCGATACCGGCCGCCGCGACAATTAACTCAACCACGCCGAACCGTCTGCCGCGTACCTCACGTCCCCGCGACTGGTTCCGTGTCCGGGCACATTCTGGCCGTTTCCGCAACCCCTTTGGATCGCGCGCGAACAGGAGCTATTCTGCACCTTCGCTGGCCAGCGACGCTGCACAAGCGCGCCCCAACGCACCGGCGGCGCCTGTAACGACAACCACTCGTCCCTCGAACCGCCGAGGCACTATTGCTTTCATGTCTTTCAAGGACCGCCTAGTCGTATCGATAGCGAGCGGGTCAATGCTTCGCCGCCGAGATAGAACTCTTGAAGCTCCTCCATTGCGATGCCACTTCCAACTTCTCGTTCGTAGGCAATGCGTCTGGCCCCGATTGCATAGATGTAGTCGGCGATATCGAGCCCTATACCGACGTTCTGCTCGACTAGAAGCAGCGTGAGGCCTAAAGATCGCGGTCCCTACGCGGGGAGCGAGAGCCGCGGATGCCATAAGCGGTAGTGCCAGGATATCCCGTCGGTTCGAGATCGAGGATATGTTGATGATACGTCCGCTTGGACGTGTGAGGTGAGGCAAAACGGATCGGGTGATTCTGAGCGGCGACGCGAGATTGGTCTGGAGAAACCGATCGATGAGAGCGTCGGGACTCCGGCAGCGTCTTGGAGCCGCCAATTCCGGCGTTGTTGACAGGGGTGACCATCCGACTGAGGGACTTCAGTGCTGCAGCAACGATCTGGTTCCAGCATCCGTATTGGTTACACTCTTCACGATCGCCGCTTGCCCGAAGTGCCGTGCGGTGTCCTCCACGTCTGGGTTTACGTTGACGAGAAGCACCTTGGCGCCTTCTGAGACGAATAGCTCGGCAATGCTTTCGCCGGTGCCCCGGGCCGTTACGGTGCCGATGGCTGCTCTACCGGCGACGCGCGGTTTCTCAGACAAAAGTGGCTCCTCGTTGCGCAGTCGCGGATCTCTCAGTGAGCATCGTGCGCCTCTACAAGGAGTTCCAATTATTGCTCCGTATCTGTACTACGAGGCGGTCAAGGGGACTTTTCGTTCAACTGTATGGCCGGTTTGCCGTTCAATTAATCACAACGCACTCGCAGTTCCTCACGGCGGATATGAAGAGATTGGGTTGTGACAATCGTTCAGGTGCGAAGCACGAACAACGCACCAAGAAAAAGACAAAATAGGCGTTCAGCACCGCGTTGCGCCCAATCGACGCTGATCCGTCTCATTCACGGAGCCGCTTCTTTGCGGGCAGTGAAGAAGTTCAATGCCCGCACCCTCTGCTCAACGATGCAAGCTCGGTAACCCTCCAGAATCGGCTCTTCCGGGTTGAGCACGGCTTCATGGCCGGCTTTTTTTGAGACATGTCCCTCCTGAGTTGTAGACGGATTGAGCGACAGGCGCCGTGCCATGGAATGGCGGAATGCCGCGGCCGGCGGCGGCACCCCTTTTGTAGGATCAAGCAAAGAAGTCCGAGAATCGAGCAACAGGGGCTGGCCTTCCGACCCGATAATGGGGCTGGTCACTCCATGAGAGATGATGAGTTGTCGGAAAGAGGATTACGTTATGCCCGTTGGTATCGCTGGAATTGGTAAGATGGGGACCGCAATAGCAGCGCGGCTGCACGAGATGGGCGAGGACGTTATAGTTTGGAACCGGTCGCGCGAAAAGGCGGAGGCCACCGGGCTACCGGTGGCCGACACGCCGCGCGAGTTGGCCGATCGCACGGATACGATCATCTCGATGCTGTTCGATGCTACGGCCGTGCAGGCTGTCTATCACGGCCCAAACGGATTGCTTAGTGCGGCACCGAACAAGCTCATCATCGAGATGAGCACGCTTCGGCCAGAGACGCAGCAGGCGCTGGCGTTGGAGGTGAGGCGAACGAGCGGCGCATTCGTGGAGTGTCCGGTGGGCGGCACCACCGCGCCCGCCCGCGCAGGTCTGTTACTTGGCCTAGCTGGCGGCGATGCCGCGGATGTGGAGCGTGCCCGTCCGGTGCTGGAGAAGCTTTGCCGTTGGATTGAGCACATCGGCCCGGTGGGCGCTGGCGCATCGGCCAAGTTAGCAATCAACCTGCCCCTGCTTGTATTCTGGCAGAGCTTCGGCGAGGCGTTAGCGCTTGTTCGTTACCTGGGGAAGGATCCGGAGTGGCTTGTGCAGCTCTTCGCCGAGACGGCGGGCGCACCGAACGTCTTGAAGGTGAAGGCGAAGTCAATCGCGGCGATCCTAGGGGGTGACCAAGACGTTCAGCCGACGTTCGACATCGACTCCATGCGTAAGGATTTGCGGACGATGCTGGCTGAGGGCGACGCACATAGCATCGCCCTGCCACTGGCGGCCCAGACTCTAAGGGCGTTTGACGAGGCAAGTGCAGCCGGACTGGGCGGTCGCGACTGCGCGTATATGCCTGCATATTGGGCGAATAAGGCCGCGCGCGAGCGCGACTCAGGGTGAAATCCACGCAAGATTGCGGGACAAAGTACAGGGGCGAGCAGCGCAAGCCTGGAAGCGGACCAACAAGGGACGGAACCGCGGCCGAGTTCGTCCATCTGCTGAAACATGCACTTTGCGGGGGCCAGCTACTTTGAGGTTGGCGTCAAGGAGAGGTCGAATCCTCTACTACCTCGATCGCTATCTTCCTATCTTCGAGGGGCCGAGACCTATCGCCGCGACAAGCATCTCCACAAGCCCAAGCCGCTTCGTGCCTCGACTCCTCATTTCGCGAGAGTCCCCGCATTTGGCACTATTTCCGACATGTCGCCGAGCACTTGGCGATAGCCGACCGTACCTGAGCTTTTCCGCGATGGCCCCACCGATACTGCTGCCCGCACCTGCGATGACGCGCCGGCGGATTCAATTCCGGCTGGATCGACTTCGGACAGTCCGGTGCAGAACCGATTCCTGTCGAGGTCACTCCGGCTGCGGTTTTTCACATCGTTCCATCGGTACTTCCGTAGAATTACCTCGATGACGCCGATTCAGTAACAGAAGCAGATTCGGTTACAGGCCGCACGGACCCGCCTTCGATCCGGCGCGCCCGATGTAGCTGTGGTGGGCTTTGCTGTCAGATATGAAAGCCCATCGCAATTCAGCCGAGAGTATCGGCGCTCTTCGGCCGATCAGCTGGAGAAGACGGTCTGCAATTGCGTCGATCGAAAGACTAGCAACTTTGACGTACTACCTCGACCAGGATCGGGATCACGTCGGCGCGCTTGCAAATGTTCGATTGGACTATATTGCCGAGGAAGGCGACGGCTCAAATCGAGATCTCCGGCAGCTCCCAACGAATGCGTCTATGCAATCCACTTCGGCGCATGCGGCAAACCTTCGCTTTGCGCTGTATCGTGGTTTACCCACATCGTTGCCATCTCCGTGTGAAGAATTGCGTCGACCTTGTCCATCGAGGCCTCGGTGGCCTGTTTATCCGCGTTGAAGGATGGCACCCGTCGGCAATCGAAGTTTTCGCGATTGTGAGCCACATCTCCGCTGAGCAGAACCGGGCCGGCTTTCGGCAGTCGCACCAGCAGCGAACAGTGGCCAAGGGTATGCCCAGGCGTAAATATTATGCGCACAGCACCATCGCCAAAAATATCGTGATCGCCGTCGACGAGCTCGACATCATTTTGGCGCATCGTCGCGTAGAGTTCAGGCAAATAGCCAAATTGCGCCGGATCCGGTCCGAACATGGCTTCGTACTCGGCCTTTTGTGCAATCCATTTGGCATTTCGGAACAGTCGGCAATTGCCGACATGATCGAAGTGAGCGTGGGAGATGGCTATCATTGCGATCTCATCTGGCCTTACCCCGATCTCATCGAGCTGCGAAGCCACGGTCCTTCGTACGATCCCACGGATGCCATGCGCTACGATGCGCCCTTGCGGCTCCGAGACAAGATCATCTTCGGTGCCGGTATCCCACAATAGCCACTTCTCTCGATGCCGAATAAGATAGGCGTTGCAGCTCAGCGTCATAGGTATGCCGACATTGATGCCTGGCGAATAGATCGAACCATCGTCAACCCGAGCTATTCCACCGTCGAGGATG
Source organism: Bradyrhizobium sp. WSM3983 (assembly GCF_000473045.1). Taxonomy (GTDB): domain Bacteria; phylum Pseudomonadota; class Alphaproteobacteria; order Rhizobiales; family Xanthobacteraceae; genus Bradyrhizobium. The sequence continues at coordinate 135,596 of NZ_AXAY01000009.1, read as the reverse complement.
AAGATCTTTTCGATTGTGGTTGTGTTTTTCATCGTCTCGCCCGTGGTTGCTCAGACAAGGCGCACGCGCAACTCGCCAAGGCCTTCGATCGAGGAGACCACCTCGTCACCCGACTTAAGCCACTGGCGCTGCTCGCGTGGCCCTTTCTCTCCCAGGATTACGCCTTGCGGCGTACCGGTGAAGAGAATATCTCCAGCCTTGATGGTCATGATGTTCGAGGCGTAGCTAATCAGCTGCCGGCAATTGAAGATCATGTCCCGCGTGTTCCAGTCCTGGCGAACCTTGCCATTTACCCACGTCTGTAGACGCAGGGCGTTGGGATCGGGCACCCTATTACGGGTCACCAACCAGGGCCCCAGTGGGGCGAAACCGTCCGAGGTCTTGCCCGCAAGAAATTGAGATGTCGCCGTTTGCAATTCGCGCGCGCTAATGTCATTACCCGTCGCATAGCCCGCTACGACATCCAGAGCCTCGACCTCGGCTACATCGCGACAGTCGCGTCCGAACACGACGACCAATTCAGTCTCATAGTCGAATTGCCGTGCAACCCGCGTCGGTAGCTGCACCCTGCCCTCATGATGATTGAGGGCATTGTTGAACTTGTTGAACAGCGGGGGAGCCTCGGGAATCGGCGTATTCGTTTCCGCCGCATGTTCGCGGTAGTTGAAGCCGACGCAGATGATCTTTTCGGGCCGCGTCACCACGGGCGCAAACGACACTTCGGCGTTTGGAACTACGATCCCATTTGCCTTGGAGCGCTTGACGGCAGCAAGCACCGCGCGCACTTCAGCCGCTCGCTTGTTCTGCAAAAGATCATCGATGTCGCGGGGAGCGGGCAAGCCGAGCTTAGCCGCGGTCGCCGTAACATCGATTACCCCATCCTCGGACTCCGCGGCGAGCGTCAGCGCCCCGCCGAGCCGGATGTTGGCAAGCCGCGCGTCCAACGCAGATACTTCGATTTCCCTGTCAGTCTCGAAGCCCATTCTTCACCCGTTGCATCGATACAAAATTATCCCGTTGTGTAGACACACAATTACGAGAACTCTGATTGATCAAACCTGCTTGCGACAGATCCGTGGTAGACCAGTTTTCCGTTGGTCTTGTTTGAGCCGCGACCAATTGCAGAAGGCGACATGTGCGTGCCTCTTTCAGGCGCTTGACCCGAGACGCAACGCGGATGACGTTTCACCCGCGTTGCCATTGTGGCGTCAAGCAGTGCGCTTAAATGGTCTGACCGCCAGAGACCTCAATCCGCTGTGCCGTAATCCAGCGGTTATCAGGCCCCAAGAGACTCGCGACCATCGACCCGATGTCGTCCGGTACGCCGACGCGGCCAAGTGCAGTCATATCGGCGAATTGCTTGTTGAGGTCGGGCATGTCGCGAACGGCTCCTCCGAGGAAGTCGGTTTCGATCGCACCCGGCGCAACGGTATTCACCGTTATCCCACGGCTGCCTAGTTCCTTGGCCATGTAAGTGGTCAGGGCTTCGACTGCGCCCTTGGCCGCCGAGTAGGCGGAAAAACCGGGGAACGATACGCGCGTGAGACCCGACGAGAAGTTCACGATCCGGCCGCCATCAGCGAGGACCGGCAGCAGCGCTTGCGTCAGAAAGAACACGCCCTTGACGTGAACGTTGAACAGGGAATCGAATTGTGCCTCGGTCGTCTCGGCGAAGGCTGCCATCTCGCCATGTCCGGCATTGTTGACAAGGTGGTCAAAGGTATCGCGCCCCCAAACCTTTTTCAGTTCGGAACGCAATCTGTCCACGAAAGTGGGAAATGTGCCGAGGTTGCTTACATCGAGTCTGAGCGGGACGGCTTTGCGTCCCAGGGCTTCGATTTCCGCGACGGCCGCTCGAAGGTCATCCGCCCCGCTGCGGCATGTGAGGATAACGTCGCCGCCATGGCGGGCGATGCTAATCGCGGTGTTGCGGCCAAGGCCGCGGCTGGCTCCTGTAATGAGGCTGATTGTGGTCATCGCTTCCAACTCCTGTCCATGACCATTGAGATAGACGCAATATGGACCCAAGCTGCTCGCCTATGTTGCCGATTCCTCCGCAATATTTGCCTATTTCTCCACTTGCGATCTGAGACCGAAACGCGGCTCTTCACCTGCCCGGAACCCAAGCACCGGGCGCGGTGAAGAATGCGATGAAGAACTATGTATCAAAACGGGCGCGCGGCGGGAGCTAGGTGCCATCGCCGCGGAAGAAATGCGCCAACACCGTCATTGGAGCGCCGAACTGCCCCAACCGGAGGCAAAACCCGTCCGCACCACCACGGCCCTAATCTTCGCGGCGCAGGTCAGCCGAACCCTGCATGCGACTACTTGCAGGATTGGCAGCATGTAACAGGCTTGAATCAAGAGAGAGCTAATCGGCATCATCTAGCCCGGTGGTTCGATGATGGGTAAGAGATGGCGTCTGCGTCAGGTCCCTGTACGTGAGCCTCCGCTGTCTGATAAAAGCCATTCGTGCCTCCGTCCAAGTCGAGTTCCCAGTTCGCGCCGCAACTTGGGCGCAGTGACCGTCTCAACGTGGTGAATGCAACGCCGGGAGCTTAGCGAGATTCTCTACCTTTTCTGCCTGATCCTCCAAACGACTTGTGTGGTAGGGGTTTGCCAGACTAAGCTGACGACATGACCAATGATCTGATTAAAGCGGTCCGCCCTTACGCCGAAGCACATTCCGACCGGAATGGCATCGCTCCCACAGCTGTCCCAGGATTGACGGCGATCAGGGCGACGATGCCGAGCGCGTTGCAGTATGCAATTTCTCGCCCATTGGTTGCGTTAGTGCTGCAGGGGAGCAAGCGAGTAACGATGGGGAATCGGACGTTCGATTTTGGAGCGGGCGAGTCGCTGCTGATCACTGCCGATGTGCCAACCGTCAGCCAGATCACACGTGCCAACGTAAATCAGCCTTATCTCTCGCTTGTGCTGGAATTAGACCCTGCGGTCATCGAACACCTCGCCGCGGAAATGCGAGCCTCGCCGGCAGCCCGGAGCACTCCCGTTTCCGTCGAGCCTACGGAGTCGGAGGTCGCCGACGCGGCGTTGCGGCTCGTCCGCCTGCTTGATCGTCCCTCTGCACTGCCAGTATTGCAGGCCCAATTGGTGCGGGAAATGCACTATTGGCTATTGGCCGGCCAGCATGGTTCGGCAATCCGTAGGCTCGGCGTCGCGGAAAGCCATGCGCAACGTATTTCGCGTGCCGTCGCGCTCATCAGGTCCGAATTTGCGGAGCCTTTGAAGGTCGAGCGTCTCGCGGACGTCGCCGGCATGAGCCCATCTGCCTTCCACGAGCACTTCCGATCGATCACATCGCTGACGCCTCTCCAATTTCAGAAGCAGCTGCGCCTGATCGAAGCAAGACGCATGATGCTCTCGGAAGGCGCGACAGTAAGTGGCGCCGCCTATGCAGTGGGGTACGAAAGCGTCTCTCAGTTCACCAGGGAATACGGACGCATGTTCGGCTCGCCGCCCGCTCGCGACATGAAGGCGGCAAAGGACAGGATTCTGGCTGCGGCATAGCTCAGCTGCTCGAGCACGCTGGCGAGCGTCGCCGTGCGTCAACCGCGCTCCGACTTCAGGTTCTGTCTTGCTGGAGCGTCGTGCTCTTTGAGGAGTCTGCTCCGCGGCGCCAGCTCAAGTTTGTCGAAGCGGAAGACAGCATTGCTGACCCGAAGGCTTGCGATGGTGAAAGCCGTTGCCGAGCACGCCATGGTATCTCGTCATTTACGCACTTAGGGAAACGCGAAGGGTCTAACCTCGAGAAGGCGGACAAATTGAGTCCGCTCGGACGATAACCTCATAGCTTTGAACCCATGTGCAAGTCGTATTGCTCGGCAGTGAGAAGGCCCAGCGCAACACAAGCTTCCCGTGGCCCAATCCCCTCTCTGAGCGCCTTCGCCGTGATCTCGGCCACCTTGTCATAGCCGAGTATCGGATTGAGAGCGGTCACATGCAACAGGGCGTTCGCCATATTCAATCTTAGGCGTTCGCGATTCACGTCGATATCGCGTATTGTCCGGATAGCGAAGACGCGCGCGCTGTCCGCCAGTATCCGGACGGATTGAAGCACATTGTAGATCAGAACGGGTTTGGCCACGTTGAGCTCGAAATTGCCCGAGGCCGCTGCCGCCGAAATGGTTGCGTGGTTACCGACGGCTTGAAATGCCGCTTGAACAACGACCTCAGCTATTGTTGGATTACGCTTGCCCGGCATGATCGACGAGGTGAGGCCGTCGTCAGGGATCACGAGCTCACCTAAGCCACAGCTCGGTCCGGATCCGAGAAACCTGATGTCATTGGCGATCTTGATCATCGAGACCGCAAGCACGTTGAGGGCCCCGCTCACTTCTACCAGCGCGTCATGTGCTGCCATGCCTTCGAATTTGCTCGGATTCGGTACAAACTCGATCCCCGTAAGCTTGGTAACTTCCTCGCAAAACGCGCCGTCGAAACCTGCGGGAGCGTTGAGACCGCTGCCTACCGCAGTACCGCCCTGAGGCAGCATCCGCAGACGCGACTTGGTCGCTTCGATACGTTGGATGCCATTCTCGATCTGGCGAGCGAATGCGCCAAACGCCTGTCCCATTGTCATCGGCACCGCGTCCATCAAATGGGTACGGCCGATCTTGACGACGTCGGAGTAGACTTCCGCCTTCGCGGCCAGCTCCGCTTGAAGGATCGAGAGAGCCGGCAGCAGCCGCTCGCGCAAAGCCAGAGCGGTAGACACGTGCATCACGGTCGGAAAGCTGTCATTGGACGATTGGGACCGATTCACATGGTCGTTGGGATGGATCGGTGCGCGAGCGCCCAACGGCTTTCCAAGCATCTCGTTTGCGCGGTTGGCTATGACTTCGTTGGCATTCATGTTGGTTTGCGTGCCGGATCCTGTCTGCCAAATCGTAAGAGGGAAATGACCGTCGAATCTTCCTTCCCGCAGTTCCGTAGCCGCATTCTCTATGGCTTGAGCCAAGTTAGGGTCCAGTGCGCAAAGACGCTTGTTGGCTCGGGCGGCCGCGGCCTTCTGAATACCGAACGCGTGGATCACCTCAGCGGGAAACCGCTCTTCGCCGATCTCGAATACCGCAAGGGCACGTTGGGTTTGTGCTCCCCAGTACGCCCCATCCGGGATTTCGACCGAACCGAACGCGTCGTTTTCGATCCTAATTTTGGGCGACATATCCACCTCTCAAACACGAGCGCCGGGTTGCCGGCTGAGCGCCTCGTTCTCGAATTCTCCCGCGAGTTTGGCGACCACCACGGTGGCGACCGCATTGCCTATCACATTGCAAGTGGAGAGCGCGATGGAGAGAAAACGATAGACGCCGAATATCAAAGCAAGGCCTTCGATCGGCAGAATACCGGTCGTCGTGACCGTGGCGGCGAAAACCACGAAGGAGCCACCCGACACAGTTGCCGCGCCTTTCGAGGTCAGCAGCATGACGGCGAGACTGCCGAGTTCCTGCTGCCAAGTCAGCGAAACGCCATAGGCATTCGCAAGGAAAATGAAGCTTATGGACATGAAGAGCGAGGTACCGTCCAGGTTGAACGCATATCCCGTCGGCAACACCAAGCCTACGGTCTGCCTCGAGGCGCCGTAGGCCGGAAGCTTCTCGAGCAACCGTGGCAGGACGCTCTCCGAAGACGCAGTCCCGAGCATGATCATGATCTCGTCTCGTACGTAGCGCAGCAGGTCGAATAGATTGAAACGGAATAGAGCGCATATCGACCCGAGCACAACGACTATGAACATGCCGACGAGAACGTAGAAGGCCATCACGAAGTAGATGAGCGACAGTAGAACGGCCGTTCCGTTCGAGCCGACGGCATAGGCGATCGCGCCGAAGGTACCGATCGGGGCGAGCCGCATGATCACGTGGATGAACTCGAAGAATGTGGTCGAAATGCTGTTAAGGCCGTTCTCGATCGGTACGCGCTTTGACGGGGTGATCGCCATAAGGCCAAAGCCAAAGATGAGCGCGATAACGAGCACCTGTAGCAACTCTCCCCGCGCGAATGCTCCGAAAAAATTGTCAGGGAAGATGTTGAGCAAGAATTCCGTGAAGGTCGTGTGCGAGGCTTCTGCGGCCTTCGCAGCCGCCGCGGCACCTTTCGTCGCGTCCACCGACGCAGTTATGTGACCGAGGTTGAGGCCGACGCCGGATAGATGGCCGAACAAGACACCAAGCGCGAGCGCCAAGGTCGATACGATCTCGAAATAAATGATCGCAATCAGACCCACCTTGCCGACCCGCCTTATATCCCCGGCGGCCATGACCCCGACAGCCACCGTGAGAAACACGAGCGGAGCGACCGCGGTCTTGATCAGCCGCAGAAAAATGTCGCCAAGAATCTTGAGAGACGAGGCGAACTCAGGCCAGATAAGCCCAACGGCGATGCCAAGCACCATGCTCACGGCAACCTGGAAGCCGAGATTGGTCCAGAGCGAGTGTTCTCTGTCGCTGTCGGAACGCGTTCTCTCGCCATCCGTCGTTGCCGTCGTGGACATGATCTCCTCCATTGCGTGTGGTTTCGTTCGGGCTTCTCGATGCCTCATGGAATATTTGCTCGCGCGTTCAGTCGGTACTCATTGCGCCCGTCTCTTTGGCTGAGGCCAACGCTCGATCGATCATTTGGCCGGCCAGCCCAAGATACCGGGTGGGGTCGCAATGCCGGCGAATCACGTCGACTCCACCTAGGGCGGCGACGATCTCCGGCTTTTCGGCTAGGACGTCGGCCAGTTCGTCGCCACTCTCGATCGCCTGACCGCAGGCCTCGTACACCATGTCGTGGGACCGCTGCCGTCCGAGCTTCGGCGCCGCCGCCATCATGACGGCCTCAGCGACGATCAGACCATGCGTGATCGCGAGGTTCTCCCGCATGCGCCGCTCATGAACCACAAGGCCAGCCGTCAGGAACTTGGCGCTTGCAAGCGATGCCGCAGTGAGGAGAAAGGATTCCGGCAACGATATCCATTCGAGGTGCCACGGTCCGGTCGCACGCTCGAAATCATGAATCATGGCATCGAGCATGGTCGCGACGTGCTGCCGTACAGCCTTGGCCGCCGCAAGCATGATTTCGCTTGAGATCGGGTTACGCTTCTGCGGCATGGTAGATGAGGCGCCGCGGCCCGACACGAAGGGCTCGGAGAGCTCGCCGAACTCGGTCGCGCACATCAGCATCACGTCAGTGGCAATCTTGCCGAGCGTGCCCGTGATCAGACCGAGTAACGTTACCGCTTCCGCAATGCCGTCGCGCGCTACATGCCAGGTGATCGTCGGCTGAGCGAGGCCAAGTTCTTCGCAATAGAGCCGTTGGATCTCCAGCCCGCCTTCACCGATCGAAGCGAGCGTTCCGGCGGCACCTCCGAATTCACCAACCAGGATGCGAGGCAAGGCCTGGTCCAGCCGCTCAATATGCCGATCGATAGAGGAGAACCAGACCGCAACCTTGTAACCGAAGGTTACAGGCAACGCCTGCTGAAGATGTGTCCGACCCGCCATCGGCGTCGCGCGGTGCTTGTCCGCGAGGTGAGCGAGTGTTTTGTGCAGTTCCTTCAGATCGCGAACCACAATTCCGAGGGCAGCGCGGATCTGCAGCACGTTGGCCGTATCCATGATGTCTTGCGTGGTCGCGCCCCAATGTACGTAGCGGCCGGCCTCCCCGGCCGCCTCGGCAAGTTGATGGACAAGCGGCAGGATCGGATAGCCGACGATTTCGGTCTCGTGCCGGAGTCGCTCGAAATCTATTTCGACGGTCTTACTTGCCTCGTGAATAGCAGCCGCGGCCTCGGCCGGCACAACTCCGGCCCGAGCTTGAGCGCGAGCGAGCGCAGCTTCCGCCTCTAAATAGCGCTCGATCAGGCCCTCATCGCTGAACACTCTCCGCATTTCGGCCGTACCGAACATGTCGCGGAAAAGCGCAGAATCAAACACAGTGCTTCCCACGATCACCTCCCTTGAGCTTATGTTCGTACATAATAATATGTTCGAACATAGTCCAAGGTCAACGGCTATCTTGATTTCGGTCAGGCACAGCCTGAGATTTCAAAGCCAACGGGTTGAAAGGAAAAGCCTTGGGAACGAGATATGCTAATGTTGCCAAGGAATTAACCGAGGCGATCGCAACTGGGCGGTATCCGGTAGGATCATTGCTTCCGAACGAACTCGAACTTGCCGAGCGGTTTTCCGTAAGCCGATCGACCATCCGCGCGGCAATGCGGGAGCTGCAGACATCGGGCTTGGTCAGCCGGAAAAAGAGCGCCGGGACCAAGGTAGAGGCGTCCTCTCCCCCCCACGGTGGAAGCGGTTTCGTCCAGGCTCTCGGCTCTATCGAGGCCGTCCAACAGTTCGGAAGGGAGACGGTGCGCGACATTCAGGACGTCGCAGACGAAGTGGCGGACGACGAGCTCGCCGTTCGGCTCGGGTGCCGCGCTGGCCGCCGCTGGTTGCGCATCTCAAGCGTGCGGCTGATCCCAGGAGACGAGACCAAATTGCCGATCTGCTGGACCGACATCTACATCGACGCGGCCTTCGCTTCGGACGTTCGGGCCCGGATGAAAGACCACGCAGGCATCTTTAGCACCTTGGTCGAGCAAATCTCCGGCAGGCAGATCACAGAAATCCGTCAGGATATCTGCGCAAGCGGAGTACCGGGTCGCATCGCTTCCGCCATGAGGGCGGAGACTGGATCTTATGCCTTGGAGATTCGACGGCAGTACTACCAGAGTCCTAGCTCCCTGGTAGAGGTATCGCTCAGCGTCCACCCGGCGGATCGCTATCGCTACTCCATACGACTCACCAGGCAAGGGGCCTGTCAGCCGAAATGAGCGCGATGTCGTTGTCTACTGCCCTGACTGTACTCAGGAACCGACCAAGTTCGCCCTTCAACAGATCGCTTTCGTTTGACAACGCCTTTGCGGCTAAAGCCCCTGGGAAGCCAGCCCGGTCTCTTCCGCGCCGTCGCGCCATCTCTGATGCTTTTCGACCTTTGACGGGACCGGGTGGCAGCCTGTTTGAACGTTTCGAGATATTTCTTGGGTCGCTGCTCCCTGTTGCTCGATAGCCGACGCGATCGCGGCAGCGACTCCCGAAATCCGGCCGATTGTATTCCCGATCTCCTTTATTGACAGGCCGGACTCGTTGGTGGCGGACTGGATGCAGGGCCACCTCAGTCCGGGCGATATGGCCGAAGCACCGGTGACCGTACACCCGGCCGATCAATATACCTACGACGAGGCCGACGCGACAGGATCGGGAGCGCTTGGCGTCTCATCCCAAGCCGCAGCGAAGGAGATAGTTCATTCGTAAGAAAGGGCTTCCTGTGAACGCGAAGCATTCGAATGGAAGCGGCAACCTACGGAACGTGCATTCGTCAAGCAATTGCGCTTTGCTGAGGAGCAAGCTCTAAGGACCCGCTCGTCGGCAGCCGTGGACAATCACTTTCTGCTCTCTTTGGAGACCCTCAACTGATAACGGGCGCAAAGGGCGCTGATCAACTTCAGTTCGGGCCTCTTGGGATCTTTGGCCGCGACGAGCCCCAACTTCGCCTGTTCGATCAGGACCTTCGCCGCGGATACAAGATCGGTCTCTCAGCAGCTCGCGCCCTTACTCGCCGTAAGCACAGCAGCTGCCGCTAGAGTCATGTCCTTTGATTGCAGTCATTCGTGTCTCCTCAGTTTCGCTTTTCGTCGTTCGCAGCCGAAACGGGGACATCTGAGTCCGGTGCTGCGAGCGCCAAAGTGCGGTAAGTCCACACCCCCGCTCTTGTGAGAGAGACAGGTAATCCGTCGCCGTACGAAAAATGTCCGCTGCAATTCGCTGCTCGTAGCGGGCGTTGCCTCATCCCTAAGGTCGGACAAAGATTGCTTCTTTCCTCTATAGAGGAAAAATAGTACATTGGTAGCGGGGGACGCCTAAGTTGCTCAACCGGCAGAGCAAGTCTCTCGCTATTTCGGCCAGCGCCGGCACCAAAACCCATGGCGCCGACCCAACGTGTTGCAATGCGGCTCCGCTTTTGAGAAAATTGGCACGAATGCTCAGCGAGATCCGGAAAGACCGAACAAAACCCGGGGACAGAATCGATCTCGGGAACACTCGCGACGCACTGAGCGGTTCGACGATGCGAACTTCGCGGGCGCGATCGCTACCACTGAGGTTTGGACTATCCAGCCCTTGACCGGAGGGTGCACCCGATCAGTCGGATTGAGCTGAAAGAAGAGGCAGCAAGACGTGACGCAGAAGGGCTCGAAAACACTTAAACCTCGCGCGGAAGTCGACAGCGCGGCCATCGAAACGCGCCCCGTCAATAAAGGACTTGGCCCCATCGTCCGAAAACTTCGCCGGCGCGCCGGCTTGACGCTGCAGCAAGTTGCGGAGTCGTCAGGCGTGAGCCGTGCTATGTGGTCGAGCGTGGAGCGTGGGGATAAGAATCCGACCCTGCCAGTTCTTGCCAGAATGGCGGCGGGGTTGGGAGTTACGATATCCGAACTCATGGGGGAGCAGTCGCCGTCGGTTGTCGCATCTGCCACTCCCCGGCGAAACCGGCTCATTTACCGGGATGAGCAGACCGGCATCGAGCGGCATCTTCTTTCTCCGACGCATCTCGATACAGGCATGGAAGTCGTCGAGCATGTCCTCCCAAACGGACAAACGTTTGAGGGGCTTCCCTACGCCGGAATACGAACCAGCAAGTGCGTTGTTGTGATTGAAGGCCAATTGACGTTGGAGATCGGCAACGTCGTGTACACGCTTGATGCCGAGGACAGCATAACGTTCGAGATAACTGGCGAGTACCGCTTCAGGAATACGCACCCTAGTCGCTGTCGATATTACATCTTTATGATTCATCAGCGCGTAGCGAGCTGACCCGGTGTTCAAAGCGCTTTAATTGCGTGCCTCAAGACTTTGCCGGAATCGCGGGCCGCGAGCGATCCGGCTTCCGTTGCTCCGTTTCCGTGGAGCGCCGCGCGCATATTGCGGGCCGCTTGAAACGCAAACATTCCGTCCGTTCATCCTGGCCTTGTGAACCAGCCTGAGAAATTGCCGCGCCCTCGAAGCTCAGCAAGTTTAATCATTGCTCCCTACAGACGGCTACAGCCTTGACCTTAAACCCGAACGCACGTCGAGGGCATGGTCTGAAGGACCGACGAGCGCCGCTCAAAAGCCCTCACACGCCAAACGGAAATCCTCTATAGTGGAATTTTTGCTTTACGACGGCCCTCGCTCGTGTAAGTATCGAAACTCAGCGGCAGACAACGACCGCAAGCGAACGAGGCGCACAAAGACTTCGCCTCGGGACTTCCAAGGAGGAAATGGCATGGAAGAGTTTCTCATGCGTATCGGCGACCGTTGGCAGGCGGCGACGTCAAACGAATGGATTGAGTCCGAAAATCCCTATACCGGTAAGCCGTGGGCGCGGGTGCCCCGCGGAACGAGTCGCGACGCGGAGGCTGCGGTACTGGCCGCTCATGAAGCCTTCACCGAGGGCCCCTGGAGCCGCATGAGCCCGGCCGATAGAGGTCTGCTCCTCTACAAGCTCGCCGATTGCATGGCTGCGGATGCCGAGCATCTTGCCGAATTGGAAGTCCGCGACACAGGGAAACTCAAGGCCGAAATGCTCGGCAATCTCAGATATCTGCCCCGCTGGTACCAGTACTACGGCGGTTTGGCGGATAAGATCGAGGGTTCCGTCACTCCGATCGATAAGCCAGGAATGTTTCACTATGTAGCGTACGAGCCTCTCGGCGTCGTTACCTGCATCGTTCCTTGGAATTCGCCCCTCCTTCTTACGACGATGAAGGTTGCCGCGGCTCTTGCTGCAGGCAACACCGTGGTCATCAAGCCATCCGAATTCGCTTCGACGTCAGTGATCGAATTTGCACGGCTCTTCGAAAAGGCAGGGTTCCCGCCCGGAGTCGTGAACGTGGTGACCGGCTACGGTGCGGAAGTGGGAGAGGTATTGACCACGCATCCTCTGGTTAGGCGAGTTGCATTCACCGGGGGCGACGTCGGCGGAAAAGCAGTCGCGACCGCCGCTGCAAAAACATTCAAGCGCATCTCTCTGGAATTGGGCGGCAAATCCCCAAACATCGTCTTTGCAGATGCCAACCTGGATGCTGCAGTCAAGGGAGTGATTTCCGGCGTGTTCGCGGCAACAGGACAGACTTGTATGGCCGGCTCTCGCCTCCTGGTGCACTCATCCATTCACGACCGGTTCGTGGACAAGCTCGTCGCATTCGTATCCGCGGCAAAGCTTGGGGATCCGAGCAGGCCCGAAACGAACATGGGGCCAGTATCCACTAGGCCGCAACTCGAACGCGTCATGAAGTATATCGAGATCGCCAGGAGCGAAGGTGCCAAGTGCGCCACAGGTGGCCGCCGCGGATCGGGGGAGGCGTGCGGTGACGGTTGGTTCGTGGAGCCGACGATTTTTACCGGCGTGAAGAACTCGATGAGGATTGCTCGCGAGGAAATCTTCGGGCCGGTGCTCACCGTTATTCCATTCGACAGTGATGATGAGGCGGTGGAAATCGCCAACGACACGCCGTACGGCCTCGCAGCGGCCATCTGGACGACAAGCCTCGAGCGAGTTGTGAAGATGCCCAAGCGTCTGCATTCCGGGACCGTCTGGGTCAACGCCTATCGAGTCGTTAGCTACCTCGCCCCGTTCGGTGGCGTGAAGGGTTCTGGCATTGGACGGGAGAACGGCATCGAAGCCATCAAAGAGTACCTCGAAACCAAGAGCGTGTTCATCAACGGCAACCCGGACGTTCCCAATCCATTCGTCATGGGTTGAGGTTCTCGCGGACAACTTGGGAGAGCGACATGCAACATCCGAATTCGGACGACGTGGTCGGCGACTTCAAGGCGGCCATGAGACGTCTCGCGGCCACGGTGGCGATCGTCACCAGCCAGAGCGATGGGAGACGGCACGGCATGACGGCGACCGCGGTAACCTCGTTGACGACAACACCGCCTTCTCTTTTGGTGTGCATCAATCGATCCGCCAGCATCCATGAGCCGATCATCAGAAGTCGTCAATTCTGTGTAAATCTGCTGGCGTGCGAACATGGCCATCTTGTGCCGATATTCAGCGGGAAGATGACGGGCGAGGAGCGATTTTGCTCCGGCGATTGGGCGATTGGCGAGTTCGAGATCCCCTACCTGGCAAATGCCCAAGCAAATGTCTTCTGCAGCGTCTCAGAGACCTTGGCTCACGGTAGCCACTCGGTCTTCATCGGCAATGTCGAAAAGGTCGTGTTGTTCGGCGAGCCGTCGCCTCTACTTTATCAGGAGGGGGCCCTTTACAAGTCAATTGCACTCTCTTAGCCCACGCCCAAACCGACAAAACAATAACGAGCACAACTGCTCGACCACGTAAACCAATGAGGAGGAAACCTTGAGCAATCTCGACGCATATCGCAGTGCCGGCAACCCCTTGTTCAACGAGAACAAGCTCAAGCTCGGAATATTTGGACCGAACTGTTCGAATGCTTGCGCCATCACACTAGCAGAGACGACCTTCGAACCGACCTTCGAGAAGAATCTCGAGATCGTCGGGATGCTCGAGGATGCTGGCTTCGAATGCATCGTACCGATCGCGCGCTGGCGTGGTTTTGGCGGGCCATCGAATTTCAACGGCAACTGTATGGAGACCTACACGTGGGCGTCGGCCCTTGCGGCTCGAACCCAAAAGATCTTCCTTTTCGCCACGTCCCATGTGCCTACGTTGCATCCGATCGTTGCGGCAAAAATGGCGACCACGATCGACCGGATATCGAAGGGTCGCTTTGGCCTGAATATGGTATGCGGTTGGTTCACCCCCGAAATGGAAATGTTCGGGGTGAAAATGATGGAGCACGACAACCGCTATGAATATGCCACCGAATGGGTCCAAGTTCTTGAGAAGCTCTGGACCGAGAAATGGTTCGATCACAAGGGCGAATTCTTTGCTATCAATCAAGGCTTCTCCGATCCGAAACCATATCAGAAGCCTCGCCCGGTGTTGATCAGCGCTGGATCTTCCAGCAAGGGACGCGAGTTCGCCGCTCGATTTTGCGACATCAACTTCTCGGTAGTCGAAGACGTCGAGAAGGGCACGAAGTGGGTGGAGACCATGAAGAAGCTCGCATGGGAGCAGTACAAGCGCGAGGTGGGGACGTTCACCTATTCGTATGCGGTGGTACGCGATACGGAGAAGGAGGCGCGCGAGTACTTCAACTACTACGTCCACGAGAAGGGCGATTGGGAGGCGTGTGATAACATCTGCAAGGTGTTCGGCGTGCAAAGCGGAAGTTATACTCCCGAATACTTCGACAAGTTCCGCGAAAACTTCATTGCGGGATGGGGCGGTTATCCGCTTGTGGGGACGCCGGAGCAGGTCACTGATAGGCTAGTTGATTTGGCGCGGACCGGCATCGATGGCACTCTGATCTCGATGGTCGACTACAACCACGAGCTTCCATACTGGAACGCCAAGGTCATGCCCCTTCTGGAGCAGGCCGGGTTGCGCAAGCCGTTGACTAAGTCGGCGGTCGCCGCGTGAACACGCCAGCGTTGCGTCTAATTTAATCAGATTTGGCCCCGGGGACGCTTGAGATCGCCGGGGCCATAGCCTGCGAAGCAGGCTGAGGTTTGCGCGAGGGCGGTAATGAACGACCGCATTGAGGACAAAGCGGATCATGCGGAGAACGGAGCCGCGCAGAGCCGTCGCCAAGCTGCGGAACTTGACCATTCCGAGCGCCTAGCTGCGAATCTCTCCGCTGATTCGGGTCAAAGTTTTCGGGCTGGCGGCACGCTGAAAACTTTGGGCGAACATGCGCCTGTCCGGCGTTACCCACATGATCTTTCGGGCTCAAGACTGGAAGCCGAGAAAGTCAAAGTGGATGTGACCACGCGGTTCACATCCTTGAAACCAACCGGACGTTCAGTTCGAGTTCGGCAGGGGGTGTCATTCAACTTCCCCGGCTCATGCCACCTCCTTGCGCGAAGCCGGCGTGGCCACGGTTCGACCGTTGAGCGACGATGCGTTATCGGCGGCGGCTTCGAGCGCCTCAGGCGAAAGCTTATCCGCCGCCGCATCTCGGAGAGGCCCGCAGCACGGGCCGCCCGGTGCGGTCAGCCCAATCATAACGGCTGGTGGCAAGGATCGCATCCTAGTCGATGTCGGCATCGACGTGGCAAGCGGAAAGGCAGAAATTCCAATTGCTTCGTCGAAACAGCGGCGCGGCCCCCTTCAACGCCTGATTCCGGATGAGGTTCGAAACCTCTAAAAGGTTGGAGGCGTATTGACGACGAGTGCCCGTGCCGGCGTAGGACCCGGATTGTGGTAGCCATGCGGCAGCTCTGATCGGATATGCACGGAGTCACCTTCGTGCAAGATGTACTTCTCCGATCCAACCGTCACCTCGAGCGTACCTTCCAAAACATACATGACCTCCTCGCCTTGGTGGGAGATGAGGTCGCGTCCTCCCGTGCCAGACGGAATGAGGTGAATACTGCCCTCCAAGAGGTTGGTTGCCTTGAAAGGAATGAGCTGTTCGACCGTCACGTTACTATTCGGCCGGAGCGGATGAATTTTCAACACGGGCCGTTCTCCCGCCCGCG
This sequence comes from Bradyrhizobium sp. WSM3983, assembly GCF_000473045.1. Lineage (GTDB taxonomy): Bacteria > Pseudomonadota > Alphaproteobacteria > Rhizobiales > Xanthobacteraceae > Bradyrhizobium. Next base: position 119,982 of record NZ_AXAY01000009.1, on the reverse strand, counting down.
ATACGATGCCGGGTGGTGCGTTCGGCCGCGCGAACAACTCCATGACCGTAAGATCGAGACACCGGCAGAGCCGGTGCAAGGTTGATAACGACGGCATCGCTCGCTCGTTCTCCACCTTTGACAGGAGGCTCTCGGAGCAACCCGCTCGCTCCGCGAGTTCGCGCAACGTCATTCGACGAGTCATGCGCGCGTGCCGAAGCCGAAGCCCGATATGCGCGTCCTCCTCGCGTTGCGGCGCCTTCGCGCTTTTCGGGGCGGCCGAAGGCCGCTTTTTGTTTCTCGTAGACACATCCGATTCTCGGTTGGACCCAATCGAGGACCTTAAGCTAAAAGCCGAAACTTTCCAGCGCCTTAGAAATTATGCCGCCGCGGCTTGAATTGTACGTGAATGTCATTCAAGGTACTTGAACGACATTGCGGTACCACGTAAAAGCGTGCTCTAACCTTATGTATTTGAGGGTGCCCTTATGGCTCGCGAAACCACGTTGATCGAAACGCAGGCGACGAACTCAAATCCGCATTACGAACCGTACGGATGGCAGCATTGGCCGGATCATCCGTGGTGGTCGTATCAATTTCGACGCGGCCTTGGAGAGACGCAGGAAGGTGCCGGCGCCATCAGCGAAGTCTTCCTGGCGGCCTCAAGAATGAAGCCGGGTGATGACGAAAGCTGGCATCGGGAGTGGATGGGCGTCGCAGAGCGGAATCGCGAGCGAGCTACCAGGGCCGAGGAGGCAGGTCATATCCAGACCGCTCAGAACTGTTGGCTGCGGGCAGCTGGATATTACCGGCAGGCCGAATTCTGGTTGCCTGCGAATGATCCGCGCCGTCTAGCAACGTTCGAGTTGATGGAAGCCTGCTCCAAGAAGTTCATCTCCTATCTCGCGCCCGCTGGCGAGGTCGTTGATGTACCGTACGAGAAAGGCGTGTCTCTTTGCGCCTATTTCGTGCGCTCGCCACATGGTGCCGGAAAGCAGCCGGTGCTTATTTCGATGGGCGGCCTCGACTCGATCAAGGACGAAATGTGGTTCATGCAGGCACGCGGCGCCCTCCAGCGCGGCATTTCCGTTCTGATGGTTGACGGGCCGGGTCAGGGCGGCACACTGCGCCGCCACGGGGTCGTCAGCCGCTATGATTATGAAGTCCCGATCGGCCGCTGCATCGACTATCTGGCGACGCGCAACGACGTGGACGCGTCAAGGATCGCGGTGTGCGGATCCAGCCTTGGCGGCTACTACGCGGCCCGGGCTGGCAGCTTTGAGCCGCGTCTTGCCGCCTGCATCTCGCACGGCGCAATCTGGGATTTTGCGGCTCAAATCGGAGAGCGGTCCGAGGATCACCCGCTCGCGAAGCATCTGTTGTGGGTCACAGGCGCGAAGTCGATGAAAGAGCTTCCCGAGGTGGTCAAGCGATTTCGGCTCGAAGGCGCGCTCGACAATATGAAATGCCCGTACTTGATCGTTCATGGTGGCTACGACGTCCTCGGCGTGAAACAGGCGCAGATCGTCAGGGACTATGCTGTGTCCAAGGGAGTCGACGTGACATTTCACTTGGTCAGCGAGGAAGAGACGGGCGCGGATCACTGTCAGCACGACAATCCGACGCTGGGCCAGGAAATCATCGGCGACTGGCTCTGCAAAACATTCGGCATCGACGAGAAGGTTCTGAGGAGAGAATCCCCCGTGGCGCCTCTCATTTGAAGCATTCCAGACCCGGTCGACGGGACCTGGACCGTTCAGCCCACAGCTTGAAACTATATGTGCCCGGGGCGCCATGACCCAACCGTTCGAAATCCATACGACATCGCGAGCGCGGCTGCCAATCAAGGTCGCGCTGACGATGCTAGGTATGCTCGGCATCACCTACGCGATCAATGCCATGGACCGCATCGTCTTTCCGGTACTGCTGCCAAACATCAATAAGTCCTTCGCCTTCTCTCTCGAACAGGGTGGATTTCTATCCACTATCTTCACGCTGGGAATCGGCCTCTCCGGCCTTCCGACGGGTTTCCTGATGGATCGGCTGACGCGACTAAAGGTGCTTGTCATCGGGGTCGCGCTCTACTCGGTCCTGACAATCATGTCGGCCTTCTCTATCGGCTTTTACGACATGGCGTTCTATCGGACACTTTCCGGCGTCGGCGAGGGCATGCAACAAGCAGCACTCTTCACTGCCGTGGGCGCCTACTTCGCCAACAACCGCGCAGTGGCGCTCGGGTCGATGAATTTCGCCTATGGCGTCGGCTCCTTTGTGGGACCTATGCTGGCGGCGTACCTGCTGTTCTGGAGTGGTGACTGGCGCGTTCCCCTGATCAGCTATGGTCTATTGGGCCTTGTCATTATCATCGCCACCGTCGCTGCGGTCTCGCCTTCGTTTACCGAGCAAGCAGGCGAGCTCGTCGATATGGTAGTGCAGGATTCAACGGAAAACCTTCCGCCTAATGTTCTCAATTGGAATGTAGTCATTTGCGCGATCAGTGCGGTCACGCTTGGTGTCGCAGGCTACGGCTTCCTCGGTCTTTATCCCACATTCCTGCGCAGCGAGCTGGGTTTCAGCGTCACCGAAGCCGGCTTGGCGGCGAGTTTGTTCGGCGCCGGCGCCCTGTTCGGGATACCCGCCGGCTACGTAGCAGACCGCTTCAACCAGCGCTGGATTGCGATCTTTGCGACCATCGTGATGATGGTAAACAACTATTCGATCTTCAATCTCGCTAGATCAGCAGCAGCCCAAGGCATGTTGGCGTTGCTCGCAGGCGCGATCGGAAGCGGCTTCGTTTTCATTAATACCTATGCCTTGATTCAGCGCTGTGTACGACCCGCGCAGGTCGGCCGTGCATCCGGTGTGATGATTACCTGCCTCTATTTGCCGGCCAGCCTAGCAGGTTACCTGTTTGCGCTTCTGGTCAATCATTCGGGCTGGGGCAATGCAGCCCTCCTGCAACTTTGCCTCGTCCCCCTCGTCGCCATCGTTGCGATGCTGTTTCTCGACACATCCGCCGTTCGCGGCACGAAACGGACCGCAGTTGTTAAGGAAATCATTCATGAACAGTGAGTTCGGCAGCAGTTTCCGCAATCGCCTGAACTACGCCTCGATCTACAACCGCCCAGCGCTGACCCTGCCTGGTAATGCCAGAGTCGCCGTGTGGACGATCGTCAATCTGGAGAACTGGAGCCCATCTGGCGCGATGCCCCGCACCATCCTCCCGCCACCCATGGGGCAGCCACTCTTGCCCGATCTTCCGAACTGGGCCTGGTACGAATATGGGATGCGCGTCGGCTTCTGGCGGTTTCTCGAAGCGCTCGGCGAGCGCAATCTGAACGCCACATTGGCGGTCAATGGCTCCGCATGCGCGGACTACCGCGAAGCCTGCGAGGCGGCACATCGGGCCGGTTGGGAGTTCATGGGGCACGGCTTGGCCCAAAAGCCGATGCATATGGTCGACGATCAAGGGGCAGAGATCGTAGCTACGATGCGGGCAATCGCCGGGATCACCGGGCACGCGCCGCGCGGATGGGAGAGCCCTGGTCTCACCGAAACCGACGCAACACTCGATTTTCTTGCTGAGGCCGGTATCGAATATGTTGCAGACTGGGTATTGGATGATCAGCCAGTGTCGTTGAAGACCCGCTCCGGCGCTATTGTCTCCGTGCCCTATTCCGTCGAAATCAACGACGTCGTGCTGAGCGCCGTGCAGCAGCAGCCATCGGATGAAATCTACCGGCGCGGCCGCGATCAGTTCGACCGGCTTTATATCGAGGGCGCAAAGGCCCCTCGTATTATGGCAATTTCAATCCATCCCTATCTCACCGGCGTTCCTCACCGCATCAAATATCTTGAAATGCTTTACGACTACATTCTTGGGCACGACTCGGTCTTGATGTGGAGGGGCGAACAGATACTCGACTGGTACAAAGGACAAATTTGTTCTGATCTGCCGCCAAAAAGGCCGCCCGATCGAGCGAGTAGCCCCACTTGATCGAACCCGTTCACAGCGCTGCAGGAATGCGCGTTACCCCTGGCGAGCGCGCGCGGTCAAGAGGGCGCCTGAAACTCGTACGAGATACGGCCAGCCGGAAGGTAGAACAGCGCGATGACTGCACCGCCTCTGACTTCCGGAAAGTGCCGGCTGCCGGGATCGGGTGCGGTCCAACCTGGGCCTTGCCATCGTTGTAAGCCCTTCAGTTGCGCTCCTTTGTCCAGCGGGACGACCAGGTTGAGCTCGCCGTATGGGTGCCCGTGGTATTGGCCGCGCAGCACGTCCCTTTCGTCTTCGTCCTTGAAACGTCGCGCGTCCTTGCTGTTCATGTACACGGCCGTGATGCTGAACTGGAACGTCTCTGGCACCGGCTCCAGGATCCGGCTACGGCGATAATTGGGACCTTCCAGCTCCTGATTGGCCGCCCAGCCCTCCGCAACACCGATCTTTATCAAACGTGACAGCTCCTGATAGAGCTCGCTCTCTTCGCCATACTCGTCATTGAGCCATTTCTCCATCTCTGCGCCGGGCGTCATGTCCTTGACTTCCCGCAAGAACCGAATGCTGCGCTGGATAAGGTCTTCTCTGCTGCCCATAGTGCTTCCTCCCTCAAGGCCGTTCATTTAAATCCGACGAACGATACGAATTCCTGGATCCCGCTCGTGGCATCAGCCGCCTCTCGGGCGGGTTCCTCGCGAAGCCGACCGACATCCCGCAGACCAATATTTGCTCCTCGGGGATCGACAGCAGCGAGCGCAAAATCCCGTGGTTTTTCGAAAATGTCTCCCTAGCAATCTCGAGCTTTCGCTTCGGGTCATCGTTCATCTGCTTGACAGTCGCATCAGGATTGGCCTGACCTGTCGTCTGTGTCGTCGTGGCCGCCGGATCATTGTTGTTAGGGATGGATGACTGCTGCGGCAACGTTTTTGCCGGCCTCGTCGCGGTCGTCGGCGCCGCAGATCCGTCCTCAGCGCTGATGGCTTGGGTGTTGATAAAAGAGCGCCCACCACCAGCGACGCGGTGAGCGCCCGATGCCTGAAGTTCATCGATCCGTCTCCGGTCAGATCAATGAAAACGATTTCTGGCGATTGATATTCCCCTCACGTCTCGAGCTGCTTGCCGATCGGCAGCGCGCGGATACGTTTTCCCGTCGCGGCAAAGATGGCGTTGATCAGGGCCGGTGCGAACGGCGGTACGCCGGGCTCGCCGACGCCGCTGGGCGGCGTGTCGGGACCGGGCCGGACGATGTGGACGTTCGTCACCAGCGGCGCCTCGTCGATCCGGACCACCGGGAAGTCGTCGAAGTTCTTCTGCTGCACCTTGCCGTCCTTGAAGGTGATCTCGCCATATTTGGCGAGGCTCAGCCCCATGATGGCCGCACCCTCGATCTGGGACTGGATCCGCTCCGGATTGACGTAGGTTCCGCAATCGATGGCAGTGTCGACCTGCGGCACCGTCAGTTTGCCCTTATCGTCGACAGCCACCTCGACGATGGTCGCGATATAGCTGACAAAGCTGCGGTGGACGGCAATCCCCAGTCCATGGCCTTTGGGCACCGACCGTCCCCAGCCGCCTTTGTCGGCAACCAGTTCGACCACGCGCCGCAGCCGTGCCGTGTCGATCGGGTAACTGGAATAGGGCTCGCCATAGTTCCAGGGATCCTTGACCGACGACAGATCGACGATCCGGGGCGAGCCGATCAGCTCGAGCAGCATCTCCTTCTGATCGCGGTTGGTGGCCTGCGCGAGCTCGCCGACCATGGATTGGACCGCAAAGGCATGCGGGACATTGGACACTGAGCGGAACCAGCCGATCCTTGTATGCGCCGCGGCTTGCGGATTCTCGCACTGGAGGTTGGCCATCTCGAAAGGATTGTCGATCAGACCCATGCCGAGTTCGAACGGCGCTTCATGGACGATACCGGCCGCAAAGGTCGAGGCGATGCTGGGCGCGACGCTGCGGTGGCGCCAGGCGATCACCTTGCCGTTCTTGTCGAGGCCCGCCTCGATCCGTTCGACCGACACCGTGTGCAGGAAGTCGTGCTGCACGTCGTCCTCGCGCGTCCACTGCATCTTGACCGGCGCATTGAGCGCCTTCGAGAGCAGGGCCGCTTCCAGCGCGTAGTCGCATTTCGACTTTCGGCCGAAACCGCCGCCGAGCAGCGTGACGTTGACCGTGACATTGTCCTCGGGGATGCCAAGCGTCTTGGCAACGTCCTCGCGCGTGCCGCCCGGGCTTTGCAACGGCGCCCAGACCTCGGCCTTGTCACCCTTGACGTCGGCGACCGCGACCGGCGGCTCCATGCTGACATGGGCGAGATGAGGCAGATAATATTCGCCGACGATCACCTTGTCGGCGCTCTTCAAGGCGGCGTCGACGTCGCCTTCCTTGCGCACGACGAGCCCCGGTTTGCGCGCGGCCTCCTCAAGCTCGGCGCGGTAGGCGACCGAGTCGTATTTGGCGTTGGTGCCGTCGTCCCAGGTGATCTTCAGCGCGTCGCGACCCTTGATCGCGGCCCCCGTATTGCGCGCGATCACGGCCACGCCGCCGAGCGGCTGGAATTTCGAAGGCCACGGCCATCCCTGGACCTCCATGACCTTCTCGACGCCGGAGACCTTCATGGCGTCCGTCGAATCGAACGCCACCAGCTTGCCGCCGGTCACCGGCGGACGAGCGATCACGGCGTATTTCATCCCAGGCAGGCGGATATCCGCGCCGTAGCCGGCCTTACCGGTGGTGATGTCGTGCAGGTCGACGATGCTGATCTCGCCCTTGCCGAGATAACGGAAGTTCTTCGGGTCCTTAAGCTTGAGACTGCCGAAGACCGGCACGGGTTCCTTAGCGGCATCGGCGGCGAGATCCCCGAATCCGATCTTCCGTCCACTCACGTCGTGGACCACCTCGTGGTTATTGGCTTTCACCTCGACGACTGGAACGCCCCAGTGCTTCGCCGCGGCCTGCTCCAGCATCGTGCGGGCCGACGCACCGATCTGGCGCATCGGCATCAGGTAATGCCGCGTGCTGCGCGAGCCGTCGGTGTCCTGGTTGCCGTATTTGACCTCATCGCCATGCGCCTGCTGGACGCGAACGCGCGACCAGTCGGCCTCCATTTCCTCGGCAACGATCAGCGGCAGGCTGGTGCGGACGCCGGTGCCCATTTCGGCGCGATGTGCGACAATGGTGACGGTGCCATCTGGGGCGATCGCCACGAACACACGCGGATCGACTACGGTGCCATGCGGCATCTTGCCGGCGCCGGTTTCATAGGCGGCGAAAGCACGACGGCTCATCACGGGCGCGGCAAGCACGAAGCCGCCGGCAATCCCGAGACCTTTGAGGATGCTGCGGCGAGAAACGTTTTCGACCTTGATCGTTCGGATGGACTGCTCAAAGCCGCGGAGTTTCTTGGGGTTGGTGGGAATATTCATGGTCACACCCCTGTCGAAGCGAGATGGATGGCGTTTTCAATGCGCTGGTAGCAGCCGCAGCGGCAGATATTGCCTGCCATCGCCTCTCGTATCTGGTCATGCGAGGGTTTGGGATTCTCGCTCAGCAGCGCGGCCGCCTGCATGATCTGGCCGGCCTGGCAGTAGCCGCACTGCGGCACGTTGACCTGACGCCAGGCCTTTTGCACGGGGTGATCGCCGGTGGGGTGGAGGCCTTCGATGGTGGTGATCTCGCGGCCGACCACGTCGGAGACCGAAGTGATGCAGGAGCGCACCGCTTCCTTGTCGACGATGACGGTGCAGGCGCCGCACAAGGCCTGGCCGCAGCCGAACTTTGTGCCGGTCAATCCCACTTCATCGCGGAGAAACCAAAGCAGGGGAAGATCCGGGTCGCCGTCCCAGTTTTGTTGCTGGCCGTTAATCTTCAATTTGATCATGATCGTTTTCTCGCTCTTCTTAAGCCCCCGATACCCGTTGATGTAATAAGCGGTCGATGTCCGGTTTGGGCGCAGGCTGGAACACGCTTCCGTTTGCCTGCGTCGCCACCTCGGGCTGGCCACACGAATCGTAGATGACAGCCGCAGCAAAGGCCAACCGGATAGCGCCACGCTGGCCGACTCCGATCGTCTTCCAAAAGATCATCCCCACCCTCCTCTAACCGGCATTCAATAATGACCCGCCGCCGTCCTACGGAAGTGCAAACATTGCAGCTTGAGAATGAGCGAGATTCAGCTTGCCATTGACGACCAACCCGACAGCCGCGAGCCTACAAAGGCTGCCCGCGTCCCTTCGAGCGGTATTCATCCTGACAGGGAGTTGCGACCCCGGAGCGCTTGGCTCTAACATCGAACCCGCGTGCAGCCTCGCCGAGGCTTGCGCTTCACGATCGAGAGATTGCAGCCGTGTCCGTTTCGTTCAAGACCTTGGACTTGAATTTGCTGAAGGTATTCGACGCAGTGATGGAGGAACGCAGCGTCTTGCGCGCGAGTCAGAAAGTTGCGCTCAGCCAATCCGCAGTAAGCCACTCCCTCGCCCGGCTGCGCGAAATGCTCGAAGACGACTTGTTCGTGCGTACAGCAACAGGCATGCAGCCAACCAGCCGGGCTCTCGCGATGGCCCCGCTTGTCCGCGACGCCCTGCGGTCCCTGAAGGCTGCAGTCGAGCTTCCCAAATTCGACCTGACAAACTCCACCAAGCAATTCACTTTGGCTGCCAACGACTTCACGACAATGGTGTTGGCTTCGTCGCTGCTCTCCATCCTCGGCCGGGAAGCTCCATCGGTCGACCTCGTGATCAAGCCCGTCACACGGATAGACCTGGCCGAACAGATAGACCTCGGACGCGTCGACGTCGCCATCGGCGTATTCTCAGCGCTTCCCGATCGTTTCCGGTCGAGTTTCCTGTTCGAATATGATGACGTCCTGGTCGTAGCGGCAAAGCACAAGCTTGACAGGCTCGACAACAAGCGGCTGGCGGCACTTCCGCTGGTCGTGGTCTCTTTCGGCGGTGAGCAGGAAGGCGCGATTGACGGCTTCATCTCGGAACGCGGGCTCGCAAGAAGATCGGAAATGTATGATCGCGCCGCACTGGAACGCGCGCTTGGCGACAGCGATCGTCCGCCGCGAACTGCCGTCTCCCTGCCACACTTCCTCGCACTTCCGGCGCTGCTCGAAAACACGAAACTGGCAGCGATCGTCCCGCGACCGTTAGCCAGGGCATTCGCCGAACGACACGCCATCGCAACGCATGAACTGCCGTATCCGACCACTCCGCTGGAAGTGAGAATGCTTTGGCACCAGCGCGTCGAAGGCGATCCTTCGCAAGAATGGCTTCATGATATCTTGCGGCGCGCCAGCGACTCACTCAAGGCCGTCGGATATCGCAAAAAGGAGCAACACGAAACAAGCCGTGATCCTCACGCTCAAGCTGGCGATCATCACGAACCAAAAACCACAAACCGCCTAGGAGATTCCAGATGCCGAAACTGATCATAACATCCAGCAACGCGCCCGTTACCGGCTTCACCGACCGTTCGACGCCATCACCGATCGTCCAGGCGACCAAGCAACTCACTTTGGCTGCCAACGACTTCACGACAATGGCGTTAGCTTCGTCGCTGCTCTCCATCCTCGGCCGGGAAGCTCCGTCGGTCGACCTCGTGATCAACTCCGTCACACGGATAACCGCGTCCGCCGAAAAGAACGATTTCCAGATTTCCTTTATTTGGCGTCATTTCTTGCAGTCAATTTACTTGCCTTGCTTCCTAAAGACTCATATGTAGCAACTAGCCGAAAAGGAACGGCCGGTTGGTACTCCGGCGGCTCGCATCATCTAGCGGGATCACTTGCTGCTTGCGGGACCACGGCGCCTCAAAGGGGCGCGTGGCTTTCGGGTTCTCCTGAAGACGTGCCCTTCGATCATAGAAGGATCATGTCCATGAACCATCGAACTAAAGTGTTGTACCACACGGTCAGCTTTGTTGTTTCTGGGGTAATTGCGGTACAGCTTTCGACTGCGGCATTCACCCAAACTCATCTCAAGTCTGAAAATGTAAGGCGAAAGCCTGCCGTCACGCAGAGCTTGACAGCTACTCAAGTGAAGCGTGTCGTATTTGACTCCTACAATCCTGCACGATCCTCAGGCCGGTATGATGCAGGACTCCCGCCTGCACAGCCGGCTCAGTCCCGGTAGAGTGAGCCGCAAAGCAGACCTCGTTCAGGCAGTGGTTGCCATCCCGCGTGTCAACTGCTACCCGCACTATCTGCGGGGCAGAATAGCGATGGCTGCAGTGATCTCTGGCTTCTCGCGCTAGCGGCAGTGTGCAGCCTCACGCGATCTCCGGCGGGGTCAAGGAAGGAGGCGCATTCATACCCGCTAAGGTCGCCGCGGAGCTGCTCGAGGGGCTGGAAGTGAATCTTCAGATCGGCGCGGGCGGGCGCCCCGGTCGGATGCGCATCCGTGCGCCGAGCGCGTCACGCACGCGGCCGCCGGTCTGAGCACCGGGCAGCAATGTAACATCTCTCGCAACCCGAACCAGCGCATCAAGATCGATGCCCGTACCCACATCCATGCCTTCAAACATCCAGATGAGATCTTCGGTTGCGACATTGCCGGTGGCTCCCGGTGCGAACGGACAACCGCCAAGTCCCGCAACCGCTCCGTCGAAGACACGTACGTTAGCGTTCCAAGCGCCGAGCACATTGGCCGCAGCCATCCCATAGGTGTCATGTGCGTGGAAGGCCCATCGCTCGACCTCGGGAAAGCGCGCCATGGCGGCATTGAACAAGCGGCTGACATGGGCGGGACCAGCGCGCCCAGAGGTATCGCACAGCGCGATCTCCGCTCGGGGCGAGGCAACGGCAACGCGGTTGAGCAAGGCCAAGGTCGCATCGTCCCGGACGAAGCCATCGTGCGGACAGTCGAATGCGGTGGCCACGTTGACGCGCAGTTTGACATTGGCGGGCGCAAGAAGCGCGATCTCGGCATATTGTCCCGCTGACTCTTCCGGCGATCGACGAACATTGCCGCGGTTGTGCCGCTCGCTCACAGAGAGAACGAAGGCGAGATGCTTCGCTCCCGCCGCCAGAGCGCGCTCGGCATGCCGGAGCGTAGGCACGAGCACCTGCGCATCGAGTCCGTCCAACGCATTCGCTGCCCTCACGATCTCGGCCGCGTCCGCAAGCTGCGGCAAGGCCGAAGGGCTGACAAAGGATGTCGCCTCGATGCGTCGCACCCCGGCGCAGTAGAGCGCCTGAACGAGTTCGATCTTCCGATCGGTGGGGATGATCGTTGTGATCGCCTGGAAGCCGTCGCGTGGACCCACCTCGACGATTTCGACGCCCGCCTGCATTATATCACTCCTTCAACTCGCAGCTGCGCTATCTCGCTCCTAGTCAGGCCGAGCAGGCCCCCAAGTATCTCCTCATTATGTTCACCGATACGGGGACCTGCCCAACGCACCTCGCCGGGCGTCTCTGCGATGTGAGGAACCACACCGGCCTGGAGCACCGGTTTGGCAAAAAGAGGATCGCTGACTTCTCGCACCATGCCGCGCGCGCGATATTGACGGTCCTTGACGCAATCCTCGGCGGTATAGGCTTTACTGTTGGGGATGTCCGCACTGTCAAGCAGCGCGATCAGATCCATGGCATCATGTCGTCGCGTCCATTCACCGATAATCGCATCAAGCGTCGCGGCATTGCGGACGCGAGCCCGGTTGCCCTGATAGTCGCGCGCCTCCACCAGATCCTCGCGTTTCATCAACCGCGCGAGCTTGGCAAACAGGGGCTCCGAATTGGCTCCAATCAAGACCCACAATCCGTCACGAGTCATATAGGCGTTGGTAGGAGCTGCGGTCGCGATACGACCGCCGGTCGGCTGCTTGATCTTTCCCAACGCTCCATATTCCGGAAGCATGCCCTCCATCATGCTCAAAATGCTCTCGCTGAGTGCGACATCGATTGTGCGCCCCTGCCCGTCGCCATCGCGTCGGTCACGTTGCCATAGCGCGCTCATCACGCCGAATGCGGCATAGAGACCAGCGATCGAGTCTCCGATGCTGACCCCTACCCTGACGGGTGGGAGGTCGGTCGTACCAGGCGGGTGATTGGTGAGATAGCGCAAACCTCCAACGGCCTCTCCGATCAGGCCAAATGCCGCTCGATCGCGATCCGGACCGGTTTGGCCATAGCCCGAGATATGGGCGATCACGAGATCAGGCTTCGCTTTGCGCAGCACGTTCGGTCCTAGTCCCAGGCGCGCGAGTTGCCCGGGTCTGAAGTTCTCGACAACCGCATCGCAATGAGAAACAAGATCGAGCGCGATGGCTCGTCCCTTGTCCAACTTGAGGTCCAGGGTCATACTGCGCTTGTTGCGGCCATGCATGGACCACCATAATGAATGCCCGTCGACCGCCTCTCCCCATTGCCGTACCGGATCACCCGCCATCGGTTCGATTTTGATAACGTCCGCACCGAGATCGCCGAGGAGCCGCGTACAGAAGGGGGCTGCCACAAAATGCCCGATTTCGAGGATCCGGACCCCGTCTAGAATTGCAGCATTTTTCAACGACGGTTCCCCGCGACATCTGGCATTGCCGAATGCACAAAAGCACCTGCGATTAAGGTCCATTTCCCCTTCGCGAACGAGCGTTTCGCTATGCGGATGGCCTCGGATCGTGGCAATGACCTTCGCATCAGACCGAGCGGAGGAATGATGACGCGCAGCGCTCAGTCACCGCGCGCCTCGCGGAATAGGCCTAGCTTCTCTTGAGCAGCCCGATCCGAATAGCCGAAGAGCACAAGATCACTGTTCGCCGTCAGGGTCAGACGATGCCAGGCCGGCACTACGAATATGTCGCTCCCGGAGAGAGTGAGCTCCATATCACCGACGCGCGCGCTCCCGTGGCCCTCAACAACGACGAACACCGTCGCATCGCTGGCGCGGCGCGGCGCGGCAGCAAAACCTCGCGGCATCAGCCGCACGTGGGCCGACATGGTGGGCATAATGGAGCCACCATCTGCTGGATTCGTGAATTCCAGAGCAAAGCCGAAATGCGGGTCCGGCTCGTCGCTCCGCGCCAAACGGTCCAAGCTCTCACGCCATTGCGCATAGGGGTAGTAGAACAACGGCAGAGCACGGGGCCGGCGCTCGGCACTCGTCCCGCGCATTGGACGAAGATTTCGGCCATAGCGCAGCACGTTATCGCCGGTTGGCACCGTCTCGGGATGCGAGGCCTCTCCCATTTTTTCGGCAAAGCTCGCGTCGAATGTCTTGACCGTCTGGACATCCAGGCCGTCGAGCCAGATCATGGGCCTGGACGACGGATTGGCATGATCGTGCCATTGCCAGCCGGGCGTCAGGATAAGATCGAACTCGTGCATGAAGGCCTTTTCGCCGTCGACCGCGGTGAAAGCCCCCTCCCCTTCCAGAACGAAGCGCAACGCTGACTGGCTGTGCCGATGGCAAGGTGCTACCTCACCAGGAAGAATCAGTTGAAGGCCGGCGTACAGACTGGTGGTGATCCCCCGGCTGCCTGGTAACTGCGGATTCTCCAGGATCAAGACACGTCGCTCGGCCTCTTCGGCGCTGATCAGGTCACCGGCGCGCATGAGATGGCGACGGATATCGGAGAAGCGCCATTTCACTCCCGTGCCGCCCCCGCGCGGGACGGGAGTGACCATTGTGCCCAGCGCCTTCCAGAGCGGATAAAGATGCTCCTGCTCCATGTCGGCGTAAAGCGCCTCGAACGCGACCTGCCGATCATTTGCCAACGGCCCTTCCATCAACGCACCTCACGTCCTCGCACGATGTTGTTCTTCGTACCGCACAACTCAGATCCCGAGATTGACAAAAATGTTCTTCTCCTGGGTATAGGAGAGAAGTTCATCGAGACATTCTTCGCGGCCTATGCCGGATTGCTTGAATCCTCCGAACGGAGAGCCGACGATGTGTCGGGAGACCTCGTTTACCCAGCAATACCCAGCTTCGGCGCGCGCCGCGAGACGGTGCGCCTTGACGATGTCGCGCGTGTAAATTGAAAAGGTCAGCCCATATTCGACCTGGTTGACCTGCCGCATCATCTCATCCTCGTCAGTCCATCTCAGCACGGACATGACAGGTCCAAAGATCTCCTCCCGCGCGACCTTCATATCCATCGTGACATCGGCAAAGATTGTCGGCTCAAGGAAGAATCCCTTGTCAAGACCGTCATGGACTGGCCGGCTTCCGCCGCAGACAAGCCGGGCTCCCTCGGCCTTTGCCCCCTCGATATAGGCCAGCGACTTGTCGAGTTGGGCCTGGCTCACAAGACTGCCCATCGTCGTGCCGGGATCAGTGGGGACACCGGGTTTGTACCGTGCCGCATGCGCCGGCAGTCGCTCAATCACGGCGTCATAGATGTCGGCATGGACGAACGCCCGACTTGTGGAGCCGCAGGACTGGCCGCACCACGTGTAGTTCATGCCCCGTACCATCGCGGACGCGACGGCTTCCGGATCACAATCAGGCATGGCGACGAGTGCATTCTTGCCGCCGAGTTCGAGAAGAACTCTCTTGAGGCTGTCCGCCGCACTGCGCATCACCGCCTTTCCGGTGGGCACGCTCCCTGTCACAGCGACTAGCGCGACGTCGCGATGTGCGGTGAGCGCGGCGCCCAGATGGCGATCTCCCGGTATCATATTAAGGACGCCCGGCGGAAACAGATGGCCAACCAGTTCGGTCGTGCGCAGCGCCGATAGCGGGGCCTGCTCGGGCGGTTTGACGATGATTGAATTGCCCGCAGCAAGAGGCGCGGCGGTGCGGCCAATGCTGAAGATGAAGGGATGATTGAAGGGTGCGATCCGGAGCACCACCCCATAGGGCTCGCGAACAGAGAAACTGAGTCCGTTCGGGCCGGCCGGCACCGACGATCCCTTCATTTCGGTGACCAGACCCGCAAAGAAGTCGAGCAGCCAGGCGGACATCTCCACGTCACGCCGCAACTCATCCACCGGATTTCCGCAGTCGATCGCCTCGAGAAGCGCTAGTTCCTCTATGTTAGCGCGAACGATGGCCGCCATCTCGCGAAGGATCTTTGCCCGCTCAAATGGGTGGACGTCGCGCCAGATCGCGTACCCCTTGCGTGCCGACGCAACAATCGCATCCACGTCCCGTTCGGACGCCTCGACGATACTGGTCAGAAGCGCGCCGGTCGCCGGGCTGCGGATCTCAACCGGCTTGGCCTCGGCCGGCGTCTGCCAACGACCACCAAAGAACAGGCCTTTTTGCGTGGGGACGACGATTTCCGCTTGGCTCATAGCGAAACTCCGAACGCACCAGCCTGACTCAAATCCTCGATCGATCGAAACGCCACCATGTCCTCTCCCCTCTCTGTTTTGCTCCTCCATTCTGTAGCTCGCACGTAGCCGGCGCGCTAAAGCCGTTTCGATTTGTCGTCAGACATTGTCGGAATGATCCTCAGCAGAACTCGTGCTCGTCGGATCGGGGTGCGGCATCGGTGGGGAATGCCGCTGCCCATTTTTAGGGAGCAGCGCGAGACCTTGCCATCTGCCGTTGCGGCGATCGCCGCACGGCGTAGGACGAGAAGCCGCCCGAGCTTTTCCGAGCCGCAGCGAGAGAGGCCGGCTCGCGCCCGGGCTCTTCCTTGTTGGTCAGAAGTCGGTATCCGGCCCCGGCGCTCTCCTCGGCTGTGATGGAATGGAGCATGTTGCGGAGAATTTGGAGCAAGCGCTGCTCGGCGGCACCGATCCGCCGGCTGGTCGGCCGCATGATGTACAAGGTGCGTTCGACGATGGGCTCGACTATCGGCCGCACCGTGAGATTCCCCGACCAGCGCTCGGCAATCGATGCATAGGGCCCAACCGATCCCGCGATGCCTCGCGAGGCAAGATCAAGCGCAGCGTAAACGGATGCGGTCTCAAGACTGGCCTGCACGGGAATTCCGATCGTCGCCGCCGCTTCTTCAAGCTTGCTGCGAACCGAGTGAAATTGCGCCGGAAGTGCAAGCGGACGTTGCAGCACATCACTCAGTTTGATCGGTCCTTCCACACCTTCATTCTTGCAGATGTAGAACAGGCGCTCCGAAACTACGGGAGTATATTCGACTTGTTCGGTTTCGAATGGCCCCGAGGCGATCGCGATATCGACAGATCGGTCGTCAACCCACTGCGCAATGGAATAGCTCATGCCTTCCGCAATCCTGAGGCGCATGTCCGGAAAACGTGCGCGCACCCGCTCGACGAGATCGCCCGAGATCAGGTTCGTCAGACTTGGTGTCAGGGCAATCGTGAATGTCGTGGGGTCTGCACCAGCCATTTCCGACAATCGCTGACGCACTTCTTCGGTCTGCTCTCGTATCGAACGAGCCCAGCGCAGAACCTCCTCCCCGGCAGGGGTCAAGGTCACGCCACGGAAGCTGCGGACCAAAAGAGTTGCACCGAACTCATGTTCGAGGCCGCGGATCTGAAGGCCCAGCGCCGGTTGAGCGATGTTCAAGTCTCGCGCGGCTCCAGTTATGCTGCCAACGTCACAGACATGAATGAAACAATCGAGCTGGCGCAGTTTCACGGGACGTCCTCTCCATCAATGTGACCAGTGTTGCCTGGTTCGCTTGCATATCTTTTACTCCCGTGCGTGAGGGAGGACAAACGCCGACTTTACGTCATTCTCAAATGGGAACAAGCTGGCGCGCGGCTTACTTCTCGCGGCCAAGCGCTTTGCGCCAGAGATCCCAGGCTCGATCGAGCTGGGAAGTAACTGCCCTGTCGCAGGCTTCTGCTTCAGGACCCGTCAAATAAAGGGGCGTCCCCATGGCCATAGCTGCCGACTGAACAGTGCAGTTCTTGGCCGCATAGATCGCGCGATAGGTGGCCTGGGCCACGCCATCGCCCACAGCCGTGAAGCCATGGCCTCGCATCAGGACAATAGCAGCCGCGCCGAGGTGGTCTGCCAAGGCCGCCCCCAGGCGGGGGTCTCGAACCAGGAGGTCGCTGGCTGGCCCGGCATGGTCGGCGAGGTCGAAGGGGGCCGGTGCGCCATGGAGGAAACCGCACATGTGAAAGACCGGTCGCACAGGAGCCGCGTCGAGGACCGTGAAAGGAATGACCGAGAGCGCGTGGCTATGAACGATTGCCGCGACATCCGGTCGAGAGCGGTAAATCTCGCTATGGATAAAGCGCTCGAGGAAAACGCGAGCCGAAGGATCGCTCACGCATGTTCCGTCAAAATCCAGCTCGACGATGTCGTCCGTTGTGACGAGTGCAGGCGCCAGCGACCTCGACATCAGAAATCGATCGCTCCGCGTGGGGCTGCGTCGGCTGACGTGGCCGAATGCGTCTAGGATATCTTCAGCCGCCAGAATATGACTGGCATCGACAATCTCCTGAGTCGATTGGTCGAGCGTCATTCAGTGCACGACCTATGACGCGAGATCGGACAGAGCAGTTCCGGACTGGTTTCGGCTGGCCTAATCAGACGGCTTGTGACCCCTCGCACCGCGAGAGCGCCGGCATCCGTCGGCAGGATAACGGACGGCATCGTAAGCAGGTCTCGTCCTTTCATCTCCCGGTCGACGGCCTCCTGCATCGGGCTGTCGTCCGAGCGGACCACGTCCAACCGCCGGGCGGAGAAGGCGCCGTCGACCGTTGGGTCCGGCGCGAAATCGCGCGTTATTGACATGAAATACTGTGCTGAGCCGGCTGTTTCCGGGGTGGCTATTTTGCAGAAGCGGAGAACCCCGACATGCTCGCGCGCGCCGTCCAGAGGCACGGTCCTCAACTCGAAAGTCATCACCTGGCCCGGTCGCCAGCGAGCAAAACCAGCTTGTCGAGAATGGCCCGACGTACCGCTTGGCGAACGACCTCATTCGGTTGCGCACAAACATACCAGGCGTTCCGCTGAAAGTTCACGCTCATCTCCTCTGCTGCACCACTCCATCTTTTCGCCAGGGCGGTTCTTTTGGTCTGTAGTAATCCCACCGTTGACGGGTCCATCATCACTCCGACGAATCGACGGAAATAGAGATTGAACCAATCCGCTCGATATTCGCATGGACCTTGTCACCTGGCTGGATCGGCCCTACGCCCTCCGGTGTGCCTGTAAACAGCACATCCCCGGGATGAAGCGTGTAGTAGCGCGACGCGAACTCGATGAGCTCAGGCACCGACATGATCAAGTCGCTCGTATTGGCCTTCTGGCGGATCTCGCCATTGACGCTTAGCTCGAAGTTCAACCCCGAAGGGTCTGGAATTTCGTCTGCGGTTACCAGCCAAGGGCCCAGCACGCTGTAGCTGTCGATGGATTTTCGAAGACTGCGTTCCTCAGGCCCGCGAACTGTGATGTCCAGACCAATGCAATACCCCGCGATATAGGACAAGGCATCGGCGGCCGCTATATTGCTGCCGGCGCGACCAATCACCGCCGCAAGCTCGATCTCATGGTCGGTGCGCCGGTCCGGAAAGCGCGTCCGGATCGGATCGGACGGACCGCTGCTCGAGCTCGTTGCTTTGAGGAAAAGTCCCGTTTCCTGTATCTTGCGGACGTGCTCGCGCGCAAACGTTGCAGGATCGGCGATCGTCTCTTCATGGTGCTTGGCATAGTTGACCGGCGCCGCGACAAATTTGCCCGGGTTGCGAACCGGAGCCTGCAAGCGAACTGATGCGAGTGGCAGGCGCGGCCCCATCTTCGCATCGGCGATGCGAGGCAGAAGGTCGGGCAAGGCCGCGATCATGGTATCGTGAGTTGGATAGGGATAGCCCGTAGCCGGCAGCTCTTCCAGCAAGTGAGTCAGGTCGACGATCTCGTTCCCCTCGACGAGCCCGAAACCTCTTTCATTGAACTGACACAACCACATTGCCTAGGTTCTGCTCGCTTCATTATGATTGCTCAAACCGAAACGCGTCGGCTCGCCGATTTCTCCCTGTCAACCGGCACAAAAGACAGAGCGCCTGAGCAAGACCAGAACTCTAGCCGGTGCTCTGCTCAGCCATTGACGCTGGTCAGCCTATTACGAGGGATGTGAGGGCAGCTCATACCGTCTGAGACTGAGGCCATATCGATCCAGGCTGCCCCAAAGGCTCGTAGCCACGGCTTGCTCAGTGAGCCCATGCAGACCCAGTCTGACGCTAACCCGAAATGGCTTTAGCTCGCTCATCATCAACGGTCTAAGGAGACAAGTGGCCCGGGGAGAGAAATCAACACACCTTGGCAACCTTGCGACAAGCAGACACCCCCGATGGTTGCGGACCGATCGCACGGCTATGCCCTCGTTCTTCATCTACTCCGGACCGGAGTGCCCGCGAGGATACCGGACGATACGACTAGCCCATGGCCTGCGGCTTTTGGGCAAATTCCAGGAACCGAGGTTCGCGATCGAACCGGCGCGACGGGCGGCTGAGGTCGATTCCCGCGTCTGTTACAAGGATGAAAGGTTAACGATGAGCACCATCAAGCTGCGGATCGGCGGTCAGCGATACGATCACACCCGTGCCTTGTTCGACGGGGACATCGGCGTCGAGGGAGCGGAATGCAGCTTCGAATCCGGTGCAATCGTATCGGACGTTTTTGACAAGATGCTGAAGCAGAAGGCCTATGACATCGCCGAGTTCGGCTTTAGCTTCTTTGTAAGGCTGTTCGAGCAGGGCAATTCCCCGATCATCGCATTGCCCGTCTTTCCGGCCCGCAAATTCCGTCATGCGTCAGTCTTCATCAACAAGGCAAGCGGTATCCGAGGCCCGCAGGATCTAGCCGGCAAGACGATCGGCGAACTCGGCGCCTTCGGCCATGACGCCGGCGTCTGGGCGAAGGGTGCCCTCGCAGATGATTACGGGGTGACGCCAGATCAGTGTCGCTGGGTGATCGGCGGCCCCAACCATCCGATGAAGCCCTTCGACTTCATTCCGCAAATCCATCCCGAAAATGTCGACATCCGACCGGCGCCGGAAGGACGGACCCTTTCCGACATGCTCGAAGCAGGCGAAATCGACGCGCTGATTTCAGCGCACGTCCCGCAATGCTATGTCCGCGGCTCGCCAAAGGTTGACCGGCTTTTTCCCGACTATGACATCGTTGAAAGCCAATATTATAAACGGACGCGGATCTTCCCGATTATGCACCTCCTCGCTGTGCGAAAGGAGGTGCTGGACGCGCATCCCGCGCTCACGCAGGCGATTTACAACGCCTATCTACGATCGAAAGACTCGGCAATTGGGCAGTACCGCTCCGGCCGCGTCGATCAGCAGAATGTGTCCATGGTTCCCTGGTTTGGGAAGCTTTTCGAAGAGAACAGCAAGATATTTCCGGACGACTGGTGGCCTTATGGCATCGGCGCCAATCGTAAGGTCATAGATACCTTCCTGCGTCATCACTATGAGCAGGGCCTGTCCAAGAGGTTGATATGCTTCGACGAGATCTTCCACCCCGACCTGCTCGACACCTGATCTTGCGGCAGGCCACACCCCTTCGCACCCAGTTGGCGGGAAGCGGTGCAGCCTACCAGAGCGACCGCCCCGATGGGCCAGGATCGTCGGCGTTCAGGACTGCCTGCCGGGATCGCGTGGCAGCAAAGCCCTGCCCTGACTTGCCGAAGTCGCAAAGTGCAACGGGACTGGCCGCCGCATGATGATGCCGCGAGCTTTATAGCGCACCGCCGGGAGCAAGGCCGACCATCTCAAGCAGCGCTCGACCCGCCGCCTCGTAGGGATGGGCGAAGCTGTCGGTCATCTCAAAGTGATTGTAATGCGGCGCGGCCCGCAACGAGACGGACTTGCCCGCCATCCGGATCAGCTCCGCGAAATGCTGCGACTGACGCTGGAACTCAGGCGACTCCGCCGTGCCGTAAAGCAGGGTGACGGGGCTCGACAGGTGATCCACATGACGAACGGCGCTGAGGCCGTCTATGACCGCGTCGGAGAAGTCGACCTGCCGCGACCGGTTCGTATGACGCACTGGCGCGAGGTCGTACATTCCCGAGCAAAGGACGCTTCCCTTGACGATTTCCGCCGATATACCCGGGAAGTCATCCCATCCAGCAACAAGCGCTGAGCTCGCAAGGTGCGCACCTGACGAGTGACCACACAGGTAAAATCGCTCGCGATCGCCACCAAAGTCGCCGGCATGGTGATATAGCCACGCGATGGCAGCCTGCACCTGACGGACCAGCACCGTGAGATCGCCGCCCGTGTCCGCGACGCTGGCGAAGTCAGGAATGGCGTAGTGGGCGCCAGCCTGCGTCGCGACTTCGGCATAGTGCGCATAATCAGTCGCACTGCCGTTCATCCAGCCCCCTCCATGCACGAAAACGATTACCGGAGCCGTGGTCGCCTTCGATCGATGGATGTCGATCCCCTCGATCGGACCCGGGCCATAACTGGCCCGCAACGGCGTCCCGAGGCGATCGCGGGCGGCGGCGGCCAGAGCGAGCCGCCGCGCGTGAAGCTGTTTGAAGTTGGGTGCCCAGGCCATCTGATCATAGGCGCGATCCAGACCAGCCTGATCGTACTCACCCCAGATCACCGGGCCCTTGGGCATCTCAACCTCGTCCTCGCGCAATTCAGTACACCCGGAAAGATCTACACTCACGCGCGCTGGTCCCCGCGCTCGATCTTCACCGCCTTGATCACTTCCTTGATCACGCCACTGAGCGGCACGCTGAGCCGAAGCTTGTCGGCTTCGTCGAGTACCATCATCATGTCCTTCTCGGCCCACGGAAGGGGTAGGCTCGCCTCGACATTTCGCAGCGCCCAATTCTGGGCGCTGCTCTCGAGTAACATGCTGCGCAGCGAGAGAAGGTCCATATCGTAGAGGGAGGCGAGCTTCGCCGCCTCTGCGTTGATCGAAATGCAGGCCCACATAGTGAGGTTGTTGATCATCTTGCCCACCTGCCCCGCGCCGGCGGGACCCAAGCGGTGAATCGAGTCTGAAAACGCCTCGAGCACCGGGCGACAACGCTCGAATGCTTCTTCCTCTCCCCCACCGGTAATGAGCAACGTGCCCGCCTTGGCTGCCGCCTCGCCTCGGCAATTGGGGATATCGATGGCGACGAACCCTGCCGCGGCCAAGCGCTTTGCGAAGGACAGCATCGCGCTGGGCGCAATAGTAGAACCGACCGCGAAGATAGTGGTCGGCCGCGCATGGTCAACGAGCCCGCCGGAGGTGAACAATACCTCCTCCACCTGGCTGTCGTAAGCCACGAAGATGATGACGAGATCCGACTCGCGGGCAAGCTTTGACAAATCATCGGAGATCGTGATGCCCTCCGCCGAACCGGCCTGGCGAGCGGCGTCGACCACGTCGTAGCCGAGCACCTTGAAGCCCGCTTTTTTGATATGCGCGGCTATGGGCAAGCCCATCTTTCCGAGACCGACGACCCCCACTGTCTCCATAACCACCTGCGCTGCTCCTTTGATCATGTCCGGCCAGGTTCATGAGCGGCTGCGACGGGACGCCGTGCTAACGACAGCCGGCTCGCGACCAGCACTGCTCGCCATAGTTCGATTGCGAGAGGATCGGACGCTCCCGGTCCTCCTTGAAAAAGCTTGTCCTAAACGAAGAGGACTTCGTCCGGCACGAGACGCGGCCTCCTCGAAGCATTAGCCATGCTCGCCCGACCTTGGAGGCCAAGCTGGTCGAGGCACGGGCTTCCACCACTTCTTGACGTCATAATCCTGCGCAATCCGCCGGACCGCATTGTACCCTGGACTACCCGTCACCGCCCCGCCCGCATGGCTGCTCGCACCGCAGAGGTAGAGCCCCTTCAGGGGCGTACCGTAATGGCCAAGTTCAGGGATCGGGCGATTGGCGCCAAGCTGCGTCGGCGTGTAGGCACCCGAGTGGTGGCTCCCACGTACCATGTTGATGCAATGTCGCTCGATATCGACCGGTGAGAATATCGCTTTCGCGACGACATTCTTCTCATTCATGTTCGGAGCGAACTCGCGCCATTGCGAAAGCATGGTCTCGGAGATTTCATCCTCGCGGACATCCCAATTCGCAGGGTCACCATCCAGTTCATAAGGTGCCCAGGGCCACCAGAAGGCCACGTGCTTTCCCGCCGGGGCCAGTGACGGATCGAACTTGGAGGAACAACAGCTGTTTCCTGCCAGTCGCGTCGGCAGCTTGCCTTCATGCACCTCATCGAAGACCCTGTCGATCTCCGCAGTGGTATCCGCCCCGAACACCGTGTCCCAAGCGCGCGCTACGTCGGGATCGAATTTCTCCGCCGCTTCATAGCGGGGGGGCTCGTTCAAGGCGACGTGCAAGGTTACCAAGCTGTGCGCGCACCATTCATAGTTCCGAAGACCTTCGACGACCTTGCCCGGAAAGTTCTCCTCACCTGCGATGCGAATCGTCTGGGGGGCGTCAATCGAGCTCGCGACCAGGCGCGATGAAAGAATGTCGCCATTATCCAGCCGAACGCCGGTTACACCTTCCGAGTCGGACGTGATGGCGCTGACATGTCGCCCGCGGATCAACGTCGCGCCATGCTCTTCCAACAACCGCTCCAGAGCCAAAGAAACTGAAACGGCGCCGTTAACGGGAAGGCCCAGCTTGTTCAGGCGGGTCAGTAGTCGGGGAAAGAGCAATCCGACGCCCGGAATATTCTCCACAGCCACCGCGTGCAAAATGCAATTGAAGAACATGCGGACATATTCATTCTCGAAGTTCCGCTCGACCGCCTGATGCAGTGTGAGCGGCGCGTAGGAGAACAGCTCATCGCTGTCCGGCCCGGAGAACCGATCGGCAAGCTCAGCTGGAGAAAGAGGATCAGAGTACATGAACTGGGTCATGAGAGGACCCATCTTGTGCCCGAAACGATGATATACCTCGCGATAGCGCTCTGCGTCCGCACGCGAGAACCGCGCTATCGATTGCACGGTCCGTTCGAAGTCACGATGAATGGTTACAGCTTTCCCATCGCGAAAGATCTGCGCGTGCTGGACCTCGGGATAGATGTAGGACAGACCGTACTTGTGCAGCTGGAGATCATCCAGCACGGGACCTTCGCCGATGAAGTGGTAACAGCTGTGCGTATTGTGCCGGTAACCAGGCGCAGCGATCTCCTCGGTGGAGCAGCCGCCGCCCATTACCTGATTGCGCTCGACGACGGCCATCTTCCAGCCGGCCTTGGCCAAATATGAGGCGCAGATGAGCCCGTTGTGACCACCGCCAACTACGATGCCGTCGAATTCTCGCACCATACTCCACTCCCGCTCTGTAATAGTCTCTCAGGCGATCCGCGCTATGCTCGTCAGTCTACGAGCCTTACCGCCTGCGTTCAAATTCGAAGGCCTGCGAGCCCGCAACGCCCTCCTGGCGTCGCAGGCGCGGTGCGCGCCGACTCTGACGGTTCGCCACGCGCCGCAGCCGGAGGCGTTCATGTACTCCAGACAATGGTCCGCGAGCGCTCGGGTGGCCGCTTCCACGTGTCATAGCGCAGCGTATCCAGATCCACCGCGATCCCGCCGCCACGCGCTGTCCCGCGGGCGAGGCTTTCCGCGCCCTCGAACCCCTCGCGGCAGAACATTTCGATGACGTTCCCAGACGGATCGCGCAGGAACATCAGCGCCTCCTTGCCGAGGCGGGTCCACATTTTCGTTATCGGAATGTCCCATTGAGACAGCCATTGCCGCCACGGCTGAACTTCCGACGCAGCGATGTAAAAGGCGATATGAGGGTACTCCGCCCCACCTTGGGGGAACGATACGCCTTCCGTGCCAAGACCAATATTCACTTCGCCGATCACGAAACCGGCGAAGATCTCCGTCATGACCCGAAGCTGCCCACCGAAAACATCGGCGTAGAACGCCACGCCTTCTTTGAGATCCCGGCAAGGCAAGCTGACATGGGCGAAGCGCTCAATCTTCGGTGGAGCAGATGCAGCCACGTCAACAGCCGTCATTTCCTTGGAACGCATTGCGACCCTCTCCTGTAATGTTGCTGAAGCCTTATTATCGACAATCCCAGTACGGCGCCGATATCGTCGGCACTATTACCGGCCCCCTCTTCCCCTTTCGAAGAACAAAAACTGTTCGAGGGCAGACCGAAAATGCTTGAGCGGTATGGCGGAGATTGTGGGATTTCAGCGTCCAGATCCTAGGCCTAGGAGGGGCAACTGCGAGACATTGTGGGTCCGATACCGGCATGGCGTGAGCGAGGGGTTCGCATTCATTGAGGAAGAACAGATGCAGCCGAGCGATGGAGATGGTTCAGTGCCCGGTCGCATTGGTGGTCGTCTGGAGTTGAAAGATGTCACGCAAAATCGTTATTTTGACAAAGATCCAGAAGGGCCCCAGGGGTAAGCTCCAGCGCACCGGCCTGGCTCAGAAATCGGGTCTCGCGTGACACCGTTCAAAGGAGGCTGGGTTGGCTAAGAAGACAGGAAGACCGATCGCTCTTGTTGGGAGCGTTCCTCTCGAGTCTGCTTCGGCTGTGTTCGACCTGATCGGAACCACACTGGGGGCGCGGATCAAGCGGATCCCCGACGGCGAGACGGGCGTGCGCAGGAACTGGATATTGTGGCAAACAGACGTCCTTGCCAAAACCAGGGGTCTCGAAGTGGCCGCGATACGAGAAATCGAAGGCGGCTTCAAGTTTCCCGTCTTTCGCGCGACCGGAGAGGTCCAGTTCGGCGCCTTGGGCTACGCCGAAGCCGCGCTGACGTCTTATCGCGACTTCCGAACTGCGAAAGCTGCCGGCAACATTGCGCCGGAAACGCGCTTCCAGGTCAGCTTGCCGACGCCCATCGCGGTAATCTCCTCCTTCTGCGAGCTCGATTCTCTACCTGTCGCGTGGCCAGCCTATGAGATGC
Source organism: Bradyrhizobium sp. WSM3983 (assembly GCF_000473045.1). Lineage (GTDB taxonomy): Bacteria > Pseudomonadota > Alphaproteobacteria > Rhizobiales > Xanthobacteraceae > Bradyrhizobium. Next base: position 94,256 of record NZ_AXAY01000009.1, on the reverse strand, counting down.
GCTTGTGCGAAGAGATCTCGCAGATTGTGAGCCACATTCCCTCGACTGAGCTCGCACTTCAATTCGATGTCGCGGTCGAATTCTGGTACATTCTGGAGAATGCAGAGCTTGCCAAGGCGCTACCGATGGACCGACTGGTCGACTCGATCGTGCGCGTGAGCGCGGACATACCTCCCGAAGTCGAGCTTGGGTTTCATCTTTGCTACGGTGATCCAGGCGATGAAAAGCATTTCGTCGACCCGAAGGATATGGGCCTTATGGTCGAGTTCACCAACGCTCTGGTCAACGGTCTCTCGCACCCCATCCACTGGGTTCATATGCCGGTCCCCGCAAACCGGGACGATGCGTCCTACTTCGCTCCGCTGCGTGCGCTTGATCTTCCTGCAACGGCGGAGTTGTATCTCGGACTGATCCATCGCTCGGACGGCATTGAAGGCGCAAAGCGCCGTCTCAACGCCGCAAGACAGGTCAGAACGGAGTTTGGGGTAGCGACCGAATGCGGATTTGGGCGTCGGCCACCCGAAACGATCGGCGATCTTCTCGAACTCCATCGAGAAATTGCCTTGGCCGATTGAACCTCAGGTGAGAGCGAGATCTTGTCCTTTGGACGACTTCAAAGTCGCCCTACCGACCGACGGGAAGCAGACTCGCCCGGTTGAGACTCAAGCAAAGAAAGCTTGGCGGCCGAAGACGCCAATGGCTCACAGAAGCGAATAGCTCTCGGTGAGCGGCTTCGAAGACATCCTTCTCCTGCCCGATTCCGTGAGCCGGTTCGAATATCCCTGAACATGTGGCCGCCATATGCGGGCATCGCCGGACGATCTGACGGCAAAGCGAAACGGCTTTGGTCCGGGCCTCTTCATCCGCGCTAGTGGTGCTGCTCACAAAATGCCTTTCCAGGGGGGATATTTCGATGAAGCGCAGCTCGCTGGTGCTTGCCGCGGTGTTTACCGCATCAATTGCAGGTTCTGTTTATGCGGCCGATGTGCCGGCCAAGCCGGTAAAAAAGACCTCGCCTCCTCCCGAACTTCCGTTCTTTTTGGTCAACGACAACCGATTGACGTACGCCTACTTATTCACGGGGACATTTCCTGGGGTCACGAATCTTACCTCGAGACAAACGGTTGCATTCACGCACTTTGACGCGTGGGCTTACGGGACCAACTTCATCAATCTCGGTTATTCCAAGTCCAGCCACAGCGATCCAGCCGTACCTTGCACTCCTGTGCTGGCTATCCCCACTGGGTGCGCCGGCCGAACAGAATTTTACGCCGTCGCGCGAAGCACCTTTGGCTGGAACCAGATTTTCGACACCAAGGCGTTCAATCTCGGTCCTCTGAATAATATCTCATTTGAAGTGGGCGCGGACGTTGGCACGGAAAATTCATATTATGCCTCTGATACGAGGAAACTCTTAGCGGGCCTGCAATTTCAGTTTGCATTGCCCTATAAGGGCTATGTGAACGTGGCTCCACTTATTTATCAGGAGTGGACCCACGACGGATATCTTCAGACCGGATCTCAGTTTGTGCCACCCGGGCTGACCGGTCTTCCCGATGGCGAGCTCAACTATCATCCGTCTTGGGCACTGGAAATCAATTATTATATGGACCTCGGTTTCCTTCCTGCCGAGCTCCAATACTTTGCAATCAGTGGTCGCGCTGGTTTCTATGGGCCGGGCGGAACGGGCGGACCGGGTCCGTACTCGGTTCCCGCGTCATTCAACACGACAGTCCAGATAGAGAGTGAGCCGATACGGCTAACGTTCGACGCCAGCAAGGCCATCTGGGGAGAGAAATATTCGCACTTTGTCGACGTCTGGGTCGCCTACAGATACTGGAAAAACAAGTTCGGTCTCGACGACAGCAACCCGGCCAACTTTTTGTGCTACACTAATGGTGTCAACAATCATACCTGCACAGAAAACTCGCTCTATTCCGGCATAACCGTAAAATTCTAGCGCTAGGGCCAGACGTCTCAATTGTCGTCTGGCTCTAGCTGTCTCTAGATATCGAGGTGTTGCATACGGAGCCCGGAGCTTGTCAGCGCGAACCGGGCTTCAGCCAGGTGATTGTGGGCGGACTCTTGATGAGCCGGCGAGCAAGCTATTCGACCGCGGTATTGATTTTGGCTATCCAAGTCTTCCCGCCTTTTCGGCGTACCACGATTTCGTTCCTTTCAGCGGCAATTGGCGGGCTTTGACGAGTGTATCCTCATTGCCCGCATGCATCAAAGCGAAGACAGATTGTTCGCGATCGACCACGACGCCTGAACGACTTCGCCGAAAGGGTTTGCAAGCTGCAACAAGCCTCCTCGCCGGACGGCGTCGCAGTGGACGTGGCGTTAACTGCTCAAGCCGGATATGAACGAGCCGCAATTGGCGACGTGATCTTCTATTCTGGATTCGGGGATACGAAGCTTCACGCCTTTTCTGAATAGACAGAGATTCTTTTTCTCTCCCAGCCACGCAACGTCTACCAGATACCCACAATCTTTCTTCGGAAGGAGGAGGCTAGAGTGTCATTTCGTCTTCACGTCGGATCGTGACTTCAATGCTCGCAATCCCTTTCTCAAGGGCATGCGGCTTTACGATCTTGACCCGGGCCTGCTCGACCCCGTTCCATTCGATGCACGCCCGCCCGAGTCTGTCCGCGAAGGTCTCGATAAGCGGAATATGCATCTTGGACAGAGCCTCGGCCACCTGAATAATCTGGCGATAGTCGATGGTATCGCAAAGGGCCTCGGGAGCTTCTCCGATGAGAGACAGCTCGACCGAAACAATGATGGGCTGCGAGCGTTCGATTTCGTGCGAATGAACGCCGACCAGGGCCATCAGTCTCAGGTCGCTAACACACACCCTGACATCGCTTGTGCGGACATTCTTACGGATGTTGTGCGGCCTCCGCGGCCTGAACGGTGTTGCTGAGCAGACAGGCGATAGTCATCGGGCCGACACCGCCAGGCACCGGAGTTACGGCACGTGCGTGATCGAGCTCCGTCGTCGCGCAATCTCCCACCAATTTCGTCGTGCCGTCCGCTTGCACCATCCGTGTGATGCCGACGTCGATGACGACAGCGCCCGACTTCACCCAGGAGCCTCGCACCAGCAGCGGTGCCCCCGCCGCCGCCACAATGATGTCGGCGGTGCGAGCAATATCGGGAAGATTGCGCGTCTGGATATGGGTGACCGTGACGGTCGCCTCGCGCTCGAGCAGTAGCATCGCGACCGGCTTTCCGACGATGTTCGACTTGCCGATCACGACGGCGTTGAGTCCCCGATAGTCGGCGATCACGCTGTCGAGCAACCGCATGACGCCGAGGGGCGTACATGGAACCAGACCACCCATGCCCGTTGACAAGCGTCCAACATTGACAGGGTGAAAGCCGTCGACATCCTTTGCCGGTGCAATGCGATCAAGCACACTGGTCGCATTGATTTGGATCGGCAGCGGCAACTGAACAAGAATCCCGTGGATGGATGGGTCCTCGTTCAGGGCATCGATCAATACGAGTACGCTGGTTTCGTCACTGTCTGCAGGCATACGATGTTCGACCGACGTGATGCCCGCTTTCCGGCATTCAGCCACTTTGCGACTGACGTACACCTCGCTGGCGGGGTCATCGCCAACAAGCACCACAGCGAGAGCTGGATTCGTACCCTCCGCGTTCAGCCTCCTCACGCGGACCGCTGTTTCACCGTGGATGATGCGGGCCATCACCCGACCGTCAATCAACTGCGCCACGCGTCAATTCCTGAAGACAACGGTGCGGCTGTCGTTCAACAGTACACGGTCGTTCAGATGGAGGCGTACCGCCTCCGCCAATACGCGCCGCTCGATATCGCGACCCTTGCGGACCAGGTCGTCCGGGCTGTCGGCATGACTGATAGATTCTACGTCCTGGTGGATGATCGGCCCTTCGTCGAGATCTGCCGTCACGTAATGAGCGGTTGCTCCGATCATCTTCACGCCACGCTCATGCGCTTGATGATAGGGTTTGGCGCCTTTGAAGCCAGGCAGGAAGCTGTGATGAATGTTAATGCAGCGGCCGGACAGAAACGCGGCAAGGTCATCCGATAGGATTTGCATGTAGCGTGCCAGTACGATGAGATCGGCTTTGGTCTGGTTTACGAGCTGCCTGATCTGTGCTTCCTGGTTGGATCTTGAATCTCTTGTTACCGGGAAGTAATGGAAGGGAATATCGAGGATACCGAACGTTCGCATCGCTTCGCGAGGATGGTTCGAGGCGACCGCCACGACATCCATCGGCAGCTCTCCGATACGAGTGCGATACAGCAGGTCACCAAGGCAATGGTCCCACTTGGAGACCATCAGGAGAACCTTCTTCCGTTCGTTCGAGTCGCGTAGGGACCATTCCATACTACAGTTTTCTGCGATCACTGAGAACTCCCGTCCCAATGACGCAAGGCTGTCCCGTTGGCCGGGCTGAAACGCCACACGCATGAAGAAGCGACCGCTGAACGGGTCGTCAAACTGTTGCGCGTCAACGATGTTGCAATTGCGATCGGCCAGAAAGCCCGCCACTTCCGCGACGAGACCCGGACGGTTTGGGCATTGCAGTTTCAAGATATTGATATCGTTCATCCAAGGCTCCCCGTCCCCTTTGCGGTAGCGCCCATCAGCGCGATCGCGCGTATTCGCTGACCCAGTTCGCTGTCTTCGCGAGACCGCCAAAGGGATAGAAGTGCAGGCTGACCGGGCCGTGCTCGGGCCTCAGGCCAGCCGCCAGCGTGTTGATCATCTTTTCCGGGCCGGCCGTCCCGAATAGATTGGTGAGCGATATGCCGTATTTTGCCAACACGGCGCCGGACGCGGCGACGCCACACCGCGCTGCGAATCTAAGCAGAACCTTGATTCCGGCGGGACCCGGCACACCTATGCGAACCGGAGCGTCAATACCACGGGCGCGCAACTGGGAGAGCCAAGCCAGTACACGTTCGGCGTCGAACGCGAACTGGGTCACGATAAATGGCTCCATCTCCCTGCTCGCAATCTCTGAACACTTTTGCTGGAGGACGGTCCAGCATTGCTCCCCCGACATTCTGGGATTTCCTTCCGGGTGACCCCCGATTCCGATGGCGGATATTCCGCTTCGCTCGAACGCACCGGACGTGAGGAGCGCCATGCTGTCGGAATAGGGACCCTCGGGCGCCGCCGCATCGCCGGCGATGACGAAACACTGCTTCACGCGGTAGCCGGACGCCACAGAGACCAAAAAGCCTTCGAACTCGGAGGAAGACCGAATGCGGCGGGCGGAAAGGTGGGGCATCGGCTCGAAACCCAGAGCGCGCAACTCCCTGATTGCATCCAGGCGCGCTTCGAATGTCTCTCCTGCCAGAAACGTAACGGCGACCGAAGCTCCACGGGGAATGTGCGAGGCAGCCTCACGGAGAGACAAGACGTCCTTGGCCGTCATCTCCAGCGAGAAGCCATCTACGATTGTGGTGCTATTATCTGCCCAGCCTGCGTGCTTTACCGGCACAGTCACGATATTCTCCCATGGACGATAGAGGCCCGAAGGCCTCTCAGGTACAGCTGTCCCATCGCGCCGCGCGCGACCGCGGAGCCCAGACTGCAAAAAATGTGGAGTCGGCTTCAGTCCACTCGGTACGCGGTGCGAGCAAACTCGTTGAAGGGCGCTGGTTGCACGATCGCCCGGATGCGCTCGAATGCGACCGTGATGCCTGGTTCGGCCGCCGGTCCGGGGTGCTGTCCCCAGATCACCGTCACTTCGGTACCCGGCTGCGCAAATTCCTTCTTCACCAGAGCCAAGGAGTGGATGGTGTTGTCCGGGTCAATGTAGGCGCTATACTGGGACAAGCCGACCATTTCTGAGTCTTTTTCTACGCGGTCGAACGTCATGTGCATGAGAAAGCCATGATCAGCGCCAAACACGCGCTTCACGTCATCGGCATTCCACACAAGCGTTACCTTCGTTCGCGCGGCCGCATCCTTGGCCTTGAGCAGCGCTTCGCGCCCTATGAACTCGTGATTGAATGAGACCGAGCGGCCATATCCCATTTCGAAGGGAGAGCAGTAGTAGTCCCGTATGTCGGGAGAGTAGAAGCTTCCCTGCAGAGGAAATTGGCCCTCGAGAGAATAAAGTCCCACGTAGCGCCGATAATCTTCGAGGGCAGGATCCGTATAAATCCCCGGAATCGGGATCGGCACCCAGCCGCTGTCCGCCGCTGTGGTGTAATAGGCTAGGCCACCTACTTGGATGAGGCCAAACTCCTTCCCGGCTTCGAGCACGGTCTGCCTGAATGTCTCTTCATTTTCCCAGTCGCCGAAGAATTCGAAGCCGATTTGGCCCGCCATGCCGTGGCGGAGCACGGATACTGGCCGGCCGGCCACCGACAGCTCGCGAAAGCGCATGAACTTGATGTCGTCCAGTTTATTGTCGAAGAGTCTGTTCAACAGACCCATCGCGGTCGGCCCCTGGATCTGATAGCGGAAAAAGAGAGGATTGCCCTCGCGGTGGTCCGAAGCCGGATCGAATGTCAGTTGGACGTCATAGTTACCGCGCTTGGCATGATACATGACCCATTTGTGGGCTCCGCCAAGACCAGCCAGATTGAACCGCTGTTCTCCCAGACGGAACATGATCGCGTCCTGGATGAGGTACCCCTCATGTGTAACGGCAACGAGCTGCTTTGCCTGACCGACCGCGAACTTCTCGTAGTTGTTGGCGCTGACGTCCGACAAGAGGCGCAAGGCGTCCGGTCCCTCCACCACTAGATCGCACATCTGATGGCAGAGGTTGAATAGCGCCGTTCCTTCTTCCCACGACCGCTGCTCGGCGCGCCAGCCACTATATTCCGGCGGAACCACCGGGTTCGCGACGGATGGAGTATTCGGTTTCCACAGGAGCTTTACGGCGCTTCCGGCCTGGTCCAAGCCATCTTGCAAGCTGGGTGTTTTCACAGATGCCATCCTCCCCTCAGATTCGATTGTCTCATCGATTTTTGCTTGATTTCGCCCGAACCGCAGGACTGCGGAGGCCGGGCTGTCCCGCGGAAGCAGCCCTGTCCCGATCGCAATTCGGTCGAGCATTCCTAGCGCGGATGAAGAGGCTCGGACCAAAGCCGTTTTGCTTTGCCGTCAGATCGTCCGGCGATGGCCGCATATGGCGGCCATCCTGTTCAGGGATATTCGAACCCGCTCACGGGATTGGCAGGGAGGAGGAAGAAGGTCTTCGAGGCCGCTCGCCTGCATCTAGTGCTTCTGTGACCTGTCGGCTTCTTCAGCCGTCAAGCCTCTTCGCTTGAGTCTCAACCGGTCGAGTCTACTTCCCGCCGGTCCGTAGCGCGACTTTGAAGTCTCTCGAAGGGCATGTCGGACGCAGAAACCCACCGCGGCGACGTCCCGCAACACACCGCAGCGGGCAGAATCGCTCCTCGTCGCAAAGACGATTTCAGCTTCCGGTTGATACTGCTTCTCTCGCCCTGATATTCTATTTTGCGACGTGCATCGGATTGACCCGTATCCGATCGGTCTGCGCGCGGTAGCTCATATCGCGAAGATACGAAGAGCACATCCGGGGGCTCAAAAATCAAGAGTAAGATGTCCTGGAGAGAGTGTCACTCAACTCCCATCGAAGGGATAAAGCATTTTCGTCCTTTCCGGGCCAAAACGCACCATTTGAGCTACAACCGGAGAATGGGTTTCGCCCAACCTAGGATTTGTCACTCACCTCTGGTCTGATCAGCATGCGCAGCGATCTTGTCGAGCCACTCCTGGAGAAGTTGCCGCTCGCTTCCCGTCAATGCGGTTACGTCAGAGAGGACGGCTCGAAGCGTGATCGCGGCCGTTGCGGCGCTAGGCGCATTAAGAATGGGCTTTTCCGTAGTGATGGCGGCGATGATTGCCTCGCGCGCCTCGATTGATAATGCGAGATCGCGCTCGGCTTCCGGCATCGCCAGCAGGGTGAACACTGTTCCGCATCCCCCGCTTCTGACCAGATCGGCGCCCCGCTGCTCGGTCACACGTAGCCGGCCGGAAGCGGCGATCGCTCGCATCCGCTGACGGAGCATGTTGACAGCCTTAGCTGCGGCCGGCGACATCTTTCCCGGACAGGGGTTACCGTACATGATCGAAAAGATAGCGGGATTTGCCAGTCCGAAGCCGACGTGCAGGTCCCATCCTTCTCGTAGAGCATCCACGGGATCCTGCCTGGGCTCACCGAGATCCTTTTGCTTCAAATAGGCGAGAAAGCCATACTCGGCCACGGCCTCAAGCAGGCAGTCCTTATCACCGAACAAGCGATAGATGGTGGGTTGCTGAACGCCCGAGGCTGCCGCTACCGCCCGCGTCGTGAGTGACTCGCGGCCTGCATCCGCGAGTAGCTCGGCGGCACGCGCCACAATCTTCTCGCGCGTACCTGTGCCGCCCTCCCCGTTTTCCTCAACTCCGCTCACTTGGCGCACGGGGACACACTCACATTCGTATCAATGACAGCAGTATCTTGCTATCGACGATATATCAATGATACAACCTTGTTGATATCGTTGATACCCGAAAGGTGTGAAATGATCATTGTAACCGGAGCAAGCGGCCAGCTCGGCCGGGCGATCGTCGAGCAGCTCCTTTTGCGCATCCCGGCGAGCCAGCTGGGCGTGGTTGTGCGCGATCCTAAAAAGATCGTTGCCTTGACAGAGAAAGGCGTCCGGGTCCGGCGAGGCGACTTTGACGACCCAGAGAGCTTGGCGGAAGCATTTGCAGGTGCCAGCCAAGTTCTGGTGATCTCCGTCGACACCACTGGCGAAAAAGCGGTGCGCCTGCATGCTCAGGCTATCGAGGCGGCGCGAAACGCGGGCGCGCAGCGCGTCCTCTACACCAGCCACATGGGAGCACGACTGGATTCATCCTTCCCGCCGATGCCTGACCACGCCGCCACCGAGGCGCTGCTACACGGGTGCGGCCTGGCCTTCACCTCGCTGCACAATGGCTTTTACGCTGCCAACGCGCTGCGACTGATGGAGCGCGGCCTTCAAACAGGAGAACTCTATCTGCCGGAGGATGGCAAAGTTTCATGGACCACTCATGCCGACCTGGCGGAAGCGGCAGCGACCGTACTTGCGAGCGAAAGTCGGTTTGACGGCATTACGCCGCCCCTGACGGCATCTGAAGCGTTCGACTTTAACAGCCTCGCGGCGATCGCAACCGAGATCACCGGACGCCAGATCAAGCGCATCACGGTCACGGATGAGCGCTGGCGCGAAAACCTGGTCTCCCACGGAATGCCTGCCGCGCAGGCAGACCTCCTGGTGGGTCTCTTCAAAGCGGCTCGGCGCGGTGATTTTGCGACGATCAATCCGGCGCTTGAAAGCCTGCTAGGCCGCCGCCCCCAGACGATGCGCGATGTGCTCGTCGCTACCCTGAAGCCGTGACGCGCTCGGCCAAACGCGAAGAGAAATGCAATGCTAAAGCTCATCTGCGTCGAAGAGCATGCCGTCGATCCTCTGGTTGCCGAGGCTACGGGCCCGACTATGCAACAGGAAGCTCCTTACATTGCGCGTTCCAGCCGATCGTGATCACCGATTCCAGGCCATCGTGATCGCCCATTCCAGAGCATCGTGATCACCATTTCCAGTCGATCGCGATCGGGGCAACCAGGAGGAGGCGCACCGCTGACAGTCTGCAACCTGGTAGCTTGATCTTTTGCCTAACCGCAGAGGATCGAGATGCCGACCGAGAGACTGTCCATGCGCCACATTCGCGAAGTTCTACGCCTGCACTTCAGCGTCGCATGTCGCAACGCGCCGTTGCCTGCAGCCTCCGTCTGGCCCAGGGCACGGTCAGCAAATACGTCAACCGAGCCCGCCGCGCCGGCCCGACCTGGCCGTTGCCAACGGAGCTGGATGACGACGTCCAGCTCGAGAACCGCCTGTTTCCTCCGCCTTCCGATCGGCCCAGCGACGAGCGTCCGCATCCCGACTGGGCGCTCGTACATCGCGAGCTGCGGCGCCCGAACGTCACGCTGATGCTGTTGTGGGAAGAGTATTGCGACGCCAATTCCGACAGCTTCAGCTATGCGTGGTTCTGCGAACGCTACAGGGAATGGGCCGGCCGTCTCAAGCCAACCCTGCGCTTCCGCTCGTGACGCCGGCATACAAGATTTTCCCGGCGCTGCTTAATGGATCTGAGACAACGGTCGCGGAGCTGGGAAACTTCACCGCCGCTGCGAGCCGACTCAACGTCGCCCAATCCGCGCTAAGCCGGCAGATCGGCAATCTTGAGGCGGAGCTGGGCGTAAGTCTGTTTCTCAGGACAGGCAAGCGGATACAGTTGGCCCCTGCAGAATGCCGCCTCAGACCAGCAGTGCTAAAGCTTCTTATGGACGCCGATGCCTTGCGCGGCCTCCCGCTTGCCGAAGACGAATGCATTGCCGAAGACGTGGCCATAGGCGCTCACCCGTCTGACGGACAGTTCATCTTTCCTCATTTGACCCAACAGATGCGACGACTTTATCCGGGAGTGAGGGTCGACCTGGACCAGGAACTAACTTCGCCGCTGCAAGAACATCTTCTTAGAGGACGTTGGATGCCGCCGTGCTGACGTTTCCGGATACGTTGCCCGGGTTCGATCTTGCTGTTCTTTTCCGTGAGCAGATCTTTTTTCTGGCACCGAGCAACAATTGTCCATCCGATTTCCGCGACGAGTGCGACGCCGCCGATGTTATCGGGCTCCCACTCATTCTCCCGCACAGACCGCACCGCGAACGCTACGCCTACGAGCAACTCGCAAAACGTAGCGGCCAACACCTGACCGTTGTAGCAGCGGTGGATGGGATACCGCAGATGAAGCTCCTCGCGAAGCGGGGCGTTGGCTCTTTGATCCTGCCGCGGACAGCAATTGATTCAGAAATCACGGATCCCGACTGGCGCGCCATAAAGCTCCGCGACAGCTTTATCAACCGATACCTGGCGACACGGCAACGCGCCGCCGGAAAGCGAGGTGCCGGAGCCGCGCGGCACCACCTTTCCGCGTGGCAATATTTGAGGACGCGCGACACCTGCTCGGTCGTGTCGGGCAGCACCGCGACCATCGGCGCCTGCCGATAGGCGGTCAGCCCGTCGGACTCATAGACCTGCAGCTCGGCGGTGCTATCGATCACGCCCTCGCCCGGCACGATCGCCCGCAAAGCAGCCAAGATCTCGGCGCGGCGCGAGAGCACCGCCTGGTCGGCCGCCGGCATCATGATGGTGATACTAACCTATCTGCTTGTGAAGGGACGCAGGCCGGCCAGATCAGACTTGTGCTCAGTATCTCGATGGCTGCGGCGTTCATTAGTCGTCGTCAAGATCCCAGCGCGGCGCGCCTCCAAAGGACGGTCGAGCCGCTCTCCGCGGCGTCGACCCTTGCCCTTTGAAATGCAAGTCAGGCGTAATCCTGGGTGATCTGCTTGTACTCCAAGAAGTCATCCAAGGACGCAATGCCGCCGAGACGCCCCGAGCCGCTATTCTTGAAGCCTCCCTCCTCCATCTCCATCGCGAGGTTGGCCCAACTATTGATGGAGATGAGCCCAGCATCGAGCCGCCGCGACAGTCGGAGCGAACGGCTCGCGTCGCGCGTCCAAATTGAGGCTGACAAGCCGAAGGGATTGTCATTTGCGAGCGCGATGGCCTCTTCTTCCGTGTCGAATGTCTGCAGCGTCAATACGGGACCGAAAATCTCCTCTTGCACGATAGACAGAGAACTATCTGTCACCTCGAGCATGGTGGGATGATAGAACGCACCGTCCCGCAAGCTCGGCTCGACGGCTGGCCCCCCCCGTACGATGACCTTGGCCCCTGCAGCGATCGCCTGCTCGACCATCTGATCGACCCGAACGACGTTGGCGCGGTCGATCATCGGACCCATGTCGCTTGACGGATCCGACGCCGGCCCCGGTTTGGCCGCGCTAAGGCGCGCCCCTAGACGGCTAGCCACGTCCTTTGCGATCGTCTGCTGCACGAGGATACGACTCCCTGTCATGCAGAACTGACCGGCAAAAGTTGTCACCGACTTTTCGAGAATCGGAAGCGCGGCATCAATATCGGCATCCGCGAAGATGATGTTCGGCGTTTTACCTCCGAGCTCCAGCCCAACGCGCTTGAGATGGACTGCCGCGGCGCGCGCAACTTCTATGCCGATGCGAGTGCTCCCCGTGAAGTTAATGACGCGCACGACCGGAGACTGCACCAGAAGTTGTGCGCCTGCGCTGCCGGCCTCGACGAACATATTCACGAAGCCGGATGGAATGTCCTTTACCGAGTCAAATATGTGCGCCAAGAGGTCAGCGGTTTGAGCTGATTGTGCGGGAAACTTGACGACCGTGGAACAACCCGCAGCCAGCGCAGGTGCTATGGCTCGAATGGAAAGATAACTTGGTGCATTCCATGGTACTATCAGGCCCGCAACGCCGACGGGTTGGCGCAAGCACATCGCTTGCTTGCCCGGCGCGGAATCCAGAACTCGCCCGTGGGTCTGGGTCGACAAGCCCATGGTGTATCGCAGCAGGCGAATGAGGCCGGAGATCTCACGTTCAGCTTCGTATTTGAGCTTACCGTTCTCTAGACATATGATCTGACTGAGCTCGTCTCTGCGCTCGGCGAACGCTTCAGCAAGGCGGGCTAGCGCCGCTGCGCGCAGCGTCCCATCCATGCGCCAGACATCGTTCGCCTCGAACGCGGCGCGAGCTGCCTCAATTGCCGCCTTCGCGGCTTCACCACCACCGTCGAAAAAGACCCCAATGCTTTTTCCTGTGGCCGGATCGCAGCTCGACATCTGCGAGCCGATCTCACGCCACTTACCGCCGATCCAATGGCGGGCTTTACGCGAGATTGTTGCGACATTCTCCATCTTGCTTCTCCAAGTCAATTTACGCCGCGCGTTTGCGGACAACTTCGTCGAACTTCGAAGATCCTTGTCAGAGGACGCTCTTCATCACCGTCTACAGACGTCTATTGTTGAATTCGGTGCAGGTACTCGCCCACCAACAAAGACCACCGCAGTCGTCGGATCGACAACTGGCCGCGCGGTGCCGTTGATCAATGTCCTTGCCTTAGGTCATTGAGGCTGGGCAATGACCGGATTCTTGAGGACACCGATCTTTTCGATCTCGATTTCACAGACGTCGCCCGGCTTCATGAAAACAGGGGGCTTGCGTGCATTGCCGACGCCGGCAGGTGTGCCGGTCACGATCAGATCCCCCGGCTCCAATGTCATGCTGACACTCACCAGGGACACCAGGCGCGCCACGTCGAAAATCAGGTCGGACGTACTCGCATTCTGCATCGTATGGCCGTTGAGACGCGTTTCGAGGCGCAAGCCCTTGGCGCCGCGCGGCAACTCATCCTCGGTGACAAAATATGGACCAAACGCACCAGTACCATCGAAGTTCTTGCCAATGGTCCACTGCGGCGTACGCAGCTGATAATCCCTGACGGAACCATCGTTGAAGACCGAGTAGCCGGCCACGTGGTCGAGCGCATCTTCTTCCGGAATGTTACGCCCCCCCTGCCCGATGACCGCGACCATCTCCCCCTCGTAGTCGAATGCCGTCGAGACCTTCGGGCAGATCAATGGCTGGCCGTGCGCGACCAAGCTCGAATTGAACCTCGCAAAGACCGTCGGATAGTCCGGCGTCTTCATGCCGCTTTCAGCCGAGTGATCGGCATAATTCAACCCCACGCAGATGATCTTCGAGGCCCGAGAAAACGGTGGCAGGAATTCGAGCTGGCTTGAATCGATCAATTTACCAGTTGCAAGTGCCAAGGAAGCATCCCGGAAAGCTGTCGGCCCTCGCCGGACGATCTCATCAAGGGTTCCAGGAAACTTTGCATCACCCGCCGACAACGAGCGGAATGCCCCACCGTCGACCTGAACGGCAAGGCCCGTCGTCTGTTCGTCCCGGTACATCATGAACCGCATCTGGTTCTCCTCCTACGCCTGGTTGTCTGTTTCGAAGTTGCGTACAAAATCAGCAGGCGGACTCGGTCCCCACAGATAGAACGAGTCGTTGCCATGGTGATCGCTCGCGGCCCAATCTACGTCGGCCGGGATGTAATCCATGTCTGCGGAGTATTCGGAATAGCTTCCCCATGGATCGCGAATGTAGTGGAAGTAGTTCGAGCCGAGAACGTGACGGCCCATTCCCCACCCCTGATCGTATCCCTTGTTGGCCATTTGCATGGCACCGAGTCCCACGTCCTGTATTCCGCCGACGTCCCAGCTACAGTGATGAAGGCCAGGACCGTCGGAACGAGCAAGCGCAATCATATGATGATCACTACCGTGCGCACCGTGCATAAAGGCTACGTTCCCTTCGGACGAGTCCGACAAGCGAAGTCCCAGGACTCTCGTATAGAACTCGACTGCGCGCGGGACGTCGGAAGTGTATGTCGCCACATGCGCCAGTCGGCGAGGCCGTGTAGTGGGCGCTTTGCTTCGAGAAATCGTCCCACGGACTGCAGGCCCTGCGGACGGTGCGGTGAATCTCGACTTGAAGTCGGGCGAGACCTTCTCGGCCACCCGGATCTCGATCGGCAGGCCATCTAGATTTCTGAACCAGAGGCCGTTGCTTTCGAAGCCTGGAGGTGCCGGAAGGCGTTCTATGTTCATCGCGCCGAGGTGTTCACGAAAGCGCGGCAAATCGTCTTCGAACGCGCCGAACGACACATAGAGAAGCTTTTTCCTGTGACCTTCGCTCAGAACTCCCCAACAATGAGGGTGATCATTCGTATGGAGCGTGAGATGGCAGCCATTTCGCCTGACATCGAGCCCGAACGCATCGTAGAAGTTTTTTGCTTTCTCCAGGTCCGGCACGCTCATACTGAAATGATCGAGCGAGTGGACACCAAGGACGCCGGGCCGGCGACGCGCTGCAGAAAGCCCTCGTATCCCAGTCATTGCGCTCTCCTTGATGAAACTGCTCAACCCCTGAAGTCGAGCCCGCGGGCTGCGAGGCGATTGTGAACGATTGCGAGATTCGGATTGATCGTGCAGGCTGATCAGCTCGGGTTACCCTTCGTACTCAACCCCATCGGAGATGAAGTCGAGTTCGGACCTTCCGACCTTTTCCAGGCGCCTTGTAGCTTGGCGCGTCTCTCCGATCTTGAAAGTCAGCCGAACCGTCTTCAAGTTTCTGCCGCGTCTGGCGTTGCGGGATGGGTAGCTGTTGACGCCTATTCCGAACAGATGTCAGATTGATCCAAGGGATCACCATTTATTATCCTTCGGTAGACCAATGAAATTCAACCAGATGCGGGACGTTGTTGCGATTGCCGAGCGCGGGAGCTTGCGGGCGGCCGCACGGCATCTCCGACTCGCGCAACCCGCATTGACCCGAAGCGTGCACGAACTTGAGCGCGAACTGGGGGCGCCGCTGTTCGAGCGTCGCGCACGGGGAATGGCACTCACTCCGGTCGGGCAGGCATTCGTCCGCCGCGCAGCGGTCGTACTCAGCGAGGTGAAGCGTGCCCGCGACGAAGTCGAGCAGCTCAATGGTGGGACTCAAGGCCGCGTGGTCGTTGGTCTTTCGACTGCTGGTCTAGTGGCATTACTGCCGAAGGCGCTGCAGCCATTTCGGGCTCGTTATCCGAACGTGGAGCTGCACGTCATGGAGGGCTGGTATCCGACGATGGAGGCGAGCCTTAGCGACGGCTCCGTCGATTTGTACGTGGGACCCGAACCCGAGCGACCCCCGAGATCTGAGCTCGTCCAGGAAAAGCTTTTTGACAATTTTCGGATCATATTAGGAAGGAAAGGACATCCGTTGGCGCAGGCCAAGTCGCTGCGCGACCTCGTCGATGCCGAATGGGCTACCACGTCCGTTACGTTCCAAGCTGAAGAAGAGATGGGACAACTCTTTGCGCAGCACAATCTTCGAGCGCCACGGCTTGCCTTGCGTAGCCAGTCGGCGGTTACACTGATGGTCACGCTCACGAACACCGATCTGCTTGCGATGGTACCCGTGCAGTGGAGCACCTTCATGGCAACAAACAGTGCGATTGCGCCGATTCTCGTAAGAGAGACCCTGCCTGCTCCGGCGATGGTGACGGTTCGGCGAGCAGGGCTACCCCTGACACCAGCCGCCGAACATTTTCTAGATCTACTACGGCGTGCCATTCCCAAGCAACAACCAAAGCAAAAGAGCCGCTAACCACCAATCTCGTACACGTTGGCGACATCATGTTGGCCGTCAGCGCCGGAAGCGGAGACCAGTCCAGAGAACTTATTGCTTCGAATTCAGAAGTTGACTGAGAACCGAAGCAATCGTCCGCTTGGCAAGCTCGATCTTAAACGCGTTGTCTCTCAATGGCTTTGCGTCAGCAAGCTCCGCTTCAGCCGCAGCTCGAATCAATTCAACTGTTGCGGTCTCGCCACGCAACAAGCTCTCGGCCTTGAACGCGCGCCATGGCTTATGTGCGACCCCGCCGAGTGCAAGACGGACATCCTTGAATTTGTCATCTTGAACGTCGGCTGCCGCGGCAACCGAAACCAGAGCGAAGGCGTAGCTTGCACGATCCCTCACCTTGACGTACGTCGACTGTTGCGCGAACGAAAGCGCCGGCAGCTCGATTGCAACTATCAACTCGTCGTAGGCCAGCTGTGTCTCGACCTCCGGATTGTTGCCTGGCAAAAAATGAAGCTCCGTCAACGGAATTGTACGCTCTCCTCGTATTCCCTTGACATGTACGATCGCATCCAACATCGCGAGAGCAACGCACATGTCGGATGGATGTGTGGCTACGCATGAAGGAGAAGAACCCAGAATTGCATGCATACGGTTGAATCCCTCCAATGCATCGCAACCCTGTCCAGGTGTTCGTTTGTTGCAGCGCGATCCATCCTGATCATAGAAATACATGCAGCGGGTTCGCTGAAGGATATTGCCACCGACCGTGGCCATATTTCGAATTTGCGCGGAAGCGCCAGCCAGTATCGCGCGAGCGAGCGCGGGGTAGCGCATTCTCACAACGGGATCTTCCGCAACAGCGCTGTTCCGGACGGCTGCGCCGATTATCAACCCGCCGCCCGCGCTTTCCTGAATGGTTGCGGACAGACCGGTCACGTCGACGAGCGACGTCGGCCGTTCGATCGCTTCGCGCATGAGATCGACAAGGTTGGTTCCACCAGCGAGACATTTCGCTCCAACAGTGCCGTGCAGACGAATCGCGTCATCAATTGAGATGGCGCGCGAGTATTGGAATGGAGTCATCCGACTTCTCCCAAGACGCTTTCAATTGCATCGATAATGCCGTTGTGCGCTCCGCAGCGGCACAGGTTTCCGCTCATTCGTTCTCGGATTTCATCGCGTGTAATTTCGATGCGCGACGCCGAAAGGACGGGTGTGATGTTGCTCGGAGCAAACCGTTTCAACTCGCTCATCATTGCAACCGCCGAGCAGATTTGCCCTGGCGTACAGTAGCCGCATTGTAAGCCGTCGCACTCCACGAAAGCACGCTGGAGCGGGTGCAGCCCATCATCGTTGGAAAGCCCCTCGATCGTGGTGACCGCCCGCCCGGCATATTGGATCGCAAGTGCAAGGCAGGACAGGATCCGCTCGCCATCGACAAGGATCGTACAGGCGCCACAAGCCCCTTGACCACATCCTCTCTTCGTACCGGTTAGTCCGAGTTGCTCGCGCATGAAATCCAACAACGATGTTCGCGGATCGCTCGGCAATGGTGCTTCGGTTCCGTTAACGAGGATCGACATGGCAAAGCCTTATTGCGAACTAATAGTCGAGGGCTAGAAGGATCGGAGCGCAGTCCAGTCTAGTCCAACAATTTGTCCAGGGTGATCGGGAGATCATGCACCCGTTTCCCGGTCGCGTTGTAGATGGCATTCGCTACTGCGGCGCCGACCCCTGTAATGCCGATTTCCCCGATCCCGCGCGCACCGAGTGGGCTGCAGGGGTCCGGGATATCGGTCCAGATAACGTCTATGTCTGGGACGTCCAGATGGACCGGCACATGATATTCGGCGAGCGATCGGTTCATGATCCGACCGGAGCGTTCGTCGAAGAGCGTCTCTTCCGTCAAGGCAAGTCCCAAACCCATAATGATTCCGCCCTTGAATTGGCTCGTTGCTGTCTTGGGATTCAGGATACGGCCGCAATCATACGATCCGAGAATTCTCGGAATACGAATTTCACCTGTCAGGGTATTGACGCGTGCTTCACAGAAATGCGCACCCCAAGAGTGCATCGAGTATTCTTTCATTTCGAGCGGAGGAGGGGCCGCCGCTTCGCTCGCCAGGACGTCTCGTCCCGCTCTGCGCAGTATGGATACGAAACTCTCGAATATTTCGGGCTGCCCTTTCTTGGAAAGACCGCCGTTCTGAAACTCTACCTCGTCCGCCGTTAGACCGGCAAGCGGGGTGTCATTGCCCGCGATCTTTAGCAAGTCCGACGCCAGCACATCACAAGCCGCCATGATCGCGCGGGCTATCGAGACCGTCTGCGATGATCCACCTGCGATGGTGCCGTCCGGTAACGAGCTATCTCCGTATTCGAAAGTGACCATTTCAATTGGAAGGCCAAGTCGCTGCGAAATATGTTGCGCTTGAACGGTCGCAGTTCCCATACCCATTTCCTGGCTTGCCATCTGGGCGACAGCTCGACCATCGGAATAGATTTTGATCCGGGCGGCACCACCTGGCATTCGTATGTAGGGGTAGGTCGCGGTGGCCACGCCCAAGCCCACCAACCAATCACCTTCTTGGCGAGCTCGCGGGCGAGAAAGACGCCTTTGCCAACCAAACCGTTCGGCGCCTCGTCTGTAAGCCTCGACGAGGTGACGTGACGAGAATTTCAAACCCGACGTCGGATCTTTCGTCGGCTCCATACGCTCACGGAGATCGATCGGGTCGAGTTGCATGGTCTCCGCAAGTTCATCAATTGCGGATTCGACGGCGAAGGTCCCGACCGATTCGCCCGGCGCGCGCATGAACGCATTGGCGATCATGTTCATGTCGGCTACTTCTTGCACAATCTTGAACGCCTTGGCCGCGTACAGATGGCGCGTCGAATGAGTGAACGGCTCAGCCATATTGTTGTGGGCGGTCATGGCACTGACGCCGGTATGAATCAGCGCCATCAAATGGCCATCGGCGTTGGCACCCAAAGCTACACGCTGTTCGGTGACAGTCCTTCCACCGACGATCCTGAAGACTCCTTCGCGCGAGAGCACGATTCGGACGGGGCGACCAGCTAGACGGGCTGCGGCGGCGGCCAATACTTGATGATACCAGAGCCCCTTGCCTCCGAAGCCGCCACCAACATATGGGGAGATGACCCGAACCTGCCTCTCTTCTATTCCGAATACCTGAGCAAGGGTCCAGGCAGAGTGCGTTACTTTCTGTGTCGCATCATGAATCGTGAGATTATCACCGACCCATGACGCCGTCGCGGCGTGAAGCTCGATGGCATTATGGTTGTGTCGTGGAGTTCTATAAATCTGATCTACTTTGTATGGTGCTTCCTTAAGCGCGGCCTCCGCATCGCCGATTTCAACTACCGGAGGCTGGCCTATGACCATCGCCGGCGTTCGCGAGTTGGCCTTTGCTGCATCGAAGGAAGTCACCGCGGGAAGTTCGTTATAGTTGATGTGGATAAGGCTTTTGGCGTGATCCGCCTGCTCCTGCGTTTCGGCTAGCACGACCGCGACAGCCTCGCCATTCCAGTGAATCGTGGGATTTTGCATGATCGGCAGCTCACTCGGAGCAGCCGCCTTGGGCGCGCTCATCGTCGGCCTCGGGGGATGCATTCGCGGCGCGTTTTTGTAGGTCATGACGAGAACGACTCCGGGCGCCCTCTCGGCTTCGATCGTATCGATCGTCGCAATGCTCCCCCGCGCGATAGTACTGTAGAGCAGGCTTCCAAACAGCAGTCCGCTCAGCGATACGTCCGCCGCGAAGGGAGCCTTACCCTGGACCTTGAGCGGACCATCCAGACGCGAAATTGGCTGACCGACTGCTCCGTGCTTATGGGCCTCGTTATTGCACGGGCGATAGTCACGCGCGCTCGGCGACGTCTCGGGGTCAGTCTTCATGCAACATGCTCAATAACTTTCCGGCAAAGCCAGATTGGAGGTTCACTCGATCCGCCGCGATGCGTCGCGTCGGCTCGGATTTCTTGGTCCTGAATCTCAGGCCTGGCGTTCTCCCACTGAGAGAGAGGGACGGGGCAGACTAAGGGCTATGATCGCAGCCAGCATACAACTCGCGGAGAGGGCCCATAGGATAGAATGAGACTGTCCGAACCGGTCGAATGCCCAGCCTACGATTGGTGGACCAGCCATGGAACCCACGAAGAACCCGATCAGAAGACGATTGAATATCGTAGCGAAATGCGTGAGGCCATACAGGCGCCGTGCCAGATAGGCCAAGATGTCCGTTTCGGCACCAAAGGCGAGCCCAATTGCAAATGGCGGCACGTAGATCAACGCCAATGTCGGACTGCCACTGGCACTCGCCAACCACGCAATCCCCGCTGCGCCGATAGCGAACATCCCAGCGGTCACGGCTCGAGCATCGAAGCGATCGAGCAGAAAACCCGATACGACCCTGCCGACCATCATCCCGACGCTGAGGACGATGGTGATCGAAGGCAACATGCTCCAGGCCACTCCGCGATCGGAATAAATTGGAAAGATGTGCACTGACATTCCGAACATGCCCAAGGACTGAAAGAAGATCATCGCCTGAAGAAGCCAGAAACGTCGTGTGCGCATCGCTTCGCTGGGCGAGATATCACCATTGGCCGCCTTGGCCGCAGCGACTGCCGGCGCGGGAGCGGGAGGCCGACCGATGCGGGCGAGGATCAGTGCAGCGCACAGCGTAAGAGCCAGCTGGAGCAACGCGAGAGTCATATAAGCGGCTCGCCAGCCATAACCCGAGATCACTGCCACCGAAATTGGCGGCATGAGCATCGATCCAACGCTCTGTCCGACGACGGCGATTCCAAGAGCCCTGCCCAATTGGCGGTCGAACCAACCCGGCAAGACCGAGACATAGAGGCCAGTACCAGTCCCCGCCCCCGAAAGACCGGCCAGAAAACCGAGTAGAACCGCGATTGTGGGAGATCCCGACATCACCGACAGACTCATCATGACCAGCGCGAGGCAAAGGCCAGACAACACGGCGACTCGCGGGGCACCAAACCGGTCGATGAAACGACCGAGGAATGCGGACGCGAGGGCCGCGCCGAGCATCGCAAAGACGAACATCAGAGATGGAACGGTCCGCCCCCAGCCGAATTCCTTCGTCAGGGGCAAAATGAACGTGGTCGAGGTCGCTCCATAGGCGCAGGCGTAACCAACGGCCATCCCCAAAAAGACCGCGCAGATCGTACCGACTTGCCGGCCTGTGAGAGCCGTTTCAATCGTCGGCCTGGCGCCGCCCGACGAATGTCGCCCGGAAAACGAGACACGCGCCGCCACCGCGGAGCTCTCGGCTTCGGCAGCGAGACTAGATGATACGGCAAGAGAACCGGAGTCCATGTTTGTAAGCTGATTCATCGCGTCAAGAATCCCGAGAAGTCACCGCGTTGCGCAAGATCGAAAATTCCGACAAGAGCGACAGCCATGCCGTGCCCCATCCGCGACGGCGGCCTCGACCCGACATATCGTTTTAAGATCGACTTCATTTTCTCTCCCTGGCGCTGTTAAGCCCGGCTTCTCATCAAGCGGAAGCGAGGCAAGGACCGATCTTCGTCGGATTGTCTGAAGCGGTTTCGGAATGCTGCACGAAATCGACATCGACGCCAAATTGATATCGCTACCGACCATTATTGATTCGATCGATACTCCTCCCTGGGAGAGCAGTCCCAAAGACGCCTATGCCGAATGATTTCTCGACGAAGGTTATCCGGTGTCGGCGCCTACCGAAGCAACATCGAGTGACGCCTCTGAAAAAGGCGGGGAGATACGGCTAGGCATTGCCTTGAATGACGGCGCGAGGTCCTCATCAGCAAGCCTGCGACGTTTTTCGCGGCAAATGTCCAGTCCCGTGGCCAACAATACGATCGTCGCAGTTCCTGCCCCTAACATGGCCACGGAGTCCCACCCCATGGCCTTGTAGACGGCTGGCCCGACAAACGATCCTACGGCTCCTCCAGTGAACAGTATTGTCATGTAGATGCTATTGACGCGACCGCGGACGGAAGAGTCGACGGTTAGCGTGATCAACCGACCGAAGGTCTGATTTACGTGCACTGCCGCGTCGATGACGATCGCCGAGATTAGAAGGACGGCTACGGATCGTAATTGAACTGCTGCGATAGAGAGGAAAAAGGCGATTGCCATCGCAAAACAGCCTGCCAAAGTTCCGGCATACACTGACTTTGCATCAGCGAACCTGGCCGTGAGTGGCGCGGCAAAGACCCCGCCAATCCCCACCAGAGCGAACAGAGAGATCTGGTAGCTGCTCAGTTCAAGTCGCTCCGCGAGCATGACGGGAGCGACGCCCCAGAACATGCTAAACGCGCCGAACAGCAATGCCTGATAGACAGCTCTGCGCCGAACTAACGGGTATTTCGACAACAGGGTCTTCATTGATGTGAGCAGCAGTAGATAGGGCTCGTTTCGATTTGAATGCCGAACCGGCATGATGAGATAGAGCGTGGTACCGATCGCAGCCATGAAAGCAGCCGAAGCGATGAACGCGCTACGCCAGCCCAGGACACTGGCTAGAAGAAGCGAAACGGGCCGCGCCAGAGTGACGCCTGCCAGGATTCCACCCATCACGTTGCCGACCACGCGGTTTCGCGCGTCTGCCGCGACGATGTGGGAAATGAACGGGATAAGGATCTGGGCTGCGCTGCAAGACAGACCTAGCGCGAGGGAGGCGCATAGAAAAGAAACCGGCGACCGAAAGCCCACTATGGCTCCGATGGCAACAACTGCAACCGTCAAGGAGGCAAGGATAAGGCCCTTGTTCTCCAGCGTGTCGCTGAGCGGCACCACCAGGAAGAGCCCCAAACCGTAACCGACCTGTGTAATTCCCACGAACGCCCCCGCCAACTGCGGAGGTACTGACAAATCTGCGGCGATCTGGGCAATTAAGGGCTGAGCGTAGTAGAGATTGGCAACCAAGAAGCCAGCCGCGACGCCCGCCGCCACAACGACCAAGGAAGTCCGATCGTAAGCCAATGCAGTCTTCTCCTAGACTTTATCGGAGAGCGACCGCGGACTTTCCCGGAAGTCTGGCCGGGAGAATCGAACGGGCGCCAACGACTTAGTCGGGCTCAGCACCGCCGCACCGACCGACCTAAAACAACTTTACGTCGCACCCGATCAGTCGCTCGGCTGGGGCGAGCGTATTCAACGTTTGCGGCCAGCAGATTTGAAGCAGCCTCGGCACATTGACAAATTAATAATGGGCGCCATAATAATTCATCCTATTTATATTGATCTGGCTATGCTCAATCTGCGGACATTCGATTTGAATTTGCTGCGCGTTTTCGAAGCGATCAGCAGCGACCTCAGCGTCTCAAAGGCAGCCGAGAAGCTTTGCCTTTCGCAGCCTGCGGTCAGTAGTGCACTGAACCGGCTCAGGCAGCAGTTCAATGATCCGCTTTTTGTTCGAACGAAAACAGGCATGCAGCCAACGCCGAAAGCCATTCGTCTCGCACAGGCCGTCAATGATGGCTTGGCGACAATTCGGGCGGGTCTCGCATCCGGTATGGATTTTGATCCTGCGAATTCGGAACGGCGGTTTACTCTGTTGATGACCGATACGGGAGAAATCGCATTTCTTCCGCCCCTTCTCTCGATACTCGGTCGGTCCGCTCCACATATTGATCTCGTGGTCATGGAGTCGGGACTTGCGAGCTCAGAGGAAATGCTCGAGAGCGGCGCGGCGGATTTGGTCATCGGAAGAATTAAGCTGTCCGATTCCTTGTGCTCCCAATGGATACACAAGAGCGAGTTTGTCGTACTCCTCAGCCAGTCTAATCCGCGGCTACAATTCGCGGCGGATGGCGAGGCTCGCATCAGTTTTGACGATTACGTCGCGGCACCCCACATACTGGTCCAGCCAAGGGGGGCGTCACCCGATCCGATCGGTACGGCTCTCCTCGAGCGCGCAGCAAATCGGCGCATCGCCTTGTCGATACCACACACCACGGTGCTTCCCATGATTATCGGGGAGACCGAACTGATCGCCACAGTACCCAAAATCGTCGCGACGGCTCTCTGTGCATCGGGTGGGCTCCATGCCGTGCCGACGCCCTTCTCGATCGAACCAAATCACGTCTATCAATGGTGGCACAAGCGCAATTCCGAAGATTCTGGTCACCGCTGGTTGCGGAGCATATTTGCGAATGCGGGCGTTTAGCGTCACATCCGTTTCCGGCCGATTATGCGCGGTGATGTTCGCCCTCGATTCGATAGACCCAATTCCGGAAACGTCTCCTTTCGCAAAACCGACGGCCGGCACATACGGCATCCCCCGGCACCGATTTTCAACTTGGCGACACTTTGCTGCCTCATCCAACAGGATGGAACGCTGAGATCGACGCAGTCTATTCACCGGATTGATTTCGCTCGTACGAGATATGAATTTGGCTTGAGGCTCAGT
Source organism: Bradyrhizobium sp. WSM3983 (assembly GCF_000473045.1). GTDB lineage: Bacteria > Pseudomonadota > Alphaproteobacteria > Rhizobiales > Xanthobacteraceae > Bradyrhizobium. The sequence continues at coordinate 69,669 of NZ_AXAY01000009.1, read as the reverse complement.
ATGCCTCACAACCTTTTTCGAGACGCTACTGGTAGCCGGTTCGAGCCGTCGGCAACACACGATCCACGATTCAAGCAATCGGTGGCTCGATGAGAATTTGCCATCGACGTTGTAGATGCTGAGGATCGCCCAGGTAACTGACAGGCACAGACTATGAAGCTTGCGACCCGAGCGGCCGACGAAGACGGCACGCTTCTGCTTATCTCGCGCGACTTGACACGAGCAGTTGAAGCAAAGGCGGCGCCGACTTTGCAAGCGGCCCTGAAATCATGGGACGATATTTCTCCAATGCTCGAGACGGAAGCCCAATCGCTTGAGCGAGGGGAACGCGGAGGGCCTTTCGACTTCCACAGTCTCGCAGCGCCCTTACCGCGTGCACCCCAGTTCTTGGATGCTTCCGCATTCCTTGCCCACAACCACATTTTGGCGGACGCTTGGGGTTACGAACGACGGACTGCCGCAGATCGCCCTCTCATGTATCAGGGCCTATCCGACCGCTTCTATGGTCCATTCCAGCCTGTACCGTTTCGGTCGATGGATGACGGCATCGATTTCGAAGCAGAGTTTGGAGTCATCGTCGACAACGTACCGCTCGGTACCACTCCCGATCGCGCTCTTGATCACGTCAAGTTGCTGGTGCTTCTCAATGACTGGAGCCTGCGCGCATTTGGGCCCAGCGAAATGAAGGGCGGCTTTGGATTCATCCAGGCAAAACCACCATCGTCCTTTGCTCCGATCGCGGTAACACCCGACGAACTCGGCTCTGCGTGGCATACGGGACGCTTACATTTGCCAGTCAACATTGAATGGAATGGGCAGCGCTTCGGGTCTCCGGTCGGCAGCGAAATGAGTTACGGCTTCGACGCGCTCATTGCCCACGCCGCGTTGACGCGTGATCTTGCCGCGGGGACGATTATCGGATCCGGAACTGTTTCGAATATCGACGCTTCGCGCGTTGGATCTGCCTGCATTGCAGAACGCCGTGCACTCGACGCCGTGGCAGGGGTCGAACAAACATCATTTCTCCGATTTGGCGATCAAGTTCGAATCGAAACGCTCGATGCAATGGGGACTTCGGTATTCGGCGCGATCGACCAGACGGTCATTTCTCGCTTATATTGACACCCGTGAAAGCGGCTGGGCCAGCTCCTAGTCGAGCGCTTCCAAAGTTCGAATCATATGCGACCTCCGAGAACAGCCGGAAAATTCGGCAAAACTGGCATTTTGCATATGATCGGTTTCATGGAATCGGTCGTCTAGTTACCGACGCGACCGACCGGGCCAGAGCCAGTGACGCAGAGATAATGGGAGCGTTTGGCGCCCCAGTACGATCGCGACCATTCGCGATCACCATCATCTGCTCGATGCAAGTGTTCACGTCCCGACCGCCGGCGTTCCTTCACTCAAGTCAGTCGCATTGACTGTATCGATACAATTTCTTGCTTCCGCGCGCTCACCGCCTGACACCAAAACACTCTGACAATCGCATAAGCGAAGCCGGATTAGTCGATTGGTGCGACGACCTGGATGAGAGCATCTCCTTCTTGAAGCACCGAACCAAACATCGGTGCCTCCATTCTCAAGCTAGCGAGTTCATTTCAATTCGACTCTCCAGGCGATCGATGATCTTCATTCGACCGACTGCGAGTCGTACACCGACATGACGAGTCAGAGAACATCGGTGGATCGCTTTCAGCTTGCGCCCGCGGCAGCAGACAAGGCGTAACGCTTCCGCCAAATTGTATTTAAGATACAACATGTGATCGTCTCGCTACGAGCTGTCGAGATAATTCGCAGACATTTACGTTTCCAATTGATGTTCGAAACGATCCACCCCCTTCTGCAGACAGATCCTGAAAACGCGTAACGCAAGCGAAGGGATCAAGAGAATGTAAACGGCACTCGTCTAAGGAGGGATACGTGACTTCTGCAAAATTGATTACTGTTGCTTCGCTCTTGATTGCTTCATCCGTGGCCGCGCAGGCATTTGAAGTCGGGTCTTCCGGATGGACGCAGAAACCAGGAATCACCCTCGGCGGTGGCTCTGCAGGGCTTCCGGATCCGGGCATCTACCAGTTCGACCAGTTTTTGAGCTATTCGGCACATCGCGTAGGACCGTCGGCTCCAATGGTCGGAGGCACGCCTCTTCAGATACGCTCGGCGAATGAAGGCGTCGGGCTCCTGTTCGTGCCAGGCTGGGAGTTCCTCGGATTTAAGTACGACGCCGTCTTCGTGCAGCCGTTTGTCTCCACATCTGTAGGCCCTCCCTTCAGCTCTCAGAATGTCGGCGTGTTCAACTCATATGTCGTTCCGATCGAATTAAGCCGCTCCCTGGGTGACAGCGGGTTCAAGATCAAGACCGGGCTCGGAATCTATTTTCCCGATGGAGACTCGTTCGGACCCGCAGGCTTGTCCGGTGCCGCCTACCCTTGGTGGACGTTTCAGCCCGAGTTCATCGTTTCTTATTTGAAGGATGGATGGAATCTGACGGCAAATATCTTCGATGAGTTGCACACGCGTAATAGTGTCACTCAGTATCAAAGCGGCGATGTTTTACACGCCGAGTTTACGGTCGCTAAAACGATCGACAAGTGGACCGTTGGCGGTGTCGGCTATTACGCCGGCCAGGTAACGAGCGACAAGTCGAGTGCATTCTACAACAATGTCATCAACACGCGGTCTTACGACATTTGGGGCGTTGGAGCGCGCGTGGGCTATGACTTTGGCCCAGTGGCTCTCAATGTATGGTGCCTCAAGGAGGTTTCAACGCACGTGGTTGGAGCCACGCCGGCTCTTGGTTCCGCTCCAAATGGCACCACAGTCTTTGCTTCGCTCAGTTACCGATTGTGGTCGTTTGACAAGCCGGACACGCCTAAAGTCCCGCTAATCCGCAAGTAGCGTGATATAGCGGAGCGCAGGACGCGCCGCGCCTTTCTATCTCGGGACAGAGCTCGATCGTCCGATATCGGCCGCGGTGTTCCGCGGCCGCGAATAGGCATCCCCATGACTCCCGCTGGGCGCCCCTCTGGCGATGGGCGCTAAGCATCCGGCGACGCGATGGAACAAGCGTGGCGCCGTATCGACACAGGGTAAGCGTCGTGCTCAGGCCACGGCTTTGAGGGCTTGAGCGCTGTAGGCCCAGGGCAGTAGCTGGTCGATATCGCGATTTGGATGCCCGTTGACGATCCTGGTCAGGACGTCGGTGAGATAGGCGAGCGGATCGACGTCGTTGATCTTGCAGGTCTCAACCAAGGAGGCGACGACAGCCCAGTGTTCAGCACCACCATCCGATCCTGCAAACAGCGAGTTCTTGCGACTGAGCTTGATGCCACGGATTGATCGTTCGACGGTATTGTCGTCGAGTTCGATGCGGCCGTCATCGATGAAGCGCGTTAAGCCTTGCCAGCGCGAGAGTGCGTAGCGGATGGCTTCGGCGAGCTTGATCTTCTGGCTGATGAGAGCCAGCTTGGCGCGCAGCCATACTTCGAAGGCATCGGCCAATGGTCGGCTCTTCTGCTGCCGCACGAGGCGACGCGCCTCCGAGCTGCGGCCGCGGATCTCCTTCTCGATCGCGTAGAATGCGGCAATGTGCGTCAGCGCCTCGCTTGCGATCGGTGCGGGGCCGGCGGTGGCGAGTTCGTAGAAGTTGCGCCGCATGTGCACCCAACAGAATGCGAGCTCGACCGCGCCACGTTCGGCAAGCTTAGGATAGGCGTTGTAGCCATCGACCTGCAGGACGCCCTTGAAGCCGGCAAGATGGCTGAACAGCCGCTCGGCCTTGCGGTCGGGTGCATAGACATAGGCGATCCCTGGCGGATCGAGGCCGCCCCAGGGCCTGTCGTCGGCGGCATAGGCCCAGAGCTGGCCGGTCTTGGTGCGCCCTCGACCAGGATCGAGCACCGGCACCGTCGTCTCGTCGGCGAACAGCTTAGACCTTGCTCGAAGCACCGTGAGAAGGCGCTCATGCAGCGGGCGCAGATGGAAGGCGGCATGCCCAACCCAATCCGCCAGCGTCGATCGATCGAGAGTGATGCCCTGGCGGGCATAGATCTGGGCCTGCCGGTAGAGAGGCAGATGATCGGCATATTTGGACACCAGAACCTGGGCGATCGTTGCCTCCGTCGGCAGTCCGCCCTCGATCAGCCGGGCCGGAGCCTCGGCCTGCAGGACGCCGTCCTCGCATGCGCGACAGGCGTATTTGGGACGCCGGGTGACGACAACGCGGAACTGCGCCGGCACCATGTCCAGCCGCTCGCTCTTGTCTTCACCGATCTGGTGCAGGTCGCCCTTGCAGCAGGGACAGGTCCTGGCGTCGAGGTCGACGACGACCTCGATCCGCGGCAGATGCGCCGGTAGTGCTCCGCGATTATTGCGGCGCTTGCGTGCGCGCTCCGCCCGGCCTTCAGGAGCTGTCTCGTCTTGGCTGGCTTCCGTACAGGCCGCAACCTGTTGGACGTCCTCGAGGCCCAGCAGCATCTGCTCCTCAGGAAGCGACTCTGCCTTCCGGCCAAAGCGATGACGCTGCAATTCCTTGATGATCTGGCGCAGCCGCTCGCTCTCGTGCCGCTCGGCAAGCAGCATCGCCTTCAGCGTTTCGGGATCATCAGGAAGGTTATCGCTCACAGGCAAATCAGAACATATTCGCGCCCGCCTGACGACGTGCTCGATGCCCCTGATTCACTTCGCCGCAGCGCGGCCCACAATTATCCGGCTTGCGTCGGGACGACCGTCTCCCGTACCGCGTGGACACGCCGCCAATCGAGCCCTTCGAGCAGTGCCGACAATTCCGCCGCCGACAAACGCATCACGCCATCCTCGATCTTCGGCCAGCGGAAGACGCCTTCCTCGAGCCGCTTGGCGAACAGGCACAAGCCCGTACCATCCCAGAAGATCAGCTTGATCCGGTCCGCCCGCTTGGCACGGAACACATAAACCGCACCCGAGAACGGATCGGCCTTCATGTGCTCGCGCACCAGCATAGCGAGCCCCTCTATTCCCTTGCGGAAGTCGACTGGCTTGGTTGCCACCATCACCCGGACAGTTCCGGACGGGCCGATCATCGGCTTGCCTTCAACGCATGGACGATGGCCGCAATCAACGCCACGTCCGCGCCTCGGCCGACCCGGATCGTGACGCCCTCGGCTTCGATCTCGATGCCCCCGGCATCGCAACGGCGAGCCCGGACATCCGGCTTGGCCTTGCGTCGCGCTGTCTTGCGCTCTTGGCCAGCAACCGCGAATGGTGCCATGGCGTCTACCACCGCCGGTACAAACGGCGGATCGTCAGCCATCGGCGTCGGCAGCCGGCGTGCTTGTCGGCGCCAGGTGAACACTTGTTGTGGGCTCAGCCCGTGCCGCCTGGCAATCTCGGAAACGACCGCGCCTGGTACCAACGTCTCCTCGACGATCCGGGCCTTGTCGTCCTTGGAGAACCAACGACGGCGTCCCGTCTCCGTGATCACTTCCAGCCGGCGCGCCGTCACGTCCGACTTAAGCGTATGGTCAAGCATAGACACAAGCCGATCCCTTCAAAGAGATCGTGAAACTCGCCTATCCTATGTGCCGCGAGAAGGTGGGAGCGGAACGACGCTTACGACACAGGACTGCAAGATTGGGATCGTGATCCAGATCGCTACACCGAGTACAACGTCACGAGCGCGGCCGCCGATTTCTGAAGTAGCGGCCGCTTTTTGGGCTGAAGAAATCGCCACACACCGACCGCCAGCGAAACCGACGATACGATCATCGTCACGGCTAAGGCGAATGCGCTCCCGTGCCCTACGGAATGTCTTTTGGCCTAATGGGATGGCTCTCCGCTGACAATGAAACGCTCGTGAATCTCCGCGAGACGTTTCCTGCCGAGTACACAATCTATAGACACAGCTTGTCAGCGCCGTGGTTTGCTGCCGTCAACTCTTTGTCCATTGCGTTGGATGATATTTCCGGAGCCGTTCGAGTACACGAGCGCTATCGGATTCTAGGGCAAGAAAACGGGACAGGCACCCAATTTCGAAATGCGTGGGTACGCGTAAGCAACACTCTACTCCGTAACCACGATCACTACTGGTTTTTTTCGAGCGAAACACCCCACCCCGAATAGGGTCAAGATATGTACTCCGTCTGCTTCTCAACCGAGGTCACGCAATGCGCTGCACTCCACGCGATTCGATGGAATGCACCTCGTGAGGTTCGGCACACAACTTCACACCGGGGCCGGGGGCTCCAATGAATTCGATCCCCGCGTCCTCGAGCGCTTTTGCCAGCTTGCTTACGGTCCTTTTCCTGGCCGAGATCGCACCATTCAGCACTTCGATTCTTCGGATCGTGGAAATTGCAACTTGCGAGGCCTCCGCAAGACGGGACTGCTGCCATCCAAGGAGGGATCTAGCGGCCTTAACCTGCCGCGCGATCACCAGCTTTGATTGGCGGTAGAGAACCATCGCCCCTCGACCTGGACGCTCACGAGCTTCGCTATTCATGGATCGCCTTGATAGTCGAGCAAAGCTTCGCTCAGATCATCGAATCTCACATACTTCCACGCAGACGTCCTAGTCGAGCGCTTCCAAAGTTCGAATCATATGCGACCTCCGAGAACAGCCGGAAAATTCGGCAAAACTGGCATTTTGCATATGATCGGTTTCATGGAATCGGTCGTCTAGTAAGCGATCGATGCAATGGCGGCCAACAATAAAGAGCCACCGAGCTATCTAGACTCGCCCACTGGACCATCCAATTTCGCGCGCAGACTGCAATCTTCTCTCAGTTGCCGATAGATGGCAGATTCATCGTGGCGATCAATATCGGGTATCGCAAAAGGCGACCTGTCTAAAGCTTCTCGTCATGGAAGGGATGCGGGTAGCACGACCGATCATCTAATGTGAACGCAGAGACTCTTTTAGCATCTTCCTGCGCTGACTTCTCATCGCTAACGCTCCTCCAAATACATAAGTCTTAGGGAGGTGCACCGGCTGATGAATACCTTCGTCGCAGGCTACTTAAGGAGGGTTTGATATCACGCATCGAGCGACTCTATTTCGCTCTTTCCAAGCGAGCGATCGTATCTCCTGCCACGATAAACGCTGCTGCTGGAACGCTATCGGATATCTGCCCGATCGCTTCGTTACGACGCTGAAGCGACCTTCACTGCGGCAACTGTCGCTCGGCCTTTATCCCTACACGCAGACTTGAAGATCAACGCCCCTTTCCGAGGGGGCCCCGGTACCCTCTTGGGAAGAGTCATGACTGCAAACCTCATTCGCGCAGAGACTGATGTGCTGATCGTCGGCGCAGGCCCCGTTGGATTGGCTTTGGCAATCGAACTCGGCATGCGAAACATTCGCGTACAGTTGATTGAGCGACGCAAACGGGAAGGCGCCCAGCCTCGAGCAAAAACCACCAACGTCCGTACCATGCAGCATCTGCGGCGATGGGGAATAGCCGACGCTCTGCGTAAGGCATCTCCGCTACCGTTCGACTATCCGACAGATGTCGTCTTTGCGACTACTCTGCTCGGCCGGACGCTTGCAGTTATTGAAAATGCGTTCGAAGGCGCAAAGCGGCGTGACCCGCGGTTTCCGGAAGCCGCGCAGTGGGTCCCTCAGTATACGGTAGAGAAAGTCATGAGAGGGCGGCTGGCCGAGTTGCCGTCGGCATCACTCTCAACTGGCGTCTTGCTCGACGACGCAATCCAATCCGAAAATGACGTCACGGCCTTCGCATCGGACGTCACCACCGGCACGCGCTACGAGATCAAGGCTCGGTACCTCGTTGGCGCCGACGGCGCTCGCAGTCGCGTCCGTACGGTCATGGGCGCTCGCATGCAGGGTGACCATGCGATGACTCGTCACTACAACCTCATCCTGCGCATACCCGAGCTCGAAACTGAGGGTCCGGAGCGACGCGCCATCATGTACTGGCTGATCAATTCGATTGCTCCTTCCGTGATGAGCCCCCTTGAGGACAACGTCTGGGCATTCGGAATAAGCCTGCCACCAGGCGCCGAACAACCTGATGACGCTGAAGTCACCAGACTCGTGCATGCGGCGGTCGGCCGACTCGTTCGGATCGAATTTCTGGAGCGTGACATCTGGGCGGCCCACCGCCTCGTCGCCGATCGTTACCGTGATCGCCGCCTTTTCTTGGCCGGAGATGCCTGTCATCTCCATCCGCCTTTCGGCGGGTATGGCATGAATCTCGGCATAGGGGATGCCGTCGACCTTGCTTGGAAGCTCGTCGCCAACATTCAGGGGTGGGGCAGAGACGGCTTGCTCGATTCCTACGAGCTTGAGCGTCGTCCGGTTCATATGCGTACGATTGGCGAGGCGGTTCAGAACTATCGGACTCTGAGCTCGGACTTGCTGGTCGAGGGACTTGAAGAGGATACTCCACAAGCAGCATCCGCCCGCGCCGAACTGGAAGTGAAGATCCTCCAGACAAAGACGCGCGAGTTCTCGACGCTCGGCGTTGTACTCGGATCGCGATATGTGCAATCGCCAATCGTAATCGATGACGGTACCGAGCCACCGACGGAACATCACTCGAACTACCGACCATCTGCACACCCCGGATGCCTTGCGCCGCACGCGTGGCTAGATGACGGCTCGTCGCTTTACGATCATTTTGGGTCCGGGTTTACTTTGCTCGTTTTGAACCAGAGTGCAGTACGCGAAGCGTCGGACATTGAACAAGTGGCTGCCGCAGGGCTCATCCCCTTGCAACGAGTCGACATGCACGAGGCATCGATCGAGGCGTTGTACGAAGCTCCACTTGCTCTCATTCGTCCCGATCAATTCGTCGCCTGGAGAGGCTCCGGCGCAGATCCACACCACCTCCTTCAGGCCGTTTGCGGTCAATCGATTGAGCGACCGCGGCTCAAGATGGCTGCACCATGATGAGCGCATTCGCCGCTGCTCGCTACGATCATTGTCACGCGCGCATCGAACATTCAGCCAGCAGCAACCTGACGTCTTCACTCGTCGCCACGAAGCTGTTCTCGCAAAAGGGATTCCACGCGTGAGTTCAATGCCATTCTTAAATGGTTATTCACTTGAGATTACATCCGGTGATGTCCACCGTTTGCAGGCAGCGAGAAAGGCCATCGCGTCGGGCACACCTGTATCGATCACATTTCTGCCGGGTGATGAAGTCGACAATCTCGCTCGAACCGCGGGAGCTGTTCGCCGACTGGGGTACGTACCAATCCCACATATTTCTGCGCGCAGAATCACTTCTCACCGCGAACTTTTCAGATTTCTTTCCGATCTGAAGGACGAGGCCGCCGTAGAGCGAGTATTCGTGATTGCCGGCGATCCACCGCGGCCGCTTGGGCCCTACGGGGACGCGCTCGCCATCATCAATACAGGCCTTCTTGCCGATTTTGGCATTCGTCACGTAGGAATCGCGGGCTATCCAACTGGGCACCCGCAGATTAGTTCCACAGCGCTGACAGGCGCAATGACGGACAAGCTTGGTGCCATCGCTCGCTCGGGCCAAACCGCGGAAATCGTTACGCAATTTTCGTTCGATTCCGAAGATGTCCTTAGCTGGCTTCTGCAAATTAGGCGCCTGGGCGTCAATGCCACCGTTCGCATCGGCATTCCCGGTCCCGCGAGTGTCAAGTCGCTTATCCGCTTTGCTGCGCGCTGTGGTGTCGAGTCTTCAGCGAACGTGTTTGCCAAGTACGGCATCTCGATCAGGCGGCTACTGAGCACAGCGACGCCCGATCTCCTGGTCAACAACCTGGCTCGGCAGCTCGATCCCGTGCTCCACGGAGCGGTGAAGGCCCACCTGTACCCCTTTGGAGGCGTCGAAAAGCTCTCCGAGTGGATAGCGGCGTTCTCGGCATCGAACAGCGTGCACGTCTAGCGGCATGGGAACACGATCGATATGACCACCTATACTCTGACAATGTCCTGCAAAGATCGACCTGGATTGGTTGCCGAAGTGGCTCGGCAGATCGCGACCTCCGACGGCAATATCGTCGAGGCATCGCAATTCAACGATCCTGACGCAGAGAAGTTCTTCATGCGCGTGCGGTTCGAGCTTCGCTCAAATGGCAACGATGCGTTCAAAGCGCGCTTCCGCGAAACGGCAGAATGGCATGGGATGAACTGGAAGCTGCGACCAGCCGAGCAACGCTCGCGGGTTCTGATATTGGTGTCGAAATTCGGTCATTGCTTGGGAGATCTCCTCTATCGCCAACGGATCGGCGAGTTAAAGATGGATGTCGTTGGCGTGATCTCGAATCATCCGCGCGAGGGCATGAACGTCCTAGGGCTTTCGGATATTCCATTTTACTACCTGCCCATTACCGGTGATACAAAGCCGAGCCAGGAAGCCGAGATCAAATCGTTGGTCGATCGAACGGGGGCCGAGCTTGTCGTTCTCGCGCGCTACATGCAGATCCTCTCCGATGATCTGGCCGGCTTCCTAGCGGGGCGCTGCATCAATATCCACCACAGCTTCCTGCCCGGCTTCAAGGGTGCGAGACCGTACCACCAGGCGCATGCACGTGGCGTGAAGATGATTGGAGCCACAGCCCACTACGTCACTGGCGACCTCGATGAAGGCCCGATCATTCATCAGGATGTCGAGGCGATCAGCCACGCCGACTCTCCCGAGGATCTGGTTCGCAAGGGTCGGGACATCGAACGCAGGGTCCTCGCGCGCGCGGTGCAATTCCACTTGGAAGACAGAGCAATGCTCAACGGTTCGAAGACCGTCATTTTCTCAAAGTGATTCGAATATGGCGAGCTTGATTGACGGAAAAAAGATAGCAAAGCGGCTTACTCATGAAGTAGCGGCCGACGTCATCGATTTCGTGGAGCAAACCGGAACGCGCCCGACGCTCGCCGTGGTATTGCTAGGCGATGATCCAGCCAGCTGCGTGTACGTAGCCAGAAAGCTGGCGGCCTGCCGAGAGATCGGGATCACGTCCGTCGAACATCGCTTGCCGTCCACCACTTCACAATTCGGACTATTTTCGCTCATCGACCAGTTGAATTCAGATCCGGCCGTTCACGGAATTCTCGTTCAGCTTCCGTTACCCCACGGATTGGACCCGAGCACGATCCTCGATCGCATCGACCCGCGTAAGGACGTCGACGGCTTCCATCCAGTCAATTTCGGTCGCCTGTCATCCGGAACGGACGCTCTCGTCCCTTGTACCCCGTTGGGGTGCATGATGTTGCTGGAGAGTGTCGTGCACAATTTCAAGGGTCTGCATGCGGTAGTGATCGGCAAATCCAACATTGTCGGCAAGCCAATATCGCTTCTGCTCCTCGAGAGGGCATGCACCGTAACCATAACGCATAAGCTGACCCGCAATCTCCCAGATATAACCAGATCTGCCGAAATCGTCGTCGTCGCGGCAGGCCATCCGGAATTGGTGAAAGGTAACTGGATCAAAGCGAATGCTGTCGTGGTCGACGTTGGAATCAGCAGAGTATCTGGTCCGGATGGCCGGCCCCGGTTGGTCGGCGACTGTGCTCGCCAAGAGCTCAGTCACGCCAGGGCTATTACCCCCGTTCCCGGAGGCGTCGGTCCCATGACGGTCGCCTGTCTTCTCGCCAACACAGTGCGCGCAGCACTAAAGCAGCATCGTGCTCAACCAACTTTGCGTCGAGCGTAAGCATGTCGAGCAATCAAACGACTATTATTCAAAAGGACGTTTTTGTTCGAGACATCAGAGTTGCCGCCGATATCGGCGTCGATACGCACGAGATCGGACGTTCGCAGCTTTTGCTGCTCAACGTGCGTCTGGCCATTTCTTCGTCCGGTGATGATCGATTGAGCGAAACAATCGACTATAACGAGATAGTCGCCGAGGCGACCGCACTCGGCCGCGAACATGTCGCATTGATAGAGACTTTCGCTGGACGATTGGCGCATAGCCTGCTGACACGAAAACATGTCGTTGAAGTCGACGTGACAGTGACAAAGCCCAGCGCGCTCTCAAATGGCACCGCTTCGGCAAGGGTTGTGATCCGTTGCGAAAAGAAACCAATCCAAGGGCTAGGCACGTTCGTGGCCGGAGCAGCAGCGGTTAGCGGATGTTAGAGCCGAGGAAATTCGCACTTCAACGGGCCCGGACCGATCGAAACGGACAGCATGCCTGCGTTCGCCAATTGCCACAACTCGTCTCTCGCGACGAGCTTTGCGGCCGAATGGCTGTCGACATGCTTAGCGCTTAGCAACCAGCCGAGAGAAAGAGAGATTACCATGCTAGATAGCAAGAGTCGTTCCCTTCAGGATATGATTGACCGGGTGCCAGACCTCGTTATTCATTTCCGCAGCACGCCGGCCGCTCCTCACAACAGAAACAAGCCGGGACCGTCGCCCGTACCTGCAGAATTCTCGAATTGGCGGGACGAACAACGCGCCTGGCGTGAAACCGCCATCCTCTTCGATCAGTCCCACCACATGCCGGAGCTATTTCTCGAGGGTCCTGATGCGCTGAAGCTCCTCAGTCACCTCGGCGTCAACAGTTTGGCTAATTTCGCGCCAGGTCGGGCGCGACAATATGTAGGCGTCAATCACGCCGGCAAGATCATCGGCGAGAGCATCGTGCACTGCCTCGGGAGCAATCGGTTCGAGCTGATCAGCGGCATGCACTTGCAGGATTGGGTTGCCTTCAACGCGGAGACCGGAGGATATGACGTAAGTGTCAAGCGGGATTATCAGACATCCGCGAACTCCGAAGGCCGTACCAACTTCCGGTTCGGCATGGACGGTCCAAATGCCGAGAGGATCTTCTATGACGTAATCACCGGCGAAGCGCCGAAGATTTCGTTTTTCCATACCGCAATGGTCGAGATCGCAGGCGCGCAAGTGATGGCGCTGCGCCATGGAATGGCGGGGCACTTCGGCGTTGAGCTGTCCGGGCCATACGCTGCCGGCCCCATGGTGCGAGCCGCGCTGCTGGCCGCCGGTCAGAAGCACGGTCTTAAGCCGGGCGGCCGTCTTGCCTACTTCAGCACGGGCGGTGAAGGTGGCTGGTGGGCCTACCCCATTCCAGCGATCTATACCGACGAAAGGATGCGCGCCTTCCGAGAGTGGTTGCCGGAGACATCTTGGGCCGGTCAAATTCAACTCGCCGGTAGCTTTATCTCGTCAAACATCGAGGATTATTACGTCTCGCCTTGGGATATCGGCCTAAACCGCGTCATGAAATTTGATCACGACTTTGTGGGTCGAGAAGCGTTGGAGAAAATGGCTGATCGGCCGCACCGCAGCAAGGTAACGCTTGTTTGGAACAAAGACGACGTCGCCGCGATCCAGCGCTCGATGTTCGAGGCTGGAATACCGTACAAGTACATCGAATTTCCCACAGCGTCCTACGGTTTCCCCCAAACCGACAAGGTCTGCGCCAAGGATGGGAAGCTCGTTGGAATGGCTGGCTTCAGTGGATACAGCGTAAACGAAGCCGCCATGCTGTCTCTCGCGTCCGTGGATGCAGACCACGCGGTTGAAGGGTCAGAAGTCATTTTAACGTGGGGCGAGCCGGATAGCGGATCGCGCAAGCCGCATGTGGAATTCCACAGGCAATATCAGGTGCGCTGCACGGTGGCATCGGCACCTTACGCCGCGGCGGCACGCGAGATGCGAGCGGCGAAAGCTGACAAAGGCGTGGCATAGGGGGCCCATAGCTCACGAAGACGGCCCAATTGGAGTACCGTGCGTAGCTCGACGCACGGTCACCCCTTGCACCGAACGGATCCGAGGAGACAGCACTTGATCATTGATATATACACTCATCTTTTTCCGCCCCGATACTTGGAGCGCTTGTCGCGTACAGGATCCGCCCTAGGCGGCATCGCCACGCGAATGAAAGGGACGCCGCAGATCATAAACCTCGACGCGAGGTTCGTGGAAATGGATCGCCACGGCGATTATGTGCAAGTCATCTCGCTTCCGCACCCGGTAATCGAGGAGGTTGCCCCACCTTCCGAGACTCAAGAACTTGCACGGATGGCCAACGACGAGATGGCCGAAATTGCCGGGCGTCATCCGGACCGTTTTCCTGCCTGGGTGGCGACCGTGGCGCTCAACGATGTCGATGCGGCTTTGGAAGAGACAACCAGGGCGATAGGTCTGGGGGCACGGGGCATTCAAATCTACACAAACGTAGCCGGCCGTCCGCTCGACCTGCCCGAGTTCCGGCCCCTCTTCGAGATCATGGCCGACCACGATCTTCCGATTTGGCTGCATCCGGCGCGGACCGCCGCAATGACGGATTACAAGTCAGAACAGAGATCGCGGTACGAGATGTGGTGGTGCTTTGGCTGGCCTTATGAGACTTCGGTAGCTATGGCGCGCCTTGCTTTCTCTGGGGTCTTCGACCGGCATCCGACCCTCAAAATAATAACCCACCATCTGGGCGGAATGATCCCATATTTCGACGGACGCCTCGGTGCAGGTATGGCTTACCTTGGTAGCCGCACCAATGACGAGGACTACAGCAGTGTCCTCAGCTCGCTCAAGAAACCACACCTGGACTACTTTCACATGTTCTATGCGGACACTGCCTTGTTCGGCGGTACGGCTGGCCTGCCGTCTGGGTTGGAATTCTTCGGTACCGATCACATTACGTTCGCGACCGACGCACCATTCGCCCCCATCGGAGCGACCCTGGACGCCCTCAAACGGGTCGAACTGCCCCCGACGGAAATGGATAAGATCCTCCACGGCAATGCTGAACGTCTCTTGCGGCTTTCACTCTTGGATTGACTCAGGGATGACGCCATTGCCACTTCGACACGGTCGATCGTGACGCCACCTCCGCTCTGAGCGGAGACCATGGTATTCCAATTGCAGTTCTTGACAAAAGGGCAGACCATTCGCGTACCAAGACTGGTTGAGCCTTGGGGGCAACGTGCGTCGAGTTTTTCAGACCTTTGTTGATCATCTTTTTGAGAGCAAGGACTTGGAAAGCCTCCGCGAAAGTATGGCCGGAGCTGCCACGGCGCTCCAGCTACGTTGCTTCGCCTATCTTGCTTTGCCGCGGCCGCCCTCGACGGCACCAGTTCTGATTTCCAACTATCCCTCGACCTGGACCTCATTCTATTTGCAGAACCATTACGAGCGTCAGGATCCGGTGATTATTCAAGCTCTGCGGCGTCCCGAGCCGTTTCGGTGGGGGCTTGACATCGAACCAACTCCGATTCTGACGACAGGAAGCGCGTTGTTCGAGGAGGCTGCGAGATTCGGCATCCGCTGCGGATTTACCATTCCGGTCCACGACGGATATGGCGCAATAGCGGCAGTGACATTTGCCGCGGACGAGCGTCGTTCCTCATTCGAACAGTCGATAGAGAAAAATGCTCGCGTGCTCGAGCTGATCGCGATGTACTTTCACGCGCATGTGCGTCGAACCACAATGACCACAACTCTGATTGACGGAAGCGCACTGTCACCTCGCGAGATCGAATGCCTCAAGTGGGCCGCCGAAGGCAAGTCGGCGTGGGACACCGGACAAATCATGGGAATCTCGCGCTATACGGTGGCGTTTCACCTCGAAAACGCCAAGGTCAAGCTCGGCGTTAGGTCGACAATCCAGGCGGTCGCACGCTTGGCCGCATCGAACTGCGCACGGTAGATTTACCAACCGTTCACACCTCCTAAGTTGAGGAGGATGCGCTTCAGAACGCTATGTTCTTCAATCGCTCGAGCTGGCAATCGTTGGAGGATAAGTCATGATGCAGGTCATCACGCCAGATTTTTACGGAGCATTTGTCGAAGAACTCACGAAAATGCACCGCCTCAGGTACCGGGTATTCAAAGAGCGTTTGAACTGGGACGTGCAGACAAGCGGGGACTTGGAGGTCGACGAATTCGACGCGCTCAGGCCCGTATATCTGCTTCAGCGCGCGAACGACTATCGTGTTCAGGGGTGCGTACGTTTGCTTCCGTCCACGGGACCAACAATGTTGCGCGATACTTTTCCAGTCTTGCTGGATGATCATCGCTTTGAACCCAGCCCACTCGTGTGGGAGAGCAGTCGTTTCGCGCTCGATGTTGATTCCGACGCACGCAATGCAAATCGCGGGCTTAATGACGCAACATACGAACTCTTCATTGGCATGATTGAGTTTGGGCTTTCGCGTGGGCTGACGGAGATCATCACGGTCACAGATGCCCGAATGGAGCGCATCTTGCGACGCGCAGAATGGCCCCTGCGTCGTATTGGGCCGGCGAAGAGATTGGGAAATACCATGGCCATTGCCGGGTACCTCGAGATCTCCAGTCACTGTCTCACGAAGGTTTGCAAGGCAGGCGGGCTGCAGTCACCCGTCCTTTGGGAGCCGGCTTTGAAGGCCGCCTAGAACGAAGCATCTCAACGCGCACCGGCGTCCACTGAATATGATGGCCCCCAAATCCGTCAATATCGGGCTGCATCACTTGCGATTTGCAGTCGCTGCAGCCGATTCCGGGAGTCTTCGGCAGGCAGCCGACCTCCTTTCCGTTCGACATTCAGTCTTGAGCCGCTCCATAACTCAATTCGAGCACCTGATCGGCGTTGCCCTCTTCGAACGTTCGACCAGCGGAGTCGTGCCTACAGCTTCTGGACGCAGAATATTGCAACTGTCGCGGATTATCCTTGAGCAAGTGGAAACGTTGGTGGCGACGGGGATCTCCAGCGGCAAAGGCGAAAGTGGCCGTCTTTCTATTGGTTTCTGTACATCAATTTCGGCGGGAAACCTGAGGGCGAGCCTGGTCGAATTCCGACGACTCGCTCCGCGAGTTGATATTGCAACGATCGAGCGATCGCGCGTCCGTCTCATGAACGCGCTTCAAAACGACGCAATCGATATAGTGCTCGTTCCAGGACAACGTCAATCGCCGGACAACGAGCGCCTGCCGGTTTGGAGCGAGCGCATCATGATCGTGATTCCAAAGGACCATCCGCTTGCGACGCACGATGACATCCACTGGACCGATCTTCGCAATGAAACTATTCTCATGAGCCAGTACGACCCAAGCGCTGATATCGAGAACATTCTTGTCTCCAATCTAGTAGCCGAGGACAAGCGCCCCGCAATTAAACGGCATGATGTGGGCCGCGGCGTCCTGAAGAATCTCATCAGTATGGGACTGGGAGTCAGTCTTGTGTTGGAGTCCGATATCGGTGCTAGCTTTGAGGGACTGACTTATCGGGAGATCCAGGACGGTACGGGTGCGAGCCTCATAAGTTTTCATGCTCATTGGCGCAAGGACAACCAAAACCCCGCACTCCAGCGATTCCTATCTCTCTTGGCAGAGCGCTACCCATTTCCGTCCGTTGGTGGATGAAGTCCGCGTCTTAACCGAGAGAAGCCTCTGTCGGTCGCCATGAAACGCGCCAACATGGGCGCAATTAGCTTGGCAGGATCTATCGATTGACCCGTTTGTCGTCCTACCGCTTCCGCATATGCGACGAGATCTCGATGAACCGGTGCCGGCAATTCCGTGTTCACCTTCACCGGCTTGTCGTCCGGAAGCGTTCCGATCTTTAGCTTTGCCATCTTCACCCTCTATATGGCTCTAGAATGAGGTCCCGATTCACGATCACGCGCACCGGAAATCCTTGCCGGATGGTCAGCGTCGGCTGAATATTGAGGCTGCGACGAACAACCTGCTGACCGGTTTGGTTCAATGAGTCGCTGGCCCCGTGTCGAAATGCCTGGATGATCGCACTGTCGTTGCTATTGGTATCTGAACCCGCACCAAGTTCGGTGCCCACGGCCAGGAATGTCGACAGGGCAGCAGCCTTGAACAGTTCGCCCCAATGATTGTCGACCTCGTCCTCAAGTCCAGAATAGCCCGCCGCGTCGGCGCCCTGTTGCCGTTCTAGCACGATCGACCGGCCGTTCGGCATAAGCAGACGGGTCCAGACCAGAAGCACGCGCGACTGACCGAATGCGATCTGGCTGTCGTACACCCCAATCAAGCGCGCCCCTTGCGGGATCAAGAGCAAACGACCAGTCGGCGTGTCGAACACGTTCTCCGTCACCTGCGCTATGATCTGGCCTGGAAGGTCCGATCTGATCCCTGTGATCAGGGCGCCCGGAATGACCGTTCCTGCCTGCACGATATACGGCGAAGCCGGCCTGGTGACGCGGTCTGGGGTTACAGTGCGGCGATCAACGGATGCGTTGACAAAGACAAGCTTTCTGTCCTGACCGTTCTGCCCATACCCTTCGTCGCTGCCCGTAGTCGAACTCGACGGAGCATTGCGATCGCCCCCTTGAGCCGCGACGGCCGGCGGATGCACCTCTCTCCCATTGGTCGGAGCGAACAAATGGCTGACGCGGGCTGCTTCGTATTCCTGGTCCCGACGCTGCTGTTCCGGATCAGGAGCCGCACTGCTGATCATTGGAGACTGGCCTTGAGCGGCAAGGATAGGCCGACCAAGGTTTCCTGGGAGCGGTGGTCCAAGCTGCGGGACGGCCTGGCGAGTGACAGCGGTATAGTCCTTCGGTAGTGCGGTAATGCCGTCGGCGATGTTGTGATGGTCCGTGCTGTAAAGCTCATCGGCCGCCTGGTTTCGGGAACGGTTGCTTTGTAGCGACCACAACACCGTTCCGCCTATGACAAGCAAGGCAACTGCGCTTCCTCCCGCCAGAACTTTTCGCGACAGCCGTGTCACGCGCGGGGGTTCGGCTCTTAGCCGAAAGCTCCTTGACTGCTCGTCCGATGTTTGCGGCGGAATCGCCTGCTCTCGATCGCTTCCATTCTCGGCGTTCATGACGACGGCCTCCCGTCGGTCCGGACAATTCTGACCTTCTGCTGGTGTTCGCCGCCGAGCCGCAGTTCTGCGGCTGCGAACAACCGATCCACGATCAAGACATTCCCGTAAGCACGGTAGTTGACGAGTTCGGTCTTGCCGTCGGGGCCGATGACGAAGAGCGGCGGCATTTCGCCTTGAACAATCCCTTGCGGGAATTCGACATAGACCTTTCGGCCGTCGTCATATGCGGTAAGCGGCCGCCAGGGTGGGCTGTCACCCTCAATTGCGTAGCGGAAGACGCGCCGCGATGGGTCCGGAACAACCGGCCTCAGGGAAACAGAACGCAATTTTTCGCGCACCGTCTCGGGATAGTACCAGGCGACGGATGGCATATAGGGCCGCTCGCGGGAACGGAGCTCGATCAGGTAAGTACGCCGGTCGGTATTGACGACAAGGTTTGTCTCGATTGATGCGCGGGTCGGCTTCACCAGGATGTGGACACGCCGCGTATCACCATTGCCACTCTCGGTATCTCCTACGACCCAGCGCACGGTATCTCCGGCCGCGACGGGTCCAGATCCCGTCAATTGCTCGCCTTCCTCAAGTGCAATATCGGTGATCTGACCGGGTGCGGCGTAAACTTGATAGAGTGCCCCGGGGCTGTATGCGTAGATCTGCGCCGCGTTGAAATACCCCCGCTTGCGCGGTTCGACGCGTGCGGCGCTGTTTGCCGTCTCGACCCGGCTCTCGGGCTCGGGCTCTTCCTTGCCTCCCGACTTGCCGCCGAGAGCTGGTTTCCACAGCGGCGGAACGTGAAGCGGCTGCGCTCTGTCGTCGAGAGGCACTGGAGGCGCCGGCAATGGGGGGACCTCGGCGTCATAGCTAATCTGCGGCGGAATATAGGTCGCGCATCCTCCCAACGTCGACGAACAAAGCAGAAGAGCGGACAAGACTGCTCGCTTTGAGGTTACGAGTTCGAACCAGGTCGAGCTGAATTTGGTGTGCGGAATGAGTCGTTTCGAATGATTATCAGGCGTTGTCTTGGTCACTGACCCAACTCCTTTGACCAGTTGATGGCGCGGACGTAGACGCCAAGAGGATTCTTGCGCAGGCGCTCGGCATCGCGCGGCGTCTCGATCGTGATTGTGAGAATAGCGGTCCAGCGCTCGGTCGAACTCAACGATCCGTTGTCGTAGGTGCGTTGGGTCCACGCGATCCGAAAGCTGTCTGGGGACGCGCGGATGACACTCGAGACGTCGACGGAGATCTGCGCCGTGCCCAGCTTGGCAAAGGGGTCATTGTTACGCGCGAAGTCGTTGAGCGCGGCCGCGCCGCGGTCGGTCGTAAAATCATAGGCCCGGAGCCAGTTTTGGCGCAGAACGAAGCCGTCGGCCGGCAGGCCTCTGACATCCTCGATAAAGCGCGCCAGATGGTAGGCGATCTGAGCGTCGGTCGGTTGATAGTCGATGTTGGCTGGCGCAACCCTTTGGGCCTGGCCAAGATGATCGACTTCGACCACCCATGGCGTGATCGAACCTTGGCTCGATTGCCAGGCAAGTCCTCCGGCGAGGCCGGCGGACAGCATCAAGCAGCCGAACGCCATCACGCGCCAGTTCTTGGCTTGTACCCGCGCTGCCCCAATGCGTTCGTCCCATACCTGCGCTGCCTTTTGATAAGGCGTAATCGGCTCGGGCATGCGCCCGTAATGGACAGAAGGTCGTTTGAACATTTATGATTGCCCCTAGGATCGAACGGTCGGTTTGAAGTCGTGAGACGGCCGGGTTTGAGACGGAGCCGCCGGCAGCAGGTCGCGAAAGCGAAGGCTCGGCTGTGTCAGCGTCCTCCTTCGGACAAGTCGACCGACGAGCCGCTGCCACCGTGATCGCCGGAGCGCACTGCGTGGCCAGCAGCCGACGCGCCATGCCGGATAGTCTGGGAACGCTTCATGCGTCGCGCCCAATCGGGCTGCCCTTCGGCCGAAGTGCTGGCGGCCTGTTCGCTCGCATGCCCGCCTCCGTCGAGTGCAGCCGCCGCGCGACGCAACGGGCTCACGACTGCCGATCCCCCAGCTTCTGCAACGCCAGCAAGGCCGCCACTTCGATAGGCCGCGGATGCTCCGCCCAAGACTGCCCCGCCACCGCGCGCGGCACCTGCAATCGCACCGCCCGCCAAACCAGCACCGCCCGCTGCAAGGCCCGCGCCGGCCGCAACAACACCGCCCGCGGCAAGTCCAGTGCCGATCGCGGCGCCGGCACCGAGTTGCGGTCCACCGGATACCAGGCCATTTGCGATTCCCGGACCGAAGATGCCGAGGCCCAACAACGAGAGCGCGGCGAGCACCAGCGTCATCGCGTCTTCGATCGTCGGCTGGCCGCCAGCGAAGCCAGAGGTAAATTGCGAGAATAGGGTCGAGCCGATGCCGACGATAACGGCCAGGACCAGAACCTTGATTCCGGAGGATATGACGTTGCCCAACACCCGCTCCGCTGCGAAGGCGGTCTTGCCAAACAAGCCAAAGGGAATGAGCACAAAGCCGGCCAGCGTCGTGAGCTTGAATTCAATCAAGGTGACAAAGAGCTGGATCGCCAGAATGAAGAAGGCGAGTAGCACCACGACCCAGGCAAACAGGAGAACGACGATTTGGACGAAATTCTCGAAGAAACTGATGTAGCCCATCAGATTCGAGATCGAGTCGAGTAGCGGCCGGCCGGCGTCGAGGCCAACTTGGGCAATCTTTCCCGGCCGCAGGAAGTCTGACGCAGACAGGCTCGCGCCGGATGCCTTGAGCCCAAGACCAGCAAAGCTCTCGAAGACGATACGCGCCAGACTGTTCCAGTTGCTTATGAGGTAAGCGAAGACACCAACAAATAGCGTCTTCTTGGCGAGGCGCGCGATAATGTCCTCGTCAGGGCCCCAACTCCAGAACAGCGCGGCGAGCGTGATGTCGATCGCTGCCAGGGTCGTTGCGAGATATCCGACATCGCCTCCCAAAAGCCCGAAGCCGTTATCGATGTAACGCGTGAACGTCTCCAGGAACTGATCGATAATCCCGGTGGCGGTCATGGCTTGCTCGCTTCGGGTGACGTCTCGGATGGATACCCCTGCGGCAGCCGACTCTGGTCCTTTGGCGCGGGTGTCAGACCGGCGACGGGATCGGGACGGTGAGATGCGGCAGCACCGTCTTTCCTGCCAAAGAACCGTCGCCGGTTTTCGGCCCAGGCCTGCTGGCAGTGCTGATAACTGGCCGTTTCATCCGGCTTGACGGTGCGGCAGCGGACGAGATCCGTAGGATCGACGTCCGTGGTCTGCTCTGCCTTTGGCGCCGAGGAAGCATCCTCTCTACCACGAAGCTGAATGGTACAGGCTGCGACAAAGAACACACCGATCGACACCGCCAGCGACAGCGCCTTGAAAGCCTTTATGTCGCTCATTAGTGGAACATCTGCACGTTGGAGGGTTGATAGCTTTGTCCCGACGTCAGAAACCGCCGGAGCTGTTCTCGGCCTTGGTCTTGGGCCGCGGCACGCTGCGCCGCTTCAAGGCTCTGCGCCCGGCCTTGGGCCGTCACGACAGCGGTGAGGTCGGCGAGCTGCTGCGCGTTCAGCGCGAGAATCTGATTGCCAGCCTGCGTTGCCTGCAGGGCACCGCCGGCGCCTTGGCTTGACGTTACGAGTGCCGACGTCTGGACACGATTGGTATCGAGGTTACCAACGATACCAGCTTGAACTCGGAGCGCGTCTTGCGTTGCTGCATAAGAATTCTGCCAGCGCGCTTGAGCGTTGGTGATCAGCACCTGGCTCGATTGGCCGCCAGTGGCCGGCGCGTAGCTGGTTGAGAACGCCCGATCGATCTGCTGGACGTCGTAAGCGATGCGCTGCGCCTGAGCCAACAATTGCTGGGTCCGTTGGATCGACGCTTGCAACTGCTGCAACGACGAATACGGCAGGTTTGCCAGATTCTTCGCCTGGTTGATCAGCATCTGGGCCTCGTTTTGCAACGAGGTGATCTGGTTGTTGATTTGTTGCAGCTCACGCGCAGCAGTCAGGACGTTCTGAACGTAATTGTTTGGATCGAAGACGATCCATTGCGCCCGCGCGGGCGCCGTTACACTAAGCGTAAGGGCGATGGTCCCAGCGGTGAACAAAGAGCTAAGACGGCTCATAGCGATCTCTCCAGATTGCCGAGATTGGGGATCAGGTCCGTGGCCCAGGCAACGCCGCGGTGCTGGAGCCAAGCCGGCACGAAGCCCTCGCGCCCATGTTCGGCGAGGAGCTGCTCAATGGCGGCCTGGTCGGTCTTGGAAGAGGCTGCGGTGAAGGCGAGCGCAACCTCACCCAGGCCGAGCTCGAACATTCGGTTGCCGCGCCGAGACTGGCAGTAATAGTCCCGCTTCGGCGTAGCCCGGCTCAGAAGCTCGATCTGGCGATCGTTGAGGCCAAAGCGGCGGTAAATCGCGGTGATTTGCGGCTCGATCGCCCGCTCGTTTGGCAGCAATAGGCGCGTTGGACAGCTTTCGATGATCGCCGGCGCGATCGCTGAGCCGTCGATGTCCGACAGCGATTGGGTGGCGAAGATGACGGATGCGTTCTTCTTCCGAAGCGTCTTCAGCCATTCTCGGAGTTGGCCGGCGAAATCCTCGTCGTCGAGTGCCAACCAGCCTTCATCGACAATAAGAAGTGTCGGCCGGCCGTCGAGGCGGTCTCCAATCCGATGAAAGAGGTAGGCCAGCACGGCCGGAGCCGCGCTCGTTCCGATCAATCCTTCCGTTTCAAACGCCTGGACCGAGGACTCGCCAAGACGCTCGAATTCGGCATCAAGCAGGCGCCCGGATGGACCGCCCAGGCAGTGAGGCTGCAGGGCGCGCTTCAGAGAGTTGGATTGCAGCAGGACTGACAGACCGGTCAGGGTGCGTTCCTGGATCGGCGCGGAAGCGAGAGACGTCAGCGCCGACCACAGATGATCCTTCACCTCTGGGGTGATCTCAATCTTCTCTCGTGCCAGGATCGCGCCGAGCCACTCCGTGGCCCACCCCCGCTCCATGGAATCGTCGATCCAGGCCAGCGGCTGCAACGCGACGGGCTTGTCGCCCCCGTCAGACAATGCGCCGCCGAGATCATGCCAGTCGCCGCCCATCGCGAGCGCGGCTGCCCGGATCGAACCGCCAAAATCGAACGCAAAGACCTGAGAATTCGGATAGCGCCTGAATTGCAACGCCATCAGTGCCAGCAGCACTGATTTTCCGGCCCCTGTCGGTCCCACCACAAGGGTATGGCCGACGTCACCAACGTGGAGCGAGAATCGGAACGGAGTTGATCCCTCGGTCTTGCCGAACAGGAGCGGCGGACCCTTGAAGTGCAGATCTCGCGCCTCGCCCGCCCACACGGCCGACATCGGAATCATATGAGCAAGGTTGAGGGTCGAGACCGGTGACTGCCGCACGTTGGCATAAACGTGCCCGGGCAGGCTGCCGAGCCACGCTTCGACGGCGTTCACCGTTTCGATCATGCAGGTGAAATCACGGCCTTGGATCACCTTCTCGACGAGACGCAGCTTCTCGTCGGCTGCACCGGGATCGCGGTCCCAGACCGTGATAGTTGCCGTGACAAAGGCTTGCCCGATCTGGTCCGAGCCCAGTTCCTGCAACGCGGCGTCGGCATCTATCGCCTTGTTGTGAGCGTCGGTATCGAGCAGCGTCGACGCCTCGTTGGTCATCACCTCCTTAAGAATGGCGCCGATGGACTTTCTCTTCGCGAACCACTGGCGGCGGATTTTGGTCAGCAGCTTGGTCGCATCGGTCTTGTCGAGCATGATTGCCCGGGTCGACCAGCGATACGAAAAGGCCAGGCGGTTCAGGTCATCCAGAATTCCTGGCGTCGTCGCACCTGGAAAGCCGACAATCGTCAGAACCCGCACATTGGCCGAACCCAGCATCGGCTCGAGCCCGCCGGTCAGCGGTTGGTCAGCCAACAGTGCATCGATGTACATGGGAATTTCGGGTACGCGAACGCGATGGCGCCTGGTCGAAATCGTTGAGTGCAAGTAGGTCAGCGTGTCCTGATCATCGAGCCAGCCGCATTCGGGCATGAACCCCTCGACGAGCTGAAGAACGCGGTTGGTTTGATCGATGAATCCACGGAGCACCTCGCGCGCGTCTGCTCCGACGGTGCGATCGCGGCCCTCATAGAGCAGCCGCTCTGCCTTGGCGGCACCCTCCTCCGGCGGCAGGTAGAGAAACGTCAGGAAATAGCTGGACTCATAATGAGCGCCAGCCTCCTCGAACTGAGCCCTGCGCTCGGCATCGACCAACGCTGACGCGACGTCTGGAAAGCTGTTCGGTGGATAAGACCCCGCAAAATGACGCTGCGCCTCGACGAAGACGGCCCAGCCAGATCCGAGGCGACGCAGGGCGTTGTTCAGACGACCAGCGACGCCGACAAGCTCAGCCGGCACTGCACTGTCGAGGTCGGGTCCCCGGAACTTTGCGGTCCGTTGGAACGAACCGTCCTTGTTGAGAATGATTCCTTCGTCAACGAGGGCTGCCCAAGGCAGGAAGTCAGCCAGACGCGCGTTGGAATGACGGTATTCAGCGAGATTCATCATGACCGCGAACTCAGATGTTGAGGTGACCGGGAATGCGCAGGTGTCGGCGCACCACATCGACGAAGGCGGGATCGCGCTTGGCGGCCCACACGGCAGCCATGTGGCCGATGAACCAGAGGACGAGACCGGCGATCCACAGCCGCAGCCCAAGTCCAAGGGCGGCCGCCAACGTACCGTTGACGATCGCGACCGACCGCGGCGCGCCACCCATCAGGATCGGCTCGGTGAGCGCACGATGAACGGGCACGACAAAACCCGCGACTGGTTCATCCATCAGATCACCACGCCGCCGCCGAACGAGAAGAACGACAGGAAGAAACTCGAGGCAGCAAACGCGATCGAGAGGCCGAACACGATCTGGATCAGCCTTCGGAAACCACCGGACGAATCGCCGAATGCGAGCGTCAAACCCGTGACGACGATGATGATGACGGCGATGATCTTGGCGACCGGGCCTTCGACCGATTGCAAGATCTGATTGAGTGGCTGCTCCCATGGCATGTTCGAGCCAGCCGCCCATGCCGGCACTGTCGTCAGAAGTACCGTACCGGAGGCAGCCAGAGACGCGGCTTCTCGAAGAAAACGAAATCGTGGACGCATGTCAGTCTCCTGCTTGTGAAAGGCTGTAGTCGCCTGCTGCTCCGAGCCCGGTGACGAGGGCGAGTTCGGTGACGCGACGATCGGCGCCACGGCCCGCAAGTACGGCGACGAGGTTGATAGTCTCGGCGATCAGAGCGCGGGGCACCGTGATGACGGCTTCCTGGATGAGTTGCTCGAGCCGCCGCAGTGCGCCGAGTGCGGTGCCCGCGTGGATGGTGCCGATGCCTCCGGGATGGCCGGTGCCCCAGGCTTTGAGTAAGTCGAGCGCTTCGGCGCCCCGCACCTCGCCGATCGGGATGCGGTCCGGGCGAAGGCGGAGCGAGGAGCGGACGAGGTCCGACAGCGTGGCGACGCCGTCCTTGGTACGCAGCGCGACGAGATTGGGCGCCTTGCACTGCAATTCGCGCGTATCCTCGATCAGCACGACGCGATCGGAGGTCTTCGCTACTTCAGCCAAAAGTGCATTGGTCAGTGTTGTCTTGCCGCTCGATGTGCCACCGGCGACAAGGATGTTTTTGCGAGCGGAGACAGCGCCCCTCAGAGTCTTGGCCTGCCCCACGGTCATGATCCCCTTGACGACGTAGTCGTCGAGCGTGAACACGGCGACCGCGGGCTTGCGGATCGCGAAGGCTGGAGCGGCGACGACCGGAGGCAGGAGACCTTCGAAGCGTTCGCCGGTTCCAGGTAGTTCGGCCGAGACGCGGGGGGAGCCGGCATGCACCTCCGCGCCTACGTGGTGCGCCACCAGACGAACAATGCGCTCGCCGTCTGTTGCGGACAATGTTTCGCCGGTATCGGTAAGGCCATTCGACAGCCGGTCAATCCACAACCGGCCATCTGGATTGAGCATCACCTCGATGATCGATTCATCTTCCAGATAACCGGCAATCGCCGTACCAAGTGCACTACGCAGCATTCGTGCGCCGCGCGATGCTGTTTCCGATTGAAAGGAATGGATCGCCACCGCCGCCCCCACCGAATGAGGACGTCTAGACAGCGTCCTCGGATGGGGATGATTAGAAATGCCACCAATTGATTTGGTGCAACAAGCGCGTTCGACGATCGTAGACCAGCGTAGAAAAGGAAAGACCGGAATTAGAGCCGGGCCTCATTAACGACCAACCATAGGCGATCGAATCCGCTTTGCATCAGCTCCAACGTTTGAAAACTTGTTGGCTTGTCAGGCCGCGGGGCGCAGGCAACCTCGGCATGGAGATCGCACA
Source organism: Bradyrhizobium sp. WSM3983 (assembly GCF_000473045.1). GTDB lineage: Bacteria > Pseudomonadota > Alphaproteobacteria > Rhizobiales > Xanthobacteraceae > Bradyrhizobium. Next base: position 42,541 of record NZ_AXAY01000009.1, on the reverse strand, counting down.
ACTTGCGCCTGAAGATCTTCCCAGAGGCCTGGCGCGGCAGCGCGTCGAGGAACTGGAGGTCATTGACCTAAAAGGGCTGCTAGCTGCAAGACTGATGCGATCCCTATAGCGCTCCCAGCACGCCGCGCGTCGCCTTGTCGATCTCCTCGACATAGCGGCGGCGGACGAAGGATTCGGTCAAAAAGCCGATCACCTTGCGGCTTTCGGCGGATTCGACCACCGTCAGCATCTCCGCTTCCGCCTCGTCGAACACCGCCATCGCCGACTTCACGTTCATCTCCGGCAACAGCACGATGTCGGTGTAGCGGGCGAGCTCGACGACCTGGATGTCGTCGGCGATGGTGTCGAGGTCGCTGGAGAACAGGTCCGGCAGCATGACGAGGCCGACATATTCGTCGGCATTGTTGGCGACGACGATGCCGGGCCGCGACCCCAGCGCGAATTCGCGGCGGGTCGCGGCGATTGTCGTCGACGACGGCACCTTGCCGACGTCGGGGCGCATCATGCGCTCGACGGTGAGATTGCGCAGCCAGCCGACATCGTTGGCGCTGCGAATGGTCTCGCCACGCAGATGCAGGCGCCAGGTCGAGAAGGAATGGCCGAACATGAAGCGGACGCAGATCGAGGTGACGATGCAGCCCGCCAGCACCACCGCGGTAACGTCGACATTGCGGGTCATCTCCAGCACCAGGAACGACATCGTCAGCGGACCGCCGACGATGGCCACCCCCAGCGTTGCCATGCCCGTCAGCATCGCGACCAGCGGATCGATCGCGAAGCTGGGGCTGATGAGCAAGAGCACGGCCGCGAAGAACTTTCCGATCAGGCTGCCGACGAACAGCGAGGCGAAGAACAGACCGCCGCGGAAGCCGGAGGCCAGCGAGATCAGGCAGGCGGTCAGCTTCAGCGCGATGATCATGGCGATCAGGTTGATCGTCATGTCATGATGGAGGTCGAGCACCATCGCGCCGTGGCCCGCGGCCAGGACCTGCGGCGTCAGAATCGCGAAGCCGCCGATGATCAGACCGCCGATCACCGGCCTGATCCAGACCGGCAGCCATTTGAACAGCCGCTCGAAGGGCGTCGAACTGCGCATCACCGCGATGCCGACGCCGCCGGTGACGAGCGCGAGCCCGATCAAGATCAGATATTGTTCTAGTCCGACGGCGCCCACCCGCGGTACCTCTAGCGAATACGGCGCGCCGCCGAGCCACTGCGCGGTCAGGGCGCCGGCGAGCGAGGCCGCCAGGATCGGCGCGGCGCTGGCGACGGCGTAGACGCCGACGATCAGCTCGCAGGCGTAGAACGCACCTGTGATCGGGGCGCCGAAGGCAGCGGCAATTGCAGCGGCGGCGCCGCAGCCGACGATCAGCCGGAGATCGTTGCGCCGCAAATTGAAGAACTGGCCGAGCAGCGAGGCGATACCGGAGCCGATCTGGGTATAGCCGGCCTCGAGTCCGACCGAGGCGCCGCAGCCGTTGGAAATCAGCGCCTGGCTCGACACCACCACGCTGTCGCGCATGCAGAGATTGCCACCGCGCAGCGCATTGGCCTCGATCGGGTCGACCGCGTTGGAGAGCTTCAGACGCCGTCGCGACCATTCCATGATGCCGAGCGCCAACCCGCCAAGGCCAGGGGCAAGCAGCGCCGCCCAGGGACTGACGCGATCGTTGGCTGAGAGGCGAACGTCGACGGGAATGCCAAAGATCAGGACATGGGCGATCTGGGCGATCTCGGCCATCAGCGTCACGGTCGCGCCCGCAATGGTGCCGATCACGAGCGCGAGCGGGATCAGGTAGAATTCGTTGCTGCGCAGCAGCGCGCGAACGCGGACCAGGAGCCGGTTCGATCCCTTGTTCGCTCCCTTGCGATCGACAATGTACCTGATCCGCTCGAACATTCAGGTATTTCTAGCGTTGGCGAACGCGAGGGATACTGGGATACCCGCCGTGCGTCTAAGATCAGAGTCTCCCCAAGTCGAGCAAGCTCGCAAGATCGCACGGCATCGCGGTATTGACATTCAGGCAATCATTCCACTTCCTTACCCCAATATCTTGAAAATGGAGTTCTCGGATTTCTCCTGTTGCGGATGGCGGCTTCGAAGACGCGCAGCATGTTGCGGACGTCCGGTCGCTTCGAGGCGATCGAGATACGCTGCCAGCCGACCTCTACAGTGATACGGCCCACCCTCACGCAGCACGGTCATCAAAGGATCCACGTCGACACCACTTCGTGCGACTGAATCCGACCACCAACCGTCAAGGAGACGACTTGCCTCCGCCACGATTTCTCGCTTAGCCGACGCCAGATTTCTCTGCTCGTGAGGATCACTCGTCAACTCGTAGAGCTCGTACGGTTCGAAGTTCTTGTAGCCATCATGCAAGGTGCGAATCATGAGCCAATCGCCACCATCCCTTCTGAACCTGACCGAACGTTGAACGGACCACGCTCCCTGACTTAGAACGAGATGATCACGGCCTCCGTCTCTACCGGCCGCCAAGTCTTCGGCGAACGAACGACCATCCCAAGCGCTAGAAACCGCGCCTCCGAGCATGTCAACAATCGTTGCAGCCCAGTCAAAGTGATAATGCAATCCTCGATTCACCCCCTTCAGATTCGGATTGCTGGGCCAACGAATGATAAGAGGCACATTGCAGGTGAACTGATCTGCTGTCTGGTGATCTCCCCAAACATTGAGCTCGCCCTGGTTTTCGCCGTGGTCAGCACTTACTACGACGATCGTCTTGTCGAGAAGATGCATATCGCCGAGGGCTTTCAATATCAGCCCGATGTGATGATCAGCATATCGAATGCCCGTATCGTAGCCGTTGAACCAAGCCTCGACTTTTTGCATGCTGTCGATTCGCGAGGGCGCGCGCGGATACTTGGTCGACGCATTCTCGGTATAGCCGGATGGTTCTTGAGGGCAGTGTGGACCAAAGCCAGAGTAACACGCCTCGAACACCTCTTTTGTCATCCAGTTCGGCAGTGGTCGATCGGCGAACGGATCTCCAAACGAAGCCGGTGCCCGGTAAGGGGTATGAGCGTCCCATAGATTCACGTGAAGAAACCAGTTTCCACGCGAACCATTGCGTTTTAACCATTCAAGCGTGAGTGGCGTTATTTCCTCGGCACTTTCCATGCCAACTTTTCCAGGATTAATGATTTCATTAAAGCCCGCATACCAATGCCAACATCCGTGGCGCTCACCGAAACTGCTTATTGTCGCGGTATAGAAATCCAGACCCCTCAGCGCTCGCATCCAACCATCTTCATAGAAAGTGCCAGCCCAAACGCGGCTAGGTCCTTCTCGAAACGGTTCGCTCGCTGTTCCTCCGTGATCGACGACGCCCGTCCTGATACCATGTCTGCCACTCCACAGTGCTGTTCGGGAGGGATGGCATGGCACATCCGACGCATAGACATTGTCGAACCTCATCCCTTGAGCTGCGATACCGTCTATTATGGGAGAAGTTTCCCGATGGTAGCCATAGCAACCCAAGTGATCCGGCCTCAAGCTATCGACATCGAAGTAGATAATGTTCATAGGACTTTCCGCATTCGGTCGTGCAAGTTAAAACGGCACTACTATTCGAGCCGTACTCTACTCGGCGTAGAACTGCCGCTTGTAGTAATCCGACACTGGCAAAAACTTCTCTGAGTGCCCAAACGATCTAAACATTGCTTCCAGCACATTAAGCCATTTTTCAACCGTGCCGTCCTTCGTCAACTTCTCCAATTCTTTCGACGTGAGAAGGCCGGTCGCCTCCAATTTGAGAGTCTCCGGCGCTATTCCAAGACGCTCGCCAGTGATCTCGACTGCTCGCTGGACGTTATTTGCGCGAAAATCTTGCGCCTCCTTAAGCACGCCAACGACTTTCGCGACCATTTCGGAGTCCTTCTGGATGATAACGTCCCGAGTAACGAAGGCGCTTGGAAACGACACTTTGCTTGCAAAATCGGCGTCCTTCGCCAATTCGTTTAGCTCCGGAACGGCCTTCTTAATCGTGCCAGCAAGCGGATACCAAATCCCGGCAGCATCTATCTGACCGGAAGAGAATGCCGCAACAATCGTGCTCGGATCCATCGCGAGCACATTGACATCAGTGAGTGCCATTCCTTCGCTTTCTAAGGCGAGCCGCAAGATCATCTCGCCGGTACTTCCACTTGGCACGCCAACTTTCTTGCCTTTGAGCGCGCTCAAACTCTTGAGGGGTGGCTGAGCGATGATGCGATCCGAGAACGAGAGCGCGTTGAGCGCAATTATTTTTGATCTGCCGGCCATGGGGAGCCACAGCGCACCTGGGCCGATATATCCAAACTCAAGACTTCCAGCTTCGAGCGCCTGAACCTGAAGCGGGCCGTTAGTGAACTTCAGCAGCTCTATGTCGACACCGTTTTTTTTCCACAGTCCCAAACTGTCAGCGATCATCGGCAGACTTGCACTATGAAAGTCCACGTTGTAGCCCATGCGGACTCTCTTATTCTGAGCATGAGCGGTTGAAACGAATCCTGCTGCCAGTGTTGCGCCGCCAACGGCCAAGACGGTTCTTCGAGTAATGCTCACAGTTGCTCTCCTAAGTATCTCTAGTGCGCTTCGCCCTGGTGGTAGACAGCGCGCCAGACGTGGTTACGAATTGCGGTGAATTCAGCCGAGAGCCGAATAGCCTCAGTGCGGGGGTATGGAAGATCTACTGGTATGACCTCCTGTAGACGTCCAGGTCGTGCGGCCATAACCACAACCCGGTTGGCCAAATAAACGGCTTCGTCAACATCGTGAGTAATAAAAAGGACCGTCCTTCGATCTCCGCTCCAAGTGAGCAGAAGCTGATCCTGCATGTTAACTCGCGTAAGGGCGTCCAGGGCGCCGAACGGCTCATCCATGAGTAGGACCTTCGGATCCACGGCATAAGCTCGAGCGATTGCGCACCGTTGCTTCATCCCTCCAGAGAGGGTCTTCGGAAGTGCATCTGCAAAGTCTGTTAAACCAACGAGAGCGATACAGCGCTGGACAATCGAACGGCGCTCCTTGGCTGGCAAGGCCTTCAATCGCAATCCAAACTCAACATTCTGACGAACCGTTAGCCAGGGAAACAACGCGTATTGTTGAAAGATCACGCCGCGGTCGGGCCCAGGCCCGATAACGGGCGCGCCGTCAACAAGAACCTGCCCCGATGACGTTGGCACCAGACCTGCAGCGACATTGAGAGCGGTCGACTTTCCACAGCCAGACGGACCGACTACCGTGACAAACTCCCCATCGGCGATGTCCAGATTTAGTCGATCCAAGGCAAGCAACGAGCCGAAGCTGCGAGTGACGTTCCGGAAGGAAATTTTCGGATTCATGCGCGCTCCTGCCAGGCTGTCTGCTTGCGCTCTATCGCCAGGATGACCCGGTCCATGATGAGGCCAATGAAGCCAATCGCGAACAGGCAGACGAAGATCGTCGGCAAGTCGTAAAACAGCTGAGCTTGCTGCATTCTAAAGCCGAGCCCGGACTGGGCCGCAATCAGTTCAGACGCCACCAACGTTGCCCATGCCGACCCCATTCCTATTCTGACTCCGACAAATATGAATGGGATTGACGCTGGGATTAGGACACGAATGAAGATCGTGAAATCCTTCGCACCCAGTACACGGGCCGCATTGATCAATGTCGCGTCGACCGTAATGACGCCCTGGTACGTCGCAACGACGGTCGCGAGAAAGCTGGCCAAAAATATCACAAAGATCTTGGGTATCTCGTCGATGCCCAGAGTCACGATGGCAAGCGGGATTATGGCGAGGGGGGGGATCATTCTGAGGAATTGCAAGGGCGGCTCAATAAGTCCTCGCGCCACCCGATACCACCCGACCAGAAAACCGACAGGCACAGCCAGCACAACACCAAGCGCGAAACCGATAAGAACACGACGAATGCTGGCCAGGACATCCGAGGGCAACTGCCCGCTACGAATGAGCTCGATGGCCTTTTCGCCGACTTGTAGCGGAGTAGGAAGGCTTATCAGATGCAGTGAAGTGACTAACCACCAGACGGCGAAGCAGATAGCAAAACCGAGAAGATTAAGAAGCGGTATCGACCAACGAGCTTGACTGCGCGGCGAGCCACCCTTGTCGACGAGCATCACTACTTCTTCTGCAGAAGAGGTCATTTTGGCAATCCGCTTAGCGTTTAAACAGGGATAATCCTCCATCCACCAGCATGGTCATGCCAGTGATGGACTCCGCCTCATCAGAACAAAGAAAAGCCGTGGCGCGCGCAACCTGCTCAGCTGTTTGCAACCGGCCAAGCGGAATGCCTTGGGTCGCGGTAGCCGCGAATACGGGATCGATTTTGAGTTGTCGTGCAGCCATCCCAGCGTTCACGATGCCCGGAGCAACGACATTTACGCGGATGCCATGCTCGGCCAGCTCCAAAGCCATACACCGCGCAACCATCGCCGCGGCGGCTTTGGAAGCGCAATAGGCGGTGTTGTCCACGTGCGGCACGTCTTGGACCCAAGAACCAGTTACAACAATATTTCCACCGCGCGCCCTTCGGACCATACGTCTCGCGACAGCTTGACAGAAAAGAAAAACTCCGCCGGCATTGACATCAAACATCAATCGCCAAGCCTCCGGCGAAAGATCTAGGAAGCGCGCGCCCCGATGCACGCCTGCGTTGGCCACTGCAACGTCGATCTCGTCGAGACCGCCGACTACTGCATTAACCGAGTCTGCATCAGTTACGTCCACCTGCCTAAAGGTCGCGCCGATCGCCTCCACTTCAGGGTTCAGCTCGCTGGGGAGAACCTTATCCAGAAGCGTCACCGCCGCGCCCGCCGCCGCAAATTCCCGAGCCATGGCGAAACCGATCTCGCCTCCACCGCCAGTTATAACAACGTGCCTTTTCATGACGCGCTTCTCCTTGCCCGCATCCCTAGCCTTCGCGCGGCGCCAGTGCCTCCACGCGCATCTAGGCTACTCAAGTGATCTCGAGTCCCATCACACGCGCTCAAGGCCGGACGTGCTGAGAGGAACTGCGCAGGTCGGGCAGGGCGCTTCGAATCTGTATGAAAAGCTAGCCATGGCGCCCATCCCTCATTTCGCATTTTTTGTTTCTAAATGCATATTAGCGTGGTCAAGAGTGGCCTGCAACGGAAATTTGCATTGCTAGTCTATTTGCCGCGCGCCGCTGAGCTTTGTTATAACTATCTATTATTATTGCACTTTTGTCGACCACCGCCGATGGAAAGCCGGTACCGAGAGGATGCATTCATAATGCAAGGGCCTTAGACAACCGCTGAGGCGGTCTTCGGAAGACAAATGGATATGCGAAGAATCGAAGCGTCTCGATGGCGAAACGTTAACTGCCGATAAATGCCGTCGTATTTCATGCATGAGATGTGGGTGAGGCTGGAAACTTCGGCAAGTAATCTGTGAGCCAACTCCGCTTTCTATGGGGCTTCGGTCGTTGCATATGCTATGCAATGCTCGAAAGGACTGTGAAATGGACCTCCGGGTGAAACGGAAGTATGCGTCATCGATCGACGTAGCTCGGCTCGCCGGCGTCTCGCAGTCGGCGGTATCGAGAACGTTCACGCCCGGTGCGAGCGTCTCTGCGAAGACAAAGCGAAAAGTTCTTGCGGCGGCTGCGGAGCTTGGATACCAACCAAGCATCATTCCTCGCATCATGCTGACGCACCGATCGGCACTCGTCGCGATCGTGATTGGTGGAATGTACAATCCATACTATACCGATATCGTCGATCGGTTCGCGAAGAAAATTCAGGAGGCCGGAAGCTCCGTTATTCTTTTCTCCGTTGATCATGGCGAATACATCGACGAGATCGTACCCCAGATTTCAGCTTATCGCGTGGACGGAATTATAACCGCACTTTCGATTGTGTCGCAGGAAGCCGCAGAAGCTTGCGCCAAGATGCAAATTCCGGTGGTCCTCTTCAACGGCCGAATCCGGAACGCTTGGGTGAGCTCGGTCTGCTGCGACAATGTCGGCGGCGGACGAGAGATTGCGGATCTGTTCATACGCCACGGCTGTAGGAAGTTCGCCTTTATCGGTGGCACGAAGGGCAACTTGGCGAACGACGATCGCCTCGCCGGCTATATGGGGCGCCTGGCCGAAGATGGCATTAGCAACGTCCGCTTCGGTTATGGCGATTTTCGATATGAAGGCGGCCAAAGGATAGCGCGAGAGTTCTTCAGCTCGAGGGAACGGCCGGATGCGATCTTCTGCGCCAATGATCTTATGGGCATTGCCGCCATCGAAGTCGCGCGGCATGAATTCAGATTGAGGGTGCCTGAAGACGTCCAGATCGCGGGCTTCGACGATATTCCCGCAGCCCAATGGCCGAGCCACAGCCTGACAACGATCCAGCAGGATGCGCCCAAGATGGTAGATGAAGCTTGGCGCATGCTCGATGCGATGATTGAAGGATCGCCCGAGGCACGCGGCTCTCTCAGAACCGTTGCCTCGCAACTCGTCGAGAGAAATAGCACGGCCTGCATTAGGAAATAGCACCTCCGGATTAGACATTCTCCCAATTGCCGCTTTCGGCCGCACGCAATGCGGCTTCGACTATACGATTGACATGCAACGCCTCGGCAAAGTTCGGAGAGGTGCTTGGCTTTCCCGTCGTGATCGCATCGATCAGTCGGCGCAAGATAATGACAAAGGCCTCGCCGTAACCAAGCCCCTGGCCTTGGGCAAACCAAAACGGCGCCGCCTCAGGATGGATTCCGCCGATCACAATACGACGAAATCCGCCGATTTCAGCGGCATCCTTATCCGAAAAGAAATGCAGTTCGTTGCTGCGCTCCCAAGTGAATTTGATCGACCCCTTGGTGCCAATAACGGTAAATCCGAGGTCGCACTTATGTCCGGTCGCCGCCCACGACGCATGAACGGATCCAACAGCTCCATTCGCGAACTCCACGAGCGTGCAGGTCATATCGTCGACAGTTACGATTTGGCCACTCTCGGTGACCGGACGCCGAGCAAAGATGCGCCGCGTCTTCGCTGAAATCCTCCACACGGGACCGACCAGGGCGACGGCAATATCCATAATGTGCGAACCGATATCCCCGAACGCACCTGCGCCAGCGACACTCCTGTCGAACCGCCAACTAAACGGCATCTTCGGATCGCGCGCATAATCCTGAAAGTAATGACCTTGAAAATGAACGATATCGCCGATCTCGCCGTCGGCGATGAGCTTTTTTGCCAACTCGATTGCCGGCCACGTTCGATATCCAAAGTTCACCACGTTGGCTTTGCCTGCTTCTGCAGCGGCTTCTACCATGCGTTCCGCCGCTTTGACCGTATCGGCGAGCGGCTTCTCGCAAAGGACGTGCTTGCCGTGCTTGAGAGCATCCACTGCCGCCTCGGCATGAGCACCGTTGGGGGTGATGATGATAACGACATCAATGTCGTCTGCTCGCGTGATCGCCTCCGGGTCCGTTGCCCACTCGCGCCACCCCCAACGCTTCGCCGCCTCCTCTGCTGCTCTGGTATTGATATCCACCACACGCATCATCTGGATGCGGGGTGCATTCGGCCAAAGAAACCCCTCGATATTACGAAGCGCAAGGCTGTGCGCTTTGAGCATATAGCCCGATCCGATGATGCCGAAACGAATTGCTTCAATCGCCATGGAACGGCTCCTTAAACTTCGAGGCGCCGGGCAAGCGCCAGGGCACCTTGCATTCCTATGCAAGGAAAAAATGACGCCATTCCGCACGGTGTTCATTCCCCTGAGTAGCCCATTTGGTGCTTTATTTCCGAAGATTTGCGGCTAGTAGGGGCCCCTTTCGGTTAGCCGTCGAGATCTAAATCAAATTGACAAGCTATGCAATGGTGCCTTTAAACGTGGAGCTCTGATGGGCCCATTGTCGAAGCCCTAGGCGAACGTTGGGACTCGGTAGGATCCGTTACGACGAGGAGTGCAAAAATGGAGCCTAAGTGGCTTGTTTGGGGGCGAGAAATTCAAGCTATTGCGCAGATCGGGCTCGCTTACGCGAAAGACGCGCACGATCATCAACGTTACGAGCGCCTTCGCCAACTCGCAGCGCGAATGATAGGGGAGTCTGCCGGTATCGAGCCGGAATTTTTGGATAGGCTGTTCAGTGAACAGATTGGCTACGCCACACCTAAAGTCGATGTCAGAGGCGCAGTTTTCAAGAATGGGCAGATTCTTCTCGTGCAGGAGCGCGCCGACGCGGGCCGATGGGCACTTCCTGGCGGATGGGCGGATGTCAATCAGTCTCCGCGAGAATGTGTGATTGCTGAAGTGCTCGATGAGGCTGGGTTGGAAGTAGTGCCTAGAAAGCTCGCGGCGGTGTATGATCGCGCGAGGCATCCTCATGTCCCGCCCTATGCTTTTCACATCTACAAAATGTTCTTCATTTGCGAGATTGTCGGAGGGACGACGGCGCCTGGTGCGGAGACCGAGTCCGCTGCCTTCTTTGATCCTGACAAGTTGCCGCCTCTATCAGTCGATCGGGTACTTGACTACCAGATCGAACGCATGTTCACACACCTCCGATCGCCGGATTTGCCAACAGACTACGACTAGACGCCGCACGAAACGCTCCGAAGATTCTCTGCGCGGCGTGACTGGACCAATCCGCACCGCATTCACGCCTGTTCTCCTCATCGCGCAGCTTTTTTATACATTGTAGGTCGCGGGCGCGCGAGTGCAGGCTTGGTCGATTGCGTTACCCTCTCTCAAGGGAGTTTGACTGCCTTGACTGGGCAATAAGGGCACGGGCGCCCTGGAAAATCGATGAATGCTCGGAACAGTGCGGAACGAACCGCGGGTGGTAGCCACGTCATTGCGTGGCCGGCCTTGGCTTCGACGTCGTCGTCGAAGCCAGGAGCTTAAGCTCTACCCACCGGATGACGGACAGGCGGCGGAGATCGATGTCGCAGCGTTCTAGTAGCCGGCTGCCTCGCCGTAACCGACGTTCCGCCGTCCGAAACGTCGTACCCTTACATTGGCCTGCTCCGCGTGGCCCACGAAGCCCTCCAACATGCACAGACGGGAGCAGTATTCGCCGATATGCGCAGAGGCTTCGTCAGTGAGAACCTTCTGATAGGTGCAGGTCTTGAGGAACTTGCCAACCCAAAGTCCGCCAGTGTATCGCGCGGCGCCTTGGGTGGGCAGTGTGTGGTTCGTACCTATGACCTTGTCCCCATAGGCGACGTTGGTGCGTGAGCCGAGAAACAAAGCGCCATAGTTCGTCATGCGCTCGAGGAAATAGTTGGGATCCCTCGTCATGACCTGGACATGCTCGGAAGCGATCCGATCGGCTTCCTGGACCATCTCGTCGATCGAGTCGCATACAATGACGCGACCGTAGTCGTGCCATGCTTGTCGAGCGATGGGCGCCGTTGGGAGGAGCCCGAGCAACCGCTCAATCTCCTCCATTGTTGCGCGCGCAAGCGCCTCGGAATTTGTCAGTAGAATCGCCGGCGAGTTTGGACCATGTTCGGCTTGGCCGAGCAGGTCGGTAGCGCAGATCTCGCCGTCGACACTGTCGTCGGCGATGACCAGCGTTTCGGTAGGTCCCGCAAATAGGTCAATCCCGACGCGTCCATAGAGCTGCCGTTTGGCTTCGGCCACGTAGGCGTTACCCGGCCCGACGAGGAAATCGACCTTGCCGATCGTCTCGGTTCCGAGCGCCATAGCCGCAACGGCTTGAATCCCCCCGAGTACGTGGATTTCGTCCGCCCCCGCCATGGCCATCGCCGCGATGACGGCCGGAGCCGGCTTACCCTTGAACGGCGGAGTCATCGCGACAACCCGCTTTACGCCTGCTACCTTGGCAGTGAGCACGCCCATATGGGCGGAGGCCAACAGCGGGTATTTCCCGCCTGGGATGTAGCAGCCCACAGAATTCATGGGGATGTTTTTGTGGCCAAGGACTACGCCGGGCAGGGTCTCGACCTCGACGTCCTTCAAAGCCGCCTTTTGGACCTCTGCGAAGTTGCGTATCTGCTTTTGAGCGAACGCGATATCGTCGAGGTCGCGACGCTCCACCTGGGCGATGCATGCTTCGATCTCGCCAGATGATAGTCGAAATGATGCGGGCGACCAGTCGTCGAACTTCTTCGAGTACTCGCAGACCGCCGCATCGCCCCGTGTGGCGATATCGGCGAGGATCTGTTCTACGGCGGCCTTTACGCGAGCGTCATCGTTCGCGGCAGCCGATGGATCCCGGCCGTGTTTGAGGACACGGATCATACGTTCTCTCCTTCTTTTTGAGCGGTGCTCGCTTCAAGTGACGTGTTACTGAGCCGTCCACCCGCCATCCAAGAGAAGGCTGGCACCCGTGATCAAGCTTGCTGCAGGCGAAAGCAGAAAGACCACCGCGGCAGCCACCTCGGCAGCCGTGCCGATCCTCCCCAAGGGGATCTTTGAGGTGACCTCCCGCAAAAACTGCGGATCTTTGAACATGGACTCCGTCATCGGCGTCGACACGAATGTCGGGCACACCGAGTTGACCCGAATGCCGTGAGGCGCAAGTTCGACCGCCATGGCCTTCGTCATCCCTTCAACTGCATGTTTAGACGCGCAGTAGACGGTTCGGCGAGCAGCGCCGACGTGCCCCATCTGGGACGATACGTTCACCACTGCGCCGCCGCCCGCCGCCTTAAACTTATCTAGGCAGCCCTGAACGGCGAAGAAAGCAGCCCTCACATTCAACGAGAAAATCTGGTCGAAGCTGTCTTCGGTCACCGACTCGATCGCCTGAGGAATGTTGCAGCCGGCGCAGTTCACAAGGCCGTGGAGCGAAGGGACCGCCGCTAGGCGGCGCGACAGTTCATTAACGTCGGTGATGTCGACGACCGACGTATCCGCCGTAGTTCCATACTCGGTCTCGACCTCCCGCTTGAGTTCGAGAAGTTGCGCCTCGCTTCGCGCCACCAGAACGAGATCACCGCCGGCGGCCGCAACAGATGCGGACACCGCACGACCGATACCGCTAGAGGCACCGGTGACCAGGATGGTCATACCCGATAACGGTCGAGCCGATGGTCGCATGTCGAATGGGGCTGCCGATCGCCCCGACGATGGGCCAAGCATGGCCTTCATCTCTTCTGCTGATCGGCTTCGTGATTGTGAGTCCAATCCTGCGGCGGGTTCGGACCCCAAACATAGAACGCGTCTTCCGCGTCGTGATTGCCGGCTATCCAATTCTGGTCGACCGGAATGTAATCCATATCGCAGGAGTATTCAGAATAGCTGCCCCAAGGATCCCGGACGTAATGGAAGTAATTGGATCCCAACACGTGGCGCCCCAGCCCCCATCCATCCCGATACCCTTTGCCGACCATTTGCATGGCGCCCAAGCCGATCTCGTCAAGGGACCGTACATCCCAGCTGCAATGATGAAGACCCGGAGCGTTCGATCGGGCGAAGGCGATCAGATGGTGATCGCTGCCATGGATCCCATGCATGAACGCAATATCGTCGCCGGAGCGATCGGACAGCCGCAGGCCGAGAACCCGGCTGTAGAACGAGACGGCACTCGGAACGTCCCGTGTGAACAAAAGGCAATGCGCCAAGCGCGTGGGCCTGATGAACGGCGATTGGCTCCGCTTCGGGGCTCCCGCAACACCTGGCGGCGAAGATTGAAACTGACCTGAGCTTTTCGCGTCAGGGGATGTCTTCGGCGCAGCCCGCAGTTCGATCAACATCCCATCGTGGTCGCGGAACCACAAGCCATTTGACGGTATGCCGGCGGGTGGATCGAGCAATGCGACGCCCACGCTCTCGACGTGCCGCTTGAAAAGGTCGAGTTCGTCCTCGAAGACCCCGAACGACAGATGATGCATTCGTTTCGTCGGACCTTCGATCAACAAACCCCAGCGTTGCAAACCGTTGAAGGTTTGAAGACCCAGCGCATTTCCTTCGGATCGAGCGTCTAGGCCGAACGCCTCGTAAAACGCGCGGGCCTTTTCCATGTCGGGGACGGTCAGTGCGAAGTGATCGAGTGAATGGACGCCGAGTTCGCCCGGGCGCCGGGCGGGACCATATTGTCGCTTGATCTGTGTCATCCGAACCTCCTCACCGGCTCAAGCCGAGGCAACTTGCGCGCGACTGGGCATCTCATCAACGACCCCGTTTCGAAGCAAGCCAATGCTCTCGATTTCGACCTCGATGACGTCGCCCGGGCACATGTAGAGCTTGGGATTGCGCGAATGGCCGATACCCGAGGGCGTGCCGGTCACTATGAGATCGCCCGGTTCCAGTGTGACTGCTTCACTGATGGTGGCAACGAGAGTGGCAACGTCGAATATGAGCCGATCGGTGTTGGAGGACTGGACAACCATGCCATTCAGCCGGGTCTCCAGCTTTAGCCCTGTCGCACCAGGCGGCAACTCATCGGCGGTGACGAATATGGGGCCGAAAGCTCCCGTGCCGTCGAAATTCTTACCGACCGTCCATTGTGGCGTCTTATGCTGGAAATCTCGCAGCGAACCGTCATTAAAGATCGAATAGCCGGCAATGACTGAGAGCGCGTCGCTCTTGGCGACATGGCGCCCAGCTTTGCCGACGACGGCCACCAGTTCACCTTCGAAATCCAACGCGTGCGATACGCGCGGGCGGACGATCGGCACGCCGTGTCCGATCAAACTCGTTGTGAAGCGAGCGAAGAGCGTCGGATAGTTCGGCTGCTCGTAGTGGGTTTCCGCCGTGTGGTCGCTGTAGTTGAGCCCGACGCAGATAATCTTGCCGGGTCGCGAGAACGGCGGCTCATAGACGACGCCCTCGTCGGTCATCTTGGGCGCCTCGCGGAGGACTGCGGCGGCTCGGCCCCAAGCACTTTCACCTTCGCGCATGAGATCGTCCAGATCGCCCGGATACCGAGCATCCGTTGCCAGAAGTCCGCGCCAAACGCCCGCCTCAATGAGCGCCGTCCCTCGAACGTCTCCACGCCTAAAGATTGCGAATCGCATCCTGGAAACCCTCTTTTTCTAGACACCCGATCCGCTGAATCCGCCGTCGGCGGATTCGGGACGGCCAACGGCCTTCTGCAAGGATTGCGGCCCTGAATGAAGCGCCAGCCCCCCGTCGACCAAGATAACGTCGCCCGTGACGTACTTGGCCGCGTCAGACACCAAGAACTCGATGACGGACGCGATCTCATCCGAGTATGCTGGCCGGCCGAGTGGAATAACCGGCCGTCGGATCTCCGAGGCGTCCACGGCGGTCGCAAAGTTCATGGGGGTTGCCGTCTCCCCTGGCGCAACTCCGTTCACGCGGATGCCGTATTGGGCGAGTTCGAGAGCCATGACACGCGTCAACTGGCGGAGCCCACCTTTGGAGACGCAGTAGGCGACGCCGCCTTCGAGGGGTTCACGCTCCAGGATGCTTGTGACGTTCACGATCGCACCGCCACGCTTCTGGGAAACCATGAGTTTGGCAGCGGCCTGGGCGCATGCAAATGCGCCGGTCAGGTTCGTCGTGATGACCTCTTGCCACTCCCCAAGCGGAAGGTCGAGGAAGTTCCGCCTGTGGTTGACGCCCGCGTTGTTAACAAGCACGTCAACATGACCGAGCTTGGTCGCAATCTCGTCGAAGACGGAAGCAGCCTGTTCCGGGCGGCGCACGTCAAGATTGATCGGCAGGGCTCGCCTGCCGATGCGACCAATCTCCTCGGCGAGCGTCGACGCTCGCTCCCGCCCTCTGTTGTACGTGAACGCCACGTCGTAACCGCGGCTCGCGAGCTTTGCGGCCGTGGCCCGGCCGATCCCGGAACTACCTCCGGTTACAACAGCAACGGGCGTCATCGTGCGCCCTCATCGCGAACCTCATACCCGGCTTCTTCCAGGTTTCCCGGGCCGAAGTATCCAAACAGCGTTTTTGTCAAAACGCCTTCCTTATTCTTGTAGCCATGATACTCGCCGGCCGGAATGTATGCGATCTCGCCGGCGACGAGCGGCACAGCTCCGTCGGGCGTCAAGTGCTCTCCGCCTCCCTCCAGGATGAAAAGAAATTCGTCACCGTTGGGATGACGATGATGCTCGTGGAGGCCGCCGGGCTCGAACGTGCTGGCCCCCAGTAGGAAGCCTTTCGATCCAATCGTATCCTTCGTGGCGAGCCAAAACACTCCGAGCCCAATAAAGCCCGCGTCTGCGTCAAGCGCCGCGTCACCTTGCAACTTCGAAAGACTCGTCTTTGCAACCTGCGGCTCGCGTGAGCGGTCGATTTCGCCAGCATAGCTCTCGTACCCGGTATCGCCCGACGTTGCGGCAGGGCTATAGACGGACACAAGCACGGCGTTACCACTTCCCGTGTTCCGAAACCCGTGCCACTCGTTACGGGACGCATGTGTCGTATCTCCCGCTTTGACCGGCACCGGTCCGTTCGCGGTCAGGTGCTCGCCTTCGCCACTTAACAAATAGGATATCTGATCAGCGTTGGGGTGGCGGTGAAGCTTGTGCTGACCGCCCGGCTGGAATTCCGCGATTGACAACATTCCGCGATGCGAACCGACCGTGTCCGCATTTATGAGCATACGGACTGCTGCGCCGGTCAAGTCCGGATGAAGGTCAGTCAACGCCGGAGCGGCAGAGACGGAAATCTTTTTCATTTTTCACCTACGATTTCGTTCAATTATCGGATCGTGTAGCCGCCATCGATAACGAGTTCGGCTCCCGTTACGAACGCGGACTCGTCACTGGCCAAATAGAGGGCCGCGTAAGCGACTTCTCGAGGTTCGGCCATGCGACCGAGTGGTGTGTCGGCGATGAGTTGCTGGTTCAGCGCATGGTCTTGCTTTTCTATGATGCGGGTCAGGATCGCGCCGGGATGAAGCGAGTTCGCCCGGATCACCGGTGCATAGGTTAGGGCGGCATTCTTGGTAAGCGTAGTCACCGCGCCCTTGCTCGCCTGATAGGCCGCCACACCGACGGCCCCGATGAGGCCCCAGATGCTCGAAACGTTGACGATCGAGCCCTTCCCTCCGCGTTGCATTAGCGGGATCGCGCACCTCATGCCCAGAAAGAAGCCGGTCTGGTTGACCGCGATAATGCGGTGGTAGTCGGCCATCGCGACGTCAGTAATCGAATCGTAACTGCCGACGATGCCCGCGTTGTTGACCAGCACATCGAGGCGACCTTGCTCGCGCTCGATCCGAGCGATGAGAGCGGACCACTCAGATTCCACGCTGACGTCCTGCCGAACCGAAACTATGCGTTCGGACCCGTCGCGTTCATCGAGGTCCGTCGCGTAAACAGTCGCTCCGTGCTCGGCAAAGAGGTCCGCGACCGCTCTGCCGATCCCGCTAGCCGCGCCGGTGACAATCGCGACTTTGTCCGCAAGCCTCATACCTTCTCTCCCGCGAATTCGATGACGTACTTCGGCTTGCTGCGGTTCGGCGAAACCATTGCTTGGAACATTCCCGGCGCGGCGGTGGGCCGGCGCACGTCCGCGATCAGCTTGGTAGGATCCAACCGGCCCGATGCGAAGAGTTGCACAGTCTGGGGATAGTAATCCAAGCCATGAAGAATCCCATGGAACGTTTGATCTTTTAGCGTCACGAGAGATGGAATGAACTCCACCGCTGGCCTGTTTATGACGCCGATGAGCGAACAGCGCCCTCCAAGATCGAGGATGCGCGCGGCGAGACCGAGGGTAGGTGCTGCGCCGGAGGCTTCGATCACGACCGAGTAGCCGTTCTCTGGGGCCTCTTCGGGCCGAAGAGCGCGATCGGCGCCAAGCACCTTTGCGTATTCGAGCTCACTTTGTTCGAGGCCGATAACGTCGACACTCTCTGCCGTCAGCTTCGCAATCATGAGAGCAAGTAAACCGAGTGTTCCGGTACCGATCACGGCCACCTTGTCGTCGGTACGGACCTGCGCACGTTCAACGGCGTGATAGGCAGTGACGGTCGGTTCGACCAGCGTAGCTGCCTTGAGCGGAAGATTGTCTGGGACCCTCGTAACGGCGTAGGCCGGAACGCAAAGATATTCGCTGGCGGCTCCGGGAATGTAGCGCAACCCGACTTCCTTCAGGTTCCGACAGAGATGCCGCCTTCCCTTCCGGCAATTGTCGCAGAGATGGCACTCCACCATGCAGTGCCCAACGACGCGGTCGCCTTCGCGAAAGCCGTTGACGCCTCGCGAGGCGATTACAGTGCCGGTGTATTCATGACCGAAGACGAATGGAAATTTCAGAAAGCCATAGTCATAGTAGAAGCTCTTGCCTAGCCACAGGTGCACGTCGGTTCCGCAGATGCCGACGAAGGCTGTCTTGATTAGAATTTCGCCGTCCTTCGGCTCTGGCACCGCGAGCTTGGTGTGCAAGATCTTGTTGGGCGCTGTAATCTGCAGCGCCTCCATCTCGTGCTTTGTCTGCATAGAATGGTTCCTCCGTTGCTCTCTCATGTCTTCCATGCTTGCATGGGCCGGGTCCTACATTGCTTTTTCCGCCCGTCTTGAGGCGGCGGTTGTGCAAGTGACCAGCTATGCAGCTGACGCGTCATAAAGGTGCGTCCCCTCCGCCGCGCCGGACCGTCAGCCGACGAAGATTTTAGCCGCATAGCGGTCTCGTCACCCCGAGCCGAAAAAGAATCGGTTGATCGGAGTTGACGGGATCGACAACCAGAGCATCGCGCCGTTTCCTCGGTCGATCTTCCCCGGCCGACATCTGGCCTACGCCGAGGAGAACGGCCCACGGCGCTACTGCCGCGGGCCGTCGTGAGCGCGGACCCGCTTGGATCGCCCCCGAACCTGGCGGCCGCAGCATCAGCTCGCACTCCGCCCTCCGCGTCCGCGGCGGCAGTCGATACCGTGCCATCCAAATCGCCCGATCTGAAAATCACGGTTTCCTCCAGTTTTCGCGTGGCCTGGCACTGGTCGTCGCCTCCATTCGGCCTCGCAGCAACGAGCCCCGACAGGACGCAGAATCGCTGAAATGCATTTTGTTGTCAATAGTGCGTTTTTCAATTGTAAGCAGATCAAAAAGAAGATAGTGCACAATTTGGGGTGGTCATGCTCGATCAGACGATAAGGGTGGATCCGGCGACGTCCGTGGAGATGAATTGCTCAGCACTAGACTCACACCAACTACGAAGCGGTCGCGCGGCGGCGATATCGAGGTCGTCATCATGATCGCGCCCAGCGTCAGCAGCGCGGAAAGCGTTTGTGATCAGTTCCACATGTCCGTTGATGGCGTGACCGGCAACGAACCCGAGCATCGACGTGGCACATTCCTTCGATTCCGCTCTACTACGCCGCGCACGAAGGCATCAGGGCTCAGACCCCACCACTGGCGTTTTTGCTCTGGCCCAAGGCGCAATGTCTATCCGGGTCGACGGAGAGGGAGATGAAGAGGATCGGGGTTGCTGTGCTCGGTGCCTACGGATGGATGGGACGTTCGCATTGCAGCGTCTATGCGGACCTAACGCGGATCTTCCCCGACCTCCCGGTCGAAGTCACGCTTCGCTGGCTGGTAGGCAACTCAGAACAAGGTACACGGCACGTAGCACAACAATTCGGCGCAGAATGCCGTGGCGTCGACTGGCGCGCGGCCATCGAGGATCCTCAGGTCGATCTGGTGGACATCTGCCTTCCGGACGCCCTTCACTACGAGGTGGCGAAGGCCTCGCTGGAAGCAGGCAAGCATGTCTATTGCGAGAAGCCCTTTACCAACACGCTCGACGAGGCTGAGGAGTTGGTCTCGCTCGCCGCTGTTAAGGGTGTAGTCACACGGGTTGGGCACAACTTCCCCGTCAATCCCGTGCATGCCCTGGCAAAGGACATCATGGCATCGGGGGAGATCGGCGAGGTCACATTATTCAAAGCCGCCCAGCACGTGGACAGCCTGGCAGATCCGCTCGCTCCTTTTATCTGGCGCCTCGATGCAAACCGTGCTCCCACAGGCGTGGTCGGCGACACAGGCTCCCACATATTCAGCTTCATGGACTATCTCGTGGGAACGGTCGACGAGGTCATTGCGCATTGCCCGATTATCCACTCGAAGCGACCGCACCTCGCCGGCGCAAGGTACGGAGACCCGGTCCAGGCAAATGCCACGAATGCTACAAGGGCGGTCACAAACCCGGACGTCGGCATGGTCATTTGTCGGTTCGCCAATGGCGCGGTCGGCACGGTCGACTTCAGCCGGATTGCAAGCGGGCGGCGCTTCCTCCAACGTTACGAGATCTATGGAACGAAAGGCTCGATCACGTACGACTACGACCAGATCGCTCGGTTAAACGTCTTCAGTTCCTCCGATGCAAGAGGCCGCCAAGGCTTCAGAGCGATCGACGTCGGCCCGGAGTGGCCGGACTACGCGCGGTTCTTGCCGCTTCCCAATTTCGGCATCGGCTTCAACGAAGTGAAATCGCTGGAGGTCGGCGAGGTCATCAGGTCGGTAGCTAACGGGGAGCCGAAATGGCCGACGTTCGCCGACGCAAAACGCATCGTCGCCCTCGTTGATGCTTGCTTAGCGTCCCACAATTCGCGCCGGTGGGAGAAAGTGAGGAATTAAGCGAAGTCGCGTAAGGACGCTCGCTCAGCCCAAGAACATCCAAGCCGACCCGCAAGCAACGCCGCACGCGGCAGTATTCCTCCCCGACCTGCCGCACCTCTGACCCGACCTCATCAGAGGTCGGGTCTTTTTTGCATCGTTCCATCTCGGCGTCTGGCGGCCGGGACCAACCCCTCCCTTAGGTGGCCCCTGCGCTTTCCAACACGAATGCGCGACTCGATTCCTCCTCGTCCAATTGCCCGGAATCGAGCAAGATTTGGGTCGTCCGGGACAGATGATCGCGTATCAGTCCGGTCGAGAGGCCGACATCGCCAGCGAGCACTGCGTCCTTGATCTCCAAGTGTTCCTGCTCGACGTCGCGGTCGGACCGTCGCAGCGGGACCGAAAATCTCCGGTATCTTTCGGACTGCTCAAACAAATGCCTTCGAACGCGCAGCAGGTGCATGACGGGACAGGCGGCCACGAGAGAATGGTGGAAAGCGGAATGGGCTATCGACCATTGCTCGTTCAATTGCGAGTTGTCGCCAGGACTCCGCTCCGGAATTTTGCTCAAGCGGTAGAATGCCGCCACGATCGCTGATTCCCAATCTACCGTGCGGTTCTTGAGAGCGAGCTGGATGCAAAGGCTTTCGATTTGGATCCGCGCCTCGGTCAAATCCAGCAGTTCCTGTTTGGAGACGGGCATCGCGCTGTAGCCTTTTTGAGGCTCAAACAACACGAGACCCTCCGACGCCAGCCGCGATAGCGCCTCCCGGACTGCGCCATTGCTCACGTCGTGCTGCGCACATAGGTCCTGTATCTTTAGGCGCGTTCCGGGACGGATACGGCACGCGAGGATCTCTCCCCGCACAAGACCGTACACGTCCATCGCATCCGTCCGACCTCTTTGTTGCCCGGCCTTCGTGACCATGTCGCGCCTGCGCCTCCCCGCAAAAATGCATAAGCCATATTATAATGCATCGCGCTGTCGGCGCCAGCTCCGAACCCCCGCCAAATGCCACGAAAGTAAGGAAAAACCCCAAAGTAACGAAAAACCCAAGTCCGGACGCGCCGCAACTGGCCCGGCTCTCTAGGAGTAGCCAATCGAAATTCTACCGTCGCCAGGCATACCGTTGCATCGGCCTTAACAATCCCGCCTCGGCTCAAGTCCGGCCTCCATCGGGTGCTTGCGGCAACGCGTGTCACGTCGGTCCTGCCGGTCCATGCCGCGCCATGCCATCTGATTCGGAAGGGTCAGTCGAAGCTTAGAGCGCGCGAACCTGCTTGCGCACCTCGTTCGCGATTGGTCGCAAGGACTCCGAGGCGGCGTGGCCGACTAGACTATAGCCGACGCCGTCGTCTACCAGGCAAGGCCTCCAACATCGCCCTGCGATTGGGACGTCATTGGCGCATTCTGGTCCGCACTGCTCATCGGTCGAGTCAGCACGACCATCCGACTGCCGCGGTCATCATCATACATGAACATCGCAGCGGGCCCGTGCGAGGTGGCGACAAGGCGCCCTCCCATCAGCCGGTAGCCCGAGGTGGTCAGATCCGGCACCTTGACAGGCCGATGCAGCCGGTCGGAGACCCACTGTACGAGTTGGCCAGAGTCGGATGCGCGAATCTCGACGGGTCGGACGTGGTCCGGTGCGTAGACGTTATACGAAACAGCCGCCTCCTGAGCGAGCGCAACCAATCCGCCCGGAGACGCCTGCAGCGCGCCGCGTACGGCCCAGCCGCCCAGACCGCCGATGCTCAGCAACAGCATTGCCGCCATCGCCCAAGGGATCACCGAAGGCCGTCGCGCGCGGTTCTCGATGATTCGCGACAGATTGAGCTCCGGCGGCAGCGGTTCTTCGGCGACCGGCGCGAGTGCTGCGCGCAACAGGTCCCGCTGACCAGTGAACGCGGCGACGCGTTTGGCGACGTCCGGATGCTCGCCCAGATAGTCGACGACTTCTGCCTGGCGCTCCGGCTCGAGGACACGATCCACATAGGCGTGGAGATCATCTTCCGTGATCGGCCGATGGCTCATTTCCCGCTCCATAGTGATACGACGTTGGTCCGATATATTGTCCGTAATCCCCTCGATCTCCTGTTGCAGTCTTTCGCGCGCCCGGGAAAGCCGCGACATCACCGTGCCCACGGGAATGTCGAGCACGTTGGCGGCATCCGCATAAGAGAGGTCCTCGACCGCAACAAGCAGCAGTACGGCACGCTGGTCTCCGGGAAGTCTTGCGAGCTTGTTCAGGACATCCTGATACATGGCGCTGGTGTAAATGATCTGACTCGAGGCGCGTGAAAGAAGGCATAACCATCTCGATGTGCTTGCGCACCAGACCGGGCGATACTCTCGTGGGCGTCAAGAATAGGTTTTGCGTATGCGGCGGGGGGGCTGGGCGCCAAGTGCGATGGCGCTGACCAAGGTTGCGAGTACGAGAGCAGTGCGTCGTGATTTTTCAACGGGCATTTCGATTCTCCATTCATGGGAAACAGGGCGACCGCGGCGCCGACTTCGGCAACACCGTAGGGCGTTGCGTTGAGGAGGTGACGTGGCGCGGGCGCGTCCTATTCCCGTCTGGCCGCGAATAAATTTGGGAGCAGCGGCTCACAGTCGTGAATTCTTTGCAAAGCGCCGCCAGGTCGCCTTGATCACGTGGCCTTGGCGCGCTCCCGCGGAACAGGGCCCGAGCCATTGAAGGCTTCCGGCCTTTGGCCCTTCGCGATATTTCGCTGCTGCGGGGCAATTCCTTCGCCTTCGGACCAAGCGGACGGGAACATAATTTCTTGAGCACGTTGACGAGTCGCTACTCACCACTCCGCATCGTCATCCACGAGCATTTGTCCGACCGTTTGCTCGGACAAATGATCAGGTCCGATTACATCGGAAGTGTTCACTGCCATAATGAAGGGACATGAACGGATCCACCGGGTGAAGTAGCGGAACCAAGGTAGCGCAAACCAGGCCAATGCTGCGATCTGCAGTGCTACGTTGAGACCAAACGCGACTTGATACGCCAGGATGGACCTATGGTCGTCCCCGCAGGACCACTGCTCCAGAATCAGGCCCGTCGCGTATTGAGCCAAAAACGCCCAACCGAAGTGCAGAACGTTCAAGGCGCCATTCGCACGACCCGTAAGCTCCGGCGGAAAGTAATTAGCTATAACCGCGAAGCTGACCACGGTTGCCGTGCCGACAATTGCGACAATGGACCACGGCAAGATGGACGGGAGAGGCGCGCGCAGGATTAAGGCCAACTCGGCTGCAATGAACAGCACTGCGACCATCGCCAATATTGTCTCCGCTCCGACTCCTCTTCGTCTGAAGTAGTGGACCGTCGTACCGAACAACCAGGCACCGCCGCTCAGCACGACCGACATTATGAACATATGTCCAACGAGACTTGCCCGATCAAAGCCCTCCACGTCCGTCAGCCACGGCGATGCCCACAATCCCTGCAGAGACCAAGCCGACCCAACGCAGGTCGCCGATAACGGGGCAATCCGCCAGAACCGCTTATCGCCGAAAACGGAGCTAAGGGTGACGGACATTGATGCTGCTGATGGAAGGGTAACTCGCTCAGGAACCACAACATAGATGAGCATGGCCGTGGCAGCGGTCGCGGTCGCCAGGATTACAAAGAGCTCTCGCCACCCCATCCAGGCGAGTAGGTACTCGGCGGGCGCCGTTGCGGTCACCGCACCGAGCGACCCCAGCATGATCATATAGCCGTTAAGCAGGGCCACTCGTTCCGTAGGGAACCAGAGGACGATCGACTTCAAGCCAGCTGTCAACGCCGCCGCCACACCGAGCCCGATCATTGTTCGTGCAATCAAGAGCGACAGCAATCCTGTTGACATCGCAAATAGTCCTGCACCGGCAGCAGCGACCAGCAGCAGCGCACTCTGGACGCGACGTGGACCAAAGCGGTCCAACATTATGCCTATGGGGATTTGGGCAGCCGCGAAGATCAGGAAATAGACGGACGTAAGCAATCCGAGGTCGGCGGTACCAATCCCGGTTTCCAAGGTGAGACGGTCAGAGATCAGAGCGTTGATCGTTCGGAACAGATAGGAAAGATAGTATCCGGCGGCAAACGGAAGGAAAACGTACGCGATGAGGCGCCACGTTTCTGCCGGCTGCCGCGTCGAAGCGTGCCCATTTTTGGCTGGCGCGGAACTCTCCGGCGCTCTGTGAACTCCAGAGCTTGCTGTATCCTTGGATCGATCAGCAGAACGGGTTTTGTAACCCGGTGCGAAAGTTACCATTGCCGTCGCCCTCCTGGGCGACAGCGGCTAGCTCGGACTCTGCTTTTACGGTGACGCGCTCGTCTTCTGCGACAACGGAAGTAACGCGGATTTCAACGTCATCTTCAGAGCTCTCGAACTTGGTCGCGCCAAGTCGACTAATCGTCTCCTGTAAGAGCGGCTGATCCTGCTCAACTCGCCTGCTCACCCGTTCAGCAAGCACTTCAAACCGCTCGAAGCCGAGCTGACAGGCTGCTCGCTGCTCTGATTGAGGCAAGGACGGCGTAACGGTGAGATGATATCGGACGTGCAGCGCCGCAACTTCATTCACGATCTTGAGATTGCGCTCAATCCGATTGAGTTGGTCCTCAATCGAATTCAGGCGCCCCCGAAGCGGGTTTGCGTTGCCAGGGCCGCCTTTCAGGGCGAGAAGCCCATCGAGCGCCTGCTCAATGATTTCGGCTTGATCCACTCCGTTGAGACGGGCAACAGTTTCTAGCCGCTCGGCCAGCTCATTTGAAATCTGCATGCTGTCCCTTCCCCCGCGCTCAGTTCTTTCGAGGCGATAGCGCAGCCGGCTTTCGTCGGCTTGGCCAAATTGCTGCGATCGTGGGCTGGCGTAGAAAAAGAAGGACCGGCGAGACAGCTTGCTTACAAGGCTCAGTCAGGTTTCGCCGCCCGTCTCCTGACGGACGATATCTTCTGGAATCTCGCGCAGAAAGCTTTGCCCCTTTTGCAAACGGCGCCCGAGGGCTTCGACGAATCCTTCAAAGCGCTCCCTGCCCTTTATCTGCGCGGCCGCCTGCGCGTCGTTGGGCAACGGTGGGGTAATCGTCAGCCAGAACCGGATGAAGAGGGCCAAGGTCTCGGCCGTCAAACCAACGTCACGCTCCAACCTCTGCATCTGACGCGATAGCCGATCGAGGCGACGGGTGAACGCGGCCTCCCGCATGTCGGCGCCATCCGGTGACAGAAAGGAAGCAACGGCCGCTTCCACGATCGCTGACCGGGAGAGCTTCTTGCGATCGGCGAGATCCGAGATCTGCTTCAGAAGCTCCGGCGGGAAATACACGTTCATCCGGTCGCGCATGGTAGTTCTCACAACTCCATGCCGTCATTCGGGTCGAGCGCGACTTGGCGGGCGACACCCCGCATTTGTTGACGTATGAGCCGGGACTGACGGACCGCGTCCTCGTCGTCGTCAAGAACGACCGCAAACTCCTCTGCCGGCGTCGGCTCGGTCGTCTCCTTGACGATC
Organism: Bradyrhizobium sp. WSM3983; assembly: GCF_000473045.1. Lineage (GTDB taxonomy): Bacteria > Pseudomonadota > Alphaproteobacteria > Rhizobiales > Xanthobacteraceae > Bradyrhizobium. Next base: position 16,552 of record NZ_AXAY01000009.1, on the reverse strand, counting down.
GCAACGTGATCGGGCAGTTCGGGCTCTCGGCGAAGACCACCGTTCGCCGTGTCTTCCCCTGCTCGCGCGGATTTGTCGGTAGGCCCCGTCGCCGGCGTCAGCATTCCCTGCGTTGACCATCCATCCGTACGCGATGATCGCCCCGACGACGCCGGATCGGGGGGAGGCAAGACCCGCTCGGTAAACCGCCGATCCTCATAGTAGCGGGCTTTCTTGGCTCGGATCGGCGGCGTGCCCGCCACCATGACGATCTCATCCATTGGCGGGAGTTGCATGACTTCTCCCGGGGTTAGCAGCGGCCTCGCCGTCTCCTGGCGCGAGACCATGAGGTGCCCCAGCCAGGGGTTCAACCTGTGCCCCGCATAGTTCTTCATCGCCCTCATCTCGGTCGCCGTACCCAAAGCGTCGGACACCCGCTTGGCCGTCCGCTCGTCGTTGGTCGCGAAGCTGACGCGGACGTGGCAGTTGTCGAGGATCGCGTTGTTCGGCCCGTAAGCCTTCTCGATCTGATTGAGCGATTGGGCGATCAAAAAACTCTTGATGCCGTAACCCGCCATGAAGGCGAGCGCGGACTCGAAGAAATCGAGCCGCCCCAGCGCCGGGAATTCGTCGAGCATCATCAGGACTCGATGCCGGCGATCACGGGCGTGCAAGTCCTCGGTCAGCCGTCGGCCGATCTGGTTTAGCACCAGGCGGATCAACGGTTTGGTCCGCGAGATATCGGAGGGCGGCACCACAAGGTAAAGCGAGGTCGGACGGCGATCGGCGATCAGGTCGGCGATCCGCCAGTCGCAACGGGAGGTCACCTGGGCCACCACGGGATCGCGGTAGAGTCCGAGGAACGACATGGCGGTGGACAGGACGCCGGAGCGCTCATTCTCCGATTTGTTCAGGAGCTCGCGCGCGGTCGAGGCGACCACGGGATGGGCGCCCTGTTCGCCAAGGTGTGGCGTGGTCATCATTGCCTTTAGCGTCGCCTCGATCGGCCGCCTCGGATCGGAGAGAAAGGCGGCTACGCCACCCAGGGTCTTGTCGGTCTCAGCATAGAGGACGTGGAGGATGGCGCCGACCAGGAGCGAATGACTGGTCTTCTCCCAGTGGTTCCGTTTGTCCAGCGAGCCTTCGGGGTCGACCAGGACGTCGGCGACGTTCTGGACGTCGCGAACCTCCCATTCCCCGCGCCGGACCTCGAGGAGCGGATTGTAAGCTGAGGACTTTGGGTTGGTCGGATCGAACAACAGGACGCGGCCATGCCGCGAGCGGAAGCCGGCAGTCAGTTGCCAGTTCTCGCCCTTGATGTCGTGAACGATGGCCGAACCCGGCCAGGCCAGCAGCGAGGGCACGACAAGACCGACGCCTTTGCCGGACCGGGTGGGTGCGAAACACAACACGTGTTCCGGTCCGTCATGGCGAAGGTAGTCATGGTCAAGCTTGCCGAGCACCACGCCATCCGGACTGAGAAGCCCAGCCGCTCTCACCTCCTCAGGATTGGCCCAGCGCGCCGAACCATAGGTCTCGACGTTCTTCGCCTCACGTGCTCGCCAGACCGACATGCCGATCGCCACCGCAATCGAAATGAAGGTGCCCGACGCCGCGATGAAGGCACCCTCGACAAAAACCTGCGGCGCATAGGCGTCGTAGACGAACCACCACCAGAAGAAGATCGGGGGGTCATAGATTTTGAAACCTGACAATTCGAACCAGGGCCGCCCAAGCTCCGGTTGCCAGGCGAGCCGCCAGGCCGTCCACTCGGTTGCTCCCCAGATGGCGAGCAAAACGATCAGGCCGACAACGATCACCTGCCCCCAGAGGATCTTGGTTCCGGACATGCCGAACGCCCTTCCGCAACTGAGTTAACGAGATTGCTAGAGGCCCAGGTCGCGCTTGCGACCAAAACCCCACTCGATGCCACCGCCGTCCTTCACGACACCGGTGACGTGTTGGCCGAGCCTCTGTTCGAGCTCGCGCGACCAAGGCACGAGCTGGAAGCCAAGCCCGTTGTCAATCATGGCGAATCGTCCCGAGACGAGCGTCAGGCGCTGGCGATAGGTGCCCGCTATATGTTCACCGGAGGCCGACTTCACATGAGGCAGGCCGGTGTTGGCCGAGACTTTTGCCGCCACCTCGTCCAGCTCGCGTCGACGCAAGGTATTCAGGAGGTCGCGCTGCAGGATGATGCGCTGACCCTGCCGCCGCGCCAGACCTTCCTGGATCAGATGCTCGGCGCGGGCTTCCATGGCGTCACGGGTCTCGCGGCCGAACCCGCCCATGGCGAGCGGCATCTGATCGCGTTCGACCAGCCGGTGGTCGAGCCAGGTCGCACCTTTCGCGGTGACCTGCTCACCAAGATCGAGATCGGAACGGGTCGCGAGCACCAAGGTGGGGCGTGGATCGCCGGCTTGGCCGAAGCGTCGGACTTCGACGATGCCGCCCGCCGGCGGAGCTTGTTCGAAGGCCTCGATTCCGCGGAAGCGGACGTGATGCACAAGTCCGTCTGCTCCGTCGATCAGGGCGTAGGCCTCACCCGTCAGTTCGTCATGCAAACCCCGATCGACCAGTCGCCCGATGATCTGGGACGCCGGCTGTCTACCTTCGATCACGTAGTCAGAGATGCCGCGCGCCTCTCCACGCTCGGTAAAGGCGCGGTGCATGGTCTTGATGATGTCGCCGCGCATACCGAGGTCGCGCAAGCTACGCTCGGCCTCGAGGCCCACCATCCATTCCCCGGGCGCGGCAGATGCCGCCAGGCCCATCTTCTCCAAATGCTGAAGGCGGCCGACCATCAGGCGCCGGATTTCGGTATATGAGCTGCCGGGCTTCTCGGGGCGAAGATCGATATGGCCGGTTTCGTCGGCTGCCAGCCGGATCTCCCGATCAAGCCGAGTCCATCGCTCTGCCGTGACTTCCCTCTCCAGCGAGTTGCGGATTTCGTGCTCCGGTTTCGGACCGAGCTCGATGCCAACCAGCTCCTCGGCACGTGAGCGCAAACCTCGGCTGATGTAGTCCCGTGAGATCACGAGGTCGGCGCCGTCTTCGACAACGCCCCGAACGAGAAGATGGACGTGAGGGTTATCCGTGTTCCAGTGATCGACGGCGACCCAATCGAGCTGCGTGCCGAGATCGGTCGCCATCTGGTTGGCGAGATCGCGGGTAAAGGCCCTGAGGTCGGTCATGTCGCCGGCGTCCTCGGGCGAGACAATGAACCGAAAATGATGGCGATCGTCCTGACACCGCTCGGCGAAGGCCGCACCATCGGCACGATCGCTGCCAGCGTCGAACATCTCGGCCCTCTCGCCGCTTCGGGTCACCCCATCGCGCTTTAGGTAAGAAAGATGGGCTGTCAGCGGCGCCGAGCGGAACGAACGTCCCTTGTGACGCACGACACGCGCCTTCACCACAACGCGCCGTGCCGAACTGAAGAGCCGGCCCCGGCTGAACGCGAGCCGGCCGCGGCCAAAGGTCGAGCGCCCATACGCCGCAGAACGCTTGCCCGGCGCGGTCTGACCCGGGGTGTGGCCGGCCTTCTTCGCGGCGCGTAGCACCTGGTTGATAAAACTCTTCGGCTTCGGCACGCGGGTGCTGCGGATGCGCCCGGGCCGAATACGCAGGTCGCTGTCGCCCACGGTCATGGCCGGGCCTCGAACAGCGCTAAAGCAGCTACAGTGCCGAAAATGTCTTTGATTGCATTCGGCAAAATCCAAGGCGCGGCACGCGCCCCGACCGACCGGCACGCCAGAACCCAAGCCATGACAATGGCTTGCGGTTCGACCGGCGAGCCCCTTTTATCTCGCCTTCCTAATCGGGCGGGCAAAGTCAACTCATTCCTACGCTTTTCTTCGACTCTTCGAACTTCAGCCATTACCGACTCCCTGCATCAACAACGCGCAACTTCACCACAGCCGCGTACGCGACGTGCATTCACCAGGCGGGGTCCATGCGTTCCTTCGCGTTCAGCACTTCGGCCGTCGCATGCTCTTCATCAGGTTCGTAAACAGGGCTGTCCAAGCAGTCCGGCGCTCTCGTCCCCGAAGGGCGGCAGCAGGCAAGAGATAGCGGACATTCCCCGTTTCGCGGCCCCGCCAGGGGACGCTCACCGCGCGCGCGGATCTCTAATTTCGCTCCTCCTCAACATGCCGGGCGCGAACCCAGCGCTAATCCGTCATCATCTGCCTCGCGGCTACCGTGCAGGTTTCAACCGAAGCCGTTGCGTGATCTTGGCGCCGAATCCGACGTGGAAGTCGGTCTCGCTGACCCACATCCGGTGCAGAATGCTCGCGAGCTTCCGCGCGACCGCGGTGATCGCGCACAGCATGCTCGACCGTTTGGCGATCCGCAGGCCCCACGCCCGCAGTGCCGACCATTTCCTGACTCGCAGCAGCAGGCTTGCGGCCGCCTCGCAAAGCGCCTCGCGCACTGCTGCGTCGCCCTGTTTGCTGATGCGCCCTTCGTAATCGATCGACGTGCCGGACTGGTGCCGCCTCGGCGCCAAGCCAAAATGCGCGCCTACCGTTCGCGATCTGGCAAAGCGCCGGGGATCATCGACGCCGACCTTGAACGACAGGGCCGCAACGGGACCGACGCCTGGAACCGTCATCAGCCGCCGGCAGACAGCATCATGCTGGACCACTTGCAGCAGCACACGATGGAGCCGATCGTAGCCCTCGAGGATGGCGCGGCGCACATCCAACATGGCCTCGATGGTGATCACGAAGATCGGATCGCTGCGCTCGATCAGCTCGCGTACGCGTGCTTGGTAGGCACATCGGGCGACGGCTCCGACGAGCAATCCATAGGCCCGCAGTGCACCACGAATGTGGTTTTCGAGGTCGATCAGTTTGCGCTTGAGCAGCTTCCGGCTGGTCAGCAGCGTACGCATCTTCTGCATGTCGATATTCTTGACATGGACGGCGCGGTACCAGCCCAGTCGCATCATCTGCGCGATGCCGCGCGCGTCATTCCGGTCGGTCTTGTTACGCATTGTCGACAGCGAAACGCGCATGTGACGCGCTTCGACGACAATGATCGGGAGACCCGCTGGCAGCAGTTCGCGATACAGCCAGATGCCAAGCGATGACGCCTCGACTCCCACTCTCTCCAGGCGATCCGCGTAGCCCTGCGGAGCGGATCGCCGCTGGCTCGGTCATAACCTTGACCTCGCGAACGGTGAGACCCTCGCCATCGACGATGCAGAGACTGGTTTCTTCAAGACCCACGTCCAACCCAAGGTAAAGTTTCATCTGAGCTCTCCTGTGTGGCAACGACCACCTAAGTCGTTGCACCAGGCTCCGGATTCGGCCACACGGCGACTATCGTCGTGCACCGGTTTCTCGAAGCCCGATTTGAAGAGCCGTCCTGCCGTAGTTGTCTCCCGGTCGCCGGTTCTCGAAAGAGCCGCCGCGACTTGGCAGCCAACTCGCGAAGCCCCCAATGCTTCCGAACGCTTGCGATAGCGATCGTTACCCGAAGAGCCGAGACACCCGAAGGGTGGCTCGGTGAGGAGCGAAGCGACGAGTAGAGCGCGGGCCGAAGGCATCGCCCGTACGCCATCAGCACGTGCCACTTGCTCGGTGAAGCACGCCATGGCTTGCGAACCCGCACACTTGGTCATTGCGATACTCCCGAATCCGATCGAGGAACGAAAACGCCAATAGACCGGGGGACCATGGGCGAAACATGGGGAGCCGAGATTGCGGTGGTGGCACCGCTCGACGGCATGAGCACCCGCAACCCATCGTGCGCTTTCATGAGATCGGATCGCGTGACGAATAGCGTCGCAGCTGCTGATGACTGTCCGCTGGACGTCCACGTCGGCGGCAGTTCGATAGCAAGCAGATTTGCAAGCTTTGCGACGTATGCTCGCGTCTCGTCTGGCAAAGAGCCGCCTGCGAGATGCTCTTCATAGCGAGATGGTCCCGCGTTGTATGCGGCAAACACGCCAGGCGAGCCATACCGATCGAGCAATTCGCGCAGATAGGCCGTGCCGGCGAGAATGTTGTCGTGCGGCTCATAGGGGTCGTTCCCGAGATTGTAGCGCTCACGCAGTTCCGCCCAGGTTGCCGGCATGATTTGCATCAGGCCCATTGCGCCTTTTGGCGATCTGGCGTGCACGTCACCGGCACTCTCGATGCTTTGGACTGATCGGATCCAGTTCGGCGCAATCGCAAAGCGTCGTGAGGCTTCATTGATGAAGCCGGCCAATGCGTGAGCGGTCTGACTGATCGCTGGCTGGGCGGCTGATCCGCTCTGGGCCAAAGCAGCGCTGTCGAACGCGGTCAGAAGAAGCATCAGGGGAACGACAGCACAAACGCGCATGCCCGACCGGCTCAAGCACGCGGTCGGGCTCGCACCAGCCTTGCAGACATCGATCGAGACGGAGGACGGATCCCGCAATCGATCGGACAGGGGCATGGCAAGGAGAACACGCCGAATGCGCACGATCACTCCTCCGACGTCCACACCGGGACCGCACCGCCGATCACGCTAGATGCCGGAAGAAATCCAAAATATCGGCCGTCCAGAGAGTCGTCCGACTGCCAGTTCATCAGAAACAGCTCGCCGTCGCCGACAACGCGGCAGCCCTGCCATTTCGGCAGCGGCCGGCCGCGCCCGTCGCGATCCCGCGCCTCGCCCATTGCATTGTCATCGACCGAAATCGTGAGCCCGCTTCTGCAGACCGTCTGCCCGGGCAGCGCAAGGACCCGCTTGAGCATGGGGACGCCGATGGGCAAATAGCCGTTAAGGTCGAGGAAGGTCGCGAGTGGCTCCGGCGGCTGCACGGCGACCAGTTCAGTAACGTGGAAGCGTTCAGCTGGTCGAAGGCGATAGAGACCGATCGGCACGCTCGCGGATGCGTTCCAGATGTAAAGCGGAAGCGGCTCCAGGACGATCGTCGCGACCAGCGCAGCAGCGACCCCGAACGTCCCGGCCAGCGTCTTCAGGCGTCCCGTCATCGCATTACCCTCTGCCGGTGTAGCCAGGCCTGATGGCGCGCTTTCGTATATGGACGCGGGTTTTCGTTGACGGACAGGCGGTTATGAACGTGATGCCAATGATCAGGCGCGACATCAGCTGGATCGATTCCGAGTGCCTCAACGGCATCAGTCATCTGCAGCACGCGCTCCACCTTCGGCCAGCCGGACAGACGCAACAGGATCTCCCCGCCCGGCGTCACATAAGGGACGGTGGAGCAGCGCTGTCCCGGCGCGACCGCCCGCAGGATATCGATCCGCGAAATGACCGTGCCAAAGTCGTTGGAGGTCCATCGGACGAAGGCAAAGATGCTGCCCGGTGCGAATGACATGACGCGCCGGTGACGATCAACCTTCCGTTCCTCGACGATGCGGCCGAACCGAATGCGGTTTTCGATACGCTTCTCGAGCCACAGCACCTCCACTTTGGTGAGATCGCTCATGCCGGCGCTCCCGCAGACGGGATTGGGGAGCCGTAAGCATTGGCGGCGGTGAAGCACCTGTGCAGCTTCTGCCGAGAAGGAGGGTTGACTGCCCGCGGTTGCCTGTCGCCTGCGATGCGGTTTCCAGCTTGGTCCGTTAGAAGAAATCCGAAGGATTTCTGGTTAGTAAAGTTAGAGCGGCTGGAAAGCGCCGATAAACAAGCACTTAGGCTCGATTTCGGTCCTCGATAGCACGAGGATCCGGTCCCCGATAGCACGAGGGTTGCGGTCCCCGATAGCACGAGCTGATTCACAGGCCATCCTCCGAATTTGGAATGAGACCGCGCCGGCGCAGGCGTACCGTTAAGGGATCCACGGGCGTAGGCGCGAAGTTCAGCCGCTCGGTACCGTTCGGGTCGCGCGTGAGCACGAGCTGATAGCCGGGCAATGTCTGGCGCTGGACGATCTGGCGTACATCGTAAGCAAAGTGCTTGAGCGGCGAGAGGATGCCTGACTTGGCATGGAGGTGCACAAGATCAAAACTCCAGCCGCCGTCCTGGCGGCCGCCGTGTTTGCGCACGAGACGGTACAGCCAGCGCTCAAGTCCGCCCGTGAGATCGAAATAAGCGCGGTCGATCGTCAGCACGAGCGCGTCGTCGATGACGCCGGCATAGAACCAATCAGGCAGGATCAATTCGAGTCCAAATGGACTACCGTTTGCATCGGCCGTCTCCTTCCATTCGTTGATCCAGGAGAAGCGGTGTCGTCGCCGCTCTGCCGGCTGGCGGATCGACGTCAGCACGGTCGTTGACTGAAGTCTGTCAAGACCAGCCTTCAGGCGGTCATAGTCACGTGCGCTCGTGCCGCGGCCGACGAACGTCAGGATCTCGTAAGGCGTTGCAGCCATCAGGCGCGAGGTCTTCAAGCCTGCGTCACGGGCTTCGACGATCTGGGACGCGGCCCAAATCAGAACGTCTGCATCCCAGATGGTCGCCATGCCGTGTTCCGGCACCGCCTCGACCCGAACTGCGATCGCACCGGCACGGAAATCGATCGGTACGGTCCGCTTAGTCTTTGCGAGGGAGAAGAACGGATAAGCCATTAGATCCTGTGCGTCGCGTGGTGCAAGATCACCGGGTAGCGCCCGAAAGAGTTCAAGCTGTTCGCGCTCGGAATGGTATTTGCGCCGCATCGCCAGTGCTCTCTTCGGGCGATCAGCGGCGTTCCTGGCCCGCATACGGGCGCAGGGTCGGATGCTTCTTGGCAGGCAGCACGGTCCCCTTCCCCGGATCGGACGTCGACGTCTTGGCGCCCCGGTCGGCCCACGCTTTCAAGTCATCGACGGCGTAGACGACACGTCCACCGATCTTCCGATACGTCGGTCCAGTACCGTACGTGCGGTGCTTCTCGAGTGTGCGACCGGACAGGCCAAGATAGCGCGCGGCCTCAGGTGTACGCAGGAATCGCGGAGGAAGACCGGCCATCGGATCGGGCATTTGAGCACTCCAAGAGGACAGCGCACTACGCTTGGCTAGGCCGGCGTGTGTGCGGTCATCGTGGAGGAGCAAGATCTCGAAGGGGGATGCCGAATATCGGGGGAATGATTTTCGGCACCCCTCGGGGGACTGCACTACTCGTCCCTGCGCCCTGGCCGCAGGAGTTTGCGGTAACCACCGCGCATCAACGCGAGGCCGCCTTGCACCAACCGGACCGTCCGATTGCGCAGGTCATGCGTCTTCCAGGCCCGATCTGGGATGCGCTTCCTGCCGAACAGCGCTTCGGCGATAACGCGATAACTGCCGCCGGCGCTATGCGCATCGAGCGCGCGGATCGCGGCGCTCAGGCGTGCGCGCCGCTGTTTGGATAGTGTGTGAAATGCCGGACCTGGCGCGCGCCCATTGATCGCACGCCAGAGCCGCCGGGCTGCATACGCGCGCGCTTCGAAATAGCCGTCAAACGGCAGTTCGGCTGCATATGACGCGCCTAGCACCGGCGGGTCCATGGACCAGACACGGTGGTCCGCCGAACCGATGTGCAGCACGGCGTGCCAGCCGTCGGCGGCGCGCCGCACTTGACCTGCTGCAAGGTCAAGCAACGGTTGAGACGCTGAACTGCGATCGGCGGCCCAAGCAACCTTGACCGGAACGACCGCCGCTAGAACCTCAGGCGCCCAAAAGATCGTCTGCTCGTCGAACGACCTCTGCGGGTCATGGGCGAAAGCAGATACCCCATTTCCTCCTGAATTCGTCAGTCACTTCGCCGTTCGGACTGTTGGCAATCATCACCTCGTACTCACGCCGATAGTCGGCGTTGCGGCGGAGACATTCCCAGGCGATGTCGGTGACTTCCGCGTCTAGTAGGCTCTTGTAGGAATCCGGCGACCGCCAGTCGAATTCAGGCATTGCTTCCGTCCCATTGCACGCAGCTAACAAGGATTGCGGCGCAATAGGTATGAACGATGCGGTTGTAGGAAGCCCCTAGTTTGGCACCACGTGGTGCTCCGGAATGACCATTGGTTAGCAAAAGAAAATAGTTCTGCTTGCAAGTCGCCAGCCGGCAATTTTCTTCTATCTCGAGCCGGTGCCGCGCAAGAGGCGCCCTTGCTCGGTCATCCATTTGGCGCGCGCGAGATGACTCTGATATGCGCGCCGCGCACGATCGGGCTCTCGCTCTGGGTCCATATGCAAGACCACTCGAGCAACTTCGCGCCAGTCCGCGCCCTCACCCTCCGCTTGCAGAAGCCGAATGTACGTGACGACGTGCTGTTCGTCATAGGCCGTTAGCGCCGGCTCATTCGGCGCACTGTCCGCCACGTTTGGATCGAGGGATGGCTTCTGCATCATACCCGCTTTTGGAATGCCAGGAACCTACGCCATGGTCTGGTCGCAAGCTAGACCCGCGTTGCCCGGTAGAATCCCGGATTTCTTGTGAATCCGTCCGGTAAGTACGCAACGAAGATCGGCCGCGCATAGCGACACCATCATTAGCACATTTGGATGCGAATAGGAACGATCGTTCCTAGAACGATCGTTCCGGCTCAGTTCCCATATCGCCATGGATCTCAAAGAGATCATGGCTGTGAACCTGCGTCGGAAACGCCATGATCTACAAATGACGCAGGAGGAGCTGGCCGAGCGTGCGGGTTTAAGCGCCCGTTATGTCGGCGCCATCGAGCGTGGCGACGTATCAGCAAGCGTCACCGTGCTTGGGCAAATTGCTGAAGCATTAGGGGTCGAACCCGGAGACCTGCTCAAAAGGGTTGCGCGGCTTAGCAAATCGTAAGCCGCCTCAGGCCTGCCGCGAAGCGCCCCGCCCGGCGGACCGGACGGGGCTCGGTGGGGCGCTCTTACTCGCCGTCCTTGCGGGGCCGCGACCACAGGAGGGTGTAGCCCTCACCACCTTCGTCGTCGAACAAGTTCGCGTAGATCGGTGCGGTGAACGAGGGATCGTCGAGCTTGAGCGAGAGGTAGTCCCGGCCCTCTCCGGAACGCTTCGACCAGGCGGCTCCGATCTCGGCCCGGCCTACGTAGACCCGGTGGCTGGGAGCGTTGTCGTTGGATCGGTTCGTCTCGGCGACGATGCGGACGCCCTTGGCTTGCAGGCTCAGGGTGACGATCTCGCCCTGGAAATCGTTGCCGACCTTCTTGAAAGAACCGATGTTAGCCATGTCACTTCTCCTGTTGTGTTTCGAGCCCGCGACCACCGCGGCCTCGATGGCGATCTAGGGCCGAGGACGATCGGCGACGCACCCGCTCGGGCCGGAGCGCAGCGGAGGACGTCGTTGTGGCGACTTTCTTGTCTCGCGAGGAATGGGCGAAGCCCAGGGGAAGAAAGTCGCATCAACGGCGTTGCGGCTCAGACGATCGAGGCGAAGCCGGTCTTCGGCCAGATCAAGCCATCAACGAGGCCGCGTGCGTCCGCGTGCTGAACCACAATCTCAGGAGAAGCGTGGCTATCTCGGTTTTGATGAACAAGAGATCGGAACGATTCAGCGCAGAAAGAGAAACAATCTCCTGCAAAGGGCGGTATCGTCTCCCAAGAGCCGATCGGGGTAACATCGCTCTGCCGCGGCTCCGCGGGCCAGACCGAATGGCGGCGGCTTGATCGAGAAGTTACGCGGAGGACTGCCTTTCCCGCGCTTAGGTTTCGATCATCGCCCATCCAGTGCGCCGATCTACGCGAAGCTGTTCGACGATGACAGCGGTAAACGGTCATGCCTCGGGCCTTGCGGCCGTAAGAACTGGCTAGGACGGATTCTCCACCACCCCACCCGGCTCGAACGGGCGGGTCTCCGCAAAAACGGTCAAGCGCGTGAACGCCGTGACGCCAATGCAAACCGCGCCCAGGCAAGCGAAGGCCTCACGCCAAGCCAGCGACGGCACCCCGATCTGGGACACGGCTAACGCCACTTGATAGCCCGCGACGGTAGCGGGGACAGCAAATGCGGTCGCGATGGCGATGCGCAAGGTCAAGGACCGAGTATTGGCGACGGCGGCCTGACCGACGGCAAGCGTGAACGCGCCACAAGCCGTTCCGATAAGCAGCGCACCGAGCACACCGGTGCCGTTCTGAAACGCCGTCATCCCGATGCTCAGCGCGACGAAAAACGGCAATGCATACACCGCTAGCGCGAAGATCGCCCAGCAGAGCAAACCGATTCCGAGTGTGTTGAGAACAAGCCCAAGGGCAAGCATGTGGTGGCTCCATGTGCATAGATCTACCAGTCGCGCCTTCCACCACCACCACGGCGCAACTCTGGATATGAGACTGAAACGAGGCGGAGTTGCGGCGTGAACAATTTCGCCTCGAAGACTTCAGTCGAGAAGGCGGCCCTCACGCGCCGCCGAACCTCCAGACGGGGATGCCGAGCCGCTTCGCCTTGTCAGCGAGGTTATCCTGGATGCCCGTGCCCGGGAAGTGCATGACGCCGATCGGCAGGAGTTCGAGCATGGCATCGTTGCGCTTGAACGGTGCTGCCTTTGCGTGCTTCGTCCAGTCGGGCTTGAAGTCGATCTGAGCCACTTTGCGGTTGGTCGCCCATTTCGAGGCGATCAGTTCGGCACCCTTTGGGGAGCCGCCGTGGAGCAGAACCATGTCGGGATGCTTGGCGTGAACCTTGTCGAGGCGGTCCCAGATGAGGTGGTGGTCATTGAAGTCGAGCCCACCGGTGAGCGCGATCTTCGGTCCTGCCGGCAGCAAGACCTCGGTCTCGGCGCGACGCCTGGCTGCGATGAAGTCGCGGGAGTCGATCATCGCTGCGGTCAATGTGCGGTGGTTCACCAATGATCCCGATCGAGGGCGCCAGGTTGAACTGGTGTGCGCCTCGAAGCGCTCGATGGCCTGGTCGCGGAAGAGCTCCAGGCAGTTGCGGCGCTCGATCAAAGTGATGCCCTCGGCCGTCAAGCGCTCGAGTTCGACCGATCGTACCTCGGAGCCGTTCTGCTCGCGCTGGCTCTTCTGCTGCGCCTGCTCATTGTCGTCGAGTTGGCGTCCGATGCGGTCGACGGCGCGATGGAACAGGTTGACGGTCGACCAGAGCAGATCGTCAAGATCGGGTTCGAGCCGCGTATCGCTCAATGTCGCGACCAGTGCGTCGAAGATATCGGCGACGGCGCCGGCGACGACCCTGCCCTCGGGAAGCGGCCGTGGATCGGGCTGGTCGTTGAAGGGGCGATAACCGTAGAGCTGCAATTCGGTGAGAAGGTGATCCGTTGGAGAAGACGCGTGTGGCGGTTCGAGGTCGTTGTGGTCGGTCATGGAAGAGGTCCTTTGCCGGATCGGCCGCGCCCATCGCGGCCTTCGTGGCGATCACTCAGACGGCGGGCGGAGCGGGCCAGAACCCGGAGCGCAGCGGAGGGCCGAAGCGGCAGCGGAGGATGGCGGAGGCCGGCTATTTTGCTTCGCGATGCAAAGCGCGCCGGTCTGATCGCTGATGTGTTTTCACCGCCGGCGCGCGGCGGAAAATAGCCGGACGCAGCCATTGCCGGGCCGCACCCGCTTGCCGTCCGATCGCCCTCTAGAAGGCCGTGGTCGCGTCCTCTTCCGGCACATGCTTTCCGCGACCGGCCTATCAACGTCGATCGAAGCACTGGCCTATTCTGCGGCTAGCGTCGACGAATGCAGGAAGCGGACGACGTCCTCTGGTACGAGTTGAAGCCGCAACGCTGCTAGGAGGGTCTCGAGACCGAAGATGTGCATGTCTTCGTTGAAATCGCCCAGCCGGGGCGACAACGCAATCGCTTCAACGCCGGCGTTTTCCGCTCGTTGGGTGAGAGTAGCCCGCACGGCATCGCCGGCGGCATCGGCGTCGCGGGCGATGTAGAGCCGACGCAGACCAGACGGCAGCAACATCGCTGAGAGGTGATTGGCCGAGAGCGCCGCGGCCATAGGCATAGTCGGCAGGACGTAACGCAATGAAAGCATGGTCTCGATTCCCTCGCCGGCAGCGAGCACGTCGCCCACCACGCCGAAGCGAACGGCGTTGCCGAGCAGGTCGCCCATGGCCCGTCGTGGCGTGTCGACAGGAGCCTTGCCGAGACGAATGCGATCAAAGCCGTCTGGATCGAGCCAGGTTCGGTGTGCGCCGGTGATCCGCCCTTCAAGGTCCGTGACGCAGGCAATCATCGCCGGCCAGGTTTCGGTCGGCAAATGCTCGTCTGGACGATAGTAGCAACGAGGGTGGAAGCGGAGGCTGCCACTATGGTGGATGTTGGCTATTCCGCGACGTTGCAAATACGTCTCGACCACCGTCCCTTCGATCGGGCTGGATATCGCAAAGAGCCGACGGGCGGCTTCCTGCGATCCAGCCGGCGCCACCGAACGAACGGGTTTCGAGGGCAACTGCGGCTCAGGACGAGGCAGCTTCAGAAACCGCCTCGCTTCCTCGGCGGCCCCGTTGAAGTCGCGCAAACCCCGGCATTCGCGGATAATGTCGAGGAGGTCGCCATGCTCGCCGGTCGCAGCGTCAGTCCACTTGCCGGCGGGCCCCTTCGGCGACTCCTGGAGCCGCACGAACAGCGAGCGGCCCGGGGTGTTATGAACGTCGCCGACCACCCAGTACCGCCCGGCCCGCTTGCCATGGGAGAGATAATGTCGGCACACCGCCTCGGCCTCGCGCGCGAGGCGGCGTGCCAATTCGGAAGCATCGCGGGACATCACGCTGCCTCCCGCTCACTGATGCTCGCAACCGGATAGCTGTCGAGCACCTTTGTCAGGATTCCGACGCCACTTGCGTCCGTTGGCACGAACATGCGCAGCTTCCAGGAGATGATCTCCCCAAAGAGCCCGTAAGCGCGGAGGCGATCGCGCATCGTGTCATTGAATCCCGACAGCTCGATGCGGTATGCGCCCATCACCCGGGCACGGCGAAGCTGGAGCCCCTCCGCCAGGTCCAGGGCGGTGCGTCCTTCCATCAGCGCGGCAAAGGCAGCGTCCGGCGTCAGCGCGGGCGCGTCCACCGCAAGGACGCTTGCGACCCAGGTTGCAGACACCTTTCGGCCGATGATGCGCTCGCCCGCATCGGTCTGAAGCCGATAGACGCGGGTCGATTCGTTCGGCAACCGCTTCCAGATCGGGAGCAGCAAGCCCGCCACGACATGGATCGTGCTTTCCGTGAACTCGGGGATCTCGGCAAGCTCTGCCAGCCAGGCCCCGGCGAAGCGCTCGCGGTCCGCCTCGGCCCAATGGCTGTCCGCCATCATGGTCAGACAGACCGTGTGCTGCTCCATCGGACGGATCAGGCGGACGCGCCGCTCGATCTCGCCATCGTCCAGCATAACGCTCGCGGCCGGGACCTGTACGGCGGCCCGTCCCGAGCGCTCATTGATGAGCAGGACAGCATGATTGGAAAGACGAGCAAGGGCGTCATCCAAACCAACAGGATGGTTACGCTGGCGCTGGACGATGGTGAACAGCCGTGTCTCGGCGCCCGAGCGCGGATGGACATAGATCGTCCGCCGCTCGGCGACGACAAAACTTTCGGCGCGGAGCGTTTCCAGCCCGAGGTCGTACGTGCCCGACGCGACAGCGCCCTCGATCCGAGCGGTCAAGAGCTGCTCGAAGGCGGTGAATAGGACATTCTGTAGGTCGATGGTGAGTGCGAGTAATCTGTTCAGGAAGGTCGTGATCGGCGGCAGATCATCCCTGAGCCCATTGGCGTCCGTCAGCTTCAGGCCGGTCGCATCCTCGAACCTCTCGAGCGAGCATCCCTCGACCTTGCCTCGCACCAGCAGCGTGTAGAGTTGACGCAACGCATCGCGCCCGTACTGGCTTTCGAGATTGTCCTCGGCCCGGAACAGGCCCTGCCCTCCGGTCTGGCGCTGGCCGCGCGTAATGGCCCCCAATGTGTCGAGCCGCCCGGCGATGGTGCTGAGAAAGCGCTTTTCGGCCTTCACGTCAGTTGCAATCGGACGAAACAGCGGCGGCTGCGCCTGATTGGTCCGGTTTGTCCGGCCGAGCCCCTGGATCGCAGCGTCGGCCTTCCAGCCGGGCTCGAGCAGGTAATGGACGCGCAGACGGCGATTCCGGGCCGACAGTTCGGCGTGATAGCTCCTCCCCGTACCGCCAGCATCGGAGAACACGAGGATCCGCTTGACGTCGTCCATGAAAGCCGAGGTCTCGGCGAGGTTGGCCGAAGCGGCGCGGTTTTCGACCAGCAGCCGGTCGCCCTTACGAATGATACGGCGCGAGCGGCCGGTCACTTCGGCGACCATATCGGTGCCGAAGCGCTGCACGATTTGATCCAGCGCGCCAGGCACCGGAGGCAGCGAGGCGAGTTTCTCGATGAGGCGGCAGCGTCGTGCTACGGCTTCCCGGCTCTCAACCGGCTGGCCATCGCGATAGACAGGCCGAGAGCAGAGGTTGCCCTCAGAGTCGGTGAACGGTTCGTAGAGCTGGACCGGAAAGGAATGGGCGAGATAGTCGAGCACATACTCGCGCGGGGTGATGTCGACCTGGACGTCGCCCCATTCCTCGGTCGGGATCTCGGCGAGCCGGCGCTCCATCAGCGCTTCGCCCGTCGATACGATCTGGATCACGGCGGCATGGCCGGCCTCGATATCGCGCTCGATCGAGCGGATCAGCGAGGGCGTCTTCATCGAAGTCAGGAGATGACCGAAGAACCGCTGTTTTGCGCTTTCGAAGGCGGATCTCGCCGCTGATTTT
>NZ_AXAY01000008.1 GCF_000473045.1 Bradyrhizobium sp. WSM3983 | reverse complement strand
TTGAAACTGCTGCCGCATACTCCGCCCTCATCTGAGGAGCCCGCCCAAAGCGGGCGTCTCGAAGGATGGCCGCAGGGACAAGTTTTCATATGCGATTGCCCTGCCTGGAGGGGGTCCCTTGTGGGGGAGGGAGCGCAGCGGCGCAAGCCGCATGTCTGTAATTTCCAATTACGGCGGCGGTAGCTTCGCCATCGGCTTGCGCTGTGCCAATGCCGCAACCGTCGCGGTGCCGATCGGGCCCTGCTCGTCGTAGAGCCAGCATTCGCCGATCGCCACGCCGTCGGTGGCCTGATGGTTCACCACATCGAACCCGATCCAGTTCGTCACCGGCAGGCGGTGCAGATAGATCGTCACGTCGCTGTTGATGTAGCCGAGCCCCTTGTCGCCGGCGTTGGCGAACGGGCTGACGAAGTCGGCGCCAACGGCGACATGGACGAACGGCGTCATCGGTACGCCGGCAACGAGCTCGCGCACCTCGCTCATCCAGAGTTTTCTCGGACCGAGCGAGCCCATATGGCCGACGATCGGCCGCGTCGTCCATTTGCCGTTCATGCCGAGCCTGGGATCGGTGGGCTTTGGAATGTCATCCGGCTTCGGCACGTCCCAGTTCGGCGGCGACCAGACATTGCCGTCGGGATTTTGCGTCCGCCGCAGCAGCTGGCAGGAAGCGCGCGCCATGCTGACGCCGCCGGCGACGAACTCCGCCTCGATCACTCGGATGCGCAGTCCGTCGCGCACCAGCCGCGTCGTCACTTCGATGGGCTTGTCGATGGTCGGCAGCCGAAACATGTCGACAGTCAACCGCGCCGGCACGAATTCAGGGCCGGAATGGCGCTCCTCGATGGCGAAGCCGAGCAGCCCGATGATGACGCGTCCGTGCAGCGATTTCGGATCCCAGGGGCCGTTGGCCACTTCCGTCGGATGGAAGGTGTCGCCGTCGCGGGTGAAGAAAGGCATGTTTGTCATGACGCGCGACCTTGAAGGAACGGGTGGGGAAATCAAGGGTGGCGCGCTCCCCACACTCCGCTGTCATCGCCCGACTTGATCGGGCGATCCAGTATTCCAGAGACGACAATGATAGAATCGAGAAGCCGCGGCGTACTGGATGCCCCGGTCAAGCCGGGGCATGACACCGAAAATTAGGAGGCGAGCTCCCACTCCTCACGTACGCTCTCGTCGGACTCTCTGTCCATCGCCGCGATCTTCATCGCGACAAATTCGTCCCGCGACATCAACTGCCCCAGCGCCCACACCGCAGCCCCGCGCACCATCGGGTTCGCATCATCCAGCAATCGCCGCGCTTCCTCCGCCAACGTCACATCGCCGGAGTTACCGATCGCGATCAGCACATTGCGCAAGAAGCGGTCGCGGCCGATGCGCTTCACCGGCGACTTTGTGAACAGCGCGCGAAACGCGACGTCGTCGAGCCGTGAAAGTTCAGCAAGCTCCGGCGCACGCAGTTCGCCGCGCGCGGCGAGCTTGGCTTCACGTCCCTCCTGCGCAAACTTGTTCCAGGGACACGCCGCAAGACAGTCATCGCAGCCATAGATGCGGTTGCCGATGGCCTTGCGAAATTCGTGCGGGATCGGTCCCTTGTTCTCGATGGTGAGATACGAGATGCAGCGCCGCGCATCGAGCTTGTACGGCGCGGGAAACGCTGATGTCGGGCAGATGTCGAGGCAGGCCTGGCACGAGCCGCAATGATCGATCTCGGCATGGTCGCGCGGCAGCTCCAACGTGGTGTAGATCGCGCCGAGAAACAGCCACGAGCCGAATTCGCGCGAGACCAGATTGGTGTGCTTGCCCTGCCAGCCGAGATGCGCAGCCTGCGCGAGCGGCTTCTCCATCACCGCCGCGGTGTCGACGAACACCTTCACTTCGCTCGGCGCGGTCGCGACCAGCCAGCGCGCCAGCGCCTTCAGCCGCTTCTTGATGAGGTCGTGATAGTCGTCGCCCTGCGCATAGACCGAGATCGCCGCGCGCGTGCGCTGCCGCAGGATCGCGAGCGGATCCTGGTCGGGGCCGTAATTGACGCCGAGCATGATGACGCTGCGCACGTCCTGCCACAGCCCGCGCGGATCGACGCGGCGCTCCGGCTGGTTCGCGAGCCAGTCCATGTCACCATGGCCGCCCGAGGCGATGAATTCGAGGAAATGTTTTCCAGCGTTCTCGATCGTGCCCGGCTCAGTGATGCCGATGCAGTCGAAGCCGAGCGCGCGCGCCTCGCGCGCCAGCGCCGTCTTCAGTTCAGTCGGATCGGAGTTCAGAAATCCAGGTCCACGTAGGTCCGCGACGCCGGCACGCCGGCCAGCCATTCGCTCAGCAGCGGACGGAACGACGGGCGGGATTTCACCCGCGCGTACCACGCCTTTGCTGCGTCGTCCTCGCTCCATGGCACGTCGCCCAGATAGTCGATCGCCGAAAGATGCGCCGCGGCGGCGAGATCCGCGTAAGTGGGCCGGTCGCCGGCAAGGAAGTTACGCGTCTGCGCCAGCCAGCCGATATAGGCGAGATGATAGCGCACATTGGCCTTGGCGGCGCGCATCACGTCGGGCGACGGCGGTCCGCCGCCATTCTCCTCGCTCATGAAGCGCTTGTAGATGCGCTCGGTGACGAGCGGGTGGGAGACCTCCTCGAAGAATTTTTCGTTGAACCAGGCCATCAGCCGGCGTACCTCGACGCGCTCGGCGATCGTCTCCGGCATCAGGCGCTTGGGGCCCATCTCGGCGCCATAGGCCTCGTCGAGATACTCCGCGATGATGGCCGCGCCCGGGATCGGCGGCTGTTCGTCGTCCACCAGCACCGGCGTCGTGCCGGCCGCATTGAGCAGCAGAAATGCCTCGCGCCGCTCCCAGCTGCGCTCCTCGGACAGCTTCAGTTCGAGCCCGTATTCGCCCGCGATCAGGCGGATGAAGCGCGAATGCGGACAGAACGGATGATGAAACAGCGTAAACATGAAGCCTTTGACTATTTGATGGTGATTAAGAATCCATCAATGTTTGTGCGGCGCCACACTAGTCCTTCAAAACCGCGAGGCAAGGCCGCGATAGCGCATTTTGCGATTGCGAGCGAGGGACGAATAGGCGAGAAGAACCCCGCTTTTCCAGCGGAAATGGACCGTAAATATGTCAGATACAATACGGGCAGTGATCCTCGGCATCATCGAGGGTGTGACCGAGTTCCTTCCCGTTTCCTCGACCGGCCACCTGCTGCTTGCGGAGCGCTTCTTCGGCCTCGGCGAGGGCGCCTTCTGGGATTCGTTTACGGTTCTGATCCAGCTTGGCGCGATCCTCGCGATCGTCGTGCTGTACTTCAGGAAGCTCTGGGACGTCGCAATCGGCATGTTCGCGGGCGATGCCTATGCGCGCCGCTTCGTGATCGGCGTGCTGGTGGCGTTCCTGCCTGCTGTCATCGTCGGCCTCGTTGCCGGCAAATACATCAAGAGCATGCTGTTCAATCCGTGGGTGGTCTGCTTCTCGCTGATCGTCGGCGGTGCCATCCTGTTGTGGGTCGATCGGCTCGATCTCAAGGCGCGCGAGCATGACGCCACCAGGTTTCCGCTGCTGATGTATCTCTATATCGGCATCGCGCAGTGCATCGCGATGATCCCGGGCGTGTCGCGCTCCGGTGCCAGCATCGTCGCCGCGATGTTCCTGGGCGCCGACAAGCGGGCGGCGGCGGAGTTCTCGTTCTTCCTCGCCATCCCCACCATGATCGGCGCGTTCGCCTACGACTTCTACAAGAGCCGCTCCGAGATGACGATGGACCACATGGGCATCGTCGCGATCGGCTTCGTGGTGTCGTTCAT
Organism: Bradyrhizobium sp. WSM3983; assembly: GCF_000473045.1. Lineage (GTDB taxonomy): Bacteria > Pseudomonadota > Alphaproteobacteria > Rhizobiales > Xanthobacteraceae > Bradyrhizobium. The sequence goes on along the minus strand of NZ_AXAY01000008.1, from coordinate 324,226 downwards.
CACCGCGATCATCGTGGTGAAGGCGTTCCTCGGATACGTCACCCGCCACGGCTTCGTGCTGTTCGCCTGGTGGCGCGTCATCGTCGGCACGCTCGGCCTGATCGCGCTGGCGCTCGGCCATTAACCTGACGAATGTCTGACTGACGTCGGTGCTAACAGGTGCGCTCTGACTCACCTCTCCCGTAGGGAGAGGTCGGGTCGCATCGTCAGATGCGATCCGGGTGAGGGGTTCTGGTGTCACTGGGTGCCGCGGCCCCTCACCCGGATTGCTGCGCAATCCGACCTCTCCCCGCTGGGGAGAGGTGGACGCCGGCAGTAACTGCAGCAAACTCGCTGACGCGCCTCAACGCAATATCAGCTTTTGACCGGTAGGCAGTGTCCGGAGCGGGATGGCCCGCAGGCGGAGCTGAACGATGACCCTCGTCAGCGGCTGGGGGCGCTTCCCGGTCGTCGATAGCGAAATGCTGCGGCCGCGGTCGTTCGAGGCCGTGGGTGCGGCTGTCGCCGATGTGACCGGCTCCGTGGCCCGGGGCAACGGCCGCGCCTATGGCGATGCCGCCATCGGCGCCGTCAGGACCATCGCCATGACCGGGTTCGACCGGGTCAGGTCGTTCGATCCGGCGACCGGGCGCATCCGGCTCGAAGCCGGCGTGCTGCTGTCCGATCTCATCGACACTTTTGGCCCGCGCGGCTTCCTGCCCTTCGTGGTGCCGGGCACGCGGTTCGTCTCGGTCGGCGGTGCGATCGCTGCCGATGTGCACGGCAAGAACCATCATGGCGAGGGTGGTTTTGGTCGCTATGTCGACAGCATTCTGCTGCGCGCAGGTCAGGGCGAGACGATCGAAGTCTCGCGCGAGCAAAATTCCGATGCCTTCTTCGCGACCGTCGGCGGCATGGGCCTCACCGGAATCATCCTCGAAGCCACGATGCGGCTGCGCGCCGTCGAGACCGGCTGGATCCGCGAGCGGGTGATCTCCGCATCCGATCTCGACGCTGCGATGCGCGCGCTCGAGGCGAGCTATGCCGCGACCTATTCGGTGGCGTGGATCGATTGCGTGGCGCGCGGCAGCGACCTCGGCCGCTCGCTGATCTATCTCGGTGAGCACGCAAGAGCCGATGAGATTGCCGAAGGCGCCGATCGATTTCCAATCAGCAAGAAGCCCGGGCTCGCCGTGCCCATCGATCTGCCGTCGATGACGCTCAATCGCTTCAGCATTCGCGCCTTCAACGAGCTCTATTACCGCATGGGCGCAAGGCGCGCCGGCGGCGACCATGTGGTCTCGCTCTATCCGTATTTCTTCCCGCTCGACAGCATTGCCGACTGGAATCGCATCTACGGACGGCGCGGCTTCCTCCAGCATCAATGCGTGATCCCGGAGCCAGGCGCGCGCGGCGTGCTGGGCGACATCCTCGATCGTGTCTCGAAGCGCGGCGATGCCTCCTTCCTTGCGGTGCTGAAGAAGCTCGGCCATGGCGACGGCCTGCTGTCATTTCCGCTGCCCGGCTACACGCTGGCGCTGGATTTCCCGGTGAAGGGAGACATCCTGAATTTCCTCGACGAGATCGATCGTCTCGTCGTCGCCGCCGGCGGACGGCTCTATCTCGCCAAGGATGCGCGCCAGTCGCGCGCGACGTTCGAGGCCGGCTATCCCGCGCTGTCGCGCTTCAACGCGATCCGCAAATCGCTCGATCCCGCCGGAAATATTCGCTCGAAACTTTCACAACGCCTGTTCGATGAGGTTTAAGCCGTGACGTCACGCAAGACCGTATTGGTGCTCGGTGGCTCCTCCGATATCGGCCGCGCCGCGGCGCGCGCCTTTGCCAAGGCCGGATACGATGTCGGCCTCGCAGGCCGCGATGCCGCTGCCCTGGAGCCCGACGCGGCGGATCTGCGCGCGCGCTACGCGATCGAAGCAAGCACGTGGACATTCGATGTGCTCGACACCGCCTCCTTCGATGGCTTTGTCGCCGGCCTTCCCGTCTTGCCCGATGTCGTCGTCTCGATCGTCGGCCTGCTGGGCGTCCAGCAAAATGCCGAGAGTGATGTCGCGCATGCCACGACGATCATGCGTTCGAATTACGAGGGACCGTCGCTGATCCTCGGTCTGTTCGCGGAAGAGTTCTTGGCGCGCGGCAATGGCACGATTGTCGGTGTGTCGTCGGTGGCGGGCGATCGGGGCCGCGCCTCGAACTATGTCTACGGCTCGGCGAAGGCCGGCTTCTCCGCGTTCCTCTCAGGCCTGCGCGCCCGCGCCAGTCGCGGCGGCGTGCATGTCGTCACCGTGAAACCCGGTTTCGTCCGCACCAGGATGACGGAAGGCATGAAGCTGATCGGCCCGCTCACCGTCGACGCGCCTGTCGTCGGCGATGCGATTCTGAATGCTGTCGAGAAGAAGACCGACGTCGTCTATGTCAGTGGCAAATGGCGTCTCGTGATGCTCATCATCAAGACGCTGCCGGAGGCGGTGTTCAAGAAGCTGAAGTTCTAGGCTTTGTAGGAGTGGCGCTGTAGCAGCGCTGACGGTGGGCTCCCTCGCCCGCTTGCGGGAGAGGGTCGGGGAGAGGGTATCTCCGCAGAAAGACTCCCGACGAGGAGAAAACCCTCACCCGCCGCTACGCGGCGACCTCTCCCGCAAGCGGGAGAGGTTAAGAGAGACCGCCGTCGACGCGCGACTACGCGCTCTTGCGCTGGAACTGGCCGGCCGCGCGGAAACGCCAGAGATATTGCGGGGCGATCGTCTCCAGCGAATCCGCGGCGATGCCGAGACCTTCAAGCGTGAGCCCTGCGGCCTTGGCCGCATCCGACACGACATTGTCGCGCTCGAGCAGCGTGACCTGGTCCGGCGTCAGCTTCAGCGCGCCCGGCGCGAATTGCAGGAAGGCGGCCTTGAGCCGGGCGAGGCCGAACGACAGCGGCACCAGCGTCGGCTTGCGGTCGGCGATCTCCACGATGGTCTTGATGATCTCGCGCATGGTCAGCACTTCCGGCCCGCCGAGCTCATAGGTGGCGCCCGCCTTGGCCTTGCCGTCGACGGCATCCGCGATCCCTGTGGCGACGTCGCCGACATAGACCGGCTGCATCTTCGTCTCGCCGCCGATCAGCGGCAGCACCGGCGACAGCCGCGCCAGCGCCGCGAAGCGGTTGGTGAACTGATCCTCGGGGCCGAACATCACGGAGGGACGGAAGATCGTGGCCGACGGCACCGCCGCCATGACAGCCGCCTCGCCGGCCGCCTTGGCCCTGGCATAGTGCGAGGGCGATTCGGTATCGGCGCCGATCGCCGAGACATGGATGAGCCTTGCGCCGACGGCGGCCGCCGCCTTGGCGACGGTCTCGGCGCCCTTGGCCTGGACGGCGTCAAAGGTCTGCCCGCCGCCCTCAGTGAGGATGCCGACCAGATTGATCACGACATCCGAATCACGCACCGCCGCCTCGACCGAGGCCGGATAGCGCAGATTGGCCTGGATGGTGTGGACCTGCCCGACCTTGCCCGAGGGCTGGAGGTATCCGGCCAGTTCCGGCCGCCGCACCGCGACCCGGATCCGGTAATCCCGCCGGCACAGCGCGCGGACGACATTCCGGCCCAAAAACCCCGATCCGCCGAAAACCGTGACGAGAGTTTCCAGATTCGATGCCATGGGAGCCATTCTCGGGGTCCGTTCCTGCGGGAAGAGTGCGTGTTATCAGGCTTGTATCGGCCCGGTTTGCAATGCGCAATCGGCAAGCCGAACCATGAATTGACAACGGCGTCACCGAACCGTAGTAACCGCCTCCGTGCCCCAAGCGGCATGCCCAGGTGGTGGAATTGGTAGACGCGCTGGCTTCAGGTGCCAGTGGCTTAACGGCCGTGAAGGTTCGAGTCCTTTCCTGGGCACCATTTTGCGGGATTTGGTCCCCAAATCGGGCTGCTTCCAATCAGTGGAGATAGCCGGGCGGCGATCCAGCGATTGCCCGCCGCGACGGTCCCCGGTCGGACAAATCGAGCCCGCCCGCCCTCAGACCGCGCTCCTCCCCGCCCTCTCCGCTACCTCCTTCTGCACAAAATACATCGCGACCAGCGTGATGATCGTCGTGGTGACGACGACATAGCCGATCCGCTCGAAATGCAGCAGCGAACCGTCCGCTTGTTGCGAGATGATCGCAGCCGCAAGCACCGAGCCGAGGCCCCCGGAGAATTGCTGCAGCGAGGCGCTGACCGCGCTGAACGAGCCGCGCTGGCTCTGATCGGGGATCGCCGATATCAGCGCCTGCGACGGGATCATGCGCGAGAAGATGCCGACGAACAGCAGCACGTTGACGGTGATCGCGGTGGCGAGCGAGACGTGGCCGAGATGGGTGTAGATCAACACCATGACGACGGTCATGGCGCAGCCGAACACGAAGGTCGGATACTTGCCGAAGGCGTCGCTGGCGCGGCCGACCAGCGGTCCCGTGACGATGCTGAACAGGCCGGAGACCAGATAGATCGTCGGCAGGTGCACGATGTCGATGCCGATATTGTTCACGGTGAAGGCGCTGGAATACGGCATCAGCATGTAGCCGCCCGTCGCCAGCAATGTCGTGACCGCGAAGGCCAGCGTGTAGCGCGGCTCTCCGATCGTCGCGATGAGATGGTGGAACGGGTTCCTGTCCTGCTTCAGTTTCAGATGCGCATCGACCGGCTCCATGGCGAAGGCGATGATGGCGATGGCCAGGATCGACAGGCCGATGATGGCAAAAAAGCAGACATGCCAGCTCCAGTGATTGGCGAGAAACAGTCCGGCCGGAACGCCCAGCACCTGGCTCGCGGCGAACGCGGTCTGCACGAATCCCATCACCCGGCCGCGCAGATGCAGCGCGAACAGATCGGTGACGATGGCCAGCACGATCGAGCCGATCACGCCGCCGAACAATCCGGTCACGATCCGGCCGAGCAGCAGCACTTGGTAGGTCTGCGCCAGCGCGCAGAGCAAGGTTCCGAGGGTGAAGCCGGCATAGAAGAACAGCAGCAGGCGCTTGCGGTCGAACCGGTCGGCAAAGCCGGCGGCGAGGATGCCGGAAAGTCCGGCGCTGAACGCGTAGGCCGAGACCGCGACGCCGAATTGCCCGGCGGTGATGTTGAGCGCGGGCATCAGGATGGCGCCGAGCGGCGACATGATGATGAAGTCGAGGATGATGGTGAACTGTGCGAACGCAAGCAGCGCCACGAGGAGTGACTGGTAGCGCGTAAAACCGCGCTGGTGTTGCTGTTGATCGTCGATCGGCGCGGCGAGCGTCTGGTCTGTCATGACACCTGCATGGTGAACGGGGCGCGGGGAGCCGGGCTCAGATAGGGTGGGCGCGGGCGATTGCCACGGGCGCGAGGCCGAGGTTCCGCTGGTATATCGCGCGCGCGCCGGATTGTGGGATCCCTGCAACAGCCTGGTGGCGGTCCCTCAGCCCGCGTTCGTCCGGCCGAATTAAGCCGCCCTTAGCGAATGCTCCCTAGGCTCGCGGGCGTTCATTTTCCTGCTCCCGGCCTCCCCAGCCCTTGGGCCGGGTCGCGGTCAGTCAGAGCGTTTTCGGATGGAGCAGCCCGTCAGGCAGTACGATCGGAGTGAGGCCGCGCCGGAGGCCATTTCTGCGCCGGTCCGCACCCTCGTGATCGATCTCGAAGGCGCGCTGCTGCGCTCGGAGCTGCTGATGGAGGCGCTGTTCTCTGCGCCTGCGCGCATGCTGGCCCGCTTCGGCGCCGGCGGACGCGCAGGGATGGCGGCGCTCACGGAAATTCTGGCCCGCGCCGAGCTCGACTACGCCCAGCTTCCCTATGATGCCGACGTGCTGAACCAGGCGCTGGCGGCGCGGGCGCGCGGCGCCAGGATTTATCTCGCCGCCGGCCGCTTCGCCAATCATGCAGCCGGCATCGCCGCGCATCTCGGTTTTGATGGCGTCGTTGCGCCGGCCGATCTTGCTGCCGGCGATCATCTGCCGTTCGATCGCACTTCGATCGAGCGCATCGAGGCGCGCGGCAGAAGCAGGGCGAGCCTGAAAACCTGGACCAAGGCGCTGCGGGTCTATCAATACGCCAAGAACACGCTGGTGTTCGTGCCTGTGATCACCGCGCATCAGCTGAATGTCGCCACGCTCGGCTCTACGCTGCTGGCGTTCCTGGCGTTCTCGGCCTGTGCGTCGGGCGCCTATCTGATGAACGATCTGCTCGACCTCGCCGCCGATCGTCAGCATCCGACCAAGCGCCATCGCGCGCTTGCGGCCGGCCAACTGCCGATCTCCTCGGCGCTATCAGCAATCCCTGCGCTGTGGCTGTTCGCGCTCGTCGCCAGCCTCTGCATCTCCGCCACGTTCCTTGGTGTGCTCGCCGCCTATCTCGCCACCACCATCGCCTATTCGCTCGTGCTCAAGCGCAAGATGCTGGTCGACGTCGTCACGCTCGCCGGCCTCTACTCCTTGCGCATCGGCGCCGGCGCGGTTGCTGCCGGTGTCGTGCTGTCGGAATGGCTGATGGTGTTCTCGCTGTTCGTGTTCACCTCGCTCGCGCTGATCAAGCGCTTCAGCGAGCTCAGCATGCGCCAGGGCGAAGGCCTCGCCGATCCCTCCAACCGCGACTACCGCATCAGCGATTTGCATATCATCGCTGCGATGGCGGCGGCGAGCGCCATGAACGCAGTGACGGTGTTCGCGCTGTACGTCTCGTCCTCCGCAGTGATGCCGCTCTACAGCCGTCCCTGGATGTTGTGGCTGCTCGCGCCCCTGCTGCTCTACTGGTTCGGCCGCGCCCTGATGATCGCGCATCGCCGCGAGATGCCCGACGATCCCATCATCTATGCCTTCCGGGACGGCGCCAGCCGCACCACCGTGGCGGCGATGATCTGCATCATGCTGGCGGCGATCTGATGTCGCTGGCGCATCCGAGCGCGGCGCTCAGCGATCGCAAGGGCGCGCTTGGCCTGTCCGCCGCGTTCGCCGAAACGCTGCTGATCGCGATCGTCGTCGCCGCGCTGTCGATGCTGCGCACCGGCTATGTCTTCGGCATCGAGAACAATCTGTTCCATCTGCCGATCGTCGCAGGCCTGCCGTCCGAGCCGCAATATCACGACGACGCCTTCATGCAGTCGCTGCGCTATTTCGCATCCGGCATCTGGGTGCTGCTTGACAACACGCAAAGATATGTCGGTGATACCGGCCTCGTGTTCCTTGTGCTCGACTGTCTCTCGCGGCTGCTCACCTTCATAGGCTTCCTTGCCTGTGCCTCGCTGCTCGGCGTCACGACCCGGCGCGACAAGATCGTCTTCAGCCTGATTCTCTGTTCGATCGGCTTCCTCGACGGCTACACCCAAGCCGGGACCGGCGGGCTGTTCGTGAACTATTTTACCCATTCGGAGATTGCCAACGGCACCTCGCTGTTCGCGATCTACTTCGCGGCGCGCGGACGGTTCACGGTAGCCGCGATCACGCTCGGCATCACCTTCTTCGTCAACGCCTTCGTCGCGGTCTGGATCGCGCCGCTGCTCGTCGCCATCGCGATCAGCCTTCTGCTCCAGGCCGAGACGAGCTTTGCAGCGATCTGCGCGCGCACGCTGCTCGGTCTCGCAATCTCGGCGCCGATCATCTATCCGGCGCTGCACGCCATCCTGGCCAATCCGGAATTGGGCAAGCCGCTCGGCTTCGACTATCTCGCATATCTGCACGAATACTTTGCCGGCCATTCCGTGATCGACGCGATCGCGCTCAAGAACATCGTCGGCGCGGCTGCCGTGGCCCTGCTCGGCGCCGTCGCGTTCTGGGGGTTCGGTGCTGACGCGCGCGAGCTGCGTTGGGCCTATCTCGCTGCGCTCGCGCTCTATCTCGTCGGCTTCGTCGCGCCTTATCTCTCAGGCTCGCCCTTCGTGCTCAACCTTCAGCTGCTGCGCGCTGGCACCATCTTCTATCTGCTGGCTGGCCTTGCGGTTGCGGCGCTCGCGACCAGCTGGCTGCGCGATGACCGCTCGGCGCTGTTCCTGCCGGGCTGTTTCGTAGTGCTGGCGCTTGGCATCGAGGGCACGGTGCTGCTGTTCGCCACGCCCGTCATCCTGCTGCTGCAATATCAGAGATCCGCGCCGGATGCCGTTCCGGACTCGCATCGCAGGATCGGTTACGCGGCGCTGTTCGTCGCTGCGTTGATTCTCTGGCCCGTGGGAGCCTGGGGCAATTTTCGGGTCAACCGGCTCTACGGCCAGGCCGTCGCCGAGTGGACCGATATCGGCCGTTGGGCGCGCAACACGACGCCGGTGGATGCGACGTTCATCGTTCCGCCGAAACCGGCGGAGGACGCGGCCGTCGAGCCGATCGTCATCGCGCTGTCGCGCGGCGCCGTGTTTGAATTCGTCTCGCATCGCCGCGTCTGGGTCGACTACAAGCGCGGTGCGGCGGCGATGTGGACGCCGTCCTACTATCCGGTCTGGCACGCCAGGATGATCGAGCTCGCAGCGCTCGACTCGCATGCGGCGCGCCTCGGCTACGCCGCGCGCAACGGCATCGGCTACATCGTTTCGCTCTGCGAGACCCTGCCCGCGCAGGACGATGTCGTCTTCCGTACCAGCCATCTCTGCGTCTCCGCCGTCAGGCAGCAGGCCGAAAGCCTCTGAAACGCCCGGTCCGCGCTTGCGCGACCCCCGCGCACCGGATACATCGCGGCCGGCTCTCGCCAGTTCCCGCCCCCGGCGCTAGCTTGGGCCAGCACACCGATTCGACCGAGGTTTGAAACGCCATGACCGTACGCCTGCATCGCGGCGACCTGCCTGACCTCACCCGCTACACCGGCGCGGTGGCGATCGACACCGAGACCATGGGGTTGAACCCGCACCGCGACCGCCTCTGCGTGGTCCAGCTTTCGCCCGGCGACGGCAGCGCCGACGTGGTGCAGATCCCCAAGGGCCACACTGACGCGCCGAACCTGAAGGCCCTGCTCGCCAATCCCGCCATCACGAAGATCTTCCATTTTGCGCGGTTCGATGTCGCGGTGCTGTACCAGACCTTTGGCGTCATGACCGGCCCGATCTACTGCACCAAGATCGCCTCCCGCCTCACCCGCACCTATACCGACCGCCATGGCCTCAAGGACCTCGTGCGCGAGGTGCTCAATGTCGATCTCTCCAAGCAGCAGCAGTCCAGCGACTGGGGTTCCGACAGCCTGACCGAGCCACAGCTGGCCTACGCCGCCTCCGACGTGCTGCATCTGCATGGCTTGCGCGAGCGGCTCGACGCCATGCTGGTCCGGGAGGGCCGCACCCAGCTGGCCAAGGCCTGTTTCGACTTCCTGCCGACCCGCGCCCTGCTCGACCTCCAGGGCTGGGCGGAAGAGGACATTTTCGCGCATTCCTGAGCCTTTGAGCGGCCGCCAGGATCAGGCTGCCGCCCCGTTTCGGACACTTTCGTAACGGCCTGTCCAAAGCTGATATGCGCAAGGCTGCATATTCCTGAGGTCGCGGGTACAATGGGGCGCCCTCGATTGGAGCCTTCTGACCAGGCAAGCGATGCCCCCGGAGCAGCGGTGAACTCGGCCCAGTTTTCCACCTACGACGCCGCGCTTGCGGCGAAGTTTGCCGGCGCGGCGCGCCACAGCCGCCTGGTGCGGATTCTGCGCATCGCGGTGCCGGTGACCGTTGTTCTGGCGATGGCCTCGATCGTCGCGGTCTCGACCTTTCTCAATCCCTTCAAGATCCCCGTGAAGCTCGACTCCGGAAACATGGTGGTGACCGGCACCAAGATCACGATGGAATCGCCGCACATGTCCGGCTTCACGCCGGATCAGCGACCCTACGAGCTCTGGGCCAAGACCGCGACGCAGGACATCACCGACCCTGACCATGTCGACCTCAATGACCTGCGCGCGAAGGTGCTGATGGAAGACAGATCGACCCTGCTGCTCGATGCCCGCACCGGCCGCTTCGACAACAAGCAGCAGCAGCTCGACTTGCACAAGGACATCTTCCTGCGCACCTCGACCGGCTACGAGGCGCGGTTGAACTCGGCTTTCGTCGACATGGCCAAGGGCACGGTCTCCTCCGATGATCATGTCGACGTCAAGCTGACCAACGGCACGCTGACCGCCGACAGACTGCGCATCACGGAAGGCGGCGACGTCATCCGCTTCGAGGGCAATGTGGTGATGCATCTGGACAAGATCAGCACGGATGACGTTCCTGCTGCGCCCGTCGACCAGCCCGCGCCGCCGCCGCCGGCGAAGTCCAAGAACAAATCTGCGAACTCAAAGTGATTTTCATGGCCCATTTTTTTCCGCGCAACGACAAGCGTCGCGCCATCGTCGCAGCGATCGCGCTTGGCGGCGCTGCGCTGATTGCGACCGGTGCGGCCGTCGCACAAAGCACGATGCAAGGCGTGCCCAATGCGATGCAGGGCTTTTCGCAGAACCGCGATCAGCCGATCCAGATCGAGGCTGTATCGCTCGAGATGCGCGACAAGAAGAAGGAGGCGACCTTCTCGGGCAATGTGAAGGTGGTGCAGGGCGACACCACGATGACTTCGAAGACGCTGGTGGTGTTCTACGAATCGAACAGCGACAAGCAGGCGGCGCCGCAAGCGGCTCCAGCCAAGGGCGCGAAAGCGGCGCCTATGCAATCGGCGACGCCTGGGCCGGGCGGCGCCTCCTCGATCAAACGGCTGGAAGCGCGCGGCAATGTTGTGGTCACCCAGAAGGACCAGGTGGTGACAGGCGAGACCGCGGTGTTCGACACCAAGACCAACCTCATCACCATGCTCGGCGGCGTGGTGCTGACGCAGTGCCAGAACGTGCTGCGCGGCGACCGCCTCATGGTCGACATGACCACCGGCGTCTCCCGGGTGGAATCCGACAGCGGCAAGGTGCAGGGCCTGTTCATCCAGTCCCAAGGCGGCTCGAATGGAAAGTGCGGAACGCCGGTAGCCCCGGGCGCGGGCTCGCCCCTGCAACTGCCCGGCGGAAGTAAACAAAAGTAAATTCCAAAAGTAAACTCAACGGCTTGGCGCTGATGCCGCCGATCCGAGGTTGAAGCTTGCCCGGCGAGACTGTATCTAGCCCGCAGGGCTTTCGAGGCGGGGTCCGCCGCTTTTCGGGCGTGTTTCTCTGGGCATGAGACATCCCTTTATCCATGCTGCGTCGGCGAAGCGAGAGGCCGGCGCGGCAGACCGCGCGAGCACCGCGCAGGATCCGTAGAAGGCTAGAAGGCGGGGATGGTCGATCTATTCAGCATGTTCCGTCGGCGCCCCGCCAAGCGCGGCCGGCCAGGATTTGCCCGTCAGGACATCACCGCGCTCGGTGACAGTGTCGGCGGCCTCGTGGCGAGCCCGGTGCGGGACACGCCCCCGATTGCCCGTGACCAGCCCATGCAGGCCGCTGACCCCTATGGCGTCGAAGCTCGGCCGCGGCCGCGGCCGGCGACGGCGCAACCTGCCAAGCCCAAAGCCAGTGCCAAGACGAACGGCGCGGGCGCACCGCAGCTGTTACGGCGGCCGGGCTTCCTGGCTGTGCATAGCGTGGAAAAGAGTTTCGGCAGCCGCCAGGTGGTGCGCGGCGTCAGCATCTACGTGCGGCGCGGCGAAGCCGTCGGTCTGCTCGGTCCGAACGGTGCCGGCAAGACCACCGTGTTCTACATGATTACCGGCCTGATCAAGGCCGATCGCGGCGCGATCGAGCTCGACGGCCACGACGTCACCAGGCTGCCGATGTATCAGCGCGCGCGGCTCGGCATCGGCTATCTGCCGCAGGAAGCCTCGATCTTCCGCGGCCTCACCGTCGAGCAGAACATCCGCGCCGTGCTCGAAGTGGTCGAGCCCTCGCGCAAGAAGCGCGAGCAGCAGCTCGACTCGCTGCTCGACGAATTCAACATCACGCGCCTGCGGAAATCGCCGTCGATCGCCCTGTCCGGCGGCGAGCGTCGCCGCGTCGAGATCGCGCGTGCGCTGGCGACGCGTCCGAACTACATGCTGCTCGACGAACCCTTCGCCGGCATCGATCCGATCGCGGTCGGCGACATTCAGGACCTCGTCCGCCATCTCACCAATCGCGGCATCGGCGTGCTCATCACCGACCACAATGTGCGCGAGACGCTCGGCCTCACCGATCGCGCCTATATCGTCTATGCCGGTGAAATCCTGACGGAGGGGAGCCCGGACGAGATCGTCGCGGATCCGGATGTCCGTCGCCTTTACCTTGGCGAGGAATTCCGCCTCTAGCCCTTTTTTCCATTTCGTCAAGGCGTGTACATCGGGCCAGGACTAAGATAAGCAAGAATCGGACCAATTTTTGGGAACGGTTCTTGTTAGATGGCGCTTTCGCAGAGATTAGAGTTCCGGCAATCGCAGTCGCTGGTCATGACGCCGCAGCTGATGCAGGCGATCAAGCTGCTGCAATTGTCCAATCTCGATCTCACGATCTTCGTGGAAGAGGAACTCGAGCGTAATCCCCTCCTGGAGCGGGCCAACGACGAGGCCCCCGGCGGCGAAGCCCCGGCCGAAACCGGCCAGTTCAGCGATCATGATGGCGACGATTCAGGCAGTCCGGGTGCCGATGATGGCTTTGGCGGCAGCGGCGACGCGTTCGAGCCTGGCCAGGAAGAATGGATGAGCAAGGATCTCGGCACCCGCGCCGAGATCGAGCAGACCCTGGACACGGGCCTGGACAACGTCTTCTCCGAGGAGCCCGCCGAGGCGGCTGCGCGCAACGCCCAGGACGCGGCGCCCACCACCTATACGGAATGGGGCGGCGGCGCCTCGGGTGACGAGGACTACAATCTCGAAGCCTTCGTCGCCGCGGAAACCACGCTTGGCGACCATCTTGCCGAGCAGCTCTCGGTCGCCTTCACCGGCGCGGCGCAGCGCATGATCGGGCAGTACCTGATCGACCTCGTCGACGAGGCCGGCTATCTGCCGCCCGATCTCGGCCAGGCTGCCGAGCGGCTTGGCGCAACGCAGGCCGACGTCGAGGGCGTTCTTGCCGTGCTGCAAAAATTCGATCCGCCCGGCGTCTGCGCGCGCAACTTAAGCGAATGCCTGGCGATCCAGCTTCGCGAGCTCGACCGTTACGATCCGGCGATGCAGGCACTGGTCGAGCATCTCGATCTCCTCGCCAAGCGCGACATCGCCGCCTTGCGCAAGCTTTGCGGCGTCGACGATGAGGATATCGGCGACATGATCGGCGAGATCCGCCGCCTCAATCCCAAGCCCGGCATGAAGTTCGGCTCGGCGCGGCTGCAGACCATGGTGCCCGACGTCTATGTCCGCCCGGGTCCGGACGGCGGCTGGCATGTCGAGCTCAACAGCGACACCTTGCCGCGCGTGCTTGTGAACCAGACCTACTATTCCGAGCTGTCGAAGAAAAAAGGCAAGGACGGCGACAAGTCGTATTTCACCGACGCGCTGCAGAATGCGACCTGGCTGGTGCGCGCGCTCGACCAGCGCGCCCGCACCATTCTGAAAGTTGCGACCGAGATCGTGCGCCAGCAGGACGGCTTCTTCACCCACGGTGTCGCGCATCTGCGGCCGCTGAATCTCAAAGCGGTGGCCGACGCCATCCAGATGCATGAATCCACGGTGTCGCGCGTGACCGCCAACAAATACATGGCGACGAATCGCGGCACATTCGAATTGAAATATTTCTTTACGGCCTCGATCGCCTCGGCCGACGGCGGCGAGGCGCACTCCGCCGAAGCCGTGCGCCATCACATCAAGCAGCTGATCGATTCGGAAGCGCCATCCGCGATCCTGTCGGATGATACCATCGTGGAACGCTTGCGCGCCTCGGGCATTGATATTGCCCGCCGCACGGTCGCGAAGTACCGCGAAGCCATGCGCATTCCGTCCTCGGTGCAACGCCGTCGTGACAAGCAGAGCGCTCTTGGTAACATCCTCTCCACCGCAATGTCCGATCGCTCCCGCAACACCGAACCGGCCTGATTGCGCTGGCGCGAAATCGCGCTACTCTCATCCCCCATCGCGACCGATCCAAGCTAGGCAGTCAAACCAAGCGAGGCATCACATGACTCTTCGGATTTCGGGCAAGAGCGTCAGCGTCGGTGAGGCCCTTCGCGGCCGCGTGACCGACCGGACCGAAGAGGTCCTCCGTAAATATTTCGACGGCAATTATTCCGGACACATCACGCTCTCCAAGGACGGCTTCGGTTTCCGCACCGACTGTGCGCTGCATCTTGATTCCGGCATTACGCTGGAAGCCGATTCGAACGCGCCGGACGCCTATGCCAGCGCTGACCTGGCGCTCGTGATGATCGAGAAGCGGCTCAAACGCTACAAGAGCCGGCTCAAGGACCGCTCCGCCCGCAAGGCCCATGTCGCCTCCGCGGCGCTGGCTTCGCTCGACGCGACTGCTTACGTGCTGGAGGCGCCGGGCGAGGACGGCGAAGCGGATGAGGTCACCGGCTACAACCCTGTAATCATCGCCGAGGCGACGACGTCGCTGAAGCAGATGTCGGTCAGCGAGGCCGTCATGGAACTCGACCTCAGCGGGGCACCCTGCCTGGTATTCCAGCACGGCTCCTCGGGCCGGGTGAACATCATCTACCGCCGGGCCGACGGCAATGTCGGCTGGATCGACCCGCCGGGCGCCAAATCGGGCGGCTAGGACCCCGTATCAACCACAGCCCTTAACAATGACCGGGGCAAAGCCGCACGCGGGAGTTGGCACCGGGATTGCGTTGGAGTAGAAGCGCCCCACATCACGATCGGGGCTAAGTCCGCCTCCTGCTTCACCTTCTTGACGCCGGCCGGGCTCGATCTGATCGAGCCGGCCAATTCGGAACCTGACGGTTTAATTCACCTCGGAACACTTCCATGCCGATTACCGATCTGGTCGCGCCCGAGGCGATTCTCCCGGCATTGAAGGTCAACAGCAAGAAGCAGGCGCTCCAGGAACTCGCGGCCAAGGCGGCCGAGCTGTCCGGCCAGAACGAGCGCGCGGTGTTCGAGGTGCTGCTCCAGCGTGAGAAGCTCGGCACCACCGCAGTCGGCTACGGCGTCGCCATTCCTCACGGCAAGCTGCCCAAGCTGGAAAAGATTTTTGGTCTGTTCGCCCGGCTCGATCGCCCGATCGATTTCGAGGCGATGGACGGCCAGCCGGTCGATCTGGTGTTCCTGCTGCTCGCGCCCGAAGGCGCCGGCGCCGATCATCTGAAGGCGCTCGCTCGCATCGCCCGCCTGCTGCGCGACCAGGACATCGCCAAAAAGCTCCGCGCCTCGCGCGATGCCCAGGCGATCTATTCGGTGCTGGCGCTGCCGCCGGCGACGGCGGCGTAATCTTCTCGTTATTGCGGACTGCGAGAGAGCAAGCGACGTAACGCGCTCTCGTGCCCCGGACCCAGCGCTTCTTCAGCGGTGCGCTGCAGAGCCGGGGCCCATGTCACCGCGACTTCCCGTGTTGCCGTCTCCTGGGTCCCGGCTCTGCGCTTCGCTTGTCCGGGACACGAGAGTTGGGCGCGCCGTCGCCTCAGACACCGTCATTGCGAGGAGCCCTTGCGACGAAGCAATCCAGAGTCCCGCCGCGGAAAGCTACGCTCGCAATGACGAGCCGGAGCTATCACCTCGCCAAATGAAAACGAGCACGCCTCCGTATGACGGCATGCCCGCTTGCAAATCAAATCGCGCATGGCGCGCGACGCTCGGTGCACGCTGACGGCGTTGGCGATCGCGGCTTCGCGGCTGTCGGTCAGCATGATCGGCGGGCCGCTTTGATCGATTCGTTCCGTCGCCATCAGCTATTTGAGATGCGCGCTGATCTTGTCGATGCCGGCTTTGGCGCAAGCCTCGTCGTCATCGATCCCGGGCCCGCCCGAGACGCCAATGCCGCCAACAACCTCATTGCCAACCTTGATGCGAAGACCGCCGACAATGAGCGAGACGCGCGGCAGCTTGCCCAGGCCGCCGGCATTGGCCAAGCCCCAGAAGGCAGTCGGATTTGCTCCCATCCGCTTCACCATGGCGCTGATGCTATCGTCGTTGTGGGTGGCGCCGATCGTGACCACGGTATACGCCTTGTCACTGGCCAGATCGAATGAGGCCGCGTGAGCCCCGTCACCACGCAACATGGCCTGCGTCAAGCCATCGACGTCAACGACGGCCGCGCTGACTCGGAAACCCTGCTTCGCGCAACTTGCGACCGCCTCGTCTTGTCCGGAAGCCCCTCAGGGCTTCTCGCCCGAACAAATCGACCGCGCGACCATCGCGGCGGCGTCGAGTGGATAGTCGCCCACGACCGCGACGTGAAGTGACCGCTTCGGCTATAGCTTGGAGATTGCTTCGAGCGTCACGGCTGGTCGCACGAGCGTCTCTTTGCCGTGATGGTAGAATTTGTGTGTCCAGGGATCAAATACCGGCACGCGAGCTTCGACGAATTCGTCGATATCGCGCGTAACCACCGCCAGATCCTGGAGCGCGGCGATAGCTGCGATGAATAAATCCGGTTGCCCGAAAGTGTGACGGCGCTTGCGACCCTCGACGATCATTACCTTCCACCGCACGATCACATCTTCGGTGATGGCAAGGACTCGACCCGCAAACAACGGTCGCAGCGTGTTGTCCGACCACGATCGAAGATCGGCGCGTCTGGCGGCATCGGACAATTGTTCGATGCCATAAGTGATCTCGGCGAAGGTGATGTCCGTGACATAGAGATCGTCGCCGCTTTGGCCGGCTACAAAACCTGTGACGTCAGGATTAGGCTTAGGCCTGCGTAGTTCCGAAACTACGTTGGTGTCGAGAAGCCACCCCCTCAAAGTTCGACGTCCCGAACCTTGGATTTGACAGTCAGGCGTTCAAATTCGACGTCCGCCAACGGGGACTTCGCGAGGGCCGTAACGATGTCGCGGCCGCTCACGGGCCGCTGGAGGCGGTCGAATTCCTCTGCCGCGATGATAACCGCAGCGTCTTTCCCGTGCAGCGTAACGCGCTGCGGTCCGATGCGCTGGGCCTCTCTGACAATCTGGCTCAGATGCGTCTTCGCATCCTGAAGACTCCATCGCCCGGATTGGGAGCCCTTCTTCGAAGAGGGGCGCTTTGCGGTCATGGCATGCTTTCTGGTCGGATCAACCAGAATTTAGAGTATCCGAATTTGATCGCAAAAGCAAAACGGGCACACCTTCGTCTGAAGGCATGCCCGCTTGAATCTCTATTCATGTGACGCGCGTGCGCTCAGTGCACGCTGACGGCTTGCAGCTCGTTGCTCCAGGCATTCGCGACCGCGGCTTCGTGGCTGTCGGTCAGCATGATCGGCGTGCCGTCGGCGGAGTGGAGCGCGAACAGCTTGAGGCCGGGCGCAATCTTCGGGGCCTCGGGAAACAGGCCGGGCACATCTTCGGAGCGAATCTGCTTCACATAGGCGATATGGCCTTCGCCGAGGGTTGCCAGTGTCTCGGGCGAGACGGCCTTGGCTTCGTATTCGAACGCAACGTGACCTTCACTCATGGTCTCGACTCCTTCACAGAAACTAAGCGGTCGAGTCCGCTACTCGTTCCATTATTCGTGCTCATTGATAGCGATTGTCTTAACGATCCGCTCCGGCTCAGGCCGGGCCAGGTCAACCGACAACAATCCGTTCTTCAGATCCGCACCCAGTACCAGCATCCCCTCCGCCAGCACGAAGGTGCGCTGGAAGTGGCGCGCGGCGATGCCGCGATGGATGTATTGCCGGGTCTTGTCGTCCTGCTGCCGCCCGCGGATCACGAGCTGGTTTTCCTCAATGGTTACATCGAGTTGGTCGCGGGTGAATCCGGCGACCGCCAGCGTGATGCGCAAGCGCTCGGGCTGGCCGTCCGCTCCGCCGCATCTCTCGATATTGTAGGGAGGGTAACCGTCGGCGCCTTTCACGACCCGATCGAGCACGCGCTCAATCTCGTCGAAGCCCAGAAGGAACGGACTGGAAAGCGTGGGAACACGAGACATAGTTTACAAAGTCCTCTCGAAGCGACTTTGGCATTTCAGGGCCCGGAACCGGCGCCCCTTGGTCAGTAATATGGGCATATCCCCGTGGGGGTTCAAGGACGTAGCAGGGGGCTGTGGACGAGAACAGCAACGGCGAGCCGGTCGAAAAAGAAAATCACTGCTGCTCAGATAAGGTCGTGTCTGCTCCCTCAACAGATCCAGGACCCAGCCGAACAGATCGTGGCTACCAGGCCGATTGAATACAGCTAGATCCCCATGCCGTAGGCGACCAGAGACGCAAATCGACAATCAGGTCGATTATCGCGACTGAGCTTTCGCGATATTAGTCTCAAATTTGAGACCGTCTCTGCCGATTTCGAGTCGGTAGTTCCACGCACCAGCCATGCCCGCGAGGATGAGCAGTGCAACGACGAGAATCAGCCGATTTGGATCAAGACGCATTGAACTTACCGTCCACGTTCAGCATCCAAGGGGGCCGTCGAATGAGTTTTCCTTCTCGCCTGACGGATACGGTCAGGAAGGGCGCTGGATGGAAAGCCAAATCCTGCACTATGCCATCCCCACTTCTTGAGCCGGAACGTCAGGGCTCCGGCTTTCGTTCGAAGCTTCTCCTAGGCTGCTATTCCCGTTCTTAACGTTCTCGGGCACGCCGACAGCGTTGGCGATCTTCCGCCAACGTCGCCTGAATTCGAACTGAGCCCAAGGTACGCCCGTGATTTCATTAACGATGATGGGGCCACGAGCCGGAAGCTTCCCGATCTTGGAAAGCTCTTCCATGACCATCGGCGATTTATTGAGATCAATCACGATATCGCGCTGATGCAGGCTCGATATATGGCGAAGGATCATCTTGGAGTCGATTTCCTCCCATCGTATGCCGCGAAGCCACTTGCCCTTGTTCTCGCTAACGATGTCCGAAACGCCAGGTTCAGACACTGGCACCCATTCTCCGATGACGTCAGTTTGCTTCAGACGGCACTCAAACTGGATCGCTTGCGCGAGGGCTACGGAAGGCAACTTCATTTCATGGGCTTTTGCGCGAATAAGCCTGACGTGCTCTTCCGTAAGGAGCACTGCGCCACCTCGTGGCTTGCGGACCCGCATCTTGTGCAGAACCGCACTAAGTCGCACACAAGCGTCATCGTTCAACACCGTGACGCCATAGGTGCAAAGCAATCGCAATTGTCTGATGAGGCTATGTCCCTGCGCCAATCTCCCGCCTTCTGACCAGCGCTCGTACGCCGCCTGCACTTTGGCAGCGTTAAGATCAGCAATAGGTTCAATACCTAAGACGACATCCTCGGCGATGCGCCGCATGATGTTAGTGTAGTTGCGACGAACCTTGTATCGCAGTTGATGATAGTTTGATCGTGGATCAGCACAGTAACGGTCAATCAGATCGGCGCAGGAGCCCACCTTTTCACCGCTCTTTGGTGGCGCGGGAGCCGCGCTTACGACCAGATTGTGCTTCGCCGCCAAAGCAGTGAGTCGTTGGATTTCTTCCAACTCCTGCAGCTCGCGCGCAATAGCAGCCGCTTGCTGCGCAAGGCGAGCTTTCTTCTGCTCAAGAGCTTCATTGATCGGTTGGTCAGTCATCGCGAGTTCCGCGTGGGTAACTCCACGGAACTTCATTACCTTGATTCACAAATCCTGACAACTCTGCCTATAGAGGAGTGAACAGGGGAGCGATAGAGGTGCTTAATTACCTCCTGCGCAGTGAGCCCTTACCTACCGGGTTACTTTGCATGGGGTTGTTTTCAACATTTCTGTCGGCAAGTCCCGAAAGCCCGTCTTAAGCCTCGATCCGGCTCCTGCCGTCGCCGCTGAACAGGTGCAGTTTTGACCTGATAGCGCCGACCCGGATCTTCTGGCCGATGGCGGGAGCCTCGGTTCCGGGGATGCGGACGATGACCTCGCCCGGCGGCAACTCGCCCGGAGTGGCCGCGACGCGCTGCTCATCCTGAGCGCGCGAGCCGTAGATAAAAGTCTCGGCGCCGACGCGCTCGATCGCTTCCACCGTCAGCGGCAGGGCAACGCCGCCGGCCGGTGTCTGGTCGGTGATGACAAAATCTTCCGGACGGATGCCGAGGATGCCGGCGTCGCCCGCACTGCCGCCGAGCTGCGACTTGATCTCCTCAGTGCGCGTCGACATCAGGTTCATTGGCGGGGCGCCGATGAAGGAGGCGACGAAGGTCGTCGCCGGCTTCTCGTAGATGGCGAGGGGATTGCCGATCTGCTCGACCTGGCCGCCATTCATCACGACGAGGATGTCAGCGAGCGTCATCGCCTCGAGCTGGTCGTGGGTGACGTAGATCGACGTCGTGTTGAGCCGGCGCTGCAGTTTGCGGATCTCGACGCGCATCGCGATGCGCAGCTTGGCGTCGAGGTTCGACAGCGGCTCGTCGAACAGAAACACTTTCGGCTGGCGCACGATGGCGCGGCCCATGGCGACGCGCTGGCGCTGGCCGCCGGAGAGCTGGCGCGGCTTGCGCTCCAGCATGGGCGCGAGCTCGAGCACGCGCGCGGCTTCCTCGACGCGGGTCTTGACCTCGGCTTCCTTCATGCCGCGATTGCGCAAGCCGTAGGCCATGTTGTTGAAGACGCTCATATGCGGATAGAGCGCGTAGTTCTGGAACACCATCGCGATGTCGCGATCGGCGGGCTCGACCTGGTTGACGACGCGGCCGCCGATATCGATCTCGCCGCCGGTCACGGTCTCGAGCCCCGCGACCATGCGGAGCAGCGTCGACTTGCCGCAGCCGGAGGGGCCGACCAGCACGCAGAACTGACCGTCGCCGACATCGACATTGACGCCTTTGATCGCCTCGAAGCCGCCGGTATAGGTCTTGCGGACGTTGCGCAGGGTGACGTTGGCCATAACTCTCTACTTCTCCGTCTCGACCAGGCCGCGCACGAACAATTTCTGCATGGCGACGACGACGAACACCGGCGGCAGCATGGCCAGCACGGCGGTCGCCATCACGACCGGCCATTCGGTGAGCGCGTCGGTGGTGGTGATCATCTTGCGGATGCCGACCTGGATGGTCTGCATGTCGTCGCGCGTGGTGATCAAGAGCGGCCAGAGATATTGATTCCAGCCGAGGATGAAGAGGATCACGAACAGCGCCGCCATGTTGGTGCGCGACAGCGGCAGCAGCGTATCCCAGAAGAAGCGCAAAGGGCCGGCGCCGTCGATGCGCGAGGCCTCCAGCAATTCATCCGGCACGGTCATGAAGAATTGCCGGAACAGCAGCGTCGCGGTGGCCGATGCGATCAGCGGCAGCGAGAGGCCGGCATAGCTGTCGAGCATGTGCAGATCGGCGACGATCTTGTAGGTCGGATAGATGCGCACCTCGACCGGCAGCATCAAGGTGATGAAGATGATCCAGAAGATCGGCATCCGGAACGGAAAGCGGAAATACACGATCCCATAGGCCGAGATGATCGAGATCGCGATCTTGCCGACCGCGATCAACAGCGCCATCACCAGCGAGTTCAGCATCATGTTGTAGACCGGCTCGCGGGTCGAGCCGCTCGTGCCCACGAAAATGGTCTGGTAGTAGACCTCGAAGAAATGGCCGCCCGGCAGCAGCGACATCTGCCCGTTGGCGATCAGCGCGTTGTCCTGGGTCGAGGCGACGATCGCGATGTAGACCGGGAACGCGACGATCGCGATCCCGACCCAGAGGATGAAATGGGCGACGTAGCGCTGGAAGCCCTCGTCTTCGACCATCAGTAGGTCACCTTGCGTTCGACGAAGCGGAACTGGATTCCCGTGAGCACGATCACCATGACCATTAGGATCACGGATTGCGCTGCCGAGCTGCCGAGATTGCCGCCGAGCAGGCCGTCGGAATAGACCTTGTAGACCAGCGTCACCGTCGACGTTCCCGGTCCGCCGCGCGTCATGGTGTCGATGATGCCGAACGTGTCGAAGAAGGCGTAGACGATATTGACGACCAGCAGGAAGAAGATGGTCGGCGACAGTAGCGGGAAGGTCACGGTCCAGAACCGCCGCATCGGGCGCGCGCCGTCGATCGCGGCGGCCTCGAACACGCTTTTCGGAATGGCTTGCAGGCCGGCGAGGAAGAACAGGAAATTATAGGAGATCTGCTTCCAGGCGGCCGCAAGGATGATCAGCGCAGCCGCCTGGTTGCCGTCGAGCAGCGGATTCCAGTCGATGCCGACCGCGCGCAGGTAACGCGCGAGCACGCCGAGCGAGGGATGCAGCATGAAGATCCAGAGCACGCCGACGACGGGCGGCGCCACGGCATAGGGCCAGATCAGCAGCGTGCGGTAGAGCATCGAGCCGCGCAGCGGCTTGTCGGCCATCACGGCGAGCAGCAGCGCGAAGGACAGCGACGACACCGCAATCGCGAACGAGAAGAAGAAGGTCCGGACGATCGCTTCGAAATAAGCGGGGTCCCTGAACAGCTCGACGTAGTTGTCGAGCCAGACGAAGTTCGACGAGAGACCGAAGGCGTCCTGCAGCAGGAAGGACTGGATCACCGCCTGCAAGGCCGGCCAATAGAAGAAAATCAGGACGATTGCAAGTTGCGGGGCAACCAGCGCGTAGGGCAATAGCTTTGATTGGAAAATGGCTTGCTTTTGCATGGTGGGGGTGGCGCCGGCAGGCCGCTCGTCGCGTGGCCTGCCGGCGCCTTCGCCTTATTTTACGGCGGTCTTTTCGAACTGACGCAGCATCGTGTTGCCGCGCTCGACGGAGGCATCCAGCGCCTGCTTGGCGGTCTTCTTGCCGGCCAGCGCCTGCTCGATCTCTTCCGCCCAGACGTCGCGCAGCTGAACCATGTTGCCAAGGCGCAGGCCGCGCGAGTTCTCGGTCGGCTCCTTGTTGGTCAGCTCGAGCAACGGGGTCTCGAGATAGGGCTGGTCCTTGTAGAAGCCCTCGGCCTTGGCCTTTTCATAGGCGGCCTTGGTGATCGGCAGATAGCCCGAGGCCTTGTGGATGTAGACCTGACGGTCGGTGTCCGAGAGGAAGGTCAGGAATTTCGCAACGCCCTTGTACTCGTCGGCCGACTTGCCGCCCATCACCCAGAGCGAAGCGCCGCCGATGATCGAGTTCTGCGGGGCACCCTTGACATCAGGATAATACGGCATCGGCACGGCGGTGAAGTTGAACTTGGCCTGCGCCTTGACGTTGCCGAAGAAGGCCGACGAGGTCAGGTAGATCGCGCACTCACCCGAGGTGAAGCGGCCTTCGCCGGTATTGGTGCGGCCTGCGTAATCGTAGGTCTTGTCCTTTTGCAGCTCGACCAGCTTTTCGAGATGCTTGACCTGGAGCGGTCCGTTGAACTCGAGCTTGGTGTCGAAGCCGTCGAGGCCGTTGGCCTTGCTGGCGAGCGGCACGTTGTGCCAGGCGGAGAGCTGCTCGAGATTGACCCAGGTGACCCAGGAGCCGGAGAAGCCGCAGGTCGGATGACCGTTGTCATGGAGCTTCTTGGCGGCCTCGAACGTCTCAGGCCAGGTCTTCGGGATCTCGACATTGGCCTTCTTCAGCTCATCGAGGTTCACCCACATCACTGTTGACGACGAGTTGAAGGGGAAGGACAGCATCTCGCCCTTCGAGGTCGAGTAGTAACCGGTGATCGCGGGAAGGTAGATCTTGGGATCGAATTTCTCGCCGGCCTCGGCCATCAGCTTGTAGACGGGCTTCACGGCGCCGGTCGCGGCCATCATGGTCGCGGTGCCGACTTCGAACACCTGCATGATGTGCGGGGCATTGCCGGCGCGGAAGGCCGCGATGCCGGCGTTCATCGTATCGGCATAGTTGCCCTTGTAGGTCGGGATGACCTTGTAGTCGCTCTGCGACGCATTGAAGTCGTTGGCGAGCTTGACGATGACGTCGTTGTTGGCGCCGGTCATCGCATGCCACCACTGGATTTCAGTCGCAGCCAGCGCCGGCGAAGCCGTCATGCCAACCGCGATTGCAACAGCGGCAGCCGCCCCAAAATGTCGAAGAGCCATCAAGTAAACCTCCCTTAGCCGTCCTTTGGCCGTCAAAAAGATCGCTTGCGCTAGCAGCGCCATATGACGTTCACATGACTGTGTAAGCGGCCGAAACGAAAGCGGCAAGCGCTGGAAAAGGGAAGCCATCAAATAGGCGAACGCGATGCGGGCAACCTGCTCGGTTCGCGGTGCACATGCGTGCCCGCGCCGCACTGCGGCATTTGATGCTGTGAGGCCGACGATCACGCCGCGGGTTCGAGAACCTCTCCCGCTTGCGGGAGAGGTCGGCGCGAAGCGCCGGGTGAGGGTTCTGTCCTCTAAGGGACTGTCCCGTTGTGGAGACACCCTCTCCCGCAAGCGGGAGAGGGAGCGCACCACCTACCGCTTGCGCTCGGGTCCGCAGACCACGCCGTTTTCGACCATCGCGTCGATCTCCGCCTTTGAGTAGCCGAACTCACCCAACACCTCCTGGGAGTGCTGGCTGAACTTCGGCGGCAGGCGGCGCAGGCTCGGCTTGCTGCGATCGAGCCGGATCGGCGAGGCCACGCCCTTGTACCAGTCCTTCTCGATGATATCGCCGCGGGCGATCGTGTGCGGATTGGTCAACGCCTGATCGATCTTCTGCACCGGGCCTGCGGGCAGGCCCGCGGCGAGCAGCCGATTGCACAACGGCTCGGCCTCGTGCTGGCTGAACACGGCGGCAAGCTCGGCGCGGAGCGCGTCGCGATTGGCGATGCGGTCCTTGTTGCGGGCAAAGCGCGGATCGGTGCCGAGCTCGGGCTTGCCGATCTCCTTGGCGAGCTTGCGGAAGGTTCCGTCATTGCCGACGCCGATGAAGATGTTGTCGGTCTTGGTCGGGAAGATCGCGTATGGCACGAGGTTCGGATGCTCGTTGCCGGTCAGGCCGGGCGGCTTGCCATGCATGAAATAATTCGCGGTGTGCGGATGCATGATGGCAAGGCCGGTCTCGTACAGCGTCGTCTCCAGGAACTGGCCAAGCCCTGAGCGCTGCCGCTCGGACAGCGCCATCAGGATGCCGATCGCGGCGTAAAGCCCGGTGGTGATGTCGACCAGCGGCACGCCGATCCGCATCGGCCCGCTCTCGGGCGAACCGGTTGCCGCGATCATGCCTGTCATGGCCTGGATGATCGCGTCATAGCCGGGATTGCCGCCGCGCGGGCCGTCGGCGCCGAAGCCGCAGATCCGGCAATGCACGAGGCGCGGATATTTCTGGCTGAGCACATCGTTGCCGATGCCCCATTTCTCCAGCGTGCCGGGCTTGAAATTCTCGATCAGGACGTCCGCCGTCTCCAGCATCTTGAGCAGCACGACACGGCCGCCCTCGGAGGCGAGGTCGAGGCCGATCGAGCGCTTGTTGCGATTGATGCCGACGAAATAAGCCGCGTCCTCCTCGTGGAAGGGAGGGCCCCAGTCGCGCACCTCGTCGCCCGCGGGCGGCTCGACCTTGATCACGTCGGCGCCATGGTCGGCGAGAATCTGGGTGCAGTAGGGACCGCCGAGCACGCGCGTGAGATCGATGACGCGCAGTCCGCTCATTGCGCCCAAAACGGCTTCAGTCATGCCTTCGCTTCCCCTGTGTCGATATTGATCACAGGCCTAGCGAGGTTCGTCCAAGCCAGCAATGGCCTGTCGCGTAGAGGGTCATGCAGCGCAGCCGGCAATCCCGCGGCATGGCAAAATCAGACGGAAGCGGCCGGCCCGAGCGGGATCCAGGGCCAGCCAATCCACCGTCAGATCAGACGACCGTCAGGCGGACGTCGACATTGCCGCGCGTCGCGTTGGAGTACGGGCACACCTGGTGCGCCTTCTCGACCAGCGCCTCGGCGTCCGCGCGGGACAGGCCCGGCAGTGAGACGGCGAGATCGATGTCGAGGCCGAAGCCGCCGGCCGAGCGCGGGCCGATGCCGACGGTCGAGGTGACGGAGGCGTCGGCGGGGACCTTCGGGCCGCCCTGCGAGGACACGAACTTCATCGCGCCGATGAAGCAGGCGGCATAGCCGGCCGCAAACAACTGCTCGGGATTGTTGCCGGCGCCGCCGCCACCGCCGAGTTCCTTCGGCGTGGTGAGCTTGACGTCGAGGGCGCCGTCGAGGGTCGCAGCATGGCCGTCACGGCCGCCTGTGGCTTTTGCGCTGGTCTTGTAGAGGACGTTCACGGACATTTTCGTCTCCTCAGGGTCTTCGGGTTGCGGTGGAATCTCTATCGCAAACAATTGGATTGTGCACAATTGAAATTTGCATGCCTCACATTTAATTGTTCGCAATTGAATGTCGGCCCGCCCGGTCCCACAATGCGGGTCAGTCTCGTGAGATTCTCTATGGCCCGGAAATTATCGACCCTGGATCCGCAACGTCTCGACAACCAGATCTGCTTCGCCGTCTATTCAGCCGCGCATGCCTTCAACCGCGTCTACAAGCCGCTTCTGGACCGGCTCAGCCTGACCTATCCGCAATATCTGGTGATGCTGGTGCTGTGGGAGCGGGACGACGTGCCGCTCAAGGACATCGGCGAAAGGCTCTTTCTCGATTCAGGCACGCTGACGCCGCTGCTCAAGCGGCTCGAAGCCGCGCACCTGGTCAAGCGCACGCGCTCCAGCGAGGACGAGCGCCAGGTCCTGATCGCGCTGACGCCGCAAGGGCACGCGCTGAAAGACAAGGCACGCAGCGTCCCGCAGTCGATTCTCGCCGCGTCGGATTGCTCGGTGTCGGAGCTGGTCGCGATGAAGGACGAGATCGTCGCGCTGCGCGATCGGTTGAATGCGGTGATTGGGGAGTAGGGGGATTCGTTAGAGCCCGTCTTCGGCCTTTGCTCTGGCGGAGCAGCCTTCGCTCATTTCGCTACGAGAGACTTCCCGGGCTTGCCGAGCCGTAGCTCGCGAAGCGAGCGAGGGTTGGTGGAGCCAGGCGGGATCGAACCGCCGACCTCTTGCATGCCATGCAAGCGCTCTCCCAGCTGAGCTATGGCCCCTTAACCGACCGACGCGCCGTGGGCAGCGCGCCGGGAAAGACCCAGAACCACAGTTCTGGAATTATCTCAAGTCTCTTCATCACCTCCGACATCACCAATGATGTCGGTCACGTCCTCATCGCCCTCTTCCTCGTCGGGAATAAAGGTCGAATCATCGTCATCGTCGTCGTCGAGGGTCTCGTCGACCTCGATATCGTCCTCGGATTCGGGGACGACGGCCTTGACCTTGCCGGTGTTCTCCTCGGCATCGGCCTCCTCCAGCGAGACCTCCTCGACCTCCGCCGGCTCCGGCGTGGTGTCGGCGGCTGCTGCAGCGTGGCGGGCTTCGGCGCCGCGCGGCACACGCGCCGGCGCCACGGGTGCGATCGGCACAACCTCGCCGGTATAGGGCGAGATCACCGGATTCTTGTTGAGGTCATAGAATTTCTTGCCCGTCGTCGGGCAAATACGTTTGGTTCCGAGTTCGGACTTGGCCACGGCAGAGGAATCCTGGGATGTCTGAAAAGCGGTGCTTCACTTGGCTAGTTGGCGGCCCGCTGTCAATAGCGCATTACGAGAGAAAGACATGCTCGTGACGGCGGGGAGACCATGTGGTACCTGCCCGCAGCTTCTCCGGGCGCATCGAAGGACACAATCTTGACCCATTCCGACAAGCCGACGCCGCTGAAGTCGCGCGCAAGCGGTCCCCTGACCGGAAAAGTACGGGTGCCCGGGGACAAGTCGATTTCCCACCGGGCCCTCATCCTGGGGGCGCTCGCTGTCGGCGAGACCCGGATTTCGGGCCTCCTTGAGGGCGAAGACGTCCTCAACACCGCCAAATCGATGCAGGCGCTCGGCGCCAAGGTCGAACGCACCGGCGATTTCGCCTGGAAGGTCCACGGCGTCGGCGTCGGCGGCTTTGCCCAGCCCAAGGCGGCGCTGGATTTCGGCAACTCCGGCACCGGCTGCCGATTGGTCATGGGCGCCGTCGCGGGCTGCCCTATCTCGGCGGTGTTTGACGGCGATGCCTCGTTGCGCAGCCGTCCCATGCGCCGGATCCTCGATCCGCTCGAAAAGATGGGGGCCAAGGTCGTGTCCGGGGGTGAGGGCGGTCGCCTGCCGCTGACCGTCCAGGGCGCGCGGGATCCGCTGCCGATTACGTACAAGACCCCGGTCGCCTCGGCCCAGATCAAGTCGGCGGTGCTGCTGGCGGGCCTGTCGGCGCCGGGCACCACAACCGTGATCGAGAGCGAGGCCAGCCGCGACCACACCGAGTTGATGCTGAAGCATTTTGGCGCCGACGTCACCTCGGTCGACGAGGGGGCTCACGGCCGCCGCATCACGCTGGTCGGCCAGCCCGAACTGCATGGTGCCACCGTCATCGTGCCCGCCGATCCGTCTTCGGCGGCCTTTCCGGTCGTCGCGGCGCTGATCGTTGAAGGCTCTGACGTCGTTCTGTCGGACGTGATGACCAATCCGCTGCGCACCGGCCTTTTTACCACGCTACGTGAGATGGGTGCGTCCATCGAGGAAAGCGATGCGCGCGGTGATGCCGGTGAGCCAATGGCGCGCTTGCGCGTGCGCGCATCAAAACTGCGCGGCGTCGAGGTTCCACCGGAGCGCGCACCGTCGATGATCGACGAATATCTGGTGCTGGCGGTCGCGGCTTCGTTCGCCGAAGGCACGACCATCATGCGCGGCCTGCAGGAGTTGCGCGTCAAGGAATCCGATCGGCTCGAGGCCACCGCGGACATGCTCCGCGTCAATGGCGTCAAGGTCGCTGTTTCCGGCGACGATCTGATCGTCGAGGGCCGCGGCCACGTCGCGGGCGGCGGCACTGTCGCCACGCATATGGACCACCGCATCGCGATGTCCGCGCTGGTGATGGGCTGCGCGTCCGATCAGCCGGTGACGGTCGACGACACCGCCTTCATCGCCACCAGTTTCCCGGACTTCATTCCGATGATGCGGGCGCTGGGGGCCGAGTTTTCATGAGGCCGCGGCCATGAGCCCGTCATGCAATTGTAAGCTGTATCGGGAGTAAGCTGCCAATGCGCCCGAAGACCCTTGCTGAAGCCGTCGATTGCATCTGCGCCGGTGCGCCGCAGGACGCCACTTTGGCTGAATTTCTAGATACGTTCGATTTGGCAGTGACGATTGATGCTCAATATCTGACTATCGAGGACGAACCGGCGCTGACGCAGAACGATCGGCTCGATGCGCTCGTTGGAGCCGTCGCGGAGTATCTGGCGAAGCAACGTCGCCTTGGCCGGGTACCTTCTTGGGTGTGTGATCCGGCGCGCCGGCTGGCCGAGCCTTGGTTCACCGCCGCGTGTCCGACTGACGGCATGCGCGAATATCTTACCTATGCGAGCCCAGCCGCATTCTCTTCTCGCAACATTTTTACCGAAGAGCAGCCGTTGCGGCGCGCCCGCGGACCCCACCCGGTCAAGGTTTGAGTGACATGATCATCGCCATCGATGGACCGGCGGCCTCGGGCAAGGGCACGCTCGGCAAGCGCCTCGCCCATCACTACGGCTATCGTCACCTCGATACCGGCGTGATCTATCGCGCGGTTGCCTACGCCCTGATGCAGTCCGGCCAGGATCTCCGGGACGAAGCGGCCGCGGTGCAGGCCGCGCTGGAACTCGATCCCGAAA
Organism: Bradyrhizobium sp. WSM3983; assembly: GCF_000473045.1. GTDB lineage: Bacteria > Pseudomonadota > Alphaproteobacteria > Rhizobiales > Xanthobacteraceae > Bradyrhizobium. The sequence goes on along the minus strand of NZ_AXAY01000008.1, from coordinate 294,733 downwards.
AATTCGGCAATCCCGCCCTCAAGACCCAGACGGCCGGTGAAGGCGCCTCCATCGTCTCGGCGATCCCCAGGGTTCGCGAGGTCCTGCTCGATTTCCAGCGGCAATTCGCCGCCGGTCCGCCCGGCGCGGTGCTGGACGGCCGGGACATTGGAACCGTGATCTGCCCCGATGCCGACGTGAAGATATTCGTCATGGCTGACCCAAAAGTCCGCGCCCGCCGCCGCACCATGGAGGCGAGGGCGCGGGGTGAGGATGCGGATGAGGCGGCGGTGCTGGCCGACATCATCCAGCGCGACGAACGCGACAAGAACAGGCCGATTGCGCCTTTGAAACCGGCCGCGGATGCTTACTTGCTAGATAACTCCCAACTGGATATAGAAGGCGGCGTCCGGGCCGCCATCGACATTATCGAGGCTGTCCGAGCGGGCCGGTCGCGGGGTTAAGCCGCAGCCGTCATTGGAGGAAGTGCCCGCTCCCGCTCTTTGAGGTCGATACTCTCGGTCCCTGTTGGGGGCCGATGCGATCCAGGCTCCGGACAGCAGATTTTCAACGTATCGAACGTGCGGGCCTCAGCCGGCCCGCTTCCGCTGTTCTGGTCGCAGACCGGAGCAGCGAGCGGTCGCTCGAAGGTTTTGTGGACCTTCCGACACTGCACGCCCGATACGCCCAAAAACCCAACGGCCGGCAAGACATCCGCAACTGGAGAACAAATGGCTTCGATTTCCGCTGATACCTATAGCCCGTCGCGCGACGATTTCGCCGCGATGCTCGACGAGTCCTTCGCAGGTGGCAACCTGCAGGAGAGCTCGGTCGTCAAGGGCAAGGTGGTTGCAATTGAAAAGGACATGGCCGTCATCGACGTCGGCCTGAAGACCGAAGGCCGCGTTGCGCTGCGCGAATTTTCCGGCCCCGGCCGTGAGAGCGAGATCAAGGTTGGCGACGAGGTCGAAGTGTTCCTCGATCGCATCGAAAACGCCCTCGGCGAAGCCGTGCTGTCGCGCGACAAGGCGCGCCGCGAAGAGAGCTGGGGCAAGCTGGAGAAGGCGTTCCAGAACAACGAGAAGGTCACGGGCGTCATCTTCAACCAGGTCAAGGGCGGCTTCACCGTCGATCTCGACGGCGCCGTTGCCTTCCTGCCGCGTTCGCAGGTCGACATCCGTCCGATCCGCGACGTTGCGCCGCTGATGAACAACGCGCAGCCGTTCCAGATCCTCAAGATGGACCGCCGCCGCGGCAACATCGTCGTCTCCCGCCGCACGGTTCTCGAAGAGACCCGCGCCGAGCAGCGTCAGGAGCTGGTGCAGAACCTCGAAGAGGGTCAGGTCATCGACGGCGTGGTCAAGAACATCACCGATTACGGTGCGTTCGTTGATCTCGGCGGCATCGACGGCCTGCTGCACGTCACCGACATCGCGTGGCGCCGCGTCAACCACCCGACCGAAGTGCTCTCGATTGGCCAGACCGTGAAGGTCAAGATCATCAAGATCAACCACGAGACGCACCGCATCTCGCTGGGCATGAAGCAGCTGCTGGACGATCCGTGGCAGGGCATCGAAGCCAAGTACCCGCTGGGTGCCCGCTTCACCGGCCGCGTCACCAACATCACCGACTACGGCGCGTTCGTCGAGCTCGAGCCGGGCATCGAAGGCCTGATCCACGTCTCCGAGATGTCGTGGACCAAGAAGAACATGCACCCCGGCAAGATCGTCTCGACCTCGCAGGAAGTCGACGTGCAGGTGCTGGAAGTCGATTCGGTCAAGCGCCGCATTTCGCTCGGCCTCAAGCAGACCATGCGCAACCCGTGGGAGGTCTTCGTCGAAGGTCACCCGACCGGTTCGACGGTCGAGGGCGAAGTCAAGAACAAGACCGAGTTCGGCCTGTTCCTGGGCCTCGAGGGCGACGTCGACGGCATGGTCCATCTCTCCGACCTCGACTGGAAGCTTCCGGGCGAGCAGGTGATCGACAACTACAAGAAGGGCGACATGGTGAAGGCCGTGGTGCTCGATGTGGACGTCGAGAAGGAGCGTATCTCGCTCGGCATCAAGCAGCTCGAAGGCGACCCCTTCGCCGAGCCGGGCGATGTCAAGAAGGGCGCGGTCGTGACCTGCGAAGTGCTCGAAGTGAAGGAGAGCGGCATCGAGGTGAAGATTGCCGGTACCGACTTCACCACCTTCGTCAAGCGCTCGGAGCTCGCGCGTGACCGCAACGACCAGCGCGCCGAACGCTTTGCCGTCGGCGAGAAGGTCGATGCCCGCGTGATCCAGTTCGACAAGAAGGCCCGCAAGGTCCAGGTGTCGATCAAGGCGCTCGAAGTCGCCGAAGAGAAGGAAGCCATCGCGCAATACGGCTCCTCCGATTCGGGTGCGACGCTGGGCGACATCCTGGGCACCGCGCTCAAGAACCGCGACAGCAAGTAAGCGAAACGCAAATTTTGCTGACATCGAAGCCCCGGCGCGAGCCGGGGCTTTTTTGTTGGTGCTCCATCCGGGGTGCGCGGGGCCTTGTTTTCTTCAAATTGCGCCGCAATTGATGTATCCAGACAAGCCATTGGTCAGGTTGTGACGGCACAACGCCAGCGGCCTTTCATTTGGAGATATTCCGATGTCGCTCGATTCGGACATCATCGTCGATCGCCGCAGGATCCGCCGCAAGCTGACGTTCTGGCGTGTGATGGCCGCACTGATCGCGATCGCTGCGATCGCGGGCTTCGCGCTGATCGCGACACCGGGCGCGAGCGGCAGCTTTGCTACCGCAGGCTCCATCGCGCGCGTGCAGATCGATGGCCTGATCCGCAGCGATTCCGAGCGCACGCGGGCGCTGGAGCGGCTGGAGAATTCGCAGGCCGCCGCCGTGATCGTTCACGTCAATTCGCCGGGCGGCACCACCGCCGGCTCCGAGCAGCTCTACGATTCCTTGACGCGCCTGAAGGCGAAGAAGCCGCTGGTCGTCGTGGTCGAGGGCCTTGCGGCGTCCGGCGGTTACATCACCGCGATTGCGAGCGACCACATCATCGCCCAGCAGAGCTCGCTGGTCGGCTCGATCGGCGTGCTGTTCCAGTTTCCAAACGTCTCGGAACTCTTGAAGACCATCGGCGTCAGGGTCGAGGAAGTGAAGTCCACGCCGCTGAAGGCGGCGCCCAACGGCTTTGAGCCGACCAGCCCCGAGGCCCGGGCCGCGCTGGATGCGCTGGTGAAGGATTCCTATGCCTGGTTCAAGGATCTGGTGAAGCAACGCCGTGGCATGGATGACACGCAGCTCGAAAAAGTCGTCGATGGCCGCGTCTTTACCGGCCGCCAGGCAATCGATCTCAAGCTGATCGATCAGCTCGGCGACGAGAACACCGCCGTGACCTGGCTCGAGGAACAGAAGGGCGTCAAGAAGGGTCTCAGCGTGCGCGATTACAAGCTCGAGTCGCGCTTCGGCGACCTGCCGTTCCTCAAGACGGCTGCCGCCGTGACGCTGGAAGCGCTTGGATTCGGCTCGATTGCGCACCAAATCGCGCAAACCGGCGTCGTGCAGGCGGTCGATCGCGTCGGGTTGGATGGAATGCTGGCCCTGTGGCAACCGGCTGCGTCGAATTGAGCGGAAACAGCGGGAACCGCGCGAGCTTCAGACCTTTTTCCCGCCCGGCGGGTAGCCGTGCAGCCCGCTTTTTCGGCATTTGTCACGCATTTTCACGACGCTCAACCTTCATTTAGCGTCTTGACAGATCAAGGCATTTTCACGGAAATGGTCATCCGCACGCTTCCGGGTCCTATCTCTCGATGATCAAATCCGAACTTGTTCAGCGTATCGCCGAGCACAACCCGCATCTGTACCAGCGGGATGTCGAGAACATTGTGAATGCGATTCTCGAAGAGATCGTAGCGGCACTGGCGCGCGGCGACCGCGTCGAGCTGCGCGGCTTCGGCGCTTTCTCGGTGAAGCACCGCCCCGCGCGCGCCGGCCGCAATCCGCGCACCGGCGCCCATGTCCCCGTCGATCAGAAGAGCGTTCCGTTCTTCAAGACCGGCAAGGAAATGCGCGAGCGGCTGAACCGCGATCATCCGGATCCCGGCGCGCCGGACTAAGAAGCCGCTGTCGTCCGGGCATTACCGAACGGCCGCATGATGCGGCAGCAAGCTTGATTCAAGACGAGCGATCGCGATGCGAAAGTTCCTGACCGCGCTGATCGTGATTCCACTGGGCCTGATCCTGGTGGCCTTTGCCGTGGCCAACCGGCATTTCGTCACTGTCTCCTTCGATCCCTTCATGGCGGCCGATCCGGCGCTGTCGATCACGCTGCCGCTGTTCCTGCTGCTGATCCTGGTGGCTGCCGTGGGCGTCATCGCCGGCGGCTGCGCCGTCTGGTTCGGCCAGCGGCACTGGCGGCGCGCCGCACGCCGGAACGAGGCGGATGCACGGGCCGCCCGGGGCGAACTGGCTGATCTGCGGGCCCAGGCGGCCCCGGCCAAGCCCGAGTCCCAGCGCCTCCCGGTGCCATCAGGGGTGGGCCTTTACGGGGCCATCGGGCGAGACAAGCAGCGCGCGACGTTGTAGAAGCGGCCCCGACCGAAAAACCCGTTTCCCGGCCGCCGCTTGCGGCCTCCACCTGCTTTGAGACTGTATTCCGAGTCCATGTCCCTGCTTGTCAAAATCTGCGGCCTGTCCACGCCCGAGACGCTCGACGTAGCGCTCGAGGCGGGCGCCGACATGGTGGGGTTCGTGTTCTTCCCGCCGTCGCCGCGGCATGTGTCACTGGAGACAGGGCGTGATCTCGGCCACCAGGTCAAGCGGCGCGCGCTCAAGGTCGCGCTCACGGTCGATGCCGACGACGCCACGCTCGACAACATCATGGACGTGCTCTCGCCGGACATTTTTCAGCTCCATGGCAAGGAGAGCGTGGCGCGGCTGCGCGACATCAAGCAGAAGTACGGCCGTCCCGTGATGAAGGCGGTGCCGGTTGCAACCGCGGCCGATCTTGCGGTGCTGCCCGGCTACGCCGCGGTCGCCGATCGCATCCTGTTCGACGCGCGCGCGCCGAAAGACGCGACCCGGCCCGGTGGCCTCGGCGCGCCCTTCGACTGGCACCTGCTGGCAAATCTCGATCTGAAACTGCCCTACATGGTCTCGGGCGGGCTTCATGCCGACAATGTTGCCGAGGCCGTTCGCGTTACCATCACCGGCGGCGTCGATGTGTCCTCCGGTGTCGAGAGTGCTTCCGGCATCAAGGACCCCGAGCTGATCAAGGCCTTCATTCGCGCCGCGCGCGCCACTCAAGAGTTGAGCGTTCGATGAACATCGCCAAACCAAACTCCTATCGCAGCGGTCCCGACGAGCGCGGCCATTTCGGCATCTTCGGCGGACGCTTCGTCGCCGAAACCCTGATGCCGCTGATCCTCGATCTGGAGAAGGCCTACACTGCGGCCAAGGCCGATCCGGCCTTCCAGGCCGAGATGAACGGCTATCTCAAGAACTATGTCGGCCGGCCGTCGCCGCTCTATTTCGCCGAACGCCTCACCGAGCATCTCGGCGGCGCCAAGATCTATCTGAAGCGCGAAGAGCTCAACCACACCGGTTCGCACAAGGTGAACAATGTGCTCGGCCAGATCATGCTGGCGCGGCGCATGGGCAAGAAGCGCATCATCGCCGAGACCGGCGCCGGCCAGCACGGCGTCGCGACCGCAACACTGTGCGCGCGCTTCGGCCTCGAATGCGTGGTCTATATGGGCGCCGTCGATGTTGAGCGGCAGCAGCCCAACGTGATCCGCATGGAGATGCTGGGCGCCAAGGTGATGCCGGTGCAGTCGGGCACGCGCACGCTGAAGGACGCCATGAACGAGGCGCTGCGCGATTGGGTCACCAACGTGCATAACACCTTCTACTGCATCGGCACGGTGGCGGGCCCGCATCCCTATCCGACGCTGGTGCGCGACTTCCAGTCCATCATCGGCAACGAGACCAAGACGCAGATGCAGGAGGTCGAGGGACGCCTGCCGGATTCGCTGGTCGCCTGCATCGGCGGCGGCTCGAATGCGATGGGCCTGTTCCATCCGTTCCTCGATGATCCCTCCGTTGAAATCTTTGGGGTCGAGGCCGCGGGCCATGGACTGACGCAGCTGCATGCGGCCTCGATCGCGGGCGGCCGTCCCGGCGTGCTCCACGGCAACCGCACTTATCTCTTGATGGATGCCGACGGCCAGATCCAGGACGCGCATTCGATCTCGGCCGGCCTCGACTATCCCGGCATCGGCCCCGAGCATTCCTGGCTGCACGAGATTGGCCGCGTCAATTACCTCTCCGCGACCGATGACGAGGCGCTCGCCGCGTTCCAGCTGCTCTCGAAGCTCGAAGGCATCATTCCCGCGCTCGAGCCCGCGCACGCCATCGCCAAGGTGATGGAGCTCGCGCCGAAACGGCCTGGAGATCACCTGATGGTCGTCAATCTCTCCGGCCGCGGCGACAAGGACGTCCCGCAGGTCGGCGACATCCTGAAGGGCAAGACCAAGTGAGGAGCGTGTCGCGCTTACTTCACCTCTCCCCATCGGGGAGAGGTCGGCTGCGAAGCAGCCGGGTGAGGGGCCTTTCCACTCACTCGAACCTCAGCGATGTGCGGACGAGCTCAAGAACACCTTCAATATTTTCGTATACATCCGTGTTCGAGACACGAAGGACGAAGAATCCGCAGGCTTCAAGGACCTCAGTTCTTGCCTTGTCGCGCTCGATCTCGGTCGGGCTGGAATGCGTGACGCCGTCAACTTCAATGATCAGTTTTCCGTCCAGCGTCACGAAATCGACGACGTATCGGTCGACCGGGTGCTGGCGGCGAAACTTCCAGCGGGCGAGCTGCCTGTTGCGCAGCGCCTGCCAAAGTTTCGCTTCGGCACTCGTCTGCGACTCGCGGAGCCTTCGCGCTCTCGACTTGAACCTCTCCATCCCCCTCACCCGGCTGCTACGCAGCCGACCTCTCCCCGACGGGGAGAGGTATAGCACAGCGGCCGCGGAATCATGACCACCCGTATCGACACCCGTTTCGCCGAGCTGAAACAAGCCGGCCGCTCGGCCTTCGTCACTTTCGTGATGGCGGGCGATCCCGATCCGGCGACGTCGCTCGAGATCATCAAGGCGCTGCCGAAGTCCGGCGCCGATGTGATCGAGCTCGGCATGCCCTTCACCGATCCGATGGCCGACGGTCCGTCGATCCAGGCCGCGGGCTTGCGCGCGCTCAAGGTCGGCATGACCTTGAAGAAGACGCTCGATCTGGTGCGCGACTTCCGCAAGGACGACAACGCCACGCCGATCGTGCTGATGGGCTATTACAATCCGATCTACATCTACGGCGTCGACAAATTTCTGGTCGATGCGAAGGCCGCCGGCATCGACGGCCTCATCATCGTCGACCTGCCGCCGGAAGAGGACGACGAGCTTTGCCTGCCCACGATGAAGGCTGGCCTCAACTTCATTCGTCTGGCGACGCCGACGACCGACGACAAGCGCCTGCCCGCCGTGCTCGCCAACACCTCGGGCTTCGTCTACTACGTCGCCATCACCGGCATCACGGGTGCTGCGGCTGCGGACGCGACGGCCATAAGCGAGCCGGTCGCCCGTATCAAGCGCCACATCAAGCTGCCGGTCTGCGTCGGCTTCGGCATCCGGACGCCGGAAAACGCGCGCGACATCGCGTCCCATGCCGACGGCGCGGTGGTCGGCACCGCGTTGGTCGATGCGCTCAAGGATAGTCTCGACGCAGAAGGCCGGGCGACCGCCAAGACCGTTAACGCCGTGGCTGAGCTGACCGCAGCCCTGGCCCAGGGCGTCAAGGGCGCTCAACAGGCGGCCAAATAGGCCATAATTCCGCTTCTGGAGCGGGCGACACGGCGGCTTGCCGGGCAAGGGCCCGGCCGCCATATAGTCCTTCAGGCGATCCCCTGCGGGATCGCACATCGGAGCAAACCATGAACTGGCTTACCAATGTGGTCCGGCCGAAGATCCGCAACATGCTGCGGCGGGAGACGCCGGAGAATCTGTGGATCAAGTGCCCGGATTCCGGACAGCTCGTGTTCTACAAGGACGTCGAGGCCAACCAGTTCGTCATCCCCGGCTCGAACTACCACATGCGCATGGGCGCGGTGGCGCGGTTGAAGTCGATTTTCGACAACGAGACCTGGTTCGACGTCGCCTTGCCCGACGTCACGCCCGATCCGCTGAAGTTTCGCGACGAGAAGAAATATGTCGATCGCATCAAGGATGCGCGTGCGCGCACCAATCTGAACGACGCGATCAAGGTCGGCTACGGCAAGCTCGAAGGCGCCGGCGTCGTCGTCGCCGTGCAGGATTTCGATTTCATGGGCGGCTCGCTCGGCATGGCCGCGGGTGAGGCCATCGTGCGTGGGCTCGAGCTCGCGGTCGAGAAGAAGTCGCCCTTCATCGTGTTCGCCGCATCCGGCGGCGCGCGCATGCAGGAAGGCATCCTGTCGCTGATGCAGATGCCGCGCACGACTGTCGCGGTGCAGATGCTGCGCGAAGCAAAACAGCCCTACATCGTCGTGCTGACCAACCCGACCACCGGCGGCGTCACCGCATCCTATGCGATGCTGGGCGACGTGCAGATCGCCGAGCCCGGCGCGCTGATCGGCTTTGCCGGTGCGCGCGTGATCGAGCAGACCATCCGCGAGAAGCTGCCTGAGGGTTTCCAGCGCGCCGAATATCTGAAAGAGCACGGCATGGTTGACATGGTCGTGCACCGCCATGAATTGCGTCCGACCCTGGCGCGGCTCTGCCGCCTGCTGACCAGGGCTCCGGCGCATGAGGGCGCTTCGAAATCGGTGCAGCCTGTCGTCAGCCCGGCGCAGATCGTATCGGCCGCTGAGCCGGCGCCGGCTGCGCCCCACGCGTGAACGTGTCCTCTAACAGCGCAAAGCCGCCGCTTGATGCATTGATCGGGCGACTGTCGGCCCTGCATCAGAAGCGCATCGACCTCGGGCTTGAGCGGATTCACCGCCTGCTCGAGCGGCTCGGTCATCCCGAACACAAGCTGCCGCCGGTGATCCACGTTGCCGGCACCAACGGCAAGGGCTCGACGGTGGCCTATCTGCGCGCGACGCTGGAGGCTGCCGGCCTGCGCGTCCACGCCTACACCTCGCCCTATCTCGTCCGCATCAATGAATGTTTCCGGCTCGGCCGCGTCGGCGGCGGCGTGCTCGTCTCCGACGACGAATTGCGCGCGGCGCTGGAAGAGGTCGAGCGCGTCAATGCCGGCGAGCCCGCGACACTGTTCGAGCTGAAGACCGCCGCCGCTTTCCATCTGTTCGCGCAAAATCCGTCCGATGCGGTGCTGCTCGAAGTCGGCCTCGGCGGGCGGCTCGATTCGACCAACGTGGTCGATGCGCCCGCGGCCTGCGTGATCACACCGATCAGCATGGATCACACGGATTTCCTCGGGGACACCATGACGTCGATTGCCGGCGAGAAGGCCGCGATCATCAAGCGCGGCGTGCCTGTGATCTCGGCGGAGCAGATGTCTGAGGCGATGGCCGTGATCGAAGCGCAGGCCAAGCGCATGCGCGCGCCGCTGTTTGCCGCGAACGAAAGCTGGCACGTCAATGTCGAGCACGGCCGTCTGGTCTATTCCGACGAGCGCGGCCTGATGGATCTGGCAGCGCCGCGGCTGTTCGGCCGCCACCAGTTCGACAATGCCGGCCTCGCCATCGCGACGCTGCGCGCGATCAGCGCCTTCAAGATCAACCAGGCGGCATTCGAGGCCGGCATCCTCAGCGCCGAATGGCCGGCGCGGATGCAGCGTCTCACCTCGGGCGAGTTACTCTCCTGGGGCCCGCAGGGCTCGGAAATCTGGCTCGACGGCGGGCACAATGCCGAAGGCGGCCGTGTCGCGGCCGCCGCGCTCGGCGATCTCGAAGAGCGGGTGTCGCGGCCGCTGGTCGTCATCGCCGGGATGATGGCGAACAAGGACCCGAAGGCGTTCCTGGCCAACTTCGCCGGCCTGACCCGCCACATCATCGCGGTGCCGATTCCGGACACCGAGAACGCGATGCCGGTCGACCGTCTCGCGGACGCCGTCCGCAGCTTCGGCATGCGCGTCGAGGTCGCGCCCGGCATCGAGGCCGCGCTGCGCGCCTTGTCGCGGCTCGCCTACGAGGTGCCGCCGCGCATTCTGATCACCGGCTCGCTCTATCTCGCCGGCCACGTGCTCGGCCTCAACGGCACGCCTCCTGCATAGAAGTCTCGTGCCTTCGATACGAGACCGGGAATGCCGAATGCGTTTTGCCGCAATTGCCGACGTCCACGGAAACTATCTCGCGCTGGAGGCGGTGCTTGCCGATATCCGCGCCCTCGGCATCTCCGACATCGTCAGTCTCGGCGACATGCTGAGCGGCCCGCTCGATGCGCGGCGCACCATCGAGATCCTGATGCCGCTCGACGCCGTGCACGTGCTCGGCAATCACGACCGCTATCTGCTCGACCGTCCGCCGGAGAAGATGGGTTCGTGGGATCGACCCGCCCATGCGCAGCTCAATGCCGCGCAGCTCGACTGGCTGAGTGCGCAGCCGATGACGCGCATGTTCCGGGACCAGGTGTTTCTCTGTCACGCGACACCTAACGATGATGAAATCTATTGGCTCGACACGGTGCATCCCGACGGCACCGTTGCGCTATCGCCGCTCGATCGCATCGAGCAGCTCGCGCAAGGCGTGACGCAATCCCTGATCCTCTGCGCTCACACGCATCTCGCCCGCGCCGTGCGGCTTCGCGACGGCCGGTTGATCGTCAATCCCGGCAGCGTCGGCAGCCCCGGCTATCGCGACGTGCATCCGTTCCCGCATCTGGTCGAAGCCGGCACACCGCACGCGCGCTATGCGATTCTTGAGCTCGTTCACGGCGTCTGGCAGGTGACGTTCCGCCAGATCGCCTACGACCATGAAGCGATGGCCGCGCTCGCCCGCCGCAACAATCAGCCGGAGCTCGCGAACGCACTGGCGACGGGGTGGATCAAGTAGCGCCGCTACGGGTTTGACTCCTTCATAAGTGCGCTTGTTATAAGCGTACATCTCAAAGAGGGAGCGCGCCATGGGCGACGGACATGTCTGGCGAAACGAATATGCCATCGAGACATCTGCAACCGCAGAGACGATCTGGAGCATCTTTCGCGATGTCCCCGGCTGGAAAAACTGGAATGCGGGTATCGAGCAGATCGACATTGACGGGCCATTTGCGACCGGCACCTGGTTCACGATGAAGCCGCCCGGCGAGGAAGCGCTGCGCTCGCAACTGATCGAAGTTCGCGAGAACGCGTGCTTCGTCGACGAGACGCAAGTCGGCGATCTCGTCATCAAGGTCGCTCATCGCATCGAGTCGCTCGGACCGGCGCACACACGCATCGTCTACGCCGTCGACGCCCAAGGCTCGCAAGCGACCGAAATTGGTCCGGTTGTCGCATCAGATTTTCCCGAAGTCCTCGCGAGCCTGGCCAAGCTCGCGGAGGGCAAGGCCGGTGAGAAATAGACCCGGGCTGCGGGCAAAATAAAACGGCCGGCGATCGGCCGGCCGTTTCGAAAAATCTTCCGCGACGTGGATCAGACCGCGGAGGTGATCCACTGCTGCAGCTTCGCCTTCGGCGCCGCGCCGACCTGACGGGAGGCCATCTCGCCGCCCTTGAAGATCATCAGGGTCGGGATCGACATCACGCCGTACTTCGACGCGGTCTTCGGGCTCTCGTCGACGTTGAGCTTGACGATCTTGACCTTGTCGCCCATCGCGCCGGCGATCTCATCGAGGGCGGGCGCGATCATGCGGCAGGGGCCGCACCATTCGGCCCAGAAATCGACGACGACGGGGCCGTTCGCCTTGAGCACTTCGGCTTCGAAATCGGTGTCGGAAACCTTGCCAACGGCCATTGGAGCACCTCACTCGGTTGAAAGAGAATCGGCGCGACGTGGAATCGCGCCCGGGATCATGGCGTCAACCTATGAACGCCCCCTTGCCGGGTCAAGGATGCTCACGCCGACATGAAGGGATGCCAGCGCCGCGTCCAGCGCGGAGGCTGAAATCTCCATATATTCAAGGGCCTCGGTCCAGAGCAAAACGGCGCGGATCGGCTTTTGGGGATAAAGCCGCGAAAGCACCGCCCGGTACAGCGCAAGCTGCCGGACATGGGCGGCGGGCGCTTCCGCGGCGCTTTTGGGGGCCGCCTGGTTGGTCTTGAAATCGACGATCAAAACCTCGTCCGGACGAACGACCAGGCGGTCGATCTGCCCCGACACCAGCGCCGGCGGGCGGCCCGGCCGGTCGAGTCTCCCGACGATGGCGGCCTCCGCCCGGCTGCCCTCGGCAAACACCGGTGCAAAGCGCGGCTCGGCGATCAAGGCGAGCACCTTGTCGGCCAGCCTGACGCGATCGGCTTCCGCCCAGTCGCCGGCATTACGGGTCATGAAGCCGAGCGCGGCGTCGCGCCGGCGCTCGATGGCGATGTCCGGGAGCGATTGCAGCAGCCGGTGGACCAGCGTGCCGCGCTGCAGCGCCAGTGCGCGCGACTGCACTGATTCGCCGGATCGCACCGCGCGGCCTTCCTCGGCTGACTGCCCGGAGGGACGCACCGGATCGTCGTCGATCGTCTCGCGCTGCGCCGGCGTCCGGAGCCAATCCGGCAGGCTGATCGTCTGGTCCACGGAGGTCGCGGGCGTACCGAGTGCCGCGGCATCCCCGGGCCGGGCGAATCGGGTCACCTTGCCGAGCGGCGTTTCTATCGTCTGCTTGTCCAGGCCGGAGCCGGTGAGCCCGGTGTCGATGAGGTCGTACCAGCTCAGCTTGCGGACCGTCCTCATATTGCCGGGCAGGCAGCCGCCAACGATCAGCCGATCGGCCGCGCGCGTCATCGCGACATAGAGCAGGCGGCGATATTCGTCCTCGGTCTCCTCCAGCATCGCCTTGCGCGCGTCGGCGACGGGCTTGGGATCGTCCGCCTTGCGCCCGGCCCACACCACGACCTCGCCGCCGTTGCCGCGCGGCACGTGGATCAGCCGGACCCGCTGCGAGTCTGCAGGCGACGATGTGGTGTCGACCATGAACACGACCGAGGCCTCGAGACCCTTGGCGCCATGCACTGTCATCACCCGCACCTCGTCGCGGGTGATTTCCATATCGCGCTTCACCTCGGTGTCAGCCGAGCGCAGCCAGGCCATAAAGCCCTGCAGCGAGGCCGGCGCCTTGCGCTCGCAATTCAGCGCCAGCTCCAGAAATTCGTCGAGCGCGTCATTGGCCTCATGGCCGAGCCGGCGCAGGATGCGCGCGCGGCCGCCGTCACCGCCGAGCAGCCAGGCATAGAAGGCGAACGGTGTTTCCTCGCGGGCGCGCGTCTCGCAAGCTTCAAGGCGCTGCAGCACAGTCGCGAACTTCTCGCTTGTCGAGGCATGCTCGCCGAGCGCACGGCGCAGCGATCCCTTGCGGGCGTGGGCGAGCTGGAACAGGTCGTCGTCGTCGAGACCGAACAGCGGGCTCTTCAGCGCGACCGCCAGCGCGAGATCGTCCTGCGGCAGCAGCAGCGCGTCGGCAAGATTCATCAGATCGATGATCGCGATGTGTTCGGTCAGCTTCAGCCGGTCGGCGCCGGCGACGGGAACGTTGGCGTGCTTCAGCGCCTGGATCACCGCGTCGAACGCATTGCCGCGCCGGCGCACCAGGATCAGCATGTCGCCGTAACGCAGTGGCCGCCGCTCGCCCTCGTGTCCGGTCAGAGTGCCGCTCTCCACCAGCCGCTTGATCTCGGCCTGAATGCGGCGGGCAAGCTTCACTTCGGGGCTGGTGACGGCGACGCCGTCGAACGGCGCGCGCCAGCCCTCGATCTCCTGCCTGTCATCGGCTTCGGCAAGATCCCACAGCTCGATCACGCTCGGGCCCGCATCGGCGAGCGCATTGTGCAGGGGATGGCCAATCTCGACCGAATGGATGCTCTTGTAGATCGTGGGTTCGCGGAAGACGTGGTCGACCGAGTGCAGGATCGCGGCGCCGGAGCGGAACGAATAGGTGAATGCGACCGGATCGAATTTCAGCCCGGCCGCGGTGAACTTGCGATGCAGCTCGCGTCGGCGCGCGTCGAATTCGTGCGGCGCCGCGCCCTGGAACGAGAAGATCGACTGCTTCTCGTCGCCGACGGCGAAGACCGTGCGGTTCAGCCCCTCGCGCGCGCCTTCTCCGGCCGTGAATTCCGAGATGATGTGCGCGACGATATCCCATTGCCGCGGGCTGGTGTCCTGGGCCTCGTCGATGAGCACGTGATCGACGCCGCGGTCGAGTTTGTAATGCACCCAGCCCGACGAGATGCGGTTCAGCATCGCCAGCGTCTTGTCGATGAGGTCGTCGTAGTCGAGCAGGCCGCGTTCCTGTTTTTCGCGGCGGTAATTTGCGGCCGCCGCGGTCGCGATATGCAGGAGAGCCGCGGTGCGATCGCGCATGGTGACCGCGCGGCGCTTCTCGATCAATCCGCTGAGGCGAGACGCTTCGTTCTCGAACAGGCGCGCGACGGACGGATTGTGCTCGCCGAACTTCTTGGTCAGCACCGCCTTGCGCGGCAGTTTTTCATCGGTGAGGAAGACGCCGAGATAGGCATCGACCTGTGCGGCGCCGGAAAACGCCTTTGCCTCGCGGAGCCGGCTGGCCTGGTCGTTGTCGGACTTGCTGCCGTCCTCCAGCGCGGAGGCGATGTCGTCCCAGCGCGACCGCGGTAGAAATGGGCCATCGAGAATCTCATTCTCGACGTCCTCGATGCGGTCGTTCGAAGCGACGCCCAACACGGCCGCCATCTGGTCAGCCGCCGCCCCGGCGTTACCGGCCTCATCGGTCCAGGCCATGAAATGATCGCGGCTGAGGCAGGCCTCGCGGACGACCTCCTTGAAGGTGACGTCGGCGGCACTCGCCATCGCGGTCAGCAGCGCGCGGCCGGTGACGGTCTCCGGATCGCGCGCCGCCTCCAGCAGTACCTTCAGATTGGCGCGCTCCATCATGTCGGTCTGGTCGCGCTCGTCCATGACGGCGAACCGCGCCGGCACGTTGGCCTCGAACGGGAACTGCTGAAGCAGGCGCGTGCACAGCGCGTGGATGGTCTGCACTTTCAGCCCGCCCGGCGTCTCCAGCGCGCAGGCGAACAGCTTTCGCGCCTCGCGGCGCAATTTTCGGTCGGGATGGGGCATGCCGACTGCCTTGATCGCTCCGTCGAGCGCCGCATCATCCAGCGTCACCCAATGTCCAAGCGTCGTGAACACGCGCTCGGCCATGTTCGCGGCCGCCGCCTTGGTGAAGGTGATGCAGAGGATCTTTTCCGGCGGCACGCCCGACAGCAGCAGGCGGATCACGCGCTGCACCAGCACATGCGTCTTGCCCGAGCCGGCATTGGCTGACACGAAAGCCGACGCAGTTGGATCGGAGGCACGCGCCTGCCGCGCGCGCACTTCATCGGGGATGGGACGCAGCGCCTTTACCATTCCTCGATCCCCAAACCGCCGGCCGCGGACCATTCCTTGATCCGGGCGAGATCGTCATAGGCGCCGTAGCGGTTTGTCCACATCGGCAGGTTCAGCGAGGTGTAGGGCTGGTTCTCGTCCTCGAAGGCGCGGATCAGCGCTTCCAGCTTGGCCCGCGCTTCTGCGGCTGCCGTATCCGGCGGCTGCGGCTCGTCGCCTGGCTTGAATTTCAGCTCGAGGATGCGCTCCTCGCCCGGCGGATTGTTGCCGCTCAGCCGGACATAGACGAGCTGGCTCACGGACGCGCCGGCGTCGATGTCGCGGAAGCCGCCCTCGCGGAGGATCGCCGCCTCCAGCGTGAGCTGCGGCGACAGGCCCATGCGGACCTGCTTGCCGGTCGGCGGCTGGCCGGTCTTGTAGTCGAGGATGGCGTAACCGCCGCCCTGGCGCCGCTCGATGCGATCGGCACGCGCGGACAGGCGAAAGCTGCGCTCGTTGTCGAGCTTAATCGAGATTTCGCCGCGGGTCTCCGCCGTGATCGCCTCGATCGCGCCACGCCGCGCCGTCTCCCACTCGCCGAACCAGTGTGCGATGCGCTGGAAGCGTGGCCACCACAGCGCCCGCGCCTCGGGCCGCTCCATCAGCGGCGCAAAATACTTTTCGCCGATCGCACGCAGCACACGCGCGGGATCGTCGGGCAGATGCGCGGCAAAATTTTCGGTGAACTCGCCGAGTGCGTCGTGGATCGCGGAGCCGCGATCGGCCGCGGAGAGCGGCATGTCGACGGGATCGAGCGCGTCGAGCCGCAAGATGTGCTTGGCGTAGATCGTATAGGGATCGCGCAGCCAGTCTTCGATCGCAGTCACCGACATTTTCAGCGGCCGTGTCGCGCGCGGCGGGCGCGGCTCCGGCTGCTTGATCGGCGTGACCTCGGCGGGCTGGTCCAGCGCGCCCGCGAACTGCACGTATTTTTCACCCGCGCGAATCGCGGTCTTCCAGAGATCGTCGCCCGCGACCGCCTCCAACCGATGCAGGAAGCGGGAAGCCACCGCCGGCGCGCCGCCGGCCTTGGCGGAATGGGTGAGGATCACCTCGTCGCCGCCGAGCAGCTGTGCGAAGTCATGGGCGGATAGGCCGATACGGCGTTCCGGCAGGTCGAGGCCAAGCTCATGCCGCATCGGTCGGCTCAGCCAGGGATCGATCCGCGGCGCCGGCGGCCAGACGCCCTCGATCAGGCCACCAATAATGACTCGGTCGGCCTGCATCAGGCGCGATTCCAGCGGGCCGTAGATCTGTAAGCGCGCGCCGGGCTTGTCGCGCCGCCGCACCGCGCGATCGCTGAACGCGGTCTGGAAGACATCGGCATAGTCAGGCAGCGTCACCACCAGCCCGCTGGTCGTGCCGCCGCGCAGGAGATCGTCGAAGGCGCTGGCGAGCGCGAGGCCTTCGCGATCCTCGAAGGCGAGAGGAATACCCTGCTCGTCCCGCGACAGCTCGATCATGATCTCGCGATGGCGGTGCGCGAGCTCGGCGAAGTCAAACGGTTTTGATGACGCGAGACTCTCGATCGGCGTCAAGGCTTTCTGCAACGTGTCGATCAGCGCCTGGATACGGTCGAGGTCGTCCGCCTTGAGACGTGCGCGAGGTTCGGCGTGGTGCAACGCGGAGACTTCGCTGCGCCACAGCTTTGCCAGCTCGTCGCGAAAACGGTTGAACTCGCGCAAGAGGCCGAAGGTCGCAGCCGGCGGACGCGTGCCGCGCAGCACTGCGAGCTCCAGGCCCTCGATCGCAACCTTCCACGCGCCGGGCGCCCGGCCGAGCCGGCACAGCGGATGCTTCAGCAGCGCCAGCAGCGTCGGCGGCTCCAATCCCTTGGTTGCCGCCTCCGCCGCGAGACGGGCAAAGACGCCCGCTGAGGTTTCCATCAGCACGTCGCCGCCGGAATCATCGAAGGCGAGATCCCATCGGGCCAGCGCGGCCATGACGCGTCGCGCCAGCGCACGGTCCGGCGTGACCAGCGCGGCCGATTTGTCGAGATGCCGCGCCTCGCGCATCGCAATGGCGATGGCAAGCGCCTCCATTTCCGGATTGGGGGCTTCGACCACCGCGAGATTTTTCATGCCGCCGGCGATCTTCGCCGCGACCTCCGGCTGCTTCAGCCGGTCGTGCCAAACTTCCGTTTTGGCGGAGGGCCGCATCGATTCGGAGGCGAGCAGATCGCGGCCGCCGTCCGCCGGTGGCTGAAGGATCTGGACGTCGCTGCGCCTGATGCCAAAACGATCCAGCAGCGCATGCATCGCATATTGCGGATGGTTCGATGCCGGATGCTCCGCGAACTTGCCGAGCGAATCGCGCACGCCGCCGATAGTTCGCCAGGCATCGTCGTCGAGATCGGTGTCGAGGCCCGGCAGCACCACGGCGCCGTGCGGCAGCGAGGCGACCGCATGGAGGAATTTTGCGGTGGCCGGCATCGAGCCGGTCGAGCCGGCTGCGATCACGGGCCCATGCGGATGCGCGGTTAGTCGTTTGGCTTCCGCCGCGATCAGCAGATCGCGCCGCGCCGCGGGTTCGATCCTGTTGATCTCGGCGAGATGGCCGGGCCAGGCGATGCGCGCGATCCGCAAAAATTCCAGCGAGTGCTGCCAGTACCGATCGAGCTGGTCCGGCACGAGGCCATCGAGCGCGCTCCAGTCGACGCCGCGCGTGACCATGTCGTCGATCAGGCGGGCGAGATCGCCGGCCAGCGCCAGGGTGGAGGCGGGGCCTCCGACCACCAGCGGCGCCAGCACCGGGCCCTTGGCCCAGGCGGCAACGAGCTGCGCCAATGTCAGCCGCCGTTCGAGCTCGCCAAGCCGCGGCGGAATCTCGAGCGGGGTTGCGCCGGAAAACTGCTCGCCTTGGTCGGCGAAAGCGAGCTCATCCTCATCGATGTCGCCGAGCGCGACGATGCGCGGCAGAACCGCGGCGTCGGCTTTCATCTCGTCGAGGAAGATCTCGCGGACAACGCGCATGGCGCGCCGCGTCGGCAGATACAGCGTGGCGTCCGCGAGCCGCGCCGGTTCCTTGCGCGCCTCGAACCCATCGACCAGCCGGCCGTCCAGCAGAGCCGAGACGATCGTGCGCAGGAACGGAACTGAGACTGGAACGCTGAAAACGCGCATGGGCTGCCTGATTCGGGGATCAGGCGCCAATATAGGGAGGCGGATTCAAATGGATATGGGCTGGGCGAGGTCGTCCCCGCTGTTCGCGGTACTGGAACAGGTGCTGTAGAGTGGGCAAGGGCGCACTTGCGCCGTGCCCACCATGTTCGTCACCCCGATCGCCGGTTTGATTGGTGGGCACGCTTTCGCTTTGCCCACCCTACGGCACCGTGTTCGAGGCCGGCCTACGCCACGCTCTCCAAAAACGCCTCTTCCGCGGCGTGGACCGCATCGGGCGTGCCGACATGCATCCATACGCCGTCGAGGCGGAGGCCGAACAGGCGCTCCTGCTCATTGGCGCGGTCGAACATTTTCGTCAGCGAGAACTCGCCCTGCGGCGCATCGGCGAAGATCGCCGGCGACAGGATGGCGGCACCCGCATAGACGAACGGAACTATCTCTTTTTCCTTGCGCTTGCGGAGCGCACCGTCGGGCAGCATGCCGTAGTCGCCGCGGCCGCCATAGCCGATGCTGGTCGCGGTCGGCGCCATCAGCAGCAGGATGTCCATGCGCTCGGGGTCAAAATTTTCCGCGAGCCGCGTCAGGTTCGAGCGCACGCCGTCGATCCACAGCGTGTCGGAATTGACATGGAAGAACGGCGCATCGCCGAGCAGCGGCAGCGCCTTGACCACACCGCCGCCAGTGCCGAGCACCTGGTCGCGCTCGTCCGAAATGATCACGCGCGGATGCTGGCGCTTTGCAGTGTGGTCGATGATCTGGTCGGGCAAATAGTGCACATTGACCACTGCCTCGGTCACGCCGGCCTGGCCGAGCTTGTCGAGCACGTGGTCGAGCAGCGGCTGGCCAGCCACCGGCACCATCGGCTTCGGCATCCTGTCCGTCAGCGGACGCATGCGCAGGCCGAACCCCGCGGCGAGCACCATGGCTTTGGTCGGTTTGACAGACATGCTTCGCTTTCTCGGACCTCTAAATTCGCGTTTGCAGCAATCCTAGCACGAACCGGAGTCAGCCGCATCGCAACCGAACCGCCTTAACCAGCCGCCGTGACGGTTGTGCGACGTGTGTTGCCGTTACGCCCCGACGGCTGTGGAGCGCGCCTTTTTCTTCTTGTCGCCGACTTTCAGGAAATTGACGCCGATCTGGTCGCCATTGACCCAGGCCAGTTCGCAGCGCCGGTAAGCTAACCCGGTCGACGACAGCAGCAGAAAAAATTCCTTCAGGTGCAGGCCTTCGACCGAGCCGTCGATGGTCAGCTTGGCGCCGCTCTCGGAGACGTCCTCCATGGTGCATTCGCGCCGCCAGGTGCCGTCGATCCCCATCATCTGGGCCGGAATCCCGCGTTCGAAAACAACTCGACTGTTCCCGCGATGGTCCGTCTTGACCGCCATCTGCCCTTGCTCCAGCCCCCTATTTGTCCGGCTGCCTGCGGGCGATGATACCGGTGTGATGGCTAACAGCCGGTAAACCGGTTCCGGCTCAGGATTGGGGCGGCGGGACGTTAGCGAGATACCACTCGCGCAATTGCTCGAGCGCCGGATGCGCCAGCGAGCGCTGGAGGTAGGTCCAGATCCGCGGCTGGTGGCGCAAATAATGCGGCTTGCCGTCGCGGCGGTTGAGCCGGGCGAAGGTGCCGAGCAGGCGCGTGTTGCGCTGCGCCGACATGATGGCATAGAGCTCGGCAAAGCCGGCCGGATCGAAGCTCGCATCATCAGCACGGCGCGCCTTGATGTAGCGCGACAGCAGCGTCAGCTCGATGTTCTCGGGCACGTCGATGCGGGCGTCCTGAAGCAGCGAGACGACGTCATAGGAGCGCGGTCCGAGCACCGTGTCCTGGAAATCGATCACACCGACGCGCGCGATGCCGGTGCGCTCCGCAAGCCAGATCAGATTCGGCGAGTGGTAGTCGCGGATGATCCAGGTTTTGGGCGCAGCCAGCGGCGTCTTCAGCAGCTCGCGCCACATCGCGAAGAACTCCGCGCGCTTCTCATCGCTCAGCGGCGCGTTGCGATCGGGCAGATACCATTCCGGCATCAAACCGATTTCAATCAGCAGCGCGTCGGTGTCGAAAGCGGGAATGGCATAGGTCTGCCCGTCCAGCGGCAGCATCTCTGGCAGCGCCTTGCCGTGCAGCACGGCCAGCACGTCGGTCGCGGCTTCATAGCGCTCAGTGATGGGGCGCGGAGGATCGCCTTCGATCACGCCTTCGCCGCCGAAATCTTCCGAGATCAAAAAACCGTGGTCGAGATTGAAATGGTGGATCGCTGGCGCCGAGATTCCTGCAGCGCGCAGGCCTTCGCCGATGGCGACGAAGGGCCTCACGTTTTCCGCGAGATGCACCGCGGCGCTGTATGATTTTCCGTTGTAGATCGCTGCGCCATCGGGGCGCTGCGGCGAGTTCATGAGGATGACGACGCCATCGTCGCGGATCAGCCGCGCATAGGAACGCGTCGAGGCATCGCCGGCCATGCGCTTGCGGACTGCGTCAAGATAGCCGGAGGCATCGAGGAATTCGCGCAGCGATTTCAGCCGTGCGACTACGGCGGCGGCCTTGCCATAGCCGGTGATGTCGGCGGCGCGCGCACTCGAGCCCAACGCAGGGCGATGCGTCAGCGCGATGTCGATGCGGTCGGCGGGCATCGCCGACGGCGCCCGCTCCGGCCATTCGATCAGCACCAGCGTGGCATCCGGCAGTGGCGACAGCCCGATCTCCTCGAGCTCGCTCTCGTCCTCGACGCGATAGAGGTCGGCATGCATCACCGGAAACGCCGGCAGCTCGTAATCCTGCACCAGCGTGAAGGTCGGGCTCGGCACTTCCAGCTCTTCGTCGCCGGCGAGATAGCGGATCATGGCGCGGGCCGCCGCGGTCTTGCCGGCGCCGAGATCGCCGGTGAGCGTGATGGTATCGCCGGGGCCGACCAGCAGCGCGAGGTCGGCCATCAGTTGCGCGGTGGCCGTCTCGTTGTGAAGCGCAACGGAGAATGTGGCCGGCGCGATCATTCGGCGGCGTCGCGATGCGCCGCCTGGTCGGTCGGGAAGTCGCAGATCACGACCGTGCCTTTGCCGACGACCGAATCCACCTGCACCTTGCCGCCATGCAGCTCGACGAAGGAGCGCACCAGCGACAGGCCGAGCCCGGCGCCGCGATGACGCGAGCCCTGCGAGCGGCTTTCAAACCAGTTGAACACCTTGTCCTTCATGTCGGCGGGTATTCCAGGACCGGAATCTGTCACAATGAAGACCACGCTGCGCTCGGTGCGGCGCGCGCTGATCCCGACGGTGGAATCCTGCGGCGAGAAGCCGACGGCGTTGGCGAGCAGGTTATAGAGCACCTGCACCACGCGCTTCTCGTCGCCGACGAAGCTGCCAACATCGGGCGCGATCTCGACCTTGAGGCGGATACGGTCGGTGGCGAGCCGGTCCTGGATGCCCTCGGCGGCGAGCTCGATGGTCTTGCTGACGTCGACCGGGCCGAGTTCCAGCTTCATGGCGCCGGCGTCGATGGTCGCGAGATCCAGGATGTTGTTGGTCAGCGCCAATAGCGCATTGGTCGATTTGGTGACGTAGTCGAGATATTCGGCCTGCTTCGGCGTCAGCGGCCCGGTCGAGGGGTCGCTGAGGAAATGCGCGAAGCCGATGATGGTGGTGAGTGGCGAGCGCAGCTCGTAGGAGACATGGTGAACGAAATCCACCTTCATCTGGTCGGCGGTCTCCAGCGCCTCGTTGCGCTCGCGCAGCGCGCGTTCGACGTTCTCGGTGTCGGTGATGTCGAGGAAGGTCAGCATGGTCGCGCCGTCAGGCAGCGGACGGATCATGCCGTCGAGCACGCTGCCATCCTTGCGCTCCAGCTTGATCGGCACGTCGCCGCGGTTCTCGATCGAGGTGATGGCCTCGCGGATCTGGCGCCAGACCGCGGCGTCGTCGAACAACTGGTGGCACCAGCCCTCGACAGTCTGAATATGGGGTTCCTCGCGCATGGCGTCGTTCGACAGCTTCCACATCCGCAAGAACGCCGGATTGAACAGCTGTGCCTTGCCGTTGCTGCCGAACACGGCGACGCCCTCGGCGAGGCTGTCCAGCGTCTCGCGCTGGACCCGGATCATGCCGTCGAAGCGGCGGGCGAGCTCGAGGCTCTCGGTGACGTCGTCGAACAGGTAGGTGACGCCGCCCTCCGGGTTCGGCGTGGTGACGACGGACAGCGCGCGGCCGTCGGGCAGATACCAGGTGTCCTTGGCGGCCTCGACCGCGCGATAGGCTTCGTGCAGCTTGGCCTTCCAGGCACGGAAGTCCGGCTGCTCCGGCAATTTGCGCGCCGCGCGGAGTTGGTCGAGCACGCTGGAATCATCGGGATTGGCGTCGAGGAAGGCGCGGTCGAGGTCCCACAGCCGCCGGTAGGAATCGTTGTAGAAGGCGAGCCGGCGCTGGCCATCGAACACGGCAACGCCGGAAGAGAGCTGGTCGAGCGTGCGGCGATGCGCCTCCGCCATCCGCACCAGGGCTGCACTCAGCGCGTTCGCCTCGCTGGCGTCGATCGCGACCCCGACGCTGCCGCTGCCGACATTGACGGCGCGCACGTCGTAGATGCGCCGCTCGCCGCCGGTCACGATCGGCAGCCGCGAGGTGAAGCTCGCGGCGTCTTTCAGGCTCCGCTCCATGGCGGTGCGGTCGGCGCTGTCGAGCAGCTCGAGCTTGCGTTCCTGGGCGTCAATGATGCTGGTCGCTTCCGTCGCGCGCACATAGGCCGGATTGGCGAAGGTCAGCGCGCCGTTCTCGCCCTTGGCCCAGATCGGCCATGGCGCCGCGGCGGCGAAGCCCCGCAGCATCTCGGTTTCGTTGGAGAGCGCCTTGTAGCGCAGATTGGTCTCGGCCAGATCGCGCCGCAGGCCGGAGAGTTCGCGAATCCGGACAATGGCTTGGCCGCCGATGGCGCGGCCGAGCGCCTCCAGCGTGTGGCCGTTGGCGGTGGTCAGCGTGAGCTGAAAGCCGTCGCCGCGGTCGCGCAGCGCATCGACGGCGTGATCCATCAGCAGCGCCGGTTCCGGCGGCAGCCAGGTTCCGAACGCGAGCACGCGCTGCGGCGACGAATCGCGCGGCAGCACCATGGAGACGTCGCCCGAAATCTGCGCGCGATCGTCGCCGGCCGGCCAGGAGATCAGGACTTGCGGTTCGGCGAACAGCAGCGCGCCGAAGCGGTCGGACTGCAACTGGAGTTCCCGGATCCGCGCGCCTAACGCCGCCTCGTTCTTGGCCGTGCGCACGCGCGTGCGCATCAGCAGGATCGCGGCCACGACCGAGAAGCCGAGCAAAGCGAGCGCAGTGGCCAGCACCGCGAGTTCCTGCCGGTTGAAGTCCAGCAATATCGAGAGGGTGTCGACGAGGTCGGCGGCCTCCGCCGGCTCAGCCGGCAGCAGCGCTGCGAGAGCGCCTCCTAACAAGCCGCTGCGCGCCAACGATGTGCACGACAGCAGCGTCCGACGCATCGACACGATCACGCCTGACATAGTTGCCCCAAGACCGCACAGATTTACGCGCGGCGACCCCCGCCGCACGCGAATCAAACGACAATACCCTCACCGTGACTCCACCGGTAAGAGTCCAGACCGTGAACGCAAAGGCGGCCACACAAAAATGCCGGGCTCGGGGTTCCGGTCCACGTAGTTCTTCGGGTGATTCGGCTGGAGTTGCCGCGTGTTAGCGTCGGATTACGTGCCACGAAACCGGTGCGCTCCCTCCCCCGCTCGCGGGGGAGGGTTGGGGAGAGGGTGTCTCCAAGATGGGACAATCCCCCAGAGGATAGANCCCTCACCCGGCGCTACGCGCCGACCTCTCCCGCAAGCGGGAGAGGTGTATCCAACACTCAGCTCAGCTAGCGGCCGGTCGAGCCGAAGCCGCCGGCGCCGCGATCGGTCGACGACAGCGTCGCCACGGGAACCAGCGCGGCCTGGACCACGGGCGCGATCACCATCTGCGCGATGCGCTCGCCGCGCTTGATCACGAAGGGGGCGGCGCCGTGGTTGATCAGGATCACCTTGATCTCACCGCGATAGTCAGCGTCGATGGTGCCGGGCGAGTTCAGCACGGTGACGCCGTGCTTCGCGGCAAGCCCCGAGCGCGGCCGCACCTGGGCCTCGTGCCCGGGCGGCAAGGCGATCGCAAGCCCCGTCGGCACCACCGCATATTGGCCGGGCGCGAGCGTCATCGGCTCGCTGTCCGCCACCGCCGCCATCAGGTCGAGGCCGGCGGCTTCCGTCGTCTGATAGGCCGGCAGCGGCAGGCCTTCCGCGTGGGGCAGGCGTTGCAGTTCGACTGTGACTTTGGTGCTCAAGACGCCGGCTCCAGGGATTTGCCGGTCACGCTTTTCACGATATGCGCGACCAGTTCGATGGCGACCTGTTCCTTGGTCATCACCGGCCAGGAATCAACTGTGATCTCGGCGTTGTTCTCAGCATTCTTGCTGATGAGGTGCACGGTGTTGCGGTCGCCGCCCATCACGCCGGTGGCGGGCGAGACGTCGTTGGCGACGATCCAGTCGCAGCCCTTGCGGGCGAGCTTTGACTTGGCGTTGTCGATGAGATGCTCGGTTTCGGCGGCAAAGCCGATCACCAGCGGCGGGCGCTTGTCGGCGAGCTTGGAGATCGTGGCGAGGATGTCGGGGTTCTCGACCAGCTGAAGCGGCGGCATGCCGGCCGAGGTCTTCTTCAATTTCTGCTCGCCTTCATTGGCGACGCGCCAGTCGGCAACGGCCGCGGCAAAGATCGCGATGTCGGCGGGAAGCGCTGCCTGCACCTGCTCCAGCATCTGCCGCGCGGATTCCACGTGCTTCACTGTCACGCCCTGGGGATCGCCAAGGTCCACGGGGCCGCTCACCAGGATCACTTCGGCGCCGGCGGCCTGCGCGGCGGCAGCAATGGCAAAGCCCTGCTTGCCGGAGGAGCGGTTGGCGATGTAGCGCACCGGATCGATCGGCTCGTGCGTGGGACCCGCGGTGATCAGCACGCGCTTGCCGGCGAGCGGCCGCGGCACCGGCGGCCGCAGCAGGCGCTCGGCGGCAGTGGCGATCTCGATCGCCTCGGACATGCGGCCGACGCCGGCTTCGCCGGCCTCGGCCATCTCGCCGGAGTTGGGACCGATCAGCATCACGCCATCGCGCTGGAGCTGCGCGACGTTGCGACGCGTCGCAGCGTTGTTCCACATCAGCGGGTTCATCGCCGGCGCCAGCAGGATCTTGCGGTTGGTCGCGAGCAGGATGGCGCTGGCGAGATCGTCGGCATGGCCGTTGGCCAATTTCGCCATCAGGTCGGCGGTCGCAGGCGCCACCACGACCAGGTCGCAGTCGCGCGCGAGGCGGATATGGCCCGCGTCGAACTCGCTCTGGGGATCGAACAGATCGGTGTAGATGCGCTCATGCGAGAGTGCGCTCACGGCCAGCGGCGTGACGAATTGCTGCGCGGCCTTCGTGAGCACGCAGCGGACCTCGATGCGGCGCTCCTTCAGCCGGCGGATCAGGTCGAGCGATTTGTAGGCCGCGATCCCGCCGCCGATGATCAGGGTGATGCTGGCCACGGGGACGGCGCCGATGCGCTGGGACGGGGAGGCGGTGGATGTCGCCGGCGGGGCCGCAAACGGCGTCAGCGGCTCCTCGCGGCCCTCGATCAGCTCGCCCAGGATGACCCGGACCTCTTCCTCGACCGATCTGCGGTTCTTGGCCGAGCGCAGGCGCAGATAGGTTTTAACGCCCTCGTCGAGCTTGCGGATGGTCAGGCTTGCCATGACGCCCCTCCAGCACGGAATGATAGCGATGCTATCAGCCCCGTGATTGCAGTGCAATCATAGATTCCGGACGGCGATCAGAATGCCGATGAAGGTCGCGGCAATGATCCAGAGCGCCACGGTACGCCAGCGGTTCTTGCGGCCCTCGCTGCGACCCATCGCGGCGATGCTCTCCGGCGACAGCCGTAGGCCCTCCCGCGTCATGGTCTCGAGCTGCTCGAGCACCGCGACCGAGCGCGCGGCAAGATCCGGGAGACGCATCAGGATGCGGGCGAGATCGCCGCCGCCGGCGAGCGCGCCCTGCACCCGGCCGATCGGCCCAAGATTGCGCTCGATCCATTCGCGCACCACGGGATCGGCGACCTTCCAGATGTCGAGCCTGGGATCGAAGCCGCGCGCCACGCCCTCGACCACGACCATGGTCTTCTGCAGCAGGATCAGCTCGGGCCGCGTCGTCATGTCGAACAGGCCAGTGACCTCGAGCAGCAGCGTCAGTAGCCGCGCCATCGAGATTTCCTCGGCGGTGCGGTTGTGAATGGGTTCGCCGATGGCGCGGATGGCCTGCGCGAAATTCTCGACCGAGTGGTGCGCAGGCACGTAGCCCGCCTCGAAATGCACTTCGGCCACGCGGCGATAGTCGCGGGTGATGAAGCCGAGCAGGATTTCCGCGAGGAAGCGCCGCTCCTTCATGCCGAGCCGGCCCATGATGCCGAAATCGACCGCGACGAGACGGCCGGCATCGTCCAGGAATAGATTGCCCGGATGCATGTCGGCGTGGAAGAAACCGTCGCGCAGCGCGTGACGCAGGAAACTCTGGATCACCTTGCGGCCGAGATCGGGCAGATCGACCTGCGATTCCGCCAGGCGCTTGTGATCGTTCAGCGCAATGCCGTCGATCCACTCCATCGTCAGCACGTTGTGCGTGGTGCGGTCCCAGTCGACGGTCGGAATGCGGAAATCGGGATCGTCGCGCGTGTTCTCCGCCATCTCGGACAGCGCGGCCGCCTCGAGCCGCAAATCCATCTCCATCGCGACCGAGCGCGACATGGTGTTGATGACTTCGATCAGGCGCAGGCGCCGGGCCTCGGATGAATAGGCCTCGGCCTTGTGCGCGACGAAGAAGAAATCGGAAAGGTCGCGGCGGAAGCGCGACGCCACGTTCGGCCTGAGCACCTTGACCGCGACCGCCTTGCGGATGCCATCGCGTTCGACCTCGCCGCGATGCACCTGCGCGATCGAGGCGGCCGCCACCGGCGGGCCGAAACTCACGAATACATCCTTCAGTGGCCGTTCCAGCGATGTCGAGATTGCCGCTTCGGCTTCCGCTTGCGAAAACGGCGGCAGGCGATCCTGAAGGCTTTCGAGGTCGCGCGCCATGTTGAAGCCGACGACATCAGGACGCGTCGCCAGGAACTGGCCGAGCTTGAGATAGGCCGGGCCCATCCGTGTCAGCGCGCGCGAGATCCGTGGTCCCTGCTTGTCGCCACGGCGTTCGATGATACGCGCGAGTTTCAGCGCAAGCTGTCCAGGCGGCGGCACCAGGCTCGGGTCGACGGCGCCGAACACGCCCTCGCGCGCAAAGACGAACGCGGCGCGGATCAGGCGCGAAATGTGGGTGATGGCAGAAATCACAAACGCCAGCCCGAATGCAGTGCGACGATGCCGCCGGTCAGGGTCTGAAAGCTCACGCGCGAGAAGCCGGCATCACGGATCATGTCGGCGAAGGCGTTCGGCTTCGGGAATTTGCGGATCGATTCGACGAGATATTGATAGGACTCGGCGTCGCCCGTGACCATGCGTCCGAGCGGCGGGATCACCTTGAACGAAAACAGATCATAGATCTTGTCGAGGCCGGGCATCTCGACGGTGGAGAATTCCAGGCACAGGAAGCGGCTGCCGGGCTTGAGCACGCGATAGGCCTCGCGCAACGCCTTGTCGATCTGCGGCACGTTGCGAATGCCGAAAGCGATCGTATACGCGTCAAAGCTGCGGTCGGCGAAGGCGAGGGCCTCGGCATTGCCCTCGACGAAATCGACCTGGGTATCGAGGTGGCGCTTGGCGGCGCGCTCGCGGCCTACCGCCAGCATGTCGGAATTGATGTCGCAGACGGTGGCATGGAAGCCCGGACCTGCCGCCTTGGCGGCGCGGAACGAGATATCACCGGTGCCCCCGGCAACGTCGAGGAGCGCAAACGGCCGGTCGCTCCTGGGCGGATCCAGCGCGTTGATCATGATGTCCTTCCAGACCCGGTGCAGGCCACCGGACATCAAATCGTTCATCAAATCATAGCGCGACGCCACGCTGTGAAACACATCGTTCACCAGCGTCTGCTTGTCCCCCAGGGGGACGTCCCTGAAACCAAAATGCGTGGTTTCGCCCGGCCGATCCATTACTCTACTCCAGAGGCGGACCATAGCGCGGCCGCCGCAATGGCGCTATCACACCGCCCTCATAAGGTGAATGCCTGACCATGCCTGAATTGCCTGAAGTCGAGACCGTCCGCCGCGGCCTTCAGCCCGTCATGGAGGGTGCGAAAATCGTGGTCGCGGAGGCTCGCCGGCCGGATCTGCGGTTTCCGTTCCAGCCGGACTTCGTGGCCCGGCTCCAGGGGCAGATCGTCATGGGGCTCGGCCGCCGTGCAAAATATCTCATGGCCGATCTCGCCTCCGGCGACGTGCTGCTGATGCATCTGGGCATGTCGGGCTCGTTCCGCGTCATCAAGCCCGACAACGAGGCCGCGCCCGGCGAGTTTCACTATCCTAGGGGTAAGGACTCCGCGCACGACCACGTGCTGTTTCGGATGTCCTCGGGCGCCGATATCGTCTTCAACGATCCGCGCCGCTTCGGTTACATGAAAGTGATCGCGCGCAACGCGCTCGAAGACGAGCCGCTGCTGCGCGGGCTCGGTCCCGAGCCGCTCGGCAACGAATTTGATGCCGCGATGCTGGCGCACTCCTGCGAAGGCAAGACCACGAGCCTGAAGGCCGCGCTGCTCGACCAGCGCGTCGTCGCAGGCCTCGGCAACATCTATGTCTGCGAAGCCCTGCATCGCTCGCATCTGTCGCCGCGCCGGATCGCCGCGACGCTCTCGACCAAGAAGGGTGAGTCGACCGATCACGCAAAGCGGTTGGTCGGTGCGATCCACACCGTGCTGAACGACGCCATCAACGCCGGCGGCTCGTCCCTGCGCGACCATCGCCAGACCTCGGGCGAGCTCGGCTATTTCCAGCATTCGTTCAAGGTTTACGACCGCGAGGGCGAGAAATGCACGACGCCCCGCTGCGGCGGCACGATCAAGCGCTTCACCCAGAACGGCCGGTCGACGTTCTGGTGTCCGAAATGTCAGAAGTAGCCCGCCATGCAGACGCCGCAGCTTGAGACCGAACGGCTGATCCTGCGTCCGCTCGCAATGTCCGACGCGCCAGCGATCCAGCGCCATTTCGACAATTGGAACATCATCCGCCATCTCTCGACAGGTGCCTTGGCCGGAAGTGGTTCTACTGTGCATGGGGTTGTTTTCGACATTTTTGTTCAAGGGCGCGGCCGCCATCGTCAAAAACGCGAAGCGAAGCAATCCGGCCGGGCTGGTGGCCGGATTGCTTCGTCGCCTGGGCTCATTCACCGGATAGCCAAGAGCCCGTCTGCGTCCTGAGCGATCGCCCCGCTCAGGATGCCAGGGTCGTGGTTTCGTTCAACGTGTGCTCGGCGGCGACGAGCAGCATGTCGTCGGCGACCGGGATGACCTGGTCGATCAGAACATTGGTCGCCGAGATGTTGAGCCGGGTCTCGACCCACTGCCAGAGGCCGCGGATTTCCTCGGTCGACTTGCCGTTCGGCGCGAACTCGCTGACGGCGAGGCCTGAGGCGAGCGAGTCCTGGTGATCGTTGCGCATCACGATCATCGGGCGTGCGAGCACCTCAGTGAGATCGAGCGCGGCTTCCTCGGCGAGTGTGTTGGCCGCGTTGTCGATGCGCTGGCCGCGGATCGGCGTCTGGTTCAGTACGAAGCTGTAGGGCCGCTTCCAGGCGCGCGCGACGCTCAGCGTCGAGACGGTCGCCTCGATGTCGGCGACGCTCGGGCGGGCCGGAATCAGGCAGAGGTCGGAATGGCGGATCGCGGCGGTGGTGGCGGCGCTGAGGCCGGCCGCGGTGTCGACGATCGCGAGCTGGAGGCCGCTGTCGGCCAGCATCTTCAGCCGCGGCGCCAAATCTGCGGCGTGATAGATCGGTTCGACGACGACATCGTCGTTGTTGCGGCGGCGCTGCCAGTTGGACAGGGTGCCCTGCGGGTCGGTCTCGATCAGGCGGACGGTGAAGCCGGCCTGCTTGGCGGCCAGCGCGAGGCCGATGGCGAGCGTGCTCTTGCCACTGCCGCCCTTTTGGGTGGCCAGTACGATCGTGTGCATGGAAAGTTGAATCCTTTGGAGTGCCTGGGTCGTTGGGGTAACGCCACGCGAACGTGCATCGCTTCTTGATGCTGAGCTCTTCTCGCTCAGGACGTGCCCTGCCCGATCCAAAGGGGACCGCGGATGTCCGAATCAACGGCTAGGATGATGGCAGAATCGGGAATGCCAGCTAATCCGTACCATTACTGGACCCGTAATCCTGCGTGTGATGTGCTCGCCGCCGTGAATGAAAGGGACAGGCGGCATGGGCGGAAACTGGCGCGACCGGACGGCAACCACCTTCGAGTGCCAGAAGATGCCGGCGGTCTCGGGCCGCGGCATGGTGGTCAGCAACCATCCCTTGGCCTCCAGCGCCGGCGCCGAGATGCTGGCCGCCGGCGGCAACGCCATCGATGCCGCGATCGCCACCCTGTTCACGCTGACCGTGGTCGAGCCCATGATGGTCGGCATCATCGGCGGCGGCATGGCGCATATCCGCCTCGCCGACGGCAGCCACCGTTTCATCGACGGCCAGAGCACCGTGCCGGCGGCGGTCCGCGACACCACCTACACCTCCAGGCCGGGCTCGGCGCACGACGTGTTCGACACCGTCGGCAACGAGAACCTGAACGGCCCGAAGGCGGTTGCAACGCCGGGATCGCTGAAAGCTTGGTGCGAGACGCTGCGCCGGTTCGGCACCATGAGCCTCGCCGAAATCATGCAACCCGCGATCAAGCATGCCGCGCGCGGCTATGCAGCGACGCCTTATTTGCATGAATGCATCAGCGAGAGCGCCGCCGCGATGCGCAAGGACAAGCCGATCGCGGCGATCTATTTGCCTGATGGAGAGCCGCTCAAGGTTGGCCAGCGCGTGGTGCAGGCTGAATATGCCGAGACACTTCGTTATATCGCCGACCACGGCGAGACCGCGCTCTACGAGGGGCCGCTCGGCGACATTCTCGTCGACTACATGGAGAAGGCCGGCGGCTTCATCCGCCGCAACGATCTCACGGCTTACAAAACCGTCGAGCGGCAGCCGATCCGCGCCGACTATCGCGGCTGGACCATCTTTGGGCCGCCGCCGCCCGCGGCCTCCGGCGTGCACATCGCGCAGATGCTGAACATTCTGGAGGGCTACGACGTCGGCGGCCTCGGCTTCGGCACATCAGAGACCATTCACTACCTCGCCGAAGTGCTCAAAATTGCCTTCGCCGACCGCGCTGCGGCCAGCGGCGACCCTGACTATGTCGGCGTGCCCGTGGAGAAGCTGACCTCGAAGGCTTACGCCGAAGAGCGCCGCCGCGCCATCGATCCGGCGTGTGCGCAGGCTTTTGGCGCCGGCGTGTCGCAGCTCGAAAGCGCGCACACCACGCATATGACGGCGGCAGATAGCTTCGGCAATGTCGTCGCGACCACGCAGACCATCAACAATCTGTTCGGCGCCAAGATCATGATCCCCGGTCTCGGCGCCATCGCCAACAATTACATGAACCTGTTCGATCCGCGGCCGGGCCATGCGCTGTCGCTGGCGCCGGGCAAGCGCGTGACGACCTCGATGTCGCCGATGATGGCGCTCCGCGACGGCAAGCTGCGCTACGCGCTGGGGCTGCCCGGCGGAAAGCGCATCTTCCCGAGCGCGATGCAGGCGCTGGTCAATCTGATCGACCACGGCATGAGCCTGCAGGAGGCCGTCGAGGCGCCGCGGGTCTGGACCGAAGGCAACGCCCTCGAGGTCGAGCAGACGGTGCCGGAGGCCGTGCGCGCAAAACTCGCGGCGCTTGGCCACAAGGTCCAGCCCGTCGCGACAGTCGCCGGCGGCATGAACGGCATCGCCTTCCACGACGACGGCACCATGACCGGCGCCGCCTGCTGGCGCGCGGACGGCACGCCGGTCGGGATCTCCGGCGGGCTCGCGAAGAGCGGGATCAGGTTCAGGCTGAGCTGATCATTACTTCCGCACGCAGATCACACGCACGACGGCGGCCTTCGCATCCGTCGACGTGCCGTTCGCGGCGACGCCGTTCGATTTCAGGAAATCGCGCACGGCATCAGGGGAAACCATCACCGCCTGTGATGCCGGCACCGTTGTCGCCGGTCCCGCAACCATTGCCGGCTTCAACAGCACAACGCCGGCGAACTTGCCGTCGCTGTCGATGGCCGGGCCGCCGGAAAATCCAACGGCCGGCGGCGGTGACAGCGCGGAGTCGCCGCCACCGAGCGATGCCAGCGCGCCCTTGACGCTCGACACGCCGGCTGCGCCGCCCTGACTCTGGGGATCGGCGATGCCGACGACATCGACACTCGTCTTCGCGGCGCCGCCTGTCAGGCTGAACGGCTTCAGGCCACGCGCGCCATAGATGTGCAGCAGCGCCAGATCGTGCTCCTTGTCCTCGGCGACGCGGTCGGCATTGCCGTAACCGCCAATGGT
Organism: Bradyrhizobium sp. WSM3983; assembly: GCF_000473045.1. GTDB lineage: Bacteria > Pseudomonadota > Alphaproteobacteria > Rhizobiales > Xanthobacteraceae > Bradyrhizobium. The sequence goes on along the minus strand of NZ_AXAY01000008.1, from coordinate 261,543 downwards.
GATCGCGAGGCAGGAATCGGTGACGAGACGATCCGTGACAATTGCGCCGTCGTCGCTGACGACGATGCCGGTGCCGTATTCGACGGTCTTGCGCGGCGGCGGTGCGGCCTGCGGTCCGGTCGGAAACGCATTGAATGCGCTCGACATCGCGATCACGACCGGCTCGACCGTGTTCTCGGTCGCCTGGTCGTACAAGATCGTCATGATGCGGACTTCGTCGCCCTTGAAGGTGCCGCGCACGTAAAATTTCTTCAGGCCCTGCAATCCCGACAGCACGAAGAAGTCGGGCTTCACCACGGTGTAGTCGACCTTGCGTCCGGCCGGCTCCTTTTTCTCCAGGTCCGCGAGCTTCGCCGTGGTCGGGTTAGCCTCCTTGCGACGGCTCAGGAGCACCTGCACCGTTCCGGTCGGTGAGGTCCATTTCGAACCATTGGCGTCGGTCGCCTGCTGCGGCACCAGTTTTGAGGGAATGCCGAGCCGCGCGCCGCTGGTCATCTCCGTCACGATTTTCCAGCCGACGCTGTCCTGCTTCCGCCGTGCGGTTTCTGCGAGCGCGGCGCGCTCCTGCGGATTGAGCACGCCGGTCGGCTTGCCGCCCTTGGCCTTCTGGTACGCCCTGATGGCATCGACCATGCGCGAGCTGACATCGCCGGTGATGGCGCCGTTATATTCGCCGACCCAGGCGAGGTCGGACTGCAGCGACAGCCGCTCGGCCTGCGCCATTCCGTCCGCGGTTTCTGAGGGCGTCTGCAATGCGGGCGGGCGGATCGGGACGGTCTGGACCACTTTCGGCTTGCTGCCGGGGAGCTGTGGCGTCGTCATCTGGGCGCTGATGCCTGTGGCGGACGCCAACATCAGTGTTGCCGCAAGCATCGATCTCATGACAAATCCAGCCAGCCCATTGAACGCGCTGCCATTGAAGCACATCTTCTTGGTCGCGAACAATGTTGGGGTGGTTCAGGAGTAGATGAGCTTGCTCAGCCCGGACGAACTCGAACGCTATGCCCGCCACATCGTGCTGCGCGATGTCGGTGGTCCCGGCCAGGCTGCGCTGAAGCGGGCGTCCGTGCTGGTGATCGGCGCCGGCGGGCTCGGCGCGCCTGCTCTGATGTATCTGGCGGCCGCCGGCATTGGCACGCTCGGCGTGGTTGATGACGACGTCGTGTCGCTGTCCAACCTGCAGCGCCAGGTCATCCATACGACGCCTGACATCGGCCGGCACAAGGTCGAGAGCGCGGCCGAGCGAATCGCGGCGCTCAATCCACATGTCCGCTTCGTCGGCCATGCGACCTGGCTCAATGCCGACAATGCGCTCAGCCTGATCGGCGACTACGATCTCGTGCTCGACGGTTCCGACAATTTCTCGACGCGCTATCTGGTCTCGGATGCCTGCTTCTTCGCGAGGCGACCGCTGATCACCGCGGCGCTCGGCACGTTCGACGGCTCGCTCACCACCATCCGCGCGCATGAGACAAACGAGCAGGGCGTGTTCAACCCGACCTATCGCTGCCTGTTTCCGGAGGCGCCGCCGCCCGGCACCGTGCCGGCCTGTGCCGAGGCCGGCGTCATGGGCGCGCTTGCGGGCGTCATGGGCTCGATGATGGCAATGGAGGCGATCCGCGAGATCGTCGGTTTCGGCGACGGCCTGGTCGGCCGCCTCCTGATGATCGATGCGCGCGCGATGCGCTTCGAGACGCTGCGCTATGCGCGCGATCCGGCCAATCCGCTCAATGGCGATGGGCCGGTGATCACTGATCTCAGTGCCCATCGCACCTGATTGAAGCCGCTAAATCGTCGCCGGCCTCTCACTGTCGAGATGCGCCATCTGCTCGGCCGCATAGCGCGTGCCGGCGGCGACGTTCGGCGGGAAGGCTTTTGCCAGCGCGGCGAGATGAGCTTGCGTCAGCGTTAGTTTGGCTGCGCCGAGCGCCTCGGTCAGACGGTTGCGGGTGCGGGCGCCGATCAGCGGCACGATCTCCTTGCCCTGCGCGGCGACCCAGGCGATCGCGACTTGTGCGGGCGTTCCGCCGATCTCGGCGGCAATAGTGCGCAGTTGCTCCACCAGTGCGAGATTGGCATCGAGGTTCGATCCCTGGAAGCGCGGCGTCATCAGCCGGTAATCCCTGCCGGTCTTGCCGGACTCCTTCGACCAATGGCCGCTGATCAGGCCGCGCGCCAGCACGCCGTAAGCGGTAATGGCGATGCCGAGCTCACGGCAGGTCTGCAAAATATTGCGTTCGATGCCGCGCTCGATCAGCGAATATTCGATCTGGAGATCGGCGATCGGATGCACGGCGTGTGCGCGGCGGATGGTGTCGGAGCCGACCTCGGACAGGCCGATATGCCTGACATAGCCGGCCTTCACGAGATCAGCGAGACCACCGATCGTCTCCTCGATCGGAATGCTGGGATCGAGCCGCGCCGGGCGATAGACGTCGATGTGGTCGGTGCCGAGCCGCTGCAGCGAATAGGCCAGAAAATTCTTGGTCGCGGCCGGCCGCGTGTCCATTCCGATGAAGTCACCGGCGGGACCGCGCAGCGCGCCGAACTTCACGCTGATCTGCACTTTTTCGCGCGCGACATTTTTCAGCGCCTCGCCGATCAGCATCTCGTTGTGACCCATGGCGTAGAAATCGCCGGTGTCGAGCAGCGTGATGCCGGCATCGAGCGCGGCGTGAACCGTGGCGATGGCTTCGCCGCGATCGGCGGGACCATAGACCTCCGACATGCCCATGCAGCCGAGGCCAAGGGCGGACACGTTGGGGCCGGTCGAACCGAGTTTGCGTTGTTCCATGATGGCTCTCCTCGAAAAGGCGGCGGACCGCGCCGCGTGATGAGGGCAGATATGCGTCTTCCCGATTACGCAGATAAGCTGGACAATCCGGAATAGCTTGTTCACTTTGGCGAACAATGGCCGATCCTGACCTGCGCGATCTCGACGCCTTCGTGGCGGTCGCCCGCACCCGCAATTTCCGGCGCGCGGCGGTCGAAATTCGCGTGTCCGTATCAAGCCTTAGCCAGCGATTACGGGATCTGGAGGAGCGCCTGGGCGTCCGCCTGATGAACCGCACCACCCGCAGCGTCGCGCTGACCGAGGCGGGAGAGCTGTTGCTGTCGCGGGTGGCCCCGGCCTTGCGCGACGTTGGCGATGCCCTGGATCAGGTCCGGGGCCTGCGCGAGATCGCCTCAGGCCGCCTGCGCATCAACGCGCCGCCGCCGGCGGTCGACCTGGTGCTGGCGCCGATGGTCGGACCATTTCTTAGCGAGCACCCGCAGGTCGATCTCGACATTGTCTCGGAGAGTGGTTTCGTCGATATCGTGAGCGGGGGCTACGATGCCGGTGTGCGCTATGGCGAGCACCTCGCGCAGGACATGGTCGCGATACCGCTGAGCGGTCCGCAAAGCTATGTCGTCGTCGCGTCGCCTGCCTACCTCGCGCGACGCGGTCGGCCGAAGCATCCGAAGGATCTGCTCGAGCACGATTGCATTCGCGCGCGCTATTCGAGCGGCGTCATGCACGATCTGGAGTTCGAGAAGGCCGGCCAGGTCGTCAAGGTCGATCCGCCCGCAAAACTGATCTCGACCAATATGGGCCTTGCGATGCGCGCCGCGCTCGATGGCGTCGGCATCTGGGCGACGCTCGATGGTTATGTCGGCGAAGCCCTAAAATCCGGCGCGCTGGTCAGCTTGATGGAGGATTGGTGCGAGCCGTTCCCGGGCCCGTTCCTGTACTATCCGAGCCGGCGCCAGACACCGCCGGCGCTGCGCGCCTTCATCGATTTCGTCGCCGATTGGCGCAAGCGCGAGCCGCGCGCGAAATAAGCCTCAGAGCATGCTCGGCAGCACGCGATCCGGCGGCTTGTGTGCGTCGAGGAAGGTGCGGATGTTGATGATCACCTTCTCGCCCATCTCGACGCGGCCTTCGATCGTGGCCGAGCCCATATGGGGCAATAGCGTCACCTTGCCGGCTTTCGCGAGCCGCACCAGCTTTGGGTTGACCGCCGGCTCGTGCTCATAAACGTCGAGGCCGGCGCCGCCGATCTCGCCGCCTTCGATCAGCTTGATCAGCGTGTCCTCGTCGGTAACTCCGCCGCGCGCAGTGTTGACGATGTAGGCGTCCTTGCGGATCAGCTTCAGCCGCCGCGCCGAGAGCAGGTGATAGGTTGCCGGTGTGTGCGGACAGTTCACCGAGATGATGTCCATCCGCGCCAGCATCTGGTCGAGGCTTTCCCAATAGGTCGCGCCAAGCTCTTCGGCGATCTTCGGCGCCACGGGACGACGGTTGTGATAGTGGATCTGCAAGCCGAACGCGCGGGCGCGGCGTGCGACCGCCTGGCCGATGCGGCCCATGCCGATGATGCCGAGGCGCTTGCCGCCGATGCGGTGGCCGAGCATCCAGGTCGGCGACCAGCCCGCCCAGGGTTTTCCTTCCGTCAGCACCGAGGCCCCTTCGATCATCCGGCGCGGCACCGCCAGGATCAGCGCCATGGTCATGTCGGCGGTGTCTTCGGTCAGAACCTTTGGTGTGTTGGTGACGGTGATGCCACGGGCATGCGCGGCCTCGACGTCGATATTGTCGACACCGTTGCCGAAATTGGCAATCAGGCGGAGCTTGCAGTCAGGCTGGTTGACGATGTCGGCGCTGATGTGGTCGGTGACGGTCGGAACCAGGATATCGGCGGTGCGCGCGGCTTCCGCGATCTGCTCGGCCGACATCGGTGTATCGTCGAGATTGATGCACGCGTCGAACAGTTCGCGCATCCGGGTCTCGATCGAGTCCGGCAGTTTGCGCGTCACCACGACGAGGGGCTTTTTCTTCACCGACATGTCATGCCCTCATGAGGCGTTGCAGGCCGCCTCTGTCGCCAAAGGCCGGCCGTTGAGGCCTCATTAACCCGGTTGTTCGACACTGCCTTAGCCGTGCCGTCCCCGGCGTTTCCTTCAAGCTCTCCCCCCACTTTCCGGCCGGAAAATCGGGGCAAACTGGTTCTCCAGATGTCCGTCCTCTCTAGCAGAAGGCCGGGCCAAGACAAGAACCACGGGTCAAGGCTTGGCGGAACACCCGCATGGGGCGGGACAGGGGTCTACACGGCAGGTTTTTGGAATTTGGGGTGAGGACCGGGCTTAGGCCTGCGTCTTCGACAGGAGACGGGTTGATGGCGTTGGGGCGTTTTTGTGCGGTGATGGCGCTCGTTTGCACGTGGTTGAGCGCCTCGGTCAGCCCCGGGCACTCGGCCAAGGACGCCACACCTCAGACGGCCAGCGGCCTTCCGGTGCCGCGCTATGTCAGCCTCAAATCGGATCACGTGAATGTCCGCGCCGGCCCGACCAAGGACAATGATGTGGCCTGGGTCTACACCCGGTCCGGCCTGCCGGTCGAAATCACCGCTGAGTTCGAGAACTGGCGTCGGGTGCGCGATTCCGAGGGCGCCGAGGGCTGGGTTTATCACTCGCTGCTGTCGGGCCGCCGCACTGCGGTGGTCACCATGAAGCACAAGGACGACCTCGCGCCGATCTATGATCGCGCCGATCCCGACAGCGCGGTGGCCGCAAAGCTCCAGGCTGGCGTCGTCACGCAGGTGAAAAAGTGCACCACAAGCTGGTGCCACGTCACCGGCAACGGCTTTGACGGCTGGATCCAGCAGGAGCGCCTCTGGGGCGTCTACGCCGACGAGCAGGTGAACTGACCAGTGGTCGTCCCGGCGAAGGCCGGGACCCATAATCACAGGCAGAGCTTTGACGACGACTGGTTGTCATCCAACCACCCGCGATACTCACAACTGCGCCTATCGATAAATCACGCGGTCCGGGTTCCGGCCTTCGCCGGGACGACGCTAGAGTGTGAGACTCAGCGCTTCTTGCGCAGGCGCACGACCATGTCGATGCGCGCGATCTCGTAACCCTCCGGCACCTCCGGCATCTTGGACAGTGCCAGATGCGGATCCTCGATATCGACCAGCTCGTGGCTGTTCTCGAGGTAGTAATGGTGGTGGGTGGTGACGTTGGTGTCGAAATAGGTCTTGGTGCCGTCGACACTGACCTGACGCAGCAGGCCGGCATCGGTCAGCTGGTTCAGCGTGTTGTAGACGGTCGCGAGCGAGACCGGGACCTTGGCCAGCGTCGCTTCCTCGTAGAGCATTTCAGCCGTGAGGTGACGTGCACCCTTGCCAAACAGCAGCCAGCCGAGAGCCATGCGCTGACGCGTCGGGCGCAGGCCCGCAGACTGCAGCATTTCATTGACGTCGTGCCAGGGGCAGCCGGTCAGGGCCGGCTGGCGGCCGGACAGAAGGGCGGCCGCATGGGCGTCTTCGTCGTGATGAGTGGCGTTGTTTTCGCTCATTTCCAGAATTCGGGCACGCGTGAACACTATCTATCTGCAATATATGGACAGATAGATGCAGATGCAAGTTTCTCGCAACTAGAGTGGTTCTAATCAGCAATGGAACTGGGCCGCAGCCCGGTCATTTTACCTTCATGGGATCGCTTTGCTACCCGAAAAGGCCTGTGTTAGAGAGCGCGCGGTTCCGCTTAACCGATTTTGGCGCAGCCAGGCATTGGGGCCCGGCCCCCGGTCGATCCGGCGCCCCGATATTGGCACCTGACGGCGGCAATTGGGTTGCCTTCCGAGCAGGACGGAGCCCATTTTGCCAGAAACGCCGCTCAATCGGGGTTAGAACAAAGGCTTCCGCATGCTGAACAGGCGCAACGGCTACGAATACGAAGATCTACTGGCATGTGCCCGCGGTGAGATGTTCGGCCCGGGCAATGCCCAGCTGCCGCTGCCGCCGATGCTCATGTTCGACCGCATCGCGGAAATTAACGACAATGGCGGTGAGTTCGGCAAAGGCGTGGTGCGTGCCGAGCTCGACGTGAAATCCGACCTCTGGTTCTTCGGCTGCCACTTCAAGAACGATCCCGTGATGCCCGGCTGCCTCGGCCTCGATGCGCTGTGGCAAATGGTCGGCTTTTATCTGGGCTGGACCGGAGGCGAAGGTCGTGGCCGCGCGCTCGGCTTGAACGAATTAAAGTTCAGTGGCCAGGTGCTGCCCGAGGCCCGCAAGGTTGTGTACAACGTCGATATCAAACGCGTGATGCGTTCAAAGCTCGTGCTCGGCATTGCCGACGGATGGCTTTCGGTCGACGACCAGATTATTTATCGCGCGAAGGATCTGAAGGTCGGCCTGTTCAAGCAGGGCACGAGCCTGAGCTAAGCGCATCACCAAGACGACAACGATTGAGGCGAGGCTGTCATGAGGCGGGTTGTGGTCACCGGGATGGGTATCGTCTCGTCGATCGGAAACAACACCCAGGAAGTGCTTGCGAGCCTTCACGAGGCGAAGTCGGGCATTTCGCGGGCTGAGAAATACGCCGAGCTCGGCTTCCGTTCGCAGGTGCAAGGTGCGCCGACACTCGATCCGTCGACAGTGGTCGATCGGCGCGCGATGCGCTTCCTCGGCCAGGGCGCGGCCTGGAATCACGTCGCGATGGAGCAGGCGATCCAGGACGCCGGTCTGTCGCCTGAGGACGTCTCCAACATCCGCACCGGCATCATCATGGGCTCCGGCGGCCCCTCGGCGCGCACCATCGTCGAAGCCGCCGACATCACCCGCACCAAAGGACCGAGGCGCGTCGGTCCGTTTGCAGTGCCGAAGGCGATGTCGTCCACGGCGTCCGCGACGCTTGCAACCTGGTTCAAGATCAAGGGCGTGAACTATTCGATCTCCTCGGCCTGCGCAACGTCGAACCATTGCGTCGGCAACGCCTATGAGACGATCCAGATCGGCAAGCAGGACGTCGTCTTCGCCGGCGGCTGCGAAGAGCTCGACTGGTCGCTCTCGGTGCTGTTCGACGCCATGGGCGCGATGTCCTCGAAGTACAACGACACGCCCGCTACCGCCTCGCGTCCCTACGACGTCAACCGCGACGGCTTCGTGATTGCCGGTGGCGCCGGTGTGCTGGTGCTGGAAGAGCTCGAGCATGCCAAGGCGCGCGGCGCGCGCATCTACGGCGAGATCGTCGGCTATGGCGCGACCTCCGACGGCTACGACATGGTCGCGCCGTCAGGTGAAGGCGCCGAGCGCTGCATGCGCATGGCGATGTCCACGGTGAAGACCAAGGTCGACTACATCAATCCGCACGCGACCTCGACGCCGGCCGGCGATCCCCCGGAGATCGACGCGCTCCGCCGCGTGTTCGGCGCCGGCGAAAAGTGCCCACCGATCTCGGCGACCAAGGCGCTGACCGGCCATTCGCTGGGCGCGACCGGCGTGCAGGAGGCGATCTACTCGCTGCTGATGATGAACAATGGTTTCATCTGCGAGAGCGCGCACATCCAGGAGCTCGATCCTGTGTTCGCCGACATGCCGATCGTGCGCAAGCGCATCGATAACGTCAAAATCGGCACCGTGCTGTCGAACTCGTTCGGCTTCGGCGGGACCAACGCCACGCTGGTGTTCAGCCGGCAGGATGTGTGATTTGGGCACGCTGTCATGCCCCGCCTTGTGCGCAATTGCGCACTGGGGCGGGGCATCCAGTACGCCGCGGCCTCTCGCTTTGCAGCAAATGTCTCGGAATACTGGATCGCCCGCCCCAGTGCGCAAGTGCGCACAAGGCGGGCGATGACGCCGGATAATGGGAGCCACTAGACAATGGAAGGTTTGATGCAAGGCAAGCGCGGTCTGATCATGGGCATCGCCAATGATCATTCGATCGCCTGGGGCATGGCGAAGACGCTGCATGCCCACGGCGCCGAGCTCGCCTTTACTTTCCAGGGCGAGGCCCTCGGCAAGCGCGTCAAGCCGCTCGCGGATTCTCTCGGCGTCGAGTTGGTGCTGCCTTGCGACGTCGAGGACATCGCCAGCGTCGATGCCACGTTCGACGTCTTGCGCGAAAAGTGGGGCAAGCTCGACTTCGTCATCCACGCGATCGGCTTCGCCGACAAGAACGAGCTGAAGGGCCGCTACGCCGACACCAGCCGCGAGAATTTTTCGCGCACCATGGTGATCTCCTGCTTCTCGTTCACGGAGGTCGCGAAACGCGCGGCCGAACTGATGAATGAGGGCGGCAGCATGATCACGCTGACCTTTGGCGCCTCGGAGCGATCGATGCCGAATTACAACGTGATGGGCGTGGCCAAGGCGGCACTGGAAGCCTCGGTTCGTTATCTCGCCTCCGATTTCGGACCGCGCGGCATCCGCGTCAACGCGATCTCCGCCGGCCCCATCCGCACGCTCGCCGGCTCCGGCATCGGCGAGGCGCGCGCGATGTTTGCCTTCATGCAGAAGCATTCGCCGCTCCGCCGCGGTGTCACGCTCGACGAGCTCGGCGGCTCGGCGCTGTATCTGCTGTCGGATCTTTCCGGCGGCGTGACCGGCGAAATCCACTATGTCGATTCCGGCTACAACACCGTCCTGATGCCGCGGCCGGACGATCTGAAAGCCTCGGAGTAGGACGCCGTAGGGTGGGCAAAGGAGCGCAAGCGACGTGCCCACCATCTCTCAACAATTGCGATACGGATGGTGGGCACGCTTGCGCTTTGCCCACCCTACGAGAGTTGGGCTAAATAATCCGGCGCCTTCTGCGCACCGGTCGAAATGTCGGTCAGCACGCGCTCATAGGGAAGACCGCTCTCTTCCATCAGCCAGATCGTCAAGAAGGAGCGCGAGCGGGGCGACCAATAGAGCTTGATCATGGCGCATCTCCTTTGTTCTTCCACCGGTAGCACTTCATCATGAAACCGGTCGCCGAGGCGATCTCTTCCTTCTCGAACACAAATCCTTCGCGTTCGTACCAGCGCCAGGCCTTTTCGTTCTCGCGCACGCAGCGCAGGTAGATCTCGTCAGGCAATTGCGTTCGCGTGAAGTCGAGCAATTGGCGACCAAGCGATTTGCCTTGATAGCCTGGGGCCACGAAAAGCTGGTCGAGATAGAATTTTGGCAGATGTAGTGCCAGCATGGCGGCGATCGTGCCGTCGTCGTCGGCGACGAACAGGCTCACGCCGTCGTCGATCTCGCGCAGCAGACGCGCGCGCAGATTGGCAAGCAGGAAGTTGCTGGCCTCGGCGAGTCCGGTCGAGACCCAGCTCTCCATCCAGACACGGCCGATCTCGTCATACTCGTCGGGACGGGCGGAGCGGATGATCGGTTGCGACATCGGGACCTTAGTCCCGTTGGTTGCGCGGGGCCTGCCGCGGGCGCGCCTTGCCGGCCGACAGGCACACCACCTCGGAGATCTGGAGCAGCTGCCGCGCCAGCGGACTGGTCTTGCGCCAGACCATGCCGATGGTGCGCGAGGGCTCGGGGTCGCGGAAACGCGACAGCGAGACCGAGGCCGATCGCGTCTCCACCGACACCGCCATCTCCGGAATGAGCGTAACGCCGATTCCGGCGCTGACCATCTGGACCAGCGTCGACAGCGAATTCGCGTCCAGCATCTCGCGTGGCGGCACCGATTGCATGTTGCAGAACGACAGCGCCTGGTCGCGGAAGCAATGTCCTTCTTCGAGCAGCAACAGCCGCATCTCGCGCATCATCTCGCGCGACGGTACCGGCGTGCCCTCATCCGTGCCCGGCCGCACCAGCAAAAACTTCTCCTCGAACAAGGCGACCTCGGTGAGCGAGGGCTCCGAGACCGGCAGCGCGACGATGGCGGTGTCGAGCCGGCCCTCCACCAGTTCCTGGATCAGCCGCGGCGTCATCGTCTCGCGCACGCGGATGTCGAGCTCCGGATGCATGCGCGTGAGGTTCTTGGTGATCTTGGGCAAGAGATAAGGCGCGATCGTCGGGATCATGCCGATGCGCAGCCGGCCCGCGAAGCGGTCCTGCGAGGCACGGGCGAAATCGCCGAGCTCATCGACCGACCGCAGGATGTCGCGGACGCGCTGTGCGAGTTCCTCGCCGAACCGGGTCAGCGCGACCTGCCGGGCGCTGCGCTCCAGCAGCAGCCCGCCGAGCGCCTCCTCCAGTTCCTTGATCTGCATCGACAGGGCCGGCTGCGAGATGGAACAGGACTCCGCGGCGCGGCCGAAATGACCATGGCGCGCCAACGCGTCGAAATACCGCAGTTGGCGCAGCGTCACGTTGATCATCAGAAAATCCTATCGCAGCGATCATTAAAGTCAACTTCCCCTGATCGAACGCGACGCTTAGAGTGTTTCTACCTGGTCAATGGCGCGAGTGCGACGCCACCAGAGGAGGTATTCATGGACGACACTTCGAAGTGCCCGTTTTCGGGCGGAAAACCCACGCCGGTGAACCGCGACTGGTGGCCCACCCAGCTCAACATCGAGATGCTGCACAAGAATTCCGGCCTGTCCGATCCGATGGGCGAGGCGTTCGACTACGCCAAGGAATTCAAGACCCTCGATTTGAATGCGGTCGTCAAGGACCTGACCGCTTTGATGACGGATTCGCAGGAATGGTGGCCCGCCGACTTCGGTCACTATGGCGGTCTCATGATCCGCATGGCCTGGCATAGCGCGGGCACCTACCGCATCACGGACGGTCGCGGTGGAGCCGGTGCCGGTCAGCAGCGTTTCGCCCCGCTCAACAGCTGGCCCGACAACGCCAACCTCGACAAGGCGCGCCGGCTGCTCTGGCCGATCAAGCAGAAATACGGCCGCAAGATTTCCTGGGCCGATCTGATGGTGCTCGCGGGCAACGTCGCGCTGGAGTCGATGGGCTTCAAGACCTTCGGTTTTGCCGGTGGCCGCGCCGATGTCTGGGAGCCGGAAGAACTCTATTGGGGTCCGGAAGGCACGTGGCTGGGCGATGAGCGCTACAGCGGCGAACGCCAGCTCGCCGAGCCGCTCGGCGCGGTGCAGATGGGCCTCATCTACGTCAACCCGGAAGGCCCGAACGGCAAGCCGGATCCGGTCGCCGCGGCCAAGGACATCCGCGAGACCTTCTTCCGCATGGCGATGAACGACGAAGAGACCGTTGCGCTGATCGCCGGCGGCCACTCGTTCGGCAAGACCCATGGCGCCGGCGATCCGTCGCTGGTCGGACCGGAGCCGGAAGCGGGCGCGCTGGAAGATCAGGGCCTCGGCTGGAAGAGCAAGCACGCGTCGGGCCTGGCCGGTGATTCCATCACCAGCGGTATCGAGGTGACCTGGACGACGACACCGACGAAGTGGAGCAACAACTTCTTCGAGAACCTGTTCAACTACGAATGGGAGCTGACGAAGAGCCCGGGCGGTGCGAACCAGTGGACCGCCAAGGGTGCCGACGCCATCATTCCGGATCCGTTCGACAAGTCGAAGAAGCATCGCCCGACGATGCTGACGACCGACCTCTCGCTGCGCATGGATCCGGCCTATGAGAAGATCTCGCGCCGCTTCATGGAGAATCCCGATCAGTTTGCGGACGCCTTTGCCCGCGCCTGGTTCAAGCTTACCCACCGCGACATGGGTCCGATCGTGCGCTATCTCGGCCCGCTGGTGCCGAAGGAGACGCTGATCTGGCAGGATCCGATTCCGAAGGTCGACCACGAGCTGGTCAACGATCAGGACATCGCTGCGCTGAAGTCGAAGATCCTGGCTTCGGGCCTCTCGGTGCCGGAACTGGTCTCGACCGCCTGGGCGTCGGCCTCGACGTTCCGCGGTTCGGACAAGCGCGGTGGCGCCAATGGCGCGCGCATCCGTCTTGCCCCGCAGAAGGACTGGGAAGTGAACCAGCCGGCCCAGCTATCCAAGGTGCTCGGCAAGCTCGAAGCGATCCAGAGGGACTTCAACGCGGGCGCGAAGAAGGTCTCGATTGCCGACCTGATCGTGCTCGCCGGTTCTGCCGCGGTCGAGAAGGCCGCCAAGGACGCCGGCGTCGATGTCAAGGTCGCGTTCACACCGGGCCGCATGGATGCTTCGCAGGAGCAGACCGATGCTGCCTCCTTCGCACCGCTGGAGCCGCGGGCCGATGGTTTCCGAAACTATATCGGCAAGCGGCAGCAGTTCCTGCAGCAGGAGGAAGCCCTCGTCGATCGCGCGCAGCTTCTGAAGCTCACCGGGCCGGAGATGACGGTGCTCGTCGGCGGCCTGCGGGTGCTCGGTGCCAATGCGAACGGTTCGAAGCACGGCGTCTTCACCTCGAAAGTGGGCACGCTCTCCAACGACTATTTCGTCAACCTGCTCGACATGAGCACGCAGTGGGCGCCAGCCGCTGACGGCTCCTACGAGGCTCGCGACCGCAAGACCAATGCGGTGAAGTGGACCGGCACGCGCGCCGATCTGATCTTCGGCTCGCACTCGCAGCTCCGCGCCTTCGCCGAGGTCTATGCCTCGTCGGATGCGAAGCAGCAGTTCGTGCAGGATTTTGCCAAGGCCTGGACCAAGGTGATGAACCTCGACCGGTTCGATATCGCGGCCTGAGTGTTGCACCTCTCCCGCTTGCGGGAGAGGGAGCACATCGATCGGAACAAGCGACAAACAAAAAGGGCGGCCGCGAGGCCGCCCTTCGTGTTTCTGATGTGGCTAAGCGATTACTCGCCGGCCGCTTCGCGCGGGGCCTTCTCGCCCTCGCCGCCCTTGCCTTCGAGGTCTTCGCCGGTGGTCTGGTCGACGACCTTCATCGAGAGGCGGGTCTTGCCGCGGTCGTCGAAGCCGAGCAGCTTGACCTTGACCTTGTCGCCTTCCTTGACGACGTCGGAGGTCTTCTGCACGCGTGCCGAAGCGAGCTGGCTGATGTGGACGAGGCCGTCCTTGGAGCCGAAGAAGTTCACGAAGGCGCCGAACTCCATCACCTTGACGACGGTGCCGTCGTAGATCTGGCCGACTTCCGGATCGGAAGCGATCGACTTGATCCACTTGATCGCGGCCTTCATCGCCTCGCCGTCGGAGGAGGCGACCTTCACGGTGCCGTCGTCCTCGATGTTGACCTTCGCGCCGGTCTTCTCGACGATCTCGCGGATCACCTTGCCGCCGGTGCCGATCACTTCGCGGATCTTGTCGGTGGCGATCTTGAAGGTCTCGATGCGCGGCGCGTATTCGCCGAGCTCGGCGCGGGCGTTGGTGAGCGCCTTGGCCATCTCGCCGAGGATGTGGATACGACCATCCTTCGCCTGGGCGAGCGCGACCTTCATGATCTCTTCGGTGATGCCCTCGATCTTGATGTCCATCTGGAGCGAGGTGATGCCCTGCTCGGTACCGGCGACCTTGAAGTCCATGTCGCCGAGATGGTCCTCGTCACCGAGGATGTCCGAGAGAACCGCGAAGCGCTTGTCTTCGAGGATCAGGCCCATCGCGATGCCCGCGGTCGGCCGCTTCAACGGCACGCCGGCATCCATCAGCGCGAGCGAAGCGCCGCAGACCGAAGCCATCGAGGACGAACCGTTCGATTCGGTGATCTCTGACACCACGCGCGTGGTGTAGGGGAACTCGTGATGCGGCGGCAGCACCGGGTGGATCGCGCGCCAGGCAAGCTTGCCGTGACCGATCTCGCGGCGCTTGGTGCCACCGAGGCGACCGGTCTCACCGACCGAGTAGGGAGGGAAGTTGTAGTGCAGCAGGAACGTCTCTTTGTACGTTCCCGACAGCGCGTCGATGTACTGCTCGTCCTCGCCGGTGCCGAGCGTGGTCACGACCATCGCCTGGGTCTCGCCGCGGGTAAACAGCGCCGAGCCGTGAGCGCGGGGCAGCACGCCGACTTCGGCGACGATGTTGCGCACGGTCTTGCTGTCGCGGCCGTCGATGCGCTTGCCGGTGTCGAGGATGTTCCAGCGAACGATCTTCGCCTCGAGCTCCTTGAACACGCCGGAGATGCGCAGCTTGTCGTATTTCGGCTCCTGCCCTTCGGGGAAGTAGTGGGCGATCACCTTTTCCTTGACCCTGCCGACCGCGGCGTAGCGATCCTGCTTGACCGGAATGGCGTAGGCGGAGCGCAGCTCCTGCTCGACCAGGCCGAGCATTTCCTTCTCGAGCGCCGAATTGTCGATGACGGTGACTTCGCGCGGCTCCTTGGCGGCCTTCTCGGCGAGCTCGATGATCGCGTTGATCACCGGCTGGAAGTGGCGGTGACCGAACATCACGGCGCCGAGCATGACCTCTTCGTTGAGTTCCTTGGCTTCCGATTCCACCATCAGCACGGCGTCGGCGGTGCCGGCGACGACGAGGTCGAGCTGGGTGTCGACCATCTCGTCCAGCGTCGGATTGAGGATGAACTCGTCATTGGCGAAGCCGACGCGGGCTGCGCCGATCGGGCCCTTGAAGGGCGCACCGGACAGGGTCAGCGCGGCCGAGGAGGCAACGAGCGCCACGATATCGGGATCGTTCTCCATATCGTGCGACAGCACGGTGACGATCACCTGGGTCTCGTTGCGCCAGCCATCGACGAACAGCGGACGGATCGGACGGTCGATCAGGCGGGAGACCAGCGTCTCCTTCTCGGTCGGACGGCCTTCGCGCTTGAAATAGCCGCCGGGAATGCGGCCAGCTGCGTAGGTCTTTTCCTGGTAGTCGACGGTCAACGGCAGGAAATCGACGCCTTCACGCGGCGCCTTTGCTGCGACGACGGTGGCGAGCACCACGGTCTCGCCATAGGTGGCGACGACGGCGCCGTCGGCCTGGCGTGCGATCTTGCCGGTTTCGAGCTTGAGGGGGCGTCCGCCCCAGTCGATCTCGACTGAATGCTTATTGAACATAGAGGTCTTCTTTCATGGTTTCTCGAAAGAAGGGACGGCTCGAAAAACAAAAACCATGTCAAGATTGCAGGACGCTGATCGGAGCGGGCGATCAGCGTCCTGCGATCCTGCCATGGTTTTCGGATGTCGGATGGCGTCCATCCTTTCGGGTCATACGGGCACCTTGCCCGTTGCGCCCAGCCGCCGGATTGCTGCTGGACTGTCAGTCGGCACGAACGCGAACACCGAACCGCGGTCTTCGCTCATCATGCCCCGGATGCCAAGCAACATTGGCCCGCACCGGACGTACGCGTGAGCCTCGATCAAAAACCTTGAAACAAAGCGCTTTCGCTCGAAATCACGCGCAAAAACGCGCGCCGTTGGCGCGCGCAAGAACTCTTAACGACGAATGTTGTGCTTCTCGAGCAGCGCCTTGTACCGCGCCTCGTCCCTCTTCTTGAGGTAGTCGAGGAGCGAACGGCGAGTCGAGACCAGCTTCAAGAGGCCACGACGCGAATGGTTGTCCTTCACGTGGGTCTTGAAATGGTTGGTCAGGTTGTTGATGCGTTCCGACAGGATCGCGACCTGAACCTCCGGCGAGCCGGTGTCGCCAACCTTGTTGGCATTCGTCTTGATGACTTCCGCTTTGCGTTCTGCGGCAATCGACATCGTCAAATTCTCTCGTTGCGACCGGTTGAAGCAGTCAGGCCGGTCAGGTTGAACACACGCTTGGGGATGATTTCGCCGTTGCCAACTTCAGCAAGCGCCAAAAGACGGCCTGCTACCGTGACATAGACTGTGCCGCTACTAGTGGGCGCATCCCGTCCGCGCAACAAAACGGCTTGGCCCCGATGGAGCCTTGCCGCATCAGCCCGTGTGACGGCCAGTGCCGGGATGTCGTCCAGCGCGGTCTCAACGGGCATCAGCGCGTCGGCGAGACTTCCCTCGCCGGACGCGGCTCTATCGCACAAAGCCTCCAGCTGATCCAGCGGAATCATGTCGTTTTCGCCAAACGGGCCGACCAGGGTCCGCCGCAGCGCGCAGATATGGCCAAAAGTGCCGAGAATCCGGCCCATATCGCGGGCCAGCGCCCGGACATAGGTGCCCTTGCCGCACTCGGCCTCAAACACGGCTCTGTCGTTATCTGGTTGATCCACAAGGGTTAAATGGTGAATTTCAACCGGGCGGGCGGCCAGTTCCACGACCTCGCCGTCGCGGGCGAGGTCATAGGCCCGCTCGCCCTGGACCTTGATCGCCGAATAGCGCGGCGGAACCTGTTCGATCACCCCGGTGAAGCGGGGCAGCAGCGCCAGGATGGCCTCGCGGGTCGGACGCTGGTCCGAGGTCGCAGTGACCTGGCCCTCGATGTCGTCGGTGTCGCGCTCCTGGCCCCAGCACACGGTGAACTGGTAGCGCTTGCGGCCGTCCATGACGAACGGAACCGTCTTGGTGGCTTCGCCAAGCGCAATCGGCAAGCCGCCGGAGGCGAGCGGGTCGAGCGTGCCGGCATGTCCCGCACGCTTGGCGTTGAACAGGCGCTTGAGCACGGCGACGGCTTGCGTCGAGGTCATCCCGATCGGCTTGTCGAGCACGACCCAGCCGTGCACGTCGCGCCGGTCGCGGCGCGGCTGATTGCCCTTCTGCTTGTTGGCGCGCGGGTCGTTGTTGACGCGACGCGCTTGCTGATGCGGCTGAGCATCGCCGCCGACATCTGCAAAATTATTTTGCTGCAGGTCGCGCGGATCGGCCTCTTCGCTGCCGATCGTGCCGTGAGCCGGGTCCATCATCATTGTTCTTCTTCCCGATCCGAATCCGGATCCTGTTCCAGGTCCTTCTGCACCGCAGGTGTTCGCAAAAGCTTCTCGATCCGTTCCGCTTCGTCGAATCGTTCGTCGACGCGGAAGCGAAGGTCAGGTGCAAATTTCAGGTTAACGCGCCGCGCGACTTCGCCGCGCAGGAATTTCTTGTTGCGATCGAGCGCAGCGATGACGAGCTCGGTGTCACGGCCACCAAGCGGCATCACGTAGATTGTCGCGAGCTTCAGGTCGGGCGACATCCGCACCTCCGGCACGGTGATGATGTGACCTTCGAGGTCCGCATCATGCACGCTGCCTTGCGCCAGAATCTCGGCTATCGCGTGGCGAACCTGCTCGCCGACGCGCAGCTGACGCTGCGAGCCGCCGGGCGCGGAACTTTTTTTCTGATGATGGCGGGGCATGATCGAAAATCACCTCGACGTGCCCGCGTTTGGGACACGAGCGTTGTCATTTGTCCTGTTGCAACGAATGAGGCGTGGATGGCCGGAAAAAATCCGGCCATCGCACTCCCGCAATTTCGGCTCAAAAAGATCCGGGCGCTTCGGTAAGATTTGGACTTACAGGGAGCGCTGGATCGTCTCTACGCGATAACACTCGATGACATCGCCTGCGCGCATGTCGTGGTAGTTCTCGAAGGCCATGCCGCATTCCTGACCGGACTGGACTTCCTTCACTTCGTCCTTGAAGCGCTTCAGCGTCGACAGCTTGCCTTCGTGCACGACGACGTTGTCGCGGATCAGGCGCACATTGGCGCCGCGTTCCACGGTGCCGTCGGTGACGCGGCAGCCGGCAACCTTGCCGACCTTGGAGATGTTGAAGATCTCCAGGATCGAGGCATTGCCCAGCATGGTTTCGCGCAAGGTCGGCGCGAGCAGGCCGCTCATGGCCTTCTTCACGTCGTCCACGAGATCGTAGATGATGTTGTAGTAGCGGATCTCGATGCCGTTGCGCTTGGCGGCCGCAGCCGCCTCCTTGTTGGCACGAACCGAGAAGCCGATGATCGCGGCATTAAAACCTTCCGCGAGCGTCACGTCCGATTCCGAGATGCCGCCGACACCGGCATGCAGGATACGCGCGGCGACCTCGTCGGTGCCGAGTTTCTCCAGCGAGCCGAGGATCGCTTCCAGCGAGCCCTGCACGTCGGCCTTGATGATCAGCGGGAATTCCTTGCGGCCCGCCGTCTTCAACTGCGACATCATCTGCTCGAGCGAGCCGCGCATGCCGGAGATCGAGGCCGCCGCGTTCTCGCGCTTCTGGTGCGCGCGGTAGCTCGTGACCTGGCGGGCGCGGGCTTCGTTCTCGACGACGGCCAGACGATCGCCGGCTTCCGGCGGACCGTTGAAGCCGAGCACCTCGACCGGCACCGAGGGACCGGCTTCCTGAACCGTCTCGCCCTGATCCGAGATCAGCGCGCGGACGCGGCCCATCTCGGCGCCGGCGACGATGATGTCGCCGACACGGAGCGTGCCGCGCTGGACCAGCACGGTCGCGACCGGACCGCGGCCGCGATCGAGCTTGGCTTCGATCACGGTGCCTTCGGCCGGACGCTCCGAATTGGTCTTCAGGTCGAGGATTTCGGCCTGCAGCGCGATCATCTCGAGCAGCTTGTCGAGGTTGGTCTTGTTCTTGGCGGACACTTCGACGTCGACGACGTCGCCGCCGAAGGATTCCACCTGCACCTCGTGCTGGAGCAGCTCGGTGCGCACGCGCTCGGGCTTGGCATCGGGCTTGTCGATCTTGTTGATGGCAACAATGATCGGCACCCGTGCCGCCTTGGCGTGGTTGATGGCTTCGATCGTCTGCGGCATCACGCCGTCATCGGCCGCGACCACCAGAACGACGATGTCGGTGACCTTGGCGCCGCGGGCGCGCATCGCGGTGAACGCGGCGTGGCCGGGCGTGTCGATGAAGGTGATCGTCTTGCCGCTCTCGGGCGACACCACCTGATAGGCGCCGATATGCTGGGTGATGCCGCCGGCTTCACCGGAGACAACATTGGCATGACGGAGCGCGTCGAGCAGCGAGGTCTTGCCGTGGTCGACGTGGCCCATCACGGTCACGACAGGCGAACGCGTCTCGATGTCGGTGGAATCGTCGACCTGGTCGAACAGACCCTCTTCGACGTCCGACGCCGCGACGCGCTTGACAGTGTGGCCGAGCTCTTCGGCGATCAGCTGTGCGGTGTCGGCGTCGATCACGTCGGTGATCTTGTGCATCGCGCCCTGCTTCATCAGCATGCGGATGACGTCGACGGCGCGCTCGGCCATGCGGTTGGCGAGTTCCTGGATGGTGATCGCTTCAGGAATGATCACCTCGCGGATGAGCTTTTCCTTCGGCTCATTCGCGGCATGGCCCTTCAGGCGCTGGGTGCGGCGGCGGAACGAGGCGATCGAGCGCTCGCGGACCTCGTCGGCATTGAGCGCGGTCACAACCGTCAGGCGGCCGCGCTCCTTCTGCGGGCCGGGCTTGTGGGTAGGCTTGGGGGCTACCACAGGCCGTGCGGCGCCGCCGGGGCCGCGACGGATCTGGCGCGGACCATCGTCCTCGTCCGGTCCGGCTGCGACGGCGGGCGCGCGGCCCACCGGGCCACCAGCCGGCCTCGCGGTCGTTGTTCCGGGCCGCGCCGTCGTTGTTCCGGGGCGTGCGGTCGTGGAGGTTCCCGGCCGCGCCGCGGGCGCTCCGGGCCTCGGCGCAGCGGCGGCCGGGGCCGCCGTCGCAGGGCGCGCGGCCGATGCCGGCTGCTCGCCTTCGCCAAAACGCTTCTTGGCCTCGGTCTCGGCCTTGCGCTTGGCTTCGTCCTCGTGACGGTGGCGCTCTTCCTCGGCCTTGCGGCGAGACTCGGCGGCTTCGCGCTCGGCGCGTTCGGCAGCCTCGCGGACGGCGCGGCGCTGGGCCTCGTCCTCGGCCACGCGGCGCTCTTCGACTTCGCGCACCTTGGCATCGGCCAGAGCGCTGGCGCGGGCAGAACGTTCGTCCTCGGTCAGCGTGCGCAGCACAACGCCGGAGCCGGCGTTGCGCGGCGGTGCCGGGCGTGATGGGGCAGGGGCAGGCGCGGCCGGTGCCGGCTTGGCAACAACCGTGGGAGCCTGCGGCTCAGGGCTGCCGTCGATGCGGCGCTTGCCGCGCTTCTCGACCACGACCTGCTTGCTGCGGCCATGGCTGAAGCTCTGGCGAACAGTGCCCGTTTCGACGCGCGGCTTGAGCGATAGCGTCTTGCTCGGAACGCTCAGCTTCTTGTCGTCAGGGGTCTTGGTATCAACCATTCAGCAGTCCTAATCCTGATTTATCAGTGTTGTGCGTTGCCGCACCGTCCTATCGGGTCGTCGTTGTCTCTCAGAAATCCTGGCCGGGTTTTTCGGCAGTCTTGTCAGCGTCCGCCATCCGGTATCGGACCAGCATCTGGCTACGTGACAGGAATGACTTGCTCGCCGGGCCCGCGAGCAGGGCAGCATGTATCACATTTGACCGGGTAAGTGCCAAATCCAATTCTATCGATTTCAGGGCCGTAACGACGGGAATCTGCGGCTTGGTACCGCGATTTCCGGCATTTTGACGTGCCAGCATGTCCAATTTGCGGATTCCGTCCGCGGCCCCGTCGCTGGCGTGGATCAGGACCTCGACCGTGCCTTCCCGCAGGGCGCTTTCGACCTTGCCGAAACCGGCAACGATCTGGCCCGCCTTGGCGGCAATCCCAAGGGCTTCGGTCACGCTCCGAACCAGGAGCGCCTCGATGTCAGCGGGAAGCGTCTGGGGAATGCGCAGATCGCGCTTGAAGCCTTTGGTAAATTGGTGACGGCGGACGGCTTCCGCAACCACCTGTCGCGATGCCGTGACCCACATGCCCCGTCCAGGCAGCTTGCGTTTGAGATCGGGAACTATGTCGCCCCGGGGCGATACGACGAAGCGGATCAGCTCGTCGATCGGCCGGACCTCGCGGCTGACAGCGCACATACGCATGGTCGCGGACCTTTCGGTCCGCGGTCCATGGTCGAGTTCGTTGTCAGTGCTGGCAAGCATCCGGGCGACATCCTCCTTCGCCCTTAAGCCGGCTGATCTTCGGTCGCGTCAGCCTCTTCGGTCGGCTTGGCGAGGTCAGCCTCGGTGATCCAGCCGGCCTTGACGCGGGCCTGCATGATCATGGCTTCCGCGTCGTCGCGGGAGACGCCGAGGCCCTCGAGCGCGCCGGCGA
Source organism: Bradyrhizobium sp. WSM3983 (assembly GCF_000473045.1). GTDB lineage: Bacteria > Pseudomonadota > Alphaproteobacteria > Rhizobiales > Xanthobacteraceae > Bradyrhizobium. The sequence continues at coordinate 239,931 of NZ_AXAY01000008.1, read as the reverse complement.
ATTTGGTCTGCTCGCCGCCTTCCTTGCGCTCGGTCCAGCCGACCAGATCGTCGGTGGCGCAGCCGGCGAGGTCTTCGACCGACTTGATGTCGTTCTCGCCGAACTTCACCAGCATCTTCGAGGTGACGCCGGGCACGTCCTTCACCGCGTCCTCGACGCCGAGTTCCTTGCGCCGGGCCTCGATCTCGGCTTCCTGCTGATCGAGATATTCGCGGGCACGGTTCTGGAGCTCCTGCGCGGTCTCCTCGTCAAAACCCTCGATGCCGGCGAGTTCCTTGAGATCCACCATCGCGAGCTCCTCGACCGAGGTGAAGCCTTCGGACGCCAGCAGCTGACCGACGACTTCATCGACATTGAGCGATTCCATGAAGACGCGGGTGGAGTTCTCGAAGTCGGCCTGGCGGCGTTCCGATTCCTCCTGCTCGGTCAGGATGTCGATGTCCCAACCGGTGAGCTGAGAGGCGAGGCGAACGTTCTGGCCGCGGCGGCCGATCGCCAGCGAAAGCTGGTTGTTGGTGTCAGGCACCACGACCTCGATGCGCTCGCGGTCTTCGTCGATCACGACCTTGGAGACTTCAGCCGGCGCCAGCGCGTTGACCACGAAGGTCGCGATGTCGGGCGACCAGGGAATGATGTCGATCTTCTCGCCCTGCAATTCGTTCACCACGGCTTGCACGCGCGAGCCGCGCATACCGACGCAGGCGCCGACCGGATCAACCGAGGAATCGCGGGAAATCACGCCGATTTTCGCACGCGAGCCCGGATCGCGGGCCACCGCCTTGATCTCGACGATGCCGTCATAGATTTCCGGCACTTCCTGCGCGAACAGTTTTGCCATGAACTGCGGATGGGTGCGGGAGAGGAAGATCTGCGGACCGCGGGTCTCGCGGCGGACGTCGAAGATGTAGGCGCGGACGCGATCGCCATTGCGGAACACTTCGCGCGGCAGCATCTCGTCGCGGCGGATGATGGCTTCACCGCGGCCGAGATCGACGATCACGCTGCCATATTCGACGCGCTTGACGACGCCGTTGACGATGTCGCCGATGCGGTCCTTGAATTCCTGATATTGCCGGTCGCGCTCGGCCTCGCGCACCTTCTGCACGATCACCTGCTTGGCCGACTGCGCGGCGATGCGGCCGTATTCGAGCGGCGGCAGGGTGTCTGCGATGGTGTCGCCGACCTGGGCGCCGGGATTGGCGCGCTGCGCGTCGACCAGCGAGATCTGATTGGAGTGGTTCTCGACCTTGTCGACCACCAGCATGTGGCGCGACAGCCGCAGCTCGCCCTTCTTCGGGTCGATCTCGGCGTGAACGTCAGTCTCGCTGCCGTAACGGGCCCGTGCCGCCTTGGCGATGGCATCTTCCATCGCCGCGATGACGATGCCGCGGTCGATCGATTTCTCGCGGGCGACGGCGTCGGCGATCTGGAGCAATTCAAGTCGATTGGCGCTGACTGCCATGGCTAGTCTCCTTCGTCAGGCTCGATCTCGCCGCGTCGCGCGCGTTCGGCGGCAAGGCGATGTTTCTTGGTATTGGTCGGTGCCGGCTTCTTTTTTTGCGGCTTGGTGTTCTTGGTGGTTTTCGCGCTGATCTCGGCGTGCGGCGCCTGCGGCGGCTCGATGCCGAGATCGCGGCGCATCTGGCGCTCCTCGGCCTTGCCGCGGCGCATGGATTCCGCGATCAGCTCATCGGTCAGCACCAGTCGTGCCTCGCCGATATCTTCCATCGTCAGAAGAACGTCGGCAGCTTCGCCAGCCTTAGTGTCATCGCGGTGCAGATGAACGCGGTCACCTTCGACGGCACCGAGCATGCCGCGGAACCGCTTGCGCCCTTCATGGGCGACGGCCATGTCGATCTTGACGAGATGACCCGTATACCGCTCGAAATCGGACCGCCGCACCAGCGGCCGGTCGATCCCGGGTGAGGAGATTTCCAGCCGATAGGCGCGATCAATGGGGTCGGCGACGTCGAGCACGGGCGACAGCGCCCGCGAGATCGCCTCGCAATCTTCAAGCTGCATCGAGCCGTCCGGCCGTTCGGCCATGATCTGCACGGTGCAGCCGGCTTCGCCAGAGATGCGGATCCGCACCAGGCGGTAACCCATACCCTCGAGCACCGGAGCTGCGACCGCAGACACCCGCGCCGCCGCGCCCGGCTCGACCACGAGCCTCGGTTCGGCCAGCAATTCGGCATCGGTGGAACCAGTGTTCGGTTCGGTCATATCAGGGTCAAGGCGCTCGATAGTCTCGATGGTTAAGGCTTGGTTAAAACGTCAAAGCCCGCTTCGGAACTTTCCCGACAGTGGGTCGGGCCGCATCTTCCGCCAAGCCGCGTTCAGGTAATAAAAAAGAGCGGGTCCTTTCGGGCCCACTCTCACTACGCGGATCGTATGAGAAGATGAATTGACGCTGATATAGCGCTTTCCGCCCGCCCGGACAAGGCCCATCGCAGGCGGATGCGGGGTTTTTGCGCCCCGGCTGGCGCCCCCAGAGCAACGCTTCCTTCACGAAGCAGCCCTAAATTTCAAGATTGTGGGGCGGCTTGAGCCTATGGCGCGCCCACGGCGTGCCAGATTTCGAGTTGCGTTTCATGAACGTTGCCACGTCGCTTATTCCAGGATTGGACGATATCGTCAGACGCGGCGATCCGAAGCGTCGTGGCGAGATCGCGAGCGCCATTGCCGCGCTGTTCTTTCAGGACGCCTCAAAGCTTCGTCCCGAACTTATCGATCTCTTCGACAATCTCCTGATCGATCTCGTCCCGCATGCGGAGCTTGCCTCGCGCGTCGATCTCGCCGAGCGCTTCTCGCGGCTGGACAATGCACCGCCGCATCTGGTGGGCCAGCTCGCCCGCGAAAACGAAATCCTGGTGGCGGGCCCGGTGCTGCGTCGCTCGCCGGTGCTCGACGAAGCCGCGCTCGTCGAGATCGCCCGGCTGAAGGGCCAGGGCCATCTGCTGGCGATGACGGAACGGCCGACCTTGTCGACTGAAATCACCGACGTGCTGGTCGAGCGCGGCGATCGTGACGTGGTGCGTCGTGCCGCCGGCAATGCCGGTGCGATCTTCTCAGCCGGTGGCTATTCGGAGCTGATCAAGCGCGCGAGCCAGGATGGCATGCTGACGCTCAAGATCGGCCAGCGCGAGGACCTCTCCGGCGAGCACCTCAAAGAACTCTTGGACGGCACGCTCGATGTCATTCGCCGTCGCCTCTCCAGCGTCGTCAATCCGGTGCGTCAGGTCGAGATCAAGCGCGCCATGGCTTCGATCGAGGAAGCCGCGCTGCCGCCTGGCCCGCGGCGCGATTTCTCGGCCGCGCAACGCACGGTGCTTGGCCTGCATCACGGCGGCCATCTCGGCGAGAGCGCGCTGCTCGGTTTTGCCAAGGCGCATAAATACGAGGAATCGGTCGCCACGCTCTCGGCGATGGCCGGCGTCAGGCTGACGATCCTCGACCGCCTGATCGCGGGCGACCGCTACGATCCGATTCTGATCCTGGGACGGTTGCTGAACCTGGGCTGGCCCACGGTGCGTGCGCTGATCCTTACGTGGTATGGCCCGAATCGCACACCGGCCGACGCCGATCTTGAGCAGGCGCGTGTGAACTTCACGCGCCTGATGCCGACGACCGCCGAGCGCGTCGTGAATTTCTGGCGCAACCGGCAGACGATCTAGAGCATGATCCGGAAAAGTGTGTAGCGGTTTTCCGGAAAGATCATGCTCAAAGAAATCTAGAGTCTGCGAAATCGCAAGTACGCTGCCTTGCGTCCCTCGCGCGCGGCTTTTCGTCCATAGCGCGTCATGGTGTAGCCGGCCCACGGCTGACGAAAATCATCGGCGCATTCTGCAAGCCACTGAAAATCCGGCGATCGCGAAAGATGCGACAGCGTCCAGGCGCAGTAATCGTCGATATCGCAGACGAAGCGGAATTCGCCGCCTGGCTTCAGCACGCGCGCCATCGCGGCGATCGTCCTGTCCTGAACGAAGCGTCGCTTCCAGTGCCGCCGTTTCGGCCAGGGGTCGGGATGGATCAGGTCGATCCGTGACAGCGAGGCGTCCGGCAGCCAAGCCAGCAGTTCGGCGGCATCGCCGGCGAACAGGCGGATGTTGGCGATGTTGGCGGCCTCGATCTGTGCGAGGACCTTGGCCATGCCGTTGACATAGGGCTCGCAGCCGATGAAGCCGGTCGTCGAGAAGTTTTGCGCCTCCGCCGCGAGATGCTCGCCGCCGCCGAAGCCGATCTCGAGCCGCACGTCATCGGCCGCGGGATCGAAGATCTCTGCGGCGTTCGCCGGCCTCTCCGTGGTGATGTCGAGCGAAAGATGCGGCAGCAGATGATCGACCAGCTCGGCCTGGTGCTGCCTGAGCTTGTGGCCCTTGCGCCGTCCGAAGAAGGCGCGCTCGCCGTCCGCGCGATCGGGATCTGTTTTGCGTTCGCTCATCGCAGCGTCTGGTACAGGCGATAGAGCAGCCGCGCGCGCGGCTCGAGCGAGGAGACGTAGAGCTGCTCATAGTGAGTGTGCGCGCCTTTGCCGTCGACGCCGAGCCCGTCGAGCGTGCCGGTATGCGGCGCGGTGAAATTGCCGTCCGAGCCGCCACCGGTATGGGTATCGATCAGCTCGAAACCGATCTCCGCGGCAATCGTCTTTGCATGTTCGTACAGCGAGGCGCCCGCATTGCCCTTCTCATAGGGCGGACGGTTGAGCTCGCCGGTGACGGTGACGGTCACGCCGTCGGTCTTTGACGTCAGTCCGAGGATCTTGCCGACGAACTCTTCCGCATCGTTGATACCAGGCACGCGCAGATCGACTTCGGCATAGGCCTCTTCCGGCGTGACGTTGGGGCGCGTGCCGCCGCGCACCACGCCGACATTGACGGTGACGCCGCGCTTCAGATCATTCATCCCTTCCAGCGTCTGGATGACGTTGGCGAGCTCGCGCACGGCGCTGCGGCCGTCTTCGGGCCGTGAGCCCGCATGCGCGGGCACGCCCTTGATGAAGATCCGGAAGCGCCCGACGCCCTTGCGCCCGGTGACGATCTTGCCGCCGTCGCGCGCCGGCTCCGTCACCAGCACGTATTTGGCCTTGCGCCCTTCCTTCTCGATGAGAGCGCGCGAGGTCGGGCTGCCGATCTCCTCGTCGGAGGTGAACATGTGGGTGACGCCGAGCGGCGGGCGCTCGGGTGCCGCGCAGAGCTCGCGAAAGGCGTGATAGGCGATGTAGGCACCGCCCTTCATGTCGTAGATGCCGGGACCGAACGCGCTGTCACCTTCGACCTTGAACGGCAGGCGCGCGATGAAGCCCATGGGATGAACGGTATCGAGATGACTGAGCACCAAGATACCGGGCCGGTCCTGGCCCCAGGTCGAACGCACCACGAGATGATCGCCGCAGCCGTCGACACCGGCGACGCGTTCGAGCGTGACGGGCAGATCGCGATAATGGTCGGCAACCATCGAGGTCAGCTTGTTGACCTGCTCGGGCACTTCCGTCGGCGTCTCGATCTCGACCCAGCGGCGGATACCGGCGAGAATAGTTTGGGAATCGAACGAATTGGAGTTCGCCATGAACGTATCTGTGCCTTCGAATCGCATCATCTCGGCGGAGGCAGCGTGTGGCGTCCCCGCAAATGACGACATAGGCCAGATTTGGCGCAGTCTCAAATCGGAATGAAGGCGCGCGTCAGCGCTTGTCCGGGCCTTCGCGGGCGGCGATCTGCTCGACGAGATCGACGATCGAACGACGCAGCTTCGAATCGGTGATTCGGGTGAACGCCTTGGTCAGCGCTAGCCCTTCCGATGTCGCGAGGAAGTCGGAGACATAGGAGGGCGATGCACCTTCCGCGAAGCCGTCCGTCCCCGCTACTCCGCTCGGTCCACCCTCAAACAGGAACGACACCGGCACCTGGAGAATCTCGGCAATCTGCTGGATACGGCTTGCACCGACCCGGTTCGTGCCTTTCTCGTATTTCTGAATCTGCTGGAATGTCAGGCCCAAAGCTTCACCGAGCTTTTCCTGGCTCATGCCCAACATGATGCGGCGCATACGCACGCGACTGCCGACATATTTGTCAACAGGGTTGGGCGCTTTCGACATTTCCTCAGCCCTCCAAACACCACCGTCGGCGCAATAGAAAGTATTGCCTCAGGTGACAGCGACGCCAAAACTTCACCCTGATTGGGGAAACATTGCGGAGAAATTTAGCAATGCACCGCTGTCTTGTGCAGCCGGTGCAGAATGGGGAGCCCGCGTGCAGTCTGTCAACCGTGGGACCGCGGTTGTCAAAAGTTTCCGGCCGCCTCGCTCGAAACCGCTAGCGACTGCGAGATCAGGGGTGCCGTTTGGCAACACGTCGTCGCACCGCCAAAATCACAGCCAGCGCGACGAGCATGGCTGTCGGGATGTCACCGACTCTCGCATAGATGGTGGGCGGGATTGAGGTGGGCAGACCTGCGTCCAAAATGCCTTCGATTCCGAGACCGAGGCTGGCCACAATGCGTCCCACTGGATCGACCACGGCCGAGATGCCGGTATTGGCGGAGCGGACCAGCGGCAGCCCGAGCTCGATGGCGCGCATCCGCGCCTGCTCCAGATGCTGGTACGGACCGGTCGAGATGCCGAACCAGCCGTCATTGGTGAGGTTCACCATCCAGCCCGGGCGCTCGTCACGCGTCCCGACCTCGCCGGGGAAAATCGCCTCGTAGCAGATCGACGGCAGCGCGGGCGGTGCGCCCGGCACCGGCAGCACGTGCCGCACCGTGCCGGCGATGAAGCCGCCGCGGACCCGCGTCAGCTGTTCGAAGCCGAGCTTCTCCATCATGTCCTGGTACGGAAGATATTCGCCGAATGGAACCAGGTGCAGCTTGTCGTAGACCGCGAGCACGCTGCCGTCATGGTCGATCACGTAGATCGAGTTGTAGGCCCGCGTGATCGGCCTGCCAGGCGGCAGATCGGGAGCGCGGACCGATCCGGTGATCAGCACCGTGCCCTTGGGCAGCAGCGCGGCGATCTCGGCCATCGCATCGGCTTCGCGGGTCAGGAAGAACGGAAAGGCGGATTCCGGCCAGATCAGGATGGTGGCATCGCGCACGCCGGTCGATTGCGGTCCGGAGGACCGGTCCGACAGCGCCAGATATTTCTTCATCACCTCCGCCTTGGCGGCGTAGTTGAACTTGGCGTCCTGCTGCAGGTTCGGCTGCATCAAGCGCAGCTTGGTGCCCGCAACCATCGTGGTCGGATGCAGCGACAGGCGGATGGCGCCGAAAATGCCCATGACGACCAGCAGCGCAACGGCCCCGGCCGGCACGCGCCACGCCAGGCTGCGGTCGCGCGTGCGATCGATCAACACCGCGGGACTTGCGAAGATCGCAACGGTGAGGAACGTCATGCCCCACTGGCCGATCAGCGAGGCCGTCTGCGCCAGCTGCAGCGGCTCCGACAGCGCATAGCCGAAAGCGTTCCAGGGAAAGCCGGTGAGCACGTGCCCGCGCAACCATTCGCCAATCGTGAGGCTTGCGGCGAGCGCGAGAATGCGAGTGGCATCCTTGGTCCAGAGCAGGCGGGCCAGCGCGAAACCGATCGCCGTGAAAATCGAAAGATAGGCCGGCAGGCCCAGCACGGCGAACGGCGTCAGCCAGGCGAACGTGTCGGCGTCGACGAAGAAGGCGAAGCCGATCCAGTAGAGGCCGGGGACGAAATAGCCGAGTCCGAACCAGTAGCCGGTCAGCGCCGCGGCGGGGACGCCGCCATATCGGCCGGCCCCGGCGCCGTCGATCAGCCAGACCATCACGGGGAATGTGATGAACAGCACCGGCCAGGCATTGAACGGCGCCAGCGCCAGCACTGACAGTGCGCCGCATGACATCGCAAGAAGCGCGCGCTTCCATCCCCAGGTCAGGATGATGGCAAGCGCGATCTGACGAAGACGCTGAAATGCGCTCACTGCGGGCCGGTTCCGTCGGCAGGCGGCGGGGTCGGCGTGTCGCCGGCCGGTTGGCCACTCTCCGGCGGGGCCTCGCGGCGGCGGCTCTCGCGCTGGGTGCGCGGCGCGGGGCGTTCTTTCCGCGTCGAGATGCGCAGCCGCTTGACGCGGCGCGGATCGGCATCGAGCACCTCGACCTCGTAATGGCCGGGGCCCGAGATCACCTCGCCGCGCACCGGCAGGCGGCCTACGAAGCTGACGAGATAGCCGCCCAGCGTCTCCACCTCCTCGCCGGCCTCGCCGGTGACGAAGTCTTCGCCGATCACGGTGCGGACATCATCGAGGCTGGCGCGGGCATCGGCGATGAAGGCGTTGTCGGGCAGACGCACGATCGACGGCGGCTCATCGCTGTCGTGCTCGTCGTCGATCTCGCCGACGATCTGCTCGACGATGTCCTCGAGCGAAACCAGCCCGTCGCTGCCGCCATATTCGTCGACGACCAGCGCCAGGTGAATGCGCGTGGCCTGCATCTGCGCGAGCAGGTCGATCGCCCGCATCGACGGCGGCACATAGAGCAGCTTGCGGATGATGCGCGCGTCCTGCAGCGGCAGCGCCAGATCGACCGTGCGCAAATCCAGCCCGGCCGGCAGCGGCTTCTTGCGCTTGGTCTTGGTGGCCTCCGACACGCGCGCACGTGCGGTCATGAAGGCGAGCAGGTCGCGGATGTGGACGATGCCGACGGGATCGTCGAGCGTCTCGTTGTAGACGACGAGGCGCGAATGGCCGGCGCTCTCGAAGCGGTCCATCAATTCGCCAAGCGGGATGTCGCGCTTCACCGCGATGATGTCGGCACGATGCACCATGACGTCGGCGATGCGGCGCTCGTGCAGGCCGAGGATGTTGCGCAGCATGGTGCGCTCGACCGCAGAAAAACCGGTGTCGTCGGGCGTCGTCGCATTCAGCACGACCTGGAGATCGTCGCGCACCGAGCCCGCCTTCCAGCCGAACAGGGTACGGATGGCGCGCAGCAGCCAGCCTTCCGCGGTCGGGCGCATGACCTCGCCAGGCGTGACCACGGCCGGCAGATTGGCCGTGTTGCGCGGATTGTCGTGGATAGGTTCTGAATCCGGCATCTCAGTGCGTCCCCGCGCGGTCTGCATAGGGATCGGGGATGCCGAGGTGAGCCAGGATCTCGGTTTCGAGCGCTTCCATCTCTTCCGCGTCGTCGTCGTTCTCGTGATCGTAGCCGATCAAATGCAGGAAACCATGCACGGCGAGATGACTCAAATGATGATCGAACGGCCTGTGTTCCTCGTCCGCCTCGCGCCGCATGGTCTCATAGGCGATCGCGATGTCGCCGAGCATGCGCGGCGCATCGTCCGGCTTCCATTCGCCTTCCGGCTGGAGCGCGGGAAACGACAGCACATTGGTCGCTTTGTCGATGCCGCGCCAGTTGCTGTTGAGCGTGCGGATGCCGGCATCATCGGTCAGCATCACGGCCACTTCTGCGTCGGCGATATCTTCGTCGACAGATTCGGCGGCGGCCGCAACGGCGCGCTGGATCACGGTTTCGGCGTCAGGCTCGCTCTGCCAGCAATCGGCGACGACGAGGACCTCGGTCATGGGAAGGTTGGGATGCGACATGGCTTTGTTCGGAACGATGGGCGCTGTGTCCGCGCCCGCACGGTCCCGTTGTTGTCTCGTCAGGATTTGTTGCCGGCGGGCGGCCGCTGCGGCAACCCCTCGTAGGCGGAGACGATTCTTGCCACGAGCTCGTGGCGGATCACGTCTTCGGCCTTGAAATGAACTTGCGCAATGCCTTCGACGCCGCTCAGCAGACGGGTCGCTTCCGCGAGGCCCGACGTCTGACCGTTCGGCAGGTCGATCTGCGAGGGATCGCCGGTCACGATCATGCGGCTGTTCTCGCCGAGACGGGTCAAAAACATCTTCATCTGCATCGATGTCGTGTTCTGCGCCTCGTCCAGGATGATGGCAGCGTTGGTCAGCGTGCGGCCGCGCATGAAGGCGAGCGGCGCGATCTCGATTTCGCCGGTCTGCAGCGCGCGCTCGACGATGCGCGCGTCCATGAGGTCATAGAGCGCGTCGTAGATCGGGCGTAGATAAGGATCAACCTTTTCACGGAGGTCGCCGGGCAGGAAGCCGAGCCGCTCGCCGGCTTCCACCGCCGGACGCGACAGGATGATCTTGTCGACCTCCTTGCGCTCGAACAATTGCGCGGCATGCGCGACCGCGAGCCAGGTCTTGCCGGTGCCGGCGGGGCCGATGCCGAACACCAGCTCATGGCGCTTCAGCGCGCGGATGTAAGAGTCCTGCGCGGCTGTGCGCGCACGCACCGGGCGTTTGCGCAGATTGATGCTGTCGAAGGCCGACTTCGCCGACTTGGCGTCGAACTCGAACAGGGACCCTTGCGCGATCACGGCCCGGATCGCGCCCTCGACCTCGCCCTGGTCGACATCCTGCCCCTTGACGGCGTGGGCGTAGAGCGTCTCTAGCACGCGGCGTGCAGCGTCGCAGCCGTCACGCGTGCCACCGATCGTGATGTGGTTGCCCTTGGAGTCCACGACGACGCCGAGTCTCCGCTCGATCTGCGCCAGGTTCTGGCCGTAGGGGCCGACCAGCGCGGATGCGGCGCGGTTGTCGTCGAAGTCGATGACGACTTGGGTCTCGGGCGGAACTTGCATGTCGCGGTCAAATTTGCGGCTGGGAGCGATAGTAGACGAATCCGATGCGCTTTTTGGCAAGGGTTCAGGCTCCAGTGGCGATGGATGATAAAGTGGGCTCGCGCCTGCGTGGCGTGGTGAGCTCACCGAGGAAACTGTAGCGCTCGAGGCTGTCGATCCGCACCGGCAGGATTTGTCCGATGATGTCGGGCGAGGCCATTACATGTGCAGGCTGGAGGAAGGCGGTGCGGCCGACGATCTGGCCGACCTTGCGCGCCGGACGTTCGAACAGCACGTCGACCGTTGAGCCAATCGCAGCCTTGTTGAAGGCCGATTGCTGGCTGTCGATCAATTCCTGGAGCCGCTCCAATCGTTGGTCCATCTCGGCTGGGGACACCGTCTCCTGCATATCCGCGGCCGGCGTTCCCGGCCGGGCGGAGTATTTGAACGAATAAGCCGCAGCGTAGCCGATTTGCGTGACAAGCGCGAGTGTGGCGAGAAAATCTTGCTCGCTCTCGCCCGGGAAGCCCACGATAAAATCTGATGAAAAAGCAATGTCTTGGCGCGCGGACCGGAAACGGTCGATGACACGCCGATAATCATCGGCGGTATGTTTCCGGTTCATGGCGGCCAGGATTCGGTCCGAGCCCGACTGCACCGGCAGGTGCACGAACGGCATCAGCGAATCGAGATCGCGATGGGCTGCAATCAATGTGTCATCGACGTCGCGGGGATGGCTGGTCGAATAGCGCAGCCGCGCGATGCCGGGAAGCGCTGCCAGGCGCTCCAGCAATTGGCCGAGCCCCCAGCTTTTTCCGTCCGGTCCGTCGCCGTGATAGGCGTTGACGTTCTGGCCGATCAGCGTGAGCTCGCGCACGCCGTTGTCGGCAAGGCGCTTCACGTCGTCGATGATCTTCGCCACCGGACGCGAGACTTCGGCGCCGCGCGTATAGGGCACGACGCAGAAGGTGCAGAACTTGTCGCAGCCTTCCTGCACCGTGACGAAAGCGGAAATGCCGCGCGCGCGGATCGCATCGGGCTTGGGCTGGGCCAGGAAGCCGAACTTGTCCGCGGCCGGAAACTCGGTCTCGATCGCGCGGCCTTCGTTGCCGGCGCGCTTCAAGAGCTCGGGCAGGTGATGATAGCTTTGCGGACCGACCACGACGTCGACCGCAGGTGCGCGGCGCACAATTTCCTCGCCTTCGGCCTGAGCGACGCAGCCTGCCACCGCGATCTGCATTGTGCGGCCCTCGCGCGCGGCCTCGTCCTTGGCGACGCGCAGGCGGCCAAGCTCGGAGTAGACCTTTTCAGAGGCCTTCTCGCGGATGTGGCAGGTGTTGAGGATGACGAGGTCGGCGTCCTCGGCGTTGGCCGTCTCCACGAATCCTTCCAGAGCCAGCGTGTCCACCATGCGCTGGGCATCGTAGACGTTCATCTGGCAGCCATATGATTTGATGTGCAGCTTGCGCGGCGGCTTCATGGAACCCGGAATTGTGGTGGAGGACGGCCCTCAAATATAGGCTGGGAGGCGGAAAATCCAGCGATTGGGAGGCCGGAAGGGTCGTTCCGGGGTACGATGTGGCCGCGAAGTGCGGAAATCGAGAGGTTTGGCGCCGGATTCAGCCCGTCAGGGCATCCGCCGCCACCCGCCGGACCAGCTCAGGTAATTGATGCATCTCCGAGAAGGTCAGGTCGGCGCCGGCCTGGCGCAGGGCGCCGGCATGGCCGGCCCCGCAATGGCTGCCACCGTAAAAGCCGAACACTTTCATCCCGGCCGCCCGCGCCCCGGCGATTCCGGCAAGGCTGTCCTCGATCACCACGCAGCGCTTGGGCGGGACGCCCAATTCCTTGGCAGCAAACAGGAACAGGTCCGGTGCGGGCTTGCCGTTCGTCACTTGCGAGGACGAGAAGATGTTCGGCGCCAGGCGTTCATAGAGCCCCGTCCTTCCGAGGCTCACCCGCATGCGCGGATGCGAACCGCTCGAGGCAACGCAGACACGTTGCGTCACGACGTCGAGCACGTCATGGATGCCGCGGATCGCTTCGAGATCGGCTTCGAATGCGCGAAACAGCTCGTCCTGCAAATCGCCGTGATAGGCCTCGGGCAGCTTGCGGCCGAGTTCGGTTTCGATCTCGAGATTGGCCTGTTTTGTCGAGCGGCCAAGGAAGCGCTCGGACACCTGCTCCGAGGTGATGGGATAGCCGTGCCGGGAGAGGACGTCTGCATGCGCGCGACACGAGATCACCTCGCTGTCCACGAGCACGCCGTCGCAATCGAAGATGATGAGATCGATGGGCACTAGGGCATGATCCGGAAAAGTGTGGAGCGGTTTTCCGACAAGATCATGCCACTTAAGAAGTCGGCTTGTCGTCGTCGAGCGGAACGCAATAGAGCTCGAGCCGGTGATCGACCAGCTTGTAGCCGAGCTTGCGGGCGATCTCCGCCTGGAGCTTCTCGATCTCTTCGGAAGTGAACTCGATCACCTTGCCGTCGCGCAGATTGATGAGGTGGTCGTGATGGCTGTCGCGCATCGTCTCGTAGCGCGCGCGGCCCTCGCGAAAATCGTGGCGCTCGATGATGCCGGCATCCTCGAATAGTTTGACGGTGCGATAGACGGTCGAGATCGAGATCTTGTCGTCGACCGCGACACAGCGCCGGTACAATTCCTCGACATCGGGATGATCGACTGCTTCCGCAAGCACGCGGGCGATGACGCGGCGCTGCTCGGTCATGCGCATGCCGGTGGCGGCACAGCGCGCCTCGATACCGGTCGCCTTGGATGCGGGAGAAGGTTTAAGTCCAGTCATATTGTGTCCGCCTGACGGGGCGCTTTCTGCCATCAATGTTACGACAAGTCACGTCGCATCAGAAGTGCATTCAATTGTTCCCCGTTGGCCTGCTTATAGTAGCGTTCGCGGCGCCCGACCACCACGAATCCGCATCTCGCATAGAGCCGTCGTGCCGGCTGGTTGTTCTCCTCGACCTCCAGAAATATCGTGCGCACGCCACGCCCTGCGAGATGACCGAGATGGGTCATCAGCAGCGTGCGGGAGAGGCCGCGGCCGCGACGGGACTGGTCGACTGCGACCGAGAGGATTTCGGCTTCGTCCGCGCCGATCCGCGACACTGCAAAGCCGATGGTCTTGCGCCCGAGCCGCAAGCGGTGGACGAGCGTGTTGCGCTCGCTGAGCATGGTCTCGAACTCGCTTTCGCCCCAGCCGTGCGCGAAGGAGGCGCCGTGAAGCTGCGCCAGCCGCGCCGCGTCGCGCGCGGACGCCGGTTCGACGGCGGCGGTGCCGCCGCGCCACCATTCCGAACACCATCTCATCATGAGGTTGCGGCTTGAGCTGCGAGCAGCGGCTGGGCCGCCGGCTTGGCATCGGGCGCCTTCAGATAGAACGGCCGCGCCGGATTGGTGTCGGGATTGGCCGCGGCGCCGAGCCAGGCGACCCAGCTGATGTCGGGTGCGGGCTGCGCGTCGACCGAAACAGGTTGTGGCGCATCCTTCGGCCAGCGCTCGGCGAGAATTTTCGCGGCATTGCCGACCAGATGCGGCGCGCCGAATTGCGAGGCCGCGATCGCCTCGTCGATGGCAGCGACGGCTGGCGGCACCAGCAAACTGCCGTCGCCGGCGACGATCTGGAAATAGGCGTGGTCGTGCCGCGCATCGATCGCCGAGATCACCGGCGCCGGTCCGCTCAGGCCGACAATGGCGGCCGCATAGGCCGACAAGGTGGTCACTCCGACGGCCGGCCGCTTGGCCGCGAGCGCAAAACCGCGGGCCGCCGAAATGCCGACGCGCAGGCCGGTGAAGCTGCCGGGGCCGACCGTGACCGCGATGCGGTCGAGCGCCGTGAAAGCGAGATCGGCCGATTGCATGACGCGCGCGATCATCGGCATCAGCGCCTCGGCATGGCCGCGCTTCATGAGCAGTTGCTCCTGCGCGAGGAGCTCACCGGCGTCGGTGTCGAGCACGGCAGCCGCGCACGCTTCCAGTGCGGTATCGATGGCCAGGATCAGCATGAGACCGCGAATTGCGAATGGCGAGTGGCGAATAGTCTAGCCGATCCCGGTTCCATTCGCCATTGGCTACTCGCCATTCGCCTGCCGCCTACATCGGCCGGACTTCAACCACGTCGGGCACAAAGTGCTTCAGCAAATTCTGAATGCCGTGCTGGAGTGTTGCGGTCGATGACGGGCAGCCGGAGCAGGCGCCCTTCATGTTGAGATAGACGATACCGTCCTTGAAACCGCGGAAGGTGATGTCGCCGCCGTCATTGGCGACCGCCGGCCGCACGCGGGTCTCGATCAGATCCTTGATCATGTCGACCGTCTCGGCGTCGGCTTCGTCGAAGAACTCGTCCTCATCGTCGAGGTCGACATCGTTGGTGGCAGCGCCGTCGGCGAGCAGCGGCGCGCCGGACATGTAGTGCTCCATGATGGCGCCGA
This sequence comes from Bradyrhizobium sp. WSM3983, assembly GCF_000473045.1. Classification (GTDB taxonomy): domain Bacteria; phylum Pseudomonadota; class Alphaproteobacteria; order Rhizobiales; family Xanthobacteraceae; genus Bradyrhizobium. Next base: position 224,881 of record NZ_AXAY01000008.1, on the reverse strand, counting down.
GGATCGCGGGCTTGAGCTGTTGCCATTCACCGTTCGCCTTGGTCACGGTGATGAAGTCCGATCCATAGAACACGCCGGTGACGCCAGGCACCTCGAACAGCTTTTCGGCGAGCGGCGAGCGCGTCGCGGATTCGCGGCTCGCAAATTCCACCGGGCTGCCGTCGACCACGACGCGGCCGGGAATGAATTTCAACGTGGCGGGATTGGGGGTGGCTTCGGTTTGAATGAACATGGTTTTCTCCAGACGTCGCCGGTTCAAGGCCGGCGCGTGCCCTATCCACTAGCAGATGGCGACGGCGAACGCACGGTCAAGGGGAAGGACGGCTGTTTCGCAGTTATTTCAGCGGGTTAGGGTGCTTGTTTTCTCCCTCTCCCCCGCAAGCGGGCGAGGTGAGGAACGGTCTACGACAGCGAATCCACGCTGCCGTCGCTCAGCGCGCCGGAAATGATGGTCACCGGCACCGGAAACGTACCGAGCGCATGCGAGAGCAGCGCCACCCACGGCCCTGGCCCTTCCGCGCCCGGGCTGGCGGCAAGCACGAGCATGGCGATGTCAGGGTCCTCGTCGATCACCGCGAGCAGCTGCTCCATCGCGGCGCCCTCGCGGATGAGCCGTTCCGGCGTGATCGCGGCGATGCCGTTGGCGCGGCCGGCGGCGCGGTCGAGCGTGGCTTCCGCCGCTTCATGCGCTTCGGCGCGCATGATGTCGGCGACACCCAGCCATTGCTGGTTCTGGTCCTCGATCTCGATGATGCGCAGCATCACCACGCCGCCGCCGGCGCGGATTGCCCAGCGGCTGGCGTAATAGACCGCGCGATCCCATTCGGCGGTGTCGTCGACGATGACGAGACATTTGGGCTTGTGACCCGGCTCGAAGCAAAGTCGCTTGCTGGTCATGCCTATCCCGGAATGTGCACGGGGAGCATGCTGCCACACTCGCTCACGCTTGGGGAGGGGCGAAGCGGCCCGCGCCGTGGCGCAGGCCCAAGTTCGCAACCGCAGTAGTCAGCGACGGCGGATGAAGCCGACGATGTCCTTGGAGAGGTTCATGGTCTCCTCGGCGAGGGCGCGGGCCCGATCGGAACCATCGTTCAGGATGGTGTCGATATGGCTGGGGTCGGCGACCAGGCGCTTCATTTCGCCGGCGATCGGCGCGAGCTTCGTGACGCACAGCTCCGCCAGCGCGTTCTTGAAGCTGGAGAACTGGCCGCCGCCGAACTCGCCGAGCACGCTGGCCTTGGAACGGCCGGCGAGCGCTGCGAAAATGCCGACGAGATTGTCGGCCTCGGGACGCGCTTCCAGGCCCTTCTCTTCGCTCGGCAGCGGCTCCGGATCGGTCTTCGCCTTGCGGATCTTCTGCGCGATGGTGTCGGCGTCGTCGGTCAGATTGATGCGCGAATTGTCCGACGCATCGGACTTCGACATCTTCTTGGTGCCGTCGCGCAAGCTCATCACGCGCGTCGCCGGGCCCGTGATCAACGGCTCCGGCAACGGGAAGAACAGGCCGTCATTGGCGCCGTGGCTACGAATGGAATCGCCAAAGTCATTGTTGAACTTCTGCGCGATGTCGCGCGAGAGCTCGAGATGCTGCTTCTGGTCCTCACCGACCGGAACGTGGGTGGCGCGGTAAAGCAGAATGTCGGCGGCCATCAGCACGGGATAGTCGAACAGCCCGACCGATGCGTTCTCGCGGTCCTTGCCGGCCTTCTCCTTGAACTGGGTCATGCGGCCGAGCCAGCCCATGCGCGCAACGCAGTTGAAGATCCAGGCGAGCTCGGCGTGGCCGGAGACCTGGCTCTGGTTGAACACGATGTGCTTCCTGGGGTCGATGCCGCTGGCGATGAATGCTGCGGTCACCTCGCGGGTGTTGCGCGCGAGCTCGGCAGGGCCGCCCCAGACGTCCAGGCCTTGCGTGATCGCGTGCATGTCGACGACGCAATAGATGCAGTTGTGGGTTTCCTGCATCTTCACGAAGTTGACGATCGCGCCGAGATAGTTGCCGAGGTGCAGATTGCCCGTCGGCTGGACGCCCGAAAAAACCCGTTCAACGAATGGCATGATCAGTTTTCCTGAGAATTCGCCGGCCGTCGTTTCCAACAGCAGCGCTGCCCCGTCAAGGGCAATTCGATAGACCGGCGCGGGCCGAGGTCGGTCAGGCGGGCCGCTTCAGGGCGTCAACCGCCTCGCGCCAGGACGCCGCGCCGAGGATCTGCAGGAGCAGGCCATAGACGGCGATTCCGGCGCCGATCTGCAGGCCCAGCACAATGAAGCGGATCAGGCCGTGGGCCTCCACCGGCATCAGTCCCGTCGTCAGCCAGAGCAGGGCCCCCATGACGGCTGCGGCGAGCACGATCCGCGGCAGCCGCCAGCGAGCGGCGGCGTCGACCGAGAAGCCGAATTCGCTGGTGCTTTTCCGAAGCAGCGCCAGCGCGCTGCTCCAGGCGCCGGCGGCGATGCTCGCGGCGATCCCGCTTGCGCCGAAGTAGTGACCCAGCAGCACGGCGAGTGCGACCGCGACCACAAATCCCTTGGCGGTTGCGAGCAGCGGCGTCATCGTGTCGCTGCGGGCAAAGAAGGCGGGCGACAGCGCCTTGATTAGCACGTGCGCGGGCAGGCCGAGCGCCAGCCACATCAGCGCGTGCGCAGTGGCTGCACTGTCCTCTGCGCCGAAGGCGCCATGCTCGAACAACAGCCGCACGATCGGCTCGGCCAGCACGGCGAGGCCGAGCGTGGCGGGCAGCGCGAGCCCGGCCGCGAGCTCCAGCGCGCGCGATTCCGCATGTGCCACCGCGTCGCGGTCGCCGCTTCCAACTGCGCGCGTCAACTCCGGCACCAGAACGGTGCCCATGGCGACGCCGACAATGCCGAGCGGCAGCTCGATCAGGCGGTTGGCGAAATAGAGCCAGGACACGGCGGAAGGCATCGCCGAGGCGATGATCGCGCCGGCCACCATCAGCCATTGCGGCCCCGAGCTTGCGATCATGCCGGGGATCGCCTTGCCGAAGAAGCCACGCATCTCCTTGTCAAAACTCGCGCGCAGCGGCGTCGCGAGACCTGCACTTCGCTGCGACAGCAGCATCAGGAGCTGAAGCAGGCCGGCGATGCCGACCGTCGCTGCCAGAATCCATGCGGCGAGGGACGCATCGGCGTGCCACAGCAGCAGCGCCGCGATTGTCGCGATCAGCGCGATGTTGAACAGCAGCGGCGAGAACGCCGTGAGCGCAAATCGCCCCTGCGCGTTCAGTAACCCCATCAGCACCGTGACCGGGCCGGCAAAGGCCAGATAAGGCAGCATCAGCCGCGCGCTCTGGACGGCGAGATGGAGCGACGGGCTGCCAACAAAACCTGGCGCGATGATCATGATGATCAGCGGCATCAACAGCGCGATGCCGATCGAGATCACGATCAGCGCCACGCTGACCGTGCCGAGCACGCGCCCCGCAAATGCGGAGGCGGCCTCTTCGCCATCGCGGTCACGGACGCGCAGCCAGGCCGGGATCAGGGCCGCATTGAGCGCCCCTTCGCTGAGCAGGCGCCGCACCACGTTGACGAGCTGGAAGGCGGCCAGAAAGGCATCCGCCACGGCGCCGGTGCCGAGCAGCGCCGCGATCAGGGAATCGCGGGCAAAGCCCAGCAGACGCGAGGCCAGTGTTCCCGTCGAAACTGTCAGGAAGGAGCGGATCATTGCGCCGACATAATACCGTTGCTTGCCCGTAGCGGCCCGGTCGTGATAGGCCGCGGGCCAGATTTCAGGCTGACAGGAAGCGGATTTCCGCAGGTATCGCAATCCGGCAAACAGGATCAAGGTGAATGGCTGACGTGAAATATGACGTTCTCGGCATCGGCAACGCGCTGTTCGACGTGCTGGTCCGGACCGATGAAGCTTTTTTGGCCAAGCACAGCATGACCAAGGGCAGCATGTCCCTGATCGACGAGGCGCGGGCCACCGCCATTTACGCCGACATGGGCCCGGCGACCGAAGTCTCGGGCGGCTCGGCCGCCAACACCATCGTCGGCATCGGCAGCCTCGGCGCGCGTGCCGCCTATGTCGGCAAAGTCAAGGACGACCAGATCGGCAAGCTCTACGTCCATGACATCCGCGCCGCCGGCGTCGCCTTCAACACGCCGGCCGCGAAGGACGGCCCTGCGACCGGCTGCTCCTACATCCTGGTTACCGGCGACGGCGAGCGCACCATGAACACCTATCTCGGCGCGGCGCAGGATCTGTCGCCCGCCGACATCGAGCCGGCTGAAATCGCGGCGGCCAAGATCGTGTATCTCGAAGGCTATCTTTGGGATCCGCCGGGCGCCAAGGAAGCCTTCCTCAAGGCCTCCAAGATTGCCCACGAGGCCGGCCGCAAGGTGGCGCTGACGCTGTCAGACTCCTTCTGCGTCGGCCGCTATCGCGACGAATTTCTGGGGCTGATGCGCAACGGCACCGCCGACATCGTGTTCGCCAACGAGTCGGAACTTCACTCGCTCTACGAGACCTCCGATTTCGACACCGCGCTCAAGCAGCTGCGCAACGACGTCAAGCTCGGCGTGGTCACGCGCAGCGAGAACGGCTGCGTGGTGGTGACGCCGACGGACGCCGTCGCAGCTCCGGCCTCGCCGATCACGCAACTCGTGGACACCACCGGCGCCGGCGATCTCTTCGCGGCCGGTTTCCTGTATGGCCTCTCGCGCGACCTGTCGCACAAGCAGTGCGGCGAGCTCGGTGCGCTTGCCGCTGCCGAAGTCATCCAGCACATCGGCGCGCGCCCGCAGGTGTCGCTGAAGGAGCTGGCCCAGCAGCGCGGGCTGACGGTTTAAGGCTCGCCTCATCCTCGGTCGTCATCGCCCGCGAAGGCGGGCGATCCAGTATTCCAGAGACGTCAGTGGAATACGGAGAGGCTGCGGCATACTGGATTCCCCGCTTTCGCGGGGAATGACAGTCTTCGTTTGGCGAGAACTGCGGCCGGCAACAACGAAAGCCACCTCACGCCGTCTTCGCCGCCTTCAGCCCCAGCCGCTGCTCCACGGCCTCGCGCATCACGAATTTCTGGATCTTTCCGGTCACGGTCATCGGGAATTCGTCGACGAACTCGACGTAGCGCGGGATCTTGTTGTGGGCGATCTGGCCATCGCAGAAGGCGCGAACTTCTTCTGCCGTCAGCGTCTCGCCTGACCTGACACGGATCCAGGCGCAAAGCTCCTCGCCATAGCGGGTGTCGGCCACGCCGAAAATCTGCACGTCCTGAATCTTGGGGTGGCGATACAAAAACTCCTCGATCTCACGCGGATAGAGGTTCTCGCCGCCGCGGATGACCAGGTCCTTGATGCGGCCGACGATGTTGCAATAGCCCTCGACGTCGATGGTGGCGAGATCGCCGGTGTGCATCCAGCCGTTGGCGTCGAGCACGTCGCCCGTCTTGTCCTTCTCCTCCCAATAGCCCAGCATCACGCTGTAGCCGCGGGTGCAGAGCTCGCCGCGTTCGCCGCGCTTGACGATCCTGCCTTCGAGGTCGACGACCTTCACCTCGACATGCGGATGGATCCGCCCGACGGTGGAGACGCGCCGCTCCAGCGGGTCATCCGTCGCGCTCTGGAAGCTGACGGGGCTGGTCTCGGTCATGCCATAGGCGATGGTGACCTCGCACATGTTCATCTCGGTGTTGACGCGCTTCATCACCTCGATCGGGCAGGGCGCGCCGGCCATGATGCCGGTGCGCAGTGATTTCAGATTGAACGTCGCGAATTCAGGATGATCGAGCTCGGCGATGAACATGGTGGGCACGCCGTACAGCGCGGTGCATTTCTCCTGCTCGACCGCGCGCAGCGTCGCGAGTGGATCAAAGCCCTCGCCGGGATAGACCATGGTGGTGCCGAGCGTGACGGATGCGAGGTTGCCCATCACCATGCCGAAGCAGTGGTAGAGCGGCACCGGAATGCAGATGCGATCCTGCTCGGTCAGGCGCATCGCGCGTCCCGTGAAATAACCGTTGTTGAGGATGTTGTGGTGCGTCAGCGTCACGCCCTTGGGCGAGCCGGTCGTGCCGCTGGTGAACTGGATGTTGACGGGATCGTCGAACTGAAGCGCCGCGCCGAGCGCGGCAAGCTGTTCGCGATGCTTGGCGCCACCCATGCGCGCGACCTCTTCGAATGGGATCGTGCCGGGTGCTGCAGGCCCGCCGATCTGGATCACGATGCGCAGGGCCGGCAGCCGCGCCGCCTGCAACTGTCCGGGGTTTGCGGCTGTCAGCTCCGGCAGCAGCGAGTTGAGCATCTCCATATACTGGCTGGTCTTGAAAGCCGTCGCTGTGACGATCGCGGCGCAGCCGACTTTCTTCAACGCGAATTCCAGCTCGCTCAGCCTGTAGGCGGGATTGATCGTGACCAGGATCAGGCCGGCCTTGGCGGCGGCGAACTGGGTCAGCGTCCATTCCGGCCGGTTCAGCGACCAGATGCCGATCCGCTCACCGCGTTCGAGACCGAGCGCGAGAAATCCTGCGGCGAGCGCGTCGACGCGTTCGGCGAATTCGCTCCAGGTCCATCGCACGCCGTGGCTGGGCGAGACCAGTGCCTCGCGCTTGCCCCAGCGCCGCACCGCGTGGTTTAGACTGCGACCGATGGTGTCGCCGAGCAGCGGCGTGTCGGAGATGCCACAAACGTAACTGTCGGCCTTGTCTGCCATGGTCGCGTCCTCCAGCTCGGTCATTTTCGCCTCATGCCCCGAGGGGCATGCCTTCGGGGCACGAGGGTACATCCTGCTGTGAGCACGCGCGACAAGTCGCGCATCATACTAAGGGGCTAGGCCGCCCTCTGGCCGCTTCCCGCATCGAGCCCGGTATAGACGCCGCGCTCGAAGCCGGCGAAGGCCTCGAGGCACTTGGCGTCGACGAACGGCAAGACCTGCATCAGGATCACGCCGCAAACATCGCGCGCCGGGTCGATCCAGAAATACGTATTAGCGAGACCAGCCCAGGCGAGGCTGCCGGCGCTACGGCCTTCCGGCGTCTTCGCGTTATTGATCAGGAAGGAGAGCCCCCACTTCTTCACGATGTCGGGGAAGAGATCGACGTCGTTGGTGTACATGGGTGCCACGGTTGTCATCTTGCCAATGGTGAGATCGCCGATGTGGTTCTGGCCCATCAGCGCGACCGTCTCGGGCTTAAGCACCTGGTTGCCGTTGCCGCGGCCCTTGTTGAGGATCATTTGGGTGAACTTGATGTAGTCGCCGGCAGTGCCGTAAAGGCCGCCGCCGCCCATGTGGAATTCCGGATTCTGTTCGATCTCGAACGGGATCGGAGCCAGCGATCCATCCTCGCCGCGTGCATGCGTCGCGACCAGTCGCTGGCGCATGTGGTCGGTGATCTTGAAGCCGGTGTCGTTCATGCCGAGCGGCGCGAACATGTGGTCGCGCAGATAGGCATCGAGACGTTTGCCGCTCGCAGCTTCCACGGCTTTGCCGACAAAGTCGATGTTGATGCCATATTCCCAGCGCGTGCCGGGATCGGACATGATCGGCGTCTTCAGTGCGACGTTCTGGCAGGAGAAGATGTTCGGGGTTCCGGTCTTCTCCAGATATTGCGCGCAGTCGCCGTTCCACACGTTGTAGGCAAAACCGGCGGTGTGGGTCATGAGGTGACGTAGCGTGATCGGCCTGCTGGCAGGCCGCAGCTTCGGCTCGCCGCTCTCGTCAAAACCTTCGAGCACCTGCGGCGCGGCGAGATCGGGCAACACCTCACCGATCGGCGCGTCCAGCGACAGCTTGCCCTGCTCGACGAGCTGCATCGCGCCGGCGGCCGTCACCGCCTTCGTCATGGAGGCAATCCAGAACACGCTGTCCAATGTCATCGCATCGGGCTTGGAGAGATCGCGCTTGCCGAACGCGCCCTGATACAGGATCTCACTACCGCTGGCGGCGATCGCAACGACGCCGGGAATCTCCTTGGCGTCGCTTGTCTTGCGCAGAGTCTCGTCGATCTGAGCTTTGCTTTGCATACGCGTTTCCTCCGGTTTGATTATTGTTGGAAGTGATCGATTGTCCTCCCGCATCCGCTGCGCGGCAAGCGTGGCCATATGCACCCTTCGGTCGCGATGTCGTGACTTGACGGTCCCGGCCCGGCGCGGGACGACTGCACTGCAACACTTCTTCAAAATCTGCGGTGGATGGCCGCACTTCGCCGTAACCATGGATGGGCTCAGGCGATATGTTTCGAGCGTTTGAAGCACTTGAAATGTTTTGTGCGTTGCGGCGTTCAGCTGACGGCCTGATCGCCGGCTGACGTTAAGACTTGAAGCAAATTTGGCGGCCGTCCACCGGCCGCGAGGGGACCTGAGATGATTTCGACCTGGGGCGAATGGAAGCGCTATCCCCGCCCCGGACGGGGCGACAATCTGGAAGCGCCGATCTCGCCAGGTATTTACGAGGTCCGCATCGCCGGCACCGGCGCACTCTATTCCTTCGGCGCGGTCGACAATCTGGCGCAGTCGCTGGCGCTATTGCCGGTCGGTTCGAAATCCTGGTTCGGCCGCCGCGACACCTCCGACGCGCCCGATCTCGAATACCGGACCTGCGCGACCTCCTCGAAGGCCGACGCCAAGGCCGCCGCCGAGCGCATGATCGGCCGGCGCGAGACCTATATGAGCGGCGCGGCGTAGAGCATGATCCGGAAAAGTGTGCAGCGGTTTTCCGGAAAGATCGTGCTCAGACAATAAGATCGCCGCTCCGAGCTTAACTCCCATCAGATGTGCGTTGCGGGACGGTGCATTGCGGGCCGTCTGTCCCTATATTCCGGCCGACCCGATCGTCCCCCAATGATCGTCCGAGGAGTATCGCCATGACCCCGACCGCCGCTGCACGCGCCCAGCAAGCCACCGCCACCCTGCGTGACCGGTTGAAGGACCCTTCGCTCCTGAAGGAGGCCTGCTACATCGACGGCACCTGGGTCGGCACGCCGGTCTTCGCGGTGAACAATCCCGCGACTGGTGTCGAGATCGCAAAAGTGCCGCAGCTTGGCGCGGACGATACGACGAAGGCGGTCGAGGCCGCCCAGCGCGCGTTCCCGGCCTGGGCCAAGCACACCGCCAAGCAGCGCTCCAACATTCTGCGCAAATGGTTCGAGCTGATTACCGCCAACCGCGAGGACCTCGCGCTGATCCTCACCTCCGAGCAGGGCAAGCCGCTGTCGGAGGCGCTCGGCGAGGTCGACATCGGCGCCGCCTATATCGAGTTCTTCGCGGAAGAAGCCCGCCGCGTCTATGGCGAGACCATTCCGACGCAGCGGCCCGATGCGCGGCTGCTGGCGATCAAGCAGCCGATCGGTGTCTGCGGCGCGATCACGCCGTGGAATTTCCCGAACTCGATGATCACGCGAAAGGTCTCGCCGGCGCTGGCCGCGGGCTGCACCGTGGTGCTGAAGCCCGCCAACGAGACGCCGCTCTCGGCCTTGGCGCTGGCCGTGCTCGCCGAGAAGGCCGGCATCCCCAAGGGCGTGCTCAACATCATCACCGGTGATGCGCCGCCGATCGGCAAGGTGCTGTGCGAGCATCCGGCGGTGCGCTTCGTCGGCTTCACCGGCTCGACCGCTGTCGGCAAGATTCTCTACCAGCAGGCTTCCGTCGGCGTGAAGCGGCTCGGCCTCGAGCTTGGCGGCAACGCGCCGTTCGTGGTGTTTGACGACGCCGACATCGACGCCGCGGTCGAAGGTGCGATCGTCTCGAAATACCGCAACATGGGCCAGACCTGCGTCTGTGCCAACCGTCTCTATGCCCAGGACAAGATCTACGACGAGTTCGTCAAGAAGCTGTCGGCCAAGGTCGCGGCGATGAAGATCGGCGATGGTACCGAGAGCGGCGTCACCCAGGGGCCGCTGATCAACATGAAGGCGATCGACAAGGTCGAGCGCCACATTGCGGACGCCATCAAGCGCGGCGCCAAGGTCGTGACCGGCGGCAAGCGGAGCGAGCTTGGACGTTCCTTCTTCGAGCCGACGGTGCTGGCCGATGTGAAGCCGGATTCGCTGGTGTCGCAGGAGGAGACCTTTGGCCCGCTCGCGGCGGTGATCCGCTTCAAGGACGAGGCCGACGTGATCGCGATGTGCAACGCCTCGCCGTTTGGTCTCGCCTCGTACTTCTACTCCCGTGATCTCGGCCGCGTCTGGCGCGTCGCCGAAGCGCTGGAGTCCGGCATGGTCGGCGTCAACACCGGTCTCATCACGACGGAAGTCGCGCCCTTCGGCGGCGTCAAGGAAAGCGGCTTGGGGCGTGAAGGCTCACGTCACGGCATGGAAGAATATGTCGAGATCAAATATGTGATGATGGCGGGGGTGTGAGGGCCTCGCCGATCAGCTCTTGCTTCGACGCAGTTCGCTGGGCCTGCGACCGAACTCGCGGCGCATCCATTTGGCTAGGTGAGACTGATGGGAAAAGCCTGCTTCCAGGGCGATATCGCTGAGCTTGCGGTCGCCTTGGAGGAGGAGCTGCCGTGCGTGCTCCACCCTTCTTCTCAGGATGTAGCGATGAATCGTGACGTCCATGGCCACTTTGAACCAGGTCCGCAGATGTGAGCTGCTGACGCCGGCCTCGCGGCAGAGAATGTCGATTGTGAGCGGCTGGTCGAGATTTGCATCGATATAGACCAGAACTCTCTGAAGTTGCGCGTCCGAGAGGCGAATGGCCTGCGCCGGCGGATCATTCGCAAGGCTGAGCAACTCGACCGCCAGGGCCATTCCAACGTTTTCGGCAAACAAGGGCCCGCTTGGCGAGCCGGCTTTCACGTCGCTTTCGAGAGCTTGTCCGAGCAAAATGATGCGATCATTCCGCAGCATATGATGATGCGTGAGCCGGGCGGCCGCCAATTGTCGACTCCTGGCGGCCGCATGATCCAGCATGCTCGGCGCAAGCCGGATCTGAAGCGATTGGTAGGGCGTTTCTGCCACGAAACCGCCGAAGGCACCGGACGGAATCACATCGATATCGCCGGCTTGACGCAGAAACTGGTCCCCGGTCTCGAGACAAAGTGAGCGCGTCGCAGGGCTAAGGTGGATGATGATCCGGTGATCGCCGATCGGCTCCAGTGCAACGGAATCAGGCTCGGTTCGCGTGGCCGCAGCGGTGCTGCCAGTCGATGTGGGCGCCGAACTCGATCTCGCATGCATCGTCCGGACTCTCCGGTGCTTGGCGGAACGTGATCGATATTTGGCGCATCGTGCGCGATTTTCAACGGCTCAGGCGTCAAGAATTCATCTGTCGTTTCGTGGCAAATGAGGATGCAAAGTGAGTCATTACGTGATTGTCGGAGCCGGTCCTGTCGGACGCGAAACAGCTCGCCTTCTGGCAGAGGAAGGGCACAGCGTCATCCTGACCAGCAGGAATGCCGGGTCGCTCGATGCTGGAGATGTGCGCACGGTTTCGTCGGATGCAACTGACGCTGCGCAGCTGGCCGGGTTAGCCAAGGGCGCGGATGCGATCTTCATGTGCGCGATGGCGGCCTATCATCGATGGCCAACCGACTTCTTTCCGATCATGGATGGAACGGTCAAGGCAGCCGAGCAGGTTGGCGCCAGGCTGCTCGTGGTCGGGAATGTCTATGGCTATGGCGCGCAGGCCGTAAGCCCTCTGACGCCGGACCTGGAGCCGGACCCGACCAGCCGAAAGGGTACCACCCGGCACATCATGTGGCAGCGCGCACTGCGATCGAGCGTTCCCGCTATCGAGGTCCGCGCAAGCGACTATCTGGGCAAGGGTGCGGTCGCGTATTTCTCGCTGCTGGCCCTGCCATCGCTGCTCAAGGGCGAGCAGGTATCTTTCCTCGGCGATCCCGATGTGGCGCATGCCTGGTCTTTCACCAAGGACACCGCGAAGACGCTGGTCGCCGCGTCGCGCTTCACCGGAGAATGGGGCCGCGCCTTTCATGTGCCGTCGCAGTCCGCGTCCGTCCGCGAGCTGGTGCGAAGATTCGCGACCGTGCTGAAGATCGACGTTCCGAATCTGCTTCGCCTCACCTCGGCCGATCTGGAAGGCATCGGCTTCAGCGAAGGCATCGAGATGTCCTATTTGTTCGAAAAGCCGCTTCTGCTTGACGCCGGCGAGACGGAAAAACTGCTGGGGGTCACCGCGAGCAGCCTGGACACTATGATTCGTGACACCCTCGCGTAGGCGACAGGACGGATGCGGCAGGCTCGGTGGAAGGCGCGCGCGTGTCCCCTACCGCCTCAACACCGCGATCGTCCGGTTCGCAAACGTCAGCCGCTCCGCCATCACCGACACAAAGTACGTCAGCAGCTTATGGCTGAGCGCGGGCTCTTCTGCCTTGATCGCATCGAACTGGTGCGTGTTCAGCACGTAGAGCACGCTGTCGACCTCGGCCTGGATCGTGGCGCTGCGCGGCGCTTGTGACACCAGTCCCATCTCGCCGATCGTGGTGTAGCGGCCGAGGCTGCGCACGCGCGTGGTGCGGTCGTCATCGGCAGGAATCATGATGCCGACGCGGCCGTCGAGGATGAAGTGCATTGAATCGGCGGGATCGCCGGCCTGCACGATGATGTCGCCGGCGTCGACCTCGAGCCGCTGGCAGCGGCGGATCAACTCGTCGGCGTCGTCCTCGCTGTCGAGAATGCCTGCGAACCAGTCGCGCAAACTGGCCGTTTCCTGCGCCAATCCCTGATGCTGCGCGATGAGTTCGTTCTCGCACCATTCCAGCGCGTGATCGAGCTCGGGAACGACGGTGACGCCTTCGCCGATGAAGTCGCTGGAGCGCAGCACCTTCTCGGCCGCCGCCGACAAATGCACCAGGATGAGCTCGACACCGAGATCGGCCGCGCTGCGCTTGATCTGGGCGAAGCTGTAGGCGGCCGACGAATCCACGCCGGTGACAAGCTTGAAGTCGAACACCAGATAGCGGCACTCCGGGCGTTCCTGGAGCAGTCGCTTGACGTGCTGGTAGAGCCGGTTGGCGGAGCCGAAGAACAGATAGCTCTGGAGATTGAGCCCCTGGATCTTGCCGCCATGGGCCAGCAGCACCTCCTGGTCGTCGCGCGAGCGGTCGAGCGAGGAGCGATATTCGGAGCCGTCAAAACTGTACTTGATCGACTCCACCCGCGCCGCGCTGAAGGCAAAGGTCGCGCAGCCGATGATGACGCCGATCAAAATGCCCGGCACGAAACCCCAGGCCACGATGATGACGATGATGGCGACCAGCGACAGATATTCGAGCTTCGAAAGCCGCTTGCGCGACTCGATGATCCATTTGTGCAGCTGGTCGGCGCCGAGATAGAGCAGCAAGCCGCCGAGCACGAATTTCGGAATGAAGCCGAGCAGCTCGGGCGCGATCGCTAGCATCAGCAGCGACAGCACCGAGGCGGTGAGACCGGACAGCCGTCCGCGTCCGCCGCTGGAGAAGTTGAGGACCGAGCGGCTGATCGAGCTGCAGCCGGTGTAGCCGCCGAGCACGCCGCTGAGGATGTTGGCCGCGCCGGTGACATTCAGCTCGCGTTCCAGATTGGCTTCGCGGTGTACGGCAACCTCGATGCCGGTGGTATTGAACAGGGTGCTCGACGCGGTCACGAAGATGACGGCGACGAGATTGCCGAGCAGGTCCGGTACGGCAAACCAGGGATAGCGGGCGAGTTCGTCGGTGTGCCAGGGCAGCATGAATGCCGCCTGCGGCGGAGGCTGAAAGGTCCAGCCCAGGCTCCGTGCCTCGTCGAGCGAGACGCCCGAGATCCAGAACGCCACATGTGCCGTGATCACGCCGCCGACCAGAATGATCGGCAGGCCGAACGGATTCCGCGAGCGATGCCAGGTCAGGTACAGCACCAGCGCCATGGCGCAGGCGGCACCGAGTTCCAGCAGCGTGGTGCCATTGGCGAAGTGCGGAAGCGTCGTGAGCTGGACCGGGGTGTTGGTGATGACCCGGACCGCACCCAAGGCGATGAGAAGTCCGGTAGCGCCGAGAAAGCCACCGACCACGGGATAGGGCACGTAGCGGATGGCGCGGCCCATGCGCGTCAGGCCCAGCCCGCACAGCACGACCCCGGTCAGCACGGTCGACAGGCCGAGCGTGATCAGGACCGGTGAGAGCAACGGTGCCGACAGATTGGTCGTTTCGATGTGCTCGACCAGCGAGGCCGCCAGAATTCCGGTCACGGCGGCGGTCGAGCTGTCCGGCGCGGCAATCGCGAAGGGCAGCGAGCTGCCGAGCCCGATCACGGCGGCAAGCACCGCCGAGGTGATGAAGGTCGCAGTGATCCCGTAGGACAGATAGGGCGTGAGCGGGCCGGCGAAGATCAGCAGCGAATAGGACAGCCCGAACGTGAGGGTGAGGATGCTCGCGGCACCTCCCCCCAGCATATCATTCAGCGCGCGTTTGACGGATGGACTGACCCTGGTGACCGGATCGAAGCCAATTGCTGGATCTGTCACGCCGTGACACTCGCTCATGAAAATTCCTGTCCGGAGAGGTAGACCACTGCGAGCCTAGCGCAACAGGTTTCTTGCAAATATGAAGTATCCGACAAGTTCCGCGGGGGTCTTTGCGTGAACGGTCAATCATATGGTGGACGGAAAAGGCGCCGCAGACCTCACGTTGGGGCAAGAAGCGGCTCCCCGCCCACCCGCTGTCATTCCCCGCGAAAGCGGGGAATCCAGTACGCCGCAGCCTCTCCGTATTCCATCGCCGTCTCTGGAATACTGGATCGCCCGGCCAAGCCGGGCGATGACAGTTGGGGGTGTAGCAAACAGCTCCCCCTCGTCATCGTGAGCGCAGCGAAGCAATGACCGAGTTAGCGGCAGCAGTGCAGTGAGCCTAAATCTTCAGCTCTGCCCCCGTCACCCGGCGATACGCTTCCAGGTACCGCTTGCTGGTCGCATCCACGACGCTCGCGGGCAGCGGCGGCGGCGGGGCGTCGCCGTTCCAGTGGCCGGCGCGGCGCTCGAGGTCGAGATAGTCGCGCAGCGGCTGCTTGTCGAAGCTCGCCTGTGGCTGGCCGGGCTTGTAGGCATCGACCGCCCAGAAGCGCGAACTGTCCGGCGTCATCACTTCGTCAATCAGGATGATGCGGCCGTCCTTGTCGCGGCCGAACTCGAACTTGGTGTCCGCGATGATGATGCCCTGCTCGCGCGCCAGCTCCTCGCCCAGCGTGTAGATCGCACGCGTCATGCTTTCGAGCGTGGAGGCGACGTCCTCGCCGACGACTTCGCGCATCTTCGCGATGGTGATGTTCTCGTCATGGCCGGTCTCGGCCTTGGTCGCCGGGCTGAAGATCGAGGGCTCGAGCTTCTCGCTCTCGACGAGGCCGGCCTTCAGCTTTTCGCCCGCCAGCGTGCCGGAGCCGGCATATTCCTTCCAGGCCGAGCCGGAGAGATAGCCGCGGATCACGCATTCGACCGGGAACACGGTGGTGCGGCGGGACAGCATGGCGCGGCCGAGAATCTCGGCGCGGTGGGCTTTAAGCGCCGGCACGGCCGCGATGATCTCGTCGGTGTCGGCGCTGATCATGTGATGCGGCACCACGCCTTCGAGCTTGTTGAACCAGAACGCGCTGATCTGGGTCAGCACCGCGCCCTTCATCGGGATGGTCTCGCCCATCACGACGTCGAAGGCGCTGATGCGGTCGGTGGTGAGCAGCAGCAGGCGGTCGTCGTCGACGGCGTAGATATCGCGCACCTTGCCGCGGCCGATCTTGGTCAGGGGCAGGTCGCTGGAGAGCATCGTGGTCATCGCAAAGCTTTCGTAGACTTGGCTTTCAGGCGAGAAATCCGGCCGCGCCGGCAGCGCGACCGGAAACCGGATTAGCCTATTCCGGCAGCGGAATGAACTCATGTTCCTGCGGAACCCCCGCGAAGCGGCCGGTTTTCCAGTCCTGCTTGGCCTGCTCGATCCGCTCCTTGCTGGAGGAGACGAAATTCCACCAGATGTGGCGCGGGCCTTCCAATGCATCGCCGCCGAGAAACATCATTCGCGTGGCTTTGAGCGCCTTCACGGTGATGCGGTCGCCGGGGCGGAAGATCAGCAGTCGCGGCCCTTCGTAACGCTCATTCGCGATCTCGATCTCACCGTCGACGATGTAGATCGCGCGCTCCTCATGGTCGGGGTCGAGCGGCATGCTAGCGCCCGCCATGGCCGTGACCTCGGTGTAGAACCAGGGCGAGACCATTTTCACCGGCGAGGTGATGCCGAAGGCGGATCCGGCGATCACCCGCGCGGTGAAATCGCGTTCGGAGATCATCGGCAGCTCGCCCGCCGCATAATGCTGGAACGAGGGATCAATCTCTTCCGATCCGGCCGGCAGCGCGATCCAGCTCTGCAGGCCCAGCATTTGCTGGCCCGAGGCGCGCTGCGCATCCGGCGTGCGCTCGGAATGGGCGATGCCGCGGCCGGCCGTCATCAAGTTCATCGCGCCGGGCGCGATCTCCTGCACGTTGCCCTCGCTGTCGCGATGCATGATGGACCCGTCAAACAGATAGGTGACGGTGGCAAGCCCGATATGCGGATGCGGGCGCACGTCCATGCCCTTGCCGGAGACGAACTGCACTGGGCCGAAATGATCGAAGAAGATGAAGGGTCCGACCATCTGCCGCTTGCCATGCGGCAGCGCGCGCCGCACCGCGAATCCATCGCCGAGGTCGCGGGTGCGCGGCACGATGACGAGATCGAGCGCGTCGCAGGACATGGGATCGCCGAGCACGGGATCGTTTGAGGGCTGCCAGCTCATGGTGGACTCCTTCTGAATTTCTTGGGCCGATCGTAGCAGGAATTTGCATTGTCGTCGCGACAAAGGCCGATCACATGCTCCGCTGTCATGCTCCGCGAAGGCGGGGCATCCATTACGCCGCAGCCCATCGGTTCAATCACTGCCGTCTCGGAGTACTGTCATCGCCCGATCAAGTCGGGCGATGACAGTGGAGAATGAGACGCTGCTAACCCGGTGCGCAGACGGTCCTTGAAAAAATGTGCCTGACGAACGATGTTCGGCTGATTGCAACCGCGACCGATCGCATCGCCCGATGACACTTGCCGCAACGGAACTTGCCCTGCGTGCCGCGACCGTGGCCCTGCTGCTGATGCTGGCGGCCTCGCTGTTGCGCGACTTCCGCCATAGCGTGGCGGGACGCCTCACCATTGCGCTGGCGCTGGGGACGATCGCGCACGTCGTCACCTCGGAGATCGGCTCGACCGCGCCGGTCTCGATATGGCATGCGCCGCTGATCGCGCTGTCGACCGGCGATGCCGTGGTGCTGTGGCTGTTCACGCGCGCCTTGCTCGACGATTCATTCGTGCCGCGCTGGTGGCACGCGCTGATCTGGGCGGCGGTCTCGGCCTACAGTTTCGTCAGTTGCCTGTGGATCGCGCCGGCGGTCCACGGCCGGCCGGCCATTATCGTGGTCAATCTGCTGGCGCTTTGCTTTATCGTGCTGGCGATAACCCAGACCATTGCCTCCTGGTCGGCCGATCTGGTCGAGCGCCGGCGTAATTTGCGGGTTTTCATCGTCAGCGCAGCCTTGCTCTATGGCGGCGTCAATGTGCTGCTGCAGATATCGATATGGGGCAGGGATAACGCCGCGATCGCCAATGTCGCGAACGCGGCCGTTCTCGCCGGTCTCGTCGCCGCGATCTGCTATGCGATGATGCAGGTCAATGCCGCGGATTTGTTTCCGGCGCCCGTCGAAGCCGCGGCAAACCTTCCCGCCCCGGCCGCCATCGCCGCGGATTCCAGCGCGGATCAGAAGCTGGTCGATGCGCTGATGCGGCTGATGGCTGACGAGCGCATCTATCGCCACGACAACATCAGCATCGGCACGCTCGCCACAAAGCTCGGGATTCCGGAATACCGGCTGCGGCGGCTGATCAACCAGCGGCTCGGCTACCGCAACTTCAATGTGTTCCTGAACAACCACCGCATCGAGGAAGCCAAGGCCGCGCTCGCCGATCCCACCCAGGCCGAGGTCCCCGTCATCACCATCGCGATGGACGCCGGCTTCCAGTCGCTCGGCCCGTTCAATCGCGCCTTCAAGGCGGTGACCGGGGTGACGCCGACGGAGTACCGGCGGCTCAAGGCCGATGCGGCCTAGATTCTAGACCTTTGAAATCACGTAAGAATTTCAGAGTCGGCTAGCCCCGATCAGTTTCGACGAGGTCGTTTTTCAAATCCGGCGAGCGCGCATCGCCCGCATCCGGCCTGCTCTCCCGCACTCGCCCCGCAGCCGGAGAAAAGCCCGTGACCCGTCGTCGTAAGATCGTCCTCCTCACCACCGCCATCGCCTGTGCCGGCCTCGCGCTCGGCGTGGCGCGGGCGCGTGACGTGCCCAAGGTTGCCACCGGCTTCATCGCCGACACGCTCTGCTCGGAGACGTTCGTCTCCGGCTTGGATCCCCGGCGCAACCTCGCCGAGACCACCGACGCGATGCCGGGCACCGGCCTCCTGACCTGGGCGATGAATTTGCAGATCGACCGCGCCCGCAAGGATGTCACGGTGACGCTGTTCGGCATCGGCCGCAGCCATGCCGTCTATCGCGGGGGGCTCGGCTGCACGCTCGAGCACGGGCAGGGGATCGCCGATGTCACGTTGCCGCCGGACGACAATCAGCCCGCGCTGCTCCCCGAGATCGCCGGCCCGGGGATCGTGCCGCCGCAAAGCGAGGGCTTGGCAGCCGCGCTCGACCGCGCCTTCACCGAGCCCGCGCAGCCGCCTCATCGCCGCACCCGCGCGATCGTCGTCATGAAGGCCGGCCGCATCATCGCCGAGCGCTACGCCGACGGCATCGGGCCGGAGACGCAGCTGCTCGGTTTCTCCATGACGAAGTCGGTGACTTCGGCGCTGATAGGCATTCTGGTGCGCCAGCGCAAGTTGAAGCTCGACGGGCTCGCGCCCATCGCCGCCTGGCAAGATCCTGATGATCCGCGTCACGCCGTCACCGTCGACCAGTTGCTGCGTCACACCGCCGGCATCGCGCTCGGGAGCTCGTTGCAGGCCTCGCTCGGCTCCGCGCTCGAGAGGGTCAACGCCATGAAATACGCCGAGGATGATATGGCGAGCTTTGCCGAGCGCGCGCCGCTTGCGACCGCGCCGGGCACGGCGTGGAATTATCACGACGGCAACTTCCTCATCCTCGCCCATCTGATCCGCAACGCCGCCGGCGGCAAGCCTGCCGATGCGCTGGCCTTCGCGCGCCGCGAATTGTTCGCGCCGCTCGGCATGGTCAACGTCACGCTTCAGCTCGACGGTGCCGGCACGATCGAGGGCTCCGGCGAAATGCTGGCCTCTGCGCGCGACTGGGCGCGCTTCGGCCAGCTCTATCTCAACGACGGTGTCGCCGGCGGCAAACGCATCCTGCCCGAAGGCTGGGTGAACTATTCGGCAACGGCGACGCCAAACGCCTGGGTCGGCATCGGCGCCGGCTTCTGGACCAACCAGGGCGACAGTTTTGGTGCCAAGTTTCGCGTGGAGCACGGCTGGCCGCGCGATGCGTTCTTCGCCAAGGGGACGATCGGGCAGTACACGATCGTGATCCCGTCGGAACAGCTGGTGATCGTGCGGCTAGGCCGCTCGCCGAATTGGCCTCCGGAGGCGGATGGGGTGTTCGATCTCGTGCGCGATGTCGTTGCGACAACGCGCGAGAAGGGCAAGCTCGCGGGGGCGAATTAGAGCTGTCTCTTACCCTCCCCTGGAGGGGGAGGGTCGATCGCGCGTAGCGCGAGCGGGGTGGAGTGACGGTCTCTCCGCGGTGAAAAGTGCCCGTGTGGAGAGATCACCCCACCCCGTCTCACATTTCGCTTCGCTCAATGTGAGCCGACCCTCCCCCTCCAGGGGAGGGTGCAGAGTACAACGGTGACGACCTACTGCCGTCCCAGCTCCGTCGCCTTTGCTACGCGATCGAACCGCTCCAGCGTCATGATCGCGTCGGCGAACTTGTCGGCCCGTGCATTCAGCACGGGTCGCGCCAGCGTCAGGAACTTCTGCTGCATCGCCTGCGCGTCGGGGAACGATGTCGGCTCGCCCGAGGGATCAGCATAGAGCCGCTCGTGCACGCCATCGTCGGTGGTGATGCTGACGCGCGCGCCGAAGGGATGGGTGCGGCCGACCTCGAGCCGGTCGTCCTGGACCACGTCGAACCTGTCGGCGAGCGCGTCGATCGCGGCGTCGCCGAGGCGGTTATAGTCGTCCCAGCCGAACGAGCCCTGGTCGAGCGCAAGCGCGCCGGTGAAGAACATCGAGAACTGGCCGCCGACGATCGAAGTCGGATGCCGCTTGGTGGCGGCGTCGCCGGTCAGCGTAATGCCGTTGCGGTGCAGGCCGATCTCGACGCGCTTGATCTGGTCGGGCGTCAGATTGTGCTCGCGCCGCATCGCGATGAGGGCGTCGATCGCGGCATGGGTGTAGCGGCAGCTCGGATACGGCTTCACGCCGATCTTCATGGTCTCGTAGGTCTCGCCGAGCCCGGCGACCGCCTTGTCGGGATGCGCATCGTCGGTGTAACCGGCGAGCAGGCCGTGCTTGCCTTCGACCGATTCCGTCGCGCCGACGAAATCGTTGCGCGCCAGCGTCGCGGCGATCACGCCGTTCATCGCGGCGGCGCCGACCTGGTAGCGTTTGTTCCAGGCGCCGTTCATCAGGAATTGCAGCGAGCCCGCGGCCTGGCTGCCGGCGACGCCGAAGGCGGCGATGATCTGTTGCTCGGAGAGGCCGTACAGCTTGGCGGCCGCAGCGGCCGCGCCATAGGTGCCGGCGGTCGCGGTCGGATGGAAGCCGCGTGCATAATGCGAGGTCGGGTCGAGCGCGTTGCCGAGCCGGCAGCAGACCTCATAGCCCGCAACGATCGCCGTCAGCACGTCGCGACCCGAAGCGCCGACCATCTCGCCGACGGCAAACGCCGCTGGAACCACCGGCGCGCTCGGATGCAGCGAGGAATCCGCATGCGTGTCGTCGAAATCGAGGGAATGGCCGAGCGCCCCGTTGAGCAGGGCCGCCACCGCCGGCGTCCAGGTCTTCGCATCGCCGAACACGGTGGTTTCGCCCTTGGTGTCGAGCGCGAGCGCTTCCAGCATCTTCAGCAGCGACGGGGTCGATTCCGCCTCACTCCGCGCCCGGATGGCGCTGCCGAGGAAATCCAGCGTCAGCACCTTGGCGCGATCCAGCACCTCCGCCGGAATATCGGCGAATTTCAGCCTGGCGACATAGGCGGCGAGCGTTGCGGTTTCGTGAGCCATCGTGTTTCCTCGTTTTGGCCGGCAAATTAGGCGGGCTGATTTTGCCTTTCAAGCGGCCTTGGGGCCGCGGGCATCAGCCATGCTTTTGGCTGGTTGCGAGGATCGGGACATTCGACGATGGCAGGCGCAAAGGAGCTGTTCGAGCGGATCCGGTCGCGGCGGACGCAATTGGGGCTGGCGATCCGGGTTACGGTGGCCGCCGTAGCGGCCTATGCGATCGCGACTGCGCTGCATCTCTTGCTGCCGCTATGGGCGGTCCTGACCTCGCTGATCGTGACCCAGATGAGCGTCGGCCGCTCGCTAAAGGCGACGCGCGACTACATGCTCGGCACGATCGGCGGTGCCATCTATGGCGGCGCCATCGCGATCTCGATTCCCTATTCCAGCGAAGCGGGCCTGTTGGGGCTGCTGGTGCTGGCGGTCGCGCCGCTCGCCTTCGTCGCCGCGATCTATCCGAACCTGAGCACCGCCACCGTGACCGCCGTGATCGTGCTGCTGGTCCCGACCATGCATCATGCCGATCCGCTCGCGTCGGCGATCGATCGCGTCAGCGAGGTCTCGGTCGGCGCCATCACCGGGCTGCTGGTCTCCTTCGTGGTGCTGCCGTCGCGCGCGGTGCGGCAGATCCGCGCCAGCGCGGCGAAGCTGCTCGAGCTGATCGCGGAGGCTTTTACCGAGCTGCTCGCGGGCCTCACCCGCGGCCGCGACAACGATGCGCTGCACCGGATCCAGGACGGCATCGGCACCGCGATGGTGGGCCTCAATGCAATTGGCGCCGAGGCCGAGCGCGAGCGCTCGGCGCGGCTGTCGAGCGGTCCCGACACCGGCCCGCTGCTGCGCACGATCCTGCGGCTGCGCCACGACGTCGTGATGATCGGCCGCGCCACGGTTGTGCCGCTGCCGGTCGAGGTGCAGATCAGGCTCGCCGGGCCCCTCGCAGAGGTGAGCGCAGCAATTGTGCGCTTCCTGAAGTCAGCGGCCGATGCCATTCGCGAGGGCGCCGGCGCGCCGCCGATCCACCCGGTGCATGTCGCGCTTCAACACTATTCCGAGGCGGTCGCGGCCGTGCGCCAGGACGGACTGATCCGCGGCCATCCCGGCGACACCGCGGAGCGCTTCTTTGCGCTCGGCTTCTCGCTGGAGCAGATGCACCAGAATCTCTGCGATCTCGACCGCGTCGTCGGCGAATGGTCGGAAGCTGGGGCCGACAAGTCTGCGCGCGTGGCGGAGTAAGCCAGGGCGTGTACTCGGATGAGCTGGCATCCGACAGCACGTCGAACACGTTCGGAAACGTCCAGTGCCCGCAAGAGAGGTAAACGAGCTTAACGAAGAAGGGTGAGAGCAATGCTAGGGAACGCGAAGGTGGCAACCCGGCTTCCGGCCAAAGACCTGAACCGCGCGCGAGCGTTTTACTCCGAGAAACTCGGGCTCGAGCCGATTGAAGAACGCGCGGGCGGACTGCGCTACGTCTGCGCCGGGAGCGAGTTTGCGCTATTCATCTCAGCCGGAATGCAATCCGGCACGCACACACAGATGGGTTGGGAGGTCGAGGATATCGAGGCGACCGTGCGTGAGCTTCGCGCCCGGGGAGTCGAGTTCGAGGAGTACGACCTGCCCGGCTTGAAGACCGTCGATGGAATTGCGGACATTGCCGGGAATTACCCCAGCAAGGGTATCGGTGAGCGAGGCGCCTGGTTCCGTGATAGCGAAGGCAACTTGCTGAGCGTCGGACAGCCGGTGTTGACTTGACGGGCGATCGCGTCGCCTGCGAGGGATCTCATGCTCTAGCGCTGCGCCAGCCCCTTGCCCTGCAGGCGCCAGACCAGGAGATCGATGCGGTCCTGGCCGAAGAACGGCTCGTTCTCGAACACGAAGGTCGGCACGCCCCAATGGCCTGATGCTGCGTGATCCTTTTCGTTCCCGGCAATCACCTGCTCGTAGCGATCAGGATCGGCGCTGATCGCCGCATCCATTGCGGCGAGATCGAAGCCAGCTTTTTCAGCGGCCCGCGCGAGATGATCGCCTTCGTTCCAGCCGGGGACCGAGCCGTCCCAGAGCACGCGTGCGATCGCATTCGTGAATGCGAGCGAGCGGCCTTCGAGTTGCGCCATGGCGCCCAGCCGTGTCAGGCGATGGATGTAGGGCTGCTCTGTGGCGACATCGAACGTCGTCTTGTCCTGCACGATTGGATCCGGTCGCGGAAAGCGGAACGGAATGCCCTCGTGCTGCGCCACGCGCGTGCTGTCGAGCACCACATAGCGAATGAAATTTGGACTGGCCTTCTTGAAGAAGCCTGGCACGCGCACCGCGAGCGGATAGACCGGCCGCAGGTTCACCGCGAGATCATATTCCACGACCAGCTTCAGCGTCTTCGGCAGCGCCAGATAACTGAAGGGGCTACGAAAGGAAAAGAAGAGATCGACGGACAGCGTCATCGGGCCGGCTCCACGATGCGTCCCATCATGCCGCGAACCACGAGCTTGTGGAAGGGTATAATGAGCGTGAGGTAAGTCCGTCCGAGGAGATTATTGGTCCGAACCAACGTGGTCGAGGTGACATGGCGCAGCGTCGCTTCGCCCGCGACGTCGACAACGAGGCGGAAGTCAAGGTGGGAATCATCGAAACCGGCGACCAGTTGCTCCGGCGTCTCGCTCAACACCGGAAACAGGCCTATCAGGCCGCCAGGCGCGTACGCGCCTTCGCCTGACTTTTTCAATCCGAACGGCGTCACCAGAATGTTGCGCAGGCGCACCAGTGCGTCGACCCAGCGCGGTCCGTTCACCACCATCCTTGTGCAGGCCTCGCGGGCGCTCAACGGTGTTGCGCCGATCTCCACGCGAAACGAGTCGATGAATTGCGCGCCGGCCAGCACCGTGCTGGCATAGACATTGGGGGTGACTTCGCGAACGGGTCCTGTCATCCCGCCAGTTTGCGCGTCAGCATCCGGAATCGCAAGATCAAGAGTCCGGCATAGACGAATGATCCGATCGACAGTCCGATCCAGACGCCGACCGCGCCGAGGCCGGCGTGGAAGGCAAGCGCCCAGGCGATCGGGAAGCCGACGCACCAATAGCCGATCGCCGCGAACACCAGTGTCATCCGAGTGTCATTGATACCGCGCAACGCACCGCCCATGATGGTCTGCAGTGCATCGGCGATGAAGAAGGTTGCGCCGACCAGCAGAAGTGTTGCGATCAGCTCGATGGTCGGCGCGCTGGCCTCGCTGCTGCCGAAAAACAGCCGCCCCAGCTCATAACGGCCGAGGATGATGGCAACCGTCAGGCCTGCGACGAACGCGATCCCGAGCACCGTCGCGACGAGGCCCGCGCGCCGGACGCCGGCCGGATCGTTGCGGCCAAAGGCGTGGCCGACGCGCACCGTCGCGGCCATGCCGATGCCGAGCGGGACCATGAACAAGACGGCCGTGACCTGGAGCGCGATCTGGTGCGCGGCCAGCGCGGTGGTCGAGATCAGCCCCATCAGCAGCGCGGCCGAGGAGAACAGGCCGTATTCCAGCAGGAGCGAGAACGAGATCGGCGCGCCGATCGCGATCAACTGGCGCATCAAGGGCCAGTCGATCCGCCACAGATGAGCCAGCAGATGATAGTCGGCGAACGGCTTGCGCCACGCCGCGATGGCAAGCGCAGCAACGAAGGTGCCGAGATTGACGAGCGTCGTCGCAAGCCCCGCGCCGAACAGGCCGAGCTCCGGCAGGCCGAACAGGCCATGGATCAGGCAATAGACCAGCGCGAAATTCGCCGGGATCGCCGCGAGCGTGATCCACAGCGGCGCCTGCGGCCGGTTCACCGCGCTCATCATGCTGCGCAGCGCGATGAAGCCGAGGGCCGGCGCGATGCCCCAGGCGAGGCCGTTCAGATAGCGTTGGGCGAGGCCGGCTAAATGCGGCGCCTGTCCGAGCGCAATCAGGATGTGCTCGCCATAGAGCGGCGAGGCCATCATCGGCAGCGAGATCAGCAGCGCAACCCACAGGCCGACGCGCAAGGAGAGGCGGATGCGCCTGACGTCGCCGGCGCCGAACGCCTGCGCGGCCAGCGGCGACACCGCGGCCATCAATCCAAGCCCGAAGGTGAAGCTGACGAAATAGACGGTGTGCGCAAGTGCCGCAGCGGCGACCGCATCCTCGCCGAGCCTTCCGATCAGAACGAGATCGCTCGTGATCATCGCGATCTGTCCCAGCTGCGTCAGCATCATCGGCACGGCCAGCCGCAACGTCTCGACGAACTCTTGCGCGAGATGGCTTTGCACGCCGGCTTGCGGCGGTTGTTGTGGTTGGACAGTGTCGAGCATGGCGGCGTCAATAGCACGGCCGCACGTCGAAAACATGGCCCGTTCTGTCCGCGAGCTCGGAATCGTAGGGTGGGCAAAGGCGCACTTGCGCCGTGCCCACCATCTATCCAACGCCACAACAAAAGCGGTGGGCACGCTTCGCTTTGCCCACCCTACGATACTGTGGTCGCGGAGAGATACTCCTCATCCGGCGCGCTAAGCACCACCTTCTCCCACAAGGGGGAGAAGGAAGAAAATAGATTAGCCCTTCCGTTCCGGCACGCGCCGGATCTTCGCACCCAGCGCGTTCAGCCGTTCGTCGATGCGCTCGTAGCCGCGCTCGATCTGGTCGGCGTTGTTGATGGTGGAAGTGCCTTCGGCGCACACGGCGGCGAGCAGCATCGCCATGCCGGCGCGGATATCGGGCGAGCTCAACGTCGCGCCGTGCAGCCGGCTTGGCCCTGCGATGATGGCGCGATGCGGATCGCACAGCACTATACGCGCGCCCATTCCGATCAGCTTGTCGACGAAGAACATCCGCGACTCGAACATCTTCTCGAACATCAGGATCACGCCTTCGCATTGCGTAGCGGTGACGATTGCGATCGACATCAGATCGGCCGGGAAGGCCGGCCAGGGCTGGTCCTCCAGCTTCGGTACGTGGCCGCCAAAGTCGTCCTGGATCTTCATCGTCTGGTTCGAGGGCACGATGAGATCGTCACCCTCGACGCGGCAGACGATGCCGAGCCGCTCAAAGCCCATGCGGATCGAGCGCAGATGCTCGACGCCGGCGCGCGTGATGCGCAAGGGCGAGCGCGTCACTGCGGCGAGACCGATCAGCGAGCCGACCTCGATATGGTCGGGCTGAATCCTGTAGGTCGCTTCCCCCAGCGTCGCCGGCCCATGCACGATCATGGTGTTGGTGCCGATGCCCTCGATCTTCGCGCCGAGCGCGACCAGGAAATTGGCGAGGTCCTGCACATGCGGCTCGGAGGCCGCGTTGCGCAAGTAAGTGACGCCGTCAGCCGCTACGGCGGCAACCAGCGCATTCTCGGTCGCGGTGACGCTCGGCTCGTCCAGGAACACGTCGGCGCCGGTGAGCTTTGGCGCGCGGAATTCGAGACGGTCGGTCGCGGTGACCTTGGCGCCAAGCTGTTCCAGTGCGAGCACATGGGTGTCGAGCCGGCGCCGGCCGATGACGTCGCCGCCGGGCGGCGGCAGCATCACCTCGCCGCAACGGGCGAGCAGGGGGCCCGCGAGCAGGATCGAGGCGCGGATGCGGACGCAGAGCTCGGGATCGAGATCGGCGGCGCGGATGCTCTTGGCGTGGATGTGAAGCGTGTTGCGGGCGGTCCATTCCGCGGACGCGCCGACCGAGCGGATCAGCTCGACCAGCGTCTCGGTGTCGCGGATCCGCGGCACGTTCTCCAGCGTCACCGGATGCTCGGTGAGCAGTGCGGCCGCGATGATCGGCAGCGCCGAGTTCTTGTTGCCGGCCGGCTCAATCGAGCCCGAGAGCCGCTGACCGCCCTCGACGATGTATTGGATGGGCGCCACGGGGATCTCTCCGTCCTGTTGGGTTGGGGCGGGCTGCTTTGGAGGCGGAAACTATAGGGAATTGAGCGCGGTAGCAATTCGGGCTTGAGGGTTGCTGCGAAGGCGGTGCGCTCCCTCCCCCGCTTGCGGGGGAGGGCCGGGGAGAGGGTGTTTCCGCGATGGGATTGTCGAAATTTACGGAGAATATCCACGCGAGGAGAAAGCCCTCACCCGGCGCTTCGCGCCGACCTCTCCCGCAAGCGGGAGAGGTTACAGCGAGCGCCTGGCTAGAGCGCGGCCAAAGCCATCCGCCTCAGATATCGATCGTCGCGCTGAGCGAATGTTCCTGAATGAAGTCGCGGCGCGGCTCGACGACGTCGCCCATCAGCTTGGTGAAGATGTCGTCGGCCTCGTCGACCTCCTTGACCTTCACCTGGAGCAGTGAGCGCGCATCGACATCCAGCGTCGTCTCCCAGAGCTGTTCCGGGTTCATCTCGCCCAGCCCTTTGTACCGCTGTAGCGTAACGCCCTTGCGGCCCGCGTCGGTGACGGCCTCGAACAGATCAACCGGCCCGTAGACCATGTGCTCCACGTCCTTGCGCCGCAGATTGCCGGGGCGGGCATAAACGTCCTGGAGCTTCACCGTGTATTCGTCGAGCTTGCGGGCTTCGACCGAACCCAGGAAAGCGTCGTCGATCAAGGCGACTTCCTTGACGCCGCGCACCGTGCGCTCGAACTGGAAGCCCTGACCTTCGACGTACTGACCGCCCCAGCCGCGCTCGACCTCCTCGGCCTGGTTGTCCAGCCGACCGGCGATGTATTGCGCCGCTGCTGCGGCCTTCCCAGGATCGCCGTAGATCGCCTTGTTAAGCACGCCGGTGATGGCGGCCTGCTCGATCACCTTGCGATTGTAGCGGCTGTGGAGGTTGCGCAGGATGCTGCGGACGACGCGGGCGTCGTCGACCAGTGAACGCAAATCGCGGCCGGTGCGATCGCCGCCGTTGCCGGGAATGAACACGCAGTCGTCGAGCCCGGTGTCGATCAGATAGTCTTCCAGCGCCCGTTCGTCCTTCAGGTACTGCTCGGACTTGCCGCGGTTGACCTTATAAAGCGGCGGCTGCGCGATATAGAGATAGCCGCCGTCGATGATGTCGCGCATCTGCCGGTAGAAGAAAGTCAGCAGCAGCGTGCGGATGTGGGCGCCGTCGACGTCGGCGTCCGTCATCACGATGATCTTGTGATAGCGCAGCTTCTCGATCGAGAACTCGTCGCTGATGCCGGTGCCGAGCGCGGTGATCAGCGTGCCGATCTGCTCGCTGCCCAGCATCTTGTCGGGGCGGACGCGCTCCACGTTGAGGATCTTGCCGCGCAGCGGCAGAACCGCCTGGAATTCGCGGTTGCGGCCCTGCTTGGCGCTGCCGCCTGCCGAGTCACCCTCGACGATGAAGAGTTCGGACTTGGCGGGATCCTTTTCCTGGCAGTCGGCGAGCTTGCCGGGCAGCGAGGAGACCGAGAGCGGGCTTTTGCGCGTCAGTTCGCGCGCTTTTCGCGCCGCTTCGCGGGCGGCGGCGGCCTGGATCACCTTGCCGACGATCATCTTGGCTTCAGAAGGGTGCTCCTCGAACCAGGCCTGGAGCGCCTCGTTGAGCACGTTCTCGACCACCGGGCGCACTTCCGAGGACACCAGCTTGTCCTTGGTCTGCGACGAAAATTTCGGGTCCGGCACCTTCACCGACAGCACGGCGGTCAAGCCTTCGCGGCAGTCGTCGCCGGTCAGCGCGATCTTTTCCCTTTTCGCATTAGCCTCGGCATAGCCGTTGACCTGGCGCGTCAGCGCGCCCCGGAAGCCGGCGAGATGGGTGCCGCCGTCGCGCTGCGGGATGTTGTTGGTGAAGCACAGCACGTTCTCGTGGTAGCTGTCGTTCCACCACAATGCGGCCTCGACGCCGATGCCGTTGGCTTCCGCGCGCACCATGATCGGCGCCGGCACGATCGCCTTCTTGTTGCGGTCGAGATATTTGACGAATTCCTCGACGCCGCCGGAATAGTGCATCTCCTCGCGCTTCTCGACCGCGTGACGCATGTCGGAGAGAGCGATGTTGACGCCGGAATTGAGGAAGGCGAGCTCGCGCAGCCGGTGCTCCAGCGTCGCGAAATCATACTCGATGTTCTTGAAGGTCTCGGTCGAGGCCTGGAACGTCACCTCGGTGCCGCGCCGGCCCGGCGCATCGCCGACGACCTTCAGCGGTGCAACGGCATCGCCATGGGCGAACTCGATGTAGTGCTCCTTGTCATCGCGCCAGATGCGCAAGCCGAGCTTGCTCGAGAGCGCGTTGACGACAGAGACGCCGACGCCGTGCAGGCCGCCGGAGACCTTGTAGGAATTCTGGTCGAATTTTCCGCCGGCATGGAGCTGGGTCATGATGACCTCGGCCGCCGAGATGCCTTCGCCCTTGTGGATGTCGACCGGAATGCCGCGGCCATCGTCGCGCACGGTGACGGAATTGTCGGCATTGAGCACGACGTCGACGCGCGAGGCGTGGCCCGCCAACGCTTCGTCGATCGCGTTGTCGACGACCTCGTACACCATGTGGTGCAGGCCCGAGCCGTCATCGGTGTCGCCGATATACATGCCGGGACGCTTGCGGACGGCATCGAGCCCCTTGAGCACGCGGATCGATTCCGCGCCGTATTCGCTCGCGGTGGAGGGCTCGTTTTCGGCAGCGGGCTGCCGAGCAGGTTCTGTCATGAGAGGCCTTCGAGATGTCGCCCGAATCAGCCGCGCAAAAGGCGCTGATTGGATGCTATTTGTGCCATGAAAGAGGGGTTGCGCATAGCGCAAAGTGTCCTCCGGCAACCCTTTGAGCAGATAGGGTTTTCTGGCCAGATTTCAAGGTGTTCGAAGGTCGATTCCGGGGCTCGCGAAAAGCCCGATTCGAGGCAGCATTTTCAGGCTCCAAAGGCGTGGATTTTCCGGGAGCGGGCAGGGCGTTCCGGGGCGCTGTTTCGGAAGAGAGCGAGGCCGCACACGAACAGCCGCCATCGTGCCGGAACTTTCGTCCCGTGCCTTACCGTTGTCATGGTCTCTCTCCAAGGAAATCGCGCGTGTCGATCGCGCGATTGCAACGGCTGCGACACCGCCGGCGCGGCCTCGCAGAACTAGTCGCGGCCTGAACAAGGCAGGTTCAACAATGCAGCTATCGCCGGGCCGAAACGCGTCCGCTCTCGACGTCAAAGACTTCGCCGCCGGCGCCGATCTCGGCAAACGCAGCCGGGTCCGCGCCGGTCAGCCACACCTGCGCGCCGAGCTTGCGCAGCTCGTCGAACAGCGCGGCGCGGCGGTTCGGATCGAGATGGGCGACGACCTCGTCGAGCAGCAAGAGCGGCACGATGCCGGTCATCTCGGCGACCAGCGTCGCATGCGCCAGCACCAGCCCAATCAGCAGCGCCTTCTGCTCGCCGGTGGACGCGTCGCGCGCCGGCATGCTTTTCGGCGCATAGATCACCTGGAGATCGGTGAGATGCGGGCCGTCGGTGGTGCGGCCGGCGATGGCGTCGCGCGGGCGGTTGTCGCGCAGGATCTGGCGGTAGCGGTCCTCGACCGAGGTCGCGGTCTCGGTCAGCAGCGCGTTCTCCATCCAGCCGTCGAGCGCGATCTGCGCCGACGGAAACGTGGATTGCTGTGCGCGCGCGTTCAACATGCCGGTGAGCCGCGCCGCGGTCTGGCCGCGCGTTGCGGCGACCGCAACCGCGAGCTCGGCGGTCTCGCGTTCGATCGCGTCACACCAATGGTCGTCGTAATTGCGGGTCTCGAGCAGGCGATTGCGCGAGCGCAGCGAACGTTCGAGCGCGTTGATGCGGCTGGAATGCTCGCTGTCGAGCGCCAGCACCAGGCGGTCGAAGAAGCGGCGCCGCTCCGAGCCCGCGCCCATGAACAGCCCGTCCATCGCCGGCGTCAGCCACACCATGCGGATATGGTCGCCAAAGGCCGCCGCCGAATTCGCCGGCTCGCGGTCGATGCGGCAGCGCCGGCTCACCGCACTGTCTGCGCCGGGCGGATCGATCCCGGTGCCGAGCGTGGCGAGCCCCAGCGCGCCCTCGACCTGCGCGGACACCGCCCAGGAACCATCGCCCTGGTTGTCCGCGACATCCTCCAGCGTGGCGCGCCTTAAGCCCCGTCCTGGCGAGAGAAACGAGATCGCCTCGATGCAATTGGTCTTGCCCGCCCCGTTCGGCCCGACCAGCGCCACCATGTCAGCCGCCGTCTCGAGCCCCGCCGCCCGATAATTCCGAAAATGCGTCAGCGTCAGTCGATGAATGCGGGAGGGGGTCATGAGTTCTTTGTCGTGGACGCGCGCTCTCCCTTTGCGGGAGTATGCCGTAGGGTGGGCAAAAGCGCGCTCTGCGCGCGCCGTGCCCACGTCTCGCCGCGATCATCCGTGCCGCTGCATGGTGGGCACGCTTTCACCTTCGCTCTTCGAGCTACGGCGCAAGCTTTGCCCACCCTACGGCTCCGATGGATGGTCGAGAGAGCTCCCCTCACACCCGCATCGGCATCAGCACGTACAGGGCGCTCTTGTCGTCGCGGTCTTGCACCAGGGTCGGCGAGCCGGGGTCGGCGAGCTTCAGGGTGGCGACGTCGCCTTCGATCTGGGCGGCGATGTCGAGGAGGTAGCGCGAGTTGAAGCCGATATCGAGCGCGTCGGAGGCGTACTCGACCTCGATCTCTTCGGTGGCGCTGCCGGAATCCGGATTGGTCACCGACAGCACCAGCTTGCCCGGCGACAGCGACAGTTTCACCGCGCGGCCGCGCTCGCTGGAGATGGTGGAGACACGGTCGACCGCGTTCTCGAAGTCCTTCTTGTCGACGACGAGCTCCTTGTCGTTGCCTTGCGGAATGACGCGGCCGTAATCGGGGAAGGTGCCGTCGATCAGCTTCGAGGTCAGCACCACATTGCCAATGGTGAAGCGGATCTTGGCCTGCGACAGCTCGATCGTGACCTCGGCCTCGCTGTCCTCGATCAGGCGCTGCACCTCGCCGACGGTCTTGCGCGGCACGATCACGCCGGGCATGCCCTCGGCGCCCTTGGGCTGGACCAGATCGAGCTGGGCGAGGCGGTGGCCGTCGGTGGCGACGCCGCGCAGGGTCGCGGCTTTCGCCGTGCCGGCGGCATGCAGATAGATGCCGTTGAGATAATAGCGCGTCTCTTCGGTCGAGATCGCGAACTGGGTGCGGTCGATCAGCCGCTTGACGTCCTTGGCGGCGAGTGAGAACGAATGCGACAGGTCGCCGGTGGCGAGATCCGGGAAGTCGTTCTCCGGCAGGGTCTGCAGCGTGAAGCGCGAGCGGCCGGCGCGGATCGCCAGCACGGCGCGGTCGCCATCGGCTTCCAGCACGATCTGCGAACCGTCCGGCAGCTTGCGCACGATGTCGTAGAACATGTGCGCCGGCACCGTGGTCGAGCCCGCGGTCGCAGTTTCCGCCGGCAGCGTCTCCGTTACCTCGAGGTCGAGGTCGGTCGCCTTCAGCGACAATTTGGCGTTCTCGGCGCGGACCAGCACGTTGCCCAGGATCGGAATCGTGTTGCGGCGCTCGACCACGCGATGGACATGGCCCAGCGACTTCAGGAGTTGCGCGCGTTCGACCGTAACCTTCATTGCACTACTCGCCCGATCCCCAAAGATGGAAAAAGCCGGGCGGAGGAAAGCGCGCCGCGGCACCGAAGACCCCGGAAGCCGGGTCATCGAGCCGATATGACCAAAGCCGTCAGGGTCGCGCAAGGTGGCTCGGATAGCCATGGGATTCAAGGGATCGGGAGGCAGTTCCCCACGATTTACCGGCAAAAACGCGACCGCCGCCCAGGCATGGCCAGGGCGGCGGGAGAATGGCAGGAGCGCTAGGCGTTTATTCCTGAAGCTGGCGCTTGAGCGACTCGACCTCCTCGGACAGCGCATTGTCCTTGGAAACCAGTGCCTCGATCTTGCGCACGGCGTGCAGCACGGTGGTGTGGTCGCGACCACCGAAACGGCGGCCGATCTCGGGGAGCGAGCGCAGGGTCAGCGTCTTGGCGAGATACATCGCCACCTGGCGCGGACGCACCACATTGGCGGTGCGGCGCGAGGACAGGAGGTCGGAGCGGCTGACATTATACTGCCGTGCCACCACGCGCTGGATGTCCTCGATCTTGATCCGCTTCGGCTCCTGCGGCCGGATCAGGTCGCGGACCTCGTGTTCGGCCATTTCCAGCGTCACCGGCCGGTTGTTGAGCTTCGAGTGCGCCAGCAGACGGTTGATCGCGCCCTCGAGGTCGCGGCCGTTATGGGTGATGGCGCGCGCCAGATAGGTCAGCACCTCCTCGGGCACCTCGAATGTTGCATGATGGGCGCGGGCGGCTGCGACGCGCGACTTGAGGATGCCGTGGCGCAGCTCTTCGCCGAGCGAACCCATCTCGACCACGAGGCCGCCGGCCAGCCGCGAGCGGACGCGGTCATCGAGGCTTTCGAGATCGGACGGCGGACGGTCGGCCGCGATCACGACCTGACGGCCGGCATCGATCAGCGCGTTCAGCGTGTGACAGAATTCGGCCTGGGTCGACTTGCCCTGCAGGAACTGCAGATCGTCGATGACGAGCACGTCGATGCCGCGCAGCGCTTCCTTGAAGGCGA
Organism: Bradyrhizobium sp. WSM3983; assembly: GCF_000473045.1. Taxonomy (GTDB): domain Bacteria; phylum Pseudomonadota; class Alphaproteobacteria; order Rhizobiales; family Xanthobacteraceae; genus Bradyrhizobium. The sequence goes on along the minus strand of NZ_AXAY01000008.1, from coordinate 191,202 downwards.
GCGCCGTCTGCGTCTTCAGCGCAGCGACGAAGCCGTACATGAATTTTTCCGCGGTGAGATAGAGCACCTTGCGCTCGTTGCCGGAATTGCCGGCCCAGGTCACCGCCTGCAACAGATGCGTCTTGCCGAGGCCAACGCCGGCGTGGATGTAGAGCGGGTTGAACATGACGGGATCGCCGCGGCGTCCTTCGGCGACCTGACGCGCGGCGGCATGGGCCAGCGTGTTGGAGCGGCCGACGACGAAGCTCGCAAAGGTCAGGCGCGGATCGAGCGGCGAGCCGCCGAGCGCATCATGATTGGCGGAGACCGGCGCAGTCGCGGTCGAGCGCAGCTCGGGCGCAGGCGCACGGCGCGTTTCGACCGCAGCCGGGGCTTCCTTCGCCTGCACCACGGGGCGCACCGCGGAGCGAACCGTGAGATCGATGCGATGCACCTCCGGCATCTCGGCCTGCCAGCACGACAGCACGCGCTCGGCATAATGGGCCTGGATCCAGCTCTTCAGGAAGCGGGTCGGGACCGAGAGCCGCACGCTTTCCTCCTGCACGCCTTCCAGATCCATGCGCGCAAACCAGCTCGTATAGACGTCTTCGCCAACGTTCGAGCGCAGCCGACTCTTCACGCGTGACCAGCGATCCTGTTCCGATGTCGTCATCATTTGAAAACTTTTCTCGAGAGATAAGGTTGCGTTGTTGGGCCATGCAGAGTTCCTGCCAGGACATCTGCAATGGCGCGACCTCAAGCGAGTCCATCTTCGGGCATAGCTCGACCGCTCGGCGGGAACGCCGCGGGTCAGATCAGCGATGTCAGAGATGGATGGTTCGCGAGGTCAGCGCGTACTCAGCGCCTCGTCACACGCGGGGGGATGAAGGTCCGACGAATCCAGAACGGCATCATTGGAATGGGAAACGTGATTCAATACCGCGTTGAGTTCGTAAGACATGATCCCTCCCCGTCCTGCCGTGATTGCTCACGGCAAGGTCCTGCGTGTCTTGAAGACAACCGCGATCAAAGTCGCTGATGCCCCGCCCGTCTGCACTGTTCGTCCGCTCGGCTACGCCATCATGCGTATCGGGGTAGCTTTACGACATCTCTCATTTGCGCCTGGCGCGAGTGGGATGCATAAGATCCCGCTTGGAGACATTCAGACAAAGAACTACCATTCCCACATTGCTGTGGGTTTTGAACCGACAATCGCTTGATGAAGCGTCGCCTACGTGCACACCGCCGCCGATTTGCACGCTCGCCCCGTTTCTAAAACCGCGCTGGTCTCAAGATCGTGGGCGCCGCGAACGACTTAAGAAATACACTAAGCGGAAAGACTCGCAACGGAATTGATTCACACTTGAGGCGATTAAAAACTTGATCTGCGTTAACGCCGCGCGGGAGTTGTTCACAGGCTTCGGAGCAAGTTTCTGGATTCGTGCACAGATTCGAAAATGCGGCACGTCATGTGACAACGACTCCCACACCGCCAAAAATTTTTTACAAAAGCGTCACGCGTGTGCCGTGCACGCGAATTTTCCAAATGCTTGGCACCACTATGTCGATAAGTGATTAGCGAGACACCGTTTTTTGAGTCTCGTTTCGCAGGGTAACCCCGCAGCGAAACATGTCCGGTGAAACTACGGTGTGCAGAACTCGCGCGCGCGAGAATGCAACTTAGCCCCGCCCCGCAGCGGCTTTTCGCAGCGCAGTGAAAGTTTCGGCTGTTGCAAAAACACCGGGAGGCAAAATTACCGGCGCACCATAGGGAAGGCGACCGGACTCTTCCAATGGAAGATTGGTCACCCAACGACGCGCAAGAGCGAATTGTGACAGTCAACAAAGGACCCGCAACAAAAAGCCCGGCACGAAGCCGGGCTGATTGAGAACGCGATGTTCGATTGCTTCAGCCGATCGAATGACCCGATCGGATCGTCAATCGTCTGGCGAGCTTACTTCGCGAGCTTGGCGATCTGCGCGGTGAGGCGCGAGACTTTGCGGCTGGCGTTGTTCTTGTGAATGATGTTGCGCTGCGCGGCGCGCATCAGCGCGGGCTCGGCATTGGCCAGCGCCTTGACGGCGGCGGCCCGATCGCCGGTCGCGATGGCTTCCTCGACGTTACGCACGGCACCGCGCATCTGGGTGCGGCGCGACTTGTTGACGGCAGTGCGGCGGGCGATCTTGCGCGTCGCTTTCTTGGCGGAAGTGGTATTGGCCATGGTCTCAATGTCCTTTGCGGTACCGGTCGCGTCTTGGTCGGGTAGCGCCGGCAGCTTGACCGCGTAATCGACGCTCGGATTTAGGGTGTTCGGTTGCTGGGCCGTTCCCGGAACATGAGCGACAGCCTTGCGGCCATCTCTGAGGCTCGAAAGAGCCTGCAACTGCTCAAAGAACAGCGGCGGCAGGATTGCGCCCGCCGCCAGTTGGCGCCCTTATAGAGGGGGTCTTTGGCACCGTCAACGCTTTCCAGGCCCGGAAAACAGGCCCTCGGCGTTCCACGGGCGGGCTGTAACGCCCTGATGAGGTTGAATTTCTGCCGTCTCCCGGCTATTGGCTGACGGCATTTCGACGGCGTTTCTTGGGTCGTCCGACCGGACGACCATTTGGGGTGAGGCATGATCCGCGGCTTTTTCCGACTGATTGGGCTGCTGCTGCTGGCCGGCGGGTTCTTCTTCATGGTCTATGACGGCGCCCGCTGGGTGGCCGACCAGACCCTGCGCTTCACCCGATTCGGCCAGTTCTGGAACGACATCCACCAGACCAGCCAGTCCGCATTCCGGACCTGGGTCGAGGCCAAGGCGCCCTGGCTCTGGACCTCGGTGATCCGCGTGGTGCTGGACCAGCCGGTTTTCGCCGTCCTCGGCCTCCTCGGCATTTTGCTGATGATCCTGTTCCGTCCGCGCAAGCCGCTGATCGGCTATTCCCGGGACTGAGCCGGGCATGCGCCAGGGCAACGACGTCGGCACGCAGTACCGAAGCGCGATCTACACTTACTCCGATGCGCAGAAGACGGCCGCCTTCGAGCCGAAGGCGCTCTATCGGAAGGCGCTCGCTGCAAAGGGCCTCGGCGCCATCACCACCGAGATCGCGCCGGCCGGCGAATTCTATTTCGCCGAGGACTATCAGCAGCAATATCTGGCGAAGAATCCCGCCGGTTATTGCGGCCTCGGCGGCACCGGCGTGTCGTGTCCCATCGGTGGGGGCGTGAGCGCGTAAGCGCTCGGTCGCGCCACAAGCGCCGCTGCACCTCTCCCGTTTGCGGGAGAGGTCGACGCGCTCGAAGAGCGTGGCGGGTGAGGGCTTTCTCCTCTTGGGGAGTCTCTATGCGGAAGCACCCTCTCCCCAACCCTCTCCCGCAAGCGGGAGAGGGAGCGCACCTGCAATCGCGGCTACATTATCGCGCCGCGTCGCTCTCGAGCCCCCTCAACCCTTTATTAACCATACCAGGTGCATCAGTGGAGCTGTCTCGTTTGTAGGGATGGTCCGGTGCGGGTTCTGCGCGCGTTTCGATGGTCGATCATGGCAGCGTCCGCCGCGCTGACCCTGGGCGGCTGCATGCAGACCACCGGCCCCGTTGCATACATGCAGCCGCGCGCTGATCTCGACACCATGGCCTATGGCCAGCCCTATAGCGCTCCGCAGCCGGTCGTCGTTGCCAACAACGGCGGCGGCGCCATTGCCGCGCTCAGCAATTCCTTTGCCGCGGGTCCCGCCCCCGTGCCGGTCGCCTATGCCGCGCCGATGATGACCGCGCCCGTGCGCTATGACGCCTCCTATCACCTCGATGCCGGCGACAAGCTGCGCGTCGTGGTCTATGGCCAGGAAGGTCTCACCAACAGCTACGCCATCGATGCCGGCGGCTCCATCACCATGCCGCTGATCGGCGCGGTGCCGGCGCGCGGCCGCACCACGGCGGGGCTCGCCGGTGAAATCGCCGCGCGTCTGCGCAACGGCTATATCCGTGAGCCCTCGGTCGCCGTCGAGATCGAGTCCTACCGCCCGTTCTTCATCCTCGGCGAAGTCGCAGCGCCCGGCCAATACCCTTACGTGCCCAACATGACGGTCGAAAGCGCAGTCGCGATCGCCGGCGGTTTCTCGCCGCGCGCCAAGCGCGACGTGGTGACTGTCACCCACACAGAAGGCGGCGGCGCCATGCGCGCCATGGTGCCGCTCGGCACGCCCGTCAGCCCCGGCGACACCGTGTTCGTCGGCGAGCGCTGGTTCTAACTCTCCCCCCGCGTCGTTCAGCGCCTGAAATCAAGCCGCCCATTAGGAAAGCACCCGTCAATCCGCGCGGCATCGACCACCAACCCGACCCACGGGCGCGTGATCGTGGGATTGGTCAGGTTGATGTATTTCCCGACCAGGCGATCCCCGCCGCCCTCGCGGCGCGCATCGATCAGTCCGTGCCGCCGGCCATTGTCCCAATCGAACCGCAGATAGATCCGCTCACCCACGACACGGACCTCCGCGCGGCCCTGCTTCCATGTCTCAGGCGTATCGCCCGCGATGGTCGGATCGGCGCCGCCGCTCCAGCGGCTCGCCCAGGCGCCCTCGAGCGGATCGGAGAGTGCGGGAACGGCCGCCCAATGCGCCGCATTGCCGTCGGCGGCATCGCCGGCAAGCCGGGCGGATACGGCATAGTGCACGACTTCGGAATCACCGGGCTCCGGCACGTCCATGGTGCCGAACGGGTTGCGGATGATGATGTTCGTGTTGGCCTGCTGCATGACGATCTCCCGGCGTGAACTGGCTTGATCAGCCAGCTCTATCGCCGCGCGCCATGATGCAGCCACCCGTTTCCCGTTCTCTTCTCGTCATTCCGGGGCGCGCAGAGCGCGAGCTATGGTGCGCTATTGCGCACCAGAGAATCCATCGCGCCACCAACTCTGCCGTCCGATGGATTCCGGGCCTGCACCGCTTCGCGGCGCATCCCGGAATGACGGAGGAGAGAGTCGTGCACCTTACTTCAAATGCTTCGCGAAAAAGTTGAGGCTGCGCGGCCAGGCGATGTCGGAGCTGGCCTTGTCGTAGCTCGGCCGCTCGTCGCAATGGAAGCCGTGCTGGGCGTTCGGATAGATGAAGACCTCGACATCAGGCCGCTTCGCCTTGACGGTCTCGACATCGGTCAAGGGAATGCCGTGGTCCTGCTCGCCGAAATGCAGCTGTGTCGGCACCTTCGGTTTCTCGTCCGCAAAGCGCACGACGGCGCCGCCGTAATAGCCAATCGCGGCTTTCAAGCCGGTCAACCGCGTCGCGGCGACATAGGCGATGCTGCCGCCGAGGCAGAATCCGATGATGCCGACCGGGCCGACGCTCTTCACCGCATCGATCGCCGCCCGCGTGTCGCGCAGCATCGCATCCCAATCCGGATTGGCGATGAATTTGCGCGCTTCCGCGATCTCATCGGGCGTATAGCCCGACCGGAAGCCGGGCGAGGTGCGGTCGAAGATCGACGGCGCGATCGCGACATAGCCTTCATATGCGAGGCGGTCGCAGACCGAACGGATGTGATGATTGACGCCAAAAATCTCCTGGATCACCACCACCGCGCCCTTCTGCGCGCCCGAGGGGTCGGCGCGATAGGCGCCGAGCTGGAAATTGTCCGATGCCGTCAGTTTGATGTCCTGTCCCACGCGGGTTGTCCTTCGTGCTTGTCGATCTGAAATTTCAGCTCTCTTCCCTCATCCTGAGGAGCGCGTCAGCGCGTCTCGAAGGATGGAAGGCCGAGCTGGAGCAGCGGGGGCCTTCATGGTTCGAGACGGCGCTGGCGCGCCTCCTCACCATGAGGAGGTAGACCTCACTCCCACATCCAGTTCTCGCCGTAATCTTCCTTCCATCCTGCCAGCCGTCCATGACGGAATTGCAGGAACAGGCGGTGGCGGTACGGCACCAGGCCACTGCCGCCGATGTCGCGAAGGGCGAGATAGATCTCGTTGCCGTGGCGTCCTTTGACGTATTGCAAGGGCTGTCCGAGGGCGTGCGCGGTCTGCTCCGCATCCATCCCGAACGCCAAGGGCGTGTTGTTCGACAAGGTCTCGACGAAGGGCCGGCGCGGCGGCACTGTGCCGAACGGCTCAGCCTGCACCGACGCTGCCATTGAGAGAAGCGCTGCGCCTGCAGCCAGGATTGCCCGCTTCATTGCCGTGATCCTCATCTCGCCGCCTATCCCGGCAAGTTCTTCAGGAAAGGCTCCACGGCGTCAACAAAAGCCTGCGGCTGATCGATGTTGACGGCGTGTCCTGCCGCGGGGATCACGATTTTTTGTGCGCCGGGGATCTTGGCCGCCATGTAGTCGGACGCCGCCAGGAACGGCGTGTCGTCGGCGCCGACCACGATCAGCGACGGCACCTTTATGTCGGGCAGCAGCTCCATCACCTTGGCATCACGCTGGGTCAGCATGCCGCGCGCGGCCAGCGCCAATCCCTTGGCATTGCGATGGTTGGCGGTGGCGCGCTCTCGTGTCGCCGCTTTCAGCACATCGAGGCCTTCGCGATCGAGCTTGTCGGCGGTGGCGAGTGCACGCGCATTCCACGCCTCGCGCGCGTCGTCCTTCTTGAAGCCGGGACCGGTGTCGATGATCAGCAGTGCGCGGGCGGTGTGCGGGTGGGCACGATAAAACGCAAGCGACATGTAGCCGCCGAGCGACAGCCCGCCGATGATGGCGCGCCTGGCGCCGACCGCATCGAGGATCGCCGCGATGTCGCCGACGGTGAGTCCTTCGCTGTAGGCGTTGGGATCATCGGGATAATCGGACTGGCCGTGGCCGCGCATGTCCCACAAGATCAGTTTGTGGTCGCGTGCGAGTGCATCGATCTGCCCATGCCACATCGCCGAGGTCGAGGAATAGCCGTGGGTGAGCAACAGCGGCGGCCCATCGCCGTGCACTTCATAGTAGATCCCGACGCCGTCCCGATCGATCCTCGGCATTCCACCCACCCTGTTTTGTTTCCCTCTCCCCCTACAAGGGGAGAAGGAAGTCCTCGTCCGCGCAGCTGCACCTTAGCCTGCCAAGTTACCTCGAAGAAACTGCCTCGACGCGATGATATGCATGCTCAGCGTGTTGCCTGTTGTGTCCAGTCGCCAACATCAGCGCTGTTGTCGCAACGCACAACAATCAGATGCCGAGATAGTTTCGATCGATTCCAAATTGCATTTGCCTCTGCGCGCGAACCCGATCATTCTTCGCGCAAGGCGGCCGCCGACCCGGTGGGCGTCCGCTAAACAAGTTGCCGCCGTAAGCGGCTTCATGCACCGGCAGGGGGAAGACGCCTATGCCAATGCTCACCATCAACGGGCGGAGCATGTCCGTGGATGCGGCAAACGACACGCCGCTCCTTTGGGCCATCCGCGAACAATTGCAGATGACCGGCACGAAATTCGGCTGCGGTGCCGGCCTGTGCGGTGCCTGCACCGTGCACGTCAACGGCGAAGCCGTGCGGTCGTGCCAGACCATGGTCGGCGATGTCGCCGGCAAGAAGATCACCACCATCGAAGGTCTTTCCGCCAAGGGTGATCATCCCCTGCAGAAGGCATGGGTTGCCGAGCAGGTGCCGCAATGCGGCTACTGCCAGTCCGGGCAGATCATGCAGGCAGCCTCGCTGCTGGCGAAGAATGCCAACCCGACCAAGGAAGAGGTCGTGGCCCATATGGACGGCAATCTCTGCCGTTGCATGACCTATTCGCGGATCCAGAAGGCAATCATGCGCGCCGCCACCGAGATGCGTACCGCATCCGCCGCCGGCAACGAGCGGAGGCCCACATGAATCAGCACGTGAAGAACGTCACCCCTGAAACGACCGATCTCAGCCGCCGCTCCTTCCTGGTCGGCACCGCCGCCACCGGCCTCATGCTCGGCTATGCCGGCGTGCCCGGCATCGGCGAAGCGCTCGCTGCGGCGCATGCCAATTTCGAGCCGAGCGTCTGGTACGCGATCGCGCCCGATGGTCTCGTCACCGTGACCTGCGGCAAGGCCGACATGGGACAGCACATCGCCTCCACGATGGCGCAGATCGTCTGCGAGGAGCTGGGCGCGAAGTGGAGTGACATGCGGGTCAACCTCGCCTCCAACGATCCAAAATTCAACGACCCCGTGCTCGGTGCGCAGCTCACCGGCGGAAGCTGGTCGACCATGATGAACTTTGACGCCATGAGCCGCGCGGGCGCCGCCGGCCGCATGGCGTTGACCGAAGGCGCGGCCGCCGCGATGGGCGTGCCGGCGGCAGAGCTCGTCGTGCGCGATTCCGTGATCTCGCATCCGAAGTCGAAGAAGAAGATGTCGTTCGCCGAGATCGTCAGAAGCGGCAAGGCGACGAAAACTTTCACGCCGGACGAGCTGAAGGCGATCAAGCTGAAGACGCCGGATCAATACACCATGATCGGCGTGTCGGTGCCGCAGCTCGACATCCCCTCCAAGACCAACGGCACCGCCAAATACGGCATCGACGTGATGATTCCGGGCATGGCCTATGGCGCGGTGGTGACGCCGCCGGTGCGCTACGGCGCCACGGTGAAATCGGTCGACGACAGCGATGCGAAGAAGGTGCCGGGCTTCATCAAGGCCGTCACCCTCGATGACAAGACCCAGACCACGACCGGCTGGGTGGTTGCGGTCGCCAATACCTATGCCAACGCCAAGAAGGCCGCGGCGGCGCTGAAGGTCAGCTATGACGGCGGGCCGAACGCGAAGGTGTCGAGCCAGTCACTGCTCGATGAAGCCAAGCGGCTTCAGAAGTTGGATGACTCCGGCCAGTTCTTCGTCAAGGATGGCGATCCCGCGGCCGCGCGCGGCACGGCGGCCAAGGTGCTGGAGGCGGAATACACCACCAGCATCAACATCCATGCGCCGATGGAGCCGATGAACGCCACCGCGGAGTTCAAGGGCGACATCCTGCACATCTATTCCGGCAACCAGTTCGCGACGCGCTCCGGCGCGATCGCGGCCGGTGCTGCCGGGATCGATCCAAAATTCGTGGTGATGCACCAGATGTGGCTCGGCGGCGGCTTCGGCCGCAGGCTCGACGCCGACATGATGGTGCCCGCGGTGCAGGCGGCCAAGGCCGTCGGCAAGCCGGTGAAGGTGATCTACACGCGCGAGAACGACATGACGATGGATTTCTCGCGTCCGCTCACCTACCAGAAGGTGAAAGCCGGCGTGGACGGCGACGGCAAGCTTGTCGCGCTCAGCCACGACGTGGTCTCGGCCTGGCCGACGCAGCGCTGGGGACTTCCTGATTTCCTCACGCCCTCGGTCGACAAGAAGGGTCCGCTCGATTCCCTCACGGTGAACGGATCGGACTTCTTCTACACGGTGCCCAACCATCACGTCCGGGCGATCAAGAACGAGATGGCGCACAACGCCACCCCGTCGGGTCAGCTCCGTTCGGTGGCGCCGGGTTGGACCTTCTGGGCGGTCGAAAGCATGATCGACGAGATCGCGGTCGCGGCCGGCAAGGATCCGGCGCAATACCGCATCTCGCTGCTCGACGGCGCCGGCAAGAACGACGGCGGCGCGCAGCGGCTGCGTAACACCCTGCTCGCCGCGATGGGCCTCGCCGGCTATGGCACCAAGAAACTCCCCAAGGGAGAAGGGATGGGCGTCGCCTGCGTGTCGTCGCAGGAACGCGCGACCGCAAGCTGGACCGCTTGCGTCGCGCACGTCGCCGTCGCACCGTCGGGCGAGGTGTCCGTGAAGAAGCTTACGGTCGCAACCGACGTCGGCACGCAGGTGCATCCCGACAACATCCGCGCCCAGGTCGAGGGTGCGGCGCTGTGGGGCCTGTCACTTGCGATGTACGAGAAGGCGACGCTGAAGGACGGTGGCATCGAACAGACCAATTTCGATGGCTACACGCCCTTGCGCATGAGCCAGATGCCGGAGGTCGCGGTCACCGTGATCGCCAATGGCGAGATGGCCACCGGCGTCGGCGAGCCCGCGGTGACAGTGGTGGCGCCAGCCATCGGCAACGCCATCTTCAACGCCTCCGGCGCCCGCGTCCGGGCGCTGCCGATCACGGCGGAAGCCGTGAAGGGGGCGATGAAGGCGTAAGCTGGCGCGTGACTGCTGAATAAGGTGATCCGCCGGAGGGCAGCCTCCGGCGGATTTGTTTTTGGACTGCCTCAACAATCTCACTGTCTGTCATGCCCCGCGAAAGCGGGACATCCAGTACGCCGTAGCTTCTCGGTTCAAGCCGCGCCGCTTCGGAGTACTGGATCGCCCGGTCAAGCCGGGCGATGACTGCGTGGCCAGAATTTCCTTTGTCATCAATGGCCTTTCTACTGTGCATGGGGTTGTTTTTCGCCGTTTGATTGGAACCCTTAATCCATAAAATTGCACCCAATTCCGCCAGGTTCCGTTGAGCACGCCTCTTAAGGGCCGGAGAACCTGATCCGGCCTAGGCTGACGCCAAATACACTCCCATGCTTTTGGGGAAGCCATGAACGCGCCAGCCAAATCCGCCGCCAAACGCCGGCTTCTGCTCGCCTCCGACCGGAGCGATGCCAGCACCGAGCTCGCCAGCATCCTGAAGGCGGTCGGCGATGTCTCGACGGTAACGACGCAGGAAATCCCTGAGCAGCCGTCGCGCAATCTCTCCGGCCTCGTGGTCGACATCAATCTGCGCTCGCCCGAGAGCGTGCAGCGGGTGCGCAACAAGCTGCGCGGCGATGCCTATCGCGCGATGCCGCGGCTGTTCGTGCTGGCGGACGCTTTGCATCACGGCACCATGCAGGCCTGGGCGTTAGGGGCCACCGACACCATCTCGCGGCCGCTGCAGCCCGACGCGATCCTGCAGCGCATCCGCGCCGCGTTTCCGGACACCGCGACCTATGACGCGACCGATCGCGGCAAGACGCTCAACCGCGGCGTCGAGGCGGCGCATGCGGTGCTGAAGAAGATGTTCGAGAAGCTGCCGCTCGGCGTGCCCCTGACCTTCGACGACGTCATCGCCGCCGAGAGCAAGATCCTGAAGGCGATCAAGCACTCGTCGCTGCGCGAATGGCTCACAACGGTGGGCTGCCACCATGTTGGCAGCTATCGCCACTGCCTGTTCGTCACCGGCTTTGCGGTGTCCTTCGCGCAGCATCTCGGCATGCGTGAGGACGACCAGCGCCGGCTGACCCGTGCCGCGCTGCTGCACGATGTCGGCAAGGCCTTCGTGCCCTCCAACCTGCTCGACAAGCCCGGCAAGCTCACCGACGAGGAGATGGCCGAGGTCCGCCAGCATCCGCGCCGCGGCTATGACGCGCTGGCAGCGCAAGGCGGCTTCCCGCCGGAGATGCTCGACGTGGTGCTGCATCACCACGAATTCCTCGATGGCTCGGGCTATCCGAACGGGCTGTCGTCGAACCAGATCAGCGATATCGTTCGCCTGACGACCATCGTCGACATCTATGCGGCCCTGGTCGAGAAGCGCGCCTACCGCATGCCGTTCACCCACTCGCGTGCCTTCACGATGATGGAAGGCATGGGCGGCAAGCTCGACCAGCAATTGCTGCAGGCGTTCCGCCCGGTGGCGCTGGGGTCGTTCTGAACCGGCGCCGCTAGCCCACCATCTTCCGCAACTCCGCCTTCGCCACCTTCTCCAGCGTCGAGCGCGGCATGTCGTCGACGAGCCTGATCTCGCGCGGCACCTTGAAATCGGCAAGGCCCTTGCGGCAGGCGGCCATCACGCGGTCGTGCAAGTCGGGCGGCGCGCCGGCGACGCCGCCTCGCGCGCGCCGGGGACGATTGCGATCACCTGCTCAATCCCGCCGGCCGCGACATTCTCGCCGCCGACCTTCAGCATGTCCTTGGCGCGATCGCCGAACCTGATGAAGCCGTTTTCCAGCCGCGTGACACGATCGCCGGTGATGAAGAAGCCGTGCCCGGCATGCCTTATTCTTTCGTCGCCATGAACGTTCCGCACTTTCCGCGCGTGGCGGGCTTTGTTACAACGCCGCTGACGCCACTATCAAGATATCCGGCCTTCAAGAACAACCCCCTCTTTGAACAACAACCTCCTCTTTGAACAACAACACTTGGGAGAACCCTTGAGATGATCACTCGCCGTTCCGCGCTCGGCCTGCTCGCCGCCACCCCGCTTGCAGCCAGCCCGCTGTCGAAGGCCTTTGCAGCGGATTATCCGTCCCGGCCGGTGAAGTTCGTGGTCGGCTATCCGCCGGGCGGCGCCACCGACATCCTGGCGCGGCTGATCGGCCAGCGCCTGTCGGAGCGGCTCGGCCAGCAATTCATCATCGAGAACAAGCCGGGCGCCGGCAACAATATCGGCACCGAATCCGTGGTGAACGCCGAGCCCGACGGCTACACCGTGCTGCTGGTCAATCCGGCCAACTACATCAACGCCACGCTCTACGCCAACCTCAAGTTCAACTTCGTCCGCGACATCGCGCCGATCGCCGGGTTCCAGCGCGTGCCCAACGTGATGACCGTCAACAAGGACGTGCCAGCCAAGACCGTCGCCGAGTTCATCGAGTATGTGAAGGCCAATCCCGGCAAGGTGAACATGGCCTCGTCCGGCAACGGCACCTCGGTGCATTTGTCCGGCGAGATGTTCATGGCGATGACCGACTGCAAGATGCAGCACGTGCCCTATCGCGGCGCGGCGCCCGCGATCACCGACATGCTCGGCGGCCAGGTGCAGGTGATCTTCGACAACATGCCCTCGATCATCCAGCACATCCGCTCCGGCTCCCTTCGCGCCCTCGGCGTCACCACCGCGCAGCGCTCGCCGCAGCTGCCAGACGTGCCCGCGATCGGCGAGACCGTGAAGGACTATGAGGCGAGTGCGCTGTTCGGCATGGGTGCGCCGAAGAACATGCCCAAGGACATGATCGCCAAGCTCAACAACGAGATCAACACGCTCATGAAGGAGCCCGACATGGCCAAGCGCCTGGTCGAGCTCGGCGGCGATCCGCTGGTGCTGACGCCGGAGGCGTTCGGCCAGCAGATCGAGGCCGAGACCGCCAAGTGGAAGAAGGTCGTCGAGTTCGCCGGCCTCAAGGTCGAGTAGCGATTTCGCGAATGACCGTGAATGGAGCCCCGCCGAGAGGCGGGGCTTTTTCTTGGCGTACCGTCGTGCGGGTTCCCGCTTGACGGGCTGGTGTTTGCGCCTATACTAAACCTTATGGTTAAGTATCAGGACGAGACGCTCGATCGTACCTTTGCGGCGCTGTCCGATCCGACACGGCGCGCGCTGCTCGCGCGTCTCGGCGAGCGGGACAGCCTGTCGGTGAGCGAGCTGGCCGCGCCGTTTTCGATCTCGCTGCCGGCGATCATGAAGCATCTCGACGTGCTCACGGATGCGGGCCTGATCGTGCGCGAGAAGACCGGGCGCACGGTCTCCTGCCGGCTCACCGCGCAGCCGATGGAGCAGGCGATGAACTGGCTCAATCGCTACGCGCAATTCTGGTCCGAGAGTTTCGACCGCCTTGCCGCCTTTGTGGAGGACAAACCATGGTCAACGCAGCCGCCAACACAGCCGAACGCGCAATCGAAGGTCCAAGCCTCACACTCACGCGCCGGCTCCGCGCGCGGCCGGAAAAGGTCTTCGCCGCCTGGACGCAAGCCGAGCAACTAGTGCAATGGTTCGGACCGCCGAACATGAAGCCGGCGACGTTGAATGCCGAGCTCGATGTTCGCTCTGGTGGCCGCTACCGCATCTCCTTCACCCGCGAGGACGGGGAATATTTCGAGGCTGGCGGCCTCTATCGCGAGGTCGTGCCGAACGAGCGGCTGGTCTTCACCTGGGCCTGGCATTCGACGCCTGAGCGCGAATCGCTGGTGACGATCACGCTGAAGCCTGACAGCGCCGGCACGCTGATGATCTTTCATCACGCCCAGTTCTTCGACGAGACCGCGCGCGACAACCACCAGCGCGGCTGGAACTCGTTCTTCGACAAGCTCGACGACTTCGTCGCCTGATCGCAAGGGGATATCAAGGAGGACATCATGCAGCAACATCAGATCGTCTCGCGCGAGCAATGGGTCGCCGCCCGCAAAGCCCATCTGGCGCATGAGAAGGAACTGGGCAAAGCCCGTGAGCGCCTTGCCGAGCAGCGCCGCGCATTGCCCTGGGTGAAAGTGGACAAGAACTATGTGTTCGATGGCCCGAACGGAAAGGTCACGCTCGGCGATCTCTTCAAGGACCGCCCGCAGCTCGTGGTCCAGCACGTGATGTTCGCGCCAGATTGGGAAGCCGCCTGCAAGAGCTGCTCATTTTGGGCCGATGGTTTTGAGCGCATGGTGCCGCATCTGGCGGCGCGGGACACCACCATGGTTGCGATCTCGTTGGCGCCCGTCGACAAGCTCGAGGCGTTCAAGAAGCGCATGGGCTGGAGCTTCGACTGGGTGTCCTCAGGCCACAACGACTTCAATTACGATTACGAGGTCTCGTTCACGCGCGAGCAGATCGACCAAGGCGTACCAAGATACAATTTCGGCACCACGCCGTTCTATGGGCCCGAGCTGCCGGGCATCAGCGTGTTCTTCCGCAACGAGGCCGGCGAAATCTTTCACACCTATTCCTGCTTCGCCCGCGGCCTCGATATGATGAACGCCGCCTATCAATATCTCGACCTCACCCCGCTCGGCCGTCACGAGGAAGGGCTGCCCTATCCGATGGACTGGGTCCGCCTGCGCGACCAGTACGAGCCTCAGGCGAAAGGCGCGTGCTGCCACGGGTGAGTTGATGGGCTCGTTGCGTCCACATCAATGGTGTCATCGCCCGGCTTGACCGGGCGATCCAGTACTCCGAGACAGTAGTGCTTGAATCGAGGGGCCGCGGCGTACTGGATTCCCCGCCTTCGCGGGGAATGACAGTAGTGGTTGAGGCTACAGCGTACGCCTCTCACCTCTTCGCGTCGGCCTGCTCGGTCCCGTTGCACGAGATCAGCATCGTGTAGGCGCGGGCGTTGCCGGCGATGTCGGTGGTCTTGAGCTCGCCCTTCGGCTCGGCCGTCTGGTACGGCACGACCGAATTGTCGAGAAAATCACGCAGCGCGCCGGTCTTGATGGCGAAGTTGATGTTTTCGGGGATGCTGCCGGTTGCCACGGCGACTCGCAATCCATCGAGCTTTCCAGTGACGACTCCGACGATCTGACCAGTCGTGTCGAACAGCGGGCCGCCGCTGTTGCCGGGCTGCACGGGCGCACTGATTTGCAGGAAGCGCGAATCGTTGCGCATGCCGCTGAGCGAGCTCACAATGCCCGTCGTCACGGTAAGGTCCGAAGTCAGCAGTCCGTGGAAAGGGAAGCCGATCGCGACGACGTCATCGCCTGAGCGGATCGAACGGTCACGGATCCGGGCAAACTCCTTGAATGTCGTGGTCGACGGCGCTTGCAACAAAGCGAGATCGTTGTTGGCGTCGCTCGACACGACGCGCAAGACCATCGCGGCCTCGCCCGTGAGATTGCCCTTCAGATCGCTGCATCCCTCGATCACATGGTGGTTGGTGACGATGTGCCCCCTGGCGCTCACCACAAAACCAGTACCGCTCTTGGACTTGACGGGCTTGCCGGCCGACGGTGCGCCTTGCTTGTCCGCTGTGGCTGCCGGCTTCGCGGCAACCTTGGTGAAATCGCCGGCCTTGCTCAGTCCGTCGGCCTTCACCTTGGTCACGCAATTGGCCAAGGCCGCGATCACCGGCCCGGTTGAGGTCAGGTCGAAATTCAGCACGGCGCGGCCGGCTGTCGCCACCATCAGGCTCGCCTTCTGAAATGTCCGCACGACATTGGCGGGCATGATGGCCGTGAGCATGTTGGACTGATACGCCGTGGCGAACAGCCTGGCTTGCTCCTGCCCGTCAAAGGTCACGTCGATCGCGGCGCTCTCACCCTTGTTGAAGCGGTAGCTGGGACTCGCAAAAGCCAGCGACCATGTGCCGGCGGCATTTTGGCTTACGACGAGGATGACGCCGTTCGCATAGGGCGTCGTGGCGGCGCAATGGGAGAAGGCGCCGGTTTCGTCGTTGCTGAAGGCGCCGCCGATCCAGTTGCCGACATTGACGGAGCCGAACGGCCCCGCCGCATGTGCTGCTCCGGCGATGCTCATCTGCAATAGGGACGCAACGACAAACGACCTAAACCACATACCTTCCCCCCGGAGCGCTTCCGGATCCATCTTATCTGCGGGAGGACGTATAGCGCAACCGGCAGTTGTTCGTCCGAATCAAGTCTCTCTTCCGGGCACCTTCCCGCTTGCCTTTACTTTGAGGTGCTATATGCTTTGCGATACAAAGTGACGGGGCGGGGCAGTCCCGGGCAATTGGGTGGAGCGGAATTTTGGCGTTGCCGATGCGCGATCTCGACAAGGCGCTGGCCGACATCGTGGCGATCCGCAGCCAGATTGCGGCTGGCACGGCGTTCCGCGGCTACGGCCCGGCGACGATGGCTGCGACCGGCGCGGTCGCGTTTGTCACTGCGATCCTGCAATTCTGGCTGCTCGGCGATCCCACAAGCGAGCCGCTCGGCTTCTTCCTTGGCTGGTTGATTGCGGCGACGCTGTCCGGCCTGATAATCTGGATTGAGATGCGCGCGCGTTCGCGCCGTCATCATTCGGGCCTTGCCGACGCCATGATCCACCAGGCGGTCGAGCAGTTCCTGCCCGCGGGCGTCGCCGGCGTCCTGCTCGCGGTGGTGATGTGGAAGTTTGCCGCCGAGACGCTGTGGTTCTTGCCGGGGCTGTGGCAGATCCTGGTGTCACTCGGCATCTTTGCGTCCATCCGTTCGCTGCCGCGCAGCGTGGCGTTCGCCGGGGCCTGGTACTTCATCTCGGGCTTTGTGGTGGTGGTGCTCGCGAGCCGGACCCACATGCTGTCGCCATGGACCATGGGACTGCCCTTCGTGGTTGGCCAGTCGGTAATGGCGGCTATTCTGTATTTCGCGTCCGGAGACAATGATGTCGAAGACTGACAGCGCACCTTTCTCCTATGAAGGGCTCGACCGTGTGATCCATGAGAAGGCGAGGCTCGGGCTTCTGACCTCGCTGATGGCTCACCCGAAGGGGCTTGCGTTCGCCGATCTGAAGCAGCTTTGCGGCCTTACCGACGGCAATCTCAGCCGGCACCTCGCCGTGCTCCAGGAGGCCGGGCTGGTCGAGGTGACCAAGAGCTATGAGGGCAATCGCCCGCACACCACCTGCCGTCTGACCAAGACCGGCCGTCGCCGCTTCCTCGACTATCTCGCCGTGCTCGAGCGGCTGGTGCGCGATGCCGCCAGGGCTGCCGGCCGCGAGGCCCCGCCGCTCGGCCGCCTTGGCATTCTCCCGACCTGATCGTCCCCCCTTTTTGACTGGAGACTTTGCAATGCAAAGTGACGTCACGTCCCACAACGAGAAGCTTCATGTCGGCATCATCATGGACGGCAATGGACGCTGGGCAACGCGGCGCGGCCTGTCGCGCGTGCGCGGCCACGAGGCCGGCGTCGAGACGATACGCCGCATCGTCGAGACCGCGCCCAAGCAGGGCATCGGTACGCTGACGCTCTATGCATTCTCGACCGACAATTGGCGCCGGCCGAAGGCCGAGGTCGCCGCGCTAATGATGCTGCTGCGCTTCTATCTCGCCAATGAGGTGCAGAGCCTGGTGAAGAACGGCGTGCGGCTCAACGTGATCGGCCGTCGCGACCGGTTGCCGGACGGCATCGCCACCGCCATCGCGCGCGCGGAGGCGGCTACCGCTCACGGCAACACGCTGCATCTGCGCATCGCCGTCGACTATTCCGCGCGCGACGCCATCCTGAATGCCGCAGCGAAGGCGGCCGCGCTGACCAGCCTGACCCGCGAAGCCTTCTCCCAGCTTGTGACAGGCGAGGCAGGCCTGCGCGACGTCGATCTCATCATCCGCACGTCAGGCGAAAAGCGGCTGTCGGACTTCCTGCTCTGGGAAGGCGCCTATGCCGAACTGCACTTCACCGAGCGGATGTGGCCGGAATTCGATGCGGGCGATCTCGCCGCAGCGCTCGCTTCCTTCCATGGCCGCGAGCGTCGCTTCGGCGGCCTCCAGGCCATTATGCCGGAGGAGGTGCCTTCACTCTCTCGGGCATGACGCCGAGGCGGTCGCCCGGCACGGCGATTTCGTCATCTCTGTTGCCGATGTCTTTCAGCGCAAAGGCATCGGCCTCCAGATGATGGCAGCGATGAAAAGACACGTGAGCGATCTCGGTTACGAGATGATCGCGGCTGAGACCGCGCGAGCCAACGCCGAGATACGCGGTCTTGCGAAGAAGGCGGGGTTCGCGGATGCCCGCCTCGGAGACTGGCAGTCGGTTCATCTCGCCAAGCGGCTGTCGCGCTGAGCTTGCCTGCTGGGCAGGCATGCGGCACGCTCAAAAACCGCTGCATCTCCTTGCGGATCGTGCTCTACTCATCTCCCGAGAAGGGAGTATGCGGCGATGCGCGCGGTTCTGGATTATTGCATCGGTGGAACTGAGCGGCAGGTTGCGGCCGGCACGCATCTGGTGACCGAAGGCGGCGCCTCCGGCCATCTCTATGTGCTGATGAGCGGCAAGCTCGAGGTGCTCAAGGGCGAGATGGTGGTCGCCACCATTGCGGAGCCCGGTGCGGTGCTGGGCGAGATGTCCGTGTTGCTGGGGGTGCCGCACACGGCGACGGTGCGGGCCTGCTCCCACGCGGTCGTCTATGAGTTCGAGGATGCTGCCTCGCTCCTCAAGCAGGAGCCGGAGGTCGCGCTGCTGATCGCGCGCATGCTGGCGCAGCGGCTCAATGCCGCCAACACCTATCTCGCCGATCTCAAGCGGCAATATGCCGGCCACGGCACGCATCTCGCCATGGTTGGCGAGGTGCTGCAGAGCATGATCAACCTGCCGCCGCTCGAGGTCTCGCCAGGCTCGGATCGGCAATCCGACCCAAGGATGTGAACCAGTCCGGCGGCTCCTCGATGTAAGCGGCCGGCCGCTTCAGTGGCGCGCCGAGATCAATCCACTGCGCCTCGCCTGCCGCTAGCCAAAACGCTTTGTTCTCATCCAGGTCCAGCACGATGTGTGTCGGCGGCCGTCCGGGCTGCAGGCCGGCATTGAACACCCAGGTCTGGCCCAGCCGGTCGAACCAGGACCCATCCGTGATGAAGGGGGATTGATGCACATGGCCCGAGATTACGATCGACGGCTGATGCTGCATGATCCACTGGACCAGTTCGACATCGCCGAAGAAGCGCTTGCCGCCCCAGCTCGTCGGTGAATTTGCCGGCGGCGCATGATGCGCCCAGATCCATCGCTGCGGACGGTTGAGCGAGGCATCGTGCAGCTGGTCGGCGATGCGCTGCTTGACCAGCGGTCCGTCCCACCACGGGCACACCGTGAACAGCGTGCCGCCGATGGTGAGATTGTCGCCGTCGCAGGCAATGCCCAGGTCGCGCACCTCCGAAATCCAGCGCGAGATCTTCTCGCCCTCCGCATTGCGCTCGTCGAGATCGTGATTGCCGGAGCAGAGAATGACCCTGGTCTGCGCCGCGATCAGTGCGAGATACTTCTTCACCACCACGATCTGGGCGCGGAAATCCACCATCGAGCCGATGTCGAGTGCATCGCCCGCGAAGATCACCAGATCGAACTGCGGCGCCGCGCTGACCAGCCAGTCGAGCTGCGGCAGCGAGTAGTGCAGGTCGGCCACGACCAGGCAGCGCATTGAGAATCCATCGGAGAGCGAGAGAGTGAAAATATCTGGGAATTCCAAAATCATATAAAGCAAGAAGCGGACCAGCGTAGCTGCCGTGTTCCGCCCATCCGGCAAGAAGGAAGCATGCTGCGGCGCGTGGAAGCGCGCAGATGCCGGTGCGTCGCAGGGCTGGACCGGATCGCTGAATTCTGGTGTCGTGGCGCGCCTTCAACGTCGGTATCCGCATGACTTCCTTCAAGATCATTCGTGCCCGCGCCGAGAAGCGCAAGGGCGGGCCCAAGGCGCTCGACAGGCTGATGCCTGACAAGCCCGACCTGAAGGCGCTCGCAAAACTCGGCGACGATCGCATCCTCGCGGAGATGACCAGGCGGGTGTTTTGCGCGGGCTTCGCCTGGAGCGTGATCGACGCAAAGTGGGGCGGTTTTGAAGACGCCTTCCTGCGCTTCCAGCCAGCCAAGCTCGGCTTCCAGCCCGAAGATTATTGGGAAGCCCTGCTGCGCGACGCGCGGATCGTCCGCAACGGCGCCAAGATCATGTCGGTGCGCGACAACGCCGCCTTCGTGCAGGAGATCGCGAAGGAGCACGGCAGCTTCGGCAAGTTTCTGGTGAAATGGCCGCCGTCCAACGAGATCGGCCTGCTCGATCTCCTGACCAAGCGCGGCAGCCGGTTAGGCGGCAACACCGGCCAGATGCTGCTGCGCTTCGTCGGCTGGGACGGTTTCGTCACCTCGAAGGACGTCGTCGCCTGCCTGCGCGACGCCGGCCTCGACATCGCCGAAGAGGTCAAGTCGAAGGGCGATCTCGCCAAGGTGCAGGCGCAGTTCAACGCCTGGGCGGAAGAGACGGGGCTGCCCTACACCTATCTGTCGCGCATCTGCGCGCTCTCGGTCGGCGATGTCAGGAGCGAGTAGCGGATCATGGACACCGTGTGGCAATCTCGCGCCGTCGGCGCGGCAGATGCCACGCGCGATCACGAAATGCATTTTGGGGGAACATTTGTTCGCAGCACCCGTTCGGGAGATTGAGCCAGACGACACAGGGGAACGCGCGCTCCGGCTCAGTTCCATGAAACCGACATGACAGAAACGGAGCAGCTCATGAAGCTTACATCCGAACAGGTGAAGCAAACCGTCAATCAACTCGGCGCCCAGGTGCTGCCCGACGAACATCCCGCCATGCCCCAGCTCAACAGCATGTTCGGCGAACACACATTCTTTGTCGACGAGACGGGGTTGAAGGTTCTCGAGCCGACCCCGTCGATCAGCGCGGAGCGCGAGACCGGTGAAGTCGTCAGCCTTGCCGACTGGAGCGATGCGGATCTGACGCGCCTGATGGCGCACGAGCCCGAGCCGACCGGCGTGATCGTGGTGTTCGAGCATGTCAGGCACTGAGATCGCGAGGACGAGGGCCGCGTACGGCCCCCATCCGGATCGCCGGTGAGATCAGGAGCGGGTTGAGCGGACGGCGAAGGTCGCCGGGGCCGGCGAAGAGGTTGCGGAAAAAGTTGACAACACTGCCCCAGAAGCCGCCGCCGGCGATCGTCTCGAGCTCCGTCTCCGTCAATTCGCGAGCCATGTTCTGCAGATCGCGCGTACCATTCCGCGCGATGCGAGAAGAATGATGCCGGCCGGGCCGCCATGACGCGGGACACAGAAGAGAACAACCACCCTTCCAGTCCCCTTTGGGGTGCCGAAGGGTGGTCGGATCAGGCGTATGGTGCGTCGCTGATATCACTGGCGCGCCATGGCTGATGAAGATGGGCACTATTCCTTCATTCCTTCGCCGTGGCGCTATGATGCGGCGGCCCGGTTGCGCCCTCCAATCGCCAGGACTGCGATAGGCCGTGATCTGGCACTTCGCCTTCAGAGGCAGCTTTCCTCGCGCGGGGCAGTCACAGGCATTGCCAGGATCATGATCCGGTTTCATACTCTCGTAGAAGCTGGGGTCGCATCGCGACCAGTGCGACCAAGCCGACAAGAGAGCGGTGCCGGCCTATTGGAAAGCGGAGAGGCAGCGATGCTGTTTCGTCTCGCATTTGCCCTTGTGTCGATGGCGGCGCTGCTGGTTGATCCCATTGACGCCGTGTCGCAGGACATGCTGGGCAGCGTCGACCTCAACAGTCCCGAAATGTCAACATCTGAGATGACGCGCGCCGAGGTCGAGGCGCTTCTCAAGGCGGCGCCTCAAGGGCCCGCGGGCCAGCGCTCTGCAGATTTGCAGGGGAAGCGGCTGTCGCGCCTCGATCTTTCGGGGCTCGACTTCTCCGGCAGCAATCTCCGCCTCGCAAAGCTCAACCGGGCAAATCTGAATGGTGCGCGCTTCGACCGAGCCGACCTGAACCAGGCTTGGCTGATCGACGCGGATTTGACAGCGGCATCCCTTGCAAAGGCCTCGCTGCTCGGCACGCAGATGCAGCGCGCCAAGCTTGGCGGCGCCGATTTGAACGGCGCTCGCATCACCGCTGATCTTTCCGGTGCCAGCCTGATCGGGGCCAGGCTTGCCGGCGCCGACTTGAGCGCTGATATGCGCAACCAATCGATGGGCCTGATGCGTGGCGTGCTCAAATCTGCCGATCTCAGGAATGCGGATCTGAGCGGCGCCAATCTCTCGCGCGCCGATTTCGAATTCGCGCAGCTGCAGAACGCCAATCTGGCAAATTGCAACCTCAATCGCGCCAGTCTTGCGGGAGCCGACCTGTCCAACGCCAATCTCGCAGGCGCCGATTTCACCGAGAGCGATCTCGCATCGGCCCTCTTGCCAAGCGCAGCCGCGCTGGAAAAGGCTCGCAATCTGGACAAGGCCCGGAACTTGAACCTGGCGCGGCACCCGTCCGAGTGATCGCAGTGATCCAAAGCCTGGCATTTCAGCCAGCGACTGAAGCGATCTGCGCACCGGCGGCAATGCGCCGGCGACAAGCCCTCAGATCAGGAAACAACGGGTTGAACTGGTAAGCCGAGATCGAAGGATGGCGCACTACGGCCGATGAAGATGGGCACTACTGCTTCGCCGGATGCACAGGCTGGTCCGGTTTCGTTCGATCGCGGTCTTTCGATCAATCCGCGGGGCCGATGAGATGTGCCAGAAACAGGCCATCGCGGCCAAGGCGGGAGACTTGGGACCACTACTCCGGCAGTCCCGCCATCTTCAGACCTTCATAGAAGCGATTGCGCTCCTCCCAGAACGCAGCGTTGCGCGAGGGTTCCGACGCTTTCAGACTGCCGATCGTGTCGTCGGGATGCGTTTTCTGGTATTCGACCAGATTGTTCCTGGCTTGCTCGCCGCGACCGTGCAGGGCATCGATCGCCGCCAACCATTGCCAGGCAAAGCCATTTTGCGCACTACTGATCGTCGCCTGGCGCATGTGCGCGTAGGCTGCCTCATCATGATGCAGGTGGAATTCGGCCATTCCCAGCGTGAAGTGGCCAAGGCTCACCTGTTCGGCATTGAGAGGATCA
This sequence comes from Bradyrhizobium sp. WSM3983, assembly GCF_000473045.1. Taxonomy (GTDB): domain Bacteria; phylum Pseudomonadota; class Alphaproteobacteria; order Rhizobiales; family Xanthobacteraceae; genus Bradyrhizobium. The sequence goes on along the minus strand of NZ_AXAY01000008.1, from coordinate 168,134 downwards.
AGACGGAGCGATAGCATGACCGGCGCGGCTACCTCTTCCGGACGGCCCTGTTGCAGCCTCAGAAAGCCCAGCCGCTGCAGCGCCCGCGGCTGATTCGGATACAGTGACAGCGCGCGTCGAATGGCTTGCTCCGCATCGTCGATCCGACCTTGCGCGGCTAACACCAGGCTTCGCACGTAATTCGCGCGGGGATCGTTTGGCTGCAGTGCCAATGAACGCTCGATCGCTTGCGCGGCAAGCGCGGTCTGGGTGTCCGGCGCCTTGCTCCAGCGGGTCAACACCTCGGTGATGTGACTGAGGGCAAGTCCGGCCAGCGCAGAGGCCGAGTCGGGGTCCATCTGTAGCGCCTGCTCGAACAGGGCGCGCGCCCGCTGCGGCGCTTCTTGCGTATGGAGCCGCTTCAGCAGGCGCCAGCCCTGAAGTGTGGGATCGATGGCGGCGAACGTACGCCCGGCATAAGGCCTGTCGAAGGGCATCTCGGCATCGTCAATGCGTACTTTCAGCTCGTTGGCGATACGGGCCGTAATGTCTCGGCGCCAATCCCATCCCGCCTGTTCAGCGTAGTCGAACCGCCCCGACCACAACAGCGCGCCGGTGGCACTCGTTTGCAGTTTCAGGGCGATCGAAACCGCTTCGCCTTGCCGCTGCAGGCTGCCACTCAAGATGTAGGCGACGCCCAATTGGCGGCCGACGCCTCGTGCATCGCTATCGGGACCGACCAGCGAATGCCCTGGTGGATATCCGATCACGAGCGTGTCGGGCAAACGCGACACCTCGATGGTGAGATCTTCGGTAACGGCCTCGGCAAGGTCAGCAGCGTTCTCTCCGCCAACACCGACAAGCGGCAAAACCGTGATCGTGTTCTTGCTGACGAGGGCGGCATTCTGTCCGCGATGCGGAACCCCGAACCAGAGCGCTCCGGCAAGCGAGACCGTACATACGGCTACCACTGCAGGCAGCCACGGCAACGATCTACGGCGAGAGGGCCTCAGAGGCGATGAGCCCTGCGGGTCGATGGTGCCCGCACGGCGTTCGACCGGTTCATCGGCCGGAGGCGTATCGACAGGGAGGGCGTCCAGCAAATAACCACGGCGAGGCACGGTTTTGATCAGGCGTTGGTCGCCGTCTCCAAGCGCGGCTCGCAGTTCGCTGATGCACTGAACCAGGGAGTCGTCGGTCACCGCCACATCGGGCCAGACCGCTTCAATGAGTTCATCCTTGGTCAACAGCCGGCCGGGATGACGGGCGAGGTAAACCAACAGTGCAAAGCTCTTCGGGCGCAAGGCCATCACGGCGCCGCCGACACGCAATTCGCCACGCTCGAGGTCGACGTCAAAATCGGCAAAGTGAAGCGCGCCACGGGGAATCGGGGCTGGCTCGTCGCCGGCCTCCGCGCTCGGCTTGGTTTTCGTTCCAATTTCGGGGTTCATTCGGCACTCTTTCGGGTGTCGTGGAATCCATGCGCCTAGGCTCGGCAATCGACACACAACGGCGGCGATGCCGACGTCATGCTGGGCCCGCGATGCTAGTCGAAATCGGGGAGCGCGGAAATGGCGGGCGCATCGGCGCGGAGGGAACTAACCAATGACAATGAACCGACGTTTCCTTTTGGGGGCAGCCGCCAGCACCGTCGCAACCGTGACCGCGACACAGTTCACCCCGGCTTTCGGCCAAAAAGCCGCGCACTCGTCCGCTTCCGAGCAACGCCTGGACTACGCCAGTGTGAGCGAGCTGCGGGCCCTTCTGGACGCGCGCAAGATTTCCGCGGTCGAGTTGCTCGAAAACACCCTCGCCAGGATCGGATCGCTCGATTCCCGCATCAATGCCGTCGTGGTGCGCGATTTCGAGCGGGCTCATTCCGCCGCGCTTGGGGCGGATGCCGCGCTCGCCCGCGGCGAACGCCGACCCTTGCTCGGCATCCCGATGACAGTGAAGGAATCCTTCAATATCGAAGGCTTGCAGACCACCTGGGGCTTCCCGTCGGGCCGTGGATGGCGGGCCGCCGAAGACGCCGTTGCGGTCGCCCGCCTCAAGGCGGCAGGAGCGGTGATCCTGGGAAAGACCAATCTCGCCACCGCGATGGCCGATTGGCAAAGCTTCAATGAGATCTATGGAGCAACCAACAATCCCTGGGACCTCACGCGCACGCCCGGCGGCTCATCCGGCGGATCGGCGGCCGCGCTGGCCGCCGGATACGTGCCGCTCGAGCTCGGCTCCGACATAAGCGGCTCGCTGCGAGTGCCGGCACATTTGTGCGGGGTGTTCGCTCACAAGCCCACATCCAATCTGGTCCCGCAGCGCGGCCACGCGCCGCCCCATTCGCAAGCCCTGGCAACCGACCTGACCAACGGACTGGGCGTTTGCGGCCCGATGGCCCGCACCGGTGCCGATCTGTCAGCGGCGCTCGACATCCTCGCCGGCCCCGACGAACAGGAGGCCACCGCCTATCGACTGGTGCTCCCTCCAGCGCGCCACGAGACGCTGAAAGACTTCCGCGTTCTTGTGCTGGACAGTCATCCTCTGTTGCCGGTGGCCGGTGAAATACGCGGGGCACTCGATCAGCTTGCGAGCCGCCTGGCGAAGGCAGGAACAAAGGTTGCGCGGTCCAGCTCGCTGGTGCCTGATCTCGCCGAGTCGGCACGCCTGCATACCCGCATGGTGCGCAACTTTGGCGCGTTCGGCCGGCCTCCCGAATTCTTCAAGACGATTCAGGAGAATGTCGCAGCGCTGAAGCCGGATGACGACAGTCTCAAGGCATGGCGAATGCGCGCGCCACTGCTTAGCCACCACGAGTGGATGGCTGGGGAAATCGCGCGGGCCCGCCTGCGCCAGCAATGGGCTGCCCTGTTCAGGGAATTCGACGTGGTTCTGTGTCCGCCGTTTGCCGTGACCGCGTTCCCGCACGACCAAAAGCCGGATCAGGAGGACCGAACGATCGATATCGACGGCGAGATGCACCCTTATCTGTCGGTGATCGTCTGGGCGACGCTTGCGACGCCTCCGGGCTTGCCCGCGACGGTGATGCCGGTAGGCCGATCGAAGGCAGGGCTTCCTATTGGCGTACAGATCATCGGCCCCTTGTTCGAGGACCGCACGCCACTTGCGTTCGCTCAACTGCTCGAAAGGGAGTACGGGGGATTTGCAAGGCCGCCCGAAATCCCGATTTGATCTGCCCCGCGAGAACGGGTCGGCGCTGGCCTCGAAAAGAATATTAGATCGACATGGCCTGCTGTCGCTTCGGCTTCTTCCACTGATTGCCAGGAGAAAATGCGATGAAAAGGTTTGCTCTACTCATCTACTGCGTATTGCTAATCGGAGCAGCTGTCATGCCGGCTGAGGCCGCGCCGGTTCTGCCTGATGCGATTTCGTTCGAATATTTCGGGCTAAATTTCGCTGGCAACATTAGGACGAGTAGCACGATAGGAACGCTCGACTACGCCGGACAACCCGGCTGCGGTGGTGTCTGCAGCGCAATGACGCAGCTGGGTAGCAGCCCTTCGGTGTCGGCCACGGTTAACGAGGTCTCATTTCAAAGCACGGGCGGCGGAGAGGTTCAAGCCAAGCTGGGTTACTATGTCGAATACACAAATCCAGTCGCCGGAACTTACGCCGTAAACTTGCACTCGACTGACAATCTCTCCGCGCCGGATCTGTCGGCGGTTTCGGCCTCTTTACTTTTTGGACAGGCAGGAGCTTCGACAACTTCTTTCAATAACTTTGCAACTTTGACATTCCAGGAAACGCAGTGCGTTAATAGCTGCCCTTCCGCCGCCCCCAATCCCACAGGAGCGTTTTTACCTGACAATCTGGTCCAGATGGTCGCCAACACACCTTATTTTGTTCAGATGACGGTGTTGCTCGATCCCCGTTCAAGCGGAATACCAATCAGCGGATCGATTGACCCGGTGTTCACAACGGAGAGTCTTGGAGGACGATTCATATTCAGTCCCGGCGTTTTCGACGTTAGTTCCGGCGTCCCCGAGCCTTCCACATGGGCAATGATAATCCTGGGTTTTGCTGGCGTGGGCTTCATGGCGTATCGTCGTCGAACTCACACATTGGCTGCCTGACAGATGGAAATAATCAGCACCTGCATTGACTGTCTGCCGGCCTCTACAAGCCTCGCGATCGACGTATGTATCGCAATGGTCGCGCTTGGAATGGCAGTTTATCGATCCCCGGCTATCCTGCATGTCGTCGAGCCAGAGTTAGCGCTATCTACGCCGGAATCCTTCAAGCTACCGCTTTGAGGTCTTGCTTCCGGTAGGCGGACAGGTTCGATCGATGAACCGGCCGATTTCTGAGCGTTGATGGTGTATGCCAAAATGGCGCGCCACGGCCGATGAAGATGGGCACTACTGTTTTGCCGTGGCGCTATGATGAACCATCCGAATTTGCGAAAAGGCCATCCCAACTTCGCTGTGCCTTCTCGCAAACACTACGCTTGAGGCGCATGGCAGCGAGGTCATGCTCATGTGATCGCCTTAGAGGACTCGATGTTTGCGAACCCTATCCGCTTCGGCGCCAGCGCTCTTGTGATCTCCGGAATCCTGTTCGTGATCTACCCGGCACTTCGCCCGTTCTCCGACGAGAGTTCGCTGCTGGGCGCCGCAGCCTTTGGATCTGGGGCATGGTTAGCTGCGCATATGCTTGCCATTGTGGCGTTTACCCTGTTGCCGCTGGGTCTGCTCGGGCTGCAACGCTCTCTACTCGGGACGTCCGCGGAACGCCTGCTCTTTTTCGCCCTCGTCCTGAGCATAATTGGCACAGGCTTTACGCTGCCGTTCTATGGCGGCGAAGCCTATGGCCTTCATGCGCTGGGGCAGGAAGCGCTGCGGCAGCGCTCTGCCTCTCCGCTCGACCTGGTCGAGGTCATCCGTTCCGGCCCCGGCCTCGCCATGTTCCTTGCCGGCCTGCTGCTCCTTGCCGCCTCCGCAATTGCGACCGCAACGGCGCTTTGGCGCTCCTGTCGCTATCCGAAGGCAAGCGGCGTGCCCTTCGCCGTCGGGATGTCCTTGTACATTCCGCAATTCTTCGGCACACAGCCCCTCCGCATTGCGCATGGATTACTGGTCGCAGTTGGCTGCGTGTGGATCGCCGCGTGTCTTTGGCGGCAAGAGCAGTTGGATCCGGATCGGCAGGGACTCTCCGAGGCGAGGCGGCAATGAATTCCCGCGTAGATTGGCGCGGCACGGCCGACGAAGGTGGTAGTACAGTGACAGCGCACTCAGCTCGACAACTTGCCCGGTTAATCGAAGAACCGGCCGAATTTGGCGGCGATAGCGTATTCCGAAGTGGCGCGCCGCGCCTGGCGATGATGAGAACTACGCATACGCTATAGCCCTCCTTTAAGAAAGTTCGCATCCTAGGTGTGCCGCCAAATCTGCCGATAGCCTCATGGCACGAAGCGGTCTGACGAACGGTGGAATCCCAGCTATCTCCCAACGTTTAAAGGTCTGGAAGGGGGCCGATTCCGGCCTGACAGATTATCGAAACCGCAATGCCAGAGGTGCTGCGCCCCTTCCATGCCCGCGTCCAGAGCGACGAACTGTTAGGTCCAATCGTCGATGCCGATGGACATGATTGAAACGAGCATCTGGATCGCATCGGCGATTTTTGTCTATGGAATATGGAGGTGATGCCGCGTCGCGAACACGATGGCATTGGCGTCTGGACCGCATGACCAAGCGTACGACGTTTGTCGAGGAAGATACGGTATATGTCGAGAACGAGTCGTCTATTTGAACTTATAAGCGTGCTACGGGCACGAAGGATGCCCGTCACGGCCCTCGATCTTGCGCGCGAACTGGGTATTTCGCAGCGGAGCATATATCGAGACATTGAAACGTTGCGTTCGTTAGGAGCGCCTCTCGATGGACAAGCGGGTATCGGCTATTGTTTGAGAGAAGGCTTTTTCCTTCCGGAATTCGCATTTTCATCGGACGAACTGGACGCGTTGATCCTTGGTCTAGGCTGGGTGCGGCAGCGGGCCGATCCTGCCTTGGCACAAGGCAGTGAAAGCGCTTTGGCAAAAATACTTTCCGCCAGAAACAACGGTCCCGCGACAAGCCACGAGCCGCCTGCTCTAGTAACGGCGGCCTCAGCGTCTGAGCTCGTGGACCCTCCGCAGGCCGCACTATTGCGAGATGCGATCCGCCGGCAACGCAAAGTCGCGATCAGTTATGAAGACGCTCAAGGCTCGTTGTCGGATCGCACCATCTGGCCGATCGCTATCGTCTATTTCGACGATGTGCGTGTACTAGCGGCCTGGTGCGAACGCAGATCGGCCTTCCGCCATTTCCGCGTCGATCGTTTGCATGTGAGGACGATTTCGGAGGAGCGCTACCCCGGGCGACGCCAATCGATCATGAAGCAGTGGCGGCAACAGGATCGTGACTGGCGTTCGATCCTGACAGTTTCTGACACGTCGAGACGCTACCAATAGACGCGCGCACTTACTCCCGGCGCCATGTCGAAGGAAAGATAGATGGCCTCATTTTCACCTGTCGCGTTCGACGCCTTCCTGACCGAAGACGCCGATCCACCAGCCGTGATGTTGAATCACCCTCGATTCGAGCCCGATGGCGGCGCGCCTCCGCGGGGGCATGATTTTGCGTAACGCAACCATCTTGGCAGGTTTGGTGGCTTTATCGATCTCGGTTTCTGCACAAGCAGCTCCGGATCCGGCGAAAAGAGGAGCATCAGTTGTGACTAATCACGAAGCCTGGAATTTGTACGAAAAATATCTGAACGCATGGAATACAACTTCGATCGAACAGCGCTTCAAAATAGCCGAAAAAGTCTTGAGCGATAACATTGAATATCTAACTGTCAGACATGATTTGAGCACCGGTCGATCGCTAGTTATTGAGGATATGGCGACGTTTCATGAAAAATTTCCAGGAGGCCATTTTGAAATAGGCGATGTCTCATCGCACCACAATGTAGCTCTATTAACTTGGGTCATCATTCAGGCCGATGGCACGGAGTTTGCTCGAGGACATGACCAGCTCACCGTTGATCGCGACGGAAAGATCTCGAAAATTATTACCTTCGGACCATCTGCAAAAGATCCAAATTAAACTCTAAGAAATAACGCGAGGAGTTTGGTTGCCGCGCCGATCGAACATAAACGGTCGCGCGGCACTTCAAACATCGTGTGTATAAAGGGCATCCCGTCAGGTGGGAGCATCGGAGAAAGCGGCTGCGAAATGATCGCGGTCTATATTGACGCAACCAGCATCCTCTTTGGAGCGTCAACTCTGGAGCCATCAATGCCGCGAGCGGGATTGGCGCTAGCCGCTCAATGATCGCTTGCCAGGTTTTCGGGCCGGAAGCGGTCGGGCGGCAAAGTCCCAATTGCGGCCACTCTGCCGCCGATTGTCGAAACCTCGACCAATGACCGTTTGCCGGATAGCCGCTGACCGCGCTGAACGACTGATATTGGGGCGCAAAGCGGCCACCAACGGTGGACCATGCGTAGGGGCTAAAACGCGGCATTAGAGCCGCAAGCGATACGAACTTTCTATTCGCCGATTGCCGCCGTTTCTACTCTCCTTCACCGCAGGCCGTTTGTCGGGCGCTTTTCGTGCGGGAAACGGCGTAGTTTGGCGTTCTTAAATAGGGCGATTCAGGGGTATTTGGCGCGCTACGGCCGATGAAGATGGGCACTATTGCTTCGCCGTGGCGCTATGATGCCGATGCCAAAAACGCGAGCGGCACGGTGTTCATGCGCGGCGGCTGCCAGCAGCACTGCGCCAATCGGAGGGTTGTGCTGACGAATTAGCAATGGCATAATATGCCATAGCTGTTCCATATTCTCGAATTATCCAAGCGGACGCCAATGCCAACCAGAAACGTTGTGCTGACGAAACGTCAGGAAGAACTCATTGAAACCCTCGTCGAGTCCGGCCGCTATCAGAATGCCAGCGAGGTGTTGCGCGATGGGTTGCGACTGGTGGAGCAACGCGCAGCCGAGGATGCGAGCAAACTGAAAGCCCTGCGGGCAGCCGCTCGCGTCGGCGTAGCTGCATTGGATCGAGGCGAGTTCAAGGAATTTGAAACCGCAGAAGACCTGCACGCTTATTTGAATGATTTCTCAGAGAAGATTATTTCCCGAACATCTGAATAGTCGCCTCATGGCTGAGCAGAAATGGCGTGTTCGTCTCGGCGCTGCCGCAGAGCTCGATTTTGCGAATATCCTGAAATGGACCACCGAGAATTTCGGCCACCGACAGTCGCGAATTTATCGAGACGCGCTCGTTCAGGCGATCGGCGAACTTGTCGAAGGTCCCGACATCGCGAGCTCCAAGGCCCGAGACGAGATCATGCCGGGCCTCCGCACGCTCCACGTCGCGCGACACGGACGTCGCGGAAGTCACTTCCTGATGTATCGGGTAGCAACCAAAAGGGCGATCGAAATCGTCCGCATCCCGCACGACAGAATGGACCTTCAACGCCATATTCCATCGGCCACCGACGAGAGCGGCAAATAGCCCGCCACGCATTGACTGCCGCACGAAGCCCCGCGCAAATCCGAATATCCCGGAGCGCTCTCGCGTAGAGGCATAGAATGGCGCGCCACGGCCGATGAAGATGGGCACTATTGCTTCGCCGTGGCGCTATGATGCCGCAGCCCGGCACGCGCTCCAATCCGCCAATACGCTACAGCCCACGATTTCTCGCTCGGCCGTGGAGGTAGTCCGCGCTTTGCTTCGACAACGATCGTTTGGACCTGATGCCCACAGTGACGCCATGGGCCGGAAAGCAGACAGTTGGGATGTCCGCTTGCTTAATCCGGCGCTCACGGTCAGCCGTGCAGACGGCTGAGCAGGTGAACTCTCATCGCAGCATCCCTTGAGGGAAAGGCTACGAGGCCACCGCCAAACTGATCGGCCGTGTTCGCGTGACGGACGCGCCGTTGCGCTTGCACAGAGAATGGCACGACCCATCCAGTATCGTGATCTTGTCGGGAATCGGGTGGCGTACCGCGGCAGGTTTGGATGAAGATGTTGGATATCTGGTTACTGAGGCGACTACTCGGCTCACGAGCCTAATGCAGCGGCAGGGGATTCAATCAGGAGTAAAGGAGGACGCCGATGCCGAACCCTGTCACTGGCAAGCGATATGGAACTGTCAGTACCGAGAGGCAAAAGGAGATGAGCGGGCTCGAATTCGTCCAGGGGCTCGCAGACGGGACGCTACCCCTTAACATGATCGCCCAGACCTTGGGCTATGACGTGATCGAGGCGACAAAGGGACGTGTTGTTGTCACCGTCGAACCAAGTGATGCTCATCTGAATCCATATGGCACGGTGCACGGTGGTCTTACCGCCACGCTGCTCGACAGCTGCATGGGACTAGCCGTGCAGTCGACTCTCGACAAAGGCTTCGGGCAGACGACGGTCGAGTTCAAGATCTCACTTGTGCGGCCGATTACACAGGCAACAGGGTGGATCAGGGCGGAGGGCATCGTGTTGAACTGCGGCCGCCGGATTGGCACGGCCGAAGGACGGCTTACCGACCGCAACGGGCGCTTGCTCGCTCATGGTACGACCACGTGCCTGATATTCGAGAGCTGACAGCGCCGGCGCGCAGCCCCAAAGGGCCGCCATCCCGGTATCTGTTGAACAGGACATCGCGCTCTCGCTGCAACGATATGACCTACCGGATTCATCACTATCCTACGGAATTGATGGACGTGGCTTACCCGATCGGCGGCGACCGCGTCGTTATCCGGCCGGCCTTGCCGCAGGATCAGGAACTGCTGGTCACGTTCTTCCTTGATCTTTCCGCGGAGGACCGCTGTAGCCGCTTCCTGCACCCCGTGAGCGAAGTTTCACCCGAGTTGCTCCAACAGTTCACGCAAATCGACTATGCCAGCCACCTCGCGCTCATTGCCGAAACATTCAAGAATGGCGACGAGACCATCATTGGTGAAGCGCGCTACGTCCGTGCGGCTGAGCCGTCGTCAGTAGAGATCGCCGTTTCGGTTGCAGCGTCCTGGCGAGGCAAGGGGATCGCCAGGCTAATGCTCACAAAGCTCGAATACCATGCTGCGACCGCAGACGTTTGCCGAATCATCGGCTACACGTTGGACAGCAATGAGAAGGTACTGTTTCTTGCGCGCAAGGCGGGTTTTGCGATCTCGCAGGGCGTGCGCGGTGTGATCCGGCTTGAGAAGGCATTGGTACCGGTCTGCATACGCCCGGCACGTCTGTCCTAGCACCTTGCGTCCGCGATTAGGCGACAGCGAACTCAATTCGACAACTGACGATCAAGGAACCGGCCCATTTTTTGGCGCCAATAGCGCATTCCGAAATGGCGCGCCACGGCCGATGAAGATGGGCACTACTCCTTCGCCGTGGCGCTATGAGATAATCTCCCGTGCGGCGCTGCGGTGCACAGAACTGCGCGGCCACTCGATCCCATGCGGTGCCTAGAGCATGATCCGGAAAAGTGTGCCGCGGTTTTCCGAAAAGATCATGCCCCAAACAACACCTAAGGCGCGATGACGATTCATCCTAATCTCATCGCGCTTTAGGTCACGGATGTAAGTGCAAGCGCTTCACGCTGGCTGCTGCGAAGGTGATGAATTTCTTTACACGCGCCGCCACGAATTTCTGGGCGGGGTAGGCGAAATAGAGTCCGGTCAGTGGCGAGCGAAGAGCTGGCAACACGCGCACCAGCCGCAGCTGGTCTGCGAAGAAAGCCGGCAGAAATCCGATCCCGAGGCCCATGGCGACAAAGGTTCTAACAGTCAGCAGGTCGTCGCAGGTAAGGTCGCCCGACAAATCGATGCCGATCTTCCGGGTTCCCATCAGCATGGGCAGTGGATGGGCCCACGGCTTGCCGAATCCAATCAGGTCGTGGTGCTTGAGGTCTTCCAATTGGGCCGGGACGCCGCGTCGGTCGAGATAGTGTTGGCTCGCGAACAGACCCGACGGGCCCGTCACAAAAGACCTGGTCACCAGGCTTGAATCCCGCAATGGACCGACGCGGATGGCGAGATCGACGCCATCTGCGATCATGTCGACGATCCGGTCGGTGACGATCAACTCGATTTTCACCGTCGGGAAGGCTTCCCGAAACGCGCTGATGATTGGCGGCAGCAGACTCTGCGCGATATCGACAGCCGCCGTAAGCCGAAGCCGTCCTGTCGGGCCTTCTGCCTCTGCCTTAATCTCACCTTCGGCTGCCTCGATCTCACGAAGGCCCAAGCGGCACCGTTCAAAATAGGTCTGGCCCGCTGGGGTGATACGGAGCTTGCGGGTCGTGCGCTGGATCAGGCTGACGCCAAGGCGCTGTTCCAGCGCTGCCACTTTTGCGCTCACTGTGCTTGCGGGCATGCGGAGCCTTCGTGCGGCGCCGGCAAAGCTGCCCGCCTCGATCACCTGGACGAAGACACAGATCTCATCGATGCGCATGGCCTCATTATGCAGAATTATGGATTATAATTCCAGATTATGCCACTTTATGGCAAGACGGCTTCTGCGCAATCTGCTTCACCGGGCAAGGCACTGCGAAGGAGCTGAAGATGAACGGACAGATAGCGCGGGTGACCGTTGCAACCGAGGGCGAGCCGATCGATCCGGGTGTCCGCGTCGGGCACGTCCATCTGAAGGTTGCAGACCTCGAGCGATCGCTCAAATTCTATTGCGGGGTGCTCGGTTTCGGTCTTCACGGGCGGCTTGGTGATGAGGCAGCGTTCCTCGCAGCAGGCGGCTATCATCACCACATCGCGATCAACACCTGGGAAAGCCGGGGCGGTTCGCCGCCGCCAAAGGGATCGACGGGCTTCCACCATGTTGCCTTCGTCTATCCGACGCGGGCCGCGCTCGCCGGCGCACTCCGCCGCCTTCGGGCAGCGGGGATACAACTCACCGGCGCCAGCGACCACGGTGGTACGGAGGCGATCTATCTCTGCGACCCGGACGGCAACGGCGTCGAGCTCTACTGGGATCGACCAGAAAGGGAATGGCCGCGCAATCCCGATGGCTCGTTGAAGATTGTCAGCAAGCCGCTTGATGTCGAGAATTTGGCCGCGGAGGGATTGTCCGAATCCCCGCTTCAGCAAGGATAATCTCAGCCAGTCTCACTCAGGCGTCCGTTGGAGGTCAGCGGCCAGCAAACGTCCCTGAGCCGGCCTGACCCATCGACTGGCAGCGCAGAAACGGACCCTGACACGGGCCGTAGCGTGCTCTGGCGCAAATGGCGCACCCGACACGATTCGAACGTGTGACCTTTGCCTTCGGAGGGCAACGCTCTATCCAGCTGAGCTACGGGTGCAGCGAGGGTTCATGTAGCCGATTGGCGAGGGGTGGGCAACCGGTCTTGCCGCGGCAATCATCGCGCTTTAGGCCGATTTGCGCGGGGCTAGGCCAGGAACTTGACCGCCAACCGGCACATTGTCCCGGCCGAGGCCTGCGAATTCGGCCAGCACGCGCTCGGAGCAGACGACGCGGTTGCGGCCGAGCCGTTTGGCGGCATAGAGCGCCTGGTCGGCCGCACCCAGCAGCCGGTCGGGGCCGCCGTCGGCCCCGCCGGGGATGTGACTGGCGACGCCGACACTGAGGGTCACGAGGCTACCGGCCCCATGGGCGCCATGGGCGATCCGTAACGCCATGACGGCACAGCGGATCTCCTCGGCGATGGCGCAGGCATCGTCGCAACTCATGTCGGGCAGGATCAGCGCAAATTCCTCGCCGCCATAGCGGCTGGCCAGGTCGAGCGGGCGCACCGCATGGCGGCTGACGACGCGCGCGACCTCGCGCAGGCATTCGTCGCCGGACTGGTGGCCGTGCGCGTCATTGAACAGCTTGAAATGATCGACGTCGACGAACAGCAGCGTCAAGGGCTTCTGCGTCCGCTGCGCGCGCGCCCATTCGGTCATCAGCATCTGGTCGAACGAGCGGCGGTTCGACAGTCCGGTCAGCCCGTCCTTGGTGGCGAGCTCCTTCAGCGCCATCTCGGCGCGCTTCTGGTCGGTGAGGTCGCGCAGCGTCTCCACCACGGCGATCAGATTGCCGGCCTCGTCATGGATAGGGCCGGCGTCGATCGCGAGATAGAGCTGGCTGCCGAGCTTTGGCATCACGCACCAGTTCTCCGCGCTGAAGCCGAGCCCGTTGTGGCCGCGCGCGGCGTACTCCGAATAGAATTCCGGCAGCTGTTCGGGCCGGTCGAGCGCGACCAGATCGGCGAGGCAGGGGCGCTTGGTCTCGTAGAAGGCCTGCCAGTGCTTCGTTGTGCCGATCACCTCGGAGGCGGCAACGCCGGTCAGCCTCTCGCACGCCCTGTTCCAGATCACGACGCGGCGCTTGGGGTCGATCACGAAGGTCGGCACCACCAAATGCTGCATCAGCCGCACCGCGTAGGAATCCGCCACGTCGACGGTTTTGGCAGGAATCTTTCCAGCAAGGGTCTTGATGGGTTTTGCCATCTCAGGCCACCGCCGCCACAGGCATGGCGTCGCCCGGGCCGAACAACCCGCGCACTTCGGCCGCAGGCTTCGGTTTGCTGAACAGATAGCCCTGCATCTCCGTGCAGCCGAGCGCGCGCAGCATCTCGCGCTGGGCCTCGGTCTCGACGCCTTCGGCCACCGTGGTCATGTTGCTGGCGGAGGCGATGTTCACCACCGCCTGCACGATCACAGGTGATCCGCCGGAATCGGCGATGTCGGCCACGAAGCAGCGGTCGATCTTGATCTTGTCGAACGGGAAGCGCTTCAGATAGCTCAGCGAGGAATAGCCGGTGCCGAAATCGTCGAGCGCGATGCGCACGCCGATCGAGCGAAGCTGGTGCAGGATCGAGAGCGCCGCCTCGTCGTCGCGAATCAGCACGGCCTCGGTGATCTCGAGCTCGAGCCGCCGCGGCTCAAGCCCGGAGGCGGCCAGCGCGCCCGCAATCCGCAGCGCCAGCGTGTCGCATTTGAGCTGCACCGGCGAGACGTTGACGGCGACGCGTATATGGGCGGGCCAGGTCGCGGCTTCGTTGCAGGCCGTGCGCAGCACCCAGTCGCCGATCTCGTTGATCAGGCCGGTGTCCTCGGCGATCGGAATGAATTCGGCCGGCGAGACCATGCCGCGCTCGGGATGGCGCCAGCGCAGCAGCGCCTCGCAGCCGGAGACCTCGCCCGAATGCAGATTGACCAGCGGCTGGTAATGGATCTCGAAGCCGCCATCGATCAGCGCCTGGCGCAGATCCTGCTCCAGGGTGAGGCGGGCCTTGGCGCATGCATCCATCTCCGGCACGAAGAAGCGGTAGGTGCGCCGCCCTTCCGCCTTGGCGCCGTACATTGCGAGGTCGGCGTTCTTGATGAGCTGGTCGAGATCGGCGCCGTCCTGCGGCGCCAGCGCGATGCCGATGCTGGCGTCGGTGGAGAGCTGGTGGCCGAGGCAGTGATAGGGACGGCGGATCGCTTCATGCAGCCGCGTCACGAAGGACAGCACGTCGGCGGACGATTCGATGCCGGTCTGGATCACGGCAAATTCGTCGCCGCCGAGCCGCGCGATCAGATCGTCCGGCCTGAGGCAGGCGCGAATGCGGCCCGCGATCGCCTTCAGCAGCTCGTCGCCGACATGGTGGCCGAGTGAATCGTTGATGCCCTTGAACTCGTCGACGTCGATATAGAGCAGCGCGAACTGCTCGCCGCTGGCGACCTTCTCCAGCTCGCGCTCGATCTGTTCGCGGAACAGCGTGCGGTTCGGCAGGTCGGTCAGCGCGTCGTAATGCGCCATATGCGCGATCTTGTCATGGGCGCGTCGCCGCTCGGTGACATCCTCGACGACATTGATGAGGTAGCGCGGCTCGCCGGACGTGTCGCGAATGCCGATCCGGGTCGAGGTGATGTAGCGCAGCCCCACGGTCAGGCTCGGCCAGGGATGTTCGTCCCTGAACGATCCCTCGGTCGTCTGCAACGCCTTGCTGTCGTCTTCGTTGACAAGCCTGGCGGTGTCGCCCGGATATATGTCCAAGGGGGTCTTGCCAACGACGGCTTCGCGCGATTGGCCGAACTGCTCTTCGGCGGTACGGTTGATCAGCAGATATTGCCGTGTCCGGGCGTCCTTCACCGTGATCTGTGACGGGATGTGGTCGATGATCTCGCGGAGGAACGTGTAGTTGCGGTCGCGCTCCTGCTCCAGGTTGAGCCGCTCGGTGATCTCCTCGATCGTGGCGACCCATCCGCCCTGCGCGAGCGGCGTGTTGATGACCTGGAAGGCGCGGCCGTTGGGCAATTGATGCGTTCTTGTGGCGACCTTGCCTTCGGCGACGCCCCTCATGACGTCGGCGCAAAACGCTTCGACGTCGCCGCTGAACGCGTTGCGCTCCTTGCGATGGTACATCGCCTGGTGAATATGACAGCCAGGCTTGATGACGTCGTGGGAGAGGCCGAACATGTCGGCATAGCGGCGATTGCAGGTGACGATGTATCCCTCGGCGTCGTACAGGATCAGCCCCTGGGACATGTTGTTGAGGGCGGTGTCGAGCCGGAGTCGCTCCGCCTCCAGCCGCTGCTGGGCCTCGCGGTTCTGCCGGTTGATCTGGCGGATGATCATGAACAGGATCAGCGCGATCACGGCCGCCGAAAGCGTCGCGGTGGTGACCATGAAGCCGGTCTGCTGCCGCCAGTCGGCAAGCGCGGACGCCATGGTGTTAGTGGCCACGATGACCAGCGGGAAATGCGTCAGCGACGCAGCCGAGCCAAGCTTCTCCTCGCCGTCCACGGGGCTCTTGACGCGCAGCGTGTGTTGACCGCCCCGGGCCAGTACCTTCTGCATCAGCGGCGCGCTCTTGTAGCTGGTCCCGACCATCGATTCGACATGCGGGTAGCGCGCCAGCATCACGCCTTCGCGGTCGAACAGCGAGATGGCGGCGCCTTCGGCCAGCGCGACCGAGGCGAAATAGTGTTGATAGCTATCGGGATCGATCCGCCTGACCATCGCGCCGACGAAAGTGCCGTCCGGCAGGCTGAGCCGCCGCGCCACGATCGTGGTCCATTTACCGATCAGGAAGCTGCGGACAGATTCCAGCAGCACCGGCTCCGACATTGGATTCGATTTGAAGGTCTGGAAGTAAGCCCGCGACGACACGTTGATCTTGGGCAGCGGCTGGGCGCGCGACCAGTTGATGATCTCGCCGTCGGCATCGTAGATCGCGATGTCGCCGAGATAGGACACCGCGCCGATCTTGCTCCGCAGCATCCGGTTCGCCTCGGGTCCCGACATGCGCTCGCGGAACATCTGCTGCGAGGTGATGTCCGGCAGGTGCATCTGCCCGATCAAATCGGCGGCGATGACATCGGAATCTTCAAACTGCTGATCGAAGTGCCGTGCGATCAGCTGCACGGTGTTTTCCAGCTCGCGCTCGCGATTGGTCAGCGTGCGCTCGCGAAATTCGCCGACCGCCATTGCGGTCACGGCGAAGATGCCGGCAACCAGCAACGCGCCTGAGAGTGTCAGCCACAGCACCGGGCCGCGCCGCAGGGCAGCGTCCCAGCCGCCTTTCGCGGCCAGGAACATCGCAGCTGCCATCCCTGAAAAAACCTGGCGCATCCCACTCCCCTGGAGGAACAGAAATACTACGGACAGATGGCGCAATGCTTAGGAAAGCCGGTTACCCATGGCTTAAACCGGTTGCGGATTTATACGGATATCCACCCACGCGGGAATCGCGCAGCATCACGCCATGGTTGTACGTCGCTTGCACAAATCGCTGCGCTGCATCGTTAATCGAAGCTTAATGCGAGGCGCCCGCACTCTTGTCGCCGCCGCCATGGCGCAGCCGTCCAACCACGCCGGTCGGGAAGAAATAGACGCTGGCAATGAAGAGTAGCCCGAGCCAGAGCAGCCAGCGGTCGGGATGGAGCAAGCCCGGCAGCAACGGCAGACCGGCCTCGCTCGCTGCCTTGGAGGCGACGCCCATCAGCGATTGCAGATAGTTCTGCGCGAGGATGAAGATGGCGGCGCCGATGATCGCGCCGTAGATCGTGCCCATACCGCCGATCACGACCATCAGGAGAATGTCCAGCATGATGGAGAAGCTCAGCGAGGTGTCCGGGCCGGCATAGCGCAGCCATAGCGCATTCAAGATACCGGCGCCGGCAGCGACCAGCGCCGCGAGGCAGTTGGCGTAGGTGAGATGGAACACGGTGCGGAAGCCGAGCGCCTCGGCGCGAAAGCGGTTCTCGCGGATCGCCTGCAGCACGCGGCCGAACGGTGAGTTCACCACCCGCAGCAGCACGAGGATCATCAGGGCCGAGATCGCGAACACCAGATAGAAGGTCAGGATGCGGCCGTTGATCTCGAAGCCGAAGACGCTTTTGGAAATCAGCACCGTGCCGGGGCGCAGCAGCTCCGGCAGTTGGAAGCTGCGCCCGTCCTCGCCGCCGGTCAGCCAGGAGAGCTGTGAGGCCAGCACCTGGAAGGCGGAGGCGACCGCGAGCGTGATCATGGCAAAGAAGATCGCGGCGACGCGCAGCGAGAACAGGCCGATGGCGAGCGCCAGCAGCGCGGCCAGCGGCAGGCCGACGACGATGCCGGTCGCGACCGCCCCCCAATTCGGACCCATGCCATACAGCGCGATCGCGATCGCGTAGCTGCCGATGCCGTAGAACATGGTATGGGCGAACGACACAGTGCCGGTATAGCCGAGCAGCAAATCGTAGGAGGCGACCAGCGCGGCGAACACGCAGATCTTGGCCGCGACGTTCAGTGCTTTCGCGCCGGGGAACAGGAACGGGGTCGCTGCCAGCGCCAGGATGATGACGAGGAGAACAAGCGTAAGCACGCGGCTCCGCGGCGGATCGCCCGACAGGATCATCATCGGCTGGTCACCGCATAGAGGCCGCGCGGCCGCCACATCAGAATGGCGACCATCAGCAGGATGTTGGAGACGAGGGCGAGTTTCGGCACCAGGAAGCCGCCGTAATTGGCGACCATTGCGACCAGGATCGCGCCGATAAAGCAGCCGCCGATCGAGCCAAGCCCGCCGATGATGACGACGACGAAAATCAAGACCGTGAGCTCGTCGCTCATGGAGGCGTGGACCTGCTCGCGATAGAGCGCCCACATCACGCCGCCGAGGCCCGCGAGCGCTGATCCTGTCATGAACACGCCGAGGAAGAGCCGGCGGATGCGATAGCCGAGCGCCTCGACCATCTCGCGGTTCTCGACGCCGGCGCGGATCAGAAGGCCGAGCTTGGTGCGGTTGAGTACGAGCTGGATCGCGATGAAGACGGCAAGCCCGATCAGCGTCGCCAGCACGCGGTATTTGGCGATCGCGACGTCACCGAAGATGAAGGAGCCGCGCAGCGAGGTCGGCAGCGGCATCGGAATGATCTGCGGCCCCCACAGCGCATAGAGCGTCTGTTCTGCAACAATCAGGCCGCCCGTCGTCATCAGGATCTGCTTCAGGTGCTGGCCATAAACAGGCAGAATCAGCACGCGCTCGACGACCAGGCCGAGCGCGCCTGAGACCGCCATCGACAGCAGCGCCGCCGGCGCCAGCACCGCGAGATTGACCCACAACGAGTCGGCCTGCACCGAGGCCACGAACGGCGCGAACACCAACGTCGCGACATAGGCGCCGACCGCGATGAAAGCGCCGTGACCGAAATTCAGCACGTCCATCAGGCCGAACACCAGCGTCAGCCCGGAGGCCATGATGAAGATCATCATGCCCATGGCGAGGCTTGCCGCGGTCAAGGTCAGCCAGGTGCTGGGCGAGCCGATCAGCGGGATCATGAGAAGCGCGAGCGCGATCGGCAGCAGGATCGGGGCGATGTCGCGCTTCGGCTTCGGCAGCGGATCGGTTGCGGCGAGTTCAGTCACTGATGCGCCTCCAGGCTCAGGCCCAGCAGCCGCTCCTGCAGCGGCACGTCGGCAGCGAGCGCCGCCATCTCGCCGCGATGGACGATGGTGCCATTGTCCATGACCAGCACGCTGTCGCCAAGCTCGCGGGCGGCAAAGAAATTCTGTTCAACAAGGAGAATGGTCGCGCCCTTGCGCTTGATCTCCTTCAGGCACTCGATCAGCGCCATCACGATGGCCGGCGCCAG
Organism: Bradyrhizobium sp. WSM3983; assembly: GCF_000473045.1. Taxonomy (GTDB): domain Bacteria; phylum Pseudomonadota; class Alphaproteobacteria; order Rhizobiales; family Xanthobacteraceae; genus Bradyrhizobium. The sequence continues at coordinate 149,080 of NZ_AXAY01000008.1, read as the reverse complement.
CCCCTTGGTCGGCTCGTCGATCAACAAGAGCTTGCGCGGCTCGATAATGGCGCGCGCGATGGACAGCATCTGCTTCTGGCCGCCCGAGAGGCTGCCGGCGCGCGACAGCCAGAACCGGCGCAGCGCCGGGAAGAAGCCAAAGATCCAGTCAAGCTGGGTGTCGTCGAGCGGCCCGTCGCGGGCGGCCAGCATGAGATTCTCTTTCACCGTGAGATCGGAGAACACCGCCATGCTCTCGGGTACATAGCCGACGCCGAGCCGGGCGATGTCAGGCGTGGCGCGGCTTTCGATGCGCTCGCCGCCAAGCGTGATCTCGCCGCTGGAGGCCTGCCACAGACCCATGATGGTGCGCAGCGTCGTGGTCTTGCCGGCGCCGTTGCGGCCGAGCAGCATCGTGACCTGCCCCTGCGGGACGGCGAGGTCGATGCCCTGGAGGATGTGGTAGCGGCCGATATGGGTGTGCACCCCGGAGAGCTTTAAGAGGTCGGTCATGCGGCGCTCTCTGAAGCTTTCTTGGGCGCAACGCCAAGATAGGCTTCCTGCACGATCGGCGAGGCGATCACCTCGGCCGGCGGGCCGTCGGCGACAAGCTGGCCGTTATGCAGCACGATGATGCGATCGGCGAGCGAGCGCACCACGTCCATCTTGTGCTCGACCAGCAGGATGATCTTGCTCTTGTCCTGCTTGAGCTGCGCGATCAGGTTCAGCACGACCGGCACCTCGTCAATGCTCATGCCGGCGGTCGGCTCGTCGAACATGAAGACTTTCGGCTCCAGCGCGATCATCAGCGCCACCTCGAGCTTGCGCTGGTCGCCATGCGACAGCGCGGTTGCGGCCACGCCGCGGCGGTTGCCCAGCGCGACCTGGTCGAGGATGGCGTCGGCGCGCGCGATCAAATCGCGGCGGACCATCCAGGGCCGCAGCATGTCGTAATGGGTGCCGTTGGCGGCCTGCACCGCGAGGCGGACATTCTCTTCCACCGTCAGGTTCGGAAACAGATTTGTCAGCTGGAACGCCCGTCCGAGACCCGCACGGGTCCGCAGCGGCGCGGAGTGCTGGGTGATGTCGGTGCCGTCGAACAGGATACTGCCGTGTGAGGCGCGCAGCTGGCCCGAAATCAGGTTGAAATAGGTGGTCTTGCCGGCGCCATTCGGCCCGACGATAGCGGTGAGCTCGTCCGGGCGAAACGTGCAGGTGACGTTGTTGACCGCGACATGGCCGCCGAAGCGGATGGTGAGGTCGCGGGTTTCGAGAGTCGGCGGCATAGGCAGTCCGGCGAATGATGGGGGTGCGACATGTCCACGATCACGCTGCGCTCCCTCCCCCGCTTGCGGGGGAGGGCAGGGGAGAGGGTGTTTCCGCAGGCGAGAACCCCCAAGAGGAGAAAACCCTCACCCGGATCGCATCTGACGATGCGATCCGACCTCTCCCGCAAGCGGGAGAGGTGAAGCACTCAGCGCTTGTTGCGGACGGGAACGTCCATGTCCTCGATCTTCAGCTCCCGCACCGGCTCGAGCACGGCCCAGGCGACGTTCGGGTCGACCTTGACCTTGAAGTGATACATGCTCTGCAGCGCCTGATGGTCTTCCTTGCGGAACACCATCTTGCCCTTGGGCGTGTCGAACTCCATGCCTTCCATCGCCGTGATCAGCTTCTCGGTGTCGGTCGACTTCGCCTTGGTCACGGCGGCGACGACGGACATCGCGGCCGCAAAACCGCCCGCAGTGAAGAAGTCCGGCGGCGCGTTGAAGCGCTTCTGGTGCTCGGCGACGAGCCAGTCGTTCACCGGGTTCTTCGGAATGTCGTAGTAGTAATAGGTCGCGCCTTCCATGCCCGGCAGGCCCTTATAGGCCGCGAGCGCCGGCAGGATGTTGCCACCGGTGGAGAGCTCGATGCCGTAGCGCTTCGGGTCCATGTCCTGGAGCTTTGCCAGCGGATTGCCGGCACCGGCCCAGATCACCCAGATCACCTTGCGGCCGGGCTTGTCCTTCAGCGCGTCGAACAGGCGCTGGCCGACCGCGGTGAAATCCGTGGTGCTGGTCGGAGCATATTCTTCCGCGCCGAGCGTCGCGCCGGTCTTGGCCAATGCCTCCTTGAAGGCGGCGACGCCGTCACGGCCGAAAGCGTAGTCCTGCGCCAGCGTCGCGACGGTGACGCCCTGCTTGCCGATCGCGACTGCGTTCGAGATCGCGTCCTGCGACGAATTGCGCGCGGTGCGGAAGATGTAACGATTCCACTTCTCGCCGGTAATCTGGTCCGCGACCGCCGGCTCAACGATCAGGATCTTCTTGTTCTCCTCGGCGACCGGGAGAATGGCGAGCGCAGCCGCCGACGAGGTCGTGCCGATCGCGATATCGGCCTTGTCGTCCTGATAGGCTTCAGCCAGCGCGGCCTTGGAGAGGTCCGGCTTGCCCTGATCGTCCTTGGTGATGATCACGATCTTGCGGCCGTCGATCGTCATCGTGCCCTTGGTGGCGTATTCGAAGCCCATTTGCAGGCCGGTCGCGGTCTGCTTGGCATAGGCCTCGAGCGGGCCGGTCTTGCCGTAGATCAGCGCGACCTTGAGGTCGTCGGCCTGCGCGGAGGTGGCCGCTGCGAGGGCGAGAATGGTTGTTGTTATGATGAATGGTCGGCGCACGATGGTCCCTCCTGACTAGGATTTATTGGCAATAGCGATTTGCACAGCCCGGCCAACATTGCAATTCGACCTTCCGGCCAACGCTCTGCATGTAAGGCTCTGCATGTAAGGCTCTGTATCATCTTTAAGCCTGCCGCGCAGCGTGTGGCGCACCGCTTTCGGATACTGCGCCCTCGACCTGGCGCCAATCCGACTGCGCCTCCTCGGCGCTCTCGAAAATATGCGGCGCGACGCCGCGCCGCTCCAGCGCCTCGCCGAGCTTGATGCGCAGGAAGCCGGAGGTGGTGTAGCGCGATACGCCGGCATAGAAGCGGTCGACCAGGCTGCGCACCATGGCCGAATAATCGTCGAGCAGCTCCGGCAGGATTGAGAAATTGTCATAATTGACGATGGCGTAGACCCTGCGGCCGAGCGGCGTGAGCTTGGCTTCGACGATGCGCGCGATCTCGTCGATGTCGGCCTTGCTGCGCAGCGGATAGCGCTCCAGATTGACAAAGAACAGGTTCTGCTGCGCGTCGAGCGCGAAGCGCTGGTCAAGCGGGATGGTCAGCAGCCGTTCGCGCAGCTCCATGGGACCGTCACGGAATATACGTGCATCCATCGTCGCGGGATCGCGCGGGATCAGCGGCTTGAAATCCATCAGGCGCAGGACGTCGCGCTCGATGTCGATGCCGGGCGCAACCTCGATCAGTTCGAGCCCGTCGGGGCGCAGTGCAAAGACGCAGCGTTCGGTGACGTAGAGCACGCGCTGCCCGCGCGCTGCCGCAAACGGGCCGCTGAAGGTGACGTGCTCGACCCTGTCGACGAACTTGCGGGAGTGCGCTTCCGCCACGATGGCGAGCTTGCCGCCATCGACCGCGATCTGCTGCTTGCCGGCCGCGAAGGTGCCGACGAACACGACCTCCTTGGCATTCTGGCTGATGTTGATGAAGCCGCCGGCGCCGGCAAGCTTCGGCCCGAACTTGCTGACATTGAGATTGCCGGAACGATCGACCTGGGCGAGCCCGAGAAAAGCAGCATCGAGGCCGCCGCCGTCGTAGAAATCGAACTGATAGGGCTGGTCGATCACGGCCTGGGTGTTGATCGCCGCGCCGAAATCGATGCCGCTCGCTGGGATGCCGCCGATCACGCCGGGCTCCGCCGTCATCGTGATCAGGTCGATGATCCGCTCTTCATTGGCGACCGAGGCGATCCCCTCGGGCATGCCGATGCCGAGATTGACGACGCTATTGGCCTTCAGCTCGAAGGCAGCGCGGCGGGCGATGATCTTGCGCTCACTCAAGGGCATCACCGGGAGCGATGCGGCCCGCACCCGGATCTCGCTGGAATAGGCCGGGTTATATTGCGTGCCAAAGGTCTGCCAGTGGTGCTCGGGCTTGGCCACGACGACGCAGTCGACGAGGATTCCGGGAATCTTGACCTGGCGCGGATTGAGGCTGCCGCTCTCAGCGACGCGCTCGACCTGGGCAATGACGATGCCGCCGGAATTATGCGCCGCCATGGCGATGGCGAGCGCTTCCAGCGTCAGCGCCTCCTTCTCCATGGTGAGGTTGCCGTCGGGATCGCCGGTGGTGGCGCGGATGATGCCGATGTGAATCGGAAACGTCCTGTAGAGCAGGCACTCCTCGCCGCGAAGCGTGATCAGCTCCACCATGTCTTCGGTGGTGCGCGCATTCAGCTTGCCGCCGCCGTGCCTGGGGTCGACGAAGGTGCCCATGCCGACGCGGGTGATGTGGCCCGGCCGGTGGGCCGCGATGTCGCGGAACAGATGCGTGATGACGCCCTGCGGCAGATTGTAGGCCTCGATGCGGTTGGCGATCGCGAGCTGCTGCAGCTTCGGGGCAAGGCCCCAATGGCCGCCGATCACGCGCCGCACCAGGCCTTCATGCGCGAAATGATTGAGGCCGCGATGCTTGCCGTCGCCCTGGCCCGCCGCGTAGACCAGCGTCAGATTGCGCGGCTTGCCCTGCGTGTAGGGGGCGTCGCCTTCGTTGGAGAGATAGAGCTCCTCCAGCGCCAGTGCGATCTCCTCAGCAAAGCCGATGCCGACAAAGCCGCCGGTCGCGACCGTGTCGCCGTCGCGGATCAGCATCACGGCCTCGGCCGCGGTGACGATCTTGCCCTTCTCGGAATGGGGCAAATAGGCCAAGGCAGGATGCTGGCTCACGGCGTTCCCTCCCATGTTTGTCGCGGGCCGCATGCCCTGTTTGTCTTTGCTTGGCTGTGCGGCCGTCGCGGGAGCGGCTCAGCCGCTCCCGCGCCATGATAGTCGCGATCGGCCCGTCAGGCCTGTGCGATCTTGCGCGTTTCCGTCGCGAAATAGACCGATACGATGGTGATGAACGCAAGCGCGATCATGTAGGCCGAGATCGGCCAGGTCGCGGGCGCATAGGCCGTCATCAGGCCGGTGGCGATCAGCGGCGACAGCGCGCCGGCGAAGATCGAGGCGAGGTTGTAGCCGAGCGAGACGCCGCTATAGCGCACCTTGGTGCCGAACAGCTCGGACAGGAAACTCGCCTGCGGGCCGTACATCGCGGCATGGCCGACGGCGAGGCCGAGCACGATCGCGATCCAGGCGTATTGCGGGTTCTTGGTCGCCAGCAGCATGAACAGCGGGAATGACATCAGTGCCGAGAACACCGCGCCGAAGATGTAGACCGGCCGCCGCCCGATCCGGTCGGACAGCGCGCCGAAGGCCGGAATGGTGAAGGTCTCGATCGCGGCTGCGATCAGGACGCCGTTGAGCATGTCCTGCCTGCTCATGCCGAGCGACTGCGTCGCATAGGCGAGCACGAAGGTCGCGTAGATATAGAAGAAGCCGTTCTCGGCAAAGCGCGCGCCCATCGCGAGCAGGATGTTCTTGGGGTACATCCTGATCGCCTCGAGGATCGGCATCGCCACCTCCTCCTCGGTGTCCTTGACCTTCTGGAACTCCGGCGATTCCGCGATGGTGAAGCGGATCCACAGGCCGACCAGCACCAGCGCGATCGAGAACAGGAACGGGAGGCGCCAGCCCCAGGCGAGGAGCTGCGCGTCGGTCAGCATCGAGGACACCACCGAGAATACCAGTGTGCCGAGCACGAGGCCGAGCGGCGCGCCGAGCTGCGGCCAGCTGCCATAAAAGCCCTTTTTGTCCTCCGGTGCATGCTCGACCGCCATCAGCACGGCGCCGCCCCATTCGCCCCCGAGCCCAAAGCCCTGGACCAGGCGGCAGGTGACGAGCAGGATCGCGGCCCAGATGCCGGCGGTCTCGTAGGTCGGCAGGAAGCCGATCGCCGCCGTCGCCACGCCCATGATCAGGAGCGTGAGATAAAGCATGGTCTTGCGGCCGATCTTGTCGCCGTAATGGCCGAACACGAGCCCGCCGAGCGGGCGCGCGATGAAGCCGAGCGCATAGGTCGCGAATGCCAGCAGCGTGCCGACCATCGGGTCGAAGGTCGGGAAGAACAGCTTGTTGAAGATCAGCGCGGCAGCGGTGCCGTAGAGAAAGAAGTCGTACCATTCGATGGCCGTGCCGATCAGGCTCGCAGTTGCGACCGTGACATGGGACGGCTGCTTTGCCCCGAGCTCATTGACGGTGATCGCTCCACTCATTCGGCGTCCTCCCTGTTTGCGAATGCGCATGTGCGGCATGCGTCATTTGTGCAAAGCGAAGAGCAAGGTCCGCGCCAGATGCAGCCGTTTTACGCAAAATGGCTTAAAACCCGGCAATTTCGCTGCCGGCACCGGGACAGAGGCGCATTGCGCGCTGTCAGGAATCCGAGACTCCAGACAAAATGAGTCTCGAAACTCAGACGGAACCTGGCCCCGAATCAAGCCCGAACTTGGCGAGCTTCTTGTAGAAGGTCGCACGCGAGATGCGCAGCATCTTGGCGGCTTCGGAGATCTGCCCGTTGCTGGCGGCGAGCGCCTGCTCGAGCGTGTGCTTCTCGAACTCCGCCTCCGCCTCGGCGTAGGGCACCACGATGCCCGCTGTTCGCACCGTCGAAGCGGGCCTCGCATCCGTGCCGACGGGGAGGATGCGGGCAAAATCATCGCCGGTCAGGCGCCCGGAATCGCTCAGGATCAGTGCGCGTTCCAGGATGTTGCGAAGCTCCCGGACATTGCCCGGCCAGTCGTAGCGGGCGAGCGCCGACAGCGCGCTCGGCGTGATCTTCGCGCTGACATAATCGCCGGAGGCGCTGATGTCGTCGAGCAGCCGGGCGCTGATGTCAGGGAGATCGCCAAGGCAGTCGCGCAGGGGCGGCAGGTCGATCGAGAGCACGTTGAGGCGGTAATAGAGATCGGGCCGGAACGCGCCGTCGCTGACGCGCTTGCGTAAATCGACATTGGTGGCGGCGACCACGCGCACGTCCACCTTGGAGATCTTGTCCGATCCGAGCGGCTCGATCTCGCGCTCCTGGAGCACGCGCAACAGCTTGGCCTGCAATTGCAGCGGCATCTCGCCGATCTCGTCAAGAAACAGCGTGCCGCCGTCGGCGATGCGGAATTTGCCTTCGCGCCCCTTGCGATCGGCACCGGTATAGGCCCCGGGCGCCGCGCCAAAAAACTCCGACTCGATCAGCGTGTCGGGGATCGCAGCGACGTTGACGCTGACAAACGGCTTCTCGGCGCGGGATGATGCGTTGTGAATGGCTTGCGCCAGCATCTCCTTGCCCGTTCCGGTCTCGCCGGTGAGGAGCACGGTGACGTTCTGCCGGGCGGCGCGGCCTGCGAGCTGCTTGGCCTGCGCGATTCCCGGCGTGGCGCCGACGAAGTCGGCAAAGGTGAAGCGTGCCGCGCGGGGGTTCGACAATTGCCGCCGCGCCAGCCGCAAATCGCTCTCGAGCTGCGCGACGCGCGCAAGCAGCGGTTTGAGGCTTTCGAGATGATCATAAAGCACGAAGCCGATTGCGCCGATGATGTTGCGATCCTCGTCCTCGATCGGCATGCGCGTGACCACGAGCTGCTCGCCGCCGAGCTCCATGATGTCGAGCAGGATCGGCTCGCCGGTCTCGACCACCTTCCGCATCAGGCTGTTCGGAATGATCTCCTCGATCGGTCGGCCGATTGCTTCCGCGGTCTGCCTGAGGCCGAGCGAGGCGAGGTACTTCTCATTGACGTAGATGACCCGCCCACCGCGATCGATCGCGATCGCGCCCTCGCACAGATGCTCCAGCCGCTCGAACAGCGTCACCATCGCCCGCGCGCGGACATAGGCGGGATCGCTGAATTTGGAGGAAGAAGGTGACATGGCGTGCCTCGGGGAGGTCCGCCTGTTTATTACAAAAAGCGCAGCAATTTCAAAGGAGGAATTGGAGGCTTGAAACTGGCCCAACTCAGTCGTCCTGGACAAGCGTAGCGAAGCGGAGCGCGGATCCAGGACCCATTACGCCGGGGGGTGGTTTGGCGAAGACTCGTGGTGACCATCTCGCGCCACATCACGCTCTGGGGTAATGGGTCCTGGCTTTCGCCAGGACGACATCGAGAACGAGGGCCGTCTTCGCGCCTCTACCGCCGATGCTCCGCATGTCTGTGATCTATCGCCGTCATCCTGAGGTGGCCGCTTCTTCAGCGGCCCTCGAAGGGCGACGGCCCGGCTGCATCCCGGCCGTTCATCCTTCGAGGCTCGGCCCACGATGCGTTCGCATCGCAGGCTTCGCACCTCAGGATGACGGATCAGGAGCACATTGCGTGATCGAGGAACGCACCCTACCGCCGATACCCGCTCGCCCGCGAATAGCCCTGGCGGTTCTGCTGCATCGGGCGGGCGGACAGGCTGGCGCGGGACTCGCTGGAGGCGGGGGTCGCGAGCTTCAACTCTTCCAGGAAGATCGGGCGGGCGAAATAATAGCCCTGCGCATAGCGGATCTTGGTCGCGGCCTGGAGATAGGCGAGCTCTTCGTAGGATTCGAGGCCTTCGGCGATCACGGTCATGCCGAGCGCTTCGCTCAGGGATTCGATCGCGCGCAAGATGCCCTGGCTGCGCGGGCGCTTATGGATGTCGGTGATGAAGGAGCGGTCGATCTTGATCTCGTCGGCGGTGATGTCGGCCAGCGCCGACAGCGACGAATAGCCGGTGCCGAAATCGTCGATGGAGATGCCGACGCCGAGCTTGCGGAACATCGGCAGGATCTCGGTCTGGAAATGATTCTTGGCGACGAAAGCGTCTTCCGTCACCTCGATCATGAAGCGCTGCGGAAAGCTGGTGTCCTCCAGCGCCTGTGCGAAATTGCGCATGAATTCAGGGGTGCCGGCCTGCTTGGCGGCGACGTTGATGCTGATGGTCGCTTCGGCGCCAAAGGTGTCGTTGATCAGGTCGATCGATTTGACAATCTCGGCGAGCACGAGATGGGTCAGCTCGTCGATCAGCCCGAGCTCGCTCGCGAGATGGATGAATGAACCCGGCGCCTGGATCACGCCCTCGTCGTCACGCAGGCGAACCAGGGCCTCGATGCCCGTCACGGCCTGCGTCCTGATGTCGACCTTGGACTGGAAGGCGCAGCAGAAGCGCTTTTCGAGGATGGCCTGTCGCAGCGACTGCTCGATCTTCATCCGCGCCAGCGCCTCGCGCTCCATGCCGGCATCGAAGAAGGCGGCGGATCCCTTGCCGTTGTTCTTGATACGGTACATCGCGATGTCGGCGTTCTGGCGCAGCATTTCGAAGTTGCGGCCATGGTCAGGATAGAGGCTGACTCCGACGGAGGTCGACGCGAAGACTTCCGAACTATCGATGAAGAACGGTGCGGTCAGCCGCTCCAGAGTCGATTGCATGAATTCGGCGACTTCGTTCTGGCTCTGGATCGGGGAGAGCAGCAGCAGGAATTCATCGCCGGAGATGCGCGACAGCATGTCGGAATCGCGCAGGTCGCGGCCGAGCCGCTTCGACAGCTCGACCAGCAGCGCGTCGCCGACGGCATGGCCGTAATAGTCGTTGATGTGCTTGAAATTATCGACGTCGAGAAAGGCCAGCGCAAAACGCTCACCGCCGCGATCGTGCGCGAGCAGGCTGTTGGCGCGATGCTCGATCACGCGCCGCGAGGGCAGCCCGGTCAGCTCGTCGAAATAGGCCGAGCGAAACAGTTGGTCCTCGAAATTCTTCTGCTCGGTGATGTCGGCGGAGGCCGAGATCAAGAGCTCGCGGCCGTCGAGCTGGACCGGCCGATGGGTGGTCAGCAGCACCTGGCGTGCAGCGCCGTTCTGGTGCGCTTCTTCGGAGATGACTGGCTGTCCGGCCCGCAGCGCGCGCTCACAGGCCTCGCGGCGCTGCGCGAGATCCGGCGACGGTCGGCTGCCGTCCATGCCGAGCTGGGCGGCCGCGACATCGTTAACCAGGAGAAGCTTGCCTTGCGCGTCCTGCACGGTCAGGCCGGCAGGCAGCATTCTAACGATTTCCTTGAGAAATCCGAGCTCGGCTTCACTCGCGCCGTTATATGCATTGTCGTTCATAGAAGTCATGAATCTTGTTGTTTCAGCGCGCCTTTGCAATGAGCGCGATCATGCGCAGTTCCCTCTTAGGTTTGGTTAAGGGGTCGGCAGAAATACGGGGGTGTTGTGGGAGAAACCTGTGGCGTTGCGAGGTACGCAGCCGATCGTCATTAACAGAAGGTCAACAGCGCTTGCGAAAGCGCGAGCGTAGCACGCTAGTCTCTTTCGTTCGAATGGATGCGAGCTGTCGTCGACACCTCTCCCCGCTGGGGAGAGGTGACAAACGTCATTCGCTCTTGGGAATGCGACATTGCATGATGCAATGCAGCCCGGTCTTCAAATACGAGACCTCGGTCTTGCCGTCGAAAGCGGTCAGCGCCGACTTCAGCAGCTTGGTGCCGAAGCCGGGCTCCGAGATCTTGTCGACGCTCGGTCCCTCGGTCTCGTCCCACGTGATGATCAATCGATCGTCGCTGACGGTCCATGACACCTGCAACAAGCCGCGCGGTGAGGAGAATGCACCGTATTTGCCGGCATTGGTGGCGAGCTCGTGAAACATCAGCGACAGCGTCACCGCGAGCTTCGGGGGCAGGAACAGCCGGTCGCCGTTGAGGGTGAAGCGGACATGGCCGTAAGGGCCGAGCTCCGAAATCAGGAGATCACGGATATCGCAGCCGGCCTTGTCGATCTTCGAGATCAAATCATCTGTTGCGGCGAGTGACCGTAGTCGCGGGTCGATGCGGGCCCAGACCTGCGGCTCGTCGTGCAGCACCTGGTGCATCACGGCATGCACGGTCGACAGCTTGTTCTTCAGCCGGTGCTGCAGCTCGTCGACCAGGAGCTTGCGATAGTCTTCCTCCTCGATCAGCCGCTTGGAGATCCGGCGCTGCTCCGCCAGCATCGCGCGATAGTGCTCGACGCCCCAGATGGTCAGCGCGGAGACGCCCCAATAAAGTGTCAGAAGAACGAACCGCGCGCGATCGGCAAACGCATGGTCGAAATTCACGACGACGCCGAGCACGCCGCCGACCAGCGCGGTCACGACGCCGATCCGAAGGCCTCCGAAGGCGGCTGCAAAGAACACGGCCGGGAAGTAGGGCGTGAAGTAGACGTCGGGGCGCACATGCGCGAGCCCCCAGCGCGCCAGGGTCGCGACCAGCACGCAGGCCACCGCGAACGCAATGCTCAGGCCGAGCGATGGCGCCGTCACGCCCTGCCAGCCTTTTCGGAATTCGTCGATCAGCTTCCCCATGCGTGGCCTGGTTGCGATAGAAGTTCGAAAATCGAGAGGTGAGCCATGATGTTACGCATCTCGCATGCGCAAGCAAAGCTTGCCTTGTCGCCAGCCGGCAGGAATAGTGATTGTTGCGGCGCCGATTGTCGTCGTGACGTCATCAATCGGTATCCGCCATTTGGCTTCAACTCATTCGAAAACAGGGACATTCCATGGGCAGGCTTGACGGCAAGGTTGCGGTGATCACGGGTGCGACGAGCGGGATCGGATTGCGCACCGCGGAAGTCTTCGTTGCCGAAGGTGCCAAAATTGTGATCGCAGGCCGCCGTCTACCGGAAGGCGAGGCGCTGGCGAAGCAGCTCGGCGCCGCCTGCGTTTTCCGCCAGACCGATGTGACCGTCGAAGCGCAGATGCAGGCGCTGATCGCGCTTGCGGTGGAAAAATTCGGCCGGATCGATTGCCTCTTCAACAATGCCGGCGGCCCGGCACAGACCGGCGGCATCGAAGGCCTCGAGGTCGAGCGCTTCGACGCGGCGATGGCGACCCTGGTGCGCAGCGTTATGCTCGGCATGAAGCATGCCGCGCCCTATATGAAGAAGCAGGGGTCCGGCAGCATCATCAACAATGGCAGCATCGCCGGCCGTCTCGCCGGCTTTTCGTCGTCCGTCGTTTACGGTGCGGCCAAGGCGGCGGTGATCCATCTCACCAAATGCGTGGCGATGGAGCTCGGCGAGTCCAATGTGCGGGTCAATTCGATCTCGCCCGGCGCGATCGCGACCGGCATCTTTGGCAAGGCGCTGGGGCTATCGACGGAAGCTGCCGAGAAGACGCCGGCGGTGATGCGCGACGTCTACAAGACCGCACAGCCGATTCCGCGCGCCGGCATCCCCGACGACATCGCCCACGCCGCAGTGTTCCTGGCGAGCGACGAATCCAGCTTCATCAATGGCCACGACCTCGTCATCGACGGCGCCATCACCGGCGGCCGCAACTGGAGCCAGCAGCAGCAGGGGTACGTCGCCCTGCGCAAGGCGTTCGATCAGGGGACGTAGCGGCTCCCGGGGGCGGGTGGGGTAGGGTGGGTTAGCGACGCGTAACCCACCAACTTCGTCACCGCGGAGACCAAAGAGGTGGGTTACGCTTCGCTAACCCACCCTGCGAGAGCGAAGCTCACACCGCCTTCACCCGCACCCTTAACCCATCCTTCGGCTTCGGGATCGGCCACATCTGCCAGTCCGGCTTGTAGCCGGGCTCCAGCGACACCTCGATGTTCTGGAGGAAGTGCCGGGCAAAACATTTCGCCTGCATGTAGGCAAAGTGCAGGCCGAGGCACATATGCGCGCCGCCCCCGAACGGCACCCAGGCGAAGCGGTGACGGTTGCGCTGGGCTTCCTCGGTGAAACGCAAGGGATCGAAGCGATCAGGCTCCGGCCAGATGTCCTTCATATGGTGCGTAAAGAGCGGGTTGACGCCGACCGCGGTGCCGGCGGGGACCGTATAGCCCTTGAAGGTGAAATCGCGCATCGCGCGGCGCGGCATCGAGGGCACTGGCGGCTTGATCCGCAGCGCCTCCTTGAACGCCATCTCCGTCAACGGCATCTTTTCGAGATCGTCGAAGCTGCTCGGCGCACCGGGAGCAAGCCCGAGCGCGAGAACTTCCGCGCGCAGCTTGTCCTGCCAGTCCGGATTGGCGGCGAGCTCGCCGATGAAGGACGTCAGCGACGAGGTCAGCGTGTCGTGCGCCGCCATCATCAGAAAGCTCATGTGGTCGATGATGTCCTGGTCGGACAACAGCGCACCGTCCTCATGGGTGGCGCGGCAGAGCTGCGAGAACAGATCGTCGCCGCCGTGATTGCCGCGGCGGAGCGGAATCTGCTCGCGGAAATACGCGACGATGCGCTTGCGTCCGTTGACGCCGCGCGCCATCTGGGTGCCCGGCAGGGGCTTGCGGATCGGGGCAACGGCGGCCGCGACCATGTCGACGAAAGCGCGGTTGATCTCGTCGACCGCCGGCCCGATATCGGCGCCGAGGAAAGATGCTGCAGCGAGATCGAGCGTGAGCTGCTTCATCGCCGGATAAAGCTGCATCTCGCCGGGCTTGGCCTTCCATTGCGCGACGCGTCCGGAGATGCCGCGATCGAGATCGCTCAGATAGGATTTCATCGGCCCGGATTTGAACGCGACCGAAAGCGCCTTGCGGTGCAGCCGGTGCTCCTCGAAATCAAGCAGCATCAATCCGCGCGGAAACAGCAGGCCGAGCACATGGTTCCAGCCATGCGTCGACGAGAACAGCTTCTGTTGGTCGAACATCACGAGCTCGTTGGCCTCGGGCCCGAGCAGCACGATATTGGTCTCGCCGAAAATGTGGGTGCGGTAGACCGGACCGTATTTGGCGCCGCTACGTTCGATGTGGCCTTTGGGATCGGCGAGCACCTGAAAGGTCTTGCCGATGATCGGCCAGCCTTCGTCACCGGGGATGTGCGTCAGCTGGTTGCGCCTGGGCGCGGTGTACTGAAGCACAGGCGAGGCCACATTCTGCATCGACATGACGATTGCTCCGGTTGGCTGACCGAACGGCGCGCGAGCACGACAGAAATGCGGCCCGCGGCAGCTGATCGGGTCAGCATAGCACAGGCCGACATGTTTTGCTTGTGAACGTGGTTACGAGCGTAACGCCGATAAGACCTATTGCTTCGCCGCTTCCTTCTGCAGATCCGGTGCGTTGACGGCGGGAATCGCGACGCGGCCGGGGCCGGTCACCTTCAGCGCCTCGGCGGCCTTCTCGTTCTGCATGATCTTGGCCATCACGGCCTGGCCGGCACGTTCAAAGATCGCGCGGTTCTCGATCACGAACTTTTGCGACTTGCGCAAGCCGTCGATGTAACCGTTGATCTCCGGCACGACGTAACGCGCCACCATGTCCCAGCTCCGGCGCGTCGCTTCCGGATTGGCCCAGTCGTGCACGAAACCGATGATGGCGCCGACGCCGCCGGACACTTCCATCACATTCTTGATGGTTTTGACGAGATCGTCGGGCGTGCCGATGGTGGAGGCCGCGCCTTCGACGAAGGCGGTCTTGTCCACGGCCTCGTCCGGCGAGGAGAACGCCGTGAGGCCCGGCCGCTGCAGCGTGCCGACGTTATACTCGTTGTGCCATCGCATCAGCCCGGCACCGGCTTCCTTGCGCGCCTGCTCGCGGCTCTCGGCGATGTGGAAGGTCAGGAGCACACGCCAGTCGGCGCGGCTGACCGTGGTGCCGTGCTTCCTGGCAGCATCCTCGGCGAATTGCCATTGTTGTTGCAGCGACATCAACCCCTGCGTCGTCATCGAACCCAGCGAGATGATGCCGATGCCGTATTTGCCGGCGAGCGTCATGCCGGACGGCGAGATCTGCGAGGCCACGACGAAGGGCATCTCCTCCTGCAACGGCAAGATCTGCAGCGCGGCGTCGTTCATCGTGAACCAGTCGCTCTTGGCGGTGACGCGCTCGCCATTGAAGAGGCGGCGGATCACGGCGATCGCCTCGTCCTGGCGGTCACGCTGCGTCATCGGGTCGATGCCGAGCGTGTGCGCGTCCGAGGCCAGCGCGCCCGGGCCGGAGCCGAAGATGGCGCGGCCACCGGTCATGTGGTCGAGCTGCACCATGCGCTGGGCGACATTGTAGGGATGATGATAGGGCAGCGACACCACGCCGGTGCCGAGCTTGATCCGCTTGGTGCGCTCGCCGGCCGCGGCCAGAAACATCTCGGGCGAGGCGATCATCTCCCAGCCGGAGGAATGATGCTCGCCGCACCAGAACTCGTCGTAGCCGAGCGCATCGAGCTGCTCGACCAGGTCGAGATCGCGCCGGAACTGAAGCATCGGATGCTCCCCGATCGGGTGATGCGGGGCAAGGAAGGCTCCGAATTTCAGGCGCGCCATGGGGTTCTCTCCGGCTGAATTTTCTGTTTGTTAGGTAGGCGGAGGCTACGTGCCCGATGCCGCGAACGCAATCGCGCGATGTCCCGCATGGCGGAATGCAGCTATGTGCCTGAGAGGCGACCAGGGCCCGCATGGTTCGAGACGCCCGCTTTGCGGGCTCCTCACCATGAGGGTCTGAAACTGCGCCCGCAAAACCAGACCTCATCCTGAGGAGACCGCCGAAGGCGGGCGTCTCGAAGGATGGCCGCAAAGGGACTGCTCGGCCAATTTCGCGAGAAGCTTGCCCTACCGCGTCATCCTGTTCCACGCATCGAGGCCAGCGATCTTGTAGGCCTCCGCCAGCGTCGGATAGTTGAACGTGTTCTGGATGAAATAGTCGATCGTGCCTTTGAGGTTCAGCACCGCCTGGCCGATATGGATCAGCTCGGTGGCGCCTTCGCCCAGAATATGCACGCCGAGCAGGTGACGGGTCTTGGTCGAGAAGATCATCTTCATCATGCCGCTGTTCAACCCCATGATGTGGCCGCGCGAGGTCTCGCGGAAGCGGGCGATGCCGACCTCGTAGGGAATGCCGCGCGTCCGTACCTCTTCTTCGGTGAGGCCCGCGGTCGAGATCTCCGGCACCGAATAGATGCCGTAGGGAAAGAACTCCGGCGGCGCGAGCGGCTCCATGCCGAGCGCGTGGCAGGCGGCGACGCGGCCCTGCTCCATCGAGGTCGAGGCAAGGCTCGGAAAGCCGATCACGTCGCCGGCGGCATAGATATGCGGCACGCTGGTCTGCAGCGTCACGGGATCGACCGTGATGCGCCCGCGATGGTCGACCACGATGCCGGCGGCTTCGAGATTGAGCCGGTCGGTGGCGCCGACCCGGCCCGCCGCGAACAACAGCATTTCCGTGGTGACGTGGCGTCCGTCGGACAGGTTCGTGACGATGCCGCCCTGCGCCGTCTTCTCGATCGAGATCACCTTTGAGCCGAGCCGCAGCGCGACGTTGCGGTCACGCAACTCGTGCATGAACTCGTCGATCAATTCCTTGTCGATGAAGTCGAGGAAGGTCGGTCGCGGCTCGATCAGGGTCACCGGTACATCGAGCGCGCTGAAGATGGTGGCATATTCGACGCCGATCACGCCGGCGCCGATCACAGCCAGGCTGCGTGGCAGTTTTTGCAGTTCGATGATCTCGTCGCTGTCGAGCACGGTCGCGCCATCGAACGGCACATAGTCGGGGCGGAACGGGCGCGTGCCGCAGGCGATCAGGATGAAGGCCGCCGGTACAGTCTTGGTCTCGCCGATCGCGCTCGTGATCTCGACCTCGTGCGGCGAGACCAGACGTGCCTCGCCATTGGCTGTGCGGACCAAATTGCGGCTGAACTGATGCTCGAGCACTTCGACTTCGTGGTCGAGTGTCTTCTGCAGCCGGATCATCAAGTCGCTCGCCGCGATGTCCTGCTTCACCCGGTAGGAGCGGCCGTAGAAGCCGCGCTCGCGCCAGCCGGAGAGATTGAGCACGGTCTCGCGCAGTGTCTTGGATGGAATTGTCCCGGTGTGAACAGAGACGCCGCCGACCCGCCGGCCCTTCTCCACCACCAGCACGGCCTTGCCGAGCTTGGCACATTGCACCGCGGCCCGGCGCCCCGATGGGCCCGAGCCGATCACCACCATGTCGTAGTCGTACATCGGATGAGCTTCCAAACCCCTGCAAAATCAGCGGGAACCGACATGCAGCAATCGAGCCAAGGCAGCAAGTCCAAAGTGCTGATCGAAGGCTGCGCGTTGCAGATCGCGGGCCTTGTCGCGCTCGCGCTCGTAGCAGGCTGTATCGACGCGCTGACGCCGATAGCGCTCGCGCTCATCATGATCATCTTCGGCTACGGCCAAGGCATGGTGATGGCGCTGCTCTCCGGCGCGGTACTCTCGACCGTCAAACCTCTCGCTGCCGGCTCGGCGTCCGGCATCTACGGCACCATAGCGCAGATCGGGAATGCGGCCGGAGTGGCCGCAATCGGCGCGGTCTTCTTTGCGGTGGAAGGGTTGCAATCAGTGCGCGCAGGTTTTCTCGTCTCGCTCTCGCTGTTTGCGGCGTTAATCATGATCAGCGCCGCATTCCTGACGTGGATGCGCCGCGCATCTGCACGAAGTTGAGGCATTGCGGTTAATACGTGCGGATTCCTGCGGGAATCTGCGTGATTCCGGAGTACGGGCAGCACACGGCCTTTTCATTTTGCACTGCAGCAACTATCTGGTCTGGGTAAACGTTGAAAGCCGCCCACCAGGAATTTGCCGTGTCGTTAGCCAAAAATGTCGACCTCTTGAGACGTCTGCCAAGGATGGACGGACTGCGCTTGCCTTACTTTGGCGCGAGCGCCGATGCCTCCAGTCCGCTGGAGGAAGTCACGGGCTTCGGCGACAATCCCGGAGCCTTGCGCATGTTCGCGTTCGTGCCGGCGCAATTGCAGAAGCCGCGTGCGCTCGTCGTCGTGCTGCATGGCTGCGGCCAGACCGCCGCGGCTTACGATCTCGGCGCGGGCTGGTCGACGCTCGCGCGTCACTATGGCTTTGCGCTGGTGATGCCCGAGCAGCAGCGCATCAACAACGGCAACACCTGCTTCAACTGGTTCAATCCGGAAGACACCGCGCGCGACAGCGGCGAGGCGCGTTCGATCCGCGAGATGATCGCGCATATGGTCGAGACGCATCGCATCGATCCCAGGCGTGTCTTCATCACCGGCCTCTCCGCCGGTGGCGGCATGACCTCGGTGATGCTCGCGACCTATCCTGAAGTGTTCGCAGCCGGCGCAGTGATCGCCGGATTGCCCTACGGCATCGCGTCGAATTTGCGCGAGGCACTGGACGGCATGTTTCATTCTCCAGCGCGGCCCGAGCGCGAACTCGGCGATTTCGTGCGTCGGGCCTCGAACCACCGCGGGCCCTGGCCGAAGATTTCGGTGTGGCACGGCGGCGCCGACCGCACCGTCAATCCCGGCAACGCCAACGAGATCGTCAAGCAGTGGCTCGATCTGCATGATCTGCCGATGACGCCGATGGCCGAGACCAATGTCGACGGCTATCCGCGCCAGGCCTGGTGGAACAAGGACGGCGAGACGCTGGTCGAGTCCTACGCCATCACCGGCATGGCGCACGGCACGCCGCTGGGGCTCGCCGATAACGACCAGCGCTACGGCATAGAGGGCGCGTTCTTGATCGAGGCCGGCATCTCCTCGTCCTACCACATCGCAAAGTTCTTCGGGCTCACCGGATGGATTCCGGATACGGCCAAGAAGAAGGCGGAAGCGAAGCCTGCCGCGCCGGCAAAAGCGGTGCCCGCGCGTTCGCCCGCCCCGCATCTCGCCCGCTCGATCCGCGCTGCGGTTGCGGAAGAGGCAGCCGAGTCGAAGCGCGAGGAATCCCGCGGCTTCGATCTCGGCCAGATCATCACGCGCGCGCTGACTGCTGCGGGACTGATGAAGTAGGTCTACTTCGTCGCGCCGATCATCTCGATCGGCGTCACCGTGACCTCGCCGCCGGCGGCCACTTTCCGCGTCATCTCCGTATACGCCTTGAAGAAATCGCGCGATTGCAGCGTTTTTTGCACGGCATCATCAGTGACGCTGGCGAGATGGAAATAGTGGCCGTCGTCGCGGTTCTTCAGGACGCGATAGCTGAGCCGCCCTGTCAGCTCCGGATCGCTGTCGATCGCCTTGATGAAGCGGCCGATCTCCTGGTGCCAAGCCTCGGTCGTACCGTTCTTGAATTCGTACTTGATCATGAAGTGCTTCATGTGACGCTCCCTGTTCGTCATGTGCACCATCATCTGCGGCTTACACGCCATCCCGCAAGTATGGACAAAATTGATAGTATGGACTTTTTCAGCGTCGCTCTTATCCTCTGAGCCTTGGATGGAGGAGACGACATGCCCAAGGCAGTCCCGGCGCGCAGCTGCCCCGTCGCGGCATTCCAGAAAATGATCAGCGGCAAGTACAAGCTGCGCATCGTCTGGGACCTCAAGGACGGCCCGCGCCGCTACGGCGAGATCCGCAGCGGCCTGCTGCGCGGCACGTCAGGCAGTGCCGAGATCACCCCGCGCGTGCTCAGCCGTGAATTGAAGGCGCTGACCGCGAGCGGCCTGATCGACCGCAAGGACTTCGGCGAGGTGCCGCCGAAGGTCGAGTATCGCCTCACCCGCAAGGGCAAGAGTTTTGTGCCGGTCGTCGCGGCAATCCGTGAGTGGGGTGAACGCAATCTCGGCGAAGTGGCGCCGCTGGCGGACGCCGCCGAATAAAACCTACATCTCGCCGGTGATGAACGGATTGGTCATCCGCTCCTGACCGATGCTCGAGCCGGCGCCGTGGCCGCAGATGAAACCGACATCGTCGCCGAGCGGCAAGAGTTTCGTCATGATCGAGTTGATCAGCGTGGCGTGGTTGCCGCCGGGCAAATCGGTGCGTCCGACCGAGCCCGCGAACAAGACGTCGCCGACATGGGCAAACCGCAGATCCTTGTTGAAGAACACCACGCTGCCCGGCGAGTGGCCAGGGCAGTGGAAAATGTCGAACGTCAACCCGCCGATCGACACGGTTTCGCCTTCGTCGAGCCAGCGGTCCGGCTCGAAATTGCGCACCCCCGTCATGCCGAAACGCGCGCCGCTCTCGACCACGTTGTCGAGCAGATATTTGTCCGCGACATGCGGACCCTCGATCGGCACCTTCAGCGCATCGCGCAATTCCGCCGCGCCGCCGACATGGTCGATATGACCGTGGGTCAGCCAGATCTTTTCCACGGTGACGCCGCTCTGCTTGATCGCCTCGAGAATCTTCGGCACGTCGCCGCCGGGATCGATCACCACGGCCTTTTTGCTGGGCTCGTCCCAGATGATGGTGCAGTTCTGCTCGAACAGCGTCACGGGGACGATGATCGCGCCGGCCTTGGCTAGTTGCGTGTCGTTTTGCTCGGTCATGGGCTCACAATGCCGATTTTTGCTGCGCCGCCAAGCAAAATAGTCGTGGCCCGGCCGGGGAACAGTCGTACGCGCTGTCACACGGCCGTCCCAATTCGCGTGGCTGTTTGAACCGGGACGTTGCTTCCGCGTTCTCTCGCGCGAGGCGCAGATTTTTGGGTGGGTTTTCCAATATGGCTCAGGGCGGCGAGAACTGGTGGCGCGACGGCATCTTCTATCAGATCTATCCGCGCTCGTTTCAGGACAGCGACGGTGACGGCGTCGGCGATCTCGCCGGCATTTTGCGGCGGCTGCCTTATGTGAAATCGCTCGGCGTCGACGCGATCTGGCTGTCGCCGATCTTCCCCTCGCCGATGACCGATTTCGGCTACGACATCTCCGACTATACCGGCATCGATCCGCTGTTCGGCGCGATGGCGGATTTCGACGCGCTGATCGCGGCCGCGCATGAGGCCGGCCTGAAGCTGATCCTCGATCTTGTGCCGAACCACACCTCCGACCAGCATCCCTGGTTCGTCGAGAGCCGGTCCTCGCGCGACAATCCCAGGCGCGATTGGTACATCTGGCGCGATCCTGGCTCCGATGGCGACGTACCGAACAACTGGCTGTCCGAATTCGGCGGCAGCGCATGGCAGGTCGACGCCGCGACGGGTCAATATTACTACCACGCCTTCCTGGCCCAGCAGCCGGACCTCAACTGGCGCAACCCCGAGGTCCGCGCCGCGATCTACGACGTGATGCGGTTCTGGCTGGAGAAGGGCGTCGACGGCTTTCGCGTCGACGTGATCTGGCACCTGATCAAGGATGCCGAGTTTCGCGACAATCCGCCGAACCCGCATTATGTCGAGGGCCGGCCGCCGAACGAAAAGATCCTCACTCAATACTCCACCGACCAGCCGGAGGTGTTTGACGTCATCGCCGAGATGCGGCGTGTCACCAATGCTTATGATGCGCGCGTGCTGATCGGCGAGGTCTATCTGCCGCTGCACCGGCTGATGGCCTATTACGGCAATGATCTCACCGGCGCGCAGATGCCGTTCAATTTCGCGCTGCTCTCGACCTTCTGGAGTGCGCGCTCGATCGAGAAGATCATTGACGACTACGAGAAGGCATTGCCGAAGGGCGCCTGGCCGAACTGGGTGCTCGGCAATCATGACCGTCCGCGCGTCGCAAGCCGCGTCGGGCCGGAGCAGGCCCGCGTCGCCGCCATGCTGCTACTGACCTTGCGCGGCACGCCGACGCTCTATTATGGCGACGAGATCGGCATGCATCAGCTTGCGATCGCGCCCGAGGATGTCCGCGATCCCTTCGAGAAGAACGTCCCCGGTATAGGCGTCGGGCGCGACGGCTGCCGCACGCCGATGCAGTGGGATTCGTCCAACTTCTCCGGCTTCTCGGAGGTCAGGCCGTGGCTGCCGCTGCCAGAGGATCATATCCGCGAGAACGTCGTCAATCTCGACGCCGACACGCGCTCGATCCTCAGCCTCTACAAGCGGCTGATGGCGTTGCGGAAGAGTTCACCGGCGCTGGTCGGAGGCGACTATCATCCGATCACCGCGCAAGGCGATTTACTCGTGTATCGCCGCGAGGCCGAGGGCCGGGCGCTCATTATCGTGCTCAATCTCGGCCCTGAGCCGATCGCGGTCACCACCAGCGCGATCCGCTTCGGCAGCGAGATATTGCTGTCGACGTTTCTGGATCGCGAGGGGGAGCGGCTGGAGGGAGTGCTGGATCTGCGCGGGAATGAGGGCGTGATCGTGATGCCGCGGACCTGAATGGAAGGGTAAAGCGCCAGCGTCATTCTCCAATGTCGTCCTGGACAAGCGAAGCGCAGATCCAGGACCCATTACCCCAGGAAGCAGTTTGGCGAAGACGCGTGGTGAGCAGCTCGCGTTACAACGACCCCTCGGGGCAATGGGTCCTGGCTTTTCGCCAGGACGACAGCGGAGGAATCGGCTAATCTCTCCCCATGGACAGTCCCGCCCGCAACATCGCCCTCGTGCCGCCGCTGGACCGTCGCCAGTCGGAAACTGCGCTCGCGATCGCGCGCGGCACGGCGCGGCTTTTACGCTCGCTCGGTTTTTCCTGCATCAGCGAATTGCCGCTGCCGTCAGGCCGGCGCGCCGATCTCGCCGCGTTGAACGAGCGCGGCGAGATCTGGATCGTCGAGATCAAATCGTCAGTCGAGGACCTGCGCGCCGATCAGAAATGGCACGAATACCGCGCGCATTGCGACCGGCTGTTCTTCGCCTTCACGCAGGATCTGCCGTGCGAGATTTTTCCTGAAGACACCGGCCTGATCATCGCGGACGCCTATGGCGCGCACATGCATTGCGAGGCGCCCGAGCACAGGATCGCAGCCGCGACGCGGAAGCAGATGACGGTGCGGTTTGGAATGGCGGCAGCGCTGCGCATCAACCGCCTGATCGATCCGCAGGGGCACGCAGATTTTTGGGAGTAGAATGGTCTCGTGTCCCGGACGCGCTGCAACGCCTTAGCGTTGCTGCGCAGAGCCGGGACCCAGAAGGCAGTGGTTCAAGCTGAGGCATGGGCCCCGGCTCAGCAGCGCATCACTTCGTGCTGCGCTGCGTCCGGGGCACGAGAGCGGTGAAAATTACCTTGGCGCGCGCTTCGCCAAAATCCGCTGCAGCGTACGCCGGTGCATGTTGAGGCGACGCGCCGTCTCCGAGACGTTGCGGTTGCACATCTCGTAGATGCGCTGGATGTGTTCCCAGCGCACGCGGTCAGCTGACATCGGGTTCGCGGGCAGCTCGGATTTGTCCGTGCTGGTCGAGAGCAATGCTGCAACGACGTCGTCGGCATCGGCGGGCTTCGAGAGATAATCGATCGCGCCCATCTTCACCGCGGTCACGGCGGTGGCGATGTTGCCATAGCCGGTCAGCACGATGGCGCGGGCCTCGGGGCGCTTCTTCTTCAGCGCGGAGACGACGTCGAGACCATTACCGTCGCCGAGACGAAGATCGACCACGGCGAAGGCCGGCGCGGACTTGCCGATCTGCGCAAGGCCATCCGAGACCGTGTCACATGACGTCACCGCAAAGCCGCGTGTCTCCATGGCGCGCGACAGGCGCTCCAGGAACGGCTTGTCGTCTTCCACGATGAGAAGCGAGCGGTCGGTCTGTTCGTTCAGTTCGGCGATGGCGTTCAAGGTTTTGTCCTCTCTCCTGCACATCTACATATGGCGTCGCAATCAAGCGGTGCCAAGGCCGCCGATAGTCGATCGGCCCTTCAGTGCGACGCAAGGTCGCGGCCTATCCTATTGTTTCTTCGAGGCTCTCGATAGCCTCAAAACGCTCCCGTGGCCATGCGATCTGCACCACTGCACCGTGTTCCGGAAAGGTCCGATTGGTAAACGAGACCTTGGCGCCGGTACGTTCGAGCAACGTGCGGGCGATGAACACGCCGAGCCCCAGCCCGCCACCGGCATCCTGGGCGCGCCGCCGCGACAGATAGGGCTCGCCGATCCGGTTCATGAGATCGGGCGGAATGCCGGGACCGTCGTCCGAGATCACGATCTCGATCGTCTCATTGTTCCACCACGCATTCACCTCCACCGTAGAGTTGGCGAAATCGACCGCGTTCTCGACGATGTTGCCGACACCATAGAGCACTGCCGGATTGCGCGATCCGACCGGCTCGGCCGTGGCGGCGATCGCGATCCGCACTTTGATGTCGACGCCGAAATCGCGGTGCGGTGCCACCACTTCTTCGATCAGCTCCGACAGCTTCATGCGGTCGAACGGTGCGCCGGTGGAGGATAGCTGGGTGATTTTGCTCAAAATATCGCGGCAGCGTTGCGTCTGCTCGCGCAACGTCTTCAGGTCCGCCGCGAAGACCGGATCCGTCACGGTCTTTTCCA
The DNA here is from genome assembly GCF_000473045.1 of Bradyrhizobium sp. WSM3983. Taxonomy (GTDB): domain Bacteria; phylum Pseudomonadota; class Alphaproteobacteria; order Rhizobiales; family Xanthobacteraceae; genus Bradyrhizobium. Next base: position 125,046 of record NZ_AXAY01000008.1, on the reverse strand, counting down.
GCTCGCGCGAAATCAGGAAGATGGTCGCAAGCGGTGTGCCGAGCTCGTGCGCGGCGGCGGCGGCCAATCCGTCGAGCTGGGTCAGGTGCTGCTCGCGCGTCAGCACCAGTTCGGTCGCGGCCAATGCGTCGGCAAGCTTGCGCGCCTCCTCGGTCACCTGGAACGAGTAGAGACTGGTGACGCCGATTGCGAGCACGATCGAAAGCCAGACGCCAAGAAGATAGATCGGCGGCAGCACCACGGGGTCTTCGGAGTCCCATGGCAGCGGAAAATGAAAGAAGAACAGGATAGAGGCGCAGGCCACGGCCAGAACGCCGATGCCAAAAGTCAGCCGGGCCGGCAAGGCGGTGGCCGAGATCAAGACGGGAGCAAGGAACAGGAAGGAGAACGGGTTCTGCAATCCGCCGGTGAAGAACAACAGCCCGGCCAGTTCCATGATGTTCAGCGCCAACAGTCCGGCGGCCTGGAGCGGCTCCAGTCGCTGCATCGGGTTGGCGACGGTCTGCAAAGCCAGATTGAGCGCCGCCGACAGAGCGATGATGCTGACACAGGGGACGATCTCGACCTCGAACTCGAGCCCCTGCGCCACGATGAAGATCGCGGCGAGTTGGCCCAGCACCGCGAGCCAGCGCAGCCGCAGGATGGTGTCCAGGCGGATGTGTCGTTGCGACGGGCGGAAGTCGGAAGCAGCAGTCTCGGTCATCTCAGCCAATCTAGCGGTGCGCGTGTCCGATCACAAACACGCTGGCCCGCACGGTCCATGGGGGCGGAAGTCCCTGACATCAAGTCTTGTTACATCAAGTCTTGCGCTCTACGCGGCAATGGCCGAAGAACGCCTCTAGCATGACTGAGAACGACAATGCTGCAAGTCGGCCGACTGTCGCGGACAGCACATTGTCCGCGGCGATCGAGGTCGATCGCCTCGTCAAGGTCTACAAGCAGACCCGCGCGGTGGACGGCATCTCCTTCACGCTTCCCCGCGGCAGCATCACCGGGCTATTGGGCGGCAATGGCGCCGGCAAGACCACCACCATTGCGATGATCATGGGGCTGGTGCTGCCGACGTCCGGCCGCGTCCGCGTGCTCGGGCACCGGATGCCGGAGCAAAGCGCCGCGGTGCTGGGGCGGATGAATTTCGAGAGCCCCTATGTCGACATGCCGATGCGGCTGACGGTGCGGCAGAACCTGACCATTTTCGGTAAGCTGTATGCGGTGAAAGGCCTCACCGACCGCATCGCAAAGCTGGCCGAGGATCTCGATCTCAACGATTTCATCGACCGCGCCAATGGCAAACTCTCCGCCGGGCAGAAGACCCGCGTCGCGCTGGCGAAGGCGCTGATCAACGAGCCCGAGCTGTTGCTGCTGGACGAGCCGACCGCCTCGCTCGACCCTGACACGGCCGACTGGGTGCGGGCGCATCTGGAGCGATACCGCAAGGACAACAACGCCACCATCCTGCTGGCGTCGCACAACATGCTCGAGGTCGAGCGGCTCTGCGACCGCGTCATCATCATGAAGCGCGGCCGCGTCGAGGACGACGACACGCCTGACGCCATCATGGCCCGCTACAACCGCACCACGCTGGAGGAGGTGTTTCTGGACGTCGCGCGCGGACGGACGAATGGTGCCAGAGAGGAGGCGGGGCGATGACTGATGTCACCCTCCACCGCGGCATCTCCGTCCAGCGCATCGGCGCGATGATCCTGCGCTACTGGTATCTCCTGATGTCGTCCTGGCCGCGGCTGCTCGAACTGCTGTACTGGCCGGCGCTCCAGATCATTACCTGGGGCTTTCTTCAGCTCTACATTGCGCAGAACGCCAATTTCTTCGCGCGCGCCGGCGGCACGCTGATCGGCGCCGTCATCCTCTGGGACATCCTGTTCCGCGGCCAGCTCGGCTTCTCCATCTCCTTTCTGGAGGAGATGTGGGCGCGCAACCTCGGCAACCTCATGATGAGCCCGCTGAAGCCGATCGAGTTTCTGCTGTCGCTGATGGTGATGAGCTTGATCCGGCTCGCGATCGGCGTCATCCCGATGACGCTGCTGGCGCTGGTGTTCTTTCACTTCAATGTCTACAGCCTGGGCTTGCCGCTGATCGCCTTCTTCTGCAACCTGATCTTCACCAGCTGGTCGGTCGGCATCTTCGTCTCGGGCTTGGTCTTGCGGAACGGCCTTGGCGCCGAAAGCATCGTCTGGACCCTGATGTTCGCGATCATGCCGCTCGCCTGCATCTATTATCCGGTCGGCGTGCTGCCGCCCTGGTTGCAATATGTCGCCTGGTCGCTGCCGCCGACCTACGTATTCGAAGGCATGCGCGCGCTCCTGATCGAGAAGAGCTTCCGGATCGACCTGATGCTGGATGCGCTGGCCATCAACGCAGTGCTGCTGGTTGCATCTTTTGGGGCATTCCTTGCCCTTTTGCGCAGCGCCAAGAACAACGGTTCATTGCTCTCGGGCGGCGAATAGCGTCACTTTCCCGTGGATTCATGCTGGTTTTATCGATTTCACTACGTAGATGTACGGAACCATGCATTGACGCGATATTACGCATTCGGCAGTATGTTGCGATGCGAAGAGGAATTGATCATGCCCATTGGTGAGTTCGGCGGCGCACCGCCCCTGGCGAGTGAAGGCAGTCCGGTCCTGACCACGCCGATGTACTGGATGTACGAGATGGCGCATGCCTCTCTTAATCCGGCGCGTGCCGTCACCGATGCGACCAGGCTGCTGTTTCAGAATCCCCTGAACCCCTGGGCGCGCACCAAGGTTGGCAAGTCCGTTGCCGCGGCCTGCGAATTGTTCGAGCGCACCACGCGCCGCTACGGCAAGCCGGAATGGGGCCTCGACGACACCGAGGTCAATGGCATCCGCGTCCCAGTCGAGGTCCGCTCGGTCTGGGAAAAGCCGTTCTGCAATCTGCTCTATTTCGATCGCAAGTTCGCTCGCCCGTTGCGCAGTCCGCAGCCGCGCGTGCTGATCGTGGCGCCGATGTCCGGCCACTACGCGACCCTGCTCCGCGGCACGGTCGAAGCGTTCCTGCCGGCGCATGAGGTCTACATCACCGATTGGGCCGATGCCCGCATGGTGCCGCTCAGCGAAGGCCGCTTCGATCTCGACGATTACATCGACTACGTCATCGAGATGCTGCACGTCCTTGGCGGCAACACCCATGTCATCGCGGTTTGCCAGCCGTCCGTGCCCGTCGTCGCCGCCGTCTCGATCATGGAAGCGCGCCGCGATCCCTTCGTGCCGACGTCGATGACGCTGATGGGGGGGCCGATCGACACCCGTCGCAATCCGACCGGCGTGAACGACCTCGCCCAGCAGCGCGGCATCGACTGGTTCCGCAACCACGTCATCACCAAGGTGCCATTTCCGCATCCGGGCATGATGCGCGACGTCTATCCGGGATTCCTGCAGCTGAACGGCTTCATCAGCATGAATCTCGACCGGCACATGGATGCGCACAAGCAGCTCTTCGCCAATCTGGTGAAGGGCGACGGCGACCTCGTCGACAAGCATCGCGACTTCTACGATGAATATCTCGCGGTGATGGATCTCTCCGCCGAGTATTATCTGCAAACCGTCGACACCGTGTTCGTGAAGCACGCGCTGCCGAAGGGCGAGATGACCCATCGTGGAACTCGCGTCGATCCCTCCAAGGTCACGCGCGTCGCGTTGATGACGGTCGAAGGCGAGAACGACGACATCTCGGGTCTCGGTCAGACCGAAGCAACGCACGGATTGTGCAGCTCGATTCCGGATCATCGCCGCGTTCATTACGTCCAGAAGGGCGTCGGACATTACGGCGTGTTCAACGGCTCGCGCTTCAAGTCGGAAATCGTTCCGCGCATCCATGATTTCATGGTCTCCGCTGCGACTCCGAGCGCAACACAGGCGCTTGCGGCCGAATAATTGCGTTTTTCGGCTTTCCCGTCGAAAATTCAGGGCCCTGCCGGAGGCTTCGGGAGGGCCTGGTTCCCGCTAGATTCGAGGTATTTAGGTAGCTTTATAGGAGTGAGTCACGCCTCACCCCTTGGGGGTGCCGCATGCGTCCAGCGGGGGCGAAAAATTTGGGTTCCAACCCCAGTCTGTAGGGTCTCCCGGACGCCAGACCCCTGTATATTGGGCAAATGATTTGTTTTTGCGCCGGACGCTTTCCTTGGCGGCGGTTATGGCAGAATCCGGGCGAACTCTTGCTCCCCGGACTGACAGACATGGCCACTCGTGCGCTCCTCTACCGTCGGCCCCACGAACCGAAGACCCTTCTCATCACCCATGGATCGCAATTCTTTGCGATTCGGCTGCGCAGGCACCGCCGAGCGCGCCGATACACGCTCAGAATCCATCCGAGCGACCGCGAAGCGATCCTCACGATTCCGCCGCGCGGCACGCTCGTCGAAGCAAAGGACTTTGCGCAGCGCCACGGCGCGTGGATCGCGGCGCGTCTCGGTCGCTTGCCGAAGGCTGCACCGTTCCAGCATGGCACAGTGATACCGCTCCGTGGCGTTTCCCATCGCATCGTGCATCGCACCGGCGCGCGCGGCACGGTGTGGACCGAAATTCGCGACAGCGGTGAACGCATTCTCTGCGTCGCCGGCGGGCTCGATCATGTCGATCGCCGCGTCAGCGACTTCCTGAAGCGCGAGGCGCGTAAGGATCTGCAGCGTTCAGCCCAGACCCACGCCGCCGAGCTCGGCGTCAAGGTGAAGCGGCTCTCGATCCGCGATCAGTCCAGCCGCTGGGGCTCCTGCACCTCGGCCGGCTCGCTGTCGTTCTCCTGGCGCCTGATCCTCGCGCCGCCCTACGTGCTCGACTATCTCGCCGCGCATGAAGTGGCCCATCTCGTCGAGATGAACCACTCGGCGCGGTTCTGGCGCGTGTGCGGCAAGGTCTGTCCGTCAATGGAGCGTGCCAAGAAGTGGCTCGACACCTACGGGAACGATCTGCACCGGTACGGGGTCGAGGATTAGGGCTGGCTCTATCCTAACGATCAGCCGTCGTCCCGGCGAAGGCCGGGACCTATAACCACAGGGCGTGGTTTGACGAAGACTAGTCGTTCGGTACGCCTACGTTCTGCCGTCGATAAATAACGCGGTATGGGTCCCGGCCTCCGCCGGGACGACACCGAGGGTGGGGCGAAGGCCGCGCAGTTCGTGTGACTCCCGCACGCGCGGCGACGATTGCGCGGCACGCTCGTTTTCCTCCGCCGCATCAAACCCTTCTGACAACCCACCGCGCATCACGCCGCCTACTGTGCATGGGGTTGTTTTCGCGCTTTTGTTTTGAGCCACGACAACCTCAGGCCGAAGCTCACCGATTTCCGCCAAACAGCCGGTCCATCAACCAGCCATCAAGCCCTGCGGCTGCTTCCGGCCGGACATTGGCGCGCGTCGGTGGTGGTGCGCGATAGCCGCCATTGCCGACCGGCGCCGATGCGGGCCCGGGTGCGGCCGCCGCCTGCGTCGGCGGCGACACCTGCGAGGAGATCTGCACGAGATTCGATGGGCCCCAGGTGGCTTGCGAGTTCGGCAGGGCGGCTACCGGCACGCCCTCGTGCGCGATGCGCATGAAGCGGGTCCAGACTTCGACCGGCAGGCCGCCGCCGGTCGCCTTTTTGGTCGGCGAGTTGTCGTCATTGCCGAGCCAGACGCCGGTGACGAGGTTCGACGTGTAGCCGATGAACCAGGCGTCGCGGTAATCCTGGCTGGTGCCGGTCTTGCCGGCTGCCTGCCAGCCCGGGATCTCGGCCTTCTTGGCGGTGCCGGAGATCAGCGTCTCCCGCATCATCGTGTTCATCATGCCGACATAGCGCGGCTCGATCACCTGGTTGTGCTCGTCCGCCTGGCGCATGTAGAGCAGCTTGCCGTCGAGCGTCCTGATCCGCGTCACCACATGCGGCGCCGCCGCGAAGCCGCCATTGGCGAACGGTGCATAGGCGCCGACCATCTCGACCACGGAGACTTCCGAGGTGCCGAGCGCGATCGAGGCGTTGGGCTCGAGTTTCGACGAGATGCCGAGCCGGTGCGCGGTGCGCACCACGTTCTTCGGCCCGACCTCGAGGCCGAGGCGGATGGCGACGGTGTTGAGCGACATCGCGAGTGCCTGCGTCAGCGTCACCGCGCCGAAATATTCATGGGTGTAGTTCTCGGGCTTCCAGCCCTTGACCTCGATCGGTGCGTCCTGGCGGACGGTGTCGGGCGTCAGCCCTTGCTCCATGGCGGTCAGGTAGACGAACGGCTTGAATGAGGAGCCCGGCTGGCGTTTTGCGGTGACCGCGCGATTGTACTGGCTGTCGGAGTAGTTTCGCCCACCGACCATGGCGCGCACCGCGCCGTCGGGCGTCATTGCCACCAGCGCGCCTTGGCTGACGTTGAACTTCACGCTCTTGGCCGCGAGCTCGTCGATGACGGCGGCTTCCGCCACGGCCTGGAGTTTTGGATCGATCGTGGTCTCGACCTTGATGCTGTCGTCGATCTGGCCGACCAGGTCGTCCAGCACCTCGCCGATCCAGTCGGCGACGTAATTGACGGTGCCGGCGCCGACCGGCTTCACATTGTAGGAGGGGTGGCCGATCGAGGCCTGGGCCTGCGCCTCGGTGATGAATTTTGCATCCGCCATCGCCGCGAGCACGATTTTCGCGCGCGCTTCCGCACCTTCCGGATTGCGGTTCGGCGCAAGGCGCGAGGGCGATTTGACCAGGCCAGCCAGCATCGCGGCTTCCGCGATCGTCACGCTCCTGGCCGGCTTGCCGAAATATTTTTGCGCGGCGGCTTCGACGCCGTAGGCGCCGGAGCCGAAATAGACGCGGTTGAGATAGAGCTCCAGAATCTCGTTCTTGGAATGCTTGCGCTCCAGCCAGATCGCGAGCTCCGCCTCCTGCAGCTTGCGCGCCATGGTGCGCTCCTGGGTCAGGAACAGGTTCTTCGCAAGCTGCTGCGTCAGCGTCGAGCCGCCCTGCGACACGCCGCGATGGAGCACGTTGGTGATGAGGGCGCGCAGGATGCCAACCGGGTCGATGCCGAAATGCGAATAGAAGCGGCGGTCTTCAATCGCGATGAAGGCCTTGGGCAGATAAGGCGGCAGGTCCTTCAGCGGCACGTTGGCGCCGGCCATCTCGCCGCGCTGTGCCAGCATGCTGCCGTCCATGCCGACGATCTGGATCGTCGGCGGGCGTTTTGGAATTTCGAGCGACTGGATCGGCGGCAGATGCGCGCCGACCCAGATCACGACGCCGATCACGGCGATCAGGCCCCACAGGCTCAGCACGGCGCCCCAATAGACCAGGCGGCCGAGGCCCGCTCTGATGGATGATTTCGACCGGCGCTTGGCGCCGTTGCGGCTCGGTTGCGCCTTGGGCTCGCGCGGCGGCTCGTCGTCGGACGTATCGGCCTTGCGCTTGCTGGAGGATTTCTTCCGCTTGTCGTCGCCGCCGCCGGGAATGCGATCCGCCGCCGTCAGGCGCAGATCGGCGAGCGCCGCGGGCAAGCCGAACAATGGTTCTTTCCGCCCACCCTTTTTCTTTGCCGACCCCATACGCAAACGCCCGGTCATCCCGCCCCGCCGCACGCTAGCGGTCGCTGTTTAAGGCCCGGTTACCCGGTCGTTAACGCGTGATTAGGAGGTGCGGCATTCGCCCGCCGCAGTTCCGCGCGCGGCGCGGCGAAGCTAGGATCGGCGGCACATAAAGAAGAGGGAACTCTTATGGGCCACATCGATCCGACCAAGGAAATCTTCGCGCAATTCCGGGACAACGACCGCCCCGGCCCGATCCACATGCTTAATCTGGTGCGGCTGCGCAAGAACGCGGCCTATCCCGATGGCCGCAAGGCCAGCGGCGCGGAAGCCTATGCGGCCTATGGTCGCGAAAGCGGCCCCGTGTTCGAGCGCCTCGGCGGCCACATCGTCTGGCAAGGCAGGTTCGAGCTGATGCTGATCGGCCCGCAGGACGAGCGCTGGGACCACTGCTTCATCGCCGAATACCCAAGCGTTGCCGCCTTCGTCGAGATGATCCGCGATCCCGTCTATCGCGAAGCAGTCAAGCACCGCCAGGCCGCGGTGGAGGATTCGCGCCTGATCCGGCACGCGGTGCTGCCGGTGGGTAAGAACTTTGGGGAGATACCGGCGTAGGCGCTCCCAAACAAAATCGGCGGCCCGCAGGCCGCCGATTGGATTTCAGAGCTCGGTGGCTAGCCCGCCGGACCCGCATCCTCCAGGATCGGGCCGAACAGCTCCCAGCGCTCGCCGTTGAACTTCATCATCTGCATCTGCTTGTTGACGCGGTAGTCGTTCGGCCCGGTGTTGATCTTGATGCCGGGCAGCGCGAAGCTCGGGGTGAAGTCCTTGATGTTGGCGACCTGCTTCATCACGTTTTCACGTGACAGATCGTCGCCGCACTGTTTCAGCACCTGCGTTAGCAGCTCGGCCACCGAATAGGCGTAGGTGTTGACGGTGTTGAGCTTGTCGCCTTCGGGGAAATATTTGTCCATGAAGGCGAAGAAGGCTTTCACGCCGGGATCGTCCTTCCACTGGGGATCGCTGGGCTCCTTGCCGTATTGGGTCGAAATGATGCCTTTGGAGATGTCGAGACCGGCCGGCTTCAGCGTCGCCGAGATCGGGCTCGCATTGATGTCGAGGATATGCACCGGTGTCCAGCCGAGCTCGGCGACCTTCTTGATGGCCTGCGCCGCGAACTTCGGTGTCGAGGCATCGTAGAAAAGATCGGCGCCCATCGACTTCAGCTTGACCACCTGCGAATCCACCGTCGGATCGGTGACCTCGTAGGAGACCTCGCCGACGATCATGCTGGCGGCCTTGTCGCCGAGGCCGCTCTTGAGGCCGGCGAGATAGTCGCGGCCCATGTCGTCGTTCTGGTAGAGCACGCCGATCTTGGCGTTGGGATGCTCCTTGAGAATGTACTTGGCGTAGATGCGTCCCTCGGACACGTAGTTGGGATTATACGCGATGGTCCAGGGATAGTTTTGCGGATCGTTGAAGCGCGCAGCGCCAGTCGAAGCCAGCAACTGCGGGATCTTCTTGCCGTTGAGATATTTCTGCACGGCGGCGTTTGCCGCGGTGCCGATGATCTGGAAGGTGAACAGCACCTCGTCGCCTTCGACGAGCTTGCGAACCTGCTCGACGGTCTTCGGCGGCGAATAGGCGTCGTCATACTGGATCAAATTGATCTTGCGGCCGTTGATGCCGCCCTGATCGTTGATCATCTTGAAGTAGGCGGCCTGCGTCTTGCCGATATTGGCGTAGACGGAATAGGCGCCGGAGAATGGCACGGTCTGGCCGATCTTGATCTCGGTGTCGCTCGCGCCGGTGTCGTATTTCTTCTGGGCGAGGGCTGGACTGGTGGAGAACGCGAAGGCAAGCGCCACCGTGGCAGCTAAGAAAGCTTTGCGATTGTTCATGTTGGGTTGTTCCTCCTGGCGGAATTTTCGGCCGATGGTCTTTTCCGTCGATTGCAACGGTCGCCATCGCTGTCGAAGATTGTGGAGGAAGGCGAGGTGCCGCGCAAGGATCGCGGCACGGCGCTGGAGCGTCTCAGGCGAGAAACAGCGCAATCAGGGCGGTTGCGGCCGGTCGAGCTCCCCCAAAAGCGTCAGCTTTCGGGTGGACGTTAGCATGGCCGGCATGGAAAGTGCGACGCGTGTTTCGATGCAAGGTATCGCAAATGGCTGCTCGACCAACCAGGACTCCCGAACGTTTCGGCCTCGATCGGCTGGCGACGCCGATCGGGCTCGCGTTGCTCGTCACTGATGCCGACGGCGCGCTGCACGCACTCGACTGGGACGACTACGAGTACCGCATGCGCGAACTCCTGCGCCTGCATCATGGCGCGGTGGAGCTGGTTGATCGGCCGGCGCCGACGGCGATGAAGACTGCGCTGTCGGCTTACTTCGAGGGAGATCTCGGTCAGCTCACACGGATCGAATGGCGGATCGCCGGCACGCCGTTCCAGCAAAAGGTCTGGACTGCGCTCGCGAAAATTCCCGCCGGCACCACGATGAGCTACGGTGCGCTCGCGGCAAAGATCGAGATGCCCAAGGCCATTCGCGCCGTCGGCCACGCCAACGGCTCCAACCCGATCAGCGTGGTGTTGCCGTGCCATCGACTGATCGGCGCCGACGGTTCGCTAGTGAAATATGGCGGCGGCCTCGAACGCAAGCGCTGGCTGCTGCGGCATGAGGGCGTGGAGGTTTAGCCGCCTGTCATTCCGGGGCGCGCGAAGCGCGAGCCCGGAATCCATCAGGCCCGTCGACGGTCCCGGTAAATGGATTCCGGGCTCGCCGCTATGCGGCGCCCCGGAATGACGAGAGGCCTCACGCCGCCGGCTGGATCGCCTTGTCGCCGGCCATCACATGGCTCAACGCGCTCTTGATCGCGGCCTGGCGGGTCGGCGCGTTGATCTGCGCGCCGAGCAGGTCGGTGACGTAGAACACGTCGCGGGCGCGCTCGCCGAAGGTCGCGACATGGGCCGAGGCGATGTTGAGGTTGAGCTTCGAGATCGCGGTGGTCAGCTCGTAGAGCAGGCCGGGGCGGTCGAGGCCGGACACCTCGATCACGGTGTAGCGGTCGGACCATTGGTTGTTGATGGTGACTTCCGGCTCGATCACGAAGGGGCGCGCCTTGCTGCGCACGGTGCGCCGCGCCACCACTTCGGGCAGGCGCAGCTTGCCTTCCAGCACGTCCTCGATCATCTCGCCGATGCGCGTGGCGCGCCGGCCCTCGTCCTCGTCGCGATCGTATTCTCTGGAGATCGAGATGGTATCCAGCGCGCGGCCGTCAGTCGTGGTGTAAATCTGGGCGTCGACGATGTTGGCGCCGGCCGAAGCGCAGGCGCCGGCGATGATCGACAGTAGCCAGGGATGATCAGCGGCGAAGATCGTCAGCTCCGTGACGCCGCGCACCTCGTCGAAGCCGACATTGATCGCGAGCTTGTGGCCGGCCTGCTCGCTGGAGCGGACGAAGCGGGCATGGCGAATTTTGCGCGGCAGCTCGACCTTGAGCCAGTAGGCCGGATAGTGCCGGCCGACATAGGCATCGAGCTCGTCCGCCGGCCACTCGGCGAAGGCGTGCCGGAATTCGGCGTAGGCGGCCGTGAGGCGCTTGCCGCGGTCGACCTCCGAGAAGCCGCCAGTCAGCACCGGTTCGGTCTCGTAATAAAGCGAGCGCAGCAGCTGCGCCTTCCAGCCGTTCCACACGCCCGGACCGACGCCGCGGATGTCGGCGGTGGTCAGGATGGTCAAGAGCTTCATCTGCTCGACCGACTGCACCACGGCGGCGAAATTCTCGATCGTCTTGCGGTCGGAGAGATCGCGCGACTGTGCGACCGTGGACATCGTCAGATGTTCCTCGATCAGCCAGGCCACGAGCTCGGTGTCGGTCGCGCTGAAGCCGAGCCGCGGGCAGAGCCGGCGCGCGACCTTGGCGCCCGCGATCGAATGATCCTCCGGCCGTCCCTTGGCGATGTCGTGCAGCAGCGTCGTGATGTAGATCACCGCGCGGTGCTCGGGCCGGATCTTGCGCATCAGGTCACTGGCGAGCGTGAACTCCTCGATGCCGCCGCGCTCGATGTCCTGGAGAAAGCCGACGCAGCGGATCAGATGCTCGTCGACGGTGTAGTGATGATACATGTTGAACTGCATCATCGAGACGATCTTGCCGAAGGCACGGATGAAGTGACCGAGCACGCCGGTCTCGTTCATCCGCCGCAGCACGATCTCGGCGTTGTCGGAGGTCAGGATCTCCATGAACAGCCGGTTGGCCTCGGGATTCTCGCGCATCTGCGCGTTGATCAGGCCGAGCGAACGCGTCACGTCGCGCATCGCATCCGGATGGAAGGCGAGGTTGTTCTTCTGCGCCAGGCGGAAGATACGGATCAGATTGACCGGATCGTGCTTGAAGACGTCGGGTGCGGCGACGTTGATGCGGTTATTGTCGACAATGAAGTCGTCGCTGTCAGGTACGCGCCGTTTCACAGGCGTGGGGCGAAGCCGCGCCATCATCCGGCTCAGCACCGGCGCGGGCTTGGCTTGCTGGTCCTCGAGCTTGGCGCAGAGGATGGCGGTGAGGTTGCCGACTTCCTTGGCGACCAGGAAGTAGTGCTTCATGAAGCGCTCGACGTCCTGCATGCCGGGGTGCGAGGTGTAGCCGAGCCGGACCGCGATCTCGCGCTGGAGATCGAAGGAGAGGCGCTCTTCGGCGCGGCCGGAGTAGAAATGCAGGTTGCAGCGCACCGACCAGAGGAAATCGGCGCAGCGCCGGAAAGTGCGGTATTCTTGCGCGTCGAACACGCCGCGCTCGGCCAGCTCGTCGGTATCGCGCACGCGATAGACGTATTTTGCGATCCAGAACAGCGTGTGCAGGTCGCGTAGCGCGCCCTTGCCGTCCTTGACGTTGGGCTCGACCAGATAGCGCGACTGGCCGCCACGGCGATGTCGTTCCTCGCGCTCGGCGAGTTTTGCGGTGACGAATTCCGACGCGGTGCCCTGCACCACTTCCTTGTCGAAGCGGGCGACCAGTTCGTCGTAGAGCGGCTGGTCGCCGGTGAGGAAGCGCGTCTCCAGGATCGCGGTGCGGATGGTCATGTCGCCGCGCGCCTGGCGGATCGATTCATCGACCGAGCGCGTGGCGTGACCGACCTTCAGCCCCATGTCCCAGAGGCAATAGAGGATGGCTTCGGCGACCTGCTCGCCCCACGCGGTCTGCTTGTAGGGCAGGATGAACAACAGATCGATGTCGGACTCGGGGGCCATCAGGCCGCGGCCATAGCCGCCGGTCGCGACCACCGCCATACGTTCCGCGCCGCTCGGGATCGGGGAGCGGTAGAGATGACGGGTCGCGGCCGAATAGAGGATGCGGATGATCTCGTCCTGCACGTGGCACAGCCGCTCGGCGCAGCGGCGGCCATGGCGGTCCTTCAGCAGGATTGCCTGCGCTGCGGCGCGCGCGGCAATCAGCTCGGCCTTGAGCAGTTGCGCCACGGCGGTGCGGAACGCGTCCTCGCGACCCTGATGCTTTTCCGCAAGCGCATCGACCGCGGCGGTGATCCGCGCGGTGTCGAAGCGATCATCCACCTGTGGCTTGTGCTCGGTCGCAACGCTGTCCATGTCTCACCGGATATAAGAGGTGACAGGCGCTGTCACGAGGCATTCCTGCAACGAGCCGTGGACAGGCTCGGCGCCCAGCCGCGAGGCCCGTCCCCGGAACCGGTCATAACGCTATGACTCTCATGGGTTTTTCAGATCGCTGGTCCGGCTGTTCATGGCTGCTCCCAGCAATCGTGGGCTGACATGAGACGGGGCGCCTTCTATACCGTTTGTTAGAAACGACATGCCGGGAGAGACCAGGAATGGACGCCGCAGAACTGCGCCAGGTACAGGCCCCGATCAAGGAGCGCTACAAGATCGATCCCACGGCCGCGATGATCACGCTGAAGGCCAAGGGTTCGACCGACGGCGAAGGCATCGCCTGCAAGGTCGAGACCGGCCGCGCCATCGCGATGGCTGGCCTCCATCCCGCCACCGGCGGCTCCGGCCTCGAGCTCTGTTCCGGCGACATGCTGCTCGAGGCGCTCGTCGCCTGCGCCGGCGTCACGCTGAAATCGGTTGCGACCGCGATCGAGGTGCCCTTGAAGACTGGTAACGTCTATGCCGAAGGCGATCTCGATTTCCGCGGCACGCTCGGCGTCGACAAGGAGACTCCGGTCGGCTTCGCCGAGATCCGTCTCCGCTTTGAGGTGGACACCGATGCGCCGCAGGACAAGCTCGATCTTCTGCTGAAACTCACCGAGCGCTACTGCGTGGTCTATCAGACCATCAAGAACGGCCCGAAGATTTCGGTGTCGATGCAGCGGATGTGACTTGCGTCGTCCCGGCGAAAGCCGGGACCCATACGCCGTGTCCCATCGATTGAAGCGTTGCCGCCCGACGACTTTCGCTCCCAACGCACAGTCGTGATTATGGGTCCCGGCCTCCGCCGGGACGACAGATTGTATGCCCGCCGAACTGTCCTACATCCTCTTCCTCCTGCTACGGATGGCGGTTGCGGCCGCCTTCGTGGTGTCGGCGTCTGTTATCACCGAGCGCTCCGGCCCGGTGATCGGTGCGCTGGTGGCGACGCTGCCGATCTCGGCAGGGCCTTCCTATGTCTTCCTCGCGATCGACCATGACGCTGCCTTCGTTGCGCAGGGGGCGCTGTCGAGCCTTCCGGTCAACGCGGCAACGATCTTCCTGGGGCTGACCTACGTCGTGTTGGCGCAGCGGCATAGCTTCGCCGCGAGTGTCGGAAGCGCGGTGGCGGTGTGGCTTGTGCTTGCATCCATCATCCGTCTGTTCGACTGGACTTTGACGGCCGGGCTCGCCGTTAACCTGGTCGCCTTTGGCATCTGCATTCCTCTGCTCGCACAGTACCGCCATGTGAAGATGCCGCTGGTGACGCGCCGCTGGTACGACATTCCGTTCCGCGCCTCGCTGGTGGCAACGCTCGTTGCGATCGTGGTCTCGACCTCAGGCTGGGTCGGCCCGCGCGTCTCCGGCGTGATTGCGCTCTATCCGATCGTGTTCACCAGCATGATGGTGATCCTGCATCCGCGCATCGGCGGCCCGCCGACCGCCGCGGTGCTCGCCAACTCCGCCTGGGGCCTGCTCGGCTTCGGCATGGCGATCGCGGTGTTGCATGTCGGCGCCGCCAATTTCGGTTCCGCGATCGGCCTCAGCCTCGCGCTTGCGACCTGCATCGTTTGGAATCTGACGTTGTGGTGGAACGGGCGAAGGAAGCGGCTGGCGGTGGTTTCGTAGGGTGGATTAGCGAAAAGCGTAATCCACCGGCTTGCTTTCCGCGCGGACAGACTGCGGTGGGTTACGCTGCGCTAACCTACCCTACGGCACCGTTACTGCTTTGCCAGCTTGGCCTTCAGCGCATAGAGCGCATCCAGCGCCTCGCGCGGGGACATCTCGTCCGGGTGGAGCGTCTTCACGGCATCCATCAATAGCTCTGCTTCGGTCGGCGGCGCGGCTTCTGCGGCGGCCCGCGAGGGGACGGCGAACAGCGGCAGATCATCCACCAGCGCGCGCGCAGTCTGGCCGCGGTCCTGCGCCTCGAGCTTTGCCAGCACCGATTTCGCGCGCGTGATCACAGCTGGCGGCAGGCCGGCGAGCTTGGCCACCTGGATGCCGTAGGAGCGGTCGGCCGAGCCGGGCAACACCTCGTGCAGGAACACGACATTGCCCTGCCATTCCTTCGCCCGGACCGTCGCGTTGAACATCCGCGGCAGCTTTGCCGAGAGTGCGGTCAGCTCGTGATAGTGCGTCGCGAACAGCGTGCGGCAGCGGTTGCTTTCGTGCAGATGCTCGATCGCGGCCCAGGCGATCGAGAGACCGTCGAAGGTCGCGGTGCCGCGGCCGATCTCGTCGAGGATCACGAGCGCGCGCTCGCTGGCCTGGTTCAGGATCGCAGCCGTCTCGACCATCTCCACCATGAAGGTGGAGCGGCCGCGGGCGAGATCGTCGGCGGCGCCGACGCGCGAGAACAGCCGGTCGATGATGCCGATCCGCGCGCGCGTAGCCGGCACGAAGCTGCCGATCTGGGCGAGCAGTGCAATGAGGGCATTCTGGCGCAGGAAGGTCGACTTGCCCGCCATGTTCGGACCGGTGAGCAGCCAGAGCTGGCCGGATTTTTGCGCTGGCGCCGGCGAGAGATCGCAGGCATTGGCGATGAACGGCTCGCCATTGCGCTTCAAGGCCTGCTCGACCACGGGATGGCGGCCGGCTTCGATGGCAAAGCCGAGGGAGCCATCGACCTCGGGCCGCACATAGTTCTCGTCGACCGCGAGCTTGGCGAGCGATGTCGCAACATCGAGCAGCGCAAAGCCTTGCGCCGCGGCGCGCAGATCGTCGCTGATCTCGAGCGCCCTGGCGCAGAGCCGCTCGAAGATTTCGAGTTCGAGCCCGAGTGCACGGTCGCCGGCATTGGCGATTTTCGCTTCGATCTCGCCGAGCTCGGAGGTGGTGAAGCGTACCTGGCCCGCCAGTGTCTGGCGATGGATGAAGGTCGCGTTCAGTGGCGCCGACATCAGCTTGTCGCCGTGCTGCGCGGTCACCTCGACGAAATAGCCGAGCACGTTGTTGTGGCGAATCTTGAGGCCCTTGACGGAGGTCGCGTCGGCGTAGCGCGCCTGCATCGAGGCCACGACAAGACGCGAGGCATCACGCAGGTTCCGCGCCTCATCAAGGGCCGGTTCGTAACCGGCACGAACGAAGCCGCCATCGCGTTTGATCAACGGCAGCTGCTCGTCGAGCGCACGGGCAAATTCGGCTGCGAGCTCGCGCGAGGGACGCTTGAGCGCCGCCATGACGGCGGCGATCTCCTGCGGCGGCTGGTCGAGCTCGCCGAGGCGCGCCAGCACCTGGTCGGCGGCGACGATGCCATCGCGCAAGCCCGCGAGGTCGCGCGGGCCGCCACGGCCGACCGAGAGACGGGCGAGCGCGCGCGACATATCGGGTGCGCCGCGCAGGATGCTGCGGATGTCCTCGCGCGTGGCTGAGTCCGCGACGAAGGCGCTGACGGCGTCGAGCCGTCGTGCGATCGCGGGCGCGTCGGTCAAAGGCGCGGCGAGCCGTTGTGCCAGCAGGCGCGAGCCGGCCGACGTCACCGTGCAGTCGATGGCATCGAGCAGCGAGCCGCGGCGTTCGCCGGCAAGCGTTCGCGTCAGTTCGAGATTGGCCCGGGTGGCGGGATCGATCGCCATGGTCGCGCCCGAGGCTTCGCGCGCGGGCGGCGACAGCGGCGGGTGCTTGCCGACCTGGGTGCGGTCGACATAGGTGACGGCGGCGGCAGCAGCCGTGGCCTCCAGCCGCGAGAGCTGCGCCAGCCCGTCCATGGTCGCGACGGCGAAATAGTCGCACAGGCGCTTCTCGGCGGTGGCGCCATCGAAGACGTCGCGGGTCACCGGCGTCACCGCCGGCAGCTCGCGCAGGGTCTGTCCGAGCTCGTTGTCGCTATAAAGCCCGTCGGTGACGATGGCTTCGTTCGGGTTGATGCGCGCCAGCGTCGCGGCGAGCTCACCGCCCGAAACTTCCGTCACCGTGAATTCGGCAGTCGAAATGTCGATCCAGGCAAGCCCGAAACGGTCGCCGCCGGCCGACGAGCGCGCTCGCGCAATCGCCAGCAAATAATTGTTGGCGCGCGCATCGAGCAGCGTGTCCTCGGTCAACGTGCCCGGCGTGACCAGCCGGACAACGCCGCGGCGCACGACGCTCTTGTTGCCGCGCGCTTTCGCCGCGGCGGGATCCTCGGTCTGCTCGCACACGGCAACCCGGTGGCCGGCGCTGATCAGGCGATGCAGATAATCCTCGGAGCGCTCGACCGGCACGCCGCACATCGGGATGTCGTTGCCCTGATGCTTGCCGCGCTTGGTCAGCACGATACCGAGTGTCTTCGAGGCGATCTCGGCGTCCTCGAAGAACAGCTCGTAGAAATCGCCCATCCGGTAGAACAGCAGCAGGCCCTGATGCGCCGCCTTGATCTCCAGGTACTGTTCCATCATTGGCGTGACTCGCGCGGCGGCTTCCGCCTGCGGCGCGGGGGTGGGTTCAGGCTCTGGCGCTTGGATGGGCTGTTGCATTGTCATGGGCGGCGCAACCTACAAAATTTCGGCCCGTGCTCCTATCGCTTTGGCCGGGGAGAGGAGGTTTTCCACGTTGTCCGCACCGCGGCATGCGCTGGCGACGTGCGCACCCCGGGAATACGCAAGAAACCGTCAATTGACCTGCCGCGGGCGTCCTCCTAAAACTCCGCCGGCATTGAAGAATTCTGGCCGAACCGCGGCATTCAGGGAGAACAGCGATGCGTGACGTCTTTATCTGCGATGCCGTGCGGACCCCGATCGGCCGTTTCGGCGGCTCGCTTGCCAAGGTGCGCGCCGACGACCTCGCGGCAGCCCCGATCAAGGCGCTGATGGCCAAGCACCCCAATCTCGACTGGGCGCAGGTCGATGAAGTCTTCTTCGGCTGCGCCAACCAGGCCGGTGAGGACAACCGCAACGTCGCGCGCATGGCGCTGCTGCTCGCAGGGCTTCCGGATTCGGTTCCCGGCCAGACCCTGAACCGGCTCTGCGCCTCCGGCCTCGATGCTGTCGGTGCGGCAGGCCGCGCCATCCGGTCCGGCGAGATCGAGCTTGCGATTGCCGGCGGTGTCGAATCCATGACCCGCGCGCCCTTCGTGATGGGCAAGGCTCAGGAAGCCTTCTCGCGATCGGCCGAGATCTTCGACACCACCATCGGCTGGCGTTTCATCAATCCGCTGCTCAAGGCGCAGTATGGCGTCGATGCGATGCCAGAAACCGGCGAGAACGTCGCCGAGGAATTCCAGGTCTCGCGCGCAGACCAGGATGCCTTCGCCATCCGCTCGCAGCAACGCGCCGGTAAGGCGATCGCAGCCGGCTATTTCGCCGAAGAGATTCTCCCGATCACCATTCCCGGTGGCAAGGCCGGTCCGATCACGATCGACAAGGACGAGCATCCGCGTCCCGAGACTACGCTCGAAGCTCTCGCCAAGCTGAGGCCGATCGTGCGCAATCCCGGCACCGTGACCGCCGGCAATGCGTCCGGCGTCAATGACGGCGCCGCCGCGATGATCCTGGCCTCCGAAGCCGCGGTGAAAAAGCACGGCCTGACGCCCCGCGCCCGCATCCTCGGCCTCGCCTCGGCGGGCGTGCCGCCGCGGATCATGGGCATTGGACCTGTCCCCGCGACCCGCAAGCTGATGGAGCGGCTCGGCAAGAAGATCACCGATTTCGACCTGATCGAGCTCAACGAAGCCTTCGCGTCCCAGGGCATCGCCTGCATGCGCCAGCTCGGCGTCGCCGATGACGCCGATTTCGTCAACCCGCATGGCGGCGCCATCGCGCTCGGTCATCCCCTCGGCATGAGCGGCGCGCGCCTCGCGCTCACCGCCGTGCACGGCATGGAGAAGCGCGGCGGCAAGCTTGCCCTCGCCACCATGTGCGTCGGCGTCGGCCAGGGTGTGGCCGTTGCAATCGAGAAGCTGAATTGACGAGACGCGTAGCGTCTCGTCATCCCGGGGCGGTGCGCTTGCACCGAACTATGGTGCGCATTTGCGCACCTGAGGATCTCGAGATTCCGGGTTCAGCCCTGTCGGCTGCCCCGGAATGACCAGTTATGGAAGACCTTAAACCGGCTTCCCCTGGTTAGTTATGTTCTATAATGATTGGCGCAAATGTTGTCCGGCTGGCCCAAAATGGCCGGGGAGGAGTTTGCCAATGACATTCATCTATCCCGTCGATAGCAACAAGGCGCATCCGCAGCCGCTGTCGCCCGAATACAAGAGCTCGATCAAGCGCGCGCCGAACAAGCCCTTGATCCCGATGCGCCACACCTTGTCGGAACTGACCGGCCCGGTCTATGGCCACGAGACCGTGCGCGACGGCGACAATGACCTCACCACTCAGCACAAGGGCGAGCCGCTCGGCGAGCGCATCATCGTGCACGGCCATGTCCGCGACGAGGACGGCCGCGGCGTGCCGGACTCCCTGGTCGAGATCTGGCAGGCCAATGCCTGCGGCCGCTACGTCCATGTCCGCGATCAGCATCCGGCGCCGCTCGATCCCAACTTCACCGGCGCGGGCCGCACCGTGAGCGATGCCGCCGGCTATTACCGCTTCGTCAGCATCAAGCCGGGCGCCTATCCCTGGGGCAACCACCACAATGCCTGGCGCCCCGCCCACATCCATCTCTCGGTGTTCGGCCATTCCTTCGTCACGCGCCTGGTGACGCAGATGTATTTCCCGGGCGACCCACTGTTCCCGTTCGATCCGATCTTCAACTCGGTCCCGGACGAGAAGGCGCGGATGCGCATGGTCTCGTCATTCGACCTGGAGAATACCAAGCCCGAATGGGCGCTGTGCTATCGCTTCGACATCGTGCTGCGCGGCAAGAACGCCACCCCCATGGAGACCAAGTAACGTGCAGGATTCTGCGAAACCCAACGGTATCACCCCATCGCAGACGGTCGGTCCGTTCTTCAAATACGGCCTGACGCCGACCGGCGAATATTCCTGGAACGACGCGTTCACCAATTCGACGCTGACGCCCGACGTCTCCGGCGACCGCGTCCGCATCGAAGGCCGGGTGTTCGACGGCGACGGTGTCGTCGTGCCTGACGCCATGCTGGAGATCTGGCAGGCGGACGCGCAAGGGCGCTTCGCCGACCCGCAGGACAAGCGCGCACTGCCGAACGCCAGCTTTCGCGGCTTTGCCCGCTGCGGCACCGATAAGGACGGCAATTATTCCTTCGACACCATCAAGCCGGGCGTTGTGCCCGATCCCGATGGCAAGCCGCAGGCGCCGCATGTCGTTCTGGCGGTGTTCGCGCGCGGCATGCTGCGGCATCTCTACACCCGCATCTATTTCAGCGACGAGGCCGGCAACGGCGCGGATCCCGTGCTGGGATTGGTGCCGGCCGACCGCCACGCCACGCTGATCGCGGTGCGCGAGGCCGGCAAGCCGGTCTATCGCCTCGACCTGCGCCTGCAAGGCGACAACGAGACGGTGTTCTTCGACGTGTGAAGCCACCAGGCCGCCACGTCCGGCGGCCGATGCTGCTGGCGCTTCCCCAAGTGATCATGCAGAATGGCTGCAGCACTGGGGGGCGCTCATGACATCCTCACAACTGCCGGCGGTCGCTGAGCCCAGTTACCTCACAGCCGCGCTGCGCAAAGCCGGCGCGCTGGACGCCGGCGCCGTGCGCGAGGTGAAGGTGCTGCATGAGCGCGACACCGTGGTGTCACATATCGTCCGGATCGGCCTGCGCTATGTCGGGGAATCCGCTGGTGCCCCGCAATCGCTGATCCTGAAGATGGCGCATTCTGACTTCGCCAAGACACTTGCAGATCGCGGCGAGCACGAAGTGGGCTTTTACACGCAGCTCGTGCCGAACATGCCGCCAGGACTTGTGCCGCGCTGCTTCGATGGGCATTTCGACGAGGAAAGCGGGGCTTGGCATCTCCTGCTCGAAGACCTCACCGATAGCCATGAACTCGCGACGGTACCGACGCTGCCGCCGTCGTGCGATCAGGCGATGGCTATTGTGACGACGTTGGCGCGCATGCATGCGGCGTGGTGGAATCATGCGGGCCTCGGCGAGACCGTTGGCACCTGGGCAAGCATCGAGGACAGCGCGACACGCATGGAGGCCTTCGCCGGTCATTATGACCGCTTCGCCGATCAGCTCGGCGACCGCCTCAGCGAGGAGCGACGTATCCTCTACCGTCGTCTCATCGAGCAGTCGGCCCGGTTATCCCAGCGCTACCATTCGCGCCGCCACGTCACGATCACTCACGGCGATGCGCATACCTGGAATTTTCTGCTGCCGCGTGCCGGCGTCGCGAACACCGTACGCATCTTCGATTTTGACCTGTGGGGCATCAACGTGCCCACCAGCGACCTCGCCTACATGATGGCGATCCAATGGTATCCGGAGCGCCGGCAGGCGCTCGAGCGGGCGCTGCTCAACCGCTATCACGAGACGCTACTCGCGCATGGGGTAGCCGGTTATACGCGCGGCGCGCTCGACCAGGATTATCGCTTGTCGGTGCTCTGGCACATCACCAAGCCGGTCTGGCAATGGAGCATCAACATCCCGCCGGGCATTTGGTGGAACAATCTGGAGCGGGTGATGATGGCGGTCGAGGATCTGGGGTGCGAGGAGTTGTTGTAGCGGGATGGTGGGAATGAGGCGCGGCGGCCCGCTCCACATTCTCGGTGTCGTCCCGGCGAAGGCCGGGACCCATAACCACAGGGAGTGGTTGCAGGACGAGCTGGTAACTCCGAATCTTCGCAAAACTATTGCTGCGGCGTATGGGTCCCGGCCTTCGCCGGGACGACGGCGGAGATTGACGCTCTGGCTTAACTCCAACGACAGCAAACTACTCCATCACCGCATGTTCCGGCCCCGCCGCCTGCTTGCGCAGCGAGGCCTTGGTCGAGCCAATCATCAGCGCCAGCGGGATGGTGCAGAGGATGAAGATCATCACCAGCATATAGTCGTGCGCGAACGCGATGATCTGCGCCTGCACGCCGACCATACGGTCGGCCATGGCACGGCCGGCATCGGTGGAGAGGTTGATCATGCCGCGGACATCCGGCATCTGCAGCGCGTGGTTGAACGGGTTGATGTACTCGGACAGGATCGCATAGCTTTTGCGCGTGCCCTGCGTCAGCTGGGCAATCACGATCGAGATGCCGACCGAGCTTGCGACGTTTCGGAGCAGCGTCAGCATGGAGGTGCCGTCCGTGCGCAGATGATTCGGCAGCGTCAGGAATGCAACCGTAGAGAGCGGCACGAAGACGAGGCCGAAGCCGAAGCCCTGGATCACGCTGACGATGACGATCTCCGGCACCTGGGTCTGATCGGTCCAGCCGGTCATCTGGAACAGCGAGGCCGCCGTTAGCGACAGGCCACAGATGATCAGCGTGCGTGCCTCGATGTAACGCATGATGCGGCCGACCATCATCATGGCGAAAAAGGTGCCGAAGCCGCGGCTCGCGAGCAGGCCGCCGGCGGTCATGATGGGATAGCCGATCACGTTTTGCAGATAGGGTGAGGCCAGCGCCATGGTCGAGTACAGTACCAGGCCCATCACGGTCATGAAGATGCAGCCGGTGAGGAAGTTGCGATCCCGAAACAGCGCGAACTGGATGAACGGGCGCGAGGTCGTGAAGGAATGGGCGAAGAAATAGTAGAAGGCGATGCCTGAGATGATGAACTCGGTCACGATCTCGACCGACTCGAACCAGTCGAGCTGCTCGCCGCGGTCGAGCGCGAGCTGGAGTGCGCCGATCGCGATCGCAAGCGCAGCGAAGCCGAACCAGTCGAACTTCAGGCTGAGATTCTTGTCGGTCTCGTCCATGAAGATGCCAAGCCCGAGCACGGTGATCGCGCCGAACGGCAGGTTGACGAAGAACACCCAGTGCCAGGAATAGGTCTCCGTCAGCCAGGCGCCGAGTGAGGGCCCCATGATCGGGCCCATCATCACGCCCATGCCCCAGATCGACATCGCCGTGGCGCGTTCCTGGAGCGTGTAATAATCGAGCATTACCGACTGCGACAGCGGCACCAGGGCCGCGCCGAACACGCCCTGCAGCAGGCGGAACAGCACCATCTGGTTGATGTCCTGCGCCAGTCCACACAGCACTGATGCGAATGTGAAGCCGGCCGCGCAGATGATGAAGATGCGCTTGCGGCCGTAGCGATTGGAGATCCAGCCTACCGGTGCCGTCATGATCGCGGCGGCGACGATGTAGGAGGTCAGCACCCAGTTGATCTGGTCCTGCGAGGCCGACAGCGTGCCCTGCATGTAGGGCAGTGCGACGTTGGCGATCGTCGTGTCCAGCGCCTGCATGATGGTCGCCGTCATGGCGCAGATCGTCACCATGTTCCGGCGCAGGCCGGGGACCATCAGGCTGGCATTGGGGCCGGACATCGGATCAGTCCTTGTCCTGGTCTTTATCTTGGCTTGCGGTCGCCGACAGGCCGAGCAGGCCGGCGAGCGAACGCTGGTGGCCGGTGTCGATGGTGGCATAGACGCTCATGCCGGCCTTCAGCTTCTTCACGTATTTGTCGCTCTCGTCGAAATAAATCCGGACCGGCACTCGCTGCACCACCTTGACGAAGTTGCCGGTGGCGTTCTGCGGTGGCAGGATCGCGAATTGCGCGCCGGTGCCGGGCGAGAGCGAGCCGATCTTGCCCTTGAAGACGTGGTTCGGGAACGCGTCGACCTCGAGGGTGACGGGCTGTCCCTCAGTGACGTAAGTGAGGTCGCTCTCCTTCGGATTGGCGTCGACCCAGGGATGGGCGACGTCGATGATCGAGAACACCGGCGTGCCGGCGGTGACGTAGCGGCCGAGCTGGATCTGCTCGACCTGGGTCGCGATACCGCCCATCGATGCGCGCACCACGGCGTGGTCGAGATTGCGCTCGGCGTTCTCGAGCTTGGACTTGGCCTGGGCGTAGGGCGGGAATTTCTCCAGCGGCAGATCGGTGTCGCCGAGAAGCTGGGTCTTGGCGGTCGATATCTGCTGCTTGACGTATTGTGCGATCGAGCCCGACGTGACCAGCGCGTTCGAGGCGTTGTCGAGATCGAGCTGCGAGCCGTAGCTGTTCTTGACCAGTGCCTGCTTGCGCTCGACGTCGCGCTGCTTCAGGTCGACCCCCTTCTGGGCGAGATCGAGCATGTCGCCGTAGATCTTGATGTTGGCGCGAAGGTTGTCATAAGTCGTCTGCGCCTGCATCAGCTGCGCCTTGGCCTCGTCCACCGCGAGGCGGAACGGCACGGGATCGATCTCGAACAGTTCGTCGCCTTGCTTGACGAGCTGGCCCTCCTTGACGACGACCTTCTGGATCTTGCCGGAGATGTCGGGTGTCACCAGCACCTTCTGCGCGCCGATATAGGCGTCGTCGGTGCCGACATAGCGGCCGCCATTGAGATAGAGGGCCAGGCCGCCAATGACGGCCACGATAGGCAACACCACCATCAGCAGGAAGCGGCGATAGCGGCGCAGGCCGGCGATGAAGCGGCGGCGCGGGTTGGTGCCGGCCTTCTTGGTCGGCTTGCCGCTGTCGATCTTCTGCTCGGGCTGGAATTTGAGAACCTGATCAGCCATAGCGCTGCTCCTTACGCGCTTGTTCCGCTCCGGACGTCTGGATTGCGTTACGCACGTTTTCTTTGATGGTTTCGAGTTGGGTGAGGAGACGGTGGGCGTCCGCCGGGCTGATGCCGTCGAGCGCATTCGCCGTGAGTTCCGACTTCAGGCCGCTCATCTTGCCGAGCAGCGCACGGCCGGCCTTCTTGAGGTAGAGGCGCTTGACGCGGCGGTCCGAGGCGTCGTTGCGGCGCTCGATCCAGTCGCTGTCGCAGAGCTTGTCGATCAGCCGCGTCAGCGTAATCGGCTGCATCTCAAGGAGCTCGGCGAGTTCCGACTGTTTCATGCCCTCGCTGCGCTCGACCTTGGATAGCACTGCCCATTGCGCGCGGGTGATGCCGAAGCGCGCGGCCTCCTTGTCGGCATAGACGCGCAAGAGGCGGTAGAGCTCGCCGAGCGTGAACAGGAAGTTCTGGTCGACAGACCCGCGGGTCATAAGCTTGGTCTCCAATAAGCTTGTACATAATAAGCAAGCTTATGATTATTTCATGGCGGATTAACGCGATGCTGTCCCGCAGCAAAAGCATGGCTGACCGCCGCATCCTCGGTCGCGCTTTGGGTTCCGCGGCCGAAATGCTAGAAGGTGGGCCGAATGACCCTCGCAAAGCCGGCATTTCCGACGCCCGACCACGATCACGGCCGCTGCACTGCGGACGCGCTGGCGCATGCGGAAGCGGTTTGCGAGCAGCGGTCGCAGAAATTCACGCCGATACGCCGCCAGGTGCTGGGCGCACTGCTTTCCAGCCATCGCCCGCTCGGCGCCTATGAGGTGATCGACGAGCTCGCCAAGTCGATGCCACGGCCGGCGCCGATTACGGTTTACCGTGCTCTCGATTTTTTGATGGCCAACGGCCTCGTGCACCGCATCGAAAGCCGCAACGCCTATCTCGCCTGCGCCGCCCACGACCATGACGCGACCTCGGCGGTGGCGTTCCTGATCTGCGAGCGCTGCGGTCTCGTCGGTGAGATCCCGTCAGGGTCCTTTGCCAAGGAGCTCAACGCCGCAGCGCGCGCGTCCGGCTTCGCACCAAAGCTGTCCGTGGTGGAGATCACGGGCGTCTGCACCCATTGCCAGAAAAAATCTTGAAGCAACAACGGCGCAAAGCCGGATCTCAGGAAGACATGTCCTCACCTCAAGCCATATCGTCCGCCAGCCGCCCTCTTAGTGCTGGCGCCATCGCCCTGATGCTCATGCTGTGCCTGACCTGGGCCTTCAACCAGATCGCGGTGAAGCTGGTGCTGCCGGACATTCCGCCGATGCTGCAAGCGATGATCCGCTCGATGGGCGCGCTGCCGGTGTTGTTCATCATCGGCAGCTTACGTGGCGTCAAATTCTTCGAGCGTGACGGCACGTGGAAGCCTGGCCTGATCGCCGGGCTGATGTTCGGCATCGAGTTCGTGCTGATCTTCCAGGGCCTGCGCCTGACCTCGGCATCCCGCGCGGTCGTGTTCCTCTACACCGCTCCATTCTTTGTCGCTCTCGGCTCCTATCAGGTGCTCGGCGAGCGTCTCGGCAGCACGCAATGGCTGGGTCTGGCCGTGAGCTTTGCCGGCGTCGCGCTCGCGATCGGCGTGCCGCAGGCCAATGTGGACTCGCACGTTCTGCTCGGCGACCTCATGATCGTCGCGGGCGCATCGCTCTGGGCTGCGACCACGCTGGTCGCCAAGGGCACGCGGCTGCGCTTCGCAGCGCCAGAGAAGGCGCTCGGCTACCAGGTCGCGACCTCGATCCCGATCCTGGGTGCGGCCGCCTTGCTGTCCGGGGAATCCATCGCTCACACCCCGTCGCCGCTGTCATTCGCCTTGATGGCCTTCCAGGCGATCTGGGTGGTTGGAACCACGTTCACGCTTTGGTTCGCGCTGGTGAAGGCCTATTCGGCCAGCAAATTGTCGGCTTTTACCTTCATCACCCCTTTGTTTGGCGTGGTGGGTAGCTATTTCATCATGCATGACACCCTAAGCTTGGCCTTCGGGGCGGCAGCCGTCCTTGTAATTGCTGGGCTTTTTCTGGTTAACCGTCCCAGCCAATCCGCTGCGGCGCCGGCTGATGCATTGCTGAACGTCACCAAAACCTGATATTTGGACCCCATGAACAAGCTCGAAAACCCCCTCGATTCCGATATCGCAGGCCCGGCGCCGCGTCACCGGACCACCCAGGTCAAGGTTGGCGACGTCGCCGTCGGCGGCGGTGCGCCGATCGTCGTACAGTCGATGACCAACACCGACACCGCCGACATCAACGGCACCATCGCCCAGGTCGCAGCGCTCGCGCGCGCCGGCTCCGAGATGGTCCGCATCACCGTGGACCGCGAGGAAGCGGCTGCCGCCGTTCCGCACATCCGCGACGGCCTGGCCAAGCGTGGCATCACCACGCCACTGATCGGCGACTTTCACTATATCGGCCACAAGCTGCTCGCGGCCTATCCGGCCTGCGCCGAAGCGCTCGCCAAGTACCGCATCAATCCCGGCAATGTCGGCTTCAAGGACAAGCGCGACACCCAGTTTGCCGACATCATCGAGATCGCGAACAAGAACAACAAGCCGGTGCGCATCGGCGCCAATTGGGGCTCGCTCGACCAGGAGCTGCTGACCAAGCTGATGGACGAGAACGCCGCGTCCGCCAATCCGCGCGACGTGCGCGCGGTGACGCGCGAGGCGATGGTGCAGTCCGCGCTGCTCTCGGCCGCGCGTGCCGAAGAGCTCGGCATGCCCAAGGATCGCATCATCCTTTCCGCAAAGGTCTCGGCGGTGCAGGACCTCATCGCGGTCTATCAGGATCTCGCCAGCCGTTCCGACTATGCCATCCATCTCGGCCTGACCGAGGCCGGCATGGGCTCCAAGGGCATCGTGGCGTCTTCTGCCGCGCTCGGCATCCTGCTTCAGCAGGGCATCGGCGACACCATCCGCATCTCGCTGACGCCGGAGCCCGGCGGCGACCGTACCCGTGAGGTGCAGGTCGGTCAGGAACTGCTGCAGACCATGGGCTTCCGCACCTTCGTGCCGCTGGTTGCGGCGTGCCCCGGTTGCGGCCGGACCACCTCAACCACGTTCCAGGAGCTGGCAAGCTCGATTCAGGATTTCATCCGCGTCGAGATGCCGAATTGGAAGACGAAATATCCTGGCGTCGAAGAGCTCAACGTCGCTGTGATGGGCTGCATCGTGAACGGCCCCGGCGAATCCAAGCACGCCAATATCGGCATCTCGCTGCCCGGCACTGGCGAAGCGCCGGCCGCGCCGGTTTTCGTCGACGGCAAGAAGTTCCGCACGTTGCGCGGGCCCACCATCTCCGCCGACTTCAAGGCGCTGGTGATTGATTACATCGACCAGCGCTACGGCCAGGGCGCCAAGGTGCCCGCGCCCGCGGCGGAGTGATTTAGCTCCGCTGGCGCTCCACCCTCAGCTGTCGTCCCGGCGAAGGCCGGGACCCATAACCACTGGAATTTGTGGTTAAGGCGAGCTGTCACTCCGAGTCATCGCCAAACACCGTCCTGTGGCTATGGATCCCGGATCTGCGCTGCGCTTGTCCGGGACGACAGGTGTGGTTGCGGCGCAGATTGCGTATCTGTCATCGCGCGCTACGATGCTCCCAATCAAAACGATCGGGAGAACCCCCATGAGCTCACTCGCCGGCAAGCAAGGCCCGCGTTATCGCCACATGGCGGAAGACGGCGCGGTTTACGAGACCATCGCGGTCGAAAAGCTCACCCCCATCATCGGCGCGGAAATATCGGGTGTCGACATCGGCAAGCTCGTCTCCGACGATGCCCGCTCCAACCAGCAGATGGACGAGATCCACCGCGCGCTTGCCGAAAATCTCGTGATCTTCTTCCGCGACCAGACCATCACGCCGAAGCAGCATCTCGCTTTCGGCCGCAAGTTCGGCGAACTGCATTTCCATCCCGCTGCGCCGCACGAGGACGAAGATCCGGCGCTGATGAAGATCTACGCCGACAAGAACTCGCCGCGCGCCAATGGCGAGGGCTGGCACTCCGACGTGTCCTGCGATCTCGAGCCGCCGATGGGCTCGATCCTCTACATCAAGCAATGCCCGCTGCGCGGCGGCGACACGCTGTTCGCCAACATGTATGCGGCCTATGAAGCACTGTCCGATCGCATGAAGGCCTATCTCGACGGCCTGACCGCGCTGCATGATGGCGAGCCGATCTATCGCGGGCTCTATGCGAACTACGGCGTTGCCGACCGCCCCTCCTATCCGAACGCCGAGCACCCGGTGGTGCGCACTCATCCGGTCACGGGCAAGAAGGCGCTCTATGTCAATCGCGGCTTCACGCGCCACATCAACGGCATCCCGCGCGACGAGAGCGACGCGATGCTCGCCTATCTCTACCAGCACGCCGAGAACCCGCTGTTCCAGTGCCGCTTCCGCTGGACCGAGAACGCCATCGCATTCTGGGACAATCGCTGCACCCAGCACCGCGCCATGTGGGACTACTGGCCGCATACGCGCTCAGGCACACGCGTGACGGTGAAGGGGGAACGTCCGGTGTGAAGATATCGTGGCGCGTCATCGCCGCTATCGCTGTTTCGCTGATCCCGATTTTTGTTTCGTCAGCTGACCATGGCCAGGCAGCCGGAGCGCGGAAGGCCGGAAGGGCCAAGATCAAACCGCCTGCCTCGGAGACATGTGATCCGCGCAAATTCCGGATCATCCTCGATGTCGGACACACCTCGGAATCGCAAGGCGCGACCAGCGCGCGCAACGACGTGGAATTCGGCTTCAACTTGCATTTGACGCGGCTCATCGGAGAGCGCTTGAAGTCGGTGGGCTTTGCCGCGACCCGCGTGCTGGTAACCGAAGGCAAGGCGCGGGCAAGCCTGCTCAAGCGTGTCGGCATTGCCAACGCGATGCATGCCGATTTTTTCCTGTCGATCCACCACGATTCCGTGCCCGACAAGATGCTCGAGGAATGGGAATTCGAGGGCGCCAAGAGCCATTTCAGCGACCGCTTCAGCGGCCATTCACTGTTCGTGTCCGAGCGCAATCCGCACTTCGCCGCCAGCCTGGCCTTCGCCCGGCTGCTGGGCAGGCAGTTGAAGGATGGCGGGCTGCAATATGCGACACAATACAGCCTGCCGCTGATGGGGCGTTACCGGCATCCCCTGCTCGACAAAGATGTCGGCGTCTACCGCTATGACGGGCTCGTCGTGCTCTCGCAGACCCGGAGTGCTGCGGTGCTGCTGGAAGCCGGATCCATCATCAACCGTGACGAGGAGATGGCAATGAATTCGCCGGAGCGGCAGGAGCTGATTGCGACGGCCGTGGGGGCAGCGATGCGGGCGTATTGCGAGAAGCGGTAGGTTTACGACGCTAAGGCCGACGTTCCTGAGCTCCATGGCGCACGTGGAGAATCACGATCTCGGCGTCATCAGGATTGATTGTGTAAAAGACGAGATAAGGGTAGCGAACGGTTGGGAACATGCGGACGCCGGGTTCGTCGGTGAGATGGCCAGCCTCGGGAAAATCCTGGAGGAGGCTGGCGACGGCCTTGATGCGTTCGACCACCGCAGCTGCGGCGGTGCGATTGTGTTCGTGAATATGGGAGAATATGTCGTCGATGTCTGAAAGCGAGCTTTCGGACCAGCGCACTCTCATGCGCTGTAGCGATTGAAAACAGCGGCGACCGCGTCGTCGCTTGCCAGCCGCCCTTCACGCATATCCTTCAGGCCGCGACGCACGGCATTTCTTTCGTCATCGCTGAGCCGGTAGATGCCGAGATGTCTGTTTTCGATGTCGGTCACGGACCGCATCAGCTCTTCCTGAGCCTCCTCAGGCCAGGCCGACACGCGTTCCAGCAATATCTCAAGGGCTTGCTTGGTCATCCAGCAATAGTAGCAGATGGCGCGGCGACTTGCACGCCCTACAGCGGCGCTCCCTGATACTCCCGGTTCGCCAAACTCGCCTCCTCCAGATCCAGATCGCGCTCGATCCTCCGCCGCGTCTCGTCGGTGATCTGGCCGTCACGCAGGAGGTCATGGATGAACTTGCGCTCGGCGGCGATCAACTCGCGGGTCAGCGCGGTGCCCGCGGCGGAGACGTCGTGGTGGGCGGGATCGAGTGAGTCCGGAAGCTGGTTGACGCGGATCTCGTGGCGGGCGCGCAGCAGCCGCATCACTTCGTCCGACACCTCTTTCTCTTCCGTCAATGCATCCAGCGATTTCATCGCAGCGTCGAGGGCTTGGCGGCGTGCCGCGATCTCGGCGTCATGCTCGGCGACATGCTCGTTGCGGCCGGCTTGCGCGATGCCGAGCCAGCGCACCACCGGCGGCAGCGTCAGGCCGACGCCGATCAGCGTGATGAAGATGACGCCAAAGGCGACGAACAGGATCAGGTCGCGATACGGGAAGGCATCGCCATCAGGCAACGTGAACGGCAGCGCCAGCGCAGCGGCCAGCGACACCGCGCCGCGCACACCGGTGAATGCGAGCGCGAACGGCCATTGCCAGGGCGGCGACGGATCGCGCGCGCGCAGGGACTTGCTGAGCATCCGCGGCAGATAGGTCGCGGGGTAGAGCCAGGCGAAACGCGCCAGAACGATGACGACCATCACCACGGCGGTGGCGATCATGATGTCGTCGAGCGGGAACGCCTTCGATTTCTCGTAGAGCGCGCGCATCTGGAAACCGGTGAGCAGGAACAGTAGGCCCTCGATCAGATAGATGATGAGGTCCCAGAAGAAGATGCCTTGCAGGCGCGTCGACGCCGAAATCAGCAGCGGCCCGTTCCAACTCACATAGAGGCCGCAAGCGACGGTGGCGATCACGCCGGAGCCGCCGACATGCTCGGGCAGCCAGTAGGACACATAGGGCGTGATCAGCGACAGCGTCAGCTCGACCTGCGGATCGCAGGACCATTTGCGGAAGCGGAGAGAGAGCCAGCCGACACCGATGCCGAAGGCGATCTCGCCGGCGACGATGAGGGCAAATTCACCGGCCGCCAGCGGCAGCGAGAAATGCCCGACCACGATTGCGGCCAGCGCGAAGCGGTAGAGGATCAGCGCGGTGGCGTCGTTGGCGAGCCCTTCGCCTTCGAGGATGACCAGGAGCCGGCGCGGCATGTTCAGCCGGCGCGCGATTGCGAGCGGCGCCACCACGTCGGGCGGCGCGACGATGGCGCCCAGCAGGAAGCCGATGCTCCAGGGCAGGCCGATCACGTAATGCGTCGCGGCCGCAACAAGCGCCGCGGTGAAGATCACGGCGCCGACCGCGAGCAGCACGATCGGACGCAGATTGTTCCTGAACTCGCGCCAGCTCATCGCGACGCTCGCCGAGTAGATCAGCGGCGGCAACACCATCAGCAGCACCAGTTCCGGCGGCAGTTCCACCGGCGGCATGCCAGGCACAAAAGCGAGGCCGACGCCGGAGAGCATCAGCAAAATGGCAGGCGCCATATTGAAGCGGCGGGCGACCAGCGCGGTGCCCGCCAGTACGGTGAGCAGGATGAGGAAGGTCTGAAATTTCGCTGCGATCATGGCCTGTCTTGGCCCGGAAGCGGCCAAGAGGTCAATGCAAAGCGGCTTACACCAGTCGTTCGGCCACCATGCGCCCGATGCGCGCGAACGCCGCCTCGATCTGCGCCGTATTCGGCGTGCCGCCCTGGGTATAGGCCGCGATCAGGATCGGCGCATCGGGTTTGGGCCAGGCGACTGCGATATCGCCCGACGCGTCCTTGCCGTTGTTGCCGGTCTTGTCGCCGATCTTCCAGCCTGCTGGCAGGCCACCGCGCAGCCGGTTCGCGCCAGTCTTGCAGCCCACCATCCATTCGGCGAGTTGGGCCCGTGAGGCCGGCGATAACGCTTCGCCCGTCACCAGCCGCTTGAGGTTGCCGGCCATCGCCGCCGGCGTCGTGGTGTCATGGGGATCGCCGGGCGGCGAGCGGTTCAGCTCGGGCTCGTTATGGTTGAGCCGCGAAATGGTGTCGCCGATCGATCGCCAGAACGCCGTGAGTGCGGCGGGGCCGCCGATCCGCGCGAGCAGCAGATTGGCGCAGGTGTTGTCGCTGAGCTCGACGATTGCCTTGCACATGTCCGCGACCGACATCGCGCCGGCCGACAGGTTTTGCTTCGCGACCGGAGCATACTCCAGCAGATCGGCCTTGCCATAGGGGATCATCGCGGCCAGCTTCTCCTCGCCGCGATCGACCCGCGCCAGCACGCAGGCCGCGAGCGAAGCCTTGAATGTGGAGCACATCACGAAGCGCTCGTCGGCCCGCCAGGTAAGCTTTGCGCCGGTGGCGAGATTCTCCGCATAGACCCCGATCCGTCCGCCGCTCTCGCGCTCATAGGATTCGAGCTCAGGCGGCGCATCCGCGGCGAGAGCCGGAGAAGCGGCTATCCAGCACAGCGAGGCGAGCAGGGAACGGCGGTCGAGAAGCATGGGGCCCTCACTCCTTCAGATCGTACCGATACGATTTCGACACGATCTGCCAGCCGTCAGCGAGCTTCATCGCCACCAGATAATCCGTGAAGAAGCGCGGCGGCAGCTGGCATTTGACCTTGATGAAGGCGGTCTTTTCGTCGGAGCGGTCGATGGTGACGATGAAATCCTCGCGCGGCTTGCCTTCCGCCTTGGCAGACGGGCGCTTGCGTACCCAGGCGAGCCAGTCCGATACGGTCAGGATCTTCAGCTCGCCCTTTTCCACCCAGCGCAGATCGGCGGATGGATGGAAGACGTCGCCGAGCTTTTCAGCGTCTCCCTCGTAGAGCCCGTCGAAATAGGATTGTACGACGGCTTCGACGCTCGAACGATTCTGGCTCATGGGGCATCCCTTTGAACGATGGCGTGCCGCGAACTTAGTGGTACGCATCGAATTGCGCTATGGGTGTCTTCCGCCATTTGTGCGAGGGCCCCGTCATGACTGGATCAGAAAAATCGAACGCTCGCATCCTTGCCGGCGAATGCTATTGCCGCGCCGTTCGCTACGAGGTGACGGACGCGTTTTCCTATGCGCTGAACTGCCACTGCTCGAACTGCCGCCGGACCACCGGTTCCGCCTTCAAGCCGTTCGCCGGCGTCGAATACAGCAAGCTCCGCCTCGTCAGTGGCGAGGACCAGCGGATGATCTACGGGGACGACACCACCCATGACGCGCACTGCGCCTGCTGCGGCTCGCTGCTTTATTCCCGGGTCCGTGATGGAAAATGGGTCCATGTCGCCATGGGAACCCTGGTCGATGCCCCCACGATTCGCCCCAGCGCCCATATTTTCGTCGGCTCCAAGGCGCCGTGGCACGAGATCACGGACAATCTCCCGCAGTACCGGGGGCATGTCGGGGATGCCTAGGGCAAACCGGCTCGCACGCATTTGGCGGCGAACCGCCAACGCACTGGCGCGACTAACAAAAGGGGGCCTCGGCCTGTCGCCTTCGCTGTCTTCGTGACGTCTATCACAAGCACGGGCGGCGGATCTTGCTAAGGCTGTCCTGAGGGTATGAACTGCTCCGCATTTTTGGAAGTCGTGTCATGCGCAATTTGTTCAGACTTTGCCCGTTGGTCCTCGCTGCTGCGCTGATGTTCGGCGCCGGGCCTGCCTTCGCCGGGAAGCGCGTCGCGCTGGTGCTGGCCAACTCGGCGTATCAGCACGCGCCCTCGCTCGCCAATCCTGTCAGCGATGGTTCGGTGATGGCGAAGACGCTGAAGGACGCCGGTTTCGATGTCGTCGATTCCCGCCACGATCTGACCGCGCTCGACACGCGGCGCGTGCTGCGCGACTTCGCCGATTCGACCCGCGATGCCGACATCGCCGTGGTCTACTATGCTGGCCACGGCATCGAGGTCGAAGGCTCCAATTATCTGATCCCGGTGGATGCCAAGCTCGAGCGCGACACCGACGTCTATGACGAGGCGCTCTCGCTCGATCGCGTTCTGGTCGCGGTCGAGCCTGCGAGGCAGCTTCGCCTGGTGATCCTGGACGCCTGCCGAGACAACCCGTTCGGCAGGACCATGAAGCGCACGCTCGCCTCGCGTGGCATCGGCCGTGGTCTGGCCCAGGTCGAGCCGACCAGCTCCAACACGCTGATCGCCTATTCGGCCAAGGCCGGCTTCACGGCGCAGGACGGCGACGGCGCCAACAGCCCGTTCACCATCGCCCTGTCGAAGCATCTGACGACGCCGGGTCTCGATGTCCGCCGCGCCTTCGGCTTCGTGCGCGACGACGTGCTCAAGTCGACCGGCAACAAGCAGGAGCCGTTCGTCTACGGTTCGCTCGGCGGCGAAGACGTGCCGCTGGTGCCGGTCAAGGCCGTGCCCGTGACTGCGACGGCGCCCGCATCCGCGGTGAATCCGCAGGCCGATATGCGCCGCGACTACGAGCTCGCGCTCCAGGTCGGCAACAAGCCGGCGTGGGAAGCCTTCCTGGCCCAGCATCCGGACGGGTTCTATGCGAACCTTGCCAAGCTCCAGCTCGACAAGATCCAGGCCGAGCAGGTTCATGCCGCCGCGATCGATAAGGCGAAGCAGGCCGAGGCCGAACGCGACCGTCTCGCCGCCCTTGGTGCGCAGAAAGATGCGCAGGCCAAGGCTGCGGCCGACGCAAAGGCGGCCGAGCAGGCCCAGCTTGCCGCGCAGAAGGCCAAGGAGCAGGCGCAGCAGCAGGCTGCGGCTGCCGAGCAGCAGCGCGTCAATCTCGCTGCTGCCGCGCCGAGCGCTGCGCCCGCCAGCGCGGCGAGCCCCGCCGGCGCCAACGTTGCCTCGCTGACGCCGGCAAGCGCGCCGGCCGATCTCAGCCGCTCGGTGCAGACCGAGCTCGGTCGCGTCGGCTGCTTCTCCGGTCAGGCCGATGGCAGCTGGAATACGTCCTCGCAGCGGTCGCTGTCGCGGTTCAACCGCTATGCCGGCACCAAGCTTGACGTGAAGGTGGCGAGCACGGATGCGCTCGACACGGTCAAGTCAAAGCAGTCGCGCGTCTGCCCACTGGTCTGCGACCACGGCTTCAAGGCCGACGGCGACACGTGCACCAAGATCGTCTGTGGCGACGGCACTGTGCTGAACGACGACAATGAATGCGAGAAGCAGCGTACCGCAAAGCCGACCAAGCCCGCAACCGCCAAGCGCGACGACAGCGATGACCGTCCCGCACGGCAGCGTCGTCAGTCCGGTGGCGCGGCCGCTGGAGCGGCGGGCGGCATCGCTGCGGCCGGCGCGGGTCGCGCCTCGGGCGGCAGTGGTCAGATTTTTTGCAACGATCTTCTCTGCCGTCCGGTCCAGCGTGGCTGCCACCTCGTATATCGTGGCGGCGGCGGCCCTCACGTCGATGCCAATGCCGAGGTCTGCAACTGAGAGCGCTGCTTCTCGCGGGGATCATGTCGCGATTGCGCTCGCCGCGATATTCACCGTCAGTGCCAGCAGCGCCGTGTTGTAGATGAAGGACACGATGCCGTGCGCCGTGGCGGTGCGGCGGATGGTCTTGTCGGTGATGCCGACGTCGGAGACCTGCGCGGTCATGCCGATCACGAACGAGAAATAGACGAAGTCCCAATAGTCGGCGTGGTCTTCCTTGTCGCCACTGGGAAATTGCAAGCCGCCCGGCGGGGGGCGGTAGTAATCATGGGCGTAGTGCAGCGCGAAGGTCGTGTGCACCGCGGCCCAGGACAGTGCGATCGTGGTGATGGCGATGGTCAGCTCCGCAGCGCCGCGATGAGCACCGAGCTCCGAGACGATCGCTGCGATGCTCGCGAACGCGCCGATTGCCGTCACCAGCAGGATCACGAAGCGGCCATCGTCCTGCATCGCAGCCGCACGGCGGATGTGCTGGTGGTCGTTGCACAGCATCATGCTGTAGACCAGCATGAGATACACTGCGATCAGCGCATCCCAGCCGAGCACAAGCCGCGTCGTCAGCCGGAGCGAGCCCGGCACAAGCAGGCAGACGAGGATGCCTATACCAAGCGAGATGAAGGCCCGCGGCCGAGCGTAGATAAGCCGCATCGGCCGCGACATCTGGCGGAAGCGGACGAGGACGGGGTCTTCCTTGTCGGTGACCATGATGGTGACGGCTCTCTCGCTGTTGCAGCGGCGGCAGTCTGCTCCCCCTCACCCGGATTGCATCTTCGATACAATCCGACCTCTCCCCGCAACCGGGGAGGGGTGAAGATCGTGCTCTACGTCAGTTCTTGCGTTCGGCGACGAAGCGCGCGGCAGCCCGCAGCACGGCGGCGCGATCGCCGAAGATCGAGACGGCGCTGTCGGCGCGCGCGAGCAGATCACGCACGCGCTGCTTGGCGCCTTCGATGCCGAGCTGGGTGACGAAGGTGGTCTTGCCCAGCGCTGCGTCCTGGCCCGAGGGCTTGCCGAGCGCTGCCGCATCGCCTTCGACGTCGAGCAGATCGTCGGCGATCTGGAAGGCCTCACCAAGCGCACGGCCGTAATCGTCGAGCGCCTGATATTCTTTTTGCGAGGCCTGGCCGAGGATCGCACCGGCAATGCAGCCATAGCGCAGAAGCGCACCGGTCTTCATCTGCTGGAGGCGCGCGACGTCGACCGGCTCGCGGTCGCCGAAGCGGCCTTCGCCGGCGAGGTCGAGGATCTGGCCGCCGACCATGCCGCCAATGCCGGCGCAGCGCGCCAGCGCGCGCGTCAAGAGCAGCCGCACATTGGCGTCGCGATGGATCTCGTCGCGGGTGATGATGTCAAACGCGAGCGTCAGAAGGCCGTCGCCGGCGAGGATCGCGGTCGCGTCATCGGTCTGCCTGTGCAGGGTGGGACGGCCACGGCGCAGGTCCGAATTGTCCATCGCCGGCAGATCGTCATGGATGAGCGAATAGCAGTGGATGCATTCGAGCGCAGCGCCGGCGAGCAGCGCGGCTTCTCGGGGCACTCCGAATACGGCCGCGCTCTCGACCACAAGGAACGGCCGCAGGCGCTTGCCGCCATTCAGGCTCGAATAGCGCATTGCGTCCATCAGTCGCTTGGGGCGAGCTATCTCATCGTGCAGGATGTCGTCCGCCAGGAGGCGCCCGAGCACGGCTTCGGTGTCATCAGCGGTCGTGTCCAGACGTTTGGCGAAATCGGACGGGGACGTGCCGGTCATCAAGAAAGGCTCCAGAACTAAAATTCGGCGGGACAATCCTTTATGAGCCGGCCCCAGTCAATCGTTTGGAAGGCCTAAAAAGTGCTGGAAAAGGCCCGAATTATCACAGACTTAATGACGGCATCCGCGGCCACGTTTCATTTCGCGCCGGAAAGGTCGATTTGCGCATCGTTAAAATCCTGCTGCTGGTGCTCGCGGTCGTGGCTCTCGCGCCCTATGTGGTCGCGCCCTTCTATCGCAGCGGTCATCCGGTTTCGACGCTGATGGCCTGGCGCTCGCTGACGGGCGCGCCGATGCATCGGGAATGGATCGATCTGGCGGCGATGTCGCTGTATTTGCCGCGCTCGGTCGTGGCGGCCGAGGACGCCCATTTCTGCAAGCATCACGGCATCGACTGGGGCGCGCTGCGCGAGGCCATCGACGACGCCAAGGAGGACGGCACCCCATTCCGCGGCGCCTCCACCATCACACAGCAGGTCGCGAAAAACCTGTTCCTCTGGCAGGGGCGGGATTTTGTCCGCAAAGCGCTGGAGTTTCCGCTGGCGCTCTGGATCGATTTCGTCCTGCCCAAGCACCGGATCCTGGAAATTTACCTCAACATCGCCGAGCTCGGCCCGCAGGGCCAGTTTGGCGCGGAGACGGGCAGTGCCTATGCCTTCGGCAAGTCGGCAGCCAATCTTTCCCCCCGGGAAGCCGCTCTTTTGGCCTCGATCCTGCCGAATCCGGTCAGACGCAGCGCCAGGACCCCGGGACCGGGCGTCCGGCGCCTGGCCGGGACCTATGTAGCAAGGGGGCAGGCCTCCTCGCTTTTGACGTGCTGGCGGGAAAATCGCTGATTTCGGGCCCTTTTCGGGCGTATTTTCCGACCCAGAACCCTAGCTTTACGGCCGACCTTCCTCTATAAGCCCGGCCTTGATCGGCATTTCGCTCGCCCCGTTTGGGTGCTGAGCCGTCCTCGGACGATGCCCTGAAACACCAATCCCTAGAGGATATTGAAATGGCCGTTCCGAGAAGAAAAACCTCGCCGTCGCGCCGTGGCATGCGCCGCTCGGCAGACGCCATCAAGAAGCCGACCTATGTGGAAGACAAGGACTCCGGTGAGCTCCGTCGTCCGCACCATCTCGACCTCAAGACCGGCATGTACAAGGGCCGTCAGGTCCTGAAGAAGAAAGAGTCCTAAGTCCGGACTTTTTCTTGGGGCGGGCTGATTGGCCCGCCTGATTTCGGCCAACCCATGAGATATGACAGTGACGGCGGCGGAGCAGACGCTTCGCCGCCGCATTGTCCTGCCCGGACATCTTGATCGAGAAGGCGCTTTGCCGATGGTCGGTTTCCCGCTGCTTCTGATTCCGCTCGCGGTGTACAACATCATCGTCTTCCTGATGCCCAGCGTGTCTTTCTCGGACGTGCTGTTCAAGGTACCGATGATTACCGGCGAGATCTGGCCGGTCACGCTTGCCGATCTGCTGCTCGCGCTCGGCGTGTTGCTGCTGCTGCTCGAAGTGGTCAAGGGCGCGCGCCCCGGCGCGAAATTCCTGATGGACCATCTGCTGTCGCTGATCCTGTTCGGCGCGGCCGCGGCCGAATTCGTGATGTGGCCCAAATTCGGCAACTCGACTTATTTCCTGCTCGTGCTGCTTGCGATGACTGATTTCCTCGGCGGCATTGCCCAACGCGCACGCCGTCGCATCGCCTACGTCGCCGCAGAGACCGTAGCGGTGCCGCGCAAGTCGAAGCGTCAGGCCGAGGCGCCGCCACCAGCGACGGTGTTCGAGCCGAAGCTCGATCCCGTGCCCGCACCGCAGCCTGAACCGCCGCCCGCGCCCTCAGCGCAATCGGTTGCCGAATCCGTTTTGATGGATCACCCAGCGCCGAAGCCGGGCATCGCGCCGTCGCCGGAAATTCCCTCACCGCATTTGCAGCCGGGCAACGGCACGCCGTCCTCGCCCGAAGAGCCGCGCTGATCGGCGCTACGCCACCTGACGCGTGCGTGAGGTGACGCTGGGAAGTGGGCGCTTGCCGCCATAAGCCATGCGCGCGTCCTCGGAAGAGCCGCGGCGCAGCCGACTTGCCTGGGGCAGATGCTCGGCATTGGCGATCAACTGGGTGACGAAGCTCGGATCGGGTCGCGGCAATGGCGCCTTGGGCATCCACTGCAAAATCGGCGTTAAGGGCACCAGCGCCGTGCCAGTCCCGGTTTCCGCTTCGTCCGATCGATCAGTACTCAACATCGCAATCACCGTTGATCCGGCGGAGCCTGTCGCGTTTCGGGACGCCGGCGCCGGTGCGTGTCATGTACTCGCAAGGTCTATGCCGGCCGGGCCGGTTTGGTTCCGAGGCGGCTTCGCAACGTGGTTTCCAAATTGTTTATGAACTTTGCCTAGGGTCGGAGGCGAATCTGGCCGTATCCTGTGCCGGCTCAGGACTCCCCGCTGTCCCGAAACGAGGCGCTTTTGACCCCAGCATTGCCGCAAGCCTCCGAAATCCTGGCCGCTCTCGGTCAGGCCGTGTTCATCTGGGATCTCGCCAGCGACGCCATCGTCTGGGGCGAGCAGGCCGGCGTCATCTTCCCCGGTATTCCCGCCGAGCGCCTTGCGACCGGCGCCGAATTCGCCAAGTTGATCGAGCCCGCACAGACGCTGCGGAGCGCCGCGCTGGCGCAGACATCCGCCGTGCATGGCACCGACGGCACGCCCTACCGGGTCGAATATGGCGTGCGCATGAGCGCCTCCGATCCCGTGGTCTGGATCGAGGAGACCGGTCGCTGGTTCGCCGGTGCCGACGGCCGCCCGATGCGCGCGATCGGCTCCGTCCGCATCAACAATGAGCGGCACGCCCGTGAAGAGGAGCTGACGAAGCTTGCGCGGCTCGATCCGCTCACTGGCGAGCTCAACCGCTCTCACCTGATCGCAGCGCTGGCCGAGGCGATCGAGGAGACGACCCGCTTCCGCTCGACCGCTGCCTTCATGCTGGTCGGCATCGATCATCTTGCCCGCGTCAACGACGCCTTCGGCTTCGACGTCGCCGATGCCGTGATCCTCGACGTCGCCAAGCGCATTCGCGCGCGCTTGCGCGGTGGTGATGTTCTCGGCCGCTTCTCCGGCAACAAGTTCGGCCTGATCCTGAAGAACTGCACCGTTGACGACATGAACGTCGCCGCCGAGCGATTCCTTGCCGGCGTCCGTGACGAGGTGGTGCCGACCAAATCGGGGCCGGTCTCCGTTTCTGTCTCGATCGGCGCCGTCAGCCTGCCGCGCTATGCCCGCAACACCGATGAGGCGATCAACCGCGCCCACGAGACGCTGGATGGCGCCAAGCGCCGCCGCGCCGGCTCGTTCGCCGCATGGCGCCCGAACGCCGAGCGCGACGCGCAGCGCCGCGTCAACATTCGCGTCACCGACGAGATCGTCACCGCGCTGAACGAGCGCCGCATCAAGCTCGCTTACGAACCGGTGGTCTCGGTTGCCACGGGCGAGGGCGCGTTCCACGAATGCCTGGTGCGGATGGACCAGGGTGACGGTCAGGTGTTGCTCGCGCCCGACATCGTGCCGGTCGCCGAGCGGCTCGGCCTCATTCGGCTCGTCGATCACCGTGTGCTGGAGCTCGTGGTCGCCGAGCTCGCGGCGGCGCCCGACATCCGCCTCAGCCTCAACATCTCGCCCGATACCACGATGGATCCCGACTGGTGGGCCGGAATCGAATCGCTGATGCGCGCCCATCCAGGCGTCGCCGAGCGGCTGATCGTCGAGATCACCGAAACCGTCGCGATCCAGGACATCGACGATGTCCGCGGCTTCGTCACGCGGTTGAAGAATTTCGGCAGCCGCATTGCGATCGACGATTTCGGCGCCGGCTACACCTCGTTCCGCAATCTGCGCAAGCTCGGCGTGGACATCGTCAAGATCGATGGCGCCTTCGTGCAGAACATCACCCACTCCGCCGACGATCGCGCCTTCGTGCACACCCTGATCGACCTCGCCCGCCGCCTCGACATCAAGACCGTTGCCGAATGGGTGCAGGACGAGGACGCCGCCAACATGCTGCGCGACTGGGGCTGTGATTACATCCAGGGCCGCCTGATCGGCCTCGCCTCAGCCGAGCGCCCGTGGGGGGCGCCGCCGGACAGCGCGCTGCCCGCGGCGGGCTGAGAATTCGCAGGGTGGGCAAAGCGACTCGTCCGCCGTAGCTCGAAGAGCGAAGGCGGAAGCGTGCCCACCACGTCTGCTGCATTCGCAATGACGTTGTGGCAGCTACGCGACGCAAATGCCGGGCACCGCGACCTTCTGAAACAGATGCGGGCTTGCGACGGCGGATGCGGGATAGACGGCGATCTTCGCCCGGAATTCAGGATGCGTGAACGCCGCGCGGAAATGCGCGTTGGATTCCCAGACCGCATAATTGAGATAGGTCGGATTGTCGCCGACGGCACGGTGGAGCTGGGTCGAGATGAAGCCCGGCTGCCGCTTCATGAAAGCCGCATCGTCCTGCCAGCTCGTCAGGAAGCTCTGCTCGTCCGCGGCATGGAGCGTGAACAGATTGACCAGCACCACGGGGCCGGCGTCGAGCGCGATTTGGCGG
Source organism: Bradyrhizobium sp. WSM3983 (assembly GCF_000473045.1). Taxonomy (GTDB): domain Bacteria; phylum Pseudomonadota; class Alphaproteobacteria; order Rhizobiales; family Xanthobacteraceae; genus Bradyrhizobium. The sequence continues at coordinate 82,697 of NZ_AXAY01000008.1, read as the reverse complement.
TCAATCGGGAAGCTCGGGTCGAGCGGGCGTATATGGGGCATGGCATCACTCCGCGTGGGTTGGTATTTTCATGTCAATTCGACAATACATAACTTAGATAATTGACATGATAATGTCAATAGGAAATGATGGTTACAAATGAGCAAGACTAAGCGGACCCCCGCGGGCGAGGTCCTGACCGGCTTTATCCTCGACTTGTTCCGGGCCAACGGTCTGCTCCTGACCGCAGGCGATCGGCTGGTGGCCTCGCTCGGCCTCACCAGCGCGCGCTGGCAGATCCTGGGAGCGATCGTCGATGCCGAGCGGGCGGAGCCGGTGGCCTGGCTGGCGCGCAATCTCGGCGCCAACCGCCAGAATGTGCAGCGTATCGTCAACGACCTCGAGCGGGACGGTCTGGTCGCGTTCGAGACCAACCCGCATCATCGCCGGGCGCAACTCGTGGTGCTCACCGACAAGGGCAGGCAGGTCTACGATGCCGCCGGCCGCTTGCAGGTCCCGTGGGTTAACGGCCTGTCGGATGGATTGTCGGTGAAGGAGATCGAGACGGCCCACCGTGTGATCTGCTCCCTGCGCGATCGGCTTGAGGGAGTCGGCGAGAGTTGATTGCGTCGCGCCTCACGCCACGCGGCGTACCGCGTTCAGCGTCTCGATAGTAAGTCCCACCTCCGCCGCAGGGCAGGGCTTGCCGAAATAATAGCCCTGCACCGCGGTGCAGCCGCATTCGCGGACGAAGTCGAGCTGCTCGATCGTCTCGACGCCTTCAGCCGTGGTCGCGACGCCGAGCACGGAGCCCAGGCTCGCGATCGTACGGACGATGGCGACACTCTCCGGGCTTTCGCCGAGCGTGCCGACAAAGGAGCGGTCGATCTTGATGCGGTCGAACGGGAATTTGCGCAGATAGCTCAGCGAGGAATAGCCGATACCGAAATCGTCGAGGCTGACGCGCACGCCGAGGGCGCGGAGCTGGTGCAGGATCTCGATCGTCGCTTCGCTGTCATCGAGCAGCGCCGTCTCGGTGACCTCGAGCTCGAGCCGTTGCGGCGGCAGGCCGGCTTCTGCAAGCGCGCTGGTGACCATCGCCACCAGCCCACGCGAGCGGAACTGCACAGGCGACAAATTGACCGCGACCGTAACATCTGGCCATGACGCAGCCGTGGCGCAGGCCGTACGCAGCACCCATTCGCCGATCGGAACGATCAGCCCGTTCTCTTCGGCGATCGGAATGAATTCGGCCGGCGAGACAAAGCCGCGCGACGGATGTTTCCAGCGCAGCAGTGCCTCGAAGCCGGTCAGCTCGGTGGTATCGAGCCGTACCTGCGGCTGGAACACCAGGTGGAACTGGCTGGCTTCCAGCGCGCCGCGCAGATCGTGCTCCAGCGCGTGCCGGCTGCGCGCCTCTTCTTCCATCTCGGGCTCGAACAGCTGATAGGCGCCGCGCCCCTTGGCCTTGGCTCGGTACAGCGCGAGATCGGCGCATTTCATCAGCTGGTCGGCGTCGAGGCCGTGGTCGGGCGCGACCGCGATGCCGACGGAGACGCCGACATGGATCGATTGGCTTTCCAGCGGAGGTGGGTGGCCTATGATCTCGACCAGGCGTCGTGCCAGGCGCTCCGCCGATTGCGGCTGCGGTCCGCGCTGCAGCACGGCGAACTCGTCGCCACCGAGGCGGGCGACGGTGTCGTGCTCGCCGACATTCTCTTTCAGCCGCGCCGCGACCCAGCGCAACAGCCGGTCGCCGGCGGCGTGGCCGAGCCGGTCGTTGACGGTTTTGAAATTGTCGAGGTCGAAGCACAGCACGGCCATGGCGCCGCCGGCGATCGCGACCTGGTTCAGCCCCTCGCCCATCTTCTCGCGGAACAGCGTGCGGTTGGGCAGGTCGGTGAGCGAATCGTGTTGCGCCATGTGCGCGACCCGGGCCTGGGTCTTGCGACGCTCGGTGACGTCCTCATAGGTGACGACCCAGCCGCCATGCTCCATCCGCTTGTGGTTGAGCTTGATGATGCGGCCGTCGCTCAAATGGCGGTGCAGCGTGTGCTCGCCCTCGCGCAGCCGCTCGACATAGTCGGCATAGATCTTGGCGGCGGTTGTGTTCGGATGGATGCCGAGATCGCAGCTGTGCTCCATGATCTCGCGCATCGAGACGCCGGGCTTCACGATCTCAGGCGACAGGCCGTACATCTCGATGTAGCGACGGTTGCAGACGATCATGCTCAGGTTCGAATCGAGCATGCACAGGCCGTGGCTCATGTTGTTCAGCGCCGCGTCGAAGCGGCGATACTGCTCGCTCAGTTCCTCCACCGCGTGCTCGCGCTCGGTAATATCCTCGTAGGTGGCGACGAAGCCGCCCTCGGGCAGGGCGCAGTAGCGCACCGAGATCACAGTGTCGTTGGTCATGCGCCGGCGCATCGGCGAGGAATTGTTGTTGTCGATTCGCGCCCGGGCGGCCTCCAGGATCTGCTGCGGGCTGTATTCGGAGGCGAAGGCACCGTTCGCCATCGACCGCTCGATCAGCTCGGAGAGATGCGTGCCTGGCCTGCTCTCCTCCGGCGATAGCCGGTAGATCTTCTGGTAGGTGGAGTTGCAGACGCGAAGGCGCATGCCGCTGTCGTAGAAGGCGAGCCCGTGCGCCATGTTTTCGAGCGCGGCGTCCAGCATGAGGTTCTGCTGTTTCAGCATCTCTTCGTGCTGCAGACGTTCGGTGACGTCCTCATGCACGGTGACCCAGCCGCCGTCGGGCATGAACCGGGATACGGCCTGCACCTTGCGACCGTCATAGCACGTGACGAGAACGGTTTTCGGGCTCCTGGTCCGGACGTCGTTCATCCGGGCATCCAGGAACTTGCCCCCGGACATGTCCGCTCTGTTGCCGCGCGACAGCCAGTACTCGATGGCCGTGCTGTGCAAGACGCCCGGTCTTACGACCATGGGGTCGAGGTTGTAGAACTGCAGGAAGCGTTCATTGCAGACGACGGCGCGGCTGTCGGCATCATACATGATGAGGCCGTGCGACATGTGGGCGAGCGCGTGCTGGCTGCGCTCGGTCTGAAGTTGCAGCTCGGTTTCGAGCCGGGCGAGGCGGCTGACGTCGTCGCAGATCGTCATCCAGCCGCCGTCGGGAAGCGGCTTCAGTTCGAGCGTTATGACAAGGCCGCTTGCGAGTGTCTGCCGGGTCTGGAACGGCTTGCCGGCCGTAATCAATGCGATCCGCGAAGCGTAGAGGGCGTCGAGCTCACTCGCCGGGATGTTCCCGAGTGCCACGCTATGGGCGAGTACGTCGCGATAGCTTGTGCCGAGCCGCACGATTTCGGCCGACATGCCGAACATGGTGAGATAGCGCTGATTGACCAGCACGATCCGGTTGTCGGCGTCGTAGACGCAGACGCCCTGTTCCATGCCGTCGAGCGCAATCTGGCTCAGCGAGAGCAGGGCCTGCTGGCCCTGCTCGCGGCGTGCACCGAGCTCGTTGTCGGGGATCGATGTCATGGGATCAGCGGGATCTCGGCGGCAATAGGCCTAACGCAACGTAATTCAGCCACTGAGCGTAGCGAAGAGGCGGGAAAATTCCCTTAAGCGCCGTAGTTTACGGAGGGTGACTAGTGATGCGGACAGTGCAGGACGCGGACCCAGCAACAAATCCTTCGTCGGGACGACGTGATCCCTACGGCCCGTAAAGCACCAGTTCCGTATCAGTGAGGTCGGCCAGCCGCGGGCGGTGCGGGCCCTTGAAATATTTGCGGCGCCGCTCGGTATAAATACCGACAAGGCCGGGAATTGGTTCGTTGGAATCAACGATCACCGAGATCTTGCCGAGCCGCAGCAGCAGCCTGCCGATGCGGCCGGCGCAGGCGGCGTATTCGGCGGCGCTGCGGCAGTAGATCAGCTGCATCGCCGGCGGTGCGATGAAACCGCGGCGGATGCGCACCGGTTGCAGGATGAAGGGGAAGACGCCCTTCGGCGTGCGGCAGACCAGGCTGAGGCAATTGTAGCGCGCATGCCGCGTCAACAGCTCGGTCTCGGCCTCGGACAAGCCTTCGATCTGCTTGGCGTGCTGGGAGATCACCTCGATCTTGCTCCAGCGCGGGGCGCGCGACAGCGCCGGCACCGAGAAGAACAGGCCGCGGCAATAGGCGCGAAAGCCCTGCGTCTCGATGATCGGCCAGGTCCACACCGCCGGGCTGATGTTGAGATAGGTCACGTGCTTGTGCCGCTGGGCGATCTTGGTCAGCAGCGGTGCATAATTGCGGTAGGCCGGCTCGACATACCAGCTCGACAGATTGCAGTGGACGGTGGTTTCCTCGCCATCCTTCCGCGTCGTGTAGATCAGCAGCAGCACGCCGACCGGCACACCGTCATTGTCGAGCATGTAGCCGAAGCGGGGATAGCCCTCCGGCACCGGCCGGAAGGCCTGCCGGCGCAGGCCCTGGATCCAGTAGTTGCGCGAGCGGCCGACGAAGCCACGCGTCAGCAAGTCCGCGATGGCTTCGACATCGGACTCGGTGATCTCGCGGCATCGGACTTTGGTGTGAATCACGCTCGTCTTACCCGTGGTAATGGTCGGCCTCTTACCTTAGCGCCAGCCTTCGCCATGGGCATCGGCCGCGACTTGCAGCTGCATGCCCAGAAGGTCCCGCACATTGGCGGGCCAGGTGGAAAGGTCAGTACCGTGGGTGTGGAACATCGCGACGGCAAGCCGGTCCATGCCGAAGGCGACGCAGCCGGTATGGGCCGGTTCGCCATTGGCGTCCTGGATGCCCCAGGTCGTTCCGAAATGCTCGCGGTGATAGTTGAAGCTCATGCAGGCGGTCGGCTGTTCTTCCGAGCGCAGCGGGATCAGGAGCTCGAATTTGAGCTGCTGCTGCTTCTGGCTCACTGCCTTCATCTGGCCGACGCGGCCGAAGAAGGGGTCGCTGGCATAGTCGACGCGGAAGGTCAGGCCGAGGTCGGTCGCGATCGCCTGCGCGCGCACCATCCAGCGCTCGCGGAAATCGGCGACGTCATCGGGCGTGCCGATGCAGACATATTCACGCATCCGGAACGATTGCAGCCGGTCGAGATGCCTGGATGGCTCGCGACGGAAGCAGTCGGCGGCGACGTCGAAGCGCAGGCCGCCCCTCGGCAGCTGGCCGCGGCTCGCCGCGATCGGATAGACGGGATAGCAGGCCGCGGGCGACAGAACGAGATCGGCCGGCGACAGCGACGAGGTCCAGTCGCCGCCGGCATCGAAGCGGCTCACCGCGGCGTTGATCTCGCGCTCGGTGCCGTGCAGGCCGCAGACGCAGCCGAGCAGGTTCGGAAAGCTCTTGAGGTAACCGGACTTTTCCAGCTGGGCGCGGCTCATCACCGGCGGGAAGCGCATCACCTCGGTGCCGGCTTCGCGATTGCTGGTGATCAGCGCGGCGAGCTTCTCGACGACACCTTCATAGAGCGCGGTGCGTGCATAGACGCCGTCCGAACCCATCGGGTGGAACAGCTTGTTAGCGAGATGATCGAGCGGATCTGCGATCTGCGGCGCGGTCTCGGTCGAAACGGGGAGGACGGCAATGTTCATGGCTCGATGTCCTGCTATCTGAAAATGTTGTTGTTTGTTTTTAGTCACGAAGGCTCGTCGGCACGCCGCTCATCAGGGTCGAGGTCGCGGCGTTCGCAAGGATGCGGTCGTTGTTGATCATGATCGGCGACGACAGCACGTCGCGCAGATGGCGGCCCATCGTAAACTCGCCGTCGTTGCGGTAGCCGGACAGACCCGCGGTGCGCATCGCATGCATCACGGTCTCGACCGCGAGCTCGGAGGCCTGTACCTTCAACAGCGTGATCGAGGACTGGAAGTCGAGCGAGCCGAGCGCGCGCTCGTCATGCTCGGCGCGGGCAAAGCCGTCGAGATTGGCGGCAATCAGCGCGCGGAGCTTTGCCAGCGACATTTTCGCGGCGGTGAAGTGTGCGGCCGCCGGCGGCATCTGACCGCCGGAGGTGCGGGCCGCCTTGCGGACGAAAGCCTGCGCGCGCGTGACAGAGGCAGCGGCAATGCCGGCCCAAGTCGACGACCAGCACAGATGCGCAAACGGCGTCATGGTCTGGGCGTGGATCTTGTCATAGGCTTCCGGGAAGACACGGTCGGCGGGGCAATCGACCTTCAGCTCGAAGCCGGTCGAGCAGGTGCCGCGCATGCCGAGCGTTTCCCAGCCCTGCGTCTGCTTCAGCGAATAATCGTCCTTGGCGAGCGCCAGCAGCACCTGGTCGGAAGCAGCGGCCTCGGTGGCGCGGCGGGCGATGGTGACGAGACCGTCGGCTTGGGCGCCGTAGGAGATCACGGTGGCGTCGCGCACCAGCGAGACGGTGTCGCCGGCGTGGTCGACCGCGGCCGCGCTGGCGCGGATGTTACCGCCGTTCTGGCCTTCGGTGGTGGAGGAGGCGAGCAGCCACTGGTCGCGGGCGACCCGGCGCATCATGGTTTCCATCCAGGGAATGCCGTGGCCATGCCGGATAACGCAGGCGACCTTGGTCTGGTGCATCGCGTAGATCATCGCAGTCGAAGCGCAGGCGCGCCCGAGCGTGTAGCAGATGTCGGTGACGTCGTAGATCGAGGCACCGAAGCCGCCGAACTCGACCGGGATCATGACGCCGAGCAGCTTTTGGTCGCGCGCGGCGTCGAAGGCCTTGTGAGGAAAGCGGGCGTCGCGATCGACGCCGTCGGCGTCGGCCGCAGCCACGCTGGCGGTGCGCGTTGCGCGCTCGATCAAAGAGGGGCCGTGCTCGAGAAGGCTCGGTTGCGTCTCGTCGACAGTGAGAACCGCTTCACGCACGTTCATGCTCGTCCGCCTCCGGTTTGTCGTTCAAGATCGCCGGCATCATTTGCGATGCCGTGCAGCGACCCTCCGACCATCCTTGCTTGTGAGATGAGGCTACGGATTTAATTCAAATTCGTCGATGAAATAGAGGGTAAACGAACTCGAATTCCGGACGAACAGTTAAGGGCCGGTTGTTCGCATGGTGCGAATTTCCGCGACCGCGTTAGGGTTCTGGAAGAACCCCGAATTCCAGACAATCTGAGTCATCGTTTACTAAGAAACGCGAAGTAATGGTGACGCCCATTGCGGGATCGGCCCATCGTGCCCATCGTACCCGGCAACCGGCCGACCTTTTATAGACAGACGGGAATTTGCCGATGCAGGCCTTCGATACCGATTTGCGCAATCGCATCACCAAGCTGGTGAAGGGCATCCTCGCGCAGAACTCGCTCGCCTCCGATGTCACCCCGTCGACGAAACTCGTCGATGCCGGCCTGACCTCGATGGACATGGTCAATCTGATGCTGGGCGTCGAAGCCGAGTTCGACTTCACCATTCCGCAAACCGAGATCACGCCGGAGAATTTCCAGTCGGTCGAAACGCTGGAACGGATGGTCGCGACCCAGCTGCAGCCGGCGACCGCGGCGTAACCAAGCTATCGTCGTCCCGGCGAAGGCCGGGACCCATACCGCGGAATCTATCGATTGCGGGTGGTCGTAGTACCGAACGACGAACTTTCGCCAAACTCCTGTCTGGGGTTATGGGTCCCGGCCTTCGCCGGGACGACATCGGAGAGTGTGACGCGCGCCTTGCGCCGCCCCGCCACCACCCCCCAACCCCGTTCCAAAACCGCCGCAAAACTGGCATAGCTTAAACATGTCGCAGGTCGCGAATGGGGTGGAGCAGGCATGACGCAGGCGGTATTGGGCATCATCGGCGGCTCCGGCATCTACGATTTGCCGGGACTCGAGGGCGCGCATGAAGAGGTGATCAAGAGCCCCTGGGGCGAGTCGTCGGCGCCGGTACGACGTGGCACCATCGCAGGCCTGCCGATCGTGTTCCTGCCGCGCCATGACAAGGGCCACCGCCTGTCACCCTCCGACATCAACTACCGCGCCAATATCGACGTGCTGAAGCGGGCCGGCGTCACCGACCTGATCTCGCTGTCGGCTTGCGGTTCCTTCAAGGAAGAGATGCCGCCCGGCACCTTCGTTCTCGTCGACCAGTTCGTCGATCGCACCCACAAGCGCGAGAGCTCGTTTTTCGGCCATGGCTGCGTCGCGCATGTGTCGATGGCGCATCCGGTCTCGCCGCGGCTGCGGATTCACTTGGCCTCAGCTGCCGAGGCCGAGGGCATCGCGATTGCGCGCGGCGGCACCTATGTCTGCATGGAGGGGCCACAATTCTCCACTTATGCGGAGAGCATGACCTACAAGACGCTGGGCTATTCCGTGATCGGCATGACCAACATGCCCGAGGCGAAGCTCGCCCGCGAGGCCGAGATGTGCTACGCGACGGTCGCGATGGTGACGGACTTCGACTGCTGGCACCCCGACCACGACGCCGTCACCGTGCAGGATATCATCCGCGTGCTGACGTCCAACGCCGACAAGGCCAAGGCGCTGGTGGCGCGACTGGCCAAGGATTTTCCGCGTGAGCATGAACCGTGCCCGATCGGCTCGGATCGTGCGCTCGACACCGCACTGATCACCGCGCCCGAGGCGCGCGATCCCGAGCTTCTGAAGAAACTCGATGCGGTGGCCGGGCGCATCCTGCGCGGTTGAGACGAAAGGCAGATTGCCATGAAGGTCGACGGCAAGCATTTCCGCAGCATCTGGCGCGAGCGCGACGGCTGGTCGGTCGGCGCGATCGACCAGCGCCGGCTGCCGCATGAGTTCATCATTGCAAAGCTGACCTCGTGCGAGGACGCGGCGGTCGCGATCCGCGACATGCTGGTGCGCGGCGCGCCGCTGATCGGAGCGACGGCGGCTTACGGCATGGCGCTTGCGATGCGCGAGGATGCCTCTGATGCGGGCCTCAAGCGCGCCTACGAGACGCTGGTCGTGGCGCGGCCTACCGCGATCAATCTGAAGTGGGCGCTGGACGAGATGCGCGCGACGCTCGCTCCGATCGATCCGGTCGAACGTGCGGAAGCAGCCTACGCCCGCGCCGACGAGATCGCCGAGCAGGACGTCGAGATCAACCGCGCCATCGCCGCCAACGGTTTTGCACTGATCGAGACGATCGTTGCGAAGAAGAAGCCGGGCGAGACGGTCAACGTGCTGACCCATTGCAACGCCGGCTGGCTCGCCACCGTCGACTGGGGCACCGCGACTGCGCCGATCTATCTCGCGCATGAGCGCGGCATCAAGGTCCACGTCTGGGTCGACGAGACCCGCCCGCGCAATCAGGGCGCCTCGCTCACCGCCTGGGAGCTCGGTCACCATGGCGTGCCACACACCGTGATCCCCGATAATACCGGCGGGCATCTGATGCAGCATGGCATGGTCGATCTCGCCATCGTCGGTACCGACCGCGTCGCCGCCAATGGCGACGTCTGCAACAAGATAGGGACCTATCTGAAGGCGCTCGCGGCGCATGACAACAACGTGCCGTTCTACGTCGCGTTGCCGTCGCCGACGATCGATTTTGCCGTCAATGACGGCATTCGCGATATTCCGATCGAGCAGCGCAGCGGCACTGAGGTCACCGACATGACCGGCCGTACTGACGATGGACGATTGGAAACGGTGCGCATCGTGCCGGAGGGCTCCCCGGTCGCGAATTACGCGTTCGACGTAACCCCGGCGCGTCTCGTCACCGGCCTCATCACCGAGCGCGGCGTGTTGAAGCCCGACCGCGCTTCGCTCGCCGCGGCATTTCCCGAACGGATCGCCGCTGCCGCAGAGTAGTTCTATTCTCGTAGAGTGGGCAAAGGCGCATCGCGCCGTGCCCACCATCTTCATTCCGCGAAGCGCGAGCTTTGGTGGGCACGCTTCGCTTTGCCCACCCTACAGCCTGTCGAATCGGCCTACCCGAGCTTCAGCCCCGTCGCCGCCGCGAGCTCGGCGATCGCCTGCGCGCTACTCGTGACCTTGATCGTGTTCATGCCCATTTCGCGCGCGGGCTTCAGATTGACGCCGAGGTCGTCGAGATAAACGCAATTCTTCGGATCGACCTTCAGCGTCTCGACCATCAGCTGGTAAATGCGTGGGTCCGGCTTGCGCAGGCCGATCTTGGCGGATTCGATGACGTGGTCGAACAGCACCATCACCTCGGCGACGTAGAGCGAGCGCCCGGTCATGCTGCCGATGGCGTTGGCCGGCAAATTGTTGGTGATGCAGCCGGTCTTGAATTGCGCCTTGATGCGCTTCAGGGCCTCGACCATCTCGGGGCGCAGATCGCCCTGCAGCAATGGTAGCACGTCGCGTCCGCGCACCTCGGCGCCGAGTGCGAGTGATTCATCCGCGAATAAATGATCGAAGGTCTCGATATCGACCTCGGCGCGCTCGAACCTGGCCCAGGCGTTTTCCAGATGATTGGCAGCGTTCGTGCGCCGGATGATGTCGGTCGGCAGGCCGCGCTCGGTCTCGAACCGCGAAAACGCCTCGAACGGTGAGCTCGTCAACACGCCGCCAAAATCAAAGATCACAGCCTCGATCGCCACTATCCTGCCCTCGTCAATTACTTTCCAAGAGGGCTAGCATGCGCTATCGGCAAGGGCCAGTCCGAAGCAATCGCGCATCACCATCGATGCCGACGCCCGAGCGTGTTCCCATGAAGAAGCTTGCAACTCTGATCGTATCCGCGCTGCTGCTCGCCACGCCCGCTTATGCCATCGTCGGCGGCGGCACGCCGCAGTCGGATGGCGTCGCGCGCGCGGTCGTCACCATCGTCGGCTCGCGCGGCAATTTCTGCACCGGCAGCTTGATTGCTCCCAAACTGGTCTTGACGGTCGCGCACTGCGTGCAGCCCGGCGCCGACTACAAGATCGTCGATCGCGGTGCCGACGGTGCGCCGCAATTGCTGAATGTGCGTACTGTCGCGATCCATCCCAGCTTCAATATGCAGATGATGCAAGCGCATCGTGCCACCGCTGACGTGGCATTGCTGCAACTGGAAATTCCACTGAAGGGAAAATTGACGGTGCCGGTCGGCGCACCGAATATTCCAATCCAGGTCGGCAGCCGCTTCACCATCGCCGGCATCGGCGTCACCGTGCGCGGCGATGGCAAGAGTGGTGGCGCGACGCGGGTTGCTGCGCTCGTCGCCACGGGCCAGCCCGGCACGTTCCAGATCCGTCTGGTCGACCCCGTAACCAACGGTGTTCGCGACGGAATCGGCGCCTGCACCGGTGATTCCGGCGGCCCGGTGTTCGAGGACAAGCCCAACGGCGCCGTGCTTGTCGGCGTCATCAGCTGGTCGACGGGACCAAATGGCGCTGCCGGCTGCGGCGGATTGACCGGAGTCACGCCGCTGACGCTCTATCGCGACTGGATCTTGCAGACGGCGCGGAGCTGGGGCGCGGCGTTGTAGTTTGATCGCGACTTGATCTATGTCATTTTGCAGAGGAAGCGCGATGGGAGACCGTGCCCGTCGCGGAGGAAACGCGTCGCCATCAAGGCGACCTGAAAAGACAAGGCATAGAAGCAACAATGAATGTCGCTGTTCGCAGTCACGCCACCACAAAGCAGGCTTCAGAGCATTTTGATCTGTTGATCGTCGGCGCCGGCATCTCCGGCATCGGCAGCGCTTATCACGTCACAAAGCAGCTGCCGGGCATGAGCTACGTCATCCTGGAAACGCAGGCGACGTTCGGCGGTACCTGGAGCACGCATCGCTATCCCGGCATCCGCTCGGATAGCGACCTCCATACCTTCGGCTATAGTTTCAAGCCCTGGGTCGGGCCGCCGATCGCGACCGCGGACGAAATCCTCGCCTACATGAACGAGGTGATCGACGACAACGATATCGCCCGTCACATCCGCTACAAGCACAAGATCAATTCGGCGAGCTGGTCGAGCGAGCAGAATCTCTGGACCATCGAGGCGGTGACGACGGACACCGGCGAGGCAAAGACCTTCACGGCGAACTTCCTCTGGATGTGCCAGGGCTATTATCGCCATTCCGAAGGCTACACGCCGGAATGGAAGGGTATGGATCGCTTCCAGGGCAGCATCGTCCATCCGCAGACCTGGCCTGACGATATTGATCTCAAGGCCAAGAAGGTCGTCGTGATCGGCTCGGGCGCGACTGCCGCGACATTGGTGCCGAATATCGCGGACCAGTGCGCGCATGTCACCATGCTGCAGCGCTCGCCGACCTATTTCCGCCTGGGGCGCAACGCCATCGAGATCGCGGAGGAACTGCGCCGGCTCCAGGTCGACGAGGCCTGGATCCACGAGATCGTTCGCCGCAAGATCCTGTTCGAGCAGGATGCGTTCACAAGGCTCTGCCTGTCCAAGCCGGAACAGGTGAAGAAGGAACTGATCGGCCAGATCAGCGCGGTGCTCGGTCCGGACTACGACGTCGAGACGCATTTCACGCCAAGCTATCGGCCGTGGCGCCAGCGCATCGCCTTCGTGCCCGATGCCGATTTGTTCAAGGGCATCGCCAACGGCAAGGCGTCCGTGGTGACCGACGAGATCGAGTGCTTCGTCGATAACGGTATCCAGCTCAAATCCGGCACGCTGCTGGAGGCCGACGTTATTGTCACCGCGACCGGTTTCAATCTCTCGGCGCTCGGCGACATCGCCTTCGAGATCGATGGCAAGCCGCTCGCCTTCGGCGACACCGTCACCTATCGCGGCATGATGTTCACGGGCGTGCCGAACATGGTCTGGGTGTTCGGCTATTTCCGTGCGAGCTGGACGCTGCGTGTGGATCTCGTTGCGGACTTTGTCTGCCGGCTGCTCGGCCACATGAAGGCGAAGGGCAGCAAGAAGGTCGAGGTAAGCTTGCGCGCCGAAGACCACAACATGCCGATCCTGCCCTGGATCGATCCGGAAAACTTCAACCCCGGCTACATCCTGCGCAACATGGACCTGCTGCCCAAGCGCGGCGACAAGCCGGAATGGCAGCACAGCCAGGATTACTGGACCGAGAAAGACGAGATCCCGAAGACGGATCTGGATGACCAGGCGTTTGTTTACGGGTGAGATGCGGTGTAGCGGGTCGTTACGTCAAGTCGGCCGCCGCCACAATCTCTCGTGTCGTCCCGGCGGAGGCCGGGACCCATGCCGCGGAATCTATCGGTCGCGGATGGTCGTCGTACCGGACGACTGATCTTCGCCAAACTTCGCCCTGTGGTTATGGGTCCCGGCCTTCGCCGGGACGACGCTATTTATCAGGCGAGTGACGTCGCAACTCATTCGCAGCGTCGCTCATGAATTCCGCCTCGTCGCATTCGTCGCAATCGCAGCTGCCGCCGTTCGGTTCTCCACGCCGAGCTTGGCGTAAATCTGCTCCAGATGCTTGTCGACGGTGCGCGGGCTCAATCCCAAAATCTGCGCGATGTCGCGGTTGGTCTTGCCTTTGCTGAGCCAGGCCAGCACCTCGCCCTCCCTCGTGGTGAGGCCGAGCTCGCTGGTGAATTCGGGCGGCAGTGCGGTGCCGGACTCTTTCGACAGCCGCAGCAAAAACTCGTTCGGCGCGGTTTCGCCCATGTAGTAGAACCGGAGTTGCGGATTGTCGGGCAGGGAGGCGGCTTGCGATCTCGCGCTGCCCTTGCCCTTGGTCTGCTCCAGCCATTGCAGCAGTGACGGCGGCAGGACGAAGTCGTCGGCCTGTGCGCCGTGATGATCGGCCAGCAGTTTTTGCGCCTGCGGCGTCGCCCACAGGATGTGGCCCTGGCGGGTGACCGCGAACAGGAAGCGTCCGGAGACGTCGAGCGCGGTGCGCGCGCTCTGGGTCAGCCGCGCATTGCCGAGATGGACACGGATGCGCGCCAGCATCTCCTCGATCACGATCGGCTTGGTCACGTAGTCGACGCCGCCGGCTTCCAGCCCGCGCACGATGTGCTCGGTCTCGGCGAGGCCTGTCATGAAGATCACGGGAACATTGGCCAGGCCCGCGTCGCGCTTGAGCCTCCGGCATGTCTCGAAGCCGTCCAGCCCGGGCATCACGGCGTCGAGCAGCACGATGTCCGGCGTGATCTGGTCGACGATGCGCAACGCGCTCGTGCCATCGAGTGCGACCATCACCGTCATCCCGGCGCCGTCGAGCGCGTCGGTGAGCAGCCGCAGCGTTTCGGGGGAGTCGTCGACAACCAGCGCGACGTCGCGCTTTTTCGGCTCAATGCTCATAAGCATGCAGTGTTTTCAATGTGGTCATGTACTGATCGAGATCGAAGCGATCGACCAGCGATCGCATTTCGGCGACGAAGTCGGCGTGCTCCGGATGTTCGCTGCCGATCTCGTCCAGCTTCAATTGGATGGCTTTGACGTAGCCGATCTGGCCGAGCCCGATCAGCGCCTCGATGTGTCTCACCGGCGGCCGCGAGCCGCTCTCGGGCTGCCACAGCGGCACGACCTCATCGGAGCCGTACTGCCATTCGATCTTGAGCAATTGGCGAATGGTCTCCAACAGTCGCGGGATATCGATCGGCTTCATCAGATAGCCGTCGTGGAAGGGCTGTGCGAGCGGCGCACCGTGCGCCTCCAGCGCGCTCGCCGACACCATCAGGATGCGGGCCTGGTGATGGCCGTCGGCGCGCAGCTGTTCCGCGACCGTCCATCCGTCCATGCCCGGCATCGAGATATCGAGCAGGAACAGATCGGGCCGGCAATGCTGCGACAGCGCCAGACAGCCCGGTCCGTCGGGGGCGCTGAGCAGGATGAAGCCGAGCGGTGTCAGCACCTCGCGCAGGAGATCGCGATGCACGGGATCGTCGTCGGTGATGAGAATGGTCTTGCGCGCGCCGTGATAGCCGGAGATCGGTGCTTCCACCGGCGCGATGCGCCTGGGGTTGCTGACCTCCGATAGCAGCATCTTCACCTTGAAGGTGCTGCCGCGCCCAACCGTGCTGGCGACCTTGATGTCGCCGCCCATCACGCCGGCGAGCAGCCGGCTGATGGTGAGTCCGAGTCCCGTGCCCGTCTGCGGCTGCGACACCCCGAGCGCGCCGCGTTCGAAGGGCGCGAAGATGCGTTCGAGATCGTCGCCCTGGATGCCGGGACCGGTGTCGATCACCTCGAATTCGGCGACCGGGCTGCGGTAGTGGACGACGAACTGGACGCTGCCGGTCTGGGTGAACTTGATGGCATTGGACAACAGGTTGATCAGTACCTGACGCAGCCGCTTCTCGTCGGCATAGACCACCGTCGGCAATGTGGCCGGTCGCCTGAAGACGAAGTCGATGCCCTTGGCGCCGGCCTGGAGGCGGAACATGCCGACGAGCTGATCGAGGAATTCGCTCAAGCGGACTTCGTCGCGCGAGAGATACAGCCGTCCCGCTTCGATCTTGGAAATATCCAGAATGCCGTCGATCAGGCCGGAGAGGTGATCGGCGCTGCGCCGGACGACGCGGACCTGGTCGCGTGGCTTGGTGTTCAGCGTGGCGTCTTGCTCCAGGAGCTGCGCGTATCCGCTGATCGCATTCAGGGGCGAGCGTAGCTCGTGGCTCAGGCCCACCACGTAGCGGCTCTTGGCGAGATTGGCGGATTCGGCGACTTCCTTGGCACGCTGGAGCTCGGCATCGGTGCGATTGTGCGCCTCGATCTCCTGGATCAGGAGCGTCGTCTGTCGTCGCGTCTCGGCCTCCGCGGCGCGGCGGCTTTGCTGCGCCAGCACGAACAACCAGGCGACCACGCCGATGATGATGCTGAGCGAGAAGAACACCTTCCACAGCACGTTGGAAATGAGCGAGTTTTCGCCATGTACGCTCGCCGAGGTCTGCAGGAAGATCAGTCCGAGCACCAGTGCGACGAGACCGGCGGAGACGACGAAAACGCCGATATAGTGGCCGAACTGCGAGTTGATCCGCTGATAGATCGGCTGCGGCAGGATCTTGCTCAGCGCGTCCGAAAATTGCACCTGCGCCCGCGCATGTGGTTTGCAGAGGTCGTGGCAGCGTGCATCGAGCGAGCAGCACAAGGAGCAGATCGGGCCGGCGTAGGCGGGGCAGGACGTCATGTCCTCCGGCTCGAAGCTGTGCTCGCAGATGCAACACTGGATCGCCTCGATATTGGCCCAGCTCCTTTTCGGCTTGCGCGCGATGTAGAATTTTCCGTCCGTGAGCCAGGCGATGATCGGGGCGGTGACGAAGGCTACCGTGAGTGCGACGAAGGCGGCGAGTGCCTTCATGGTCGGGCCGAACAGGCCGTAGAACGCCGCGATCGATACGATGATCGCAAGCGTCATCGCGCCGACGCCGACCGGATTGATGTCGTAGAGATGCGCCCGCTTGAATTCCATCTGCGGCGGACGCAGGCCGAGCGGCTTGTTGACGACGAGATCGGACACCAGCGCGCCGACCCAGGCAATCGCAACGTTGGAGTACAGCGCGAGCGTCTGCTCCAGCGCCTTGTAGACGCCGATCTCCATCAGCAGCAGCGCCACCATCACGTTGAACACCAGCCAGACCACGCGTCCGGGATGGCTGTGCGTCAGGCGTGAGAAGAAATTCGACCATGCGATCGAGCCGGCATAGGCGTTGGTGACGTTGATCTTGATCTGCGACAGCACCACGAAGAAGCCGGTCAAGGCCAGCGCGAGGTCCGGGTCCGACAGCACGTAGCGAAAGGCCACGAGATACATATGCGCGGGCTCGGCGGCCTCTTCGGGCGGCACACCGTGGCTCAACGCAAAGAAGGCGAGGAACGAGCCGGCCAGCAGTTTCAGCGCGCCGAGCACGATCCAGCCCGGTCCCGCGCTCATCAGCGCGATCCACCACGACGTCCTGGAGGTGCGGCGGTCACGCGGCAGAAATCGCAGGAAGTCGACCTGCTCGCCGATTTGCGCCACCAGCGAGAACACGACGGAGGACGCGACACCGAACAGCAACAGATCGAAATGGCCACCGAGGTCGCCGTGCTCGCCGGCGAATTTGTGCCATTCCGTGAACGAGTGCGGGCTGGCCCATGCGATCGCGGCAAAGGGCAGGATGTGCAGGACGATCCAGAGCGGCTGCGTCCAGAGCTGGAAGCGGCTGATCAGCGTGATGCCGTAGGTCACGAGCGGGATAATCGCGACGGCGCTGATGAGGTAGCCGATCGGGCGGGGGATGCCTAAGCACATCTCCAGCGCGGTCGCCAGGATCACCGCCTCGACCGCAAAAAAGATGAAGGTGAAGGAGGCGTAGATCAGCGAGGTGACGGTCGAGCCGATATAGCCGAAGCCGGCGCCTCGGGTGAGGAGGTCAATGTCGATGCCGCTTTTGGCTGCATAATAGGCAATCGGCACGCCGCAGCAGAAGATGATGGTCGAGACCACGAGAATCGCTGCGGCTGCGTTGGTGACGCCGTAATTGAGGGTGATGGTGCCGCCGATCGCCTCCAGCACCAGGAAGGAAATTGCACCGATGGCAGTATTGGCGACGCGGGCGGCGGACCAGCGCCGCGCGCTCTTGGCGGTGAAGCGCAGCGCGTAGTCTTCCAGCGTCTGGTTGGCGACCCATTGATTGTACTGGCGCCTGACGCGGTCTATTCGCTGCCGCCCTGCCACTCGAACCCCACTCCCGAACTCGTTCAATCCCTCGCAAATCCCGTACCAAAAGCCTACGTCGGTATTTTGCGGTGCAGTATACGCGATCTTGCGTATGCTTGCGGTGCACAAATTCGAGCCATCCTCACGGCACCAATCGCGTGTCCTCGAACAAACAGTGGGGTGCTCATGTCAGACGAAGCAAACAAGGGCCTGTTGTCGCCGCTCCGGCGCAAACTATTGATGGGAATGGCGGCCGTGCCGGCCATTACGATGCTGCCGCGGACGTCATTTGCGCAGGCGCCTGCGACCTCGGCGATCAACACCACCGGCCTCGCGGTCACCGACACCGAGGTGACGGTTGGCATCCTGCATTCGGCGACCGGCACCATGGCCATCTCCGAAACCGGCTCGATCGAGGCCGAAAAGCTCGCCATCGAGCAGATCAACGCTGCCGGCGGAGTCCTCGGTCGCAAGATCAAGTTCATCCAGGAGGACGGCGCCAGCGACTGGCCGACCTTTGCGGAGAAAGCCAAGAAGCTGCTCGTCAACGACAAGGTCGCGGCGATCATGGGCTGCTGGACCTCGGCCTCGCGCAAGGCGGTTCTGCCGGTCGTCGAGCAGTACAACGGCATGCTCTACTACCCGACCTTCTATGAAGGTCTCGAGCAGTCCAAGAACGTGATCTACACCGGCCAGGAGGCGACCCAGCAGATTCTCGCCGGCCTGAACTGGATCGCCAAGGAGAAGGGCGCCAAGTCGTTCTTCTTCATCGGCTCCGACTACATCTGGCCGCGCACCTCGAACAAGATTGCGCGCAAGCACGTCGAGAACGTACTGAAGGGCAAGGTCGTCGGCGAGGAATACTATCCGCTCGGCAACACCCAGTTCAATTCGGTCATCAACAAGATCAAGCTGACCAAGCCCGACGTGATCTTCACCGACGTCGTCGGTGGCTCCAACGTCGCCTTCTACAAGCAGCTCAAGGCGGCCGGCATCGATCTCTCGAAGCAGGCATTGCTGACGATCTCGGTGACCGAAGACGAAATCGACGGCATCGGCGGCGAGAACATTGCGGGCGCCTATGCCTGCATGAAGTACTTCCAGTCGCTCGACAATCCGAACAACAAGGCCTTCGTGCCCGCGTTCAAGAAGATGTGGGGCGAAAAGACCGTCATTGGAGACGTCACCCAGGCGGCCTATCTCGGCCCGTGGCTGTGGAAGTTGACGGTCGAGAAAGCCGGCTCCTTCGACGTCGACAAGATCGCGGCGGCTTCGCCCGGCGTCGAGTTCAAGGGCGCACCGGAAGGCTATGTGCGTATCCACGAAAATCATCATCTCTGGTCGAAGACCCGGGTGGGCCGCGCCAAGCTCGATGGCCAGTTCGAGCTGATCTACGAGACCGCCGATCTCGTCGAGCCGGATCCGTTCCCGAAGGGTTATCAGTAAGAGACGCGGCGACTACCGCGGTTTCCCTCAAGTTCAAGCCGCTCCCTGGCGTGGATTGCAAGTCCATGCTCAAGACCCCCGCGTCGCGAATCTGCTCGCGACGCGGGACCCTATTCCCCGACGGAGGACATCGATGTTCGGCGACTATTCGATTGGTGACCTTGGCTCCATCTTCGTCATGCAGGGTTTTGCGGGACTGATCCTGTTCTCGGTCTACGTGCTGATGGCGCTCGGACTTGCGATCATCTTCGGCCAGATGGGCGTCATCAACATGGCTCATGGCGAGTTCATGATCTTGGGGGCCTATGTCACCTGGATGACCTCGAATTTCTTCCAGTCCTATTTGCCGGGCCTGTTCAGCGGCTATTTCTTCCTCGCGATGATCCTGGCGTTCATCGCATCCGGCGCATTAGGGATGCTGGTGGAATGGGTGCTGATACGGCATCTCTACAAGCGTCCGCTCGACACGCTGCTCGCAACCTGGGGACTCAGCCTGATGTTGCAGCAGGCTTATCGCTCCGTGTTCGGCGCACGCGAAGTCGGCGTCGAGCTGCCGCAATGGATGCTCGGCTCGCTGCACGTCACCGATAGCATCGAAGTGCCGATCAACGGCGTGTTCGTGATGTGCCTCACCGTCCTGATCACGATCTCCGTCGCCTATGTGATGTACAAGTCGCGCTGGGGCCGCCAGGTTCGCGCCGTCGTGCAGAATCGCATCATGGCCGGCGCCGTCGGCATCAACACCGAAAAGGTCGACCGTTACACCTTCGGTCTCGGCTGCGGCATCGCCGGCGTCGCCGGCAGCGCCTTCACCATGATCGGCTCGACCGGGCCGACCTCGGGACAGCTCTACATCGTCGACACGTTCCTCGTGGTCGTGTTCGGCGGCGCCGCGAGCCTGGTCGGCACCATCGCCTCGGCCTTCTCGATCTCGCAGACGCAATCCACCCTCGAGTTCTTCATGTCGGGCTCGATGGCCAAGGTGCTGACGCTGCTCGCCGTTGTCGGAATCCTGATGCTGCGGCCGCAAGGGCTGTTCGCCCTCAAGGTCCGCAAGTGAGAAATAGAGGCTGATGCAATGACCGACAATCGGTTCTTCAATCGATCGGAGCTCATCGGAATTCTGGTGCTCGCGGTCTTCCTGGTGGTGGTGCTGCCGCTCACGCTCGATGTCTTCAGGCTCAATCTCGTCGCGAAATATCTGACCTATGCCTTCGTCGCGCTGGGGCTGGTGATCTGCTGGGGTTATGGCGGCATTCTCAGCCTCGGCCAGGGCGTGTTCTTTGGGCTCGGCGGCTACTGCATGGCGATGTTCCTCAAGCTCGAGGCATCGAGCGTGGAGAACACCAAGATCCAGTCGACGCCGGGAATTCCCGATTTCATGGACTGGAATCAGATCACCGCGCTGCCGCTGTTCTGGAAGCCCTTCAACAGCCTCACCTTCACGATCGCCGCCATTATCCTGGTACCCGGCATCTTTGCCCTGATCATCGGCACCGCGATGTTCAAGCGCCGGGTCGGCGGCACCTATTTCGCGATCATCACCCAGGCGGTCGCGGCCATCCTCACCATTCTGATTGTGGGCCAGCAGGGCTACACCGGCGGCATCAACGGCATGACCGACCTGCGGACGCTGAAGGGGTGGGACATCCGGCCCGATCACGCCAAGGTCGTGCTGTATTTCTTCGAGGTCGGATGCCTGTTCGTCTGCATCATGATCGCGCAGTTCATCCGGCACTCCAAGCTAGGACGCATCTTGGTGGCGATGCGCGAGAAGGAGGACCGGGTCCGCTTCTCCGGCTACAGCGTCGCGAACTTCAAGATTTTCGCCTTCTGTATCGCCGCCGTGTTCGCCGCGATTGGCGGCGCCATGTTCGCGCTCAATGTCGGCTTCATGTCGCCGTCCTTCGTCGGCATCGTGCCCTCGATCGAGATGGTGATCTACACCGCGGTCGGCGGCCGGCTTTCGATCCTCGGCGCGATCTACGGGACGCTGCTGGTCAATTTCGCCAAGACCAGCCTGTCGGAAACCTTTCCCGAATTGTGGCTGTTTGGCCTTGGCGGTTTGTTCATCGCCGTGGTCCTCGCATTCCCGAACGGCCTTGCCGGGATCTGGGCCGACTATGTGCAGCCGCGCATCGATCGCCTGATCCCGTCGCGCAAATCAAAACCTGAAGGCTGGACCGACAGCTCGGTCGCCAACGGCGCCCCGGCCGAGTGAGGAGATCATCATGCTCGTAGGTCACCAGCCCAAGGAATTCCTGCTCGCGGTCGAAGCCCTGACTGTGTCGTTCGACGGCTTCAAGGCGGTCAACGATCTCTCCTTCTACGTCGACGAGAACGAGATCCGCGTCATTATTGGCCCGAACGGCGCCGGCAAGACCACGGTGCTCGACCTGATCTGCGGCAAGACCAAAGCGACGTCGGGTTCGATCCAGTTTCGCGGCAAGGAGCTGACGCGAATGAAGGAAAACGAGATCGTCAAGACCGGGGTCGGGCGCAAGTTCCAGAACCCGTCGATCTACGACGATCTCACGGTGTTCGAGAATCTGGAGATTTCCTATCCGCGCGGGCGCTCGGTGTTCGGCGCGCTGACCTTCACCCGCGATGCCGCAGTGCGCGATCGCGTGCATGAAGTCGCCGAAATGATCTTCCTGAAGGATCGGCTGAACATGAGCGCCGATCTGCTCAGCCACGGCCAGAAGCAGTGGCTCGAGATCGGCATGCTGCTGATCCAGGATCCGGACCTCCTGATGCTCGACGAGCCCGTCGCCGGAATGAGCGTGTCCGAGCGAACCAAGACCGCCGAGCTGCTCAATCGTATCATCAAGAACCGGTCGGTGCTGGTGATCGAGCACGACATGAAGTTCGTCGAAGACATCGCGCACAAGGTCACCGTGCTGCACCAGGGCCAGATCCTCTCGGAGGGGACCATGGAGAAAGTGCAGAACGATCCCAAGGTCATTGAAGTCTATTTGGGGCACTGAGGGATGGTTAGCAAAGGGCAAATG
Source organism: Bradyrhizobium sp. WSM3983 (assembly GCF_000473045.1). Lineage (GTDB taxonomy): Bacteria > Pseudomonadota > Alphaproteobacteria > Rhizobiales > Xanthobacteraceae > Bradyrhizobium. Next base: position 60,811 of record NZ_AXAY01000008.1, on the reverse strand, counting down.
CAGTCGGCGCACTCGGTTCACCTCTCCCAATGGGAGAGGTCGAATTGCACAGCAATTCGGGGGAGGGGCTTCGCTCTCGCGTGGGACCTGCATCCCCTCACCCGCGCCTTCGGCGCGACCTCTCCCCGGCGGGGAGAGGTGAACGAACACCGAGCCTAGGAGTCGACGATGCTGGCTATTTCGGATCTCCACGTCGCCTACGGCCAGAGCGAGGTGCTGCACGGGCTCAACGTCAAGGTCGCGCCCAACGAGATCGTTGCGATCATGGGCCGCAACGGCATGGGCAAGACCACGCTGATGAAGTCGCTGATGGGCATCCTCCCAGCCAAGAGCGGCTCGGTGACCATGGACGGCGCCGAACTCGGCGGCCTGCCGAGTTATGAGCGCGTGGCCAAGGGCCTCGCTTATGTGCCGCAGGGCCGCATGATCTTCTCCACCATGACGGTGAAGGAGAACATCGAGACCGGGCTCGTCGTCTCCGGCGGTTCCGAGGTGCCTGGCGATATCTACGAGCTGTTTCCGGTGCTGCTGGAGATGAAGGGGCGTCGCGGGGGCAATCTCTCCGGCGGGCAACAACAACAATTGGCGATTGCGCGTGCGCTCGCGACCAAGCCGAAGGTGCTGCTGCTGGATGAGCCGACCGAAGGCATCCAGCCGTCGATCATCAAGGACATGGCGCGGACGCTGAAACGCATCCGCGACGAAAAGGGCCTCTCGATCGTCGTCTCCGAGCAGGTCCTGAGCTTTGCCCTCGATATCGCCGACCGCGTGCTGGTGATCGAGAACGGCGCGATCGTTCGAGATGACCCGCGCGACAGCGTCGATGCCGCGCAGGTCTCGAAATATTTGTCTGTCTAACCAACCGTAGCAAAGGGGAGCATCTCGATGCCAGAGACACTGATCAAGGTCGATCTCACCAAGTCGGCTTACGAAAATGACATGGTGCACAACCGCTGGCACCCCGACATCCCGATTGTGGCCTGGGTCAATCCCGGCGACGATTTCATCATCGAGACCTATGACTGGACCGGCGGCTTCATCAAGAACAACGATTCCGCCGACGACGTGCGCGACATCGATCTCTCGATCGTGCACTTCCTCTCCGGTCCGATCGGCGTCAAGGGCGCCGAGCCCGGCGATCTTCTCGTCGTCGACCTGCTCGACGTCGGCCCGATGAAGGAGAGCCTCTGGGGCTTCAACGGCTTCTTCTCCAAGCAGAATGGCGGCGGCTTCCTCACCGACCATTTCCCGCTGGCGCAAAAGTCGATCTGGGACATCAAAGGTCTCTACACCTCGTCGCGCCACGTGCCCGGCGTGAATTTCGCCGGTCTCATCCATCCCGGCCTGATCGGCTGTCTGCCCGATCCGAAGATGCTGGAGACCTGGAACAAGCGCGAGGCCGAGCTGATCTCGACCAACCCGACCCGCGTGCCTGGCCTCGCCAACCCGCCGTTTGCGGCGACCGCCCATGGCGGCCGCGCCAAGGGAGACGTCAAGGCCAAGATCGGCGCCGAGGGCGCGCGCACCGTGCCGCCGCGCGAGCATGGTGGCAATTGCGACATCAAGGATCTCTCGCGCGGCTCAAAAATCTATTTCCCGGTCTACGTGCCCGGCGCCGGTCTCTCGATGGGCGATCTGCACTTCAGCCAGGGCGACGGCGAGATCACGTTCTGCGGCGCGATCGAGATGGCCGGCTGGCTGCATCTGAAGGTCGAGGTAATCAAGGACGGCATGTCGAAATACGGCATCAAGAACCCGATCTTCAAGCCGTCGCCGATCACGCCGAACTACAAGGACTATCTGATCTTCGAAGGAATCTCGGTCGACGAGGCCGGCAAGCAGCATTATCTCGACGTCCACATCGCCTATCGCCAGGCGTGCTTGAACGCGATCGAGTACCTGAAGAAGTTCGGCTACTCCGGCGCCCAGGCCTATTCGATCCTCGGCACCGCGCCGTGCCAGGGTCACATCTCCGGCGTGGTCGACGTGCCCAATGCCTGCGCCACGCTGTGGCTGCCGACCGAGATCTTCGACTTCGACGTGATGCCGTCGGCTGCGGGCCCCATCAAGCACATCACGGGCGATATCCAGATGCCGATCTCGCCGGACAAATAGTCCCTGCGCGACCGGATGCGGGACGGCGCCACTTGGACGCCCCGCGTCCGCCGCCCGAAATGGCGAACACGCAAGAGTGTAGGGATGATGCGATGCCGGTCTATGAATATCTCTGTGACGACTGCGGTCCGTTCAAGGACCTGCGCCCGATGGCGGAATGTGACGATCCGCAATCCTGTCCGCATTGCGAGACGATGGCACCGCGGGTGATCCTGACCGCGCCGAACTTCTTCTGCATGCCGGCAGAGACGCGCAAGGCACACGCCGTCAACGAACGCAGCACGCACGCGCCGCAGACGCTCGCGCAATACAAGGCCTCGCACGGTCCAGGTTGCGGCTGTTGCTCGTCAGGCAAGACCATCAAGGACAAGGGCGCGTCGGACAAGAAGCCCGCGCGGCTGGTGACCAAGACCAGGAGCGGCGCCAGGGGCTTTCCGACGGCACGGCCCTGGATGATCAGCCACTAACGCACGCGATGATCTCAAACGAATAAAAGACAGGAGCGCTCAACATGCTTCACGGCGATATTTCCAGCAGCAACGACACCGTCGGCGTCGCGGTGGTCAACTACAAGATGCCCCGCCTGCACACCAAGGCCGAGGTTCTCGACAACGCCCGCAAGATCGCGGACATGCTGGTGGGCATGAAGGCCGGCCTGCCGGGCATGGATCTGGTGATCTTCCCGGAATATTCCACGCAGGGCATCATGTACGACTCCAAGGAGATGTACGAGACCGCCTCCGCAGTGCCCGGTGAGGAGACCGCGATTTTTGCCGAGGCCTGTCGCAAGGCGAAAGTGTGGGGCGTGTTCTCGCTCACCGGCGAGCGGCACGAGGAGCATCCACACAAGGCGCCCTACAACACCCTGATCCTGATGAACGACAAGGGCGAGATCGTGCAGAAGTATCGCAAGATCATGCCGTGGGTGCCGATCGAGGGCTGGTATCCCGGCAACTGCACCTATGTCTCCGAGGGTCCGAAAGGGATGAAGGTCAGCCTGATCATCTGCGATGACGGCAATTTCCCTGAGATCTGGCGCGACTGCGCCATGAAGGGCGCCGAGCTGATCGTGCGCTGCCAGGGCTATATGTATCCGGCCAAGGAGCAACAGATTCTAATTTCAAAGGCGATGGCCTGGGCCAACAATGTCTATGTCGCGGTTGCCAATGCCGCCGGCTTCGACGGCGTCTACTCCTATTTCGGTCACTCCGCGATCATCGGCTTCGACGGCCGTACGCTCGGCGAGTGCGGCGAGGAGGAGTACGGCATCCAGTACGCCCAGCTGTCGAAGCACCTGATCCGCGATGCGCGCCGTAACGGCCAGTCGCAGAACCATCTCTACAAGCTGGTCCACCGCGGCTACACCGGCATGATCAATTCGGGTGAGAGCCCGCGCGGCGTCGCGGCCTGCCCTTATGACTTCTACAAGAACTGGATCGCCGATCCCGAAGGCACCCGGGACATGGTCGAGGCGATGACGCGCTCGACGGCGGGCACGGCCGAATGCCCGATCGACGGCATCCCGAACGAGGCCGCGCCGAGCAATTACTAGGCCATGACGATGTCGCAGGCGCGCAACGGGGCCGGTATTTCACTTGGGGTGCGAATGGCCGGTAGACATGGTCGGTCATTCTGACGCAGCTTCGTGTGCGTGGACCGGGAGCTGATCGTGTCAAAACGTGGCGCGGTTGCAACAACATGTGTCGAATCTGCGTAAGTTGCAGCCTCACAGGCGGATTCCGACCCGCGCGTAGTTCTACTGGCCACCTCCATGTTTTAGGTTCCCCAGGGCGACGCTGAGCGCCGTGAATAAGGGGCTGAATGTGGGGGCTGGGTTGCCATCGAGCGGACAGGGTTGCGCGCGCCGGAGTGTTGCCGCGGTTGGCGCGGCACTCTGGCTTGGCCTTGCCGTGAGCGTGGCCGTTGTGGCGAGCCCCGCAGCTGCGCAGCAAATCTTCAACGGATCGCAGACCTCACCCAACGGTTCGGTTAACGGCGGTGGCGGCGTCTGGGACAACACCACGACCAACTGGACCGATTTCTTCGGCTCGACCAGCACGGCCTATGATCCCACGTCAGCCGGCACGCTGTTCGGTAGCAGTGGTCCCTCGATGCCGGCGACGGGCGGCACGGTCACGGTCACACCGGGCGGCGTGCAACTCACCAGTCTCGTGGGCTTCGACCTCACCGGCGACGGCTCAATTTATACCATCCAGGGCGGTGACCTCAGGCTAGCCCCGGGTGGCACCACTTTCTTCACCAACGATGTGACGGGCACTGGGGAACCCTCGGCTGTGATCGCTTCCCGCATCGTCGGCACCGGCGGCATCTCCGTACAGGGACCCGGTTTCCTGACTTTGCTCGGCGCCAATACTTATACCGGTGACACTTTCATCTGCGCCTGCGGCTCACTGCAGCTTGGTGACGCGACCCATAGCGCCAGCATCATCGGTGCCGTCACCAACGAGGGCTTCCTCAAGATCGTCAACGCCGACATGTCGGGTGTCACGTCGCTCTCGAACGCTTTCTCCGGCGTGACGATGTTCCTCAATGCGACCTCCGCCGGTTCCATGGCGATCACCAACAACGGCCAGCTGTATTTCGGCGATCCGACCGGGAGCGGGACCGACACCGCGACGGCCGGACGGGCGACCATCACCAATGACAGCGGCTTGATCGCCTTCTTGACCCGGACCAATGCGGGTTCGGCCCGCATCACCAACCAGAACAGCGGCACCACCGCGTTCATCGATCAGGCCTCGGCGGGGTCGGCTACCATCGTCAACAAGGATTTTGGCGGCACGACCTTCGGCGCCGTGCCGGGAAGCACTGCAACCGCCGCCAATGCAACGATTATCAACGAGGCCAACGGCATCACCGATTTCGGTGCGTTCTCGACCGCCGGCAACGCCACGATCATCACCAAGGACGGCGGCCAGACCTCGTTCGTCGACAATTCCACCGGCGGCAATGCGCGCTTCATCACCACCGGCACCGGCATCGTCGATTTCGGCGGCGGCCCCGGCCTAGCCGGGCCGGCCGGCGATGGCCGCATCACTGCCGGATCAATCGAGGGCAGCGGTCTCTATTACATCGGCGGCGGCAACACGCTGGTTGTCGGCAGCAACAATCTTTCGACCGAGGTTAGTGGCGTCATCGGCGACACCAACCCTTGCGGTTGCGGTCTCGCCGGACCGGGCTCCCTGGAAAAAGTCGGCAGCGGAACGCTGGTCCTCTCGGGCACGAATACCTACACCGGCACGACGACGGTGAATGGCGGCATCCTGCGCGTCGATGGCGACATCTCCCAGTCGAGCCTGACCATCGTGAATGCCGGCGCGGCGTTGTACGGCGCCGGCATCGCCGGCAACACACTCATCGCCAACGGCGGCATTTACGCGCCCGGCGACGGCGGACTGGGCCCGAGCATGCAGGTTCAGGGCGATCTCACACTTCAGCCCGGCTCGGTCTATGTTGTGCAGATCGGTAGCGGATCCAGCACGAGCCGCGCGCTCGTCACCGGCAATGTCTCGCTGAACGGTACGGTCGGCGTCTCGCTGTATCCCGGCAGCATGGTGATGAAGCACTACGCGATCATGGACTTCTTAGGCACCGCCGCAGGCAATTTTACCGGCGTTGCCGCGCGGGGCGGCCTCGTCGGCGCGACGACCGTCGGGTCGAACGAGGTCTTTCTCGATTTCACGCTGAACTACGGCGCGAAATACGCGCTCAACGTCAACCAGCGGAACGTTGCCACGACGCTTCAGAATTTCTTCAACACCAACGGCATCCTGCCGGCCGAATTTGCGGGTCTCGGTCCGGCCGGCCTGACTCAGGCCTCGGGTGAATCCGCAACGGGATCGCAGCAGACGACATTCAATGCGATGAACCTGTTCATGAGCCTGTTGACCGACGTGTTCGGCGCGGGACGCAGCGACACGCCCGGCGCGAGGCCTTATGCCGAGGAGACCAGCGCGACTGCCTATGTCGCATCCGGCAAGCGGCCCAGCGACGCCTTTGCCTCGATCTATCGCAAGGCGCCATCGCCGACATTCGAGCAGCGCTGGGATGTCTGGGCGGCAGGTTTCGGCGGCTCGCAGGCCACCGACGGTCGTGCGGCACTCGGCTCCAACAACACGACCAGCAGCGTCTACGGCACCGCCGTCGGCCTCGACTATCGCTTCTCCCCGTCGACGGTCGCGGGCTTCGCACTCGCCGGTGGTGGCACCGGCTTCGGCGTCAACGGACTGGGCTGGGGTCACTCCGACATGTTCCAGGCCGGTGCGTTCGTCCGTCACAATGTCGGGCCCGCTTATGTCACGGCCGCGCTGGCCTATGGCTGGCAGGATGTCACCACCAACCGCATCGTCACAGCCGCCGGCAGCGATCAGCTGCGTGCGCAGTTCAATGCCAACGCCGTTTCGGGCCGTATCGAAGGCGGCTATCGCCAGGCGACGCCGTGGATCGGGCTGACGCCCTATGCCGCGCTCCAGGCCACGATGTTCAGCCTGCCGAGCTATTCGGAGTTCGCCGTGGTCGGCAACAATATCTTCGCGCTCAACTATGCCGCCAAGGACGTGACCAGCACCCGCACCGAGCTTGGCCTGCGCGCCGACAGATCGTTTGCCGCGGCCGGCGGCGTGGTGACGCTGCGCGGCCGTGCGGCCTGGGCGCATGATTTCAATCCTGACCGCACGGTCGGCGCGGTGTTCCAGACGCTGCCGGGTTCGGCCTTTGTCGTGAACGGCGCGGCGCTGGCGCGCGATTCCGTGCTGACCACGGCATCGCTGCAGATGAACTGGATGAACGGCTGGTCCGCGTTGGCAACCTTCGAGGGCGAGTTCTCGAACGTCACGCGCTCCTACGCCGGCAAGGGTGTCGTGCGCTACACCTGGTAGGCTTTACCGCTTCTGCTGCGTTGGCTTGCGCGGCGGACGCGGGGCGGCAGCGGGTGCGGGCGTTCCGCTCATCTTGTTGGCGGCTTCACTGACATCGAGCAGCGAGCGGCGGGTGTCCTCGAGGAAGCTTGCCGATGTCTTCTTCATGGTGTCGGCGAGCTCGTGCAGCCCCTTGATCTTTTCGAGCAGCTCGTCGGCCTTGCCGTCGACGAAGCCCGGCACCACGCCCTCGATCTTGGTGACCGCCTTGTCGAACCCCGCAAATGCATTGTCGACCTTGAGCATCACCGCGTCGATCTCGTCACCCTTGCCCCTGAGGTCCGCCGTATGGTTTTCGAACGTGCGCAGGCCGTCCTTGATTGCGGGTGCGTTGCTGACGATGGTGCGATCGACGCTGTGCAAGGTGTCGACGATGGATTCCGCGTCGCTGAGATCGGCGGTCAGCACGGGAATGCCGTCCGAGTCCAGCGGCACCGGTGGTGCGGACGGAGCGCCGCCGATCAGCGAAACCGCCGCGACACCGGTGAGGCCCTGGAACTCGATGCCGGCGACCGTGTCCTTGCGGATCGGCGCGGTGTTGTCGAGCGACACCAGCGCCACGACCTTGCGCGGATTTTCCAGCTTGATCGACAGGATCTGGCCGGCGGGCACGCCGTCGAAATTGACCGGGCCCCCGCGGCGCAGGCCGCTCGCGGAACCGCCTTCGAACACGACGCGCAACTGGCTGCGGCTCTGGCTGGCGCGCCATTTCTGCACGCCAAGCAGGCCGCCGAACGCGACGGCGATTGCCGTCAGCGTCGCCGTTCCGATCATCAGATTGCTCGCGCGTGCCATGTGGGTGCGATTTTACGGCCAAAGCGGGGAAGTTGGAAGGAGCCCGGATGGCCGCGATGTTAGCCGGGGACGGGTTAACGACCTGTCCGCCGTGGCTCGAAGAGCGAAGGCGGAAGCGTACCTCGCCGTATTCGATCGTCCGTCTCGCAAATCGGCGGATTACGTTGCGCTAATCTCCCTACGCGACATCAATGCCCGGCGGCCCGTGCGGCGTTGTTCAACACGATGAGCGCATCGACCGCGACGCCGGTTTTGGCATTGATCAGGAACGGATTGACGTCGATCGAGGCGATCCGGTCGCCGGCATCCGCGATCAGGTTGGAGAGCCCGGCCAGCGCCTTCACGGCCGAGGTCTCGTGCAACGCCGGTTTGCCGCGATAGCCGCGCATCTTGATGCCGGCCTTGGTGCGGCCGATCAGGAGCCGCGCCTCGGCCTCGTCCAGCGGCGCGCCGGCCAGCGCCACGTCCTTCATCAGCTCGATATCGATGCCGCCGGTGCCGAACAGCACGACAGGCCCCATCTCGGCGTCGAGCGAGGCGCCGACCACGAGTTCGAGGTCGGCCTTGACCTGCTGCGCGATCAGGATGCCGTCGAGCTTCGGCTTGCCCTTCAGCTTCTTCACCCGCGAGGTGATGTCGGAAAACGCTTTCTTCACCTCGGCCGCGCTGTTGAGGTTCAGCACCACGCCGCCGATATCGGATTTGTGCAGGATCTCGGCGCTGACGACTTTGGCCACGACCGGAAAGCCGATTTGCCTGGCGATCTTCACGGCCTCCGCTGCGGTCTGCGCGACTCCCTCCTTCGAGACCGGGATGCCATAGGCCTTCAGCAGCTTCTTCGAGGCGACCTCGTCGAGCGCGGCGCCGCTCGCCGACTTCAACGTCTTCTCGAGCACGGCGCGCGCGGATGGCTTCGAGCTAGAGACGATGTCGGGCACCTCTTTGCGCAGCCTGGCATAGGCGAGCAGCGATTTGATCGCGGTCACCGCGCGGTCCATGCCCTGCATCACCGCAAGGTGCGGCAGCGATTTACGCAGGCCCTTGGTGAATTCGGTGAAGCCGATCGACATCGCGCTGATATAGATCACGGGCTTTGAGGCCCGGCTCGCCATCTCGTTGACGATGCGCAGATTGCGCTCGCGCTGCTCGTGCGGCGTTTTTGGAAACTCGGCGTCGACGATGACGATGTCGATATCGGGGTCGTCGATCATCAGCTTGATCGACTTCATGTAGACGGAGGGATCGACCACCGCGGCAAAGCCGGCGTCAAGCGGATTGCCGACGATCGAGCCCGGGCCGAGCATCTTCGCCAGTTCGCCGCTGACATGCGGGCTTAGCGGCGCGAAATTCAGGCCTTCCGCGTAGAAGGCGTCGATCAGCATGCCGCGCTTGCCGCCGGACAGCGTCACCGCCGCGAGCCGGCCGCCCCTGGGCACGGCCGCGTGGACGAAGCATTCGGTGGTCTCGATCAATTCGTCGAGCCCACTCACGCGGATCACGCCTTCGCGGGTTGCGATGGCGTCGAATGTCTCGATCGAGCCCGCCAGCGCGCCGGTGTGCGCCATCGCGGCGGCACGACCGCCCTCCGAAGATCCGAGCTTGAGCGCGATCACCGGCTTGCTCGCGGCACGCGCGGCCTTGCAGGCGTCGCGAAACGCCTTGGTGTTACGCACGCCTTCGAGATAGACCACGATCACCCTGACGCTCGGATCTTCGGCGAAATAGCGCATCAGGTCGGGCGTCTCGAGTCCGGTCTCATTGCCTGTTGTGACCATGTAGCCGACACCGACGCCGCGATCCTCCAGCGCCTGGCGGATTGCCATGACGATGGCGCCGGATTGGCCGGCGATCGCCACCGCGCCCTGTTCCATGGTGACGATGCGGTCGTCGATATTGGTGAAGAGCTTTTCCCCGGCGCTCAAATTGCCGAGGCAGTTCGGTCCGGTGACGGCGAGCCCCGTCTCGCGCACGGCCTGTTGCAGCTCCGTGGCGAGCTTCTGGCTCTCCTCATCCTGCAACTCGCTGAAGCCGGAGGTGACGATGGTAGCTGACCGGGCGCCGGCAGCGGCGGCGTCGCGGATCACCTGCACGGCAAAGCGTGCGGGCACCAGCACCAAAACGTGATCAGGCTTCTCGGGGAGGCTCGCAAAATCCTTGTAGCAGGGTACGCCCCAGATGGTTTCGCGCTTGGCGTTGACCGGATAGAGGCCGCCCTCGAAGCCGTATTTGAGCAGATTGTTCCAGATGCGCTCGGCGTAATTGCCCGGCTTGTCGGTCGCGCCCACCAGCACGATGTTGTGCGGATGCAGCATGGCGTGGATGCCCTTGACGATATCACTGGCATCGGGCGGTGGCGACCATGAGCGGGCAGGAACCGGCGCCGCAGAGATCTGCGCTTTAGCGACCTGGGCTTCCATGGCGTGATCTCACTTGTTGTTCTTCTTGGCAGCGCGTCACTCTGTTCTATGGCGAGTTCTTCGGAGTGGCAACAGTGTGGATGGCATGCCGTGTGATGGAATGAATGACGCATCGGCGCGCCTCGCCGGCCCGATGGGCGATCTATCTGTCGGCGCCTATCAATGTTGCATGCAGGATGTAGCGCTCGGGGCCGGAGATGACGGCGTCGAATGGCCAGCAGGTCGCAAGAACAAGCTCGAAACCTTCTGCCGCGGCGTCGAGGCCCGATGCATCGAAGGGGACCACGGCCGAGGAATCCGCGCGATAGCGAAAGCGTTTGCCGTCACTTCGTGTGACATCGATCACGTCGCCAATGGCAACATCCCGCAGGAAGCGGAAATGTGTATCGCGATGAGCAGCATATATCGCAACGCCGCGCTCGCCCGCATCAACCGTTTGGTGGAGATGACCGGATCCGAAGGCGAGCGCCTGGCCGCTCGTGCCGTCCAGCACGATGGCGCTGGCGCCGAGCCGTTTCACCTCGATCCGGGCCACCGGCCAGGTATCGGCCCAGGACCACGGCTTGACCGGCCGGCCGGTCGCAACGCTCCGGTCGAACGCACGCTCCAGCAGCAGCTGCGCGAGCCACGCCTTGGCGTGGATGTAGGCGCCGTCGCCGAACAGGATCGTTCCGACAAGCGCCAGGACCAGAGGCGAGATGAGGCGGGGCATGAGCTCCATCAAGAAAAAGGCGCGCGCGGCCGTTGGTATCGGGACGGGCAGCCGCGCGCGCCAAGCAAGAGGAGTTCGGGGAGCTCCTCTCTCAAACGGCGTCATTGAGCAAGGGTCTGACGCCGGTTGAACACGAACAGGATCAGGGCGAGAGCGATCATGATCAGGCCTGCGATCATCTTCAGCTCGGCCGAGGTCGCGGTCTTGGGCAGGAGGATCGCATCGGGCGTGACAGGGGCCGGACGCCTTGCGGCAGGCTGGCCTGCATCGGCGCGGCGCTCGCGCAACTGTGTCGGCGTCAGCTGCGGCCGTTCGCCGAACACCTTCGCGAAATCCCAACCCGCCGGCAGGTTGATCGGAAGCTCGCCGAGCTTGAGCGGCTGGCCTTCGGGACGGCTCGGCGTCTTGTCGACCGCGACGAGACTGGTCAGTCGCGTGACGATTTGGTGATCGAGCGCCAGCGCAAGAATTGTCTTGTCCGTATCCTCCGGCGTCATCTCGCGGAGCGTCCGCGCCACCTCGGCATCGCTGATCTTGCGCCTGGCCCAGAGTTTTGACAGGCCTTTGCCCCCGGCGGCATTTTGCAGCGGCAGCGTCACCGACCACGGCCGGTCGCCGACGCGACCCTTGATCTCCAGCGAGCCCGCAAGCTTGTCGAGCTTCGCCGCCAGCACCAGCGGCTCGTTGTGATAGATGTCGGGAATGATTGCCGGCGTAATGTCGGCATTGGCCTCGGAGAATTTTGCGGTGAGGCCGGTCACGGCTGGGTTCTCCAGCTTGGCGAACAGGCCGCGCATGCGCTCCTCGACCTGCTCGACCGAGCCGATATGGGTGAAGGCGCCACGGCCGAGCTCGGAAGCCCGCGTCATCAGATAGGTGTTGGGCGCGGAGCCGATGCCGACCATGAAGATGCGCGAGCGGCCGCGCATCGCGGTGATAGTCTCGAACAATTGCTGCTCGTTGCCGATCGCGCCGTCGGTCAGGAATACGATTTGGCGAACCATGTTGGTGTCACCGAGCTTGTCGGTCAGTGCCGCACGCATCGCCGGAACCATCTCGGTGCCGCCGCGTGCCTGCAATGCGCTGACGAACGACGTCGCTTCACCGACATGCGCGGTATCGGCCGGCAGCGAGGTCGGAAACAGCACGTCCATGGTGTCGTCGAAACGGATCACGTTGAAGCGGTCGTTCGGCTGAAGGCGACCGAGGGCATAGAGAAGGCTCGCCTTGGCCTGTTCGATCGAAGTTCCGCCCATCGAGCCGGAATTGTCGATCACGAACACCACTTCGCGTGGCAGCGGCCTCTGCGTTGCTTGCTCGGCGGCCGGCGGCGTGACGAACGCGAGCAGATAGTCGGCATCACCGACATGTTCGCGGAACAGCCCGACCGAGGGCGCCTTCCCGACGGCCGGCTCCCAGGTCAGCTCGAAGTCGCGGTCGGCGGGCACGGTGCCGTCGGCAAGCGTCACGACGCGCGTCGTGTTGTCCGGGCTCTCGATCTTGACGTTGTGATCGTGGCTCTTCACCTCGCCGAGCGCGAAGCCGGCTTTCAGGTGCACCGTGATGCTGGTCGGATTGATCGGCGCGGTCTTCGAGGGATTCTTGGCGAGATCGAGCACCGGCGGCGAGATGCGGTCGCGGTCGGGCTCCGGGTCTGATGTGGTTGCGCCCCAACCGGAGCCGTCCTTGCGAAAGTCGACGCTCTGCACGATCGGCGCGGGATTGTAGCGCGGCCCGACGACGAGCGGCACGCGCAGCGAATATTCGTTGCCGGACTGATGCACCGGCTCCTGATATTCGATCTGCACCAGCACGGTTTCGCCGGGACCGATATTGGCGACCGAGTTGGTGAAGATGTTCGGCCGCTCCTGCTCGGTGAGCGCGGCCTTCTGTCCGTTGCGGCGCGCCTGCTCGTAGATCACGCGTGCCTGCTGACGCTCCCTGATGTCGCCGACGATGACGCGGTCGCCAACCACCATCTTCAGTGTGTCGACGGCGCCGTCAGTGGCCAACGGATAGACATAGGTCGCCTCCACCCAGTCCTTGGTCGGGTTGCGGAAGATCTGCGTGACGCGCGTGCGCGACGTCGGGCCTGATACCGTGATGTCGACATCGATCCCGAGACGGATGGCTTCGGTGTAAGCGCCGTCCTCCTTCAGGAGGAGGCTGCCGGACCTGGCATCGCCGGGCTGGAGCAGGCTTGCCTGCTCCATCGTCGCTGACCAGGAGGTCTCGAAGCTCACCAGCAGGGCCACGAAACTGACCAGGAGCACGGCAATGCTTTGCGCCAGAAGGAACAGACCGACCTTGATCAGCCTCCCGAGCCAGGGGTGTCCGTCGCTGTCGACCGTGTCGTAATTGTCCATTTGGCCTGCTCCCGAAGTGTGCTTGACGCTGCCGAGCATCCGCCGGGAGGGGCGATTTCGCGAGCAGATTGATCGGCAATGTTCCGCCGCGGCTGGCCCGGGCGGCCGCCGTTTTGGCGGCGATGTCCGGTTTTGTGCTGACTTGTCCGCCCTGCTAGACTGCCGGCCGTGGAGCAGGGTTAACGATGCAGACGCAAGACAAGCTCTCTGACGGGCAGCTTTCGGACGAGCAAAGCCGGGAGGTCGCGGAGACGATCCGCGAGGAGATCGCAAGGCGCCGGATTTCGCGGCAAGCACTGGCCGAGCAGGCCAAGCTCAGCCTGTCGACGCTGGAGAAGGCGCTCGGCGGCCGCCGCCCGTTCACGCTGGCGACCACGGTCCGGCTCGAGCAGGCGCTGGGCGTGTCCCTGCGCAAGGGCACGGTTGCGGCGGTGCCCGCGGCCGGCAACGACGTCGCGCCTGACAGCCTCGGCTCCTATTCGCATCGCGCCGTGACCTGGATCGAGGATGTCTACATCACGCTGCGGCCGTCCTTTGGCGACAAGGATGCGATTTTCGCCTATCGCACCGAGATCGTTTGGGAGCCGAAGGTTTCCTCGCTGGTCTTCCGTGAGGGCGAGCGGACCGATGCGGCCTATGAGCACACGGGCGAAGTTGCGGTGCCGCATCAGTCCGGGTTCATCTATCTTGTCATCAACAAGCATGGCCAGCATCGCGTGATCACGGTATCGCGGCCAACCGTGTCTGGCGCAATGTATGGTATCATCTCGACGCTGCGCGCCGGTGCCGGCTCGCAACTGACCCCGGTCGCGGCACCCATAGCCTATGTGCCGGCACGGGATATCGCCGATCCTATTGTGGGCCGGATCGCGCCCGACCACGCGAATTACAAGCTGTATCGCGATCACCTTCGGCGTACTGTCGACGAGTCTTTTGCGCTCTTTCTGCCTGCCTGAACCTGCGCTCGAGCGCCCAAAAAAGATAGCGGCCCTTCGGCCGCTATCTCGCACCATAGCAATCTCCCGTCGAAGCTAGCCGCTCGGCTCGGCGCTGATGATGGGGCCGAACAGCTCCCACTGGCCGCTCTTGAACCGCCACATCTTGAGCTGCTCGATCGGCGCAAAGTCGGTGGCCGAGGTGTTGATCGTGATCCCCGGGATCAGCGTGTCGGGGGTGAAGTCCTTCAGGCTGGCGGCCTGCTTCATCACGTTCTCGCGGGTGAGATTGTCACCCGCCTGCTTCAGCACCTGCACCATGGTCTGGGCCGCGGCATAGCCGTAAACCAGATTGGCGTCCGAGATGTTGGCGCCCGGCATGTACTTTTCGATGAAGGCCATGAACTTCTTCATGCCGGCATCGTCCTTCCACTGCGGATCCGACGCGTCCTTGAGGTAACCGGCCGAGAGCACGCCTTCGGAGGCCTCGAGGCCGGCGGGCTTCATCACTGCGCCGATCGACACCGACACGTCACTCATCAGATGCATCGGCTTCCAGCCAAGCTCGGCGATCTTCTTGATGGCCTGCGCCGCGAATTTCGGGGTCGCAATATTCACGAAGACATCGGCGCCGGTGTCCTTGAGCTTGACGATATGGGCGTCGATCGAGGGCTCCGATGTCTCGTAGCTTTCTTCAGCTACGATCAGCTTCGATGCCTTGTCGCCGAACACGTCCTTGATGCCGGCAAGGTAGTCTTTGCCGAAGTCGTCGTTGGCATAGAAGATCGCGACCTTCGCGTCCGGCTTTTCCTTCAGAATGTACTTGGCGAAGATCCGCGCTTCGACCCGGTAGCTCGGCTGGAAGCCCATGGTCCAGGGGAAGTTGTGCGGATCGTTCCACTTGCTGGCGCCGGTGGCGAGGAAGAGCTGCGGCACCTTCTTTGAGTTGTGATATTTCTGCACGGCAGTCTGGGTCGGCGTGCCAAGCGCGTTGAACACCAGGAAGACCTCGTCGCTCTCGATCAGCTTGCGGATCTGTTCCACCGTCTTCGGGGGCGAGTAGCCGTCGTCATAGGAGATCCAGTTGATCTTGCGGCCGTTGATGCCGCCCTGATCGTTGATCATCTTGAAATAGGCTTCCTCGGTCTTGCCGATCACGCCGTAGGCGGAAGCCGGGCCGGAATAGGCCTCGACATTGCCGATCTTGATCTCGGTGTCGGTGACGCCGGTGTCGTACGCCTTCTGGGCGGAAGCGCCCTGGGTCGTGAGCAGCGCCAACGCGGTTGCTGCGGCAAGCAGGGAGAGTTTCTTGTTCTTCATGGAAATTCCTTGGGTTTCTTGTGGGACAGAACAGGCACATCAAAACAAAAGCGCCCGCGAGAGGCGCTTTGATCAGGCGTTGGCGACTTTCTTGTCGACTTCTGAAGCCACCGAGAATTCCTTGCGCAGGGTCGGCTTGTGGATCTTGCCGGTGGCGTTGCGTGGCAGCGCGTCGACGAAGCGGACCTGACGCGGACATTTGAAGCGCGCCAGATTGGCCGCGCAATGCGCGAAGACATCGGCCTCGGTCAGCCGCTGCCCCTGTTTGACCGCGACGATGGCGAGGCCCACCTCGCCCCATTGCGGATCGGAAATGCCGATCACCGCGGCTTCCGCGATCGCCGTGAGCTGGTGCAGGACGTTCTCGACCTCGGCCGGATAGACGTTCTCGCCGCCGGAGATGTACATGTCCTTCCAGCGGTCGACGATGTAGTAGAAACCTTCCTCATCCACGCGGGTCGCATCGCCCGTGTGCAGCCAGCCGTCGGTGAAGGCGGATTTGTTCGCCTCTGGCCTGTTCCAATAGCCCGGCGTGATGTTCGGTCCCTTGACCCAGAGCTCACCGAGCTCGCCGACATCGGCATCCCTGCCGTCGGGGCGCACGATGCGCACCTCCGTGTGCAGCACCGGCTTGCCGGCGGAGCCGGCCTTGCGCGCCGCGTCCTCGCGATCCAGCACCAGCACGGCCGGCGAGGTCTCGGTCATGCCGTAACCCTGCTGCAGCGCGGCGCCGCGCGCCTCCCACACCTTCAGCAGCGGCACCGGCATCGGCGCGCCGCCGACACCACAGACGATCAACCGGGAAAAGTCAGTCGTTGCGAAGGCCGGCTGCTGCGCCATGAACTGGTAGATCGCGGGCACGCCGAAGAACACGTTGATGCCCTGCGCGGGATCGTTGATCAGGCTGAGCGCGATGCCGGGATCGAAGGCGCGCATGATCATCACGGTGCCGCCGGCATGCAGCACGGGATTGGTGTAGCAATTCAGCCCGCCGGTGTGGAACAGCGGCAGCACGGTGAGCAGCACCGAGGACGGTCCGATGCAGGCGGGGCCGCCGAGATTGACGCAATTCCAGAAGGTCATGCCATGGGTGATGGTCGCGCCCTTCGGATGGCCCGTGGTGCCCGACGTGTACATGATGGTCGAGACGTCATCGAGCGTGATCTCTTCGGCGCGGTCGAGCGGCTTGGCCGACGCGATGCCGGCCTCATAGGCGCCGCCGGGGCCGAGCAGCAGGCCGGTCGCGATGTTGCAGAGTTTTGCGACGGCGAGGGCCGTCTCGACGAGATCGTTGTCGTGGATCATCACCTTCGGCGCGCAGTCGCCGGTGATGAACTGAAGCTCGGGAACGGTCAGGCGGGTGTTCAGTGGCACGAAGACCGCCCCTAACCGTCCACAGGCGAACTGCACCTCCAACGTATCGGTCGTATTCAGCGCCAGCACCGCGACGCGGTCGCCGCGCAAGACCTTCAGCGTGTGGCGGAAGAACGAAGCGAGGCGCGAGACGCGGGCGTCAAGCTGCGCATAGGTGAAGCGGCGCTCGCTCGCGAGGTCGATGGCCGCCAGCTTGCCAGGCGAGCGGCGCGCATGATGAGCGATCCAGTCGTAGTAACGAACGGCCAACAATCCCTCCCTCAGCGGTCTTGTGCCGCCTGCCTCTTTATTGCTGTGCACCATGCCCGGCATGGCCCTGGGAGGCCAGCCGGAGTTTTGTGCAGCAGTCTTTTTTGTTTTGGAGTTGGCCTGCGAGGGGGGAAAACCGTCTTGCGTTGAGTTGCTAGATCACGGCTGCTCCAAGCGGCTCCTCCAAGCCAGCCACTCCGCGCAAGTGAGACGCCGATGTTCCGGCCATGGTGGAATGACAGGAGTTGTCGAAGGCGCGAATGCAATGAAGAGCCCGTTCTATACCGCCGAGCACGACGCTTTCCGCGACGTGATGCGCCGCTTCGTCGACAAGGAGATCGCGCCGTTCGCCCATGAATGGGACGAAGCTGGCGAATTTCCCCGTGAACTCTATCGCAAGGCGGCCGAGATCGGCCTGTTGGGGCTCGGATTCCCCGAGGAATATGGCGGGATCGCCGCCGACCAGTTCATGAAGATCGTGGCGAGCCAGGAGCTGGCGCGGGCCGGCGCCGGCGGCGTCAGCGCCAGCCTGATGAGCCACACCATCGGCTCGCCGCCGATCGCACGCGCAGCACGGCCGGAGGTCAAGGCGCGCGTACTGCCGGAGGTGCTCTCCGGCGATAAGATCTCCGCGCTCGCGATCACCGAGCCGGGCGGCGGCTCTGATGTCGCAAACCTGCGCACCAGGGCCCGGCGCGACGGCAATCACTTCGTCGTGAGCGGCGAAAAGACCTTCATCACCTCGGGCGTCCGCGCCGATTATTTGACCGTTGCGGTGCGTACTGGCGGCGAGGGCGCCGGTGGCGTCAGCCTGCTCCTGATCGAGCGCGATACGCCCGGCTTGTCGCGCACCAAGTTGAAGAAGATGGGCTGGTGGGCCTCCGACACCGCGACCTTGCATTTCGATGATTGCCGCGTGCCGGCCGAAAATCTGATCGGCGAGGAAGGCCAAGGCTTCAAGATCATCATGCAGAATTTCAACAGCGAACGCATGGGCATGGCGGCCGGCTGCACCGCTTTCGCGCGAGTCTGTCTCGACGAGGCGGTCGCCTACGCCAAGGAACGAAACACCTTCGGCAAGCCGCTCGCCCAGCACCAGGTGATCCGCCACAAGATCGTCGACATGGCCCAGAAGGTCGCAGCCTCGCAAGCGATGCTGGAGATGCTGGCCTGGCGTTTGGAGCAGGGCGAGAGCCCGGTCGCCGGAATCTGCATGATGAAGAACCAGGCGACGCAGACCATGGCGTTCTGCGCCTCGGAAGCCGTGCAGATTTTCGGCGGCGCCGGCTTCATGCGCGGCATCAAGGCCGAGCGCATCTACCGCGAGGTCAAGGTCAACGCCATCGGCGGCGGCACCGAGGAGATCATGAAGGATCTGGCGTCAAGGCAGATGGGGTTGTGATACGCCGTCATTCCGGGGCGCGCCAAGCGCGAACCCGGAATCCATCGGGCCTCACATATCGCCGAGAAATAGATTCCGGGCTCATCGCTTCGCGATGCTCCGGAATGACAAGATGATTGGCGATCGAAAGAGACGATGCTGTTCACCGCCGGCCACGACGAAATCCGTCGGAGCTTGCAGAATCTTTTCGAAAAATCGCTGCACACTTTTCCGATCATGCTCTAAAGGGAAGCCCTGATGATCACGCTCTATCACTGCGACGCCGCGCGCTCGTTCCGTCCGCTCTGGATGCTGGAGGAGATGGGGCTCCCCTATGAATTGAAGATGCTGCCGTTCCCGCCGCGGGTCTTCGCCAAGGAATATCTCGCACTCAATCCGTTGGGCACGATTCCCTTCATGGTCGACGGCGAGAGCAAGATGACGGAGTCCTCCGGCATCTGCCACTATCTCGGTGTCAGACACGGTCCGACGCCGCTGATGGTCGGCCCCGAGGATCCCGCCTATGGCGCCTTCCTGAACTGGATGTATTTCAGCGACGCCACGTTAACCTTCCCGCAAACGCTGGTGCTTCGCTATACCCAGCTCGAGCCGGAGGAGCGCCGCAATCCGCAGGTCGCCACCGACTATGCAAAGTGGTTCCTGGGGCGGCTGCGCGCCGTCGAGACCGCGACCGCAAATGCTGAAACCTTGTGCGCCGGCCGATTCACCGCCGCTGACATTGTCATTGGTTACGCGCTGCGGTTGGCGTGCAATATCGGTCTCGCCAAGGATTTCGGGCCGAATGTCGCAGCCTATTGGGCGCGCCTGCAGCAGCGCGACGGTTTCAAGCGCGCGGTTGCTGCGGAGCAGAAGGCCGGCGCCGAGCAAAATGTTGCGCCGCGCGTTCGGGCCTGATTGTCGTCCTGGCGAATGCCAGGACCCATTACCCCAGGGAGTAGTTTGGCGAAGATTGGCGGTTATGAGCTTCCTGCCGCAACTGCTTCCTGGGGTAATGGGTCCTGGATCTGCGCTTCGCTTGTCCAGGACGACGTAGTTGCCATAGTTCCGTGCGCGGTTCCTGACCGTCCCGGAATGATAATCTTTTGCGCTCCATGACAGCGCTATCCCGTCGTGACAGCGCCCAAATTTCCGCTAAGGTGACCTCCGTCCGCAGCGGCCAAAGAGCCGCGCGAGGAGGATACCCAATGGAAGACAAGGGTCGCGAATCCGACCATCTGATGCTGATCACGCCGGAGCGGGTATTTTATGCGGGCTTGCTCGGGCGCCCTCGCAAACGGACCCCCGGCTGCTGCCACGTCTATGTTGCGGTCAAAGGCAATATGCATCTGACCATTGACGACGCTCAAACCACCGGAGAGCTGTTCGTCACTCTGCCGAACCAGCGGCATTCCATTGCCAGTGACTACCGCACTGCAATCAGCGTGACACTCGAGCCGGAAAGCATGCCGGATGGCGCGATCGAAGCTTTAGCCCAGCGGCTGATGGGTCCTGATCGGGCCGTCTATGCCCGCAAAATCCTCGCGGCTTATACGATGCTGCGCCAGCGCCGATACGGCGACATCAACACCGCCGAATTCGACGAGATGTGTTTTGGCGAGGCTCTGCCGCGCCGCGTGCTCGATCGGCGCGTCACGCGCGCGGTCGCCCGCATCGAGCGCTTCTCCGGCGAGCCGGTGACCGCCGATACCTGCGCAGCGGAAGCAGGTCTTTCGGCCTCGCGCTTCCTGCATCTGTTCAAGGAGGAGACCGGCATCTCGTTCCGCTCCTTCCGGGCCTGGAAGCGCGCACGGCATCTGCTGCACTTCGCCAACCAGGACCTCAACCTCGCCCATCTCGCGCAGGATATCGGCTATCCCGATAGCACCCATTTCAGCCATTCGATCCGCCGCTTCTACGGCTTGAAGCCGCGCGCGATCTTCGTCGGCTCGCGGGATCTGGCGATCTATCGCAGCACCGAGACGGTGAGGCTGGCGGAAGCGAGCTAGCGCCGCTCTCGTAGGGTGGATTGGCCGAAGGCGCAATCCACCACTTCTGCATCCGCGGCAAAAGACGTTGGTGCGTTACGCCTTCGGCTAACCCACACTACGGCATCTCGTTTTCCAGCTTCTCCGCGCAAGAAGCCGCATGTCGCGCATCACATGATCGCAGGCGTTGAATTCTCAACGTGCGAGACACAAGTGGTATGAGCGACAAGGCCGTCATCACCTGCGCCCTGAACGGCGTGCTCACCGACCCGAAGCAGCACAACGTGCCGGTCACGCCCGAGCAAATGGCGCGCGAGGCCAAGGCTGCGTTCGATGCCGGCGCCTCCGTCATGCATATCCATCTGCGCCAGCAGGCGCCGAACAAGGGGCATCTGCCGTCCTGGGACGTCAGTGTCAGCAAGGAGATCCAGCAGGCGATCCGCGAAACCTGCCCGGGCGTCATCATCAACCACACCTCGGGCGTCTCAGGGCCGAACTACAGCGGCGCGCTGGATTGCATCCGCGAGACCAAACCGGAGATCGCCGCCTGCAACGCCGGCTCGCTGAATTATCTGAAGGTGAAGGCCGACAATACCTGGGCCTGGCCGCCGATGATGTTCGACAACGCGGTCGAGAAGGTGAAGGACTATCTTGACGCCATGAATTCGGTCGGCACCATCCCTGAGTTCGAATGTTTCGATGTCGGCATCGTCCGCTGCGTCGGCATGTACCATCAGGTCGGCATGTACAAGGGCCCGCTCGAGTACAATTTCGTCATGGGCGTCGCCTCCGGCATGCCTTCGGATCCCGAGCTTCTGCCGATCCTGATCAAGCTGAAGCGCCCCGAAGCGCATTTTCAGGTCACCGCCATCGGCCGCGAAGATATCTGGCCGCTGCATCAGCGCTGCGCCGAGCTCGGCGGTCATCTGCGCACCGGGCTGGAGGACGCCTTTTATCTCGCCGATGGCAAGAAGGTCACGTCGAATGGCCAGCTGATCGAGGCCATCGCCGCCTGCGCCCGCCGTGCCGGCCGCGAGATCGCCAGCCCCGCCGAAGCGCGGAAGATCTTTGGGACGAATCGCTGAACGTCGTTCCGGGTCACGCGAAGCGTGAACTATGGTGCGCGCTTGCGCACCTGGGAACCTCGAGATTCCGGGTTCGATGCTACGCATCGCCCCGGAATGACGGAGTAAACTGTGTCCATTCTCGAAAACACCATCTCCCCCGGCAGCGCGGCCTACCACGCCAACCGCGACGGCATGCTCGCGCTGATTGACCGCATGCGCGCCCTGGAAGAACGCACGCGTGCGGCATCCGCCGCGGCAAAGGATCGCTTCCACAAGCGCGGCCAACTGCTGCCGCGCGAGCGCGTCGCGCTGGTGCTCGATCCCGGCGCGCCCTTCATCGAGCTGTCGACGCTCGCCGGCCACATGTTCGACGTGCCCGATGCGAACAAGAGCGTGCCCGGTGGCGGCGTCATCGCGGGCATCGGCTTCGTCTCCGGCATTCGTTGCATGGTCAGCGCCAGTGATTCCGGCATTGATGCCGGTGCGCTGCAGCCCTACGGCCTCGACAAGACGCTGCGGGTGCAGGAGCTTGCGCTGGAGAACAAGCTGCCCTACGTGCAGCTCGTCGAGAGCGCCGGCGCCAATCTGCTGCGTTATCGCGTCGAGGACTTTGTCCGCGGCGGCAACATTTTTCGCAATCTTGCGCGACTCTCCGCGGCGGGGCTGCCGGTCGTCACGGTGACGCACGGCTCGTCTACTGCGGGCGGTGCCTACCAGACCGGCCTGTCTGATTACATCGTCATGGTCCGCGGCCGTACCCGCGCCTTCCTTGCCGGGCCGCCGCTGCTGAAGGCCGCAACCGGCGAGATCGCGACCGAGGAAGAGCTCGGCGGCGCCGAGATGCATACGCAAATCTCCGGCCTCGGCGACTATCTCGCCGAGGACGATCGCGATGCCCTGCGCATCGCGCGCGAGATCATGGCCGCGCTGGAATGGGAGCGTCCGGGCAGGGCGGCTCCGCAATTCAAGCCACCGCGCTACGACCAGGACGAGCTGCTCGGCATCATGCCGATGGACCACAAACGCCCGGTCGACATGAAGCAGGTGATTGCGCGCATTCTCGACGACTCCGATTTCACCGAGATGGCGCCGAACTACGGTCCGGCCACCGTGTGCGGCCATGCCCGCATCGAGGGACAGGCGATCGGCATCATCACCAATAACGGTCCGCTCGATCCCGCCGGCGCCAACAAGGCGACGCATTTCATCCAGGCCTGCTGCCAGACCCGCACGCCGATCCTCTACCTCAACAACACCACCGGCTACATGGTCGGCCGAGCCTACGAAGAAGCCGGCATGATCAAGCACGGCTCGAAGATGATTCAGGCGGTGACGTCGGCGACGGTGCCGCAGATCACCATCTATTGCGGCGCCTCGTTCGGCGCCGGCAATTACGGCATGTGCGGCCGCGGCTTCCATCCGCGGTTCTGCTTCTCCTGGCCGAATGCCAAGACCGCCGTGATGGGCGGCGAGCAGGCCGCCGAGACCATGGCGATCGTGACGGAAGCCGCCGCCGCGCGCCGCGGCAAGCCGATCGAGAAGGACAAGCTGAATGCGATGAAGGCTGAGATCATCGGCGTGTTCGACGGCCAGATGGACGTGTTCTCGACCAGCGCGCGCGTGCTCGACGACGGCGTGATCGATCCGCGCGATACCCGCGGGGTGCTCTCCGAGGTGCTCGCGATCTGCCGCGAGGGCGATGCGCGCACGCCCCAGCGCATGCAATTCTCGGTGGGCCGCCCATGAGGAACGGATCAGTGCAGCACCGGCCGTTCTTCAAGGTTTTGGTCGCCAATCGCGGCGAGATCGCGCTGCGCGTGATGCGGAGTGCACGAAAGCTCGGCCTTGGCGTCGTCGCGGTCTATTCGGATGCGGATCGCGACGCGCTCCATGTGCAACAGGCCGATCAGGCGGTGCGGATCGGTGAAGCCTTGCCGGCAAAATCCTATCTCAACATTCCCGCGATCATCGCGGCGGCCAAGGCGAGCGGCGCGGACGCCGTACATCCCGGCTACGGCTTCCTCGCCGAGAACGAAGAGTTCGCGCAGGCGTGCAAGGATGCCGGTCTCGTCTTTATCGGCCCGTCGCCGCAGGCGATCGAGGCGATGGGCAACAAAGCCGGCGCCAAGGAGATCATGAAGAAGGCTGGCGTGCCCTGCGTGCCTGGCTATCAGGGCACTGACCAGGGCGATGAGGTCATGCTTGCGGAAGCCAAAAAGATCGGCTTCCCCGTGATGATCAAGGCGGTTGCCGGTGGTGGCGGCCGCGGCATGCGGCTCGTGACCGACGCCGCATCCTTCACCGATGCCCTGCGCAGCGCGCGGTCGGAGGCGAAAGCTGCGTTCGGCGATCCCACCGTCATTCTCGAGCGCGCCATTCAGAATCCCCGGCACATCGAAATCCAGGTGTTCGGTGACAGCCATGGCAACGCCATCCATCTCGGTGAGCGCGACTGCTCGGTGCAGCGGCGGCACCAGAAGCTGATCGAGGAGGCGCCATCGCCCGCGGTGACGCCGGAGCTGCGAGCGAAAATGGGCGAGGTCGCGGTCGCGGCCGTGAAGGCGTTGCGATACGAGGGCGCCGGCACGCTGGAATTTCTGCTCGACGCCGGCGGCGAGTTCTACTTCATGGAGATGAACACGCGTCTCCAGGTCGAGCATCCTGTCACCGAAGCAATCACCGGGCTCGATCTGGTCGAGCTGCAACTGCGCGTCGCGCGCGGCGAGGCATTGCCGGTGAAGCAACAGGACATCACGTTCTCCGGTCATGCCATCGAGGTGCGGCTCTGCTCGGAAGATGCTGCGCGTGACTTCATGCCGCAATCCGGCCGCATGGCGCGTTGGCAGGTGCCGGAGGGTATCCGCGTCGAGCACGCGCTGCAATCCGGCTCGGAGATTCCGCCGTTCTACGATTCCATGATCGCCAAGGTGATCAGCCACGGCGCGACGCGGGAGGAGGCGAGGGGGCGGCTGATCATTGGCCTGGAGCAGCTCACCGCGCTTGGCGTGACCACCAATCAGGCGTTCCTGATGTCGTGTTTGCGCCATCCCGGCTTTGCCAGGGGCGAGGCGACGACGGCGTTCATCGGCGCGCATCGCGACGATCTGCTGGCGCCGCGCGGGGACGCTGCATTTGATACGGCGCTGGTTGGCCTGTTGCTCTACGTCACAAATCCGCGCGCGCCGGCATGGCGGAGTGGCCGGAGCCTGTCCGCAACGTTCCCGCTACCAGCGAAAATTGAGATCGCAGGCCACACGCTCGAGCTCGAAGTCACCCGCGAGCGCGATGGCAGCTACACCGTCGCCACCGAAGGTCGTCATGACAAGTTCGAGATCGACCAGCTCGATCCCGACGTCATCCGCTTCCGCCACGACGGCGTGATGGACCGCGCAAAATTCCTGCGCGACGGCGACAGGCTCTATCTCCAGCACCGCGGCAGCCCGCTCGCGGTCACCGATCTCACGCTCGCCGCATCGAGGGCCGCAGCAAGTAATGGCGGCGACGGCAAGGTCCGCGCTGCCATGAACGGCCGCGTCGTCGCCGTCCTGGTCAAGCCGGGCGACCGCGTCACCGCCGGCCAGCCGGTGATGACACTGGAAGCGATGAAGATGGAGCACGTCCACAAGGCCGGCATCGACGGCGTGGTTTCGGCGATCGACGTCGCCGAGGGCGAGCAGGTCACGACAGGCACGATCGTGGCGGAGATCGGGGCAGGGTAGCGCGGCGCGCGCACTCTCGTACAGGGTGGGTTAGCGAAGCGTAACCCACCACTTCTCTCTCCCGTGAAGCAGGCCTTGGTGGGTTACGCTTCGCTAACCGACCTACAATTCTACTGGCCCCGCCCCGTTCCGTCATTGAGCAAGCACGCCACCTGATGTCTGTCGCCTGCATCCATCAGCACCGGCCGCTCTGTCTTGCACCGCTCCATCGCAAACCGGCAGCGGGTGTGAAACGCGCAGCCGGGCGGCGGATTGACCGGGCTTGGCACGTCGCCGTCGACCAGCGGTGCGAGCTTCTTCGCCAGCGGATTGGCGATCGGCACCGAGGCGAGCAGGGCCTGCGTGTAGGGATGGCGCGGATTCCTGAATAGCTCGTCCTTGTCCGCAATCTCGACGATGCGGCCGAGATACATCACGGCGACGCGGTGGCTGATATGCGCGACCACGGCGAGGTCGTGCGCGATGAAAAGATAGGAGAAGCCGTGCTGCCGTTGCAGGTCGATCAGCAGGTTGATCGCCTGCGCCTGGATCGAGACGTCGAGCGCGGACACCGGCTCATCGCAGACGATCAGGCGCGGCTCCAGCGCAAGCGCCCGCGCGATGCAGATGCGCTGACGCTGGCCGCCGGAGAATTGGTGCGGAAAGTTGCGCATCTGGTCGGGGCGCAATCCCACCTGCTCGAACAGCTTTGCGACGCGCGCCTCCAGCGCGTTGCCGGTCGCGAGTCCATGGACCGCGATCGGCTCGCCAACGATATCGCCCGCCGTCATGCGCGGATTGAGCGAGGCAAAGGGATCCTGGAACACGATCTGCATCGAACGGCGGTGCCGGCGCAGCGCCGACTTGGACAGATGCGTGATGTCCTCGCCGTCGAGGCGGATCCGGCCCGAGGTCGGCTCGACCAGCCGCAAGACGCTGCGCGCCACCGTCGACTTGCCACAGCCGGATTCGCCGACAAGGCCTAGCGTCTCGCCCGCACCAAGCGAGAACGAGACGCCGTCGACCGAATGCACGGTGCCGACCTGCCGGCGCAGCACGCCGGCGCGCACCGGATAGTGCTTCTTGAGGTCAGTGACTTCGAGCAACGCCTCGGTCATGCCACCTCCGCCACTTCAGCCGCGCGCCAGCACGCCGCGAGATGGCCGCCGCCCCAGTCCGCCAGCGGCGGATATTCCTCGCAGCGCTTGATCGCGAGCTTGCAGCGCGGCGCGAAGGCGCAGCCTTTCGGCAGCCGCACCAGCGACGGCACCATGCCGGGAATTTCGTTCAGCCGCGCCTGTGCGGCGACGCCGGATGCGGGCACGGCCGGAATCGAGGCCATCAGTCCGCGCGTGTAAGGGTGTTTTGGCGCCGCGAACAGCGCCTCGACGCTGGCTTCTTCGACCTTCCGTCCCGCATACATCACGATCACCCGCTGCGCGGTCTGCGCGACGACGCCGAGATCATGCGTAATCAGGACAAGGCCGGTGCCCAGCTCCTTCTGAAGATCGAGGATCAGCGCCAGGATCTGCGCCTGGATGGTGACGTCGAGCGCGGTGGTCGGCTCGTCCGCGATCAGCAGCGCCGGCCGGCAAGCCAGCGCCATCGCGATCATCGCGCGCTGGCGCATGCCACCGGAGAGCTGGTGCGGATATTCGCGCGCGCGCCGCGCCGGCTCGGGGATGCGTACCAGCCGCAGCATCTCGATCGCGATGTTCTGGGCCTCCTTGGTCGACAGATTGCGGTGCAGCCGCACCGCCTCGACGATCTGGTCGCCGATCCGCATCACCGGATTAAGCGAGGTCATCGGCTCCTGGAAGATCATGGAGATGCGGTTGCCCCGGATCTTGCGCATCTCAGCTTCGTTCAGCGCCAGCAGATCGGTGCCTTCGAGCGAGATGGAGCCGTCAACGATGCGCCCGGGCGGATCAGGCACCAGCCTCATCAACGACAGCGCGGTGACGCTCTTGCCGCAGCCGGATTCACCGACGATGGCAAGCGTCTCGCCGCGGCTCACGGTGAAGGAGACGTCGTCGACCGCTTTGAACAGGCCCGAATTGGTGAAGAACACCGTTTTCAGGTTCTTCACTTCGAGCACGAGATCGGATTTGTCTGCCATCAGGCGCGCTGCCGGGGATCGAGGATGTCGCGCAGGGCGTCGCCGAACAGGTTTGCGCCGAACACGGCGAGGCTGATTGCGATGCCCGGGAAGATCACCAGCCACGGCGCGGTGCGAACATATTCGGCGGCGGACTCGGAGAGCATGCGGCCCCATGACGGATAGGGCTCGGGGATGCCGAGGCCGAGGAAGGAGAGGGAAGCCTCGGTGAGGATGGTCGAGCCGAGCTGGGCGGTGGCGAGCACGATCAGCGGCGCGAGCGTGTTCGGCAGCACGTGGCGCAGCGCGATGCGGACTTCGCTCATGCCGATCGACTTCGCCGCTTCCACGAACGGCTGCTCGCGCAGCGCCAGCGTGTTGGCGCGGGTCACGCGAGAGACGGTCGGGATCAGCGGAATGGCAATCGCAAGGATGACATTCGGCAGCGACGGACCGAGTGCGGCCGTCATGATCAAGGCTAGCACCAGCAGCGGCAGCGCCTGCAGGATGTCCGAGACGCGCTGGAACACGAGATCGACCCAGCCGGAGAGATAGCCCGAGGTGAGACCGACGATCACGCCGATCGAGCCGCCGAGCGCGGTCGAGCCGATGCCGACCGCGAGCGAAATCCGCGCGCCGTGGATGATGCGGCTGAAGACATCACGGCCGAAGGAGTCCGTGCCCATCCAGTGCACCAAGCTCGGCCGCATCAGCGCGTGGGCGGAATCGACGGTCAGCGGGTCATACCGCGCGATGAAGTCGGCAAAAATCGCCGTCAGCACGAACAGCGTCATGATGGCGAGACCGGCCGCACCCAGCACGTGCCGCTGCGCCAAAAACAGCACGCGCCGCCAGCCGCCGGTTGCATGCGCGCCAGCCCGCCTCAGTTCAACGTCAAAGTCGATTGCGGCCAAGCGCCTCTCCTAGTCCGTGTACCGGATGCGTGGATCGAACACGGCGTAGAGCATGTCGACGATGAAATTTGCGCTCACCACCACGACGGCAATCAGCATCACGAGGTTCTGCACGATCGGATAATCCCGCCAGCGGATCGCCTCGACCAGGAAGCGCGCGACGCCGGGGATGTTGAACACGGTCTCGGTGACAATGAGCCCACCGATCAGGAACGCCGCCTCGATGCCGATCACGGTGATGACGGGCAGGATCGCGTTCTTCAGTGCGTGATGATAGTTCACGGCGGCATCGGAGGCGCCCTTGGCACGCGCGGTGCGGATATAGTCCTGCCGCAGCACCTCCAGCATCGAGGAGCGCGTGATGCGCATGGTCAGCGCCGCGCTGCGGAAGCCGACGGCGGCGGCCGGCACGGCGTAGGTCGCAAACGCCTCGAGCCACGTGGCCGGGTTGGGATTGAAGATCGGTATCTGGCCGAACATCGCCACCGACGCGGTGAGGATCAGCAGGCCGAGCCAGAACGAGGGCAGTGACAATCCGCTCAGGCTCACCACGCGCAGCGCGTAGTCGAGCCGCGTACCCTGCTTGACCGCGCTGATGACGCCGAGCGGAATGCCGATCGACGCCGAGAACAGCAGCGCGAGACCGGCGAGCCGCGCGGTGATTGGAATCCGCGGCAGGATCTCCTGAAGCGCGGGCTTCTCCGACACATAGGAGTAACCGAGATCGCCGTGCAGCAGGCCGCTGATCCAGTGCAGATATTGCATCACCAGCGGCTGATCAATGCCGAGCTGCTTCTCGAGATCGACCTTGTCGGCGGGATCGACATAACCGGCCGCGGCGAACAGGATGTCGACGATGTTGCCGGGCACGATGCGCAGCAGGAAGAAGATGACGACCGAGATCCCGAACAGGGTCACGAGCATCAGGAACAGGCGCCGCACCAGATAGGCAAACATCTTTCGCCCTCCGCGAGCCGCTAGAGCATGATCCGGACCCGGAGGGCCGCGTTAGCGCAAAGTGCGTGGCGGTTTTCCGACAAGATCATGCTCAAAAAATCTCCTCAGCCTGGCATGCTACTTGTCGAGCCACACGTCCTCGTAGCGAAAGCCGTTATAGGAGCTGTTCGACATGATCGTGATCCCCTTGACATAGGGCTGCCAGCAGGTGCCGGCCCGCGCATGGAAAATGATCGGACGGGCGACATCCTCCTGCAGCTTCTTGTCGATGTCCCAGACCAGTTGCTTGCGCTTGTTGATGTCGATCTCCTGCGACTGTACGTCGAACAGCTTCTCGATCTCCTTGTTGCAGTAGTTGGTGTAGTTCCGTTCCGAGCCGCAGGAATAGTTCTCGTAGAAAGACTGGTCGGGATCGTCGACGGAATTACCCGTCAAATTCAGGCCGAGCATGTAGTCCTTGCGCGCGACTTTCGGGAACCAATTCGCGGTTTCCACGACGTCGAGCTCGCCGTCGACATAGATGCTCTTGAGCTGGTCGATCAGGATCACCGCGGGATCGCGATATTCCGCGAGATTGCGCGTCGAAACCTTCACCGCGAGATGCTTGCCGGGGCCGTAGCCCGCCTTCTGCATCAGCTTCCTCGCGTCCTCCCGGTTTGCGTTCACGTCCGGGCCGTAGCCCGGAATGGTTTCAAGCTTGTCCTTGGGCATGCCCCAGATGCCCTGCGGCGGCGGCAGCATGGTGCCGCCGATGTCGGCCTGGCCTTCGAACAGGATGTCGACGAAGGCCTTGCGGTCGAGCGCCATTGCCATCGCCCGGCGGATATCGATGTTGTCGAACGGCGGCGAGGCCGAATTGATGATGATATTGGTCGAGACGTTGGTCGGCTCGACGACGCAGACCGCGTTCGGCGCCTGCGATTTGATGTCCTTCAGGAGTGGGATGGTGATGTGCGTCGGGAAGGTCATGTCGAACTTTCCGGCGACAAAGGCGAGAATCGCGGTCGAGCGGTTCGTGATGATCGTGTACTCGATGCCGTCGAGATAGGGCCGGCCCTTCCGCCAATAGTCAGGATTGCGAGTCAGCTTGATCGACTCGTTGGCCTTGAACTCGACGAATTTGAACGGGCCGGTCCCGATCGGATGGGTGCGCATGTCCGCTGGAGAGACGTGACAAGGATAGATCGGCGTATAGCCGGAAGCGAGCATCGCCAGCAGTGAGGGTTGCGGCCGCTTCAGGTCGAAGGAGACCTCGAAATCGCCGTTGGGCGTGACGTCGTTGACTTCGCTGTACCAGGCCTTGCGCGGATTTTGCCGCAGCTTCTGCTGCGATTTGCCCATCAGGAGATCGAACGTGCACTTCACGTCGGCCGACGTGAACGGCTTGCCGTCATGCCATTTGACGCCCTGGCGGAGTTTGAACGTCAGTTTCTTGTTGTCGTCGCTCCACGACCAGCTTTCGGCCAGCTCAGGCCTGAGGGTATCGGGACTGTTCTGCGCGATGTGCTGATCATAGATGACGAGATTGTTGAACACCCCCATGAAGGGCACGTTGACCGAGTAGGTCGCTCCCTCGAGGATCGACGCGTTCGCCGGGCTGTCGCGGTGATACATCCGCAGGATACCGCCCTGTTTGGGCTCGCCGGCGAATGTTGTGCTCGAAAACGCCAGCAAAGATAGCACCGCCGTCGCGGCGAGCGCCCACACGCTCCGCATCCTCGGTCCTCCCTGGACATTGGTCTTTTGGGCCATTTGTGGCCTGTTTGACCGGACGATAGCCGACGCGCGCAGAGGGAGGCAACTGGCAAGGGCGCGTGCCGTCTCGACAATTCGGATGACGGAAGGCCGCAGGGTTACTCTCTCACAATGTGAGAGTACCCAAGGTACACGGTCGTCCCGGCGAAGGCCGGGACCCATACCGCGTGATCTATCTATCACAACAGGTAGGAGTACCGAACGTCGAATCTTCGCCAAATTTCTCCCTGTGGTTATGGGTCCCGGCCTCCGCCGGGGCGACACCGAGTGTGCGGCGCGAGATTGCTCTCACACGATCCGTGACGTCTTGTTGCCCCAGTACCGGTCCCGTAGCAGCCGCTTGTAGAGTTTTCCCGTCGGCAGCCGCGGCAATTCCTTCTCGAAATCGACCGAGCGCGGCACCTTCTGCCGCGACAGCGACGCCGCGCAGAAGGCGATCAGCTCTTCCGCCAGCGCATCGCCCGGCATCACACCCGGCATCGGCTGCACCACCGCCTTCACCTCCTCGCCGAGATCGGCATTGGGCACGCCGAACACGGCGGCATCCGCGACTTTCGGATGGGTAATCAGCAGGTTTTCGCATTCCTGCGGATAGATGTTCACACCACCTGAGATGATCATGAAGGTGGCGCGATCGGTGAGATAGAGGAAGCGGTCGTCGTCGACATAGCCGACGTCACCGACAGTGCTCATGCTGCCGTCGGGCGAGCGCGCTTCCTTGGTCTTCTCCGGGTCGTTGAAATATTCGAACGGCGATCCCGTCTTGAACCAGACCTGGCCGGGCGTGCCGGTCGGGCACGGCTGCATGTTCTCGTCGAGAATGTGGAGGTCGCCGAGCAGCACCTTGCCGACGGTGCCGCGGTGGCTAAGCCATTCCTCGCTGTTGCAGGCGGTGAAGCCGAGGCCTTCGGTGGCGCCGTAATATTCGTGGATGACCGGCCCCCACCATTTGATGATGTCGTCCTTGACCAGCGCCGGGCAGGGCGCGGCGGCATGGATCGCGATCTCGAGCGATGACAGGTCGTAGCGGCTACGCACCTCCTCCGGCAGCTTCAGCATGCGCGAGAACATCGTCGGCACCAGCTGGCTATGGGTGATGCCCCATTGCTCGACGAGCTGGAGGTAACGCTCGGGATCGAATGTTTCCATGATGATGACGGTGCCGCCCATCCGGATGGTGAGATTGACCGCAGCCTGCGGCGCCGAGTGATAGAGCGGCGCCGGCGACAGATAGACCATGCCCTCGCGGTAGTGCCAAAGCCTTGCCAAAAAATCGAACAACGGCAGATTGTGCTTCGGCGGCTCCTGCGGCAGCGGCCGAAGAATGCCCTTGGGGCGCCCTGTCGTACCCGACGAATAGAGCATGGAGGTGCCGAGCCACTCATCCGCAATGGGGGTTTTCGGCAGATTTGCCGTCACCTCCGCAAGCCCGACAATGCGGTCGCTCTCGCCGAGGCCGTCGGCGACGATGCAGAGCTTGACGTCGGGACAGGTCTGGATTGCCTCGCGTGCGATGTCGAGTTTTGCAACGGACGTGATCAGGATCTTGGACTGGCTATTGGTGAGGAGATAAGCGAGCTCGCCCGCGGTAAGGAAGGAGTTGATGCAGGTGTAATACAGCCCGGATCGCTCGCCGGCACCGCAGGCTTCGAGATAGCGGGAATTGTTCTCCATGAAGATCGAGTAGTGATCGAGCCGCCTCAATCCGTGCTTGCGAAACAGGTGTGCCAGCCGGTTGCTGCGCGCATCGAGCTCGCGATAGGTGACGGCCTCGCCCGTCGCTGCCATGATGAAGGCGGGTTGCAGCGGGCGTAGACGAGCATGCTGACCTGGATACATCAGTCCTCCGGCTTGAAAATCACGCGGCGAGAAGCAGGATTTCGCGCACTTGTGCTGGGCTCTCGATCTTGCGCGGATTGCGCGGGATCCAGTTCGTGCGCATCGCCTGTTCGGCGATGGCGTCGAAATGCTCAGGCGAGACGCGCACCTCAGTGAGGCTGCGCGGCATGCCGAGCGAGCGGATGAAGGCATCGAGCACGTCGGCGGCGTTGTGACCGGGAAAACCCATGGCCGCGGCGACGATCATCTGCCGCTCGGCATTGGCGCTCGCGTTCCAACGCATCACCGCCGGCAGCATGATGCACGAGGTGTAGCCATGCGGCACGTCGAAGGCCGCGCCCAGCACATAGCCGATGCCGTGGCTCGCGCCCATCGGCACGCCGGCCGCAAGCGCGCCCATCGACAGCCAGGTGCCGATCTGGGCATCCATCCGCGCGTCGAGATCGGTGGGATCGGCCTTCACCCGCGGCAGCGCATCGGCGAGCATGGCGAGGCCCTTCACCGATTGCGCGTCGGCATAAGGGTGCGTTTCGCGCGAGCAGATCGCCTCGACGCAATGGTCGATGGCGCGGACGCCGGTGGAGAGAAACAGCCATTCCGGCGTGTGCACGGTGATGGCGGGATCGAGGATGGTCGCGCGCGGCACGGTGAGCGGATGCCGCAGCATCTGCTTCACATGCGTGTTGCGGTCGGTGACGCCTGCGATGGATGAGAACTCGCCGCCGGCAATCGTGGTCGGCACGCTGATCTGGCGCACCGTCGGCGCGGTCATCTCCGGCGCGACGCCCTTGTGCACACGGATGCGGTCGATGCCGCCGATTTCGTCGATGCCATTGGCGAGGCAAAGCTGCACCGCCTTGGCTCCGTCGGTGATCGAGCCGCCGCCCACGGTAACGATCAAATCGGCGCCGGCCTCACGCGCCGCATTGGTTGCCGCGATCACCGCCTCGCGCGGCGTGTGTGCCGGCATCGCATCGAACAGTCCGGCGCAGCGCGGGCCCAGCGCCTGGACGATTTTTGCGATTTCGTCGGTCTGCCGGTTGAGCGTGCCTGAGACCATCAGGAAGGCGCGCTGGGTTCCCAGCCGATCCATCTGCGCGACGATGGCTTCAGTCGCCGGATGGCCGAATACGACCTCCTCGATCGCGCCGTAAACGACACGTCCCTGATGCACGCCTGTCCTCCCGGACGATTCGTCTTGTTTTGTAAGGGGTAATCTAGCCGAGCCGGCCGCGTCCGTCATGTGCGAAGACGCCGGGTTTTCTCACCCTCCCCTGGAGGGGGAGGGTCGATCGCGCGCAGCGCGAGCGGGGTGGGGTGATCTCTCCAAACGGGCGGTGTTCGATGCCAAGAGACCGTCACCCCACCCCGTCTCACATTTCGCTTGCGCTCAATGCGAGCCGACCCTCCCCCTCCAGGGGAGGGTGGCGAGCGCCGCTCCTTCATCGCCAAGCTTGGGCCGACGTGCACCAGGCTCCGCGAGCGTCCGGCCCTCCCGCCCTGTCAACCCGCCATCCGGCCAGGGCACTCTCTTGAGCATTGCGCGTGATGTAGTCTTGAAGAGTTCATTATCGCCACCCATCTTGTGGCGCCCGCGGGTACGGGCGTACCCTGCATTTTCCGCGGCTTTTATGCGAGGACCTGGGATGACTGGACCGGACGGAAGCGAGCAATTTGTCAAAACGCACGATTTCGTCCAGCCCCGGCCTTACGCCATAGCCGGCCTTCTCGCAGCCGCGTTCGCGCTCACCGGTTGCGGACAACCGGCCTCGCAAGCGGCCGCGCCGCCTCCTCCCCCGGTGACCGTTGCGCAGCCGGTCAAGCGCACCGTCACCGATTGGGACGAGTACACCGGCCGGTTCGAGGCGGTCGAGGAGGTGCAGGTCCGCCCCCGCGTCGGCGGCTTCGTCAACTCTGTCGAGTTCCAGGACGGCGCGATCGTGCATCAGGGCGACCTGCTCTATGTGATCGACCCGCGCCCGTTCGAGGCGGTGGCCGAGCAGGCGGACGGCCAGCTCTCCGACGCCCGTGCCAAGGTGGAGCTCGCCAAGCGCGAGCTCGATCGCGGCCTGAACCTGGTCCAGACCAGCGCGGTGTCCGAGCAGGTCGTCGACCAGCGCCGCCAGGCCCTGCAGGCCGCGCACGCCGCCGAGACCCAGGCCGAGGGCGCACTGAAGGCCGCCCGGCTCAATATCGAGTTCACCCATGTGACCGCTCCGCTCACCGGCCGCGTCAGCCGCCATCTCGTCAGCCCCGGTAACCTGGTGCAAGGCAGCGACACCGGCACCTCGACCCTGTTGACCTCGATCGTCTCGCTCGATCCGATCTACGTCTATTTCGACATGGATGAGACGACCTTCATCAAATACAGCAAGCTCTGGTTCGAAGGTAAGCGCCCGAGCTCGCGCGACACCGCGAACCCCGTGCAGGTGACGCTGGCCGGCGAAACCAAGCCGTCGCATGACGGCGCCATCAACTTCCTCGACAACCGCCTCGATGTCTCCACCGGCACGTTGCGCAGCCGCGCCGTGGTCAAGAACACCGATCTGTCGATCCTGCCCGGCCAGTTCGGCCGCGTCCGTCTGATCGGCAGTGCGCCGTACGAGGCGCTGCTGATCCCTGACGTTGCCGTCGCGACCGACCAGTCGCGCAAGATCGTCTTCGTGGTGAAGCCGGATGACACCGTCGAGGCGCGTCCCGTGGTGCTGGGGCCACTCGATGACGGCCTGCGCGTGATCCGCGAAGGGCTGAAGGCCGAGGACCGCGTCATCGTCAACGGCATCCAGCGCGCCCGCGTCGGCGCCAAGGTTAACCCGTCTCCCGCGCAAGCGCCGGCCGGTGCCAAGGCTGGTGCCAAGGCTGGTGACAAGTCATGAATCTTGGCCGTCTCTCCATCAACCAGCCCATCCTGGCGATGGTGCTGTCGATCGTGCTCCTGATCGTCGGTGCGCTCGCCTACTCGACGCTGCCGATCTCCGAATACCCGCAGGTGGTGCCGCCGACCGTCGTCGTCACCACGCAATATCCCGGCGCCTCGGCGCAAACCGTGTCCGACACCGTGGCCGCTCCGATCGAGCAGCAGATCAACGGCGTCGAGGACATGCTGTATCTCTACAGCCAGGCGACCTCGAACGGCCAGCTCACCATCACCGTCACCTTCAAGCTGGGCACCGATCTCGACAAGGCCCAGGTGCTGGTCCAGAACCGCGTCGCGATCGCGCAGCCGCAGCTGCCGGACGAGGTGCAACGCAATGGCGTCGTCACCCGCAAGAACTCGCCCGACATTTTGATGGTCGTGTTCATGCTGTCGCCCGACGACACGTTCGACCAGCTCTACATCTCCAACTACGCGCTGCTCCAGGTCCGCGACCAGCTATTGCGCATCGACGGCGTCGGCGACATCCAGATCTTTGGTGCACGCGACTATTCGATGCGGCTCTGGCTCGATCCCGACCGCATCGCCAATCTTGGCCTGACCTCGACCGAGGTGTTGGCCGCGATCCGCGCCCAGAACGTGCAGATCGCGGGCGGCCAGATCGCGGAGCCGCCGATCGCCGACCGCGCCTTCCAGCCGAACCTGGTTTTCACAGGGCGGTTGAAAGACCAGAGGCAGTTCGAGGACATCCTGATCAAGGCCGGCTCCGACGGCCGCACGGTGCGCCTGCGCGACGTTGCCCGGATCGAGCTCGGTGCGCTCGCCTACTCCACCAACAGCTTCCTGCTGCGCAAATCGGCGGTCGCCATGTTGGTGACGCAGCGGCCGGGATCGAATGCGCTCGCGACGGCGAAAAACATCTCCGACACCATGACGAAGCTCAAGGAGAGCTTTCCGAAGGGGCTCGACTACAATATCGGCTACAACCCGACCGAGTTCATCGCGCAGTCCGTTCACGAGCTGATCAAGACCATCTACGAGGCCATGCTGCTCGTGGTCGTCGTCGTGCTGGTGTTCCTGCAGGGCTGGCGGCCCGCGATCATCCCGATCATCGCAATTCCAGTGTCGCTGGTTGGCACCTTCGCGGTGATGGCGGCGCTCGGCTTCTCCATCAACAATCTCACGCTGTTCGGGCTCGTGCTTGCCGTCGGCATCGTCGTCGACGACGCCATCGTCGTGGTCGAGAATGTCGAGCGGCATCTTGAGCACGGCCTCAGTCGGCGCGACGCTGCGCTGAAGACGATGGAGGAGGTCGGCGGCGCGCTGGTCTCGATTGCGCTCGTGCTCTGTGCGGTGTTCGTGCCGACGGCGTTCCTGGGTGGCATATCCGGGCAATTTTTCCAGCAATTCGCTGTCACGATCGCGGTCGCGACCGCGATCTCTTGCTTCTGCTCGCTCACGCTGTCGCCGGCACTGGCCTCGCAGATCCTCACCCCCCATGAGGAGAAGCGGCCGCCCGCCGCCTGGAATCTGATCGCACGCGGTTGGAGCGCCTTCACCGGCGCCTTCAACCGTGTGTTTGAGCGGTTGGCGCATGGCTATGCCGGCGTCGCCAATTTCGTGATCCGGCATTCGGTGGTGATGATCCTGATCTATGTCGTGCTGATCGGCAGCGCCGGCTGGCTGATCGGGACCACGTCGCAGGGCTTCATTCCGGCGCAGGATCGCGGCTACGTCATCATCTCCGTGCAATTGCCGGGCGCCGCATCGCTGGCGCGGACCACCGAGGTCGTGCGCGAGATCGAGCGGATCTCGCTGGATACTCCGGGTATCGTCCGCGTCGCGGCGTTCGCCGGCTTCTCAGGTGCCACACGCACCCAGGCCGGCAATGCGGCGGCGCTGTTCCCGGTATTCGATGAGCCTGAAGTCCGGCTGAAGAAGGGGCTGACCGCGAATGCCATCACCGCGGAGCTGCGCAAGCGGTTGTTGGCAATCCAGGGTGCTTTCATCATCGTCATCCCGCCACCGGCCGTGCCCGGCATTGGCACCGGCGGCGGCTTCACCATCCGCATCCAGGATCGCCAAGGCCGCGGGCCGGATCTGCTGGCATCGGCGACCGACGAGCTCGTCGCGGCTGCGCGAAAATCGCCGAGCCTCACTTCGGTGTTCTCGCCGTTCTCGGCCAACACGCCGCAGCTGTTCGTCGACATCGACCGCACCAAGGCGCAGAAGCTCGGCGTGCCCATCGCCAACATCAACGACACGATCCAGACCTATTTCGGATCGACCTATGTCAACGACTTCAACCTGTTCGGCCGCACCTATCACGTCACTGCGCAGGCAGATTTCCCGTTCCGCAAAGAGCCCAGCGATCTCGCGCGGCTGCGCACGCGCAACGCCTCCGGCGACATGGTGATGCTCGGCAGCGTGGTCGACTTCAGGGATGTCTCGGGCCCCGACCGCGTCGCGCGCTATAATCTCTACGCGGCGTCCGAACTCCAGGGTGAGCCGGCGCCAGGCACGAGCTCGACCACCGCGCTCAACACCATCAAGAAGCTCGCCGACGACACCTTGCCGAGCGGGTTCACCTTCGAATGGACGGATCTGTCCTATCAGCAAGTTACCGGCGGCAATGCCGGCCTCTACATCTTCCCGATCTGCGTGCTGTTCGTCTATCTCGTGCTCGCCGCGCAATATGGCAGCTGGACCTTGCCGTTCGCGGTGATCCTGATCGTGCCGATGTGCCTACTCGCCGCCACCATCGGCGTGCGCATCATGGGGCAGGATGTCAACATTCTTACCCAGATCGGCTTCGTCGTGCTGGTGGGGTTAGCGGCGAAAAACGCGATCCTCATCGTCGAGTTCGCACGCGACATCGAGAAGGAAGGCAAGCCGCGGCTGGAGGCCGTGATCGAGGCGTGCCGATTGCGACTGCGACCGATCCTGATGACGTCCTTCGCCTTCATCCTCGGCGTGCTGCCGCTGGTGATCTCGTCCGGCTCCGGCTCGGAGATGCGTCAAGCCGTCGGCGTTGCCGTGTTCTTCGGCATGATCGGCGTCACCTTGTTCGGCCTGCTGTTCACGCCGATCTTCTATGTGGTGGTGCGGAATCTCGCGGAAGGGCGGAACGAGAAGAAGCCGGAGGGGGTGGCTTAACGCTGCCTCTGTGACCAAAAGTGTATGAACGCCCCCCAGTGTCGTCCCGGCGAAGGCCGGGACCCATAACCACAGGGAGCGGTTTGGTGCGAAGCCGGCGACCACGAGTCTTCGCAAAACCTCTCCCTGTGGTTATGGGTCCCGGATCTGCGCTTCGCTTGTCCGGGACGACACCGTTTGTTTGATGCGCCCATACTAACGGCCTACGCAAAATGAATGGGCAGGCGCGCCGTTCTTCACTACACTCCGCGCGATTTCAAAACAGAACACTGCTGGGAGTTAAAAGATGAAATCAGCACTTTTGGCCGCTGTCGCAACGTCGGCTCTGTTGCTGGCCGCGCCGGCCTCCGCGCAAGGCGTCAAAATCGGTATCCTGAACGATCAGTCCGGCGTCTATGCCGATTACGGCGGCAAGTACTCCGTCGAAGCGGCCAAGATGGCGATCGAGGATTTCGGCGGCGAGGTGCTCGGCCAGAAGATCGAGATGATCACCGCCGATCACCAGAACAAGCCCGATCTGGCCACCTCCATCGCGCGGCGCTGGTATGACGCCGACAATGTCGACATGATCACGGAGCTGACGACGTCGTCGGTGGCGCTCGCCGTTCAGGACCTGTCGAAGGAAAAGAAGAAGATCGACATCGTGGTGGGCGCGGCCACGTCGAGCATCACCGGTTCTGCGTGCTCGCCCTATGGCTTTCACTGGGCGTTCGACACCCACGCGCTCGCGGTCGGCACCGGCGGTGCGCTGACCAAGGCCGGCGGCGACAGCTGGTTCTTCCTCACCGCGGACTACGCCTTCGGCTATGCGCTGGAAAAGGACACCAGCGAGATCGTCACCGCCAGTGGCGGCAAGGTGCTGGGATCGGTCCGCGTGCCGCTCAATTCGTCCGACTTCTCCTCCTTCCTGCTGCAGGCGCAGAGCTCGAAGGCGAAGATCGTCGGCCTCGCCAATGCCGGCCAGGACACCACCAACTCGATCAAGCAGGCGGCCGAATTCGGCATCGTGCAGGGCGGTCAGAAGCTCGCTGGTCTTCTGATGACGATCGCCGAGGTCAACGGTCTGGGCTTGCAGGCGGCGCAGGGCCTGGTGCTGACGGAAGGCTTCTATTGGGATCAGAACGACACGACGCGCGCCTTCTCCGAGCGCTTCTTCAAGCGCACCGGCCGGATGCCGAGCATGATCCACGCCGGCACCTATTCGGCGACGCTGAGCTACCTGAAGGCGGTGAAAGCTGCCGGCACCAAGGACTCTGAGGCCGTCGCCAAGAAGCTGAAGGAGTTGCCGGTCGACGACGCCTTCGCCAAGGGCAAGGTGCTCGAGAACGGCCGCATGGTCCACGATATGTATCTGTTCGAGGTCAAGAAGCCCTCGGAATCGAAGAAGCCGTGGGACTATTACAAGCAGCTCGCAGTGGTCCCCGGCGACAAGGCGTTCTTCACGGCCAAAGAAAGCGGCTGCCCGCTGACGAAGTGAGGCGACGGAGCTTCAACAAACACAATGTCGTCCTGGCGAAAGCCAGGACCCATTACCCCGATAGCTAATTGTTGCGGCAGGTCGGAGCCACCATCCTGATCCATAACCGCGCCCTGTGGTTATGGGTCCTGGCTTTCGCCAGGACGACACGGAGTGTTTAGCCGCAGTTCGGCCCCTCACACCAACCGCAACACCACCGCCCCCAACGCCCCCGCCCACAGCGCGATGGCTGCCACGCCCTGGATCGCAAACCCCGGGCCGCGCTTGGCGGCCGCCTGCGAATAGCCGATGAAATAGACGATGCGGCCGATGATCCAGACCGCGCCGATGCCGGCCGCGATCGCATCGCTGATATAGATCGCGAACAGCCAGAGCGACGGCAGGAAGATCGGCATCCATTCCAGCGTGTTCATCTGGATCCGGAAGGCGCGCTCGAAATCCGGATGGCCCGACATCGCCGGCACCTTGACGCCGGTCTTGGTCCGTGACCGCGAGACGTTGATGCAGGTGAAGAAGAAAAACAGGATAGCGAGCAGCGTGACGAGCGCGGTCAGATGGTACATCGAAGCCTCCGGCAGTCGGATGCAGCTCAATAGCCGGTCAGCTCGAGATAGCCAACACCGTCATGCGTGCCGGCAAAGCTGATCGGTCCCTCCCAATAGGAGAAGCCGGTGCCCATCCACGCCTTCGGATTGAGCGGCTTGCAGGAAATCGAGAACGAACGCGACGGGATCGCGATCTGCCACTCCAACGGCAGCTTGCGTCCAGCAACCTCCGTCGTTGCCTTCGGACTCATCTGGATATCGCCACCTGCGATCATCTGCGTGTCGCCGTTGCCGCTGATCCAGTTGCCGAACGGATAATCCTTGCCGTCCTTCTGGCGCAGCCGGTACAGCATCAGCTTGTCGCCGGAGGAAAGATGCAGCGACAGCCAATCCCAGCCGGTCTGGTCGGCGTCGAGCGGCTGGCTGCTCCATTCCCGATCCATCCAGGCCTGGCCGGACACATCGACCGGCTTGTCGTCGATGGTGAGCGTGCCGCGCGCGCGATAGAATGGCTGGCTGTAATAGTAGGACGCTTGTCCGCGTTCGGATTTGCGGCTGTAGCCGCCATCCCCCTGCAAGACGATAGGGCGATCCGCCTCAAGCGTCAGTGCGTAGCTGAAATCGGTGCCGGACGCTTTCAGCGTGACCGGCGACAGGGTGCGATCGTCGGTGCGCTCAGAACCCTTCATCTCCCAATCGTCGATCCAGGCCGCGAACGGCTTGGCCTCGACACCGGCCTGACCGATACCGCCGCGCGAAAACAGCTCGTTGAAACGGTGCGTATCGGCGCGCGTCACCGCGGCATGTGCCATCCAGATCTGTTGATTGGCCCAGCCTTCGCCTTGCGGTCCCGGCTTGGCGGCCTGACGAAACAGCGTCCATTGCAGCCCGCAAGCCGCGCCACTGCTGTCGACGAGGTTCGCCGTCAGATACCACCATTCGATGCGAAACGCCGGATGCGGCCCGTGGTCGACGGGGAAGGTGAATGCCTTTCCCGGCGTGACCTTCGCAAAGCCGTCGGCGGTCTCGCCAAGCCCGGCATAGCCTTGCGCATGTGCGCGGCGTGCGAGCGCGAGCGCGGCGATGCCGCCCGCAAAGGCGCGCCGCGAGAGTTTGTCAGCGCTCATTGGCAAACACCTTGACGAGGCTCGCCGGCTGCATCCGCGCCAGCCGCAAGACGGGCAGCAACGCGGCGAAAAGCGAGGCGATCAGCGCGACCGCGACCAGCTCGACCAGTTGCAGCGGAAACACATGGAACGGCAGCCGCCAGCCGAACGCCTTCACGTTGACGATCGCGATCAGGCACCACGCCACCAACAGCCCGAGCGGCACGGCCAGCAGCGACGTGAATAGCGCAACCGCCAGCGTCTTGGTCAGCTCGATCGCGGCAAGGCGCGGCCGCGGGATGCCGATCGCCCAGAGCGGCGCGAGCTGCGGCAGCCGCGAGTTCGCCAGCGTCAGCAGGCTGGTCAAAAGCGCGATGCCGGCGACGCCGAGCGTGAACGCATTCAGCGCCGACGTCACCGCAAAGGTGCGGTTGAAGATGCGGATCGATTCGGCCCTCACCGTCGCCTGGTCGGCCACGGCGCGGTCGTCGAGCGCGAATTGCTTCTGCAAGGCCGCAATCAAGCCGGGGATCTTGTCGCGCAGGACGATCAGCCCGATCCGCGTCTGCGGCGTTTGCGGAAATTGCCGGATCAGCGCCGCGACGTTGACTGCCAGCTGCCCCTTGGGGTTGCCGTAATCGGCATAGATACCGACGATGTCGAGCTCCCAGGTCCCGCCCGGCGCCGGCACCTCGATGACGTCGCCGACGCCGACGTTGAGGCGGCGGCTCAGCTGCTCGCTGATGAAGGCGGCATTGCCGGGCACCAACTGGGTCCAG
The DNA here is from genome assembly GCF_000473045.1 of Bradyrhizobium sp. WSM3983. Classification (GTDB taxonomy): domain Bacteria; phylum Pseudomonadota; class Alphaproteobacteria; order Rhizobiales; family Xanthobacteraceae; genus Bradyrhizobium. Next base: position 17,959 of record NZ_AXAY01000008.1, on the reverse strand, counting down.
GCGCGCGGCGCGGTCTCCAGCAGCGGCCAGCGTTCGCGATAGAGCGCGTGATCGGGCAGGCCGAGCAATTCCACCGGCTGGCCCTGCACTTGAGTCTCCGCGCGTCCGCCCGAGAGGATCGCCTGAACTTCGCTGCGGTCCTTCAGCCAGTTGCGGATCGCGATCGCCTCCGCGTTGTCTGAGGCACTGATGTAGACGTCGGCGGCGAGCCGTCCATTGAGCCAGCCGACAAAGGTGCTGCTGAACGTTTCCACCATGGTCGACACCCCGACATTGACGGCAAGCGCGAGCAAGAGCGCCATCAGGGCCAGCGACAAGCCGGAGAGCTGCTGCCGGCTGTCGGCCCAGAACCACAGCGCCAGCGGCCCGCGTGCAAAACGCTGGCCCGCGAGCAGGAGGATATCGAGGAAGGCTGGCAGGATCAGAGCCGCGCCGAGCATCAGCGCCGCCAGCACGCCAAAACCCGCGATCAGTGATTGTCCGTATTGGAGCAGCAGCAGCGCGACCGCGAACACGATGCAGGCTGTAGCGCTTTGCAAAATGAGCCAGCGGCGCTGTCGTTGCTGCCAGGCCCCCGGCTGCGCGGTCGCCAGCACCGGCATCCGGACAGCCTTGATCAGGCTGGTCGCAGCCGCCACGATCGCACCCGTAACGCTGATGCCGATCCCGGCAAGCCACCACTCAGGCCTTAGCGTGAGCTGCCCTGGAATTTGCGCGCCATAGAGCCCGCGCAGCGACGCCGCGACATCGGGCAGCAGCGCGCCCGCGATGACATAGCCACAGACGAGCCCGATCAGGCCCGCGACCAGTGCCAGCGCCACCAGCTCGACCACCAGCACGCTGTTGACCAGCCGCGCCGAGGCGCCACAGGCGCGCAAGGTGCGGAGCATCGGCAGCCGCTGCTCGAAGGCGAGGCCGACGGCCGAGTTGACGATGAAGAGGCCGACGAAGAACGACAGCAGGCCGAAGGCGGTGAGGTTGAGATGGAAACTGTCGGTCAGTCGCTCCAGCTCCGTCTCCGCACTCGGCTCGATCCGCTGCAACTGGTCGCCGACGACGCTTGCGAGTTGCGCGGGCTTGCCCTTGGCTTTTCCGATCAGCAGACGCGACAACTGATCCGGCTTGTTCAGGAGCCGCTGCGCCACGCCGATATCGACCACCAGCACGTCGGCCACGAGCTGGGGCTGCACACGTAGCGGCGGCAGCTTGGCGCCGCTGCTGATCGACGGCGTCGCGCCCTCGGGCTCGTGCAAATCGCTCAGCGTCTCCCGCGCGACCAGCGTCTCGCCGGGCGCGGTGACGAAGCTGCTCAGATCCGCAGCCCCGAGGCGCGGGGCATTGCCGACGTCAGCCGGCAGCGTCACTGGCTCGATGCCGAGCAGCCGCATCGAGCGCCCGTTGATCTGAACCCGGCCTTCCAGCACCGGCGAGACCGGCCAGCCCGTACGGCGGAGTTTTATGAACAGGTCTTGAGGGAAGGTCGCCGCATTGGGTGCCACCAATGTCGCCGTGCGGACGCCGCCGAAGGTTGCCGCCGCGCGGTCATAGGCGCTGCGGGCCTGCTGGTTGATCGCCTGCACGCCGCTCCACAGCGCGGTCGCCGCGATCAGCCCAATCAGAAGCGTCGCGAACTGCATCCTGTGCCGACGCCAATGGCTGAGCAGCACCGCGAGCACCCACAGCGCGCGCCTCATGCGATCCGCCCCGCATGGAGGATGATGTGACGGTCGAGCGTGCTGGCCAGATGCAGGCTGTGCGTCACCATCAGGAAACCGCAGCCGGTGCGCGCGACCAGGTCGCGGGTCAGCGCCAGCACGTCGTCGGCGGTGGCCTCGTCGAGATTGCCGGTCGGCTCGTCCGCGAGGAGTAGCGATGGTTTTGTCGCCAGCGCCCGGCCGATCGCGACCCGCTGCTGCTGGCCGCCTGATAATTGCTCTGGATAACGCTTGAGCAGAGTGCCGAGCCCGAGCCGCTCGACCAGCTCCCTGGTCCAGGCCGCATCATGCCGGCCGGCGATCCGCGCCTGGAAGGCGAGATTGTCCGCGACCGACAGGCTCGGGATCAGGTTGAATTGCTGAAAGACCAGGCCAATCCGGTCGCGCCGCAACTGGGCGCGGCCTGCGTCCGGCAGCTTCGTGACCTCTATGTCTTCGAGCCGGATCGTGCCGCCATCCGCGGCATCGAGGCCGGCGATCAGGTGCAACAGCGTGCTCTTGCCGCTGCCGGATTCGCCGGTCAGCGCGACGCGCTCACCCGCCCTGAGGTCGAGGTCGACGCCGCGCAGCACATGGACCGGCTCGGCGGCCGAGGAGAAAGTTTTGGAGAGGTTTCGGATGCTCAGCAAGATCAATGCGCCGGACGGAATTAACTCAATGCTGCGTAGCACACTTGCCGTGGAAATGCCGGGGTTGCGTTGCCGATCAAGCCGTTGTTAGCTTCCGAGACGGCCAAATCAAAAGTGCCGAAAAAAGAACATACGGGGAGAATGATGAGCGCTCAGGGAACGCCCAGTGCGGCGGGCAGGACGGCAGGGGTGTCCCAAGGGACAGCAAACGCAACGCCAAAGGGCGCCTGGACCGTTACTTTTCTCCTCTTTCTCTTCATGGTCGTGAACTTCGCGGACAAGATCGTCGTCGGCCTCGCCGGCGTGCCGATCATGACCGACCTGAAGCTCCAGCCGGAGCAGTTCGGCCTGCTCGGGTCCTCGTTCTTCTTCCTGTTCTCGATCTCGGCGATCGTGGTCGGCTTCATCGTCAACAAGGTGGCGACGCGCTATGTGCTGCTGACCCTGGCGGTGATCTGGGCGCTGGCGCAGTTTCCGATGGTCGGCACTGTTTCCTTCACGACGCTCTTGATCTGCCGCATCGTGCTTGGCGCGGGCGAAGGCCCGGCCTTCTCGGTTGCCGCGCATGCGATCTACAAATGGTTCCCGGATGAGAAGCGCACGCTGCCGACCGCGATCCTGTCGCAGGGCTCGGCCTTCGGCGTCATCCTCGCCGTGCCCGCGCTGAACTGGGTCATCGTCAATCACTCCTGGCACTACGCCTTCGGTGCGCTCGGTGTCGTCGGCCTGATCTGGGTCTGTGCCTGGCTGGCGCTCGGCAAGGAAGGCCCGCTCGAGGACACGCGGGCACTCGCTGCCAACGAGCCGAAAATTCCCTATATCCAGCTTCTGACCTCGCGCACCTTCCTCGGCTGCGTGATCGCGACCTTCGGCGCCTATTGGGCGCTGTCGCTCGGGCTGACATGGTTCACCGCGTTCATCATCACGGGTCTCGGCTTCTCGCAGCAGCAGGCCGGCTACATCTCGATCCTGCCCTGGGTGTTCGGCGCTACCATCGTCATCCTGACGGGCTGGATCTCGCAGGTCATGATGGCGCGCGGCTACACCACGCGCATCTCGCGCGGTGTGCTCGGCTCGGTTCCGCTGATCATCGGTGGCCTGATCCTGGCGACGATGCCGCACGTTCAGGGCGCAGGCCTTCAAATCGCGCTGCTCGTGGTCGGCTCGGGTCTCTGCGGTGCGATCTATGTGGTCTGTCCGCCGATGCTCGGCGAATTCACGCCGGCTTCGCAGCGCGGCGCCATCATCGCGATCTACGGTGCGCTCTACACGCTCTCAGGCATCATCGCGCCGATGGTGATGGGCACCGTGATCCAGCGCGCCGGCAGCATGCTCAACGGCTACATGACCGGCTTCACCATCAACGCAGTGGTGATGGTCGGCTCCGGCGTCATCGGCCTGCTGCTGCTCTGGCCGAACACGGAAAAGGCCCGCCTGACGCGTGGTGCAGCTCCTCGGCAAGCCGAGCTGAAGGGCGCGGTGTCGCCGACGTAAGGAGTGGCGCGCTGCTGCCAGCTCCATGAACAGTGTCGTCCCGGCGAAGGCCGGGACCCATAACCACAGGGAGTGGTTTGGCGAAGACCCGGAGTTAACAGTTCCGCGAACAACTGCTTTTTGTGGTTATGGGTCCCGGCCTTCGCCGGGACGACGGTTGAATTGATACCGAAACCGATCGCTCAATTCGAGGCAGCTTGCGGCTTCCGCTCGGTGAACGGCGACAGTACCACGGTTGCGACCATGAAGATCACGGAGGCGCCGAACACCCAATGCGGTGCGCTCTGATCCATGATCCAGCCGAACAGCAGCGGGCTGACGATGCCGCCGAGATTGAAGCCGGTGGAGACGATGCCGAAGGCGCGACCGGCGGCGCCGGGAGGCGCGGCGTTGCGCACCAGCATGTCCCGCGACGGCGCGATCACGCCGGAGAGGAAGCCCGCGGTTGCCATCGTCGCGGTCAGCGCCCAGCCCGGGAGGGTGACCAGCGCGATCAGCAGCACGATGGCTGCATTCGCGGCAAAGCAGGCGGCGGCGACATAGCCGTGGCGCTCGGTGTGGTCGGCGAGAAAGCCGCCCGCGAGCACGCCGGCGGCGCTGGAGCCGAGGAACGCGGTCAGCGCGACGTTGGCGGTGGAGTAGGTTGCGCCATAGCCGCTCATCAGCGCCACTACGCCGAAATTGTTGATGCCGGCCACCGACAGGCTGAGCAGCATGAACAGTGCGGTCAGCGTCATCAGCGCCGGCGTGATGACGGCCTGCTTCGGCAGGTTTGCGTTGCCCGGCCTGGCCTTGTGCGCGCCGGCATCGGGAATGTTCATAACGATCAGCAGCAGCGCCACCAGCACGCCGATCGCGCCGGAGGCGATCAAAGCGCCGGCGCCGCCGGACACGGTGATCAGCGCAGCCACGATCGCCGGCGCAACGGCACCGCCAAAATAGCCGGCGAAGGTGTGGACCGAGAAGGCGCGACCCATCCGCGCCTCGTCCATGTGTTCGGCGAGGATCGCGTAATCGGCGGGATGATAGACGCTGTTGGCAAGCCCAAGCAGCACGGCGCAGGCGATCAGCGAGGCGTAGCTCAGATGCAGGCCGAGCAGGATCAGCGCCAGCCCGCCGAGCGTCAGTCCGCCCAACAGGATCTTGCGCGCGCCAAAATGGTCGACGAGATAGCCGGTCGGCGCCTGCGTCAGCCCGGAGACGACGGCCGACACGGTCAGCGCGAAGCCGAGCTCGACATAGCCGACGCCGAGCTGGCTCTTCAGGAACGGGAACAGCATCGGCAGGACCAGCAGGTGGAAATGGCTGACCCAATGCGCGATCGAGATCCCGGTTAGCGTGCGCAGCGCGCTGTCCGCCTTGCCTTGTTGCGGTGCGGCGAGAACGTCGACCATTGCAGTTCCGTTCCAGTCCCTGGAGGCGCGCAACCTATCGGGGACAGCGGTTATTTGTCCATGAACGCAGGCGCATGGCAGGTAGTGCGGGTGGGGGCTCGATGCATCCCCAACGTCGTCCTGGCGAAAGCCAGGACCCATTACCCCAGGGAATAGTTTGGCGGGGGATCGCTGTTCGGTACTACGGCCGATCACAATCGAGAGATCACGCGGTATGGGTCCCGGCCTTCGCCAGGACGACGGCGGAGAGCGTGGTTAGATCTCGCACCCAGCACCCTCACAACGGCTCGTCATCAGTCCCATAACGATCGCGCTTCGGCGTGGCGATGTCACCGTCTTCATAATCGTCGTCGGCGTCGCGTCGAGGTTTAGGCTTCTTCGCCTTGTCGTCCGCGGTCTTCGTCTTCGGCGGTTCGCTCGGCTTGCCTGTCTTGGCCATGGCTGATCCCGGATGGCGATGCGTCATCCGCTTCTACCCGCAAAATCTAAGCGGTTCCTGACCTATCTCAAGGCTCTGCGACAATGGCGTCAGGCCTGCACCACAGGCCCACCCGCCTTTTTCCAGGCATCGATGCCGCCGGCGATGTGGGCGGTGTTGGAGAGGCCGGCCTCCTTGGCGGCGGCGACAGCCATCGCCGAGCGCTCGCCGAAGGCGCAGAAGAACACGACGCGGCGCCCCGTCGCGGCCGCGACCTCCCGCAGCATGCCGCCGGGCTTGAGGCTCTCCTCGACGCTCGGATAGGGCGTGTGCAGCGCGCCTTCGAGCATGCCGTGCTTCATCCGCTCATTGGTCTCGCGCAGATCGACCAGCAGAATATCGGGCCGGTGGAGCGAGCGGATCGCCTCGACGGCGCTGAGCGCGCGGCCCTCTTTCTCCAGCTCCTCCTGATGCAGGCCGACCCGCATATTGGCCGGTACCGCCACGTCCATCATCTTCGGATTGGGCAGCTTCAGGTTCGCCATCAGCTCGATATATTCGTCGACCGAGCGTACCTGCAGCCGCGGATTGTAGCGCTTCTCTTCCCCGATGGTGGAGACAGTGTCGCCCTTGTAGTCATGCGCCGGGAAGACCATCGTCTCATCCGGCAGCTTGAGCAGCCGATTGAAAATTGACTCGTACTGTGCGCGCGACGAGCCGTTCTGGAAATCGGTGCGGCCGGTGCCGCGGATCAAGAGCGTATCGCCGGTGAAGACGCGATCGCCCATCAGATAGGAATAGGAATCGTCGGTGTGGCCCGGCGTGTACATCACGTCGAGCGACAGGCCCTCGATCGTCACCTTGTCGCCGTCGGCAACCCGCATCGCCACCACGTCGGCCTTGGTCTGGTCGCCCATCACCGTCATGCAATGGGTGCGGTCGCGCAGCTCGCCGAGGCCGGTGACGTGGTCGGCATGCAGATGGGTGTCGACCGCCTTGACCAGCTTGAGGTCGAGCTCGCGCAGCAGCTGGCAGTAGCGGTCGACCTTCTCCAGCACGGGATCGAGGATCAGCGCCTCGCCGCCGGGGCGGCTGGCGAGGACATAGCTGTAGGTGCCCGAAACGCTGTCGAAGAGCTGGCGGAAGATCATGGCAAGACCCGGCGTGAACTCGATTTCGGGGATTCTACTACGCCGGAGGATAGAAGGAGAAGTAATTCACTGCGGGGACGAGAAAATTTAGAAGGTTTTTGTTGCGGGGGTAAGGGGCTTGGGCGGTTTGGGAGCGACGGCCGATCCACAAAATCGGCGTCGTCCCGGCGGAGGCCGGGACCCATAACCACAGGGAGTAATTTGGTGAAGAATCAGCCGTTCGGTACTTCTATCGCGCCCATCGATAGACCTCGCGGTATGGGTCCCGGCCTTCGCCGGGACGACAAGGGAGAGAGCGGCCCTATGGCCTCACCACCGTGTACCCGTTCTCCGCCAGAAACAGGATCTGCCCCACGCCCACCTGGACCGGTGTCGCAGCCGGGATGAATTCCGGCCGCTTGCCTGTCTCCCGCTCGATCGTATCGACCGTGTTGAGGCAGATGTCGAAGCGCACGCCCTGCGCGATCAGGCTTTCGACCTGCTTACGGCGCTCGCTGCCTGACAGCAGCAAATCGATGCCGGGGCCGAAGGCCACCACCTCGACTGCGATCTTGTCGGGGTCGTAGGCCTTCAGAAGATTGTTGGCGACGCTCAGCACCAGCGCCTGCTTCTTGGCATCAGCATCGGAAAGCTGCAGCACGATCTTGTGCTCGGCGAACGGCTTGTCCTGGAGCGGCACTTGCTGCGCCGAAGCCAACGCCGGTGCGACCAAGACGAGCAGCGTCAGCATCATCGCGCGAAAGAATTGCGACCGCATCATCCCTATCCTGCAATGCCCGGATTGCCGTCGACGCCCTTCAGCGTGACGCCGGCGCCGAGGCGCTCCTGAAACATCCGGCCCGAGCGCAGATATCTGCCGACGACGTCCCACACCGGTGCGCCCTGCTGGCCGTTGACCGAGGCCCAGCCTGCGACCTTGTAGTGCCTGACGGCGCTGAGCGCCTTGCCGTTGGCGAGCTTGAGCTCGGAGATGCGGCTGCCGATCGCGTTGGTGGGGCTGCAGGCGTAGCTGAGCCCGCCGGCGCGCACCATGTCGCCGCCCTGCTGATAGTAGGGATCGGCGTTGAAGAGATTGTCGCAGATGTCTTCCAGCACGTCCTTGATCTGGGCGCCGGTCATCTCCTGCACATAGGTCTCGGGATAGGTGATCGCGGTTTCCGCGAGCACATCCTCCATGGTCAGTGGCTGGCCGGGCAACGCGGTGACGCCCCAGCGGAAGCCCGGCGACAGCGCGATCTCGGCATCGAGCTCGGTCCGCAGTGCGGTGCAGATCAGCTCGTCGACGGGCCCGGCGAAATTGTCGCGGCGATAGAGCAGCCGATCGGGCGTTGCGATCTTCTCCGACCAGTCGGTCACATGCGGCGCGCGCAGCTTTCCGATCAGCTCGGCCATTCCGAGATCGGGCTTGAGCAGCTCGGAATAGACCGGCAGCAGATGGTACCTGATATCGCTGACCCTGCCCTTGTCGAGCGCGAGATCGAGCACGGCGAGAAATTTTCCGTTCGATCCGGCATTGGTGACAAGCGTCGTACCGCCAGCGTTCTTCACGGCGATCGGTTGCGGCACGGCATCGTGGGTGTGGCCGCCGAGGATGACGTCGATGCCGGTGACGCGGCTTGCGAGTTTGAGGTCGACGTCCATGCCGTTGTGCGACAGCAGGATGACCGCATCGACCTTGTCGGCGCCGCGCAACGCATCGACATGCTTCTGGAGCTCTTCCTCGCGGATGCCAAAAGTCCAGTCCGGCGTGAACCGTTTGGGATGCGCGATCGGCACGTAAGGAAACGCCTGGCCGATGATCGCGACGCGATGACCGCCGAGCTCCTTGATGGTCGACGGCTTGAACACGCGCCCGCTTGCCTTGTCGAAGGCGAGGGCGTCGTTGAACGCGGCTTCCTCGGTCAGGAACACGTTCTGCGCCAGAAACTCGCCCTTGAAGTGCTCGAGATTGTCACGCAGCGCCTGCTCGCCATAGGTGAACTCCCAATGCCCGGTCATCGCCTCGATACCGAGCAGGTTGGCGACCTCCACCATGTCGCGGCCCTGCATGATGTTGGCGAGGCCCGTGCCCTGCCAGAGATCGCCACCGTCGACCAGCATGGCGTGCTTCTCGCCGACATCGCCGCGCAGGCGGTCGATCAGCGTCTTCAGATGAGCGAAGCCGCCGAGCTTGCCGAAACGGCCGGCCGACTTCTCGAACTCGACAGAGGTGAAAGCATAGGCGTCCGCGCTGTCGGGCCGGATGCCAAAATGCTCCAGGAAAGCGCGGCCGACCAGATGCGGCGGTCGTCCCGCCATCTCGCCAATGCCGATATTGACGCTGGGCTCGCGAAAATAGACCGGGTTGAGCTGCGCATGTGTGTCGGTGAGGTGGAGGATCCGCGCATTGCCGAACCGCTCGATGTCGTAGATGCCAGCGGTCTCGGCGCCGCGCGCAAACCGAGGCAGCACAAGCGATGCGGCAGCAACGGCTGAGCTCTTCAGGAAATCGCGGCGGCGGATCGCCATTTTCAAATTCTCCGCGCCTCTTAACGCCAGTTCGACGGGTCCCACCAAGCTTACTTTAGCGGATTTCCATCGCCTTCCAGGCCTCTTTTTCGGAGGTCGCCTGGACAATCGATGCTTTCGCCAGTGCTTCAGCTTCCCTGGCTGCGGCCACGGCGCGGTCGAAATCGCCGCCGTCGCCCGCCTTCTTGGCGGCCGCCAGCGTCGAGACGGTCGTGGTCCATTGATTGCGCATGCCGGCTGCCTCCTCGGAAGCGGCCTCCGCGGCAGCATAGGCCGCCTGGTAGTCCGCTTCATTTGCCGCGCGCGCCGCCGGCGCGAGGCTCAGGGCCAGCAACATGGCGATAGGAAGTGACCGCTTCATGGCCGCGCTCCCGGTCCTGATATCGGCAGGCCGTTGGCGACGTAGGACAGGAAATATTCGACGTCGCGATATTCATCCGCCTGCGGCTCCAGCGGAACCGCGCGGGTCTGGCTGTTGCAGGTGATGAAGCGGCGGCTGGTGGTGCCCATGCCGCTCCATTCTGAGCGGTAGATCGGCATTGCGTTCAAAATCCCGAGCGCCGGCGCCAGAATCTCGGCGCGGATGCGCTCGCCCGGGCTCTGCACGTGGCAGCTTGCGCAGGAGAAATTCAGCTGGCCGCGCCTTGTGTAGAAATAACGCTTGCCGTTTTCGAACGCTTCGAGCGCGCGGGGGTCGTCGGGAATCCTGATGTCCATCGGCTTGCCGCGCGAGGTGAAGGCCATGTAGGCCGTGAGCGAGGCCATCTCGTCCTTGACGTAGGAGTAGGGCGCCTCGCCATTGGCCTCGCGGCAGCGGTTGAGCGCGAGCTCCAGCGTGACGACCTTGCCTTCCTTCGTATCGAAGTAAGGATAGTTCTGGCGGATGCCGATGCCGCCGTTCGCAAAGCAATCAGCGTAGGTCTTGCCGTTCTTGAACGGCGTCGAAAACATCTCCTTGCCGGCATCGAGTGCGAACTCGTAAGGCGGAAACTCTTCCTTCTCCTGCCACTGCCGCTTCATGTCCTCGTTCATGGAATAAGGACCGTTGACGAAATCCTCGTGCTTCACGTCAGGAAATTTCTGGAAGAAGAAATTCTGGAACGCCTTGGCGTCAGCGACGGGATCGACCTTGTCGGCTGCGATCACGCGCGGAGAGGTGAGTGCAAGCGCGACAAGGGCGGCGCTCAACGACCCAAGCAGAAGGGAGGTGCGGGCCTTCATCACGCGATCTTCGCGGTGGTCTCGTCGGACCCACCCTTGTTGTCGCTCCAGGAGATCTTGAGATCGTCGCCCTTCTTGGCGCCCTTGAAGCTGAACTTGACGTAGGGATCCTTGGAGATCGCGGTGCCCCAATTGGCGACGAAGACGTCCCTGCCGTTACATGCGAACTTCAGTTCCCGGATGTAGTGCGCGGGGATCAACGCGCCCTTGGCGTCCTTGACGAGGCCGGTATCCATGGGGTGCTGGATCAACGTCTGCACCTCGGTGATGTCGCCGTTGGATGTCGCGCGCACGCGAATGCTGGATGCCATCTTGATTCCCCTAGCCGCCGCAGCCGCCGACGGTGACCTTCACTTCCTTGGTCGCGCTGTAGAGCTTGCCGTCGGCTTCCACGATTGCGGTCACGTTGCTGGTCTTCGCCATCTTCAGGCGGTTGGCGACAGCGGGGATCGTACCGTCGGGAAACTTGTAGGACGCCGCCAGCGCGTTCGGGTTCTCGGCCACGAAGAACGAGATCGTGGTGACCTTGTCGAGCGTCGTCGCTACCGAGATCGGCACCACGCCGCCATTCTCCGCGATCTCGGGCGCATCGAGCTTGATCTTGTCGGACGGCTCGGCGGTCCTGCCATAGAGCGCCTTGATTGCATCCGCTTCGTTCTTCAGCTTGAACGCCTCTTCCGGATATTTGTCATTGGCCGCGGCGCGCACGGGCGCAAACGGCAGATTGCCGAGGCCGATCAGCGCGACCGAGACCGCGCCCTGAAGGATCAGGCGCCGCGTCGGGTGAGGGCCGGTGTGTGTGGTCATCTCAGGTCTCCTGGGCCGGCCGTTACAGCGTCTGCAGGAAATCAACGATCGCGCTGATCTCCTGGTCGGTCAAAAGCCGGTTGCGGCCGAACGGCGGCATCATGGTCTGCGGGTTGCGCTTGGTCTCGTCGAACAGGATCGCGACCAGCTCGCTGCGGTCGGGGTATTTTGCCTTGAGGTTCTTCAGCTCCGGCCCGATCGTACCTGGCAAATCGCCGCCCTTGATGACGTGGCAGGTCAGGCAATTGCCCTTGCCGCGGTCGAAGGCGAGTTTCTGGCCCTCGGCGATTGCGGACTGCGCCCACGCCGGGCGCGCGGCGAGGCCCGTGAGGACGACCAGCGCGAGGAGCAGGGCGGGCTTGCGAGGAAAGGCGGTCAAGGCGTCGTTCCGAGGCTTATGATGTCTGCAAAAGATAGTGTTCAAAAGCACAAAGGACATGCCCTGACAATCAAGACTATGCAGGCCGTAAAATGGCGTTAATATCTTCCGCATTGCAACTGAAGAGATAGATCGTTCATCAAGCCGGCTTTAACCGGCAATTGCTTGGGTGTTTTGCCCTTGTTGCGTTTTCGTCTGCTTTCTCATTTTCCGGGGACGTGAATTGGCTGAATATGTCGTTGAATTTGGCAGGGACGGCGGGAGGGTCGAATCTGACGGCCGTCTCGATGCGCCGGCCTTCCATCGCAATCACGAGCCGCTTTGGGCGGCCCTCGAAAAGCATCTCGCCGGGCGGTCGGGCGACGTGGTCGAGGTCGGCAGTGGAACCGGCCAGCATGTGGTCGATTTCGCCCATCATACGCCGGATCTGGTCTGGTGGCCGAGCGACCTCAACCAGCGCCACGTGAAGAGCATCGAGGCCTGGCGCCTGCATTCGGGGCTGGACAACGTCCGCTCGCCGCTGCGGATCGATCTCTCCGATCCCGACTGGTGCCCGGAGATGAAGAGCGGGCAGGGGCCGAACAATCTTGCGGCCGTGTTCTGCGCCAATGTCATCCACATTGCGCCCTGGACCGTGGCCGAGGGCCTGTTTGCCGGCGCCGGCAAATATCTACGCGCTGACGGCCAGCTGTTCCTCTACGGCCCGTTCAAGCGCGACGGCAAGCACACCGCACTCAGCAACGCCGTGTTCGACACCTCCTTGCGCGAAGGCAATCCCGAATGGGGTGTGCGCGACGTCGGCGATGTCGAGACACTGGCGCGCGGTGCGGGCCTCCGCCTCATCGATACCATCGACATGCCGGCTAACAATCTGACGCTGGTATTTGCGCGTTAAGCTGCGATGACGGTGCGCTCCCTCCCCCGCAGGCGGGGGAGGGTTGGGGAGAGGGTGTCGCCGCAACGGGATAATCCCCTAGAGGACAAAACCCTCACCCGGCGCTCCGCGCCGACCTCTCCCGCAAGCGGGAGAGGTGCACTACCTGCTGGGCTTACACTGATCCAATAAAGACGCCGTCAGGCCTCGCCGTCCCGCCAGCCGATCTTCTCCTTCAAGAACTCAAAGCCAAGCACCTCGAAGCCGGCGCGCTCCTTGTTGTCCTTGCCGTAGCCGTGACCGCCGGCGGCCGGCTCGAAGAACCAGGCCTCGTAGCCCATCGCCTGCAGCTTTGCCGCCATCTTGCGCGCGTGGCCGGGATGGACGCGGTCGTCGCGCCGCGTCGTGGCGATCAGGATCGGTGGATAGACTTGGCCGGCTTTCACGTTGTGATAGGCGGAGTAGGTCTTCAGCCATTCCCATTCCTCCGGCTTGTCGGGATCGCCATACTCCGCAATCCAGCTCGCGCCCGCGAGCAGTTTGGTGTAGCGGCGCATGTCGATCAGCGGGATGGTGCAGAACAGCGCGCCGAAACGCTCGGGGTAGCGCACCAGCATGTTGGTGATGAGGATGCCGCCATTCGATCCGCCCTGGGCTGCGATGTGCTTTGCGCTCGTGACGCCGCGACGGACGAGATCGGCGGCCACGGCGGCGAAATCGTCGTGCGACAATTTCTTGCCGGCAAAACGGCCGGCATCGTGCCAGCGCGTGCCGAACTCGCCGCCGCCGCGCAAATTCGCCTGCACCGTCGTGCCGCCGCGCTCCAGCCAGAGCTTGCCGAGCGACGAATTGTACTGCGGCCTCACGGCGAGTCCGAAGCCGCCATAGGCGCTCATGTAGACCGGCGCATCGCCGGTCTCACCTGCCGGGCCGGTCTGCACATAGGGAATGCGCTCGCCGTCCACCGAGATTGCCTCGTGCTGCGTCACGATGAGGCCGTCGGCGTTGAACGTCTTCGGTGCCTGCTTCAGCACAATCGGGCTTCCGACGCCGCGTTCGATCAGCATCAGCGACGGCGGCGTGAGCGGGTCCTGCGCATTGGCGAGCAGGTCGCCATTGCTCTCGGATTCGTGGTGATCGAAACTCCAGACATCGACCACGCCGATGCCAGGAAGCCCTTGCAGCCTCTCGCGGCTCCAGCCCGATGCCGACGGCGTGCAAATCTCGAACACCGGCCGCAACTCGTCGAGAATGGAGAGCACGAGCTTGCCGCCACTCCAGGAAAAGCCCTGCAACGCGCGTCGCGGCCCCGGCTCGAACAACACGGAGAAGTCGCGGCTGCCCGCGAGGAACGCGGACAGCGAAATGCCGAGCATCGCGTCGGCTGCATATGTGTGACCCGCGACCGACCAGGTCTCGCGTGGCTTGACCGAGAGCCAGTCCCCATGGGTCTGCATCCAGATGTTGCTGGGCAGGTCGAGTTTTGTGGTTGGGCCGGCTGTGGTACCGACCGAGGTGCGGAAATTGAAGAAGTCGGACTGGTCGATGAACCAGATGCGTTGTGCCGGCACGGTATCGTCGACATGGCTGTACACTCGCATATGGTCGGGCGTCGTTTCGAACACCACCGGCGCCTGGTCGATACTGGTCCCGCGTTGCCACAGCCGAACGGTCCTTGCGTAGCCTGATGTCGTCGCCATGCCGTCGCCAAGCGCGCTCGACAGCAGCAGCGTGTCGGCATCGATCCAATCGACGCTGCTCTTGGCTTCGGTGAGAAAGAAGCCGTCGGCCACGAAGCTCTTCGTGCCGGTGTCGAACTCACGCAACGTCACCGCATCGCTGCCGCCGCGCGACAAGCTCAAAATGACGCGCGCGCTGCCGGGCCGCGAGGCCACGCCGCTAAAGAGCCAGTCCTTGTCTTCCGCCGCGGCAAGCTGGTCGATGTCGAGCAGGATCTCCCATGACGGCGTGGCTTTCCGAAATTCTTCAAGCGTGGTGCGCCGCCACAGGCCGCGTGGATGGTCAGCGTCCTTCCAGAGATTGTAGAGCCAGCCACCACGACGCCGCACATAGGGAATGTTGTCCGGACGATCGTAGATCGCCGCGAGCGCATCATGATCGCGTTCGAACGCCGCGCCGCCGAATTTTTCCAGCGTCAGGCGGTTCTGCCGCTCGACGAAATCGAGCGCGCGGACGCCTTCGACCTCTTCCAGCCAGAGCCAGGGATCGTCATCGGGAGCGCTGAGCGTAGGCCTGTCGTCGACGGACATGAGTGAAACTCCCTGAAGATCGCGGCGATAGGATTTGATCGAACGCAAGCCGTCAAGAGCATGGGCCGGGTATCATCGGCCCGATTGCGTCAGAGGCATGGCCTGCGCCCGTTTGCGCCGGTTGCCCGCCCTCCCGCGCCCCTCCATAGTGCCGGGAATCACCAAGCCTTCCGGGCGGAAATGCCGATGATAGACGTGACTTCAGCCAGTGAGATTGCCGACGACGTCCGCGTGCGTGCCAATGTGGTGCGCCTTGCCGCGGCGCAGGCGCTGACCGGTGCCAATTCGGCGGTGATCTTCGCCACCGGCGCGATCGTCGGTGCCACGCTCGCACCCGACATGTCGTTCGCGACTGTGCCGATCTCGATGTATGTGGTGGGGCTCGCCGCAGGTACGCTGCCAACCGGTGCGATCTCGCGCCGCTTCGGCCGCCGCGCGGCTTTCATCGTCGGCACCGGCCTCGGCACGCTCACCGGTCTGATCGGTTCGTTCGCGATCCTGCACGCCTCGTTCGCGCTGTTCTGTCTTGCGACCTTTCTCGGTGGCCTCTACGGCTCGGTGGCGCAATCCTATCGTTTCGCCGCCGCCGACGGCGCCAGCGCGGCCTATCGGCCCAAGGCGGTGTCGTGGGTGATGGCGGGCGGCGTGTTCGCCGGCGTGCTCGGTCCGCAGCTGGTGCAATGGACCATGGACATCTGGTCGCCTTATCTGTTCGCCTTCAGCTTCCTGGTCCAGGCGGCCGTCGCGCTGATCGCAATGGGCATCGTGGCCGGCGTCGACATGCCGAAGCCGGCACCTGCCGATCTGCATGGCGGAAGGCCGCTGCTTACCATCGTGACCCAGCCGCGATTCATCGCAGCCGCACTGTGCGGCGTCATCTCCTATCCCATGATGAATCTGGTGATGACTTCGGCGCCGCTCGCCATGAAGATGTGCGGGCTCAGCCTGTCCGATTCCAATTTCGGCATTCAATGGCACATCGTCGCGATGTACGGGCCGAGCTTCTTCACCGGCGCGCTGCTCGCCCGCTTCGGCGCACCCAAGATCGTTGCTGCTGGACTGCTGCTCGAAGCCGGCGCCGCCACCATCGGCCTCTCCGGCATCACCGCGATGCATTTCTGGGCCACGCTGATCGTGCTCGGGATCGGCTGGAATTTCTCCTTCATCGGCGCATCTGCTTTGGTGCTGGAGACGCACCGCCCGCAGGAGCGCAACAAGGTGCAGGCGTTCAACGATTTCCTGGTGTTCGGGATGATGGCGATCGGCTCATTCTCATCGGGGCAGCTGCTTGCGAATTACGGCTGGTCCGCGGTGAACATGGTGGTGTTCCCGCCGGTAGCAATCGGCCTTGTCGCGCTCTCGCTGGCGTCCTGGGCCCGCCGCCGCAGGACGCGGGTCGCGGCGGCAATGGGCGAGTTCCCGGACGCGATTTGAGTTGGCAGGAGGCTGTCAGCAACATCAATACTACGATCCAGGCCGAAGTGATTTTCGGACGCCCGGTTGTTACATGATGCTCGTCATGGATAGGCGAGCGTGAAGCGAAGCGCTCGCGGGGGATAGCCAAGGAGAAGCGCAAATGCTCGACAATCCCCACCACGTCGCTCCAATCGATGAATCCTCGCTCCGCTATGAAGGCTGGCGCATCGTCGCGGTCTGCTTCCTGCTCGCGACCTTCGGCTGGGGGCTCGGCTTTTACGGCCAGAGCGTCTATGTCGCCGAGCTGCAGCGCGCGCGGGGCTGGCCGGCCTCGCTGATCTCGTCCGGCACCACGTTCTTCTATCTGTTCGGCGCGCTGCTCGTCGTCTTTGTCGGCGAGGCCGTCCGGAAATATGGTCCGCGGCTCTGTCTGATCGCCGGCACGGTGGCGATGGCGGCCGCCGCGGTCGCGATCGGCGCGGTGCGCGAGCCGTGGCAGCTTTATCTGGCCGATGCCGTCCTCGCCTTCGGCTGGGCTGGCACCAGCCTCGCCATGATCACCAACACGATCAGCCTTTGGTTCGACCACAAGCGCGGCATGGCGATCAGCCTGGCGCTGAATGGTGCTAGCTTTGGCGGCATCGTCGGCGTGCCGCTGCTGGTCATGATGATCAGCCATATCGGCTTTGCCAGTGCTATGTATGGCGCGGCCGGCGCCATGCTTGTGCTGCTCGTGCCGGTGATTTTGTTTGTCGTTGGCCGGCCTCCCGATCTCCATGGCTGGCGTGGGACGGCGAAAGCAAAGCCGCTATCGTCGACGGAGATCCGCAACCGCGCACTGCGCGATGTCGGCTTCCTCACGGTAACCATTGCCTTCGCGCTGGTGCTGTTCGCCCAGGTCGGCTTCATCGTGCACCTGATCTCGTTCCTCGATCCCGTGATCGGGCGCGAACGTGCGGCCGTGGCGGTCGCGGTGCTCACCGCGATGGCGGTGGTCGGCCGGGTGCTGTTCTCGATGGTGATCGACCGCCTCAACCAGCGGCTGGCCTCCGCGCTATCGTTCCTCAGCCAGGCCGCCGCGCTGTGCGTCGTCATCAATCTGCACAATGACTACGCGCTGATGGCAGCCTGCGCGGTGTTCGGCTTCTCCGTCGGCAATCTCATCACCCTGCCGTCGCTGATCGTGCAGCAGGAGTTCGACAGCGCCTCGTTCGGCGTGCTGATCAGCCTGAATACCGCGATCAACCAGGTGACGTACGCGTTCGGCCCCGGCGTCGTCGGCGTCCTGCGCGATTGGTCCGGCGGCTACGCGCTGCCGTTCTATCTCTGCATCGCGCTGGAGGTGATGGCTGCGGCGCTGATC
Source organism: Bradyrhizobium sp. WSM3983 (assembly GCF_000473045.1). Taxonomy (GTDB): domain Bacteria; phylum Pseudomonadota; class Alphaproteobacteria; order Rhizobiales; family Xanthobacteraceae; genus Bradyrhizobium. Next base: position 320 of record NZ_AXAY01000008.1, on the reverse strand, counting down.
ATGGTGCGGGGGAAGCCGCAGGCGAAGACCGCGTAGGGTGGGTTAGTCTTACTGCGTCATGGGCGTCGTCGTCCATTGGATGCTGCGCCGATGCCACAGCATGGACATCGCGGCAAGGTTTTAATGAGCATGCGGATCAATCGGGCGCGCATGGTTGCGATCGAGTTCGGGACGTGGCGTTCAGGCCGCGTGGGCGGAGCCTCTCGGTCGATAATCGTCGGGTAAGCGAGGTACCGGGACTGACGGGGCGGAACGTGGTCCTGAGGGGGGAATCGTCGCCTGCTCGGCGATCAGAAAGCCATAGGCTGCGATGCACAGGG
>NZ_AXAY01000073.1 GCF_000473045.1 Bradyrhizobium sp. WSM3983 | reverse complement strand
TCGGGTGCCCTGCAGACGACCGCGGGAGCCAAGAACTCGTCGATCGTGGCCGGTGCGCTCAACCTTTCGACGGGCACAAACTCCGACCTGTCGATTACGGGTACGGGCAATGCGCTGTCCTCGCTCGGTCTCACCGGCTCCACCGGTACCGGCACCGCCTTCACGGCGAGCCGGTCCGCGGCGTCAGGTGGCATCTCGGGCAAGACCTTGACCTTCGCCTCCTTCAACGGTGGTACGGCGGTCAACGTCACCTTCGGCGACGGCACCAACGGTACGGTCAAGACGCTCGATCAGCTCAACACGCAGCTTCAGGCCAACAACCTGTCGGCGACGATCGATGCCAACGGTCTGCTCACGGTCTCGGCGACCAACGACTATGCGTCCTCGACGATCGGATCTGCTGCCTCCGGCGGTACCATCGGCGGCACGATCACCTCGGCCTTGACCTGGTCGAATGCCACCGCGCCGGTTGCTGACGCGGTTGCCCAGGCCACTCGTACCAACCTGGTGTCGCAGTACAACAACATCCTGACGCAGATCGATACGACTTCGACGGATGCTTCGTTCAACGGCGTCAACCTGCTCAACGGCGACCAGCTCAAGCTGGTGTTCGACGAGACCGGCAAGTCGAACCTCAACATCACCGGCGTGACCTTCAACTCGAAGGGGCTGGGTCTGGCCTCGCTGGTGCAGGGCACCGACTTCATCGACAACTCGGCAACCAACAAGGTGCTGGCCAATCTGAACACGGCCTCCAGCACGCTGCGTTCGGAAGCGTCGACCCTCGGTTCGAATCTGTCGGTGGTGCAGGTTCGTCAGGACTTCAACAAGAACCTGATCAACGTGCTGCAAACCGGTTCGTCCAACCTGACGCTGGCCGACACCAACGAGGAAGCGGCCAACAGCCAGGCGCTGTCGACCCGCCAGTCGATCGCGGTCTCCGCACTGTCGCTGGCCAACCAGTCGCAGCAGAGCGTGCTCCAGCTGCTCCGCTAATAGCGGCTGACATCGCAATCAAGTCATGACGGCGGGGCTTCGGCCCCGCCGCTTTCTTTTTGTGCCGGCGATTGAGAAGCGACTTTGCGGCTCTGAAAAAGTCACTGTTGGTTATGGTTAACGGGAAGCAAACGCTGCGAAAAGGCGAGGAATTTCAGATCGATCGTCACCGATGCCGATATGCTCTTGCAGTCTTATGGTGAACCGGTGCTTACGGTTCGCGAGCAAGTTTCACCCTTTGTTAGCCATGACGACGCACCCTGCCTCCGTCGCTCGATCCCATGCGGTCGAAGGAAGACGCGTTAGCTACCAGAAGGGTAAAAGTTATGTCCGGTATCGTTCTCTCTGCGTCGGTTCGCCAGAACCTGCTCTCCCTCCAGTCCACCGCTGACCTGCTCGCCACCACCCAGTCCCGTCTGTCGACTGGCAAGAAGGTGAACTCGGCGCTGGATAACCCCACGAACTTCTTCACCGCACAGTCGCTCGACAACCGCGCCAGCGACATCAACAATTTGCTCGATGGCATCGCCAACGGCGTGCAGGTGCTCCAGGCCGCCAACACCGGCATCACCTCGCTGTCGAAGCTGCTCGACAGCGCCAAGTCGATCGCCAACCAGGCGCT
>NZ_AXAY01000072.1 GCF_000473045.1 Bradyrhizobium sp. WSM3983 | reverse complement strand
GCAGCGCTGAAAAGGGCGAGCCACAAGAACTATAATCCCGAGGATCTTCCCTTCGACCAATTCGAGCTGACCGACAAGGGTAGCAAGATTACCTTCAACATCGAGCATACGCGTTGGAGCTGCGATCTTGTAAGCTATGCCTGCACGGACCGCGCCATGCATCCGGTCACCTTCCACCAGAGCCCCTACGACGACACGCCGCCGGCAGAGAACGATCCAGACAGGACAAGCGCATCACCTGACGGCAAATGGCTGGCCTACACTAGAAACTACAATATCTACCTGCGCAGTCGGGATGACTTGCAAGACTTCCCGTTGACCTGGGACGGATCTGAAGGCAATTATTATGCTCTCTCCACGCTGAGATGGTCCCCAGCCTCAACTCACCTGGCAGCCTACCGAGTTCGTCCAGGCGACAAACGAGAGGTCTATTACCTCGAGTCATCACCGGCGAACCAGCTTCAACCCCGACATTCGACGATGGCGTATCCGAAACCGGGTGATGCCCTGGCGCTGTTCCAGCCCGTGCTATTTGACGTCACCAGCCGACGCGCGATCGCAATCGATAATGCCGAGTTCCAAAATGCGTACGGTCTTTCTGCAATCCAATGGTGGAAGGACGGTCGGGGCTTCACCTTCGAATATAATCAACGTGGGCACCAGCTCTATCGTCTGTTGGAGGTCGAGGCCGCCACAGGCCGAGTGCGGTCGCTGGTTGATGAGGCGAGCAAGACCTTCGTCGACTACCAGCCTTTAGTGATGAACCAGCTTAATGGTGGAAAAAGGTTCCGCTACGACGTCGATGATGGAAAGGAGATCATCTGGACCTCGGAGCGCGATGGTTACGAGCATCTCTATTTGTTCAACGGTCGGGCAGGCGAGCTCAAAAATCAGATCACCAGAGGAGAGTGGGTGGTCCGCGCGGTGTATCATGTCGATCCGATCAAGCGTCAGATCTGGTTCGGCGCCAGCGGAATGAACCCTGGCGAGGATCCGTATTTCGTCCATGCTTACCGCATTGACTTTGATGGGAAGGGACTTACGGCGCTCACGCCTGAGCTGGCCAATCATTACATTAAGTTCTCGCCTAACGGTCGCTACTATGTCGACCTGTGGTCACGCATCGACGTGCCGCCGCGTATGGTGCTTTACCGTGCTGGCGATAATACCGAACTGATGCAGGTTGAGAGCGCCGAGATTTCGGAACTCATTGCCGCTGGGTGGCAGCCGCCACTCAGCTTCCATGCCAAAGGGCGCGACGGCAAGACCGATATATGGGGCGTCATTCATCTGCCGCTTAATTTCGATCGAAACAAAAGATATCGAGTGGTGGAGGATATCTATGCAGGCCCGACTGGGTCCTTCGTTCCCAAGTCCTTCTCGACCTCGATCGAGCCGCTAACACAGATCGGGTTTATCGTTGTTCAGATCGATGGAATGGGTACGAACCATCGCTCGCGCTCTTTCCACGACATTGCTTGGAAAAATCTGAAGGACGCGGGCTTTCCCGACCGGATCCTTTGGCACAAGGCGGCGAGCGCGAAGTATTCCTGGTATGATATCTCCAATGTCGGCATTTTTGGCACGTCCGCCGGTGGCCAGAACGCGGTGAGCGCGTTAATCTTCCATCCTGATTTTTATAAGGTCGCGGTCGCAAACAGTGGCTGCTACGACAACCGGCTGGACAAGATCTGGTGGAACGAACAGTGGATGGGGTGGCCGGTCGGCATCGAATATTCGCAATCCTC
>NZ_AXAY01000071.1 GCF_000473045.1 Bradyrhizobium sp. WSM3983 | reverse complement strand
AAAGTCGAGCTGCTGGCGTTGCGTTCAGGCGATCGAGGCGCAGCCGCTCTTCGGCCAGATCGAGCCATCAAGAGGCCAGGTGGTCCGTGCGCTGAACAGCATCCCCGGAAGAAGTTGTGGCGCCTCTCGGTCGGGCTGCACAAGATGTCGCTGCCGTCAGGCGTGGAGAAAACAACGATAGCGAAGGAAGTGGTGGATTCGATTGCCTGAAACAATCCGCCATGCAATGCCCTGCCTGCCTTAGCTTGTGCCGGGAAGGTCGGGGCCGCCCGGTCGAGGCGCTCGAGGGAGGCCGCTCTACCGATGGTCTATCACGCGGCCAACCAACGCTTTGATTGTAGATAATCTCGCCGGACGAGATAGAGGTCATCCCTCCTTCGTGGCAGTGAGAGCCGGCTGAGGTCCGTTCCGCAAAGCCTCGACAGTCGCAGGGGTTCGGCAAGGATGGTCATGTCCAGGCAGCGCCGCCGATCGCCATAGCGCCGATCCAGGCAAGGATGTCGTGCCAAAGCAATGAAGACGCCCCAACTTGCGATTTGCCGTGGACGACATGATAGCCGGCGAAGGCCGCCGGAACAGCAAAGGCAGCGGGGAGCAGCGCACGAAGAAGCGTGGATGGAGTGCAGGCAGACGCGGTTTGTCCAATGACGGGGACCGGCAAGAATGGCGGCAAAAGCCGTGACCGTGACGCGCGCGCCATTGTTACGCCGCCAGCGCCAAAGAAAGCGCAGCGAAGAATCGCATCGCGTAAGCAGCGACAGTAAAAATCAGCCAGCAGAACAGGCCGATGCCAAGCACATTGAGAATGAGTCCTAGAATATTCGGTTGCCAGCGGTGCCAACATGCCCCTGAATCGAAAGTCCCTGCCCCTACGACCTCGTCCCCACGTCCCCACTCCGGCTCCGGCTCCTTGCAGGCGGGCCTTTGCGGAGTTCTTGCAAATTCGGCAATGTGCCGCTATCTATATGGCATATTGCCGCCACGTTCAAGGAGGCCCTTGTGTCCATTGTCGAAATCGTAGCAAGGAAGCTGGGTGGGCGCTCGGTCCTCGGAGCGGTTATACGCTCGCAGGCGGACCTCGCCCTGGCGGTACGAAAGCGGCTTCCCCTGACCGCGCTGCATGGGCTGGCGAAGGCGGGACTTAGTGATCAGGAAATCGAATTGTTCGTCATTCCGCAACGAACGCGCCGGCATCGCGCGGAGAAAAAGCAACCGCTCACCGTGGAAGAATCCGACCGGGCAGTGCGATTGCTGCGGGTGCAGACACTTGCCGAGGAGACCTTCGGCGACGCCGACAAGGCCAATCTATGGCTCCGGCGTTCGTTAGCAGAACTTCATGGCGAGACGCCGCTGGCGGTAGCACAAACCGAAACTGGCGCCCGCGTCGTCGAGACCATACTCGGCAAGATCGCGTGGGGCGCCGCCGCCTGATGCTGCTTTGGCGTTTGTCGGGCATACAGCATGCCAAGACGTTCGATGGGGGCTATGGCCTGCTTTTTGACGGACGCTGGAATACGGTCGGACGGCCTGTCACCTACTGCAGCACGTCGCCTGCGCTGTGCGTGTTGGAAAAACTGGTCCATATCGAAGATCCAACTCTCATGCCCGCGCTGATGATGGTGCGCTACGATGGTCCAGATGACCTCGGCGTCGAGACGCTGGGCTTAAGCGATCTGCCCGCCGATTGGCGGCGCCAGGAAGTTTGGACCCAGCAACGAGGTGATCAATGGCACGCCTCGCTCGCGGCACCCCTCCTGCGCGTTCCCTCTGCGATCGTCCCTCTAGATCAGTCCCCCGACGTCAACATCCTGATCAACCACACTCACAAGGACGCGGCGCGGATCTCCGTGATCTCTGTAGAGCCATTCGTTCTTGACCCACGTCTGTTCTGAGCCAGAACGATGACGAAGCGGGCCAGAATCCGGTGCTCGAACCACTTGTAGCATGCCGTGTGCCGGCGATAATCGTCTGGAGAAGAGGCAGGAGCCTTCGATCAAACGCGCCCCCTCGATCGTCGCGTAAGCGGCAAGCCATCGACGTCGTCGATCGACTGGCGCGTAGTTTAGGAGTTGAGCAGCGGACCCTTTGACCCGGCCGTCTGGCACGGGTGCCAACAGAAGACGCGCGGCGGACTGAATAGCCGGTGGGGAGCCGAGCGGCTCGAGCCGGTCGCAATGCGTCCGAACTCGCAGTTACCTCGAATTGAGAAGCCCCGCCCGGCGGACCGGACGGGGCTTCTTGGCGACCTCAGTCGCCGTTCTTGCGCGGCCGCGACCAGATCAGGCTGAAGCCG
>NZ_AXAY01000070.1 GCF_000473045.1 Bradyrhizobium sp. WSM3983 | reverse complement strand
CCAGGTGCTGCTCGGTCATGCCAAGCTCGACACCACGGCACTCTATACCCGCGTCGCCACCAAGACGATCAGCGAGGTCATGAGCCCGCTGCAGCGCTCACTGAGCGGCTCTCTTCGCGCGTAGCCAGCGGCACCCGGGGCAACAGGCCTAGTGTCGTTCGAGGAAAATTCGGGAGGAAATAGTCTACTTTGGCACGTAGTCCACATATTCGCTTACACGTATTAGTTGTCTTGTGCTAAGCTGCTTTTCTATGAAGATCATTTGGTGAGCCCATGGACGAGCTGAGTGCGAACCAATTGCGATTGTTTGCTGATCGCGGTTACGTGGTGGTTCCGAATGCCGTCGAGCCCCGACTGTTGGCCTCGGCGCTGGCGGAGGTTGATCGAATGATCACGAAAGCTCCCCCACGGGGAGAAAAGCGCGGCTTCCATTTTTATTGGGTGAACGACGTCAGCCCACCAAATCCGCTTCTGTTACTACTGACCGACAGTAGCGCGTTCGATATCATCTCTGCGCTCATCCGACCACTTCAGCTCACGATGCCTCAGCAAGCCCAAGTTTCGATCAACATCCCGCCTTTTCCCCATCGACCGGGAGGCCCGCATCTAGACGGGATCTCGATCACCGAGCCAAGCGGACGGCCTGGGACCTTCACGTTACTCGCGGGTTTTTTTCTTACCGATCAGTCTCAGCCTGACATGGGTAACCTGTGGGTTTGGCTAGGATCGCATCACGTCGGCGCTGCATATCTGACCGAGCACGGGCCGGATGCGTTGCTCAACATAGAGCATCCTGTCTATCCGATGGCTCCCCCGGAGCAAGTGGTCGGAAAAGCCGGTGATCTTTTCCTTGGGCATTATATGCTCGGCCACAACATGGGTGGCAATCTGTCCGGCGACGTCCGGCGTGTGGTGTATTTTCGGCTGAAGAGCAACATGCACGTCGCTCGTTGGCGTGAGTACGTCCAGAACCCGCTACTTGAATTCGCGCCGTTGCGGGACGTTACGGCACCATAGATGGCGTGGGCGCGGGATCAGTTACACTGGCACCGCCGCGAATGACGGGGTTTGGGTCAATCGCGTCGGTTCGGCGGCTCGTCGGCCATTTCCGGTCTATCCCTAACTGCCGACATTTGGACGAACGCTGGTTTTCGCCAATATGGGCCAGGTGCAGACACTCGACACTAGACCAATTCGACGCCTACGAGCATCGGGCTTCTGTCAAAGATTGTCCCGGCATGGCCTTCGCATCTCAACATATCCTCGCATTGTCGCCCTCGTCGCAAATGTGGCCGGGCACGCCCCGGACCGACGGACCGAACCATATCGGAATGCCCTCCCAGACAATCCAGCAGCCGCCAGGGCCGGTATTGAATATATGACAGGGTGTGCCGTGTACTGTGATGCGCGTTCGCCCGGCTGCGAATTTCTCGCGAGCCACGGCGGTCGTTGTAAGCATGGTGATCGCGATCAATCCAGTTGCCAAGAGCTTTGTGGTCATCGAGCTTGTCCTTTTAACGCTTAATGGCGCTGCGATCTTAACCTGTTTCCGCAGCCAGTGAAGGACAGGATACGCTTGCTCGTCCGCATCCTGCCCGACGAAGTTCGCCGATATTGCCCGTGGCGACATCCGCCCACGTCACGGGCCACTGCACCTGCAGGATGCCGTGGTGCTTGAGCCAAGGTCGACTAAGGGGTCAATCGCGTCGGTTTAACCCCACCATTCGGACTTCCGATTAGCCCTGGTAGGCGGACATCTGCTGCCACCCTTTTTCAACGAAATCAGCCAACAGCGGAAATTTCGCCAACCTTTGCGGCCAACTGCCCACCGCTAGCCGGGTAGAGGCACGGCACGCGCGATGCCACCGATGTGACTAATCGTGAACCCGTGATCAGTTGGACGGCGCGGCCTGAGCCTTACTTAAAGCGGGGATCGATCGGAGAAAAAGCGATGCGTTCAATTTTGACCTTAAGTTTTTTGATCACCCTGTGTGCCGCTGCGAACGCGGCTACCGTGCATCACGCGCACCGTCGGCACGCTGTTGTTGGTAACAATCAGGGCACGATCACCTCAGACCCCGCTTCGGGTTTTGCTTACGTACCGTCTGGTCCGCCGATCGAGTACCGGCGGGCACCGTACAATGAATACAATGCACCGTATCCGGGAGCTTCCCAAGGTTACGCGCCTGGCGAACGCGAACAATTCCTCGACAGTGTGAGACGAGGCGGTTAGGTCGAAAGCGTGTCGGAGTGGGCCCTTGCAGCGACATCGTTGCCCAACGGTTTCCAGTGTCCAATTTCGGTCGCTTCGATATCCATCTCTTTGTGGCGAACGGTCAGCTAAGGGCCACAGGACTAAACCGCTGGCGCGGTAGGGCGCTGCGGCTGGCAGCGGAGCCGAGAGGATAGCGCGACGGGGCGTCCTGTCTTGAGATGATGAGGGGTTCGCAACCTTCACCCAAGGCAGGAGCATCCCCATGACCGACGAGGCAATGAGCCCGTTGCGCCGGCGCATGATCGAAGACATGACGATCCGCAAGTTCGCACCGAAGACCCAACATGACTACGTGCAAAGGGTCAAGAACTTCGCGGCGTTTCTCGGGCGATCGCCGGATACGGCGAGCTTCGAGGACGTGGCGGGTCACCCTCAAGCGCCCCGAGATCGTCGAGCACACCCATGTCATTCACGAGCCGCGCAAGCTGCCGGTCGTGCTCAGCGTCGAGGAAGTGGCAAGGCTGCTCGATGCCGCGCCGGGGCTGAAGTACAAGACGGCGCTGAGCGTGGCCTATGGCGCCGGCCTGCGCGCCGCCGAGGTGGTCTCGCTCAAGATCTCCGACATCGACAGCACGCGGATGATCATCCGCGTCGAGCAGGGCAAGGGCGGCAAGGACCGTAATGTCATGCTGTCGCCGAGCCTGCTCAATCTGCTGCGTGCCTGGTGGAAGGCGGCGCGGCCGCGGGGCTGGCTGTTCCCGGGCCGCGATCGGGCGCAGCCGATGACGACGCGCCAGCTCGATCGCGTCTGCCACGCCACCGCCCAGGTGGCGAAGATCAGCAAGCGCGTCTCGCTGCACACCTTGCGGCACAGCTTCGCCACCGACCTGCTGGAGCAGAACATCGACGTCCGCGTGATCCAGGTGCTGCTCGGTCATGCCAAGCTCGACACCACGGCACTCTATACCCGCGTCGCCACC
>NZ_AXAY01000069.1 GCF_000473045.1 Bradyrhizobium sp. WSM3983 | reverse complement strand
GCTTGGCCTGCCGACCGTTCGTTGTTCAGCTGAACCTGCCGATTCCATCCGGCAGCGAGAGCCACCAGCAGGAGGACGAGAATCAGCCCTCCGGCCCAGAGCAGACGCCCGTCGCGGGCCAGCTCGCGCATATCCTTGGCGGCAATGATCGCGAACACGTCAGCTCTTCATGTGCTTGAGGTAGAGCGCTTCGAGATCGGCGTGGCTGACATCCTCGCTCCTCAATTCTTCCACCAGCCGCCCGTGCTTCATGATGCCGAGGCGGGTCCCGGTCTGCTTGGCGTGGAAAAGATCGTGTGTCGTCGTCAACACCGCCACGCCGTCGTTGCTGGCCTTGACGAGAAGCTCCGAGAACTCGTTGGCGGCGGACGGGTCAAGTCCGGAGGTGGGCTCATCGAGCAGAAGGGCTTTGGCATTCTTGGCCAGCGCGATGGCAATTCCCACCTTCTGACGCATGCCTTTCGAATAGGTCGCGACCCGGTCATCGGCGGCTTGACGAGGCAGGCCCGCCGCCTCAAGCAGTTCGAGCAAGCGCGGCCGCGGCAGGCGCTCACCGATTGCGAGCGAAGAGAAGAACGCGAGATTTTCCAGGCCGGAAAGCACGCCGTAAAGCGTGACCTGTTCGGGGATGTACGCAAGAAGCCGCTTCGTCTCCAAGGGATGGCGCACGACGTCGATCATGTTGATTTGCAGGCTACCGGATGTCGGCTGGAGGAAGTTCAAGAACAGATTGACCAGCGTCGTCTTGCCCGCGCCGTTGGCCCCCAGCAGGCAATAGATCTCGCCGGGCAGGACGCTGAGCGAGACATTGTCCAGAGCACGTTTGGCGCCAAACTGCTTGGTCACCTCAATCGCATCGAGCATGGATCTCATAAACTCCAACTGACAGGTAGCGGTCCCCTCGGGGACTTGACGAATGTAATGTTATTACATTACGTCAGGACTGTGAAGACGAGACGCGGGGTATGGGGGAAGTATGCGTTATCTGTTCTGTTCAGTGTCTGTAGCTGGTCTCTTGATGGCCGGGGCAGGTGTCCCCCTTTTCGTCGCTCAAGCGCAAGCTCAGACGCCCTCGTCGTCCGCCAAACCGGCGGCTAACTCGCTGCCGCCCGTGACTGTCGATGCGCCGCAGCGGCAACCAAAGGCGAGATCGACGGCTGCGTCGAACGCACAAAGAGGGCGCGTCTCGCGGACCAACAGAACTCCGCGCCCCCCGATCACCGCGGAGGCATCACCGCAGTCGCAAGGTCCACAGCGGGGGCCGGCAACGCCGCTCAACACCAACGTGGTTACGCTGAGCGCGAGCCGGCTGGGACTGACTCCGCGGGAAATCCCGGCAAGCGTCGAAGCCGTCGGTGCGGAGACGATCCGCGAGCAGGGCTACCACACCACGATCGACGCGGTAAAAGGTGCAACCGGCGTCACCGCTGGCGACGCGCCGAACGACGTGTCGTTCTCCATGCGCGGTTTCCAGGGCAACCAGGTCAACGTGACCTATAACGGCATCAACATCGGGCCCACGGGCTTCACGGCGTTGACCATGGAGACGTTCAATCTCGATCGCGTCGAGTTCCTGAAGGGTCCATCGTCGCTGATGTCGGGGCAGGGCGCGGTCGGCGGCGCCATCAACTATGTCACCAAGGCCCCGCATACGGGCCCGATCCAAAACGAAGCGTTTGTCGGCTTCGACTCCTTTGGCAGCTACCGTGCCGGCTACGGGTCCGGCGGCAGCACCAACATCAAGGGCCTGGACTATCGCTTCGACATCAGCCGGTCGGACGTCAATGGCTTCATCAACGACACCGACGCCAGGAATCTGCACGTCTCCGGCCAGCTCGACTATCGTCTGTCGGAATCATTCAAGGTTTTTGGCGCCCTCGAATACAAGGACTATCAGGCTCATGTCTACGAGGGGACACCGCTGGTCCCGGTCGCCTTCAGTGGTCCTTACGCGACGAATGGGATCGTGTCCGGCACAAAAGTATCGGACTATAACCCCAGCAATCTCGGAGCAGTGACTATCGACAGCCGCACGCTGACGACGAATTACAACGTGCTCGATAACCACAAGACCATCAAGGAGACATGGGCGCGCGGCGGTTTTGAGTGGAATCTGACGAACGACGTCACGCTGCGAAGCCAGACCTACGAGTACAATGCCAGCCGCGACTGGTACAACAACGAGGTGAGCGCCTTCAACACCGACATCACACGGGTTAACAATCCGATCGACCGCGAGCGCTTCTTCGTGCATCACAACCAGAACACGGTTGGCAACAACACCGATGTGACCTGGAACTCGCGCTTCTTCGGCATGGAAAACCGCCTGGTAACGGGCGTCGAGGCCTATCACCTCGACTTCACCCGGCCCGGGGCGGCAAACTTCCCGAGCGACCACGTCGCGTTGGTCGATCCTGATCGGGGATATTATGGCTCGCTGACGACGAAGCGACAGACCGCCACCATCGACAGCGTCGCCTTCAATCTCGAAGACCGGCTGAAGATTACGCCGACGTTCGCCCTGATCGGTGGCCTGCGTTACAATCCATTTGAACTCGATCGCACCTCGACTGACAAGTTCGGCGCGAGCAACGCCGGGTTTCCCTATTCGGCAAGCTGGCAACCTGTGACGGGGCGCATCGGCTATACCTGGGAAGCGCTTCCAGGAATGACGTTCTACAGCCAATACGCAACGGCGAGCGACTTGTCCGCCGACAGTATTTTCCTGCTCAGCCCCACCCAGCGGCTGACCCTGACGACGGCTCGCAGCTATGAGACCGGCGTCAAAAATCTGCTGTGGAACGGGCGCGCAGAGTGGACCTTCTCGGCGTTCGACATCGAGCGCGACAACGTATACTCCGCACAGGCTGGCCAGACCCTGAATCTCGCGGGAAAAGTGAAGTCGCAGGGTGTCGAATTCGCAGCAGCAGTCCGTCCGATCCCCGAGCTCAAGCTCTGGGGCAACGTCGCCTACGTTCACGCGCGCTATGCCGACTACGATTTCACCGGCGGCTCGTTTTCCGGCAATGCGCCACCGAATATCCCCGCGCTCATCGTGAACGGCGGGGCATCCTATCGCTTCCTCAATCCCGGCTGGCTGCCGGTCGAGGCCGGAATCTCGGTCAGACATGTCGGCGACCGCTACACCACCGATGCCAATACCGTGACGATGCTCGCCTATACCACGGCGGACGCCTTCGCGTTTGTCGACATTCCGAAGTCGAAGGCGTTTCCGACCTTCGACAACACCCGGGTGACGTTCCGGGTCCGAAACCTCACCGACAGAAAATACGCTGCATGGAGCGATCCGTTCTATCCGGATCAGATCTTCCTTGGCGCAGCGCGTACCTACGAAATCGAAACGTCCTTCAAGTTCTGATGGTGAGTGTACGCCCGTTGCGGGTTCTGGTTCTTATCCATCGTTGGTTGAGCATCCCGCTCTGTCTGCTGTTCGCGATGTGGTTTGCATCCGGCATCGTGATGCATTACGTGCCGTTTCCGGAGCTGACCGAAGCGGAGCGCTTCGCAGGATTGCCCGTCATCGACGTTTCCGGGGTGAAGCACAGTCCCGGCGAAGCTGTCGCGGCGAGCACGCTCAAAAACGTCAGGTGCGTGCGTCTCTGGCAGCGCAGCGACGGTCCGGTGTACCTGGTGTCGGCGGCGTCCGGAATGAAAGCCCTGCATGCGGACGATTTGAGCGCGGCCGACATCGGCTCCGGGCAGGTGGCACTCGCAATCGCGTCCGAACATGCACGCCTGCGTGGACTGAACACCTCTGCCGCCGCTTTGGCAGAACTCGCGGACTATGATCAATGGACGGTCCCGAACGGGCTCGACGGGCACCGACCGCTCTATCGTATTGCTCTGAACGATCCTGCGGGAACGGAACTGTACGTCTCGTCACGCACCGGCGAGGTCGTGAGAGATACGACGCACGGCGAACGCGTCTGGAACTACCTTGGAAGCGTTGTGCACTGGATATATCCGACTGCGCTACGCAAGGACTGGATGGCCTGGAACGTCACGGTGTGGTGGCTGTCGCTTGCTGCGGTCATCGCCGCGCTGTCGGGCCTGATCGTAGGCCTTCTGCGCCTCAAGCGGGTGCGCGACCGGATCGTGTCTCCCTACCGAAAGTGGCATGCTTGGCACCATTGGCTTGGTTTGGCGTGTGCGGTCTTCGTGATGACCTGGATCGTCAGCGGCTGGCTATCGATGGACCATGGCCGTCTCTTCTCCACCGGCGCGCTCACCAGATCGGAAGCAGATCGGATCGCGGGGATGCCGTCGTGGGGCGAACTGACGTCAGTGCCCGAGTCCGTGTCACCGGCCGCCCGCGAGATCGAGTGGTTCGCTTTCGGCGATCGCATCTATCGACGCATTCGAACGGGCGTCGATGCGCAGCAGCTCTCGGTGGCGGCTCCAGCATCTGCTGGTCCTTCTTCCTCATTCTTGCAGGCCGATGAGGTCAATGCCGCCATTTCCCAGGTCGTTGGCGGCTGCTCGAGCACCAGTGCTGTCGAGCGAGATGACGACTACTTCATTGCATCTGAAGTTGCGCCAGCTCCCGTGTATCGATCCATTTGCGGGGACGTATGGTACCAGATCGACGGCGCGAGCGGCGCCAACCTGGAAAAGCTTGACGCCCAGCGTCGAACCTATCGCTGGCTGTACCGCGCGCTGCACACATTCGATCTCCCCACCTTGATGGCACGCCCAAGCTTACGCACGGCGATGGTTGTCGTCCTGTGCACGTTTGGAGTCGCGTTCAGCATCACCGGAGTCGTGATCGCGTGGCGGCGGCTGAGGCTGGAATTTCGTTGACCCGATTTGGATTTGGCCCTCTTTCCCGCGCGCTGTGAGGCGGCGACCACAATCCATTGTGATGAGCTTCCGGGGGCTGTTGCGCACCTGTATGTAACGTTATAACATTACCTACTCGGGGCAATTCGATTGCGTGTCAATGAAGCTAGACCAGCCGATTCCGGTAACGATCCTCACGGGCTTCCTGGGTGCCGGGAAATCCACGCTGCTCAACGAGCTCCTGGAAAGCGAGGCCTTTGCGGACACCGCCGTCATCATCAACGAGTTTGGCGATATTTCCATCGATCACGATCTTGTTCGGGTGAACAAACGCGAAATGATGGTGACGACCACAGGCTGCCTCTGCTGCACGGTCGCGAGCGACATCAGGACTTCCCTGTTCGAACTTTACGACGCTGTGGAGAGCAAGGCTGTCCCGCCGTTGAAGCGCGTGATCGTCGAGACGACCGGGCTGGCCGATCCGGCTCCGATCATCAATCAGGTCACACCGGGCGGTCTTCCGGCAGCGGGGTTTCGGGATCATGTCGTCGCAAGGTGCTTCCGGCTGTCCGGCGTCGTCTGCGCAATCGATGTAACGACGATCGAAGCGTCGATGGAGCGGCACTTCGAATGCATGAAGCAGGTGGCGTTTGCGGACTTCGTCGTGCTCACCAAGACGGA
>NZ_AXAY01000068.1 GCF_000473045.1 Bradyrhizobium sp. WSM3983 | reverse complement strand
CGACTACTGGGACAAGGCTCTGAGTGGGGATAAGGCATTGGATCATCTTGGCCGCGACGTCTTCGCCTTCTATCGTTGCTTCCAGTCTGGATCCTATTACGCGGCCATCAAAGAGACCATGCGCCAGCTTGGTCGGGANGCTGGTGGGCCGCGCCTGCCGCTGCTGCCGTTGGCAGACGAACAGAAAGCGGCCATCGCAAAGATCATCGCCGACGCCGGTCTCGCTCGTTGGGCTAAGGCTTAAGGAGAGCTAATATGCAGTCTGAGCTTATCATCCGGGGCCGCTTCCATCCCACCAGTTGTGGTCGCTTCCTTTCGATATTGGCGCGGATGTGCTCTCGCGCACAGCAAGCCGTGATCGCTTGGCAGCAAATCGCTCGTGGTTGCCCGGTCAACGCCACAGCGTCGCGAAGCCGATCGCGTGGAGCGCGAGCCCCGACCGGATGACGTCATGTCAGGCAGAGCACACTCAAGCGATCATGGTTCGGACCGATCGAAAGTACGCCGGCCGATCTCTTTCTGTCTGAGACGCCAGCACGAACCCCTTCGTGTCCAGCCATGCTGGCATCTTCAAGACCAGTGTGCAGACAAGCGCTTGCATTCCCAATTTAGTCGCGCGGCCGCCCCCCGCTTCTATCTCGCCGTCCCAACCAGTCGCTGAGTCGCCTGATCTCTTTCGCTGGCAGCCCGAGCGCGGACAGGTTCGTGACGAGAACCTTAAAGAGCCCACGCTTCGCGCCAAGCCATCGGTCGGAGAACATCACGACCTCAACACGCGTATAGTGCTCCAATCAGCGGGTGGGACTGATCCGGAAGTCAGCATCGTAGATGTCGAAGAATGCATTGCGATCGTACTCAGATATCTTCGGCGCGGAGAGGAGCGCCGATTGGACCAATTCGATAGTCTTTGCTCGGCTCTGGCTGAGATTTGTTCCGCTTGACGCGCTATTGTATCCGTTCCTCAGATCCCAATCGCTTCATAGGCTTCGGCGATTTGTCGGATGGAGACGACGTAGGCGGCGGTCCTGTAATCGCCGAGCTCCGGCTGTTCCTCCATGAGATCTGCAATTCGTGCCCAAGTGCTTCGCATGACGTCCTCAAGGCCGGATCGAACAAGGTCGATCTCTGCGCCTCCTTCAAGAAACTCGTCGCGCATATCAGCGGGAAACTCCTTGCCGGTCATTTGTTCAAGGGCTGCGGCGATCGTCTGGTTTCGCCTTTCTCGGCGCCGCCGTTCCATCAATCCGAAGGGGATGCGCGTCAGGTTCTTCGCCCACTCGAAGTAGCTGACGACCACGCCGCCGGCATTCACATAGAGATCCGGTAGGATAGTTATTCCTAGAGAACGGAGCATCTTGTCTGCCTCGAACGTGACAGGGCCATTGGCGGCTTCTACCACAAGATGCGCCTTTATGCGGCGTGCGTTTTCCGAATGAATGGCGTTCTCCATCGCCGCAGGAATGAGAACATCACAGGGCAATTCGATGCCCGTCATGTCGCCGGCGGCGGATGTTGCACCTGAAAAGCCCAGAATGCTGCCCGTTTGAAGCTGATGCTGCTTTAGCAGTTCAATCGGGAGGCCCTTCAGATTGGCGACATAGCCGTTCCGCTCAGCAATGACGATCACGCGAGCGCCGTCCTCTTCAGACAGGAACTTGGCGGCGTGATAGCCGACATTGCCAAAGCCTTGGACGACAACAGAAGCGTCCTTGAGATCGCGTCGACCATTCAAACCTGGGGTGCGTGGATCGCGAAGATAGCTTTGTATCGCAAACTGCACGCCCCTGCCCGTTGCCTCGGTGCGACCGGCAATACCGCCCTTCGACAAAGGCTTTCCCGTTACGCAGGCGCGCGCGTTGACGACGTCGGTCGGGTTGGCGCGACGGAATTCGTCCATCATCCAGGCCATTTCCCGCTCGCTTGTGCCTATGTCCGGGGCCGGAACATTGACACCGGGACCTATCAGGCCGCGCTTGTTGAGTTCCTGGGTGAAGCGGCGGGTGATGCGCTCGAGTTCCTGCGGGGTCCATTCGCGTGGATCAATCTTGAGGGCGCCCTTCGAGCCGCCAAACGGCACATCGACAAGCGAGCATTTGAGCGTCATGAGCGCAGCAAGTGCCTCCACCTCTTCGGCATCGGCGTTCGGCGCATAGCGAATACCGCCCTTTACGGGTTCAGAGTGCTCGCTGTGGACTGATCGCCAGCCGATGAAGCTATACATGCGCCCGCGTAGTCTCACGCCGAAGCGGACAGTATAGGTCGAGTTGCATTGAATGATCCGCTCGGCCAATCCTTCAGGGAGATCGAGAAACGTCATGGAATGACGGAAATTCTGGTCGACGCTTTCAAGAAAGCCAGCAGAGTTAGCCTGCATCACCCACCTCTCATTGTTGTAATAGCGTCCCCGCGCAGGGATGTTTTGGCTGGAGTCGATCGATTCTGCGTGTGTGTATTGCGGCGCCACTAGGTAGCTCGCTTTACTAACTCGCACCTGTCGTGGTGAGCTCGCATGGACCGTCGATTCCTTCTTGACAGCCAACGCAGCGGCATTGCTCGCGGCCGCTGATCGACGACCGGTTTGGCTCGGAAGAATTCAAATTCATGGGTCACATTGCGCTCACGTAAAGCGCATTTTCTCGCAAAATGCTGTGTTTGACAGCGACCAAGGCGGAGCGTACTGAAATCGGGAGCGACCGAGACCTATGCGACGGATACGACGTTTGCTGGTCGACCACCCAAAATGTCGCGAAGAATTTGAAGGACGTTAGAGAGTTCATTAAGATCGTTCGGCGCGCCAAGGCAGAGACGAATTGCGCCGGGGTCACCCTCTCCCACCGTCGAGGCGATGCGTGGGGTCACAAGTATGCCCCGACCTCGTGCTGCGGCGGAAAATTGATCTGCGGACCACTCTTTCGGCAATGGCAACCATCCGTAGAAGGCTGGGAATTGAAGTTTTTCGGCTTTGGGAAAGACGTCCAGGAACACCCTGTAACGCTCGAGCGCCTGTAGACGTCGCTCACGCAGAAGTTCGCCCAGCTTGCCGCTCTCGATCAGCCGCACTACTGCTTCGCTTAGCATCGGAGCCACAAACCAAGCGGAGGCGTGCAGGACGAGCTCGGCTTGAGAAATGTAGGTCGTCGGGACCGATAATGTGCCGAGTCGGAAGGCCGGCGCAAGGCATTTGGAGTAGGACGTGACGTAGAAGGTGCGGCTCGGTGCCAACGAGGCGATCGGCACAGGACGCTCGGTGAAGAAAAAACCGTAAACGTCATCCTCTATAACGGTGAGATCGAGCTGCTCGGCCAGTTCAGCGATGCGCTTCCGGCGGGCAAGGTTCATGGTGCGAGCCGTGGGGCTCTGCAGAGTGGGCATGCAATAGAGCACTCGCGCCCTGGACGTGCGGCAGGCCTGTTTCAACGCCTCTGGATCCATCCCCTCCTGATCCATGTCCACGGGGACTAAGTTGAGGTGACTGGCAGCGGCGATGGCTTTGAAGCCAGAATAGGTGAAGCCATCCACTAAGATGCTGTCGCCGGGCTTTGCAACCAGGCGCAGAGCGATGTCTATCGCGTGCTGGGCGCCGTTGCACAGGAAGAGCTGCGCCGGCTCGACCACGAGGTTGTTGTCAGACAGTGAGGCTGCGATGATTTCGCGGTGACGAGGGATGCCGCCATGAGGGTGGTAGCCTAACAGCGGTGCAAGATCGCGCTCGCGCATCACCTCGCCAAACACCGCAGACAGGATCTGCGTTTCGCTTCCATGGGCGGGCACGTTTAGCGCTAAATTGACCGGTTCATGTCTCGCTCCCGCCGCATCGGCGCGAGCGGAACGCCGCCGGACGAAGGTACCTTGCCCGACATGGCCGCTGACGATGCCGCGCTGTTCGGCCTCCTGATAGGCTTTGCTCACGGTGCCGACGGAGAGACTAAGCTCTCGTGCGAGCTCACGGTGCGGCGGCAGGCGGTCGCCGTCCGACAGCCGGCCGTCGGCGATGTCCTGCTCCAGAGCACTGACCAGGGCAAGGTAACGCGGCCCCTCGGAGGCGAGTTGCCGTGGCCGCCACCCCGAAAATGTCGCATCCAAGCTCATGTCCCGCGCTTCCTTTCCTTTTCGTCTCATAGCTTGTTAGACATGAAGATGGCCGACATATTTTCTCACAGTGTAGGATTCCAAACCCTCGATGCCGCCTTCGCGGCCCCAGCCGCTGTCACTGATTCCGCCGAAGGGGGTTTCGGGTATCGTCACCACCATCTGATTGATACCGATGACGCCCACCTCCAGCTTCTCCGCTATGCGGTTGGCGGTCGCGGCGGAGCGGGTGAAGGCATAGCCTGCCAGACCGTAAGGCAATGCGTTCGCGCGAGCGATGGCCTGTTCTATGTCATCAACAGGTTGTACCAGCGCAAGCGGGCCGAATGGTTCCTCTCTCATGGCTCTCGCCTGGTCGGGCATATCCGCTAAAATGGTGGGCCTGTACATCAGGCCGGTCTCTTTCAGACGTTCACCTCCGACCACAAGGCGCGCCGAATGCGACAAGGCGTCGGAGATCAGATCATCCATGGCAGCGACGCGGCGGGTATTGGCGACGGGACCAACGGTGGTTCCCGCTTGCAGACCGTCTCCCACCACCTGCTTCTCCACGAAGGCTCGAGCGTGATCGAGGTACTCCTCGTAGACCGACTGTTCGACGAAGAAGCGTGTCGGCGAAGTGCAAACCTGGCCCGTGTTACGCAGCTTGATCGCCATTGAGAGCTCCGCCGCGCGCTGCACGTCGGCGTCTTTCGCGACAATCACCGGCGCATGGCCACCCAGCTCCATGGTGGCTAGCGTCAGAGTCTCTCCCGCCAGTCGAGCGAGGTGGCGTCCCACCGGGGTCGATCCGGTGAAGGAGATCTTACGGATGACCGGGGAGCGCAGGAGATATTCGGAGATTTTCGCCGGTACGCCGAAGACCACATTCAGCACGCCTTTGGGTAGCCCTGCATCGGTGAGCGCCCGCGCTAATTCCAAGGTGGTGCCCGGCGTTTCCTCAGCGGGCTTGATGATGCAGGTGCACCCAGCGGCAAGAGCAGGGGCGATTTTGCGCGCGGGCGTTACGGCCGGGAAGTTCCAAGGCGTGAAGCAGGCGACGGGGCCAACCGGCTCTTGTGTGACGGTCTGGCGCATATCCGGAAGGCGCGCCGGGATAACACGGCCATAGCTGCGCCGGCCTTCCTCCGCGAACCAGTCGAAGAACTCTACGGCCGCAGCGATCTCACCTTTTGCTTCCGCCAGGGTCTTACCCTCTTCCAACGTTAGCACCGTAGCAATGTGGTCTAAGCGCGCGCGCATCAAATCAGCGGCGCGGCGCAAGATCTGCCCGCGCTCGTACGGCGAGGTTCGCTTCCAGCCCTCAAAAGCCCGGCGTGCCGCCGCGAGTGCGCGGTCGAGCTCTGCCGTTCCGGCGTGCGGCAGCGTGCCGAGAGGCCGTTCTGTGGCAGGGTTGAGAACGGGTTCGCTTCCAGCGTTGGTTTCCTCGATCCATTCGCCATCGATGAGGAGTGCCAATTTCGTATACATATTCCATTCCTTGGACAGGGTAAGGTGCGCTCAAACGCCGGTAGGCGGGAGCCCGATTGGACAGAATTCTTGAGTCCGGGCAGTGCTGATGCGAAAGGTTGGTACTAAACCCCGCATCGAGTGATCTGCCTTCCAACGGCGATCACTACGTCCGAAACTAACGCCGTTGCTGGTGAGATCCGTCATCGACGTTGATTTCGCGTATGACAAAATTAGACCGCATGTTGCCTCTCCTTAAGCCTTAGCCCAACGAGCGAGACCGGCGTCGGCGATGATCTTTGCGATGGCCGCTTTCTGTTCGTCTGCCAACGGCAGCAGCGGCAGGCGCGGCCCACCAGCNTCCCGACCAAGCTGGCGCATGGTCTCTTTGATGGCCGCGTAATAGGATCCAGACTGGAAGCAACGATAGAAGGCGAAGACGTCGCGGCCAAGATGATCCAATGCCTTATCCCCACTCAGAGCCTTGTCCCAGTAGTCG
>NZ_AXAY01000067.1 GCF_000473045.1 Bradyrhizobium sp. WSM3983 | reverse complement strand
TCCTCGGTCGGGATCTCGGCGAGCCGGCGCTCCATCAGCGCTTCGCCCGTCGATACGATCTGGATCACGGCGGCATGGCCGGCCTCGATATCGCGCTCGATCGAGCGGATCAGCGAGGGCGTCTTCATCGAAGTCAGGAGATGACCGAAGAACCGCTGTTTTGCGCTTTCGAAGGCGGATCTCGCCGCTGATTTTGCCTGACCGTTCAGCGTTCCTGTTTCACCAGTAATGTTGGCCGCCCGCATCGCGGCGTCGAGATTGTTGTGAATGATGCCGAACGCATCTGCATAGGCGTCGTAGATGCGAACCTGCTCCGGCGTAAGCTGGTGCTCGACGAGTTCATACGCGACGCCCTCGTACGAGAGCGAGCGAGCGGCGTAGAGGCCGAGCGTCTTGAGGTCACGCGCCAGCACCTCCATGGCCGCGACCCCACCCTCCTCGATCGCTTCGACGAACTCGGCACGCGTGGCGAACGGGAAGTCGGAGCCGCCCCAAAGACCGAGGCGTTGCGCGTAAGCGAGGTTGTGGACCGTGGTGGCGCCGGTCGCCGACACATAGACCACGCGAGCATTCGGCAAGGCATGCTGGAGCCGAAGACCCGCACGCCCCTGCTGTGAGGCCGCCTGGTCGCCGCGCTCGCTCTTTCCCCCGACCGCGTTCTGCATGGCGTGGCTCTCGTCGAAGACGATCACTCCGTCGAAATCGGAGCCCAGCCATTCGACGATCTGCCTGACGCGCGAAAGCTTTTCGCCACGCTCGTCGGTGCGCAGCGTGGCATAGGTGGTAAATAGGACGCCTTCCGCGAGCCGAACTGGTGTGCCCTGCCGGAACCGTGATAGCGGCGTGACAAGCAGCCGCTCCATGCCGAGCGCCGACCAGTCGCGCTGCGCGTCCTCGATCAGCTTGTCGGATTTGCTGACCCAGACTGCGCGGCGGCGGCCCTTGAGCCAGTTGTCGAGCAGGATACCGGCGACCTGCCGCCCCTTGCCCGCACCGGTGCCATCGCCCAAGAACCAGCCGCGACGAAAACGGACGGCGTTCTCAGCGTCGTCGCGCGCAGCGGCCACGAGGTCGAAGGTCGCATCCACCGTCCAGGCGCCTGCGAGAAACTCGGAATGCGCTTCGCCGGCATAGATGATGCTCTCGATCTGGGCGTCCGACAGAACTCCATCTGCCGCGATATGCGAAGGCAAATGTGGGCGGTAGGACGGCTTCGGTGGCGCAACGGACGCCATCGCCGCGGACTGCACGAGCTTGGTCGGATGCGCGCACGATCCGGGAATACGGATCGACTGTAATCCGTATTCCTCATAAAGAGCATCGGTGAGGTGGGCTCCTTCAGGCGGCGACCATTCGACCGTCTCGTATGAAATCTTACCGCCTTCTGGCGCGGCGCTGGCCGAAGCAGAGGGCGGGCGCGGCGCGGAGATGCCAGCCGCGGCTGACATCACAGGGCGCCTCGGAACGTCGATCACGACCGGGGCGGCAACAGCCAGCCTCGGAGGCACATGCTCACTCACCCAGCCGAGCAAGGTTGCGACGTCGCCCGCCACTCCCGGCGAGGCGGGGAACACGTTCGGATCTGCGGCGCGCTGCTTGTCGATGACAAGCAGCCTTGTGTCGATCTGAGTTCCGTGCTTCGCGTAGACAGCGCCATCGATCGCGGCAGAAAACACAACTTGCCCACGCTCCTGGAGACGAAGGAAGGCGTCCGTCCATGCCGGATTGTCAGGCGCGAAGCTTGCGCCGGTGATGGCGA
This sequence comes from Bradyrhizobium sp. WSM3983, assembly GCF_000473045.1. Taxonomy (GTDB): domain Bacteria; phylum Pseudomonadota; class Alphaproteobacteria; order Rhizobiales; family Xanthobacteraceae; genus Bradyrhizobium. Next base: position 4,324 of record NZ_AXAY01000067.1, on the reverse strand, counting down.
CCAAACGCCCACCGTCGCAGAGACGCGCCAAGGCCGAAGCGATGTGTCGGAGCGTCGCGTCCGCCATTCGTCGATCGACATTCGCCAGCGCCGAGAACGGTGGGTTCATCAGGACGACACTCGGTACAAAACCTGCGTCTAGATGATCGTCGATCTGGGCCGCGTCGAACCGCGTCACCTTAATCTCTGCGAACAGATGATCCAGCAAGGCCGCGCGAGCGCCAGCCAGTTCGTTCAATACCAACGCGCCGCCGGCGAGCTCGGCAAAGACGGCAAGCAAGCCTGTCCCCGCGGAGGGCTCCAGAACTCGGTCGGCGGGTGTGATGGCGGCTGCGGTGCATGCGGCCAGACCCAGCGGGATCGGCGTCGAGAATTGTTGGAGCGCCAGGCTGTCCTCGGAACGTCGCGTATGGGTCGGCAGGAGACTGGCGACTCGCGCGACCATCGGCAGCATCGCGGCCGTTGAGCCGGCCTTGGTCCGGATGGCCGGACCGAACTTGCGAAGGAAAAGAACGGTGGCCGCCTCGCAGGTGTCATAGGCGGTCTTCCAATTCCAGGCACCGGCAGCGTCAGAGGCGCCGAAGGCAGCCTCCATGGCGCCACGCAGGACCGCGGCATCGATGCGCCGGCCGCGTTCGAGATCAGTCAAAAGCTGTCGCGCAGCCGTGACCGCAGCGGAGGTGATAGTTGCAGCGGCACGCATCGAGAGCGGCGCAGCGGCAGCGCCGCTGGCGAGAGATTCGGTCATGGCAGGATTTCTCTCGGAGAGCGGGAATGGGTCGAACCATCAGGCGCTCTCCTTTGACCCCGACGGCTCAAACCCTTCCCGGCCAACCTCTCCCTCTCAGACCTCAGTCAAAAAAATGGGGACCGGCGCTGTGCACCGGTCCCCGACCAACGCAGGATAGCCGGAGCCACCCCGCACCGCGATGTCACTCAGCCGCGTCGAGCTGTTGTGGATCCTCGTCGCTGCCGTTCTCCTGATCCTCCTCATCGGCGAGGAATTCGGGCAGCCGGTCCGCCTCGCCCTCCTGCTCCACTGACGCCGCATCGGGATCGACGAGACGCAGCGGCTCCGGCAACCAACCCGAGCCATCCAGAAGGCGCTCAGCCTCCTTGGCCATGTCGGCCTTCTTCAGATGGTCGATCAGTTGGGCCGATGACTCGCCCATGGCTTCTCGCACCGCTTCCAGAATGCGCGGCTTGGTGACCCGGCCGAGATAGTTGTCGACGGCCGGTCGCCAGCCAGCCCGCACCATGTCAAGCTCGACCGCGCGCGCCAGCACATCAGCCTGGTCGAGACGCGTGCGAACGCCGTGGGCAGAGACGCGGCCCTGATTGTAGCGGTTGGCCGGCTCATAGATGGCGTTGACCGCAAACGACGCACAGTGGGCGAACAGCGACGCCTGTGCACCACCGTCGAGAGCCGTCAGCGCATCCCAGAGATCGTTCTCGCTCTTCGGCAACCGTGCCTTCCAGGCCTCATGTCGCGACTCGACGGCCTTGGCGGAAACGCTTTCTCTCAGCCCCGGAGCTTGAGCTGGAAAGTTCGGCGTGCGAAGGCTGATCTCCAGACAGCTTCCGGACGATGCGAACCGGTAAAAGGCCGTCAGCACGAAGTTATGCAGCACCGCCTGGAACGCGACCGCGGGATTTTCTGCCAGCGCATCGCGCAATGCCAGCGTACGATGCGCCGTCAGCTCGGTGATCAGCCGATCCGGCAGAGGCCTGGCCGGGTCCTCATCATCTTCGTCAGCATCAGAAGCACTACCCGCGACCGCGATCACCGCGCGCTGGACGGAAGGGCCCTCTTCTTGACCTTCGCTCGACGACGCATCGGCGCCCTTTTCGACGTCAGGATCACTTGCCGACACCTCGTCCTCTGGCCGGACGTAACCCCGGTCCACCGAGAGGCACCCTTCGGAATCGATGCTGATGAAGACACCAGCTCGGGCGATCTCCGCCGGATCGTAAAGCATCGGCCTGTCTTCGAATGCCGCCAGTGCCGACTCGATTTCGCCGAGACGCTGATCGATCTCGTCGGGCAGCTCGTCCGCATCCTGGTAATCGGTTTCAAGCTTGGCTTGCTCGGCGTTCAGGGCATCGATGGTGGCCTGCTCCTCAGGCGAGAGATCGACAGGTTTACCTTCGATTTCTCGCAGGCCTTGAGTGTGACCGTAGGAGAACTCCACGGCGACTGAGATCCACTTCCAGCCTTCGGCAGCAATCGTCTCGGCTTCAGCTTTGAGCTTTTCGGTCACGAGGCGGTCGAGCAACACGATGTCTTGAAGCCAGCCGCCGTCGTCGTGCTCGAACAGATCCCGCAGAACGCCGCCACCCGCGTGCTGATAGGCATCGAGGCCCACAAACTGGGCCCGGCGATCCGACCCGCGCACGGTGTTCTCGGTGAGCAAGCGGCGGATCTGGTACGGCTCGTCATAACCGGAACGGCTGACGTTCTCCCAAACTTGCTCCTGGCGGGCGTGATCCGCGGTGACTGAGAACGCCATGAGCTGCTCGAGCGTCATGCCGTCTTCGGCATAGACGTCATGCAATTTCGGCGAGACCGACGCCAGGCGCAGGCGCTGCTTGACGATCGCGGAGTTCACGAAGTGCCGCGCGGCAATGTCTTCCTCGCTCATGCCGAGATCGCGGAGGATCTGGAAGGCCCGAAACTGATCGAGCGGATGCAGGCCGACCCGCTCGTCGTTCTCCGCTACCGAATCGTCCTCCGCAATGCCCCCTTCGCGAACGACGCACGGCACCGCCTGCGACTTCGACATCCGCTTCTGTTTCACCAGGAGTTCGAGAGCGCGATAGCGCCTACCGCCCGCCGGCACCTCGAACATGCCGGTCTCATTGCCATCTGTATCAACGACGGCCCGGACGCTCAGACTTTGCAGAAGCGTCCGCTGCGCGATGCTCTCGGCGAGCTGCTCGATCGAGACACCGGCCTTGACGCGGCGAACGTTCGACTGGCTGAGCACGAGCTTGTTGAAGGGAATGTCCCGGGAAGGCGACAGCGTGATCTTTTGTACGGCTTTCGTCATTTTGGCTCTCCACGACGGGCGGCCGAAAGACTCTCTCTCGGCTTCCAACCCGTCGCGAACAGCCTCCCCCTCCTCTCACTCTCGCGCGGCGACGAGGCCAAGCATCATGCCGCCTCGTGATCGGCGACAGCCGAATCCAGGGACGCGGGCTCAATGGACCCGGGAACGAAGCCGAGCAAATAGTCCGCGGCCTTGCTCGCGTGCGAAGCGGCCCGCACGATGGCGCGATTGTCTTCGCGCAGAACTTCAAGCCATGATCCGATATAGTCGGCATGGCGCACGGTCGGGACGATCCCGAGCGACGCGCAGCTGAATGCGGAACTCAGCTCGGCGACCAGTTCTTCGAAGGCATATTTCTTGGTACCGTAGGATCCGCTCTGGTCGCGGTTGAGACGCGAGGGGTGCCCGGTCGCATGACCGAGTTCATGCAAGGCCGTACGGTGCCAGTTGATGGGTTCGAAATAGGCCTGCGGCGGCGGGACCTGCACGAAGTCTCGGGCCGGTGCGTAGAATGCGCGATCGCCGCCAATCCGAAAGGTGACCCCGATGGCCTTGATCAAAGCCTCCACCGTCGGCTCGATCAGCCCTGGCGGCGGTGGCGGAGCCGCGGTAGCGATCTCATTGGGGAGTCCGGCGCATTGGTCCGTGTTGAAGACGGTAAATCGCTTGAGAAATGGAATGGCCTGCGCTTCGTCGCCAGTCTCGGCGGCACGACGCTTCTCATCACGCGGGACGAAACGGTCGGCGTAGACCACCGCGGTACCACGCTCCCCCTTACGCACATGCCCTCCAAGCGACAGCGCTTGCCGGAACGTGAGCCAGCTTTGACCGCTGTAACCATGCTCGATCGTGCTTCCCCAGAGCAGAAGGATGTTGATCCCGCTGTATGAGCGATCGGTCGAAGCGTTTTTCGGCATCGCTAAGGGTGCCCTTGCCGCGGCAGTGCCCCAAGGCTGGACCCAGGGCACGCGGCCAGCCTCAAGCTCGGCAATGATCTTGTCGGTGATTTCGTTATAGAGGTTCGCCCGGTCCAAGCCGGCGCGCGCGCAAGCAGTAGGGTTTGACATCGCGGGTCTCCGCGACGGGCACCGCGAGCCTCTCTCGCAGCTTGTGACCCGTCACGGAAAAACCAGCTTGCACTCTTACTCTCAGCCTCTTCGCAATCTACCTGGGACCCAGGCCCGATCAGGCGTGCGCCCAAGGGCGCATCGCCTCAAGGGAAAATGGCACCCGGAGAGCGTGAGCATAGCGACCCGAAGGGGCACGCGGGTCCG
>NZ_AXAY01000066.1 GCF_000473045.1 Bradyrhizobium sp. WSM3983 | reverse complement strand
TCCTCGGTCGGGATCTCGGCGAGCCGGCGCTCCATCAGCGCTTCGCCCGTCGATACGATCTGGATCACGGCGGCATGGCCGGCCTCGATATCGCGCTCGATCGAGCGGATCAGCGAGGGCGTCTTCATCGAAGTCAGGAGATGACCGAAGAACCGCTGTTTTGCGCTTTCGAAGGCGGATCTCGCCGCTGATTTTGCCTGACCGTTCAGCGTTCCTGTTTCACCAGTAATGTTGGCCGCCCGCATCGCGGCGTCGAGATTGTTGTGAATGATGCCGAACGCATCTGCATAGGCGTCGTAGATGCGAACCTGCTCCGGCGTAAGCTGGTGCTCGACGAGTTCATACGCGACGCCCTCGTACGAGAGCGAGCGAGCGGCGTAGAGGCCGAGCGTCTTGAGGTCACGCGCCAGCACCTCCATGGCCGCGACCCCACCCTCCTCGATCGCTTCGACGAACTCGGCACGCGTGGCGAACGGGAAGTCGGAGCCGCCCCAAAGACCGAGGCGTTGCGCGTAAGCGAGGTTGTGGACCGTGGTGGCGCCGGTCGCCGACACATAGACCACGCGAGCATTCGGCAAGGCATGCTGGAGCCGAAGACCCGCACGCCCCTGCTGTGAGGCCGCCTGGTCGCCGCGCTCGCTCTTTCCCCCGACCGCGTTCTGCATGGCGTGGCTCTCGTCGAAGACGATCACTCCGTCGAAATCGGAGCCCAGCCATTCGACGATCTGCCTGACGCGCGAAAGCTTTTCGCCACGCTCGTCGGTGCGCAGCGTGGCATAGGTGGTAAATAGGACGCCTTCCGCGAGCCGAACTGGTGTGCCCTGCCGGAACCGTGATAGCGGCGTGACAAGCAGCCGCTCCATGCCGAGCGCCGACCAGTCGCGCTGCGCGTCCTCGATCAGCTTGTCGGATTTGCTGACCCAGACTGCGCGGCGGCGGCCCTTGAGCCAGTTGTCGAGCAGGATACCGGCGACCTGCCGCCCCTTGCCCGCACCGGTGCCATCGCCCAAGAACCAGCCGCGACGAAAACGGACGGCGTTCTCAGCGTCGTCGCGCGCAGCGGCCACGAGGTCGAAGGTCGCATCCACCGTCCAGGCGCCTGCGAGAAACTCGGAATGCGCTTCGCCGGCATAGATGATGCTCTCGATCTGGGCGTCCGACAGAACTCCATCTGCCGCGATATGCGAAGGCAAATGTGGGCGGTAGGACGGCTTCGGTGGCGCAACGGACGCCATCGCCGCGGACTGCACGAGCTTGGTCGGATGTGCGCGCGAGCCGGGAATACGGATCGACTGCAATCCGTATTCCTCATAAAGCGCGTCGGTAAGTCGCGCGCCTTCCGGCGGCGACCATTCGACCGTCTCGTGCGCTAGTTCGACGCCTCCTGGCGCTGCGCTTATCGAAGAAGACGATGAGCGCGGTGCAACGGCGCTGGTCGGTCGCGACATCGCTGGCCGCCGGATAGCGGCGATCTCCGATGGCGTGGCGACGGGCAGCCTTGGAGGTACATGCCGGCTCACCCAGTCAAGCAAGGTGGCGACATCGCCCGCCATGCCTTGCGAAACGGGAAAGACCTTCGGATCTGCTGCGGGCAGCTTGTCGATCACAAGCAGCCGTGTGTCGGCCTGGGTACCGTGCTTCGCGTAAACGGTGCCGTCGATTGCGGCGGAAAACACCACCCGTGCGCGCTCCTGGAGGCGAACAAAGGCATCCGTCCAGGCCGAGTTATCCGGCGCAAGACTCGCTCCGGAAATGGCGACGAGGCGTCCACCGTCGCAAAGACGTGCGAGTGCGGAAGCGATGTGCCGGAGCGCAGCGTCCGCCATCCGTCGATCGACATTCGCCAGCGCAGAGAACGGCGGGTTCATCAGGACGACGGTAGGTCTGACACTCGCATCGAGGTGATCATCGATCTGGGCGGCGTCGAACAGTGTGACTTTGACGTTGGCGAACAGATGATCGAGCAACGCCGCGCGGGGCTCGGCCAACTCGTTCAATATCAGAGCGCCACCGGCGAGCTCGGCAAAGACAGCGAGCAAGCCGGTCCCCGCGGACGGCTCCAGAACGCGGTCGGCAGGCGTAATGCCGGCTGCAGTGCATGCCGCCAGCCCAAGCGGGATCGGCGTCGAGAATTGCTGAAACGCCTGGCTGTCCTCGGAACGCCGCGTATGGGTGGGCAGACAGTTCGCGATTTTCGCGAGCATTGGCAGCATGGCAGCCGTCGAGCCAGCCTTGGCGCGCATGGCCGGCCCGAACTTGCGAAGGAAGAGAACGGTTGCCACCTCGCAGATGTCATAGGCGGTCTTCCAGTTCCAGGCGCCGGCTGCGTCCGAGGCGCCGAAGGCAGCCTCCATGGCGCTACGCAGGACGGCGGCATCGATTCGACGGCCGCGTTCGAGATCAGTCAAGAGCTGTCGGGCGGCCTTGAGGGCGGCAGAGGTGAGACTTGCAGCGGCACGCATCGAGAGCGGCGCGGCGACCGCGCCGCCGGCGAGAGATTCGGTCATGGCAGGGTTCTTTCGGAGAGCAGGAATGGGTCGAACCATCAGGAGCTCTCCTTTGACCCCGACGGCTCAAACCCTTCCCGGCCCGGCTCTCCCTCTCAAGCCTCGCCCATAAGAATGGGGACCGGCGCTGTGCACCGGTCCCCGAGCAACCGCAGGACAGCCGGAGCCACCCCGCTCTATGATGTCACTCAGCCGCGTCGAGGTGTTGCGGATCTTCGTCGCTGCCGTTCTCCTGATCCTCCTCATCGGCCAGGAATTCGGGCAGCCGGCCCGCCTCGCCCTCCTGCTCCACTGGGGCCGCATCAGGATCGACGAGACGCAGCGGCTCCGGCAACCAGCCCGAGCCATCCAGAAGGCGCTCAGCCTCCTTGGCCATGTCGGCCTTCTTAAGATGGTCGATCAGTTGGGCCGAGGACTCGCCCTTGGCTTCTCGCACCGCTTCCAGAATGCGCGGCTTGGTGACCCGGCCGAGATAGTTGTCGACGGCCGGTCGCCAGCCAGCCCGCACCATGTCAAGCTCCACCGCGCGCGCCAGCACATCAGCCTGGTCGAGACGCGTGCGAACGCCGTGGGCAGAGACGCGGCCCTGATTGTAGCGGTTGGCCGGCTCATAGATGGCGTTGACGGCAAATGACGCACAGTGGGCGAACAGCGACGCCTGTGCACCACCATCGAGAGCCGTCAGCGCATCCCAGAGATCGTTCTCGCTCTTCGGCAACCGTGCCTTCCAGGCCTCATGTCGCGCCTCGACGGCCTTAGCGGAAACGCTTTCTCTCAGCCCGGGAGCTTGAGCTGGAAAGGTCGGCGTGCGAAGGCTGATCTCCAGACAGCTTCTGGACGATGCGAACCGGTAAAAGGCCGTCAGCACGAAGTTGTGCAGCACCGCCTGGAACGCGACCGCGGGATTTTCGGCCAGCGCATCGCGCAATGCCAGCGTACGATGCGCCGTCAGCTCGGTGATCAGCCGATCCGGCAGAGGCCTGGCCGGGTCCTCATCATCTTCGTCAGCATCAGAGGCACTACCCGCGAGCGCGATCACCGCGCGCTGGACGGAAGGGCCCGCTTCTTGACCTTCCCTCGACGACGCATCGGCGCCCTTTTCGACGTCAGGATCAGTTGCCGACACCTCGTCCTCTGGCCGGACGTAACCCCGGTCCACCGAGAGGCGCCCTTCGGAATCGATGCTGATGAAGACACCAGCTCGGGCGATCTCCGCCGGTTCGTAGAGCATCGGCCGATCTTCGAACGCCGCCAGCGCCGACTCGATTTCGCCGAGACGCTGATCGACCTCGTCGGACAATTCATCGGCATCCTGGTAATCGGTTTCAAGCTTGGTCTGCTCGGCATTCAGGGCATCGATGGTGGCCTGCTCCTCAGGCGAGAGATCGGCAGGTTTGCCTTCGATTTCTCGTAGGCCTTGAGTGTGACCGTAGGAGAACTCTACAGCGACTGAGATCCACTTCCAGCCTTCGGCAGCAATCGTCTCAGCTTCGGCCTTGAGCTTTTCGGTTACGAGGCGGTCGAGCAACACGACGTCCTGAAGCCAGCCGCCGTCGTCGTTTTCGAACAGATCCCGCAGAACGCCGCCACCCGCATGCTGATAGGCATCGAGGCCCACAAATTGCGCCCGACGATCGGACCCGCGTACGGTGTTCTCGGTGAGCATGCGGCGGATCTGGTAGGGCTCGTCATAGCCGGACCGGCTGACGTTCTCCCAGACTTGTTCCTGGCGGACATGGTCGCCGGTGACTGAGAACGCCATGAGCTGCTCGAGCGTCATGCCGTCTTCGGCATAGACCTCATGCAATTTCGGCGAGATTGACGCCAGGCGCAGGCGCTGCTTGACGATCGCAGGGTTCACGAAATGCCGCGCGGCAATGTCTTCCTCGCTCATGCCGAGGTCGCGGAGCGTCTGGAAGGCCCGAAACTGATCAAGCGGATGCAGGCCGACCCGCTCATCGTTCTCCGCCACAGAATCGTCCTCGGCGATGCCCCCTTCGCGAACGACGCACGGCACCGCCTGCGCCTTCGACATCCGCTTCTGTTTCACCAGGAGCTCCAGAGCGCGATAGCGTCTGCCGCCCGCCGGCACCTCGAACATGCCGGTCTCGTTGCCATCTGCATCAACAACGGCCCGGACACTCAGACTTTGCAGAAGCGTACGCTGCGCAATGCTCTCGGCGAGCTGCTCGATCGAGACACCGGCCTTAACGCGGCGAACGTTCGACTGGCTGAGTACGAGCTTGTTGAAGGGAATGTCCCGGGAAGGCGACAGCGTGATCTTTTGTACGGCTTTCGTCATTTTGGCTCTCCACGACGGGCGGCCGAAAGACTCTCTCTCGGCCTCCAACCCGTCACAAACAGCTTCCCACCCCCTCACTCTCGCGCGGCCATACGAGCCAAGCATCATGCCGCGTCGTGATCGGCGACAACCGAATCCAGCGACGCGGGCTCAATGGACCCGGGAACGAAGCCGAGCAAATAGTCTGCGGCCTTGCTCGCCTGCGAGGCGGCACGCACGATGGCCCGATTGTCTTCGCGCAGGACTTCCAGCCAGGAGCCGATATAGTCGGCATGGCGCACCGTCGGGACGATCCCGAGCGACGCGCAGCTGAACGCGGAGCTCAACTCGGCGACCAGTTCTTCGAAGGCATATTTCTTCGTACCGTAGGATCCACTCTGGTCGCGCTTAAGGCGCGAGGGATGTCCGGTCGCATGACCGAGTTCATGCAACGCGGTGCGGTGCCAGTTGATGGGTTCGAAGTAGGCCTGCGGCGGCGGGACCTGAACAGAATCTTCGGCTGTTGCATAGAATGCGCGATCTCCACCGATCCGAAACGGAATTCGGCTAGCCTTGATCAGGGCGTCGACCGTGGGTTCGATGTGGCCAGCCGGCGGTAGCGGCGCAGCAGAGGCAATCTCGTCAGGCAGATCTGCGCACTGATCGGTGTTGAAAACGGTAAATCGTTTGAGGAATGGAATTGCCTGCGCGTCTTCGCCGGTCTCAGCGGCGCGCCGCTTTTCGTCATTCGGCACGAAACGATCCGCGTAGACGACGGTGGTCCCGCGCTCTCCCTTGCGAACGTGACCGCCAAGCGAGAGCGCCTGACGGAAGGTGAGCCAACTTTGACCGCCAAATCCCCGCTCGATCACGGCTCCCCAGAGGATGAGGATGTTGACGCCACTGTATTGCCGGTTGGTCGACGCATTCTTCGGTATGGCAAGCGGCGCTTTCGCCGCAGCCGTACCCCAGGGCTGAACCCAGGGGACGCGTCCGGCCTCAAGCTCGGCAATGATCTTGGCGGTGATTTCGTTATAGAGGTTCGCCCGGTCCNNGCCGGCGCNCGCGCAAGCAGTAGNGNTTGACATCGCGGGTCTCCGCGACGGGCACCGCGAGCCTCTCTCGCAGCTTGTGACCCGTCACGGAAAAACCAGCTTGCACTCTTACTCTCAGCCTCTTCGCAATCTACCTGGGACCCAGGCCCGATCAGGCGTGCGCCCAAGGGCGCATCGCCTCAAGGGAAAATGGCACCCGGAGAGCGTGAGCATAGCGACCCGAAGGGGCACGCGGGTCCGAGTGCAGCGACGAGACCGGTTCAATAGCGGCACCCGGGAACGGGGCAGTGATAGCGATCGCCGCAGGCGAGCCCCTTT
>NZ_AXAY01000065.1 GCF_000473045.1 Bradyrhizobium sp. WSM3983 | reverse complement strand
CACTGACGCTGGTTAGCCTCATCCTGAGGAGGCGCGTAAGCGCCGTCTCGAAGGACGAGGCGTGCGCACAGGTCGCCGCAACGAGTCATATGCGATTGCCCTGCCCGCTTGAGGGAGAGGCGGGATTGCATCGCAGATGCGATCTGGGTGAGGGGGGACTCTCCGCGAGTGCGGTTCTCACCGTCATGCAACCACGCCTTCGTGTTGCCCGAGTTCCATCGGCGATTGCCTCGTGTTGGGCAACGAACAAACGTCCTGCAGCCATATTTGAGTAAGAGTGATCTCCCGCGAGGGAGGCGCTCCGATGAACAAAGCTTTGATCACTGCCATCGTCATGCTGGCTGGCGTACCTGCGAGTGCTGTCGCGCAGGAGCGGGCTGGTGCTGCGGCGTTGGGAGCCGTGTCAGGTGCCGTCGTGCTGGGTCCGATCGGTGCCGTCGCGGGCGCGGTGGTCGGCTATACCGCAGGACCTGCAATCGCCCATTCCTGGGGCGTGAGAAGTTCGCGCTCGGCGAGACATCGGCCGCCGCCGCGTCGCGAGGCCTACCCTGTAGCCGCGACCGGTGCGCCGCCGCACACACGACAGGCGATGGATGCCAGCGGCCAGATGCGAGCTGCCAGCAATCCGCCGGTTCAGGCCGCGCCTGCGGTGCAGCCCGTTCAAGCTGCTCCTGAGGTGCCGGCGCAGACTTCGACGCCGCCGGTTCAGGGATTCGAATGAGGCTTCAGGCCGCGGTCGTCTTCGGCCTGAGCCGGTCGATCGTCCGCGCGATCAACGCCGCCACCTCCGCGACCTTCGGCCCAATCCGGAACTCCGGGCCGGCGACGACGACGGAGAGCCTGCGGTCGCCGATCGGCAAGGGGATCGCCGCGCCCGCGAGGTCGCGGCTGTAGTCGGCGAAGCTCTGACAATAACCGCGCGCGATCGAATTGCGCAGCTCGACCTCGACCGCTTCGATGCTGATCGGCGTCGACGGGCCGTATTGCTTGAACTCGATCTTGCGATAGACGGAGTCACGCTCCTCCGGCGAATATTGCAGCAGCAGCGCGCGGCCGCTCGCGGTGGCGTGAATCGGCACGCGGTGGCCGATGGTGGCGAAATAGCGGATCGCCGCCTGCGACTCGACGACGTCGATGAACACCGCCATCACGCCCGCCGGCGCCACGATGGATGCGGTCTCGCCGGTCTCGGCGGAAAGGTCGGAAATCAGCGTATGCGTCCACGGCGGCAGCGGCTCGACCTCGGAGATCATCCTTGCCATCGCCAGCCACCGCGGCGTCGGATAGAAGCCGGCGCGCGGCCTCGGTTCGTAGAGATACCCCTTCTCCGACAGCGTCGCGAGCAGGTTGAAAGTCGACGAGCGCGGCCAGCCGAAATGATCGGCGATTTCGGCAAGCGTCGCCGGCTTCCTCGTTTGCGCGAAGAATTCCATGATCTCCAGGACGTTTGCGGCTTGGCGAACGATCATGCTGGGCTTGCGTCCTGATCTAGGATTGGCCGAGGATCTTCTTCGCGGCGCGAAGATGCGGCTTGTCGATCATCTGTCCGTCGAGCCTCAGCGTGCCGGAGTTCGGGTTATTCGCGAAGGCCGCGATCACCTTCTCCGCCCATGTGCGCTCAGCGTCCGCCGGCTCGAACGCTGCGTTGACGACATCGACATGTTTGGGATGGATCAATGCCTTCGCCGAGAAACCGTCGCGCCGCGCCGCGCGCGTTTCCTGCTCGAGGCCGGTGAGATTGTCGATGTCCGTATAGACCGTATCGATCGGCGCGACTTCGGCTGCGGCCGCCGCCATCAGGCAGAGATCGCGCGCGAGGCGATAGGGGCTATGGAACACGCCGCCCGAGGCCTTCTCGGTGGCGCCGAGAGACGCAGAGAGATCCTCCGCGCCCCACATCAATCCGGCGAGGCGAGGGGAGCAGCCCTTGTAGCTGCCGAGGCCGAAGATCGAACCGGCAGTTTCGGTTGCGACACAGACGATGCGCGTCGCTCCGATCGAGATGCCGGCTGCCGCTTCCAAGGCTTCGAGCCAGGTCGCGACCTGCCGCACGTCGTCACCTCCTTGCGATTTCGGCAGCACGATGCCGTCGGGCTGGCCCGGCATCACGGCGGCGAGGTCGGCGAGCGTCATGCCGGTGTCGAGCGCATTGACGCGGACATAGAGCTGATGCGGGCCGCGCCGCCCGTTCAGCATCTCGAGCGTCAGTCCGCGTGCCTCCGGCTTCTTGTCGATGACGACCGAATCCTCGAGATCGATGATCAGCGCGTCGGCCTTGCCTTCGCTGGCCTTCTCGAATTTGCGCGGGGAATCGCCCGGCACGAACAGCATCGAACGCATCAGACCGGCCTCTTGTGCATCATCGCCATGCGGCGGCATTTGCCGACGATCTCGTCGTTCTGGTTCAAGGCGTGGTGCTCGAACTCGACGATGCCCGCCTTCGGGCGCGATTTGGATTCTCTCAACGAAAGCACCTTCGTCGTCGCCCGCAGCGTGTCGCCATGGAAGACCGGTTTTGGAAAAGTCACGTCGGTCATGCCGAGATTGGCGACGGTTGTGCCCATGGTCGTATCATAGACCGTCATGCCGATCATGATACCGAGGGTGTAAAGGCTGTTGAAAATGCGCTGGCCGAACTCGGTCTTTTCGGAGAAATGCGCATCGATGTGCAGCGGCTGCGGGTTGAGCGTCAGCAGGCTGAACATGGTGTTGTCCATTTCCGTGACGGTCCGGGTCAGCGGATGCCTGAACTCCTGGCCTACGGAAAAATCTTCGAAATAAAGTCCGGCCATCGCTGTTTCCTCCCTATTATCCTGCGGTTTGGCCAGCGCCTGCTTCTAGGGCGGCGCGGCCAGGTGAACTGCCTTCTGCTCTGCGAGTCGTTCGATCTCGTCAGCCGAGAAACCCGCCTCGCGCAGAATGTCGCGGCCATGCTGGCCGAGCGTCGGTGCCGGGCCGGCGGCTTCCGGCTGGGTCACGCTCCAAGTGGAGGGGACACGCATCTGGCGGATGCGGCCTTCCACGGGGTGATCCACCGTCGTGAAGAAGTCGATCGCCTTGAGATGCGGATCGTCCAGGATCGTCTCCAGCGTGTGCATCGGCATCACCGGAATGTCCGTACGTTCCAGCAAGTCGCGCCATTCTGCGGTCGTGCGCGTCAGGAAGATGTGGCCGATCTCCTGGTAGATCTCGTCGATGTCTTTTGTGCGCGCGGTATGGTTGGCAAAGCGCGGCTGCTTGAGAAAATGCAGCTGTCCGATCGCCTCGAAGAAGCTGCGCCAGTGCTTGTCGTTGTAGATGAGCACGCAGAGATAGCCGTCGCTGGTCTTGTAGGGCCGGCGATAGCGCGACAGCAGGCGGGCGTAGCCGCCATGATCGAGCGGCGGATCGTAGGTGAGTCCGCCTAAGTGATCGATCAGCACGAATTCCGTCATGGATTCGAACATCGGCACGTCAATGCGCTGGCCAACACCTGTGCGGCTCTGATGCATCAGCCCGCCCATGATGGCGTTGACCATCATCAGGCCGACGATGCGGTCGGCGATGGTGACGGGCACGTAGCGCGGCGTGCCGTCGCCGGCCGCCGCAAGCAGTGTCGGAATCGTGGCCGCGCCCTGGATCAGATCGTCATAGGCGGGCTTGGCGGCATAGGGGCCTGACTGGCCGTAGCCGAACGCGCCGACATAGACCAGCGACGGATTGATCGCGGCCAGCGTGTCGTAGTCGAGGCCAAGCCGCGCCATGGCCTGCGGGCGCACATTATAGACCAGCGCGTTGGCGCGCTTGGCCAACCGCAGCAGCGTGTCGCGTCCTTCGGGCTTTTTGAGATCGAGCACGATGCTGCGCTTGCCGCGATTGGCATTGTGGAACATCCCGCCCATGCCCGGCGTGCGGCCGGGACCGATCTGGCGAACGATGTCGCCCTCAGGGCTTTCGACCTTGATGATGTCAGCGCCCATGTCCGCCAGCACCTGCGTGCCGTAGGGGCCCATCAGCACCGAGGTCAGGTCGAGAATAGTGAAGCCGGCGAGCGGTCCCATGGGGCCTCGTGGGATGAATTCATATATGTGGAGTAAGAATTCAGAGATTGGCGATGTCAATTGGGCCGCCCCGCCCAGCGGCGCATGGCTCCCTGCATAATTCATATGCTTGATATATAAATTCACGTATATGTACATTTTCCTCAAGCAAGAATGGAGCAGGGGCCGAACGGATTGGCAGCCAGCGGCTGCTGCCTTCGGCGTGGGGACGCGTCAGGGAGAGTGACATGAAGACGAATTTGGTTCGGGCTGCAGCCCTGCTCGCCTTGTCGTTGCCGGTCTCGACAATGTCTGCGCAAGCGCTCGAGCTGAAGGTCGCCGACAGCTTCCCCGCCGGACATTATCTCGTCCGCCTGATGCTCAAGCCCTGGATGGACGACGTCACCAAGCGCACGAATGGCGCGGTGACCTTCACCTATTATCCGAACCAGCAGATCGGCAAAGCCGCCGACATGCTGCGGCTGACGCAGTCGGGCGTGGTCGATATCGGCTACATCGGGCCGTCCTATGTCTCCGACAAGATGCCTTTGTCGGAAGTGGCGCAACTGCCCGGCGCGTTCGCGACCAGCTGCCAGGGCACACTCGCTTATTGGAAGACCGCGCGCGAAGGCGTGCTGGCCAAGCAGGAATATGCACCGAACAAGATCAAGCTGCTGCTGGCCGTGGTGCTGCCGCCCTACCAGGTGTGGACCGTCAAGTCGAAGGTCGAAACCACCAAGGACATGCAAGGCCTGAAGCTGCGCACCACCGGCGGCGCGCAGGATCTCACGCTGCGCGCGCTCAACGCCGTGCCGGTGCGCATGGCCGCTCCCGATGCTTATGAGTCGCTGTCGCGTGGTACGATGGACGGTTTGCTGTTTCCGCTCGATAGCGTCGTGGCCTATGGCCTGGACAAGCTTGTCAAGCACGCGACCGAAGGCGTCAGCTTCGGCAGCTTCATCGTTGCCTACTCCATCAACCAGTCGGTCTGGGACAAGCTGCCAGACGACGTGAAGAAAGCGATGAACGAGGCCTCGGAGGCGATCACGCCAAAAGCCTGCGCCGATGTCGACAAGGAAGGCGAAGTCACCAAGAAGCACATGCAGGACGAGGGCGTCATCTTCGATCCGCTGCCGGAGGCGACGCGCGCCGAGATGAAGGACAAGCTCAAGGGCGTCGGTCATGAATGGGCAGCCGGCCTCGACAGCCGCGGCAAGCAGGCCTCTGCCGCGCTGAAGGAGTTCGAAGATCTACTGGCTGCGGGCAGTAAGTAATCCGGGACCAAAGAGGGAGGTGCGAAGTGATCGAACGGGCAGGGCGAGTGCTCGGCGCGCTGGAGCGTGCGCTGACGATGATCGCGGTAGCGTTCATGTTCGTGATCATGGTGCTGGTCGTGACCGACGTGTTCATGCGCTACGCGCTGAACAGCCCGTTCTCCTTCACCTATGATCTGATCGGGCTCTATCTGCTCGCGGGCGTATTCTTCTTCACGCTGTCGGACGCCTTGCGCGAGCATGTCCATGTCGGCGTCGACATCCTGCTGTCGCGCTTCTCGCCGGCGGGACGGCGGCTGTCCGAGATCGTCACCGCGCTCGCGGGCCTGTTCGTGTTCGTCCTGATCTGCAAAGTCGGGTTCGACCGCGCGCTGGAGAACTACGAGCAGCACGACGTTCTCTCCGGCGCCATTCCCTGGCCGACCTGGATTTCGGCGGCGCTGGTGCCGTTTGGCTGCGGCGTGCTGGTGCTGCGGCTGGCGCTCCAGCTCGTCGGCAATGTGCTGAGCCTCGTCAGCGGCCGCGACCTCTATCCGCTGCCGCCGGTGACCGGCGTCGGCGAAGCGCGCGGCTTCGAGTAACGGCGGATAACCATGACACCTCTTATCGTTCTCGCTCTGCTGTTTGGCCTGCTCGCGCTCGGCACGCCCGTCGGTTTTGCCATGGCGTTTTCCGGCTCGGTCGGCCTGGTCATGGTCGGCGGCTTCCCGACCTTGTTCGGCATCCTGGAGACCGCGCCGCTCTCGACCGTCTCCTCCTACGAGCTCATCACCATCCCGATGTTCTTGCTGATGGCGGACCTCGTGCTGCTGTCGGGCGTCGCGGACGATTTGTTCAAGACAGCCTCGGCCTGGGTCGGCCGTGTTCCTGGTGGCCTCGGCATGGCGACGGCGCTTGCCGGCGCAGGCTTCGGCGCGATCTGCGGCACCTCGACGGCATCGGCTGCGACGTTGTCCTCGACCAGCCTTCCCGCGATGATCCGCCAGGGTTATGAGCCGAAGATGGCCGCCGGCGTGGTCGCGATCTCGGGCACGCTGTCGATGCTGCTGCCGACCAGCGTCGCGCTCGTTATCTTCGGCCTGCTCGCCGAGGTGAACATCGGAAAACTCCTGATCAGCGGCATCATCCCCGCCATCCTCGTTACCTTCACCATCATGGCCACGATCTATTTCCTGGTCTGGCAGGATCCGTCGCGTGCACCCGCCGCGAAATCGGTGCCGTGGCGCGAAAAATTCGCACTGCTGTGGCAGGTTTCGCCGATGGTGGTGCTGTTCTCGATCGTCACGGGCACGATCTATCTCGGCGTCGCGACACCGACGGAGGCGTCGGCTTTCGGTGCGTTCGGCGCCTTTCTGCTGGCGATCGTCAAGGGCAAGATCACGCCGACCTCGCTGTACAAGACGCTGCTGCGCGCCAGCCACGGCACCTGCATGATCATCATGATCCTGGTCGGTGCCTCGATCTTCGGCTACTTCTTCACGCTCACCCACGTGACGCAGGATCTAGTCGCCTGGATCGGCTCCTTGCCGACCTCGCGCTGGGTCATCATCACGCTGATCCTGTGCGGCTACATCGTGCTCGGCTCCTTCATGGACCAGATCGCGATCCTGGTGCTGACCGTGCCGATCGTGCTGCCGCTGATCAAGACGCTCGGCTTCGACCCGATCTGGTTCGGCGTCATCAAGATCGTCACCGCCGAAGTCGGCATGATCACGCCGCCGGTCGGCCTGAACTGCTTCATCGTCGCCCGCTATGCGAAGCGGCCGGTGGCGGAGGTGTTCCATGGCACCTTCCCGCATTTCATCGCGCACCTGATTGCGATCGCGATTCTGGTCGCGTTTCCGTCGATCATTCTCTGGCTGCCCTCGCAGATGGGACGCTAAGATCGGAGCCGTGCGGCTCCCAGTAAGGAGATCAAGAACATGGATTTCGCGCTCACCGATCAGCAGGAAGCCATTCGCGACGCCATCGCAAAGATCTGCGAAGGCTTTCCCGATGCCTACTGGCTGAAGAAGGACCACGACGGCGGCTTCCCGCACGATTTTCACAAGGCGCTGGCCGACGCCGGCTGGCTCGGCATCTGCGTGCCGGAGGAATATGGAGGCTCGGGGCTCGGCATCACCGAAGCCGCGATCATGATGCGCACGATCGCGGAATCCGGCGCCGGCATGTCCGGTGCGTCTGCGGTGCACATCAACGTGTTCGGTCTCAATCCCGTCGTCGTGTTCGGCACCGAGGAGCAGCGCAAGCGCATGCTGCCGCCGATGGTCGAGGGCCGCGAGAA
>NZ_AXAY01000064.1 GCF_000473045.1 Bradyrhizobium sp. WSM3983 | reverse complement strand
TTCACGCAGGTCCGAACCTCGTTTCAGTATCTCGTCAACGCCTGGAGCACGATCGTCGAGCTGATCTCGATCTATCAACGGCTTCGGAGTTTCGAGGCCAAGCTCCATGGCGAGCCGCTGCCTTCAATTGAGACAGAGACGGAGCCATTGTCGTTGGGATGATGCGAAATCCCAGCCCAGCTCTAACGAACTGGNACAGGTCTCTCATCTTGCCGGCTTCCGCGCCCAAGCGCAGAACACCAATTCCCACAGACAGGTGGCATTGTTTTGCTTGCGCTCAGCCAGAAGGCGCTCGTCGAGCGTATCGACGTCGGCGTCCGTCTCCGTCACGATGCCGTGCTTGAGCAGACGCGGGAGCACCGCGCGTATGATCGAAGCCACCGGATATTCTGCCGTCGGCGTGAGAACGTTCGCTTCAGCCCGTACGCATTCGACTTTGAGGCCCGCAGCCGAAAGGGCGCCATGCATACTGAAACCCATGTGCGGATTGACCTCTTCCTTTCGCAACATCTCCCTGAGCCAGCTACGGACCTTGTCATGAAGCGGCAGGCGCACGGGGGCGTCGTTCACGGCAATCGTGTCGTGCTCGTGGAAGGCGACCAGGCCACCCGGTCGTACCGCGCGGGCGAGTTGCGCTACGGCTTGCGCTGCGTCTGGCTGATACATCAGGACCCGGCGTCCAACTGCGCCATCGAGCGTGCCGTGTCCTGGAAGAACGACATCGAAACCGCCTTCGACGAAGGTAATATTGAAGAAACCAGCATCGCGCGCCTGCGCACGGGCGACTTCAAGCATTCGGGGATCGCGGTCCACCGCGAAGACGTGACCGCGATCTCCAACGCGCCTAGAGAGCATGAGCGAGACGGTGCCGGGGCCGCAGCCGATGTCGATCACCCGCATGCCCGCGCTGATAGGCGCGTCATCGAGCATCCGCTCGGTCATCTCATTGACGGCGTTGGTCATGGGCGGGGTTCGCCTCTCCTGTGTGACGGCCGACTCAATTGCTTGGCGGTACCATCGCCTTTGCGAGGACGTCGATGTTGTACCGAAACATCCGGGCGTAGGTCGGGGCGGGTCCATCAGGGCGTGAGAGCGCCTCCGCGTAGAGTTTGCCACCTGGCTGCGCGCCGGTCGCATTCGAGATCTGCTGCACCAGCCGCGGATCATTGGATGTCTCGATAAAATAGAACTTCACGTGTTCAGCCTTCACTTGATCGATCAGTCGTGCGACGTCGCTTGCGGATGCCTCTGTCTCGGTGGAAAGGCCGAGTGGCGACAGGAAGGTGATGCCGCAATCGCGTCCAAGATATCCGAAGGCGTCGTGGCTGGTCAGAATCTTGCGTTGCTGCGGCGGAATCTGGTCGATGTGCGCGTGAGCGTAGCCATCGAGATCGCGCAATTCTCGTGAGTAGCGAGCAGCATTGGCCTTGAAGTCGTCGGCAGCTTCAGGATCGGCGGCGATGAGCGCCTTCTCGATATTTGCCACCCACACCAGGACGTTGAGTGGACTGTTCCAGACGTGCGGGTCATCCGAAATCTGGCCTTTGCGCTGTCGCTCGCGCAATTTGATGCCGGTCGAGACGATCACCGGTGTGCCTTGATACCCTGACGCCGTGACGAGCTTCTCAAACCAGCGTTCGAGGCCCTCGCCACTAATGAAGGCGAGATCGGCGTCTTTCAGATTTCTTGCATCGTCGGGCGACGGCTCGAATTGATGTGGGTCGCCATCGGGACCGACCAGGCTTTTGACCTGCACATGACTGCCACCGACTTGCTGCACCACGTCTGCCAGCACGCTGAAACTAGCGACGATGTTCAGCGTTTTGGCCGAAGCCGATGTGGCCAATGCTCCCCAGATCATCAGGGCCGAAAATGCAATGCGGAGGAGTGCGTTTCTCATGTTCTCTCTCAGCCAGTTAGATGCGGTCGGGGAAGCAGCCGGCGCATGGCCGCGGACGGTCCGATCAGCAGCGAGCAGCCGTAGATCAGGCTGGCGGTCAGGATGATGGTCGGACCCGAGGCGAAGCCGAGATGATAGGAGACGATCAGTCCGATGTAGCCGGATACGGCCGCTGTAGCTGCCGCAGTCAACATCATGCCGGGCAGGGTTCGAGCCCATAGCTGGGCGACCGCTGCGGGCAGCATCATCAGTCCTACCGCCATCAGCGTCCCAAGGGCCTGAAAGCCGGCAACGAGATTGAGCACGACCAGAAAGAGAAACAGGAAATGGTAAAGGGATCCCCGACCGGCGATCGCGCGCAGAAAGCCAGGATCGAAACATTCCACGACGAGCGGTCGATAGATGACGGCGAGTGTGACGACGGTTATCGAGGTAATGGCACCGATGAAGTACAGTGCCTTCGCATCGATCGCCAGAATCGTCCCGAACAGCACGTGCAGAAGATCGATGTTGGAGCCACGTAGCGAAACAATGAGAACGCCAAGCGCGAGCGATGTCAGATAGAAGCTGGCAAAGCTGGCGTCCTCGCGAAGCGGCGTGGACCGGCTGACAAGGCCGGAAAGCAGCGCGACGCTCAGGCCGGCGACCAGTCCGCCCAGTCCCATCGCGGGTAACGAAAGACCGCCGGCAATGAGGAAACCGATCGCCGCTCCGGGTAACACCGCATGACTCATGGCATCGCCGACCAGGCTCATGCGGCGGAGCATCAACAGCACGCCGATGGGTCCGGAGCCCAGCCCGAGCGCAACGCAGGCGATGAGCGCGCGGCGCAGGAAGCCGTACTCGACGAACGGCAGGATGAATAGCTGGTAGACCGTCATGCCGCGCTCTGGTCCGGCACGTCACAGATGGCAGCGGTCTCGTCCCATCGCTCGGCCATCACCCGCGCTCGCAGCAGGTTGTCAGCCGTCATGGTTGTCACGGTCGGGCCCCATGCGATGGGCTCGCGCGCGAGCAAGAGCGCCTGAGGAAAATGCGCGCGCACTTGTTCGACATCGTGCAGCACCGCGATCACCGTGCGTCCGTCCTGGTGCCACCGCCTCACGACCTGGAGAAGGTCGTGCGTGGTGCGAGCATCGATGGCGGTGAAGGGTTCATCGAGTAGGATCAGCTTGGCATCCTGCAGCAGCAATCGCGCGAACAACACGCGCTGGAACTGCCCAGCCGACAACGTGCCGATCAGTCGCTGTTCAAATCCGGTGAGCCCCACGGATGAAAGCGCGCGTCGCGCCTCCGACACGCTTCCCTCGGAGACTGCACGGAAAGCCCCGGCCTGGCTCCACGCACCGAGCAGGACCACATCGCCGACCGTGATCGGGAAGCGGCGATCGATGTCTGCCGCCTGCGGCAGATATCCGATATCGCTCGGC
The DNA here is from genome assembly GCF_000473045.1 of Bradyrhizobium sp. WSM3983. GTDB lineage: Bacteria > Pseudomonadota > Alphaproteobacteria > Rhizobiales > Xanthobacteraceae > Bradyrhizobium. Next base: position 5,763 of record NZ_AXAY01000064.1, on the reverse strand, counting down.
ATCACGTGGCCGCGATCGATCCTGCCCGACGCAAGCGGGAGCTCGTGCATCAGAGCCCTGAGAAGGGTCGATTTGCCCGCTCCGTTCGGCCCGACAATTGCTGTCAGGCTTCCAGGAGCAAACGAGCCATTGAGATGATGAACTGCGGGATGTCGGTCGAACGCGATCGTGACATCTTGCAAGTGAATGCTGCTGCTGGGGCTCATGGCCGCGCCACCGCCCAGAGAATGGCCAGCCACAGGCCCGCCAAGGTGCCGCTCACCGCGCCCAGCCGCAGGAGTGCCGAGCGGGTCATGGTTGAGACAGCGAGGACATCGAGTTTGCGCATGGAGGGGTCTGCAGCGGACATCACGTCGTAACGGAAGATGTAATGTTATTACATGACATGGCGCCTGCCAAGCTTGACATGTCACTCGGACATTCTAACATTCAATAGAATGATGGATGGTAATGAAACCGGTTAGTGAGCCGCACGTTGAGGAGGCAGCAGCCATGTTCAAGGCTCTGTCCGATCCTGCACGGCTCCAGACCCTCATCATCCTGGCTGCAGGCGAGCGGAATGTCGGCGAGCTCGCCGAAGCTGAACATGACCGAGTCGGTACCGTTTCGGCGCGCCTGAAGGTGTTGCTGCAAGCCAGGCTGGTCAAACGTCGGCGCGAAGGCAAGAACGCGATCTATTCGATCGCCGATGACCACGTATTCCAACTCGTCAAGAATGCCGTCGCGCATGCTGGCGAACACCACTGAGTCAAGGAAAGGACGTCGAAATGACCACCTGCAATCTTCCGCATCATGCCAATCACGATCACACGCACGGACCGCAATGCGGCCACGTCGCGATTCAGCATGGCGACCACGTGGACTACCTCCACGATGGTCATCTTCACCACCCGCACGCTGGTCACGTGGATGAACATCGCATTGAGGTGAGCGACAAGAACCCGGATCGCTGTACGCCCGACCATCGCTGCTCCGGACATGATGCTGCTCACGTCCATGGCCCTGGCTGCGGCCACGAAGCGGTCCCGCATGGCGATCATGTCGACTATCTCGTCGACGGCCATCTGCACCATCCTCACGGCAATCACTGCGATGATCACGGCCCGGTCGAGATCGTTCGAAACTAGGACGGACTCCTATTTCGCGTCGAAATGGCGACCGCACCAGAGTTGCGCTCGCCGTTTCAGCTTGCGGAGCATAACGGCTCGTCCAGAAAACGCCGCGACATTTGCTGTCGTCTTCAATCGGGCGATTCTTTAGGGCTGTTGAAGGCCATCTGGGGGAATGCGAGCGCCGGGCCTGTCCTGTGGTTCGAGCTCGGGAGAGAGGCGATCCGGCTCTGGGAACCGAAAGGTGTCCGGCGTTGGTTCAGTGGGCGGTGGAAATGCCGACTTTTGCTTCGGTATCAGCGACGCCCCGCCGTAGAGCAGGCCGATGGCAATCAGCCAGCTGCCGAGAATACGCGCTGGAATCGGAAACCAGATGCGCCAGAACGCCCGCACGGTCAGCGAAACGGCCGCGACGATCCAAAATGCGACGACCACTCCCGCCAGAGGGATCGCAATATCGTGGAGGCTGGGGTCACTCACCTCGATCGCGGCCGCCAGCATGCTTCCGGCGACGGCGGCGGCGATGAGCAAAAACCATGAACGCAGTCGCGCAGCGGGTAGCACAAGTGCCACGCCGACGATTACAGTGGAGATTGGTCCAGTCAGGAAGTGGTGGCTTGTTGCGCGCGGAATTGCCTCCAATACCGACAGCAACCAGTCTTTACGGAAAAAGCCGACGGCCAAGCCGCCGCCGAACAGCGCAAGTGCTCCGAGGCTGTAACGACGGTCCACGAGGGCGAGGGCAACGCCGAGTCCGACCAGCGGGAGTATCCGCTCAGGTGCGAGTGCACTCGATAATATCCACCACACGAGCGTGCTGCGTCCCGCAGCGGGGGGCAGCGCGATTGCTGCCGCCGCGAGCAATCCGAGCGCCATCAGAGCCGGGCCACTCCATTTGCTCGCGGCGGCGAGCACGTCGGAGGGAGGTTCATGCGGCTGAGAGTGCTGTGACAAGGAAGTAGACTCCGCCGAGGCCGATCAGCACTCCGAGCCCGCGAGCCAGGCGACCCCCAAGCGGCTTGTTGAGTGCTAATCCAACGCCGATGCCAAAGACGTGGATCAGGCCCGTCGCGAGGACGAAGCCGATGATGTAGTCGGCCGGATCTGCCGCAAAGGGCAGCTCGGCTCCGTGCGCGTATCCATGACAGATTGCAAAAGCAGCGATCAAACAAAGCGCCGTCCATTCCGCGGGATGCCAGGCAAAAGTGATTGCCGAGCCGAGCGCGAGAATCGAGAGCGCGATGCCGATCTCCACGCCCGGAAGCGGTAGGCCGAACATTCCGGCAGCACCGCCGGCAACCATGATCAGCGGAAAAGTCACCGGCAAGGTCCAAACCGGGCGACCGCCCATCTGGGCGCCCCACAGCCCGACGGCGAACATCGCAAGGAAATGGTCTGGCCCAGTGAGCGGATGTGCAAATCCACTGCGGAAGCCGCCGCTACCGGTCGAGGCGATGTGGGCTGCCGCAGAAATACGGAAGCACGCACCAACAAATCCAAATGGCAATTGCTGCGCCGGCCACCTGTCGATTCAAAGGCACGTTTTGCAACGATCGCCCTTAGATCTCGGTGTAGTCCAGGATCGTGTGTTCCCCCGACCAGATCTTGTCTGGGTTGTAGACCCGCTCGCGCCCCCTGTACCTGAAGTCGATTCCGAGAACGACCGCGCCCAATGGCTCGCAAACCAGTGGCTCGCGATTGCGGGGGACGCTGGGCGTTTCGGCGACTTGGGGCTTGGTCATGGACGCTCCAGGGTGTAATATTATGACATGGCGCCTGTTATATTATTACATTCCATGTCGTCAAGGCGAGATTTCAATGGCTCGTGATCCGGATCAGAGTGCCAGTGGCGGGCACGCGGAAGCGCATCGTCACGCCATCGATGCCGACGCGGTGCAGAGCCGCGCTCGCGCCTACGCAACATCGAAGGGAATTCCGTTCACGGCGATGCGTCAGCGCGTGCTGGGCTTGCTTGCGGCATCCGGAAAGCCCATGGCCGCCTACGAGATCGCCGAGAAGTTGAGCGACGCGCGCAGGGTGCAGGCGGTTCAGGTCTATCGCGCTCTCGAGTTCCTGCAGGAGGCGGGGTGTGTCCATCGACTGGCCTCTCAATCAGCCTATTTCGCTTGCGATCACCTTCATGGGAGCGGCGAGATGGTTGTCTTCATGGTCTGCAGCCAATGCGGCGCGGTTCAGGAAGCAGCTTCCGATCTGGTCGCGCGCGGTTTGCGGGGCGTGGCGAAGACGACCGGCTTCAAACCCTTGCACCCGATTATCGAGTTGGAGGGAGAGTGCGCGGACTGCACGAGCGAACCCGTGGGTTAGGGCGTGGGCTCATGAGCACGCAGCCATAGCCTGATAGATGCAAGCTGGACAATGCAAGCTTGCTGTACCGCGTTGCGACTCGACGACACTACTGGAAGAAGCGTTCGACAAGGTCGCGGGCTCCATAGCGGTGGAACGAGGCGATTGTAGCAAGTGATGTAGGGTCTGAAACCAACGTGATATTTGGGATACAGTTGACCGACGTTTTCGCCTGCGCTGCTTCGCGTCCTTCTAAGCAGGGCTACCGTCGACTCTCGATGAGCCCCATGGTTAGCTAGCTGTTGTAATGGGGCGGTTACCTGTGCGGCGACGGCTGCAGGATGCAGGACTCACCGTTCACGCAGGCTTTGAACACCAACATCAAGCGGATACAGCTTTTGATCGAATACGATCCAAAGCCACCTTTCGCCGCTGGTAGTCCGGAGGGTGCCGGACCGGCGTTAACACAAGAGATACTCCAGCGCCGTGCACCTCTGATTGCGTCGGCTCGAAAGGAGGCAGAGATGGCCAGAGAGGTTAGGTATCTAGTGTCTCAAAATTGTCCCCGTTGGCCATAACGACATATTTCAGTGCCGCGCCAACTTGGTCGCTGTAGGTGCACGGCGGACGTTCTCTTCGCCGATTACACCGCTGGGTTTATGGGTACAGGGCCTGGATCGCTTCCAAGCCTGCTCTACGGCGCGATCAGTATCTGCCGGCAAGCAGCCGGGAGTTCAGCAAGTGTCATCTCACGTCTTGGCTTCACTGGCGTTGTCGGTAACTTTGGATGCAGTACCGGCTCACTGAACCAGTAGGCGAGATCGCCCGCGCTGCAGCCCTCTTTTTCGGAGGGCGGCGGTTGCGACTGACATTCGCTGCTGCCCGACGGGCACTTGATCCGGACATGAAAATGATAGTCGTGCCCGTACATCGGGCGCACCTTGGAGAGCCAGCTTCGGTCGCCTTTGGCCTCTCGACATAACGCCTTCTTGATCGCCGCATTGACAAAGATGCGCTCCACGGCGGGGTCCTGTGCGGCGGCGCGGATCACGAGCAAATGGCTCGGAGTCCAGGCCTTCGGATCGACATCGAGGCGATCCGGGCGCACCATCATGACCGCCGACATCTCTTCACGTTCACTACGTGATAATTCCCGGTCCGGCATCGGCGTCAGCCAGATATCGGCGTCGAGCCCAACCTGGTGACTGGCGTGTCCGGTCAGCATCGGTCCCCCGCGCGGCTGCGACAAATCTCCGACCAGCAATCCCGGCCAACCGGCAACCTCATGCACCTTGTCGGACAGTCGCTCCAACAGCGCGATCATGTCGGGATGGCCCCAGTTGCGATTACGCGACAACCGCATCACCTGCCACGTCTTGCCGTTGATCGGTAGCGCCTGCGCGCCGGCAAGGCAGCCTTTGGCATAGAAGCCGATGGAGCGAACGGCCGACGGCGCCGGCAGTGCTTTTCGTCCGAAAAGTTCCTTGGCGCCGAGATGCGGATCGTTGGGATTGGTCAGCGGCGCCAGCGGTTGGGGATCCAGCGTGCCCTTGTCCTGCACCAGCGCAGCGGTCGCCGATGCGGCAGCGTACAGCAGGATCGCTAAAAGCAGTCGGCTGTTCATCGAAAGAGCGCGCTGATTTCTGCCTGACGATGCGCGGAAGCAAACAGAACTCTGCCGACGTGCGGTGGGACAATCCATCGTGACCAGATCCACGCGAACGTTGCCTATATACATGCAATGTTATAACATTACAAACCGAGTATGACCCCGTCCGAGTGCCTTTCCTGCCATTGAGCCCAATGCCAATTGAGTGCCCAGCCCACCAATGAAGATAGACCAGCCGATTCCGGTGACGATCCTCACGGGCTTCCTGGGTGCCGGGAAATCCACGCTGCTCAACGAGCTCCTGGAAAGCGAGGCCTTTGCGGACACCGCCGTCATCATCAACGAGTTTGGCGATATTTCCATCGATCACGATCTTGTTCGGGTGAACAAACGCGAAATGATGGTGACGACCACAGGCTGCCTCTGCTGCACGGTCGCGAGCGACATCAGGACTTCCCTGTTCGAACTTTACGACGCTGTGGAGAGCAAGGCTGTCCCGCCGTTGAAGCGCGTGATCGTCGAGACGACCGGGCTGGCCGATCCGGCTCCGATCATCAATCAGGTCACACCGGGCGGTCTTCCGGCAGCGGGGTTTCGGGATCATGTCGTCGCAAGGTGCTTCCGGCTGTCCGGCGTCGTCTGCGCAATCGATGTAACGACGATCGAAGCGTCGATGGAGCGGCACTTCGAATGCATGAAGCAGGTGGCGTTTGCGGACTTCGTCGTGCTCACCAAGACGGA
>NZ_AXAY01000007.1 GCF_000473045.1 Bradyrhizobium sp. WSM3983 | reverse complement strand
GTCGGCATCATCCTGCTGATCGGCATCGTCAAGAAGAACGGCATCATGATGGTCGACTTCGCGCTCGATGCCGAGCGTCAGCGCGGCCTGTCGTCGGCCGAAGCCATCTTCGAGGCCTGCCAGGCGCGCTTCCGCCCGATCCTGATGACGACCATGGCGGCGCTGTTCGCCGGCATTCCGCTGGTGGTCGCGACCGGACCGGGCACGGAGCTGCGCCGCCCGCTCGGCATCACCATCATCGGCGGCCTGTTCGTCTCGCAGATCCTGACGCTCTACACCACGCCCGTGATCTACCTGCTGATAGACCGGCTGCGCCGGTCGCGAGCGCCGGTGCCAAACGTTGCGGCAGCGGAATGAGCCGGCCCGGCAGACCTAGACTGCGTCGTCGGGCCGACCGATGATCTGCAACTTCCATTTCATCTGCGGCTGGCTCTGCCTGACGCAGAACCGCCCGTCGATGACGGGGAGCTTGAGGACGGAGCTGGGCTGGTTGCGGCAGCAGCTCTGGGTGCTGTCGGGAAACCCCGGCTGGTAGACGTAAAGCCGGGTGTAGAAGGGCTCGACCGAGATCAGCAAATCGACCGTCTTGATGGCGCGAGGGATCTTGCCGCTGAGATCGATCAACCGATCTCCGGGATTGCAAGCGAGCGTTACGAGTGCGAGGGCCCAATACACCATCTGAGCTTAGCCGAACGATCGGAGGACGTCAGCGCGAAAGCGCGGCTCGCCCTGCCCGCCGAGTTGATCAGAGCCACCCGGTAAGGTTGACCGGTTAGGTTAAATTCCGAGTCCTGTTGCTCATGCTGCGAGCCTCACTATTGGTTCCTTATGGGCAAGAAGCAATCCAAGCCTTCAACAAGTCAACCGCCGACGGCGGCGCTCAGTCGCATGCGCGAAGAAGTGCTGAGGCTGAGGCAGGAAGTCGAACTCGAACAAGCACGAGCCGATGCCATCGCAGCTCAGCGACACGATCATTTGAAACGGACCGATTAGGCCGCCGACGAAGCGCTCCATAGGTGCAGACTAGTCCTGCCCACCGCGAGGCTTTTTGTCGTCGCCGCTTCGCATCGCACAGACAACTCTCTGGGCCAAGACCGCATGATCGGTCCCGTTCCGGTCAGCCGGATTCCCGTCGCTTGCTGCCGCTCGCAGTCTCGAAAGTTCGGAAAGAGACTTCAGAGTCAGCTTTGGCTTGAGGCGCACACCACCAGAACGCAAGAAGGACATGGGTGTAATCTCATGTAAAATGCCAAGTCTAACGGCTGCGCTGCAGCCGTCAATTCGGTCGCGCGTAGGAAGAAAGACTATCAGGGCCTCCGGTATCAGCGAACGAAGGGGCGTTGGCCCAACTCCATCGTTTCACCCATTGTCTGCCCAGGCACGGCTCGCGCTCGCTGCGGAGGCAGGCTTCTTGGTCCCCTTACCCGTCGGCCCGAGCGAGTAGACATTGTATTCGCCCTGCTCCGAGACGGAGTATTGATAGGGGCGCCCCCACGGATCGAGCAAAGTCCTGGCGTTCTTCAAATAGGGGCCGTTCCAGCGAGGCGCTTCCGGCGTCGCTTCGACCAATGCCTTCAGTCCAGCGCTCGAGCTCGGATAGGAGCCATTCTCCACATAATACATCTCGAGCGCCGTGTTGATGTTCTCGATCTGAAGCTGGGCGGATTGCGTCTTCGCCTTTCCGAAATAGCCCATCACTTGCGGCGTCGCCATGGCGGTAAGCGCGGCGAGGATGCCCATCACGACGAGCAGCTCAAGCAACGTATACCCGGCCACAGCTCGGCGACGCCTGCCATGACGAAGCTTCCTGACGCGCTGTGGCGCCGAAGATTCATTCGTGTCGACGGTCATGATGCCCCCAAACAAGTATCCTTGCATTTCGGGGTATCCTCATCTCGCCTCGTGTTCACCGGGTTAACGGAACCGGGAACTTCGAGCCAGTCTGAATACGGGGATAGCGAACCGGCGAGAATGCTCGGCCACACGAAAGCCAGGCGTTAAGCTTTTCGGCAAGTTAATGGCACTCATGAGCGAATCGAATCCGCCATCAAGCTTAACCGGCGAGTTCATTTGTATCGAAATCCGCGCTCCTATAGGTCTGCACCGTAGATCGAAAAAAACAGAAGTTCGTCAAATGTTTGCGGGAGAGCTCGACTTGCAGCGCATCAACGTCTCCAAGAGCACTACACGCGACCCGATCGAGAAATCGCTGTGCTTGCGCTATGCAGAGGTTCTCGCGCTTCGCGAGGCCGTGCGGAAGGAGAGCTCGACCTTGACAGCGAAGAGGCCCAGGCGGAGCGGCAGCAAACGGACGCGCGTGAACGGCAAGTGAGATTGGTGTTCACGCACGCCTCTGACCGATGCCGGCGACGCGCTCTCCTTGCGATCATCGGCTAAAGCCGTAGACCGAGCCCAATCCTTCAGCGCAGAGACCTGGTATCAATTGCAGCGGTTAAGGCTGCGCAATCGCGGACCGTCGAACCAGACCAGGCGGCACCGCGTGACGTCGGGCCGGCCATAGGCATCACGCGCCCACTTCCCGTAAATCGCGTATTCGCCGTAACCGAAGGGATAGTCGTAACCGTCATCCAGCCTGTTGTCGACGTAACGAGCGACAGGATAGGAGAGGTCTGGCGTCACGACGCTCACCACTGGAGGCGCAATCCGCGCGAGGCGTGCATCATATCCATACGCGCCGCGCCAATGAGGCTTGCGATAGAGTCTCGCCCCGTCGCCCGCTTCGACGATGGAAGGAGCGAGTATCGCGATCATCGCGACAGTGGCGACGGTAAACGTCGTGGCTTTCATCGATCTCCTCGCTCCGTTCGCCCTCCCCTTGTGCGACGATGACCAGCCTATCCTACTCTCGGCTGAGGCGCGTACTGCTCGCCCGAGACGTGGTTAAGCCTTCGAGCGCAACGAGGCCGAGAAATGCCGGTTAACGCGGGGAGCGCAGCCCCTCGGAGAGGATCTCACCGCGAAAAAATATGGACGCTTCGCGTTTTGCCCTGCATAAGCGAGGAATGAATAGATCGATTGTCACAACCGCGCTTGCAATTGCCGCCTGGGCCGCAATCTCGCTGATTGGCTATGCCACGCTGACCAAGGTGCAGTTCATCTATTTGATCTACAGCAGGATCAAACCGTTCCTTTTCGGGGTGAGTATCTCGACGTGGGCCCATTTGGAGCACGCCATCGCGTTCCTGACACTGGGTAGCCTGTTCGCATTGGCCTACCCTCGGCGCACACGCATGGTTTGCGCGATCGTGATCGGAAGCGCCATCATCTTCGAGTTGCTTCAGACCCTGACCCCTGATCGCCACGGCACCTTGTTCGACGCGTCCGAGAAGATCGTCGCGGGCTGTGCGGGCATTGCCGCGATCAGACTCGTTCAGCTCGTTTTGGCGACCAAGAAGGAAGCGTGAACCTCGAGCGCGCATCCAACGATTGGGTAGTGTCTCAGTTTGAAATCTCGTCGGCTTCGCGCTTCTTGTAGGGACCGCGAATGGCGGGGCCCGGGTTGGCGGCGTCGATCAGCGCAACCACGTCCGTCATCTTCATAACCCGGTCGATCAGGCCCGACGCCATTGCCGGCGTCGCGCCCAACGTCTTGTGGACGCGGCAGAAGTTGCAGAACACGAAGTAGAGCGCCAGCGCGTGGCAGTGATTCTCAAACTTCTTGCTGAACGCATTAGTGAGGCGGGTGAACCGGCGCATTGACATGCGCATGGTCAAGTTCTGCCGCTCCACAAAGGACGTGTTGATAAGGTCCGGGTCGGGGTTGCCCATGATCGGGGTCTTGATCGCGCCAATACACTTGGGCGGGCTGTAGCGGCCAGCGCCAGCGTAGTCCGCCGCGAAAATCTTGTTCAGCATCGCATAATCGGCGTCAAAATCGACCGCTGCCACGGCCTTCAAGTAGGCCTTGTGACCGCCCGTGGTGAGCTGGACCTTATTGGCAAGCCGGGCCTTCAAGTCGCCCATGAATGCAATGCCGGTGTGCTGACTGCGGTCGCCAACGTGCCACGACACGATCAGCTTGGAATCGGTATCCAGCGCCGTCCACGTCCAGACGTCACCAGCAGCCTCAGGGGCGGCCTTAGCGAACTTGACGTCCCTCTGCTTAGCGTAGCTAAACGACCAAATCTCATCGCACTGGACGGCCTTGGCGACTACGCCGCGCACGGTCTTGTCGTGGAGGGCCGCACAAGCCAGTCCAGCGTCGATCAGAAGCTTGGAAACCGTGTTGATCGACACGCCAGTTACCCGCGAGACCGAACGCATGGACGATCCCTCGCAGAGCATCAGAAGGATTTGGACGCGGGTCTGGAGCGGCAGCTTGTTCACACATTTCATAATGAACTTTTTGTGCTTACAGTCAAGCAAATATTTCAGTTTGCAGATTTGCGCAAACTTGCTAAGCTGCTGCTATGCATCGAAATTTGGATCAATTCCGCGCGCCAAGCCAGTTGATAGACGCCCTTTTGAAGGAAAAGGGATGGACTAACAGAGTGTTGGCAATCGTGCTCGGGATGGACGAGACCGCTGTCTCGCGAATCGTCAATGGGAAGCGTCCGGTCGACGCAGAATTGGCTGTGACGCTCGAAGAAGCGTTCGCCGTCCCCGCAGAGGATTTTCTCGAACTTCAGCAGAGTTACGACTTGGCCCAAGCCCGGCTTTCTGCCCGGCATGATCCCGTCCGCGAAACCCGCGCTCACCTATTCGGCAAGCTGCCCGTGGCTGAGATGATCAAGCGGGGCTGGATCAATGCCAAGGACGTGAAAGACCCGATGGTCCAGCCCGAGCTGGTGCGTTTCTTTGGCGTCGATCGAATTGAGGACATTGAAATCCTTCCTCACGCCGCGAAAAAGACTGAGGTTAATACTGAGGCGACTCCTGTCCAGCTCGCTTGGCTTTACAGGGTAAGAAAGATAGCGAGCGAAATGCTCGTTCCTCGGTACGCTACTTTTGGAGCGACGCAGGCTGCATCAAAATTGAAGCCGCTTCTGGTTGCTCCAGAAGAAGCTCGCAAGGTGCCGAAGGTCTTGGCGGAGCACGGCATTCGGTTTCTCATCGTTGAATCGCTCCCATCAGCCAAGATCGACGGCGTGTGTTTTTGGCTCAACGAGACGTCACCCGTCATTGCGCTATCGATGAGGTTTGATCGGATCGACAACTTTTGGTTCGTGCTGCGGCATGAGCTGGAGCACGTTGCCCGCGAGCACGGCCGTTCAAAAATGATGCTCGACGCGGAGCTTGAGGGGGAAAACGCGGGGACAGGGGCGCAGATCAACGAAGAAGAGCGGATAGCAAACGCTGCTGCGGCTGAGTTCTGTGTACCGAAGAAGATGATGGACGCCTTCATAGCTCGTAAGGCGCCCATCTTCAGCGAGAGGGATATTCTCGCGTTCTCCAAGATGATGAATGTTCATCCTGGATTGATTGCCGGTCAATTGCGGCACCGAACGGGCCGTTATGATCGGTTCGTAAGTTACCTTTCCAAGATCAGATCCATCGTGACGCCGAATGCGATCACAGATGGATGGGGGGATGTTGCTCCCCTCGGCAACTAACGGAGACAGAAAGTGTCCAAGAAGCGAGAAATGCAGCGTTTGATTAGAGCGTACAAAGACGAGACGGGTGATCGTGAACTCGATATGCGCAAGGTTGCGCGTTGGGCTGTCAGCAAAGGTTGGTCGCTCCCGAAGCCAGCAGACCCGATGGAAGTGCTCGCCCGCGATTTTCAACGGCGGCGCGAGAAGTCATCGACTACGATAAAAAGACAGGGAAACCGTTCCGCATCTATCACGCCCTCAAGGCTTCGCAGGGCGGCACCCAACTTCACTTCTTCGTTGATATCGAAGAGGCAACCCGCAGCCAGATGTTGGTCTCTCTGGTGAACCGCCGGGAGCAAATGGTCAGCGACGGCCTTATGCTCAGCTACGATCAGGACCACTGGAACGACGCCCACGCAAGCGAAGAGCCAATCCAACTCCCGATGGACCTGACTTTCGATATCGAATTGCGCAAGAATGTGCCTGATGAAGATGAGGGGGCGGCCTAACGGTCGCCCTTCTTCCAGCGGGCCTCAGCGGCCAAGCGCGCTATTTCTGATCGCTGCTGCGGCGTCAGGCTGGCCGCTCTGGCTTTTCCGCCACGCTTGCCGAGGGCGGCTGCCGCTTTAGTTTCCGGCTCTCCGTCCTCAATCTCGCCGGTCGCGATCTTGGCGATCATGATGGCGTTGCCGATAGCGTCGGCGGGTCGCCTCTCGCCCTTAGGGCCTCTTGGCATCAGCGTTCCTATTTGTGGTGAATCTCGTTTTCGGTTTCCCAACCCTGACGCCAGAAGTCGTGGTCAGGCGAGACAGGCGGATAAGGATTGTCGCGCTCCAAATCCTTGTTGTCACGCCAAGCGTCTTGCCCATGCTGGAAAGCCTTTTGATGCGCCGCGTCGCTTCTATCGCTCATAATTTCCCGTTCTGCTTCCAAATAATCAGACGATAGGCTAATGCTTAGCGGTAAGCTTCGCAAGGGAGAGGCAAAATGGAATTGAATAGGTTGGGCAAATCGCCGTTCAATCGCACTGAAAACAGCGTCCACCAAAATATGGAAAGCGCGAATGTCGTAGAGGTCCGTTTCCTCGGACCGGAGAACACCAGCGATTTTCGGCTGGACCTGACTTGGGACGACGTTGAAAAGCTCATCGTTGAATTTGTGACGATGAAAGAACCAAAAGCCGTCTTGCTCGATCAAGCGAAGTCGCTAGGCGTTGCGGCGCGGCGAGCTGGCTGGATTCCAAAGGCCGAAAATTCAAACTGAGACACTACCAACGATTGCGTGCCTATCCCAACAGGAAACTCATCGGATCGAACACCCATGCCAACCAAAGCCCGACGGCGAGATGAGGGCCGAACGGAATGGCATGCCGGCCATCGACCTCATAGCGCGCCGACTTGAGCAGAAAGGCGCTGGCGAGCGCCGAGACGACTGCGATCAAAAGCAGTGCTGGAAGCGAGCGAAAGCCGATCCAGAATGTAGCGGCAGCGAGAAATTTCACGTCGCCAAAGCCAAGCCCGTCATAGCCGCGAGTCCAACGATAAATCGCACGAAAAGCCGCAATCGCTATCGCCACGACGACGACCTCAGCGAGGCGGTACATGACCTCGTCCGGATCCAGAATCCAGACCGCCGCCAAGCCGCTTGCAGCCATCGCGCCGACAAGCTTGTCCGGGATGATGCCAAAACGGGCGTCAATTGCGCAGATGGCGGCCAGGAGGGTGGCGAGCGCAACGCTCAGCACGAAATAGGCGATCCACTTCTGGTCGACTTGGCCGCTCAGGAGGATCCAGAACAATCCGAAGACCAGGAGCCAGACGACAAGCACCTGGTCTCGGTAGGGCTCGCGACAAACCAGAGCGCGCGTCAGGTAGTAGCCGGTACGCCTCGCCGTTTTACGTAGCTCCGTGATCATTTCAGGACGGTCAGCGGTAGAGTCTGCCGTTCACCGTCGGCCTCGAGCACAATCTCGTTCGGCTTGACCTCGGAGAGCCGCCAACCCGACCATTGCTCATTCAATGCGATCCAAATCCCCACCGGGTTGTCCGATGAGGTCAGGAACGCCTTGGCTCGCTCGCCATTCATGAAGACGCCTCTGAGCGCGACGCTGGGGTCAAGCATGGTCCGGATCGGCGCCGCCGCCTCGGTGGCCGCCGGCGCCGGCGTGGTCAGTAGGCCCTGACGATTTCTGGAGAACAGCGGCCGCTGCAGGATATTCTCATAGCCGCCGGTCCGGCTTTCCTGACGCGCTGCGACCAGTGTCCCCCGGCCGTCCCACGTTGACTGGCTGGCGACGGCAACCTCCAGTGCGACGATGGTTGCGACCGGCGTCACGACGGCAAGGCCGATCAACACGGCAAGCCCGATCAACAGGCCACGCCTTGGCGGGGTGATCGCCATCAGCTCGCGACGGCTCGGAAAATCATTGCGCAAGAACAAGCGCGAAGCCACCGACGCGGCCAGTTGGCGCGGCGCCGAGATCTCCCGCCAAAGCTGCCGGTGGCCGGACTGGGATACCACCTCCGTCATCGGCTTGCCGCCCTAGCGGCTTCGCCGGGCCGGTTCTCGCTCAGCAGCGGGCCAGGCGGCGGGCTTCCCGGGTTGCGCAGGGCGCCCTCGATCGTCAGGCTCACCCGCATCCGGCTGTCATCGCCGTCACCAAGCGAACGCAGCGAGAAATCCGTAATGAACAGAAACGGGGTCTGTGTCTCGATGGCGGAGATGAGCTCCCGCACGGCGGCTGACGCCCCTTCGACCTCGAGCCGTACCGGGATTGCACGCCATTGTGCCGCCTGCCGGCCCGGCAGACCGCGAATGGTTTGGATCGCGAGGCCCCTGGTGCTCGCCAGAGCCTGCAGGCTCGCCTGAAGATCGGCGCTGGCGACCCGCTCTTCCGCACCCGGCAAATAGGGATCAATGTCCTGCGCGGTCGTTTTGGCGAGCCTTGCGGCCTCATCCGTGACCCGCTGGATCTGGGCGAGCTGTGCCGCATTGTCGAGGATGTCGTCGTTGCGCTCGCCGAAATGCGCAACGAGCGGTCCCAGGATCAGGAAACCGACGGTCAGCACGATTGCGCCATTCAATCCCGCGAAGAGGAGGCGCCGCTTGAGAAGTCCGTCGCCATTCATGACTCCGGCCTCTCCGCCGCCTTGACGGGACGGCCCGCGCCGATCTTTCGTACCTTCAGCGTCATGCGGAACCGGTCCTTCCGCTCAGTTGCGTCCGGGGTAATCGGACCGGCCAGAGTCGCGCCGGCAAAAATACGGGAGGCATCCACAGCGCGCACGAGCCGGGCCGCATTGGACGACAATCCCGCAAGGCTTACCACGCTCCCGGTGATCCGGAGCTCGGTGAGGAAGGTGTGGTCCGGAATCACGCGGGAGAGTTCGTCCCAGATCGCGAGACTGCCCGGCTCCGTCTTGAGCGCGATGAGGCGAAGCGGGACGCCGGCGCCCTGCGATCCGTCCTGGCCCCCCTGTTTGGCCTCATAGAGCGCGTCTTCAAGTTGCCCCGCCCTGATCGATTGCCACGTTTCGACAGAAGCCAGGGCAAGAGCGCAAACTGCGACCAGCGCGATCGCCAGCGTGCGGATCGCGCGAAACGCCCATGGCGGGTCCTGGCCCTGCGCGGCGCTGAAGGTGACGACGCTGAGCGGCTTGCCGCTCGGCTGTTTCGCGGCGATGAAATCGATGTCCGAACTTCGCCAGCCAAGCCGGACGATCTCGGACTCCGCTCGATCCTTCGGAATGATCCAGTGACGAAACTCCACCACACCTGCGCGCGGCGTTTCATCCGCCGGCGTTGCGCCATGCCAGATTTCGGCAGGCTGGAACGGCGTGCGATGGATGATCTCCTGCGCCAGGACTCGCGTCAGGACATCGAGCTCCGATCGAGGCACGTTGAGCCGGCGCTGAAAGAAGCGATCGGCTTCCAGTGCGACGCCAATCTGCACCGCGTCACGCTCGCATCCAATTTCAGCAAGCCAGGCGTCGACCTGCGGACGACCAGAATTGCCAGCCGCGAACCGCTTCTCGTGCACGCCCGACGGAGCGACCAGACGACCTATCAAAGCGCCCTGCTCGTCCCACATGAACAGGCGAGTAGCAGTTTCCGCTTGCAGCAGATGTCGCCAGGCTTTCGGGGTGCATTCGCGCAGCTCGTTCAGCCACCAGCACGAAAACTGTCGCCACGCCGTGGTCAGCGTGCCGAGCCCTTCGAACCGTGCCACCGTGACGTCGGTCATCGGCTTGCCTTCCCGCCAATCCAAGCTTTCGATTCGGCAATCCTATTTACTAAATCTTTACGGGAGGTAACGCCGGACCACGATCCGCAGGCTCAGGATCCCGGCTGATTGCGGAGAGCGACAATTGCCGCAGGCCCATTCCGCCCGGAGTCCTCGAATTCGAAGCCAACCTCGACCAGCGAAGGCAGCCGCTCCGCCTTGATCCAGTCGTTGCGCCATGCCGGGTCACCTTGCGAGCTCGAGACGCCGAAATAGCGAAAGTGGACTCCGCGGACACCCTTCAAGACGACGGTCGAAGCCAACGGCGGCTTGCGCTCGCCGTCCTTCGGCGCTCCGAAGACATCGAGGATCAGTTCGTCGCCGCTGCGGCGAATGCGAATGTCCTGCAAGCCTCCCGGCAAGGCGCGTCCCTCACTCAGCGCAATGAAACGCATTCCCTCGCGCCCGCCCTCGAACAGAACGCCCCCGGGCTGGGAAGGATTCGCCGTCGGCATTGCCGAGGCGATGAAGCCACGCAAGCTTTCGACCACGGAGTTTGTTTCCATTTCCACGCCATTGCGACGATCCGCATCGAACGCCCGGATGGCTGTCGACAATCCGCCAACGATGAAGCCGGTCAAGACGGTCAAAAGTGCAAGCGAGACCACAAGCTCGATCAATGTGAGCCCACGTTCGCTCTCGCGCCCGATCGGCGCGCGCATTGTCCGGCAACGCCGTCGCCCCTTCACTGCGCGGCTCCCTGGGCGAATTTCAGTGCCGCCAGTCTCGTCTCAAGTCCGCCGTCCGCCTGCACGACGATCTCGACCCATATCGGCACGATCTGAGACTTCGGCCCCGGTGTAGCGCCTTGCTGGCGCGAGTTTCCGATATCCACGACCGAGACAATCTCCCGCCACTGATACCGTCCGATGCGTCCCTCACGACGTCCGCTTTTCAGCGAAGTCGCCCGTCCTGCAGCTTCGAGCCTGGATTCGGCGATCCGATCGAGGATATGCTTGGTCTGAAGTTTGGCATCGGAGCGCAGCGCCGCCGTAATGCCGGCGGTCAAAGCTCCCAGACCGATGGCGAGCACAGTGAACGCCACCATCACTTCGATCAACGTGAAACCGCGTTGACGCAGCAGGCCGGCATTGCCGGTCATCGGTCGGCGCAGACCGAGGCGAGCGGGCATCATTCAATCCTCGGCTCACCAGTGAACCAGTTGACGATGATCCGCTCCTTTTGCCCTTTGTAGCTGAGCAGAATCTCGCCGCCGCTCGACTGACCATCCGGATAGAACCGCACCCCGCCGACCCGGCCACGCCGCTCGGTTTCTGCAACCGTCAGAGCGATCTCCATCCCGCTGGGCAATTGGCGCATGGCATCGACGGCACCGAAGCGCCCGTTCCGCGTATCCACGTCGACCACAATTTCCGCATTGCGGGCCCGCGCCCGGCTTCTGGCAAGCTGCAGGGTCGCCGCGATCGCGCGCGCTTCCGCACTCGTGCGCGCAGCCGCCGATCTCGGCTTGGCGGCCAGAACCGATACGACGACGAGCGCCATGATCACGAGCACCACGAGCGTTTCGATCAGCGTGAACCCCGCCGATCCGGTGTCAGAGCGCCTCATTGATAAGCCAGATTGTTGATGGAGAGGACGGCGCTCATCACCTGAAGGATGAGAGCTCCGACCAGACCACCGATTCCCACCGTAAGGAGCGGCGTGAGCAACCCTACGAGTTGCTCGATCTTGCCTTGGACTTCGGTTTCCAGATTGGCGGCAACGCGAGCCAGCATCTTTGCCAATTGCCCGGTCTCCTCACCAACCGCGACGAGGCGGATGGCGGCCGGAGGTAGCAAGCCCGCTCCGTCCAGAACCTGGCTCAACGCATTTCCTTCCGGCACGCGACCGACCGCTTCTCCATAGCGAGCCTTGAGATGTCGGTTACACACCAGGGAGAGCGCAGTTTGCAGCGCCGTCATGAGCGGCACTCTTGCGTCGATCAAGCTGCCCACGGAGCGGGCAAAGTGGCCGGCTTCGCGACGCTGAATGACGGCACCGACGACCGGCAGGCGGCATTTGAGATGGTCGACCTTCCTCATCATAGAGGCGTCACCGGCGATCCTGCGGTAGATGACCAAGCCGGCCGCCGTCACGAGCCCGAGCCAGATCAAGAGCTTCGGCCAGCGCTCCGGTAGATCGGCCAGGACCGCCAGAATGCCCGGCAGTGGCAGACCCGCATCGGAAAAGATCGGCAACAAGTTCGGAATGAGCACCAGAACGATGACGGCGATCGATACCAGCGACATCATCAAGAGAACAGCGGGATAAACCAGAGCCGCGCGGACCTTGTTTCGGACGTCGACCCTTCGCGCCAGCATCTCGCTGATCTGCGTCAGCGCCTGCGAGGTTTTCCCGCCGGCTTCACCGCCGGCAAGGATGGCGACATAGTCGGCGGGGAAAACGTCGGAGCGGCGCGCCATGGCCTCCGAAAGCTGGAGGCCGGACAGGATATCCTTGAGCAGGCCGTTCGCGAGGCCAATCTGTTTGCGCGATGCACCGGCACCGGCCAGCACCCGAAACGACGCATCGACAGGAACCCCGGAGCTGACCAGTGACGCCAGCTCGGCCGTAAATGCAGACAGCTCCTTCAATCCGACCCGTTCGGAGCGCATCCAGCCTCGCCTCGGTGCCTTCCGTTCATCCGGATGCACCTGCGACGACGCGGCGTCTTCGCAGAGCGTCGTTTCCACCGGCGTCAGCCCGGAGCTGTAGAGCGCTTCGATGGCAGCGTCGAGCTCATCGGCAACGATCTTGCCCGACGTGACGATGCCCTGGCTGGTGTAGGCGCGATACTGGAAGGTGGACACGCAAAGCTCCCTAGCTCGTTCGCGACACCCTGAGAACTTCCTCGATGGTCGTCTCGCCCAGCGTCACCTTGACGAGACCGCTCTCATAGAGAGTGTGGAATCCGGCACCTCGTGCCCGCGACATCAACGCCCGCTGATCATCGCTTCTCCTGCCGATCGCTTCCCGCATCTCGTCGTCGATCACGAGGAGCTCCACGATGCATGTGCGCCCCAGATAGCCGGTGCCATGACAGGCTGCGCAGCCTACGGCTTCGCGCGCGCCCGACCAGTCGAGCTCGAGGCCGTCCGGGATAGGCCAACGCAACCGCGATGGCGCCTCGGTGCGATAGGCCGCGGGCCGCGCGCAGCTCGGGCACAGGCGGCGAACCAAGCGCTGGGCCATGACGCCGGCGAGCGTCGATGCAAGCAGGTAACGCTCGATCCCTATGTCGATGAGACGGGTGATGGCGGCAACGGAACTGTTCGTATGCAGGGTCGAGAAAACCAAATGGCCGGTGAGCGAGGCCTGAACGGCAATGCGAGCCGTCTCCAGATCGCGTATTTCGCCAATCATGATGATGTCGGGATCCTGACGCAGGATCGAGCGAAGCGCAGCAGGAAAATCGAACCCGATCTGAGGCTGGACCTGAATCTGGTTGATGCCACCGAGCTGGTATTCGATGGGATCCTCGACGGTGAAGAGTTTTAGCTCCGGACGGTTCAATTCCTTCAACGCCGTATAGAGCGTCGTGGTCTTGCCGCTTCCCGTCGGCCCGGTCACCAGGATGATCCCGTTCGGCAGCGACATCAGTCCATGCAGGCGGGCTTGCACGGCCGGATCCAGGCCAAGCTTGAAGAAGTCGAGTTCGACCCTGGTGCGATCGAGAATCCTCAGGACCAGGCTCTCGCCGAACGCGGTCGGCAGCGTGGCCACGCGAACGTCGATCTCGACGCCGCGGACGGCAGTCTTGATCCGACCGTCCTGCGGCAATCTTCGCTCGGCAATGTCGAGCCTCGCCATGATCTTGATCCGGGTCGTCAGCGCGGCCCTGAGCGTCGACGGAACGACACGTTCTTGCTGGAGAAAGCCGTCGAGCCGGAAGCGAACCACGACCGCATCACGTCCCGGTTCGATGTGAATGTCGGATGCCCCGCGCTCAACCGCACTGGCTATGATCTGATTCACGAGCCGGATGATCGGCGCCTCATTGGCGATGTCGCGAAGACGCTCGACGTCGATCTCGTTTCCGTCGATATGGCCCCCGGCAATCGTGTTCGGATCGCCATCGACGGACTGGGGAGCCGCGTCCTGATAGAGCTTGCGGAATGCGTGCTCGATGTCGGCAGGCGCGATCACCGCGAGATCGACATGACAGCCGAGCATATAGCTGATTGCCCTACGCCCCTCCTCGTTGAGGGGGTCTACTGCGGCCAGCACCAGGGAATTGCCGTGCGCCGAGATCGGCAGCGTACGGCTGGCTTTCAGAAAGGGCAGCTTCAGACGATCCGGAAGAACCGGCTGCAACGGGATGTCGGCCGGTCGAACCACCGGAAGCCGGCAATAGTCGGCATACGCCGCGCAGAGATCCGCCTCGGAGATGAGCCCCAGTTTCACCAGGACGACGTCGAGGCGCTCGGACGTGGCATCCGAGGCCCGTCTCGCCCGGGCAACCGCACCGGCATCGACGAATTCTCCACGCATCAAGAGCCCCGCGAACGCATCGGCGAAGCCATCGTCCAGGGGTCCCAGGACCATGGCCGGGCCGGCCGCCGGCGCAGCCTGGCGTGTCGGTGTCTGTGTATCGCCTGGCATTGGCTCGAAGGTCCCGATCTCAAACGCGGACCCCGACGCTAGAGCGATTTTGTTAAGGAAGGCTTTTCACACTTTATTTGCCATTTTCATTTACCAAGCGGCAATCAATGCGGCTGACTGACCATCATACCTTGCGAGCAAGGTCCAAGCCGATTGCGCCGGCCCATGAGCACGCTCATCCTGGTCGCCGCGGCTTCGCCCTCGTCACAGTGATCTGGGGACTTGGCCTGCTGACCGTGCTTGGAACGGCAGTGATCGTAGGCGCACGCTACCGGGCCAAGACTGCCACGGCCGATAGTATGGTCGCATCCACGGCGGCGGCGGCGGAAAGTGCGGTCAATCTGGCCATCTCGGTCATTCTTGATCCCGCGCCGGACACCAGCTTTCCGCGTCGCTGCCGTTTGCCGGAGGGCGAGCGCGTTGACATTGCCGTCGAGGAGGAGATCGGCAAGGTCGACCTCAATGCCGGCAATTTACCCACGCTTGAGCGCTTCTTCGTCGGGCTCACGCGGGATAAGGCACTGGGAAGCAGGATTGCCCAGAACGTCGTCGACTTTCGCAAGCCTCCGCAGGCCGGCACCCTCGCCAAACAGGCCAAGAGCTCCGGTTTTTCGACCATCATGGAGCTTGATCAAATCGACGGCATTTCGCCTTCGGTATTCCGCGCGGCCGCTCGCTACACCACGGTGCTCTCCGGTCGCGTGGAGCCCGCGCCCGAAGCGGCAACGGCTGCCTTACGCATTCTCATGAACCTCGATCCCAGCCGACCGGCGCGCCGACGGCCAGCCCTGCCTGGCAGCGTCACCATCAGGGCCGACGTCAGCGCGCCCAACGGTTCACGCTACATTCGGGAAGCGCTGGTCTCGTTTGGAGCCGCGTCCGGACAACTCTACGTCATCCGCGAGTGGCGTCGCGGCGACGTGGTCGGTGAGCCCGGGAAGCGATCCGACGGCGAAGTCCTGCACCCCTGCTTCAAGCTCTGAAGTCAGACCGACGCAGTCCCCGCCGCTCACCCCTTCGAACGAAGGACCTGTTGTGGGCGCGAATTTCTCGCGGATTCTTCGAGGCGTTCGCGTTCCTCCGCGACCGCCGGCCCTGGCTCCATCACCGTACAGCCCTTTGTGCGCTGGAGATCCGTCAGGGCATCGAGTCGTCGGCGTTCGTCCATCAGCTGCTTGGGCGCATCAAGCGGAAATCTGTCGGAATCGTAGCCGGCCAGAGATCCGGCGGCGAGCCAATATTCGAGCCGGGCAGCGCGCTTGACCGAAAAGCGAAACGACCCCGCGATCGCGTTGCAGGACATGGACTCGTCGACAGGCAGCAGCATATAGGGCGCCGGCGGATCGATCACCAAGGGCTGTTCGGTCACGCAGCCGGCCAACAGAAGTGGCAAAACGCAAACCCTGCCCAGCCAGAAAACCGTGAGAGCGGAGCGTGTCACGGCGTCACCAAGCGCTGCGCCGTATTGTAGGGTGCCCGCTGACGCGTCGAAGCGTGCGGCATATAGACGTTCATTTTGCGCCGATATTCCTCGGTGACCAACCGGCTTTCCGTGCCATCGCGAACCACCTTCGGAGTGATCAGGATGACAAGCTCGGTCTTTTGAACCGAGTCCTTTCGATTTGCGAACACCGCTCCGATGCCGGGGATATCTCCGAGGATCGGCAACTGGTTGCTGCTCTTGTTCGCGCTGTCCTGGATCATGCCGCCGAGCGCCAGGACCTCACCATCACTCACGACCACCGTCGTCTTGACGCGTCGCTGCTGAATGGTCGGAGAATCGATGTTCGAAGTCGTGGTCTTCACGACACTACTGACTTCCTGCTCGATATCGAGCTGCACACGCCCGCTCTCATTGATCCGCGGCGTCACCGAAAGAATCACACCGGTATCCTGCATCGTGATGGAGTTCACGATCGCTGTCTGCGCGGTGACCGTGCTCGTCGCCGTCTGGGTCGTGATCGGAACCTGATCGCCGATCTGGAGGCGCGCCGTCTTGTTGTCCAGCACCATCAGCGACGGCGTCGAGATGATATTGACGTGAGTCAGCGCGTTCAGCGCGCTCAGGGTCGCGGCTATGTTTGCCGTGTTGACGGCATAGTTGAAGCCGGGGAATGAGGCGGCCACGCCACCTGCGAGGGCATTGGAGAATGTCGCAGTCGGAGTGCCGTTCTTGGCAAACTGCCACTGCAGCCCGAACTGGAGGTCGTCGTTGAGAGACACCTCGGCGATCACGGCCTCGATCAAGACCTGGCTGGCCACCACGTCGAGCCCCTGCACGACACGCAACACACGTTGGTAGTCGCGATCGTTCGCCATAATCAGCAGCGAGTTCTTGGTTTCATCGGCAACGATCTTCATGATCGGCTCGGGAGTGCCGTTCGATGCAGAGCCATTGTCAGCGATATCGGTGGCCTGGCTGTCGAGGTCCGTGTTGGAAGAACGCGATGTTCCAAGCGTATCCGCCGTCTTTCCCAGCCCGGCTTGCATCGTGGGGTCCGAAACACCCGCGCCAATTGTTGAAGATTTCGTCGAGTCGCTTGCGAATGAGACCTGCCTGGATTTCGGCGAGACGTTACGGCCCGTCGGGCGCACGACCTTCATCTCCTGCGAGAACATGGACTGAAGGATTCCGGCGAGTTCAGCTGCTGTCCGGTTCTGGACCTGGTAGACGTGCAGTTGCGGTTCTGTGCCGCTTGCGCGGGCATCGAGGCGCCTGATCCAGGATTGCGCACGCGGCAGGTAGCTTGGATTGGAGGTCACCACCAGGATCGCACCAAGCCTCGTATTGGCAATGAACCGCACCCTCCCCTTCAGAGGGCCTTCCTTATCCGAGGCAAATACCGCTTTCAGCTCGTCGACCATCTTTTCAGGCTGAGCGGCCTTGACGGGCACAACTGCGAAAGACATGCCCTTCATCACATCGACATCAAAGATCGAAACCGAGTCGAGCATGCTGTCGATTTCGGCTTGTGAGCCCTTCAACGCGATGATGTTGCGTGCGTCGTCGGCCTGAACGATAGCGCCCTTCGGCACCATCGGCTCAAGCACACGAGCCACCTCGGTGGCGGCGACGTATTTCAGCTGCACGATGCGAACGCCACTGCCCGTGACTGCACTGTTGGTGGCATCGCGGATGGTGCTTACGGCCCCGGTCGCGGCCTGGTCGGCCGGGGCGATCCGGTAGATGCCACGGTTCTGTACCAATACTGCACCGATAGGCGCGATGGCCGTCTGGAAGAGCTCGAGGGCGTCCGCCTTGGAGACCGGGCTACTGGTCTGGACCGAAACAACCCCATCGACCCGGGGGTCGACCACGTAGTTGACGCCGATCAGATCGCCCAACACCGTCTTGGCGGCCTGCTGCAGGGGTACGTTGGCCAGATTGAGGACCACATCGCCGTTGGCTGCCGCTGAGCTCGACCTGGCGGCTGTCGAGCCGATCATTCGACCGTCGCCCCCTTCAACGCTGGCGACCGCCTTGGACGAGGGGGTTGGAAGCGCAATAG
The DNA here is from genome assembly GCF_000473045.1 of Bradyrhizobium sp. WSM3983. Lineage (GTDB taxonomy): Bacteria > Pseudomonadota > Alphaproteobacteria > Rhizobiales > Xanthobacteraceae > Bradyrhizobium. Next base: position 319,490 of record NZ_AXAY01000007.1, on the reverse strand, counting down.
CCCCCGTCGGCATCAGATCCTGAGCGTTCGCCTCGAGCGATACCGGCTGGCCGGATAGCTTGGGCTGAGCGTTCAGGGTTGGACTGACGATTCCCGGGGCGCCACAGCCAGCAACCAAGCCTGCGAGCAAGCAAACCACAGAACCCGTGAGAGGGCCACGAGACATCGGCAAAAGGTGCTCCGAACATGGAAAGGCGCACGCGCGGGAATTCGAGCGTAAAGAATGGGTAAATCATCATGGTTAACCCAACGTAAAAAGTTCCATGAGGCCGGGATTGCGTGGCCGGCAATTGGCTACCAAGGGGCCCGACGAACCCGTCCCCCAACCGCCGGATACGATGCAGCGCTCCGAGCACGCCTGTTACGCCCGAGCGATACCGCGAGGACGCGCAGAACCCCGCTTCCGCGCAGACCCTGTCGGCAGTGATCCAATCAGTCCCAGAGGAGTTCGACGGCTGGCAGCCGTTACTTGGATTGGCACCCCTGGCGACAGACCTGAGCTTGGCTGTCGCAGGAGGCAATGCACGGTGCGCCGAGGGTGGTAGGGCAAACCCGCCTACATGCCGCATTTTGGTTGTCACAATTGGATATGCAAGCATCGGCGGCGGCGTCAGCCAATCGCAGCCTTGCCGGGCTGAAATTTCCAGCCCAGACGCTCCCGAGCGGAGACAACGCGATGCAAACAAAAAGGGTCAGAGCGATTCGCAAAAGAACCTCCTGCTTTGGGTGCAGCGTTCCGCCGCAACGCGCCACGCACTTCGCGGGCAGCCGGGACAAGCTATCCGTTCGAGATGAGGAAATCCTCGATCGAGCGGCCGGTCCGCAGAGCGGCGGCAAGCCATTTCGGTTGTTTGCCTCGACCAGACCAGGTCTCGTGCGGAAGGTTGGGGTTGCGATATTTCGGGTGAACTCGCGGATATGGACGCTTCGGGCGCCGCGACGCCTCTGAAGGAGCATTCACCGCGTCATTCTCCCGGCGAAGTTGCGCCAAGCGCGTCTCAAGGGCGCGTTTTTCGGCCGTCAGCCGAACTGACAACAACCGGTTGAGCTCCTCATGGAGCTGCCAGAGCTCATCTAACGAGAGGCCGTCGAGGTTCGGTTTCTTCATCAGTGCGTCATAGCGTATGTGTTTCCGGCTGCCCAATCGCAGACCCCTGATTCGATTTGCCAATAATGTTGCAGTTTTCTCGCTTTTTCCAATCGCCAATTATTTTGGTAATAGCATGGCGGAAGCGGAGAACCGGGCGGAACGGGCTAAATATATAGAAATTCAACAGCTTGTCAGGCTGCCTGGGCGCGGAAATTTGGTGGTAAGCCGAATTACGGAAGAAACGACAAAGTGGTCCGCCTAATATGCGTTTCGCTTCCGTGCGACCTCAAAAAAGGTCTTGATCAAGATCTGAATATCGAGCCAAAGGCTCCAATTGTTAACGTACCAGAGGTCGAGCCTCACACGCTCGGCGATGTCTTCGACCGTGGGCGTAGCGCCCCGCGAACCATTGCACTGGGCCCATCCCGTAAGGCCGGGCTTCACATGATGCCGAAACGCGTAGTCTTCCAGTATCTTTTCGAAATAGCTGTCGTGAGCCAGGGCATGCGGTCGGGGGCCGATCAAGGACATCTCCCCCTTCAGGACATTGAAGAGCTGCGGCAGCTCATCGATGCTGGCGCCGCGCAGGAAGCGTCCGATTGATGTAACGCGCGGATCCTGGCGCGTCGCCTGGACGACGACAGGACCATCTTCCTGCACCTTCATGGTGCGGAATTTCAGCATTACAAATTCCTTGCCATTGAAGCCTTTGCGACGCTGGCGGAAAATGACCGGCCCTTCGCTGTCCAGCTTGATGGCGATCCCAGTGAGAATCAGAATTGGAAACAGGAGGCTCAAGGCGACGCCGGCGACCACGATATCCATGAACCGCTTGACAAAACGCTCCGCCCCACTGAGCGGAGCGCGCTGCACCTCGACCGCAAGCACGCGTTGGCGGGCGGATGACACAAAATTGGACAGCGATCGGATGTGCAAGTCGGGCAGCAATCGCGCCGACACCGGGAGATTCTTGAGGTGTTCACGCACGAAGTCGATCCGTACGTCGTCATTCCATGGCAGCACCAACAGCACCTCACGGCAATTGTTGCGGCGAATGAAATCTCCAACCGCCCCAAACGTATTCTTGTCTGCGACCAGCCGCTCTCCGGGATCAGGATCTCCGCTCAGGCGGAATTCCTTGACATCCGTCGCGCCAAAGAGGGCAAGACGATCACGAGGGCCAAGGGCGGCCAACTCCCGATGGTCTCCGACGAGGACTGCGTCCAAACGCCTGATGCCCCCCCTGGTCACCGCCGAAGCCAGGTTCGCTTTCGTGAACCTGCGCACTGCCAGCAGACCCACGGGGGCAACGAAATAGAACGTAACGAACGCGCCGCGGGAATAGTCGCCGCCGATCTTGAGCAGGAATGCGAAGAACGCCAGCAAAATGCCGGTGCTGAACCAGCAGACCAGGATCTGCGTAATCTCGGTCCCTGGCTTGGCGCTGTCGGGAAGGTCATAGTAACCGATCCCACTCATCCTCAAAATGTAGATGAAGCTGGCCATGAGACCGACTGCGCAGCACGGAAGAAGGTTCGGAATCGAGGTGCCGGTAACGACGTGATACCCCAATCCTCCTCCGACGCACGCAAGGATGATCACCAATGCGTCCACGGTGGAGAGCACATAGGGAACGAGGTCTAGGGACCACAGGGTCCCCTTGCCATGCGCCTGATCGACCTTATGCGACTCTTCACGGAAATCCGATCCGATCGACATCGAACGCCACCCAATCCCAACGACCTAATAACCAGGAAATTGAACCATGGAACCTAGGTTTTCTGATAACTCTTTGTTAATATAGTTTAAAGTAGACTTAATGGGGCTCGGAAGCAACGAGATAGTTCCCTTCGACATCGATCTTTTCACGAGATAGAGCGCTTTTCTTTCGCGGCCTAAATAATTGGCAGCAGCTTCGGCTCCAAAATTCAAATGTGCCCATCCTCGTCACGGCGGCGCTGGTTGCGATGGCGTCAGGTACGCTCGCCTTGTGGCCGGAACGGCGTCTGGGCGCTTAACCGCGACGGCTATCCGCTCCTCCTTTGCCGGCTTGCTTTGCCGGCTTGTGCCATCTGCTGCGACCAAACGCTTCGTCGCCCTTGCTTGGCTTCGTGGAAAGCCTCAGGTTGCGGCGCGAGATACGGTCTCAGCGCCCAATCCTCGCCCCGAGCACCGCGTTTCACCATCGATTTTACAATGCCACGAGGACAACCAGCATTGTCCTGATGAGAAGCCTTGCGAGTTTGTCGATCGCAAGAATTGCGCGCCGCGTCGCTGGCGGACTATAAGTTTCGGAGTTTTTCCCGTCCGGTGCGCCTTCAATGGCCTTGGAGATGATTAAGTGGTTCATCGCGAAGCTCCGAAATCGTTCCTGGTGAGTTTTCTTTTCACTGTGAGGCGATTGCTCGGAATTGCAACTTTCGTCCTTGTTCTCGTCTTACTGATCCCGAAGGTCTTTCTGCTCTTCGACAATCCCAAAAACGCAAGCTTTTCGGCGACCTTGCTCGAGGCGCGCGACGTTGTTCTGAAGAAATCGGCTCCGCTCCTGCACCATTACATTCCCACCAACATCGCCGGCGCTGACCGCTCGGACTGGATTTTGATCGGGCTCGCCATGATCGTCACGTTCATCGCCGGCTCGCTAGCGCAAAAAAGCCAGCAATCGCTCAATCGACGGTTACTCCGAAAGTCGGCGCAGGCTTGGCGCAAGAAGGAAGGCGTCAAGCCGGGATCTGCACTGGACAATGAGTTGGAAAGCACCTTGAGGGTCGCGGAGGCCGGAACCACGGTCAATCGGCAAGAGCTTCTGCGCGTTTTCGCCGAGACCAAGAAGAAGCTCGATTCCTTCGGCCGCGAAGTTGCTTTTCTGGCGATCGACGTCGTCGGATCGGCCGCGATGAAGACTGGCGAAGATCCGGCATCAGTTCAGTACGACTTCGCCGAATATCGAAAACTGGTGGAGCGTATATTCCGCGCTCGGGGAGTCCTGAAGACCGCCTGGACGCCCGACGGGGTCATGGCTTGCTTTGCCCACGTGGAGGACGCCTGCCAGGCAGGAAAGGACGTGATCAAAAGCCTAAGAGCGTTCAATAGCGATGTGAAGATTTCCAAAGCCGATTTTTCGGTACGCTGCGGGGTCAATGCCGGTCTGGTCTATTTCGACGACTCGACCCAGCTGGAGACCATCTCTGACCGCGTCATCGATATCGCCGGCCACATGCAAAAGCACGCCGAGCCCAACACCGTGCTCATCGCAAGGAAGGTGATCGAGCCGCTGCGACAATTGCAGGAATTCACGCACACGAACCAGATCATTGATGGTTACGAGGCAAGCGTGTGGCGCGAGCGGCCGGATGCCTAGCTAGCAATTGTCAGCCAGTGGTGGCCGAGCCGGGGTCGGGGCGACATTCCGGTCCTATTCCTTGGCCCCACCGGACCGACAATATTTACCCTCTCCGGTCAATCATTTGAAATTGGGCGAAAATACCGAAACATCAATTGTCTGGCGCAAACGCTCAGTTTAAAGTGTTATTTGGATTAAACCTTGAGACATTCTCACCCGGCCTTGCGCGGCACAAATTCGGCGGCGCTAGCACGTCGATTTTTGGGGCTTATGCATGCATCACCCGCCTCAGGTTCAATTTTCGCGTTCTATTCCTTTGCGGACCTTTCTAATCGTCATAGGCACCCGTCCAGAAGTCATTAAGGTGGCTCCTGTCGTTCGTCGCTTGCGCAGCGTGAGTTGGGCCAGCGTGAAGATCGTCGCGAGCGGCCAGCAGAGTGACCTGCTTGACCAAACTCTGGCCGAGTTCGGCCTGAGGCCTGATATTACGATCCGCCATCGCGATGCGTCATGCGGCCCGGCGCAGGTCGCTAGCCGTCTTATCCATAGACTGGACCGCATCTTCGGAGAGGAGAAACCGGACTGTGTTCTGGCCCAGGGAGACACCACGACGGCCTATGCAGCTTCGGTCGCCGCCTTCTACCGCAAGATCGCCTTCGCGCACATCGAAGCCGGATTGCGAACGTCGGATCTCGATTCGCCGTTTCCCGAAGAGTTTCATCGGCGGGCCATCGCGGTTTCTGCAACCCTGCACTTCGCTCCGACCTCGGCTGCGGCCCGAAATCTGATCGACGAGAACGTACCGAAGGACAAGGTGATTGTCTCGGGCAATACGGTGATCGATTCGCTGCTCGAGGTTGCGGCGACCAAGCCCCCGCCTCCGGCCGAGTTTCTATATCGCCGGATGATATTGCTAACAGCGCATCGCAGGGAGAACTTCGGTTCGAAATTGCGGGATGCGCTCACGGGGATTCGCGCATTCGTCGATCTGACACCGGACGTGGGTGTGTATTTCCCGGTTCACCCAAACCCGAATGCACGCGACGCTGCCTTCGAGATCCTCTCCGGCAATCCGAGAATCCATCTTGTCGAACCGCTCGGATATCGCGAGATGGTTGCTGCGATCCAGAATGCATGGTGCGTCGTCACTGACAGTGGCGGCCTGCAAGAGGAGGCTCCGGCGCTTGCCAAGCCCGTCCTCGTGCTTCGCGATCTCACGGAACGCCCCGAGGCTGTCGCCTCTGGTGTCGTCGAGCTCGTCGGCACCTCCCGCGAGGGCGTCTTCAAATCGCTCTACGCCCTGCACAAATCTCCGGCAAGATACACCCAGATGGCTCGTCCGGTGTTTCCCTATGGCGACGGTCATGCCAGCCGAAGAATAGTCGACGCTCTCTATCGACATTTCTCGACCGCTCAGGAGCGGCAAGATGCGGCGATCGTTCCTCTTCAATATGCATCGTAGCCCATGACAAATCTGACCGCCTTCCTGCCCCAATATCTCTATGCGATTGAAATCATGATGCTCACAGCGGGCATCATCATCGCCATTTCCAGCTTCGACGATCTTCTGGTGGATCTGCTGTACTGGAGCGGCCGGCTGCTCGGGACCACGAGGGGCAGATCGAGCGAATTACCCGACGTCGAGCTTCTCGAGCAGCTGCCGGAGCGGCCGCTCGCGATCATGATCCCGTGCTGGAAGGAGCACGACGTGATCTTCTCGATGCTGTCGTCCAATTCGCGGCTTCTTCGTTATCGCCAGGCCCACTACTTCGTAGGCGTCTATCTCAACGATCCCTTGACCCAGGACGAGATACGCAAGGCACAAAGTCTCTATCCGAATATCCACATGGTTCTGGTCCCTCGCGATGGTCCAACCAGCAAGGCGGATTGCCTGAACCAGATCGTGTCGGACATCTTCATGTTCGAGGCCGAGCACGGCATTCAATTTGCCGGCGTCGTCATGCATGACTCCGAGGATCTCATCCATCCGTTGGAATTGAAGCTCTTCAACAAGCTCGTCGACATCTACGACTTCGTTCAACTTCCGGTCTATTCGTTCTCCCGTCCCATTCTGTCCCTGGTCGGCGGAATCTACATGGACGAATTTGCGGAAATGCACACCAAGGATCTCGAAGTCCGGCAACGCATTTCAGGCGTCATTCCCTGCGCCGGCGTTTCCGCCTGCTTCAGCCGAGAGGCTATCCTGCACCTCGTCGACAAGAACCAGGGCGAAGCGTTCCGCGTCGCATCCTTCACTGAAGACTACGACATCGCTTTCCGCGTGTCCGAGCTTGGCTTCAAGTCGGCCTTCATCGCCTATCCCGCAAGCTACTCCATCGATATCGACATCGATGCGGGCGCCCCCGGTATCCTGCACCGGAGTCTCCCGATCGCGACCCGCGAATTCTTTCCCTCCGGGCTTGAGGCCGCCTACCGGCAGCGAGCGCGGTGGTTGTTGGGGATCGTCTTTCAGGGCACCGAGGAAATCGGCTGGAAGGGCGCGCTCGGAACGAAGTACTTCCTGGTGCGAGATCGAAAGGGCGTGATAACGAGCCCGGCCGTGATGCTCGCATATTTTGCGATGGCCAATCTGATTGCCTTCGAACTGTTTCGATGGTTCTTCGACCCCAACCTCGAATTGAGCTATACCCTGTTGTCGACCGACTGGGTCAGGACCCTGTTCTGGGTGACGTTCGCGTTCCTGATCTGGCGCCTGTTAAATCGCATGATCTTCACGGGCATGATCTACAACCTGCGACATGCGTTGATGTCGGCGCCGCGGCTCATCGTCGGCAACTTCGTCAATTTCTTTGCGACATGGCGTGCGGTTCGCATCTACACGAGTCATCGTCTGTCCGGTCGACCGTTGGTATGGGATAAGACGTCTCACTCTTATCCGATCCAAATGGGTGAGCTTGAACTCCCCATCCCGGCCGAACCGGCCGCGAACATTCCCGGCGCCCCTAAGGCATGAAAAGCGCGTGGCGGTTTTTCGAAAAGACCAGGCTCACACAATAAGCTGGAGCGCGACGAGGATTCATCCCAATCTCATCGCGCTCTGGTCGCGTTCAAGACGTTGTTCGAACCGGCTTAAAGATACGACGGCTCGCGCGCGCCGAATACACTGCGAAAAGCCGTGCGCACGACCATGAAGCCGCCGCAGAGCCCGATGGCGGCGAGCTGCAGCTCCGGATGTAGCACAACCGAAACAAGCACGGCCCAACCGCAGACGATTGCGAGGATATCGAGCGATTTCTGTCCGCGTGGATGAGGCGGAGCATCCAGGCCCTGGTCGAGCGCCGCAGCGATCACTGCAAGGCCGTCCACGGCATCCCGGCCTGGAGGCACGGCAAACTCGGTCAAAATACGGTAGTTGCTAGTAGACATTAACGCCCCCGTCGCAAGCCTCTTGCGGGCTCCACGAGGGCATTTGACTTCGGAGCCTATTTCGTCCGACTCAAATCGATTGCTACAGTTTTACTGACTCCCGCGTTTTCGACGGCGGAAGCAGCGCTTCATCGGTGATGGATAACTCCCGCTTAACGGATTCCTTTCAAAGCCAACTTCTTGCATGGGAAGGTAGCATTGATGCAGTTTTGAACGCGTGAAGCGCGACTTCGTTCCGAAGCCAGAGATGCTATTGCCACGTCCGGATGCGCCGCCCGCAGCCTCCATCCACACGAACGCGGCGTTCCACGAGAGCTCGCGAGGCCTTTCGATGCGAGCGCTTCAGCGTCTGGGCGCCTAAGCGCCCAGGCCGAACGAAACCCGGGCCTGGTGGGTCGCCCGCTCAACGCGCGTCGCGGGAAAGCACGCCAATCCAACCAACAAGATAAAATTTTGCCCTTTAACTTAAACCAGCGATAGACGAGCCGGAGGTAGCTTCACGGGGACATTTGGAGTCTCCACGTGACGATGCTCGCCGCCTACACCATATTGATAGGGCTCATGCTCGGACTTCGGTATCGCGTATTCGTTCTGCCGCCGGTCATTCTGGTTGGCTGGCTCGCCATCGCTGCGATCTCATCGCAACCGTGGTCGTCGGCCCTGATCTTCGCCGTCCTGCTGCAGATGAGCTATTTGACAGGGACGGTTCTCAGGGGTTCCACCAGAGCAACCATCGCTCAGCCAGTGGATGCGGTTTCCGGCTCTAACGTGCATTGAGCTGCCTGCTGGCATCGAGGGAGAGGCGTTGCTGGCCAGCAATACCATATGCCTGCCTCTGCTCGTCCGCGCCTAGTCTACAACCCGGAGAACGGCTTTGCATTGTGGCTTTGATAAACTTGAGATGCGAGATGTCGAGCCAAGCTGCCGTCGTTCAGGATAGTTCTCACCGAGCGAGAAAAATAGCCAGGGCGAGCTCAGCGAGGAGCCGTGTACTTTAATCCTGGACCGGTCACAGTCGTGAACTCGTTGTACATTTAGACGCTTGAAGCGGACGCCCGCATACAGATCGGGCAAAGACGCTTTTCCGTACATTTTCGTGAGCACCACCGGCCTCACCGGCAGTATCAGTATGATCTGCTATCAGGCCTAGGGTGACGACGCGTTTTTGCCTTCTCACCGGCGCGCTTGCGACCGTCCGAAAACGAGCGATCGTCTTCCCTAGACGATGCCTGCCGAAGTCCCGCCGACGACGGGGCGTTCCCTCGCCTTTCGCGCCCGATAGCTGGACGCGCGATAGGCCGCGATTGGCGCGATTGCCCCGCCGGCCCGCATGCGGGCGACGGCGAGGAGCGGCGAGACGTCGGTGGTAAAGGCACGTTTCAATTCGAGATGCGCACCGAGCGCGTCATTGGCCTCTTGCGCCGCTTCAAGCGCTGCGCGATCGACGATTAGCGCCTGCGCATAGGCGCGCTGCAACTCGATCGCCGATTGCATCAGACTCTCGATCGGATCGGTCACATTGTGCGACTGGTCAATCATATAGGCGGGCGCGAAGCCTTCCGCCCTGCGGCGCTCGGCGTCGATCAACTCGTTGAAGACCAGAAACAGCCGGAACGGCTCGACCGAGCCGCTGTCGAGATCGTCGTCGCCATATTTAGAATCGTTGAAATGGAAGCCCGCGAGCTTGTTGAAGCGAACGAGCCGGGCAACGATCTGCTCGATATTCACGTTCGGCGCATGATGGCCGAGATCGATGAGGCAATACGCGTTGGGCCCGAGTTCCTGCGCGACCGCAAAACTCGTGCCCCAATCCGAGATCACGGTGGAGTAGAACGCCGGCTCGTAAAGCTTGTGCTCGAGGAACACCCGCCAGTCGGCAGGCAGCGCCGCGACGATCTCACGCATCGCGTCGATATAGCGGTCGAGCGCTTTGGTCAGATTCGATTGGCCCGCAAAGTTCGAGCCGTCGGCGATCCAGACGGTCAGCGCCTTCGAGCCGAGCTTGCGGCCGATCTCAATACATTCGACGTTGTGGGCGATGGCCTGCGCGCGCACACCTGCATCGGTATGCGACAGCGAGCCGAACTTGTACGAAAGGTCTTGCCCCGGCTGATCCTGGAAGGTGTTCGAGTTGACTGCATCGAAGGCAAGGCCGTGACTCGCGGCCTGTTCCCGCAAGGCGCCATAGTCGTCGACCTTGTCCCACGGGATATGCGGCGAGATCGTCGGGGTTGCCCGCGCCAATCGCTGGATCACGGCGCAATCGTCGATCTTCTCAAAGACATTGCGCGGCTCACCCGGCCCAGGAAATCGGGCAAATCGCGTCCCCCCTGTGCCGACGCCCCAGGTCGGAATGGCGACGCCGAAGGCGATCACCTTCTGCACCAGGGCATCCGCATCGATCCCGTGCCGCGCCAGCGCGCGCTTCAGTCCGTCATAGTCTTCTGCGGTCGCGTCTTCGAGCTGCGCATTGTGCTCGGCGATGAAATCCGCGCTGATCGAGAACGGCGTGCTCATCGCGTGAAGGCCTGGGCGTTGCCGGCATCGACATTGAGGATGTTGCCAGTCGATTTGGCCGAAAGGTCGGACGCGAAGAAGTAGACGCCCTCGGCGATATCCTCCGGAAAAACCGACAGTTTGAGCATCGATCGCTGGCGGTAGACTTCCTCGAGCTGGTCTTCCGCAACCTTGTTGGACGCCGCACGCTGCTGGCGCCACTCACCCTCCCAGATCTTCGAGCCGCGCAGCACTGCATCCGGATTGACTGTGTTGACGCGGATGCCATGCACCGCGCCTTCCAGCGCCAAGCAGCGGGCGAGATGGATCTCCGACGCTTTAGCGGCGCAATAGGCCGAGGCGCCAGCCGAAGCGGCAAGGCCGTTCTTCGAGGCAACGAAGATGATAGCGCCGCCGGCGTTCTGGCGCTGCATCAGCCGGAACGCCTCGCGCGAAACCAGGAAATAACCCGTGGCGAGAATGTCCATGTTCCTCTGCCACAGTCCGAGACTGGTGTCCTCAACAAGCGAAGCGGAGGCGATCCCGGCATTCGAGACGACGATGTCGACACCGCCAAAGGTGCGCGCGGCCTCTTCGAACGAAGCGATCACCGCCGCCTCGTCGGTCACATCGAGCTTCACGCCGATCGCCGCGTCGCGCCCATGGCGCTTTGTGATCGCCGCGATGCGCTCGCTCAACGCCTTCTCGTCGATATCCGCAATGACGAGGCAAGCGCCTTCGCCAAGCAACCGCTGCGCGGTTGCCCCGCCGATGCCGCCAGCGCCGCCGGTCACATACGCGATCCGCCCGGCGAGCGATTTCGGCTTTGGCATGCGCTGGAGCTTGGCCTCTTCCAGCAGCCAGTATTCAATATTGAAGGCCTCCTGCTCGGCAAGGCCGACATACGCGCTGACGCCCGAGGCGCCGCGCATGACGTTGATCGCGTTGACGTAAAACTCGGCCGCAACGCGCGCCGTCGCCTTGTCCTTGGCAAACGTGAACATGCCGATTCCCGGAACGAGATATACGACCGCGTTTGGATCGCGCATGGCCGGCGAGTTTAGATGTTTGCAGCGCTCGTAGTAGGCGGCGTAGTCGTGCCGGTAAGCGGCGAGAACGTCGTCGAGGCCGGCGATCACCTCATCGAGATTGTCGCGCACGGGGTCGTAGGGCAGCAGCAATGGACGGATCTTGGTGCGAAGAAAGTGATCCGGACAGGAGGTGCCGAGCGGCGCCAGCTTCGTCAGCGCGCTGGAGTTGACGAACTCCAGCACCTCCGGCGCGTCGGTAAAATGGCCAATCTTGCGCTCGTCCACGGAGATCTTGCCGCGGATCAGCGGCATCAGCCTGGCCGCGATCGCGCGGCGCTTTTCCGGTGTGGCCGTTTGGACCTTGGCACCGCCGAAGGCCGGCTTCTGCTCATATGCGGCAAGCCAATCGGCGGCTTGCTGAATCACACGCAAGGTCATCTCGTAACAGGCTTTCGACGTCTCGGCCCACGTGAAGAGCCCGTGGCCGCCGAGGACCACGCCGACATGGTCGGGATGACGCGCGGCCATTTCGCCGAGCTTCAGGCCGAGGTCGAAGCCGGGCCGCTGCCATGGCAGGAACCCGAGCCTGCCGCCGAAAACCTCGCGGGTCAGACGCTCGGCGTCGACTGAGGCTGCAATGGCGATGACCGCATCGGCATGAACGTGATCGACGTGCCGGTGCGGCACGAAGGCATGCAAGGGTGTATCGATCGAAGTCGCGCGCGGATTGAGATCGAAGGTGCAGTGATTGAACAAGGCGACCATCTCGTCCTCATGGGCGAGGCCGCGATAGAGGCCTTTTAGGCCCTCGAGCTTGTCGAGATACAGCGTCGAAAAGCCGTCGCGCTTCATCGAGCCGATGTCGCCGCCTGAGCCTTTGACCCAGAGCACGCGTACGTTCTCGCGCGTCAGCGGATCCTTCATCTCAATCTTGGCCGAGGTGTTACCGCCGCCGAAATTGGTGATGCGCAGATCGGCCCCGAGCAGGTTCGAGCGGTACAGCAATTGATCTGCTTCATCGAGTCCGGCGGCGAGCGTGTCGTCCCATAGATTTGGCAGGGGCGTGGCCGCGACCTCGCTCATTGCGCATTCTCCCTGTGCTTGATCTCCGGGCAGCTTAGGCCACGGATTCAATCAAGGTCAATCACCGGCACTCAACACTGCGACGCAATATGATTGATGCAGCGCGATACTGAGCGATTCTGACGGTTTGCAGTTGACCACTGGTCGAGACCGTGACCTATTTACAGGCAAAAGGGAGGGCGACGTGCACGAGCGGGAGCGCTGGCAGGTCATCAAGGCACTCTTGCGCGAGCGGTCGCTGGTACGCATCGCCGACGCTTGTCGCGCGACCGGCGTCTCCGAAGCCTCGATAAGGCGCGATTTCGCCAGGCTCGCCGAGCAAGGTGTCGCGATCAGAGTGCACGGCGGACTCGAAGCCCTGCCGGAAACCGCCAACGCAACGGGCGACGTCCTCTCTCTTGCCACTCGCTCCTTCGACGTCAGCCAGACGCTCAATATAGATGCCAAGCGCGCCATTGCGAAAGCGGCGGTCGCCCTCTGCACTGATGGCGAGACGATCATCATCAACGGCGGCACCACCACGTATCAGATGGGCGAATATCTGCGCGAGCGCCGTCTGAAGGTATTGACCAATTCCTATCTGCTCGCCGATGCGCTGATCCACACGTCGAAATGCCGCGTCGCTTTGCCGGGTGGTGAGGTCTATCGTGAGCAGGGCATGATCGTCTCGCCCTTTGACGAGGATGCGATCCAGCACTATTCGGCGACCCGGATGTTCATGAGTGCGATCTCGATCGGAGCGCTCGGTGTGATCGAAGGCGATCCGCTGCTCGCCCGCGCCGAATCCAAACTGCTTAAGCGTGCCGACAAGCTGATCGTGCTCGCCGATTCCTCGAAATTCGTCTCGCGCGGCAGCCTCGTCGTCTGTCCACTCTCGCGCATCGACACACTGATCACCGATTCCGGCGTGCCAAACGACGCGCTCGACATGCTGCGCGGTCACGGTATCCGCGTCGTTGTCGTCGATGCGAGCGCTCAAACCACTGCGGCGGCGTGACCATGACAACGGGCACGCATAGTGAAACTCCCGCCGCACCGCTACTGTCGGTGCACGCGATCGAGAAGGCCTTTCCAGGCGTGCGGGCACTGTCCGGCGTCTCGTTCGACACTGCCAGAGGCGAGGTCCACGCCTTGCTCGGCGAGAACGGCGCCGGCAAGTCGACGCTGATCAAGATCGTTTCCGGCGTGTTCCCGCCCGATCGCGGCGAGGTGCTCGTGGACGGCAGGCCGGTTGACCTCGCGCGGCCGGACGATGCAAGGCGAGCCGGCATCGCCACGATCTATCAGGAGCTTCTGCTGTTCCCGGAGCTCACCGTCGCCGAGAACATTTTCATGGGGCATGCCCCGCGCGCGGGCCTCCGCCGGATCGACTGGCGAGCGATGCACGAGAAGACGAATGCGCTGCTCGCTTCGCTCGAGATTCATGACCTGCAAGCCGACCGTATCGTCGGTTCCCTCAGTGTCGGCAATCGCCAGCGCGTCGAAATCCTGCGCGCGCTGTCGCAGGATGCGCGCATCCTGATCATGGACGAGCCGACCGCGGCCCTGACTGAGTACGACGTGACGCGGCTCTTCGACATCGTGCGCAAGCTGAAAGCCCGCGGGGTCGCTGTAATTTATATCAGCCATCGGCTCGATGAGATTTTCGCGATCGCCGATCGCGTCACGGTGCTGCGCGATGGCGCACATGTAGCGACCAGGCGTGTCGCCGACACGGACGCGGCCGAACTCGTGCAATTGATGGTCGGCCGCAGGATCGAAAGCCTATTCCCGAAGATCACGGTTCCGATCGGCAAGCCGGTGCTGGAGGTGAAGGACCTCGAACGACGGCCCCTGACGAGGAGGGTCTCGCTCACGGTGCGCGCCGGCGAGATCGTCGGCCTTGCCGGCCTCGTCGGCTCGGGTCGCAGCGAGCTGGCGCAAACCATTTTCGGCGTTACGCCGGCCGATAACGGCGAAATCCGGATCACCGGACAGAAGATCGACATCCGCTCGCCAGCGCAGGCACGGTCCCTGGGCGTCGCCTATGTTCCCGAGGATCGCGGCACACAGGGCCTGGTGCGGCCGATGACGGTGCGCGAGAACTTCAGCCTCGCCGCGCTTGGAAAGGTCGCATTCGGCGGCTTCATCGATCGCGCCGCCGAGCGCAAGCTTGCCGGCGACGGCGTCAAGCGCTTTGCGGTCAAGACGAGCTCGCTCGAGCAGATCGCGGGCAAGCTCTCTGGCGGCAATCAACAGAAAATCGTGCTCGGGAAATGGCTCGCCAACGGGCCGAAGCTGTTGATCCTCGACGAGCCGACGCGCGGTATCGATGTTGGTGCCAAGGCGGAGATCCATCGGCTGATGGGCGAGCTTGCGGCCCAGGGGCTCGCCATCCTGATGATTTCGAGCGAGCTGCCAGAGGTGCTCGGCATGAGCGACCGCGTGCTCGTGATGCGCGAAGGCCGTATCGTTGCCGAATTCTCGCGCGAGGAAGCAACCCAGGAGTCGATCGGCGCAGCGATGATGGGCAGCCATGGAAACGCGGAGAAAGCTGCATGACGGCGGAGACCTTAGCCGGCGCCGAGGCTGATCCGCGACGGCGGCTAAGGGTGCTTGCCTCGCAAGAGGCTTTGCTCGCGATCGCGGTGATCGGCCTCGCCATCGTCGTCGGCCTTTACAATCCGCGCTTCCTGGCGGCACGCAATCTTTCCGACGTGCTGCTCGGCAACGCCTATATCGCCGTCGCAGCAGTCGGCATGTCGATGGTGATCATTTCCGGCAACATCGATATTTCCGTCGGCGCGCTGATCGGCGTCCTGGCGACGATCAGCGGCACTCTGGCCGTGAACGGCGCACCGATCGTGGTCGCCTGGCTGGCGGCGCTCGTTGCCGGCGTCGTCGTGATGGCGTTGCAGGGCGTCATCATCGCCTATCTGCGCATTCCGGCAATCGTGGTTACGCTCGGCATGCTATCGGTCCTCAAGGGCGGCCTGATCAGCGTCACCGGGGGAAAATGGATCACCGACCTGCCCGACAGTTTCCATCTCGCCGATATCGAACTCTTCGGTGCGCTGCCATTTCCGGTTTTTCTCATGATCCTGGTGACGATCCTGGCCGCGTTGTGGATGCGTTATTCGGCCTCGGGACGCGCGATCTACGCGGTCGGCGGCAGCGCCGAAGCGGCGCGGCTCTGCGGAATTTCGCACCCGCGCACGATCGTGATGGTCTTCGCGCTGCACGGCCTGTTCGCAGGGGCTGCCGCCCTGCTCTACGCGACGCAACTGCGCGTCATCCAGTCGACCGTGCCGCCCAATCTCGAGCTGACGATCATCACCGCGTCGGTTGTCGGAGGCGTCAGCATTCTCGGCGGCGTCGGCACGGTGGTCGGCTCGACCCTTGCCGCCGTACTAATCGCCGAGATTGCCAGCGCGCTGGTCTTCATCGACGTCTCGCCCTACTGGATCCGCGCGGTCCAGGGCGTGCTCATCCTCGTGACCGTGATCGCCGACATTCTGCGACGCCGGCGCATGGCCGGAGCATGAGCACCATGAGCGAGATCCCTCTCCCCCAGGCAGCCAAGCGCGTCGTACCCTGGTGGTTGCTGCGCCACGAGACCATGCTCGCGATGATTCTGCTCATTGCGCTGATCGTACTCGGGGGCTTCAACAATCGCTTCCTCACGCTCGACAATCTGCTCAATCAAGGCAGGCTGACGACCGAGGTTGGGCTCATCGCGCTGCCGATGACCTTCATCATCATCACCGGCGGCATCGATCTCTCGGTCGGCTCGATCGTCGGGCTCTGCGCGATCCTGCTCGGATATTCCTGGAAAATTTTCGGCCTTCCCTTGCCGCTGGCGATCTGCTTCTCGCTGCTCGTCGGCGCTGCGGCGGGCTTTCTCAACGGGATCGTCATCACCAAGGTGAAAGTGCCGCCGCTGATCATGACCATCGCGACGCTCGCTCTCTACCGTGGGCTAGCGGAGGGCATCAGCCAGGCGCGTTCGGTGCGGGGGTACCCGGAATGGTTCTACTTTGTCGGACAGGAAAACCTCTTCGGGGTGCCGGCGCAGCTCTGGCTCTTGCTGATCGCGATCGTGGTCGCGGCAATCGTTCTTGACCGCACCACTTTCGGCCGGACACTTTATGCAATCGGCAACAACGAAACCGCCGCGCGCTTTTCCGGTTTGCCGGTCGATCGCGTCAAGCTGATCGTCTACACGCTGTCGGGTTTGATGGCCGGCCTTTCCGCTTGTGTTCTCGTGTCGCGCGTGACCACGACCCGCTCGGACATGGGGATCGGTTATGAGCTCGACGTGATCGCGGCGGTGGTGCTCGGCGGCACCAGCATATTCGGAGGCGTCGGCACGATCTGGGGCACGGTGGTCGGCCTGGCGATGATCCAGCTCTTGAAAAACGGGCTGGCCCTGACCGGCGTCAAGGGCGACGCGACGATCGTGGTCATCGGCACGGTGCTCATCTTTTCAACTCTTGTGGCGAGTTCGCTCCAGCGGCGACGCGAGGGCGTTTGATGGCGTGTCTGGCCGCAGAAAAAGCGGCTTCAACATGGGAGGAGAACAAAATGAAACTCGGATTTTCTGCTGCATTCCTCGGCGCGACGCTGCTGGCCGGAACGGCCTCTGCGGCGGACAAGAGATGGGACGGCGCGGACGACCTGCCTGTCAACCCGCTTGCATGTTCGGCTGGCGAGGCCAACGCCGCGCCCGCGGCCAAGCCTTATGACGGCGGCCGGCCAACCAATGCGGCCGACAAGGCAGGCAAACCAATCACGCTGGTCGACGTGCCGAAGCTGATCGGCATCGGCTATTTCAACGCAACCTCGAAAGGCATGCAGGACGCCGCCAAGGCACTCGGCAATGTCACGGTGAAGACCGACGGCCCGACCGAGGCCAAGATCGACGAGCAGATCAAGTTCATCGACAATTACATCACCAGCGGCGTCGACGGCATTCTCTTCGCGGCCAACGATCCGGTGGCGATCGCGCCAGTCCTGAAGAAGGCGCTGTCGAAGGGCATCCATGTCGTCGGCTATGACGCCAACTCGACGCCGGATGCGCGCGAGTGGTTCGTCAATCAGGCCGAGTTCAACGGCATCGCCAAGGCGATGATCGACTCGATGGCCAAGGAGGCCGGCGAGGACAAGAGCTTTGCGATCGTCACCTCAACCTTCACGACGCCGAACCAGGCACGCTGGATCGCTGAGATGTGGGCCTATGCGCAGAAGTGCCATCCCAAGCTGAAATGGCTGGAAACGGTCGAGGCGCAGGAGGACAACAATCTGTCCTTCAACCAGGCAACGACACTGATCAACAAGCATGGCGATAAACTGGCTGGCCTGTTCGGCATGACCTCGGTCGCGACGCCCGCTTCGGCGGAAGCCGTGACCAAGGCTAAGCTCTGCGGCAAGGTGGCGGTGGTCGGCCTCGCCACGCCAAACGCGATGAAGCCGTATGTCAACGCGGACTGCGTCAAGTCGGTCGTGCTGTGGAATCCGGTCGATCTCGGCTATGCAGCGACCTACGTGATGCGTGCTGTGGTAGACGGCACCCTAAAGCCCGGCGCGACCTCGGTGGAAGCCGGCAAGCTCGGCAAGCTGAACGTGGTCAATGGCAGCGAGATCCTGCTTGGCTCGCCCTTCATCTTCACGAAGCAGAACATCAAGGACTTCGATTTCTGATCTGAACTCGTCGCCCGGCTGCCGAACGCGGTCGGGCGACGTACTTTTGGCCTCCGCTGTCATGGATTTAGCAGGCCGACCATGACATGGTGGTGATGTTGGGGTCGAGATGTTCCATCTGCCTTGAGCTTGACGATGAGCCAGACGGTCGCAGTTCTCGACATCGGCAAGACCAATGTAAAGCTTGCTTTGTTCGACCACGGCCGACTCCTCTGGGAGAAGTCGGCGCCCAACCGCGTTTTGCCCGGGCCGCCTTATCCGCACGAAGACGTTGAGAGCGCGTGGCACTTCTTCCTCGATGCGCTTCGTGAGGCCGCACGCACGCATCAGATCAGTGCGATTGTTCCGACCGCGCATGGCGCAGCCGGTGCTTTGATCGGCGAGAGCGTCCTCGCCGCTCCGGTCATGGACTACGAATTCACAGGCGTAGAAGTGATCGAATCCGAGTATGCCAGGCTGCGGCCGCCCTTTTCGGAGAGCCTGTCGCCGAAAGTGCCCGCCGGCCTCAATCTCGGTCGGCAACTCGCCTATCAGAAGTGGCGCTGTCCGGACCTCTTCGCCAAAGCGAGGCATTTCGTTGGCTATCCACAATATTGGGCCTGGCGCTTGAGCGGCGTTGCCGTCTCCGAAGTCACTACCCTCGGCGCTCATACTGATCTCTGGGCGCCGCGGCAGGGACAGGTCTCAAGCCTCGCCAAAGCTCTCGGCATCGACCACTTGCTGCCGCCGCGGCGCCGCGCCTTCGATCCGCTCGGTCCGATTCAGCCTGAAATCGCCGCCCTCACCGGACTCGCGCCTGAAACGCAAATCTTTTGCGGTATCCACGATTCCAACGCTTCACTTCTGCCCTACCTCGTCTCGCGCCAGGCGCCGTTCACCGTGCTGTCGACTGGCACCTGGGTGATCCTGATGTGCGTGGGCCTTTCGCTCGATCAGCTTGATCCTCTCGACGACACGCTCGCCAACGTCGACGCGCTGAGCCGCCCCATCGCCTGCGGACGCTTCATGGGCGGACGCGAATACGCCGTCATCGCGGGCGGCGGCGGCAACGCTGATCTTGACGCGATCGAGCGCGTCATCGCCTCGGGCGTGATTGCCCTACCCTGCTTCTCCGGCCATGGCGGACCATATGCGACGACCAAAGGCGTGATCTACGGCGAAATTGCAACGCGCGATCGAACCGCGCTTGCGACACTCTATTGCGCTCTGGTCAGCGATCTGATGCTGACACGGATGGGAGCAACCGGTGGAGATCTCATCGTCGAAGGGACGTTCGCCGGCAATCTTCCTTTCTGTCAGACTCTCGGCGCATTGCGACCGACGCAGCGTGTCTTTGGGGCGGAAGACGCCGCAGGCACGGCACGCGGCGCCGCAATGCTCGCGCAATGGCCCCCCTCTTACCATATCCGGGAGCCGGGCCCCGTCGCTCCGATTTCGATTACCGGCCTTGATTCTTATCGCAAGGCCTGGACGGCAGCAGTCAACATGATCGCTCGGTGACCAGACGCCGAACGAGCGATCAGCGCTCGCGCCGTATGCGTACCTCTGCTCGCGACCTCACTCTCAAGCCTACCTAAACTTCTGCGGATCGCTCCGAGCGCGACAGCCTACGCCGGCCCTCAATAGACTTTTTCTTGATCTCCCGCTGCAGACGCAGTGGCACCTCCAGAAACTGGTCTGCAGAAAATTCCGAACTATCGTCAAACTGACGAGGCGTTACTCTTGCCGATGATCGGATCTCACTCATTCGACGCTATCACGCTGATGTCCCGCCGTCACCGAGCCACTAGCGGCACGTAGTGTTCGAGCTCAGGTATCTCGGATAAGGCGCGCAGTCTTGGCCTTGGACAGGCGTATGTGTTCGACAGCATCGAGGCGTTGGCCATGTCCGGCGAGGTCGATGCGCTCTGGCTGCTAACGCCGAACGACACTCGTCTCGACATCATGCGCGAGATTCACCGCGTGACCAAGGCTGGAGCTCGCCCACCGCCAGGGAGCGTCCTGGCACCATGAAATCGCGCTGTCCCCAGCTCATGCCCTTCTCCGATCATTGGTATGAGGCCGGTCGATAAGCGCAGTGGCTGCCGATTCATCGCAGAGAACATCGACGTTGCCATGCAGCCGAAGTGCCGATGCGGGGCAAGCAGTCCCAATCGGACCCTCGATTGCCGCCGCGACCGCGGCTGCCTTCTCCGGTCCTGTTGCAATCAGAAGGATCCTTTTCGCATGCAGGATTGTCGCGATACCCATCGTGATGGCACGTCGGGGAACAGATGCGCGATCGGGAAAATCACCGGCATTGGCAATGCGGGTCGCTTCGTCGAGCCTGATCTCGCGGGTGCGCGAGGCGAAATCCGAACCTGGCTCATTGAAGCCGATATGGCCGTTGGTACCGATGCCGAGCAGCAGCAGGTCGATGCCACCGGCTGCCGCTATCTGCGCCTCGTAGCGTGTGGCCTCGGTGGCAACGTCGTAGGCCATGCCGTCAGGGATTCTGGCCCTATCGGCGGGCATATCCACGTGCCGGAACAAATGCTCCTGCATGTAGGCATGGAAGCTTCCCCGCGATTGCGGCGCGATGCCGACATATTCATCGAGGTTGAAGCTCGATGCCGCGTGGAATGAGATCAGGCCGGCGCGTGCTGCAGCGACAAGACGGGCATAGAACGGCGTCATTGTTGCGCCGGTCGCAAGACCAAGAGTAACCGGCTGTCGATCGCGCAACTCGGCGATGACAATTGCGACTGCGCGCTCTGCGACGGCACCCGGACTGCCGACAACCTCAATTCTTGGCGGATATTCTTTCATGCCGCAACATCTGCCGCCGCAGCGGGAAGGGCCAGCGGGCCCGCCTCCCTGCCGATGCCAAACAGCGAACGATGCACCAGGTCAATCGCGCTGCCGACCGCGCCGATCAGCGTGGCACGATTGCCGAGGGCGCTGAGCTCTATACGAACGGGCTCGCGCATGCACCGCCCGAGATACTCATCGATCCGCAGCTTCAACTCGGGCCGCGCGCCGATGCTGCCACCCATAATGACGATCTCTGAATCGAGGATGCTGTGCACGGCCAGAATCAATTTCTCCCTTGTGCTTGCGGTTCGCACCATGTCAGTCATGGCGGGCACGCAAACCCCGCGTGGACGGCACCAAGAGACAAAGCGGCTCAAGCTGCATGAGAGCGGCACCCACGTGCGGTTGTTGGCACCAGGCGTCGACATATTTTCATGTCAGGAGAGCAACATCACCGACATCCACGCAGCCAGCGACGTGCAAAGAGCAATTCCAAGATAAGGCAGTATAAGGCGCATCGGCTTTCCCCTCCGAAACGCGAAATATGAATCAGTATCTCATGCCGATAGGCCGACCACTACGAATCTAGGGTTGCACCTCGCTGCTTAGGGACGCGCTCAAGGGACCCCGCTTTGATATTCGCTGGTTCGCCGCCGAGGCGAGCTGCGCTTTCCTCTGGATAAGCTCATTCACTGAGTAGCATGCATCGCATTTGGTATTTTGCCGCATTCATAACCGTCACGGCGGCCGTCTTCTGGCTCCTGCTTCGCTTCGCTTCGATAAGCTCATCGGCAATTGATGCGGTAGGCCGTTGATCTTTGGGCGACGCTGAGAAGGCAAACAGAACTGTCCTAATTTCCCCTCTACCGCGGTTCCGAATCAGGAACATTGAACCTTCAATTGGTCCGTGTAGACTGATCTTTACCGGGGTTTTGCATCATCCCCCCTGGGGCTGGTAAGCCGCCGCCCGCGAGCCATTTAAGCGGGCGGCGTTTTTGCTTCTGAAAAACGAAAAGGCCCCTAGCCCGGGGCTGACCGGCTAAGGACCTTTCGTGAGGAGCGCGTACTCGGAACGCCGCGCAGCTCATTGACATCCATTTGTCACAAAACAACGTGTCCTAATTCAGGAGCGCTGGTGTCCTAATTGGGACGGCAGCCGAGGCCGCGGGCGCTGCGGCAGCGAGCAGATGCCGGCGAGGCGCAGTTGGACAGGCTGCTCCGAAAGGCGTACGCCCCCGCCCGCTTGGAATACACGCAGCCTGATCAGACAATCCCATACGACCTGCCCCACCACCGATCCACTGGGCAGTATTTTTTCCGATATGCGTCGATCGCGCGATTGGCGATCATCATAGGTCGGCGCTCGCCGGACCGGATGGCGAGATCGGACGTGGTCTGGCCTGCCGCCACCGTGTAGCTGAAGGTGAGCGCGGTGCCGCCGGAGCCGCCGGTGTAGCTCGCCGTACCGCCGTCGTTGAGGGCGAGCGTCGGCGTGCCGCCGCCGGTGTTGACCGTCACGGTCGCGCTGAAGTTGACCGTCAGCGTGACCAGCTTGCCGGCGTTGAGATCGCCGCTGCCATTGGTGATCCCGGTACCGGAAGCAGCAATCGAGGCGATCGTCGGACCCGCCCCCGTCGGGTTCTGGATGGCAATCTGTGCGACCGCCGTCTGCCACCAGAACGGCATCGAGCAGGAGGCCCTGTCCGAATCTGCACTTCTTCTATCATTCTCTTTGCCGCGGAAACTTCGGTAACGCCGCACCAAGATTCACTGAAGCCCGCACCATCTATCCGAGATCTGAAATCCGACGTCATCTCCGGCACCGCTCACGCGGACCCGAACATGAATGATCCTGTCAGCCGCCAGCGGTAACATTCGCCTGCGGGCGCGACATGCGGCCAGGAGATTGAAGCACCACGACAGACCGTTCCGCCGTCCCAGAAGGGGTACTTCCTCACGGGATCGGAGTATCCGCTCCCCACCAAGTTCGTTGCACCGAATGGGTCACTTCCCTTGTCGCCGACCTGGAGGAGGACGGCCGCATGATCGATCATGCTTCCAGACGGAGCCTTGATCACTATACCCGTGGACGGCGAGCGACTGTATGCTGCCACGGCATTCGCCCCTATTCGACCGTCACCGATTTGGCGAGATTGCGCGGCTGATCCACATCGGTGCCCATGATCACGGCCGTATGATAAGCGAGCAACTGGATCGGAACGGCGTAAACTATCGGCGCGAAGGTCGGCGCCATGTCCGGCAGCAATATCGTGGCTACGGGCTCGACAGTTGCTTCCGCCGTACCTTTGGAATCCGTGATCAGAATGATCTTGCCACCGCGCGCTACCACCTCTTGCATGTTCGACACGGTCTTTTCGAACACACCGTCGAACGGCGCGATAACCACGACGGGCATGTCCTCGTCGATCAGAGCGATCGGGCCATGCTTGAGTTCGCCTGCGGCATAGCCCTCGGCATGGATATAGGAGATTTCCTTCAGCTTCAGCGCGCCTTCCAGCGCGAGCGGATAACTGGTGCCGCGCCCAAGATAAAGGACGTCACGCGATTTTGCGATATAGCGAGCCAGCTTCTCGATCTGCGGCTCGCTGGCAAGGGCAACGGCCATCAAACGCGGAATTTCAATCAGCCCCCTGACGAGCCGTTTCTGCTCGCTCACGGAGATTTCGCCACGCGCTGCTCCCGCAGCGACCGCGAAGGCGGCGAGCGCCATCAACTGACAGGTGAAGGCTTTACTGGAGGCAACGCCGATTTCCGGGCCGGCCAGGGTCGGCAGCACCGTTTCGCTTTCGCGCGCAATGGTGGAGGTCGGCACGTTCACGACAGAGACGGTGTGAGCCCCCTTCTCCTTGGCGTAGCGAAGTGCAGCCAGCGTGTCGGCGGTTTCGCCGGATTGCGAGATGAAGACCGCGAGGTCGCCCTTGCCGAGCGGCGCTTCGCGATAGCGGAATTCGGAGGCGATATCGACATCAACAGGGATATGTGCCAGCCGTTCGAACCAATACTTTGCGATGGCCCCGGCATAACTTGCGGTGCCGCAGGCCGTGATTGTAACACGCCTGACCTCGCTGAAATCGAACGGCAGCTTGATCGGCAGCGCCACCCGCTCGGCTCTCATATCCACATAATGGGCGAGTGTGCGGCCTACTACATCCGGCTGCTCCCAAATCTCCTTGGCCATGAAATGGCGATAGTTGGCCTTGTCGGCGACGAACGACGCTCCACCCGATTCAAGCAACTCGCGAGTAACGACGGCGCCATTCGCATCCCGGATCACTCCTCTCGCGCGCGACAGCACCACCCAGTCACCGTCTTCCAGGTAGCTGATGCCCTGGGCAAACGGAGCGAGGGCAATCGCATCAGAGCCGAGATAGTTCTCGCCATTGCCATAGCCTACCGCCAGCGGCGAACCCCTACGCGCTCCGATCAGAAGATCGCGATATCCGTTGAAAAGAAACACCAGCGCAAAGGCGCCGCGCAACTGCGGCAATGAAGCCTTGACGGCGTCCTGAGGCGAATAGCCCATCAGCAGGTAGGAATGAACGAGGTGTACGACGACTTCACTATCCGTGTCGCTCGCGAACTTCGCGCCCCTCGCTTCGAGCACCTGGCGCAGTTTCCGAAAGTTCTCGATGATGCCGTTATGGACCACCGCAACGCGTTCGGTCGCGTGTGGATGCGCGTTGTACTCTGTCGGCTTGCCATGCGTAGCCCAGCGCGTGTGACCGATTCCGGCGTCCCCACCCAGTGGCTCAGCAAGCAGCCGCACCTCCAGGTTCCTGAGCTTACCTTCGGCCCGCCGGCGCTCAAGATGACCGTCATCAAGGGTGGCCACCCCCGTCGAGTCGTACCCCCGATACTCGAGGCGCCTAAGCGCATCGATCAATCGGCCCGATACCGCAGTTTGTCCCAGAATGCCGATAATTCCGCACATCTGTCAGGTCTCTCGCCTCGCCAACGATCACCAAATGCACGCGCGCAACGATCCATCATTGCCGATTGGCGTAGATTGGGGCGGTCGAATCGGGAGAACTGCAGTAACAAACGCGGGGTACTCCGCTTGAACGAGCGAATGCCGCAGGCGCCTTCCTCGTTTCGAGGACGTCTCCCCGCGGCGCAGATCATTGTAGTGAATGTGACTGCCGCGGTGGGATGCATGACCTAGATGCGGGCCATACTTCCACGTTCCTCATGCGAGCGGGTGAACCAGCAGAGCAAGCCCTCCGCGTCGCTATAACGTCGATGCGAGGGGATCGCGGCCCCGGCGGGGGGCTTATTCGCAGGAAAGCCGGGGCCGTCGAACACGCCGAAGTGGGCGGCACTTGCGGCGCAACGTGATTCTAGACCCCAAGACGCAATTGTCCATGTCAACCATGGGAATCCGGTTCGACGTTGAGGTACTCAACAATGATCATGGACCCCGAATGGCAGCTCGTCGTAGGTCCATTCCGGGACGCTACCGCGACGTCCGCTTGGTCTTGTCCCGGGGATGCACCCGTTTTCCGGAAGCGCCAATGCCACGCTATTTTTTCCACGTTCACGATGGCGGCTCAGTACCCGACGACCTCGGTTTGAATCTCCCCGACATTGCTGCCGCGCGGACAGCGGCCATTGAGTTGAGCCGCGAGATCCTCCGAAGCGAGATCGTTGGGCCATTTCAGGACCATCCGTCCTGGCGGATCGAGGTGAGCGACAGTCCCGAAATGAGCAGTCTGCCGCTGTTTGTCCTTCACTTTTCGGTCACGTAGTAGCCTGCAGCAATCGCCTGCCGATGTTGTTGAATCCGCGAGTGTCGGATTTTCCTAATCGAACGTCGGCGGGCCCCGGCAACCCGTTGCCCGTGCGCGGAGCGGACGAGCGCAAGATCGGCTCTGCTCATTCGGATTCCATCGACTTGACGGGCGCGCCTCGGTCATTCTGCGAAATGGCCAAGGCCGCGAGCGCCGTCCGATTGCTGATCTCCAGCTTCTGGAAGATGTGGTGAAGATGGACTTTGATCGTGCCGTCGGCGATGTTCAAGCGGCGTCCAATTTGCTTGTTTGATAGTCCTTCCGAAACCAGGCTCATGATCTGGCGCTCTCGGTCCGTCAGCACGGCCAACGCATTGTCCGAGCTCACCCCATGACCTGCCGGCACGACCTGATCCATGGAGGACTGCGGCACGATTCTTACGCCGCTCGCGATTTGCCGCAAGGATTGCACCAGCGCCTCGGGTGAGGTCTCCTTCAAGACCACGCTGCAGCCATCGAACGCGTCCGGCAAGACGAGCTCGTAGTCTCCTAAAGGGATGAAAAATACCAAGCGAGTCGAGCGATCGGTTGGATTATGGGAGGAGGAGTTCAGTGCGATCAGCTCTGGCAGTGTTGAATCGAGAATCGCGATGTCGGGCGCAAGATTCTCGATCGCCTGCACGCAACTTGTAACATCGCCACAAGATGCAACAGTCTCGAAATCGCCTTCCGCGCTGAGCACGCTGCTCAGACCGAGCAGAACCACCGGATACCGGCTTGCGATCACTACCCTTGTGCAACTCATTGGGCGCTCGCCCACCTGTCTTTGTTTCACCTATCTCCTGGCCCTACGGCCGCGGGCGAAAGCTTACGCAAACGCATGATCAGTGTCCCGAGGGACCTCGCCCGTAAAAACCCGGTGCGGGCATCGCAACATTGCATTCTCTCGAGTCCAGCTTCCGTAACGATAGGTCGAAAACCTTATCCTTCTACTTCTGGAAGTTCAGTCAACGAATCTCCCGGAGATTATGCCACTCCGTGACGTTTCAGGCCGACGCGCGGCTCCAGGGATTCATGCAATGTGTGGGAATACCCCCATATTGGCTCATCTGCAGATTGCGCGAACCGCGCTTTAGGACACCAGTCGATTCCGCAAGTGCACCTATAACTAACGATATATATGGAAATCGGAAATTCAGTTTTAACGTTCATAAAACCTTAACAAAGAATTAAGGCCAGAAACCTGCCAAAGAATGGCAAAGGTTGGAAGCACACAGCCGGGGTAGCACGAAAGAGAAGTGCGCCGAACAGCAACGATCAACTGAACGACCTGTGAGGAGGCAGGCAGACTGATCGGCGCAGATCATTTTGACTTCCCAATGTTTCATTACAGTCGCGTCATTGCGTAGCGTATGTCGCTGGAGGGTAAAATGCCGAGGCGTCAAGCTTACGAAACCATTCTTATTGGAAAAAACATTTTGGTCAGGGAGGGAATTTCACGGATCCTTCATGCTGCAAATTTCCGGATCGTGCTCTCCACTTCGAGCGCCGATGGACTGCCAAGCGAACTCCAAGCACATCAACTGCTGTTTCTCATCATCCACAACGGCGACAGTTTCGATGTCGCATTGGACCAGATACGCCTCGTCAGAGGTCACTATCCTGATGCTCGGATCGCAGTCGTATCGGATCATTATCGCCCGGATGAACTTGTCTCGGCATATCGAGCTGGTGCGAGCGGCTATTTCGTGAACGTCAATTCCTGCGATGCCTTCGTCAAATCCATCGAACTCGTGACGATGGGAGAGGCTGTCTTTCCTCCGGCATTTCTGTCGTTCGCCCTTGACGGCGTTGTTGAGCGCGAAGCAGCACCAACCGAGCAGGTCAAGCATGACATCGTGGACGTTGAGCATGGCATCGTGCTCAACGCGGAGGAGCCGGTTGCGCCACATCTTTCTCCGCGTGAGAAGGCGATCCTGTCTTGCTTGATTGAGGGTAGTTCGAACAAGTCCATCGCCCGAAAGATCGACATAGCTGAGGCGACCGTGAAAGTTCACGTCAAGGCGATCCTGCGCAAGATCCGGGTCCAGAACCGGACGCAGGCTGCGATCTGGGGAATGAACAATGGGCCACTGGTGCGCTCCGCAAATGGACACGCGCTGCCCTCGATGATCTCTCAACCTACAGCTCTCGGCGCCTTGCGATCCGACCGCCGAAATCATTCCGGCATCACTAAACTCGATTAACGGGCGTTGGTCGCGCCTACCACCTGATCGCAACGACATGCGATAAAGGACTAATCCCACGTCAAGGCAACCGTCACGCGGCTTGCGCTTTTCTAGATACGCCACAGCAGCCACGCTGCTGTGGCGTACGTTTGCCGCGTAGATCTCGACCGTCCCGGTCCACCCACAGCACACTGATTGTGCTTCGATTTCCGCGCGTTTAAGCGCGCCAACCGGCACGGCCGCGTAGCGATCGCCTTCGCACTCTCACACCCACGCGCGGCATTCGAATCTCGATCGCGATCGCACCGGACACACTCGATCATGTCCGCATACCCAACTCGTCTCATGCAAACGTACGAAGACGTGTTCGGCCATTTGCGTTTACGTTCTTTCCACGTTCCCGCGCGACCAGCACGTTGAGATCGGATACGCGGGCGAAAGGACATAGTTGAACAATTGCGGACTCTAGCAATACGGAGGGTTTAATGAAGGCGGTTATTCAATGCGGCGGCAAAGGAACACGCTTACGCCCCCACACCTCGATTTTGCCGAAACCACTTATGCCGATTGGTGCGCGTCCTGTACTTGAGCTCGTCCTCAAATGGCTCAGGCGGAACGGGATCAGGGAGGTCTACGTCACGACCGGATATCTGGGCCATCTCATTCGCAGCGTCTGCGGAGATGGCAACCAGTGGAACATGCGCATCAACTACACCCAGGAAATGGAGCCGCTCGGAACCATTGGCCCACTGTCGCTACTGCGCGACCAGCTCGACGAGCCGTTTCTCGTTCTCAACGGCGACGTGCTGACGGATCTGAATCTCAATCAGTTCGTGAACAGCCATCGGCGCGGCAATTCTCCAATCACGATCGCCACGTCGATCCGTCCGACAAAGATGGATTTTGGCGTGATCGAGGAGGTGGAAGGGCGGGTGAGTAATTTCCGCGAAAAGCCCGAGCTCACGCATCTCGTCAGCATGGGAATCTACTGCATGGACCCGTCCGTGTTCGAGCGAATCCCGTCAGGCGTTCCCTTCGGGTTCGACGATCTGATGTTCCAGATGCTCAACGACGATGTGCCAGTCAACGTCTTCAAACACAGCGGCCTCTGGCTCGACATCGGACGCGTCGAGGACTTCCTGAAAGCACAGGATGTCGCATGGGATGAACAATCACCGGTATTCGCAAGTCCGGTCGCGGCCTGAGGCCGGTTCTCGTCCTGCAATGATCGCAGCGGTCGCGCTCACCTCGCGAGCTCACGCCCAGATTGGAGATGAACACATGCTATTGGTATCAGAGCCGGTCCTGGGCGAAGAGGAGACAGCCGCTCTCGCTGCGGTCATTGAAAGCGGCTGGGTGACGATGGGAGATCGAGTTCGCGACTTCGAGCAGGCGTTCGCCCGCCTGCACGAGGCCGAGGATGCGGTCGCCGTCGGCTCCTGCACGGCGGCCCTCCACCTGATCCTGCACGCTCTCGGCATTGGCCCCGGGGACGAGGTCCTCGTTCCCTCACTGACGTTCGTCGCCAGCGCCAACAGCGTTCTCTATGTCGGTGCCCGGCCAGTCTTCGTCGATATCGGGTCCGCAGACGTTCCACTGATGTCGCTGGACGACGCGGAAGCAAAGTGCACCTCGAGGACCAAGGCCATCATTCTCGTTCATTTTGCCGGCTACCTTGCACATCGCGATGCCTGGCAATCCTTTGCGCGCCGGAAGGGGCTTCTCTTGATTGAGGACGCCGCTCATGCGCCCGGACTGCCCGAGGTCGGCAGCTATGGCGAAGCGGCCGCCTTCAGCTTCTATGGAAACAAGAACATGACCACCGCCGAAGGTGGCGCGATCATTGCGCGCAGCCGCGCCTTGCGCGAGACCATCCGGCAGGCCCGCGCCCATGGCATGACAAGCGGTACACGGCAACGCCTCTCCAGCCGCCGTCCTGACTACGACGTGACGGTTCTCGGCTTCAACTACCGGATGGACGAGCTACGGGCTGCGCTTGGCCTAGTCCAGCTCAAGAAGCTGCCGGAATGGAACGACACCAGACGCCGGTTGTCGGCCACTTACCGTGAGCTCATGGCGGAACATTGCGCGTCGGTGATGATACCCTTTGAGGATCCCTGGCCGTCGACCCACCATTTGATGCCGGTCGTGCTGCCGCCAGCAACCAGCCGCCAGCGGGTCATCGATCGCCTGCGCAAGCACGGTATTCAGACCACGATTCACTATCCGCCCGTCCACCACCTGACCTTCTACAGGGACCTCTATCCGGAGACGCGCCTCCCGCGCACCGAGGATTTTGCTCGCCGCGAACTGACGTTGCCTCTGCATCCGCGAATGACGACGTCGGATGTCGAGAGGGTCGTGATCGCCCTGACGACCGCGCTCGCCGCAAATTA
This sequence comes from Bradyrhizobium sp. WSM3983, assembly GCF_000473045.1. Lineage (GTDB taxonomy): Bacteria > Pseudomonadota > Alphaproteobacteria > Rhizobiales > Xanthobacteraceae > Bradyrhizobium. Next base: position 289,216 of record NZ_AXAY01000007.1, on the reverse strand, counting down.
CCCAGTGGGAGCGGTAGCATGACCCTGCCCGAGATGGCGAACCGATGGGGCGCTCAATCTTGTTCGTTTCATTTGAGTGCACGGCGCGTGATCGATGTTCTCTGTGCCGGCACCGCGATGGTATTGCTTTCACCTGTGTTCGTCGTTGTGGCGTCCGTCGTCTGGCTTGAGAGCGGGCGTCCTCTCCTGTTCTCGCAACTCCGCCTGGGACAAGGCGGCGAACCGTTTCGGATGTACAAGTTTCGCAAGTTCGGACCGAACTGCGGTAGCGCAGGCTCTCCCCTGACGCTGCAAGAGGATAACCGTTTGACGGCCGTCGGCCGGGTTTTGGCCGCGACAAAGCTGGACGAGCTGCCGCAACTCTGGAACGTCTTGCGGGGCGACATGTCTCTCGTCGGACCTCGACCGGAGTCGCTCAGCTTTTCCGATTGCTTTCGCGACGGCTTCGAAAAGCTTCTCGACTACAAGCCAGGCGTGTTCGGCCCGTGCCAGGTGCTGTTTAGACACGAAAACAGGATGTATCCCGCCGACGCGCCTGCAGCGGAGTACTATCGAAAAGTCCTGTTTCCAGCCAAGGCGAAGATCGACCTTGCCTATTTTCCACACCGGACTCTCGCATCGGATTTCGGCTGGATCGTCCGCGCCGGGCACGTCATCGCAGTGGAATGCTGGGGCGCGCTAACACGGAAGCTTTGATCAAGGTAAGAGAAAGCGAGGGCGACGATGACCTACCTTGGAGCAAAAGTTCTTGTCACAGGAGCCGATGGCTTCATCGGATCGCACCTGACCGAGCAACTGGTTTCGGCAGGAGCTGACGTAACGGCGTTGGCGCAATACAACTCTTTCGACAGTCATGGCTGGCTCGACGATATCCCACAGTCAACCCGACAAAAGCTCCATCTCGTGCGTGGCGACATTCGCGACGCGTCTTTCGTCGGCCGGCTGGTTCAGGGCCATCATTACGTCTTTCACCTCGCCGCGCTGATCGCCATACCCTATTCCTATCTCGCTCCGCAATCCTACGTCGAGACTAACGTGCTCGGCACATTAAACATCCTGGAGGCCGTGCGGCAACACGCCATTGAACGGGTGGTCGTGACTTCGACGAGCGAGGTCTATGGCACGGCACTCAAGATGCCGATCGATGAATCTCACCCGCTGCAGGGCCAATCGCCCTACTCGGCCTCCAAGATCGGCGCGGACATGATGGCCGAGGCCTTCGCGCGCTCGTTCGGCGTTCCCGTCGTACTCCTCAGACCGTTTAACACGTTCGGACCTCGGCAAAGCGAACGCGCGATCATCGGCACAATCATCCGGCAGGCCCTCGATCCGGAATGCGGTGCGATCATGGTCGGCGATACGACCACCGTCCGGGACCTGACATTCGTGACGGATACAGCTGCGGCATTCATGGCGGCCGGGCTCGTTGACGATATCGAATATGGCCATGCCTACAACGCCGGCAGTCAGCGCGCCATCACGATTGGCGATCTGATCGACAACATTCTCGAGCTGACATCCAGTCACAAGCCGGTCCTTCGCGATGAAAAGCGCCTGCGGCCGACAAACTCGGAAGTGCGCGCCCTCCTTGCCGACTCCACCCGGTTCATACGTGCAACCGGCTGGACACCAAAGGTGACGCTGCGCGAGGGATTGGAGCAAACCGTCAAATGGTGGCGCGGGCGCCTTTCCACCAAACAAATCCGACAGCAGACAGATTTTATTACATGAGGCTGCTGCTGCCCCGGCCTGAATAGTGCAAGGAGATCGCTATGGACGGTACCAAGCGCGTTAGGACGTTCAGCCGCATCTCGATTGCCGGCTGGATGGCGATTGTTCTGCTCGTCAGCAGCCCGTGCTTCGCAGCACAGTACAGGCTGGCGGCGGGTGATACCGTCGTAGTATCGATCGGAGGCGCGTCGGAACAACGTCACCAGGCGCAAATCCAGATCGACGGCACGATTGCTCTTCCCGGAATCGGCACGGTCGAGGTCGCGGGCCTGACCACGGCAGAGTTGCAGAGCCGGATGGAAGCGCTGCTACAGTCGAAGATCTTGCGGCAGCGGCTGCCAGATGGGCGCGAACAGGCGGTCGTCGTCGTGCCTGGAGACGTGATCGCAAGCGTGGTGGAGTATCGCCCCATTTACGTTACCGGTGATGTTCTGACGCCCGGACAGTTGGCATACAGGTCCTCGATGACCGTGCGCCAGGCGGTCGCGGTTTCCGGTGGTTACAGCCTGTTGCGTTCCCGCAATCAGCCCGGCACCAATGATCCGGCGGATCTTCTGCGCGACTATCAATCCTTGTCCACGGAGTATGTGAAGGAGTACTTCCATATCCTTCGTGTCGATGCCGAATTGGCGGACAAGGACACCTTCGATCAGACCTCGCCCCGGGACATATCTTTGCCGCCATCTGCAATCGTCCCGATCGTGCAGGCTGAGGCGGAGTCGCTAAAAACCGCACAGCGCGACTATCGCAAGGAACGCAAATTTCTCGAAGACGCCGTAAAGCAGGCGGACGGACAGTTCGCGGCGCTCAGCAAGCAGCAGGAGGGCGAAGAAAAAGGCGTCCAGGCGGATGAGGAAGAGCTCGATCGCGTCGTGAAGCTGTTCGGTTCGGGCTCCCTACCGAGCCCGCGTGTCACTGAAAGTCGACGTGCCCTTCTGCTGTCTTCGACGCGACGCCTGCAAACCACGGTCGAGCTTATGCGTCTTCAACGCCAGCGCGAGGACTCCGCCCGGCAGATCGATCGCGCTGCAAGCCAGCGCACAGTCACGCTGCTTCATGAGCTAAGGGATTCCAACGTCCACATAACCGACCTGCGTATCAGAATGAGGTCGTTGGGGCAGAAGTTGCAGCCTGTAAACGGAAGCGCGGCGGTGCAGGCGGGAACGGGTGACCTAAAGCCCCACGTCACCGTTGTACGAAAGTCCGGCCAGGGCTGGGAGAAGATCGTCGCATCCGAAGATTTCGACCTGGAACCAGGTGACGTTATCGAAATCGCGTTGCGCCCGCAGGGTGGCTCCTAGCACCACCGGTTCGAACGCATCGCATTGACCCGCAAAGCCTCCATCGAGGCAATCAACAAGCGAAGTCCGGCTACCCCGCGTGAGCCTTCTCCGCTTCGCGAGAACGTCGGCTGGATTACTCCCAAGTTGACCGCCTAACTCCGATTCAACGTTTACAACGCGCCCGCCAGTCGGAGAATGGGGTCAGATATCGTTCATCTGAACGAGCCGGGAAACGAAAGGGGCGCATCGAATGCTGAACTTGACCCAGAGCAGCCCGGTTGCATCGCCTTACCAATCCAAGGAATCCATTTTCAACATCTCCAACCGCGCTCCCCCGATCCTCTCCGACGACCGTCGGTTCGACATGCGCGATGAATTGCACGCGGCCCTCGGCCGTGTGGGCTGCGCGCACATCTTGCTCAAACACGGCCAGGTGGTCGAGGTGACCCCGACAGGCCGCGCCATACTGGAGCGCCACTGCGGATCCGCGGCCGGTACAATATCGCTGTCTGTCGCTGTAAGGGAGGTCGTGAAGCGCGCGGGCGTTGAAGTTCCCGCAGGTTCGATCGCGTGGCTGGCAACGTCCTTCCGCGAAGGCATAACCAGCCTCGTCAATCAGATAACCAATGTCTGGTCGGACGACACCTGCGCGATCGTCCTGCTCGACCTCGATGCTCGTCCGGAGCCGTCGCCCCGAACGCTGCAACGCTTGTTTGGCCTCACGACCGCGGAGATTCACGTTGCCATCGAGTTGGCGCGCGGCGGAAATTTGCTCGACATTGCCCGCTCTCAGCGGCTGAGCCGAACGACAATCCGCTCCCATCTTGCGTCGCTGTTCGTCAAGACGCAGACGCGACGCCAAGTGGAGCTCGTCTCCCTCCTGGGACGTATCGCCTTGATCCCTTAGTTCGTTTCCGACCTGGTCTGATGCCGGGGGACGTATCCAGATGATGATCGCCACCGGCAGGCCCAGCGGGCGCCGTCCGATGGCCGAAGAAGTTTCGCTCCTCCATCCTCAGAGCAGCCTGGCGGCTATCGCTCTCGCAATATTTCCTGATTGTAGCGCATCAACGGTGAGAGCAGGTAGCTGATGATACGTCGCGAGGCCGTCCTGATCTCGACGGTCACCGCCATTCCTGGCGACAGTTGGACGGTCCGGCCCTCGACCTCCATCGAGGTACGGTCGAGGCTGACACGGGCCGCGTAAATCAGTTCCTGCCCTTTCGGTTCGCTGGACGACATCTCCGCACCGCCGGACTGATCCCTCGCCCCGTCCTCGCGCCGATCACGTATGATCGCATCCCGTGAAATGCTCAGGACCCGGCCGTTCAGCAGGCCATAGCGGGTGAAATTGAAGGTATCAACCTTGATTGCGACGGTCTGCCCCGGAACGACAAAACCAATATCACGGTTAGATACCAGAGCCTCGATCTCGAAATCCGGATTCAGCGAAACTACGGCCGCCAGTGTTTGCGCCGGCGTAACCACGCCACCGATCGTATGCACCGCGAGCTGCTGCACCACCCCATCAACCGGCGCGGTGAGAATTTGCAGCTTCGCCTTTTGCTCCGCCTTGATCATGTCTTGAGTGAGACCGGCGGCCCGCTGCTCGGCCTTGGACAGATCGTCATAGAGCGTTCGCCGGAACTCCGCTTCCACTTTCGATCTGGCCTGCGCGAGGGTCGCCGTTCCGGCCTCCGCTTCGCGAAGCCGGCTCTGCTGAACCAGAACATCATGCTGTTGACCGACCAAATCTTGAGCCTCGGTGAGATAGGTGATCTTGGACCCGATCGCCTTGTCATAGAGATATTTGCGAACGTTCACGCGCTCCTCGAGGAGCGGGATTGTTGCATCGAGCTTGGATATCGTCGCCGCGATTGTCTCGCTCTCCGCCTTTTTCTGCGCCAACTGCCTATCGAGCTCCGACAGCTTCATAGCGTGCTCTGCCATCTGGCTGGCCAGGAACTGACGATGCAGGTCGATCTCCTGCTGGCTCGCTCCTATCGGAGGGGCGAACTTGGCGACCGGATCGCTGGGTCCCAGCGCCGCGCGCAACCTGGCGCTGTCGAGCTGGGCAGCAACCAGATCGCTCCGCACGTGATCAAGTTCAGCGGCAGTGATTGTCGGATCCAGTTCGATCAGCACGTCACCCGCCTTGACCATCGCGCCGTCCCTGACGTGAATCGCGCGCACCACCCCGGTTTCCGCGGGCTGGATCACCTTGGTCCGGCCATTCACCACGATCTTGCCCGGCGCGGTCGCGACAACGTCGACCCTGGAAAGCGTGGCCCAGACCAGTGCGGTGCAAAACAGCAGGATGATGGTCATGCCGGTGGCGCGGCCGACCGGCGACGGCGGCCTCTCGAGGACCTCCAGCGCAGCCGGGAGAAAGGCGGTCTCCTCTGCGCGGCGCCGATAACGATCCGGGAACGGAACGATACTTCTAGCGATGGTCATTGATCCCTGCCTGGAGCAAGTGCAAGTTCGCGTAGCGTCCATTCGAGCGGATCAACTCATCGTGGGTGCCATCCTCGACAATCCGTCCGCGATCGATGGTGATGATCCGATTTGCTCGTCGTACCGTGGAAAGCCTGTGGGCTATGATAAAGACAGTCCGTCTCTCACAAATGCGCTGCATGTTGTCCTGGATGATGCGCTCGCTCTCGTAGTCGAGGGCGCTGGTGGCCTCATCGAAAATCAGAATACGGGGATCATTGACGAGAGCACGGGCAATCGCGATACGCTGCCGCTGGCCGCCCGAAAGGCTGCAGCCGCGCTCGCCGACGATGGTATCGTAGCCCTCAGGCAGCTCGAGTATGAACTCATGTGCTCCGGCAAGGGTGGCCGCATCAATGATCCGCTGCATCGGCATGGCAGAATCGGCAAGCGCGATGTTCTCGGCTACGGTTCGGTTGAAAAGCACGTCTTCCTGAAGAACGACACCCACCTGCCGTCGCAGCCAGGCGGCATCGGTCAAGGCAAGATCGACACCATCGATGAGGACGCGTCCGCTTTCCGGCACGTACAGCCGCTCGAGCAGCTTGGTCAGCGTGCTCTTGCCCGAGCCGGACGGACCGACGATCCCCACGACCTGGCCCGCCGGAACATGGAAGCCAATGTCGTGCAGCGTTTCAGGTCCGTCGGTGCGATAGCGAAATGTAACGTGATCGAATGTAACGGCGCCCTTGATCGGCGGGAGCACCGCGCGCCCTACGCCGACAGTCGGCTCCGGCCGCGTATTGAGGATATCACCCAATCGCTCGATCGAGAGGCGAACCTGGTGGAATTCCTGCCAGATCTGGGCAATGCGGAGAACCGGCATGTTCACGCGGTTCGCCAGCATATTGAACGCGACCAATTCACCGACCGTCAGACCGCCCTCAATCACCAGCTTCGCGCCGAAGAAAAGAATCGCTACTGAAACAAGATGGCTCACCAACTGCACAGCCTGACTTGCCACATTGCCGAGGCTCACAACCCGAAAGCTCGCGGAAACATAGCCGGCGAGCTGCTCCTCCCAGCGCCTGTTCATTTGGGGTTCGACCGCCAAGGCCTTTAAGGTCTGCATGCCGGTTATGCTTTCAACCAGGAACGCCTGGTTTTCTGCACCCCGATAAAATTTTTCGTCCAACCGCTTGCGGAACAACGGCGTCGCAATGGCCGAAATGCCGATGTAGAACGGGAATGCCCCCAGGACGATCAGCGTTAACATCGGAGAGTAAACGAACATCACCGCGATGAACACTGCAGTGAACAGGAGATCGATCATGAATGTCAGCGCAGAGCTCGTCAAAAAATTGCGGATATTTTCCAACTCCTGGACACGGGCGACAGAGTCACCGACACGTCGGTTCTGAAAATAAATGAGCGGCAATGATGCCAGGTGGCGGTAGAGCCGGGCGCCGAGCTCGACGTCGATACGGTTGGTGGTGTGAGAAAACAGGTAAGTACGCAACGCGCCCAGTACTGCTTCAAACACGGCGATCACGGCCAGGCCGATCACCAGGACTTCCAGCGTACTGATCCCACGATGGACGAGCACCTTGTCGATGACCACCTGAAAGAATAGCGGACTGACGAGGGCGAATACCTGGAGGAAGAAAGAGGCGAGCAGAACTTCCCCGAGCAGGTGGCGATATTTCCCGATAGCACCAAGAAACCAGGTGAAGTCGAACCGGCGAGACAGATCAGAAAGTGACGCCCTGCGCGCCATCAAGACCAGACGGCCGTCCCAAAGCGTCTCGAATTCGGAACGACTGAGTTTGCGCGGACGGGGATCCGAGGGACACTGAACCAGAACCTCGTCCCCGTCCACCTTGCCAACCAGGAGAAAGGCGCCTTCATTCAGCACGGCGATCCCCGGCAAGGGTATTCGCCCAAGACGCGCCCAACTGGTCTTGATCGTGCGCGCCTTGAGGCCGAAGGCCTTCGCGCATCGCACCATCTCCGTCACCCCGATGTGACGTGTACCTAGTCGATGGCAAAGTTGCTCCCCGTCGGCTGCAATGCCATGCAACCTGAGCAACAAGACGAGGGCGAAGCGCCCCGACTCTTCTGGAAACGCAATTTCTTGGACATTCCGCATGTGGTCCGCCAACATCTCACGATCAGCAATCGTGCGGGCGCGACTCTAACCCTGCTCACGGGATACCCGCGCGGCAAAAACGCAGTACATGTGCGGTTTCATTAGGTCCAAATAGGTAGCTCAGAAGCTCAAAACCCCACATCAAGGCGGCGTCATCGCCAGCCGGCCGCTTGTTATCGCAGCACGAACAATCTGTGGCGGACGATGCCCCGGCACCGAGGCAAACCGCGAGGTAATCCAAAGGGGGTAGTGAGAACGCAGGGCCGCATCATACAGCCTCACGCGCCGGCCAAGCATCGATCGAACACCGCCTCATCAGATCCATCTTCGCCGCACACCGCGGGAAGAACGGGTCGCTGCACGTGATCCTCATGTCGCAGCATCGCAACGAGCCGCCGCCGATTGCGCGAGCGATCGAGTAGTTACCTCTTTATTCAGATACGATCTCGAACACGCCGTGATAATAGTGGATTCCCGACAACCCTCTCGGTTGCATGGTGAAAATTCACGCCTCCCTGAGCGTGTCGGCGCTTTTGAGCGGACGCCATTTTACGGCTTCCGGTCGATAGCATCGTTTAAGCGGGCTGCGATCCAACGTGCGACCCAACGAATGAGTTGATGAGATCCTGTCTTGGCCGGCGGGCTGCCGGCATTTGCCAAGACGTGGTCAATCAAGACGTGGGCGATATCGAATGCGGGAGCTTTGCGAATGTTGAAACCCGGGCTGAACGGCGATCATAGACACGGTTCTCTCCTGCTCGATGACGATCCAAATGAAACGTCGAGGGAGCGGCGCCATCCGCTGCAGCCCCACCTGCTTTATATCGGAGGCGAAGATCATCATCTCCGCATTCCGGCGATGTGCGCCCTGCGCGACCAGGGCTTTCGCATAACAGCCGTTGCGAGCGGCGACCCGGCTCCATTTGCACAGGCAGGCATCCGATATCGAGACTTCCAGTTCAACCGGTTCGTAAATCCGTGGGCGGACTTGGCAGCCATCAAGAGCCTTGCGAAAATCCTGATCGAGGAGCGGCCCGATCTTGCGCAAAGCTTCGACACCAAGCCCTCGATATTCCTGCCATTGGCCGCGCGGAGCGCCCCGGATGTGTTGGCCATTCGTACGATCAATGGGCGCGCTTTTCTCTATTCATCGCGATCCCCTCTTGCCTTGACGCTACGTCCGGTCTATCGCGCGCTCCACAAGCTCGCGGCTCGCACGGCTGCCGCAACGGTGTTCGAGATCAGTGACGACCGCGCGTTCTTCGAGCGTCACGGGATCGCCGGAAAGATGCCCGTTCTGATCCGAGGGGCCGGCGTCGATGTCGAGGGGTTCGATCGAGCACTGAGCTCGGGACCGTCGCCGGCTCAGCTTCGCCACGAACTTGGACTTGGCGACGCCGAGGTCGTGATGACCGTGACGCGGATGACCAGGCAGAAGGGTATTCCGGCCCTGCTCGACGCGGCTGCCCGGGTGCACGAGGTGCGTCCCAATGTTCGCTTCGTGCTTGTCGGGCCGCGAGAATCAGAAGGCCCCCTTGCTGTCACGCAAGCCGAGATCGATCGGCATGCACCCTATGTGAAGGCGATCGGATCTAGATCGGACATTCCGGCGCTGCTCAGACTCGCAAATGTGTTCGCGTTTCCGACTGAGTACCGTGAAGGCGTGCCGCGGGTTCTTCTCGAGGCGGCACTCGCCGGCCTGCCGATCGTAACCACGACCATGCCGGGTTGCGCTGAAGTCATTCGCGACGGATGGAATGGTTTGCTGGTGCCCCCGGGAGCCCCGCCCGTATTGGCCGCAAAGATTCTCCACTTGCTTGGCAATCGAGAGAAGGGCTTAACCATGGCCAATCGCGCCGCCGAATATGTCAGGAGGGAGTTCTCGCTAGCGACCGTTGTCGATCGGCATGCCTCACTCTACAGGGAATTGATTGGCCGTGCGCGCCACAGCCGATTCCAAAACGGGCGTTTTGGGTCGACGACCGAGGATGCGACATGCGGCGTCCTGTAAGGACATATGCACGCGCTCGATACGTTGCGTGGTCTGCGGTGGCCTCCCTGCTGGGGGCCGGTGCATTGCTCCTGCAGGGCCTGCCGTTCCACGCGCAGACGCGCGCGGACTCCAGGGCCACACTGCACTTCGCCTCCAACAGCAATTTCGACGCGGCTGGGAGTTACCTTCCTGCCGCCGCCGGTTTCAATCTCGCGGACGTCAACAGTCCGGCGCAGGTGGATTCACTGCCCGAGGGAGTCAAGGGCCTCGTGTGGGTCGGCCAATGCAATGGCGCGGACGCAAAATTCCAGGACACCGTCCGCCCCTTCATTGGCAATGAAAAGCTATTCGGCTTCTATTTGATGGACGATCCGGATCCAACCGGGCAGCATTTCTCGCTTTGCACGGCCGACAATCTGAAGGCTGAGTCGGACTGGATTCATGCCAACGTGCCTGGCGCGAAGACATTTATCCTGCTCATGACGATGACGTCGTCGCGGACGCCGTCCTTCAAGGACACCTACAACCCCGCCAACTCACATGTCGACTTGTACGGTATCGATCCCTATCCGTGCCGGACGGAGTTGAATGGCTGCGACTACCACCAGATCGATCGCTATGTCGCTGCGGCCGAATCCGCCGGAGTACCTCGCGACAACATGGTCCCGGTCTACCAGACCTTTGGCGGCGGGCGCTGGATCGACGACGGCGGCGGCCGATACGTCCTGCCTACCGCAAGTCAGATGCAACAGATAATGGCTCGCTGGGACGCGCTCATACCAGCGCCCGCCTTCGACTTCGCCTACAGCTGGGGATCGCAGAATGGAGACTGGGCGCTAGCCGGCTCACCGGAGTTGCAGGCGGTGTTCTTGCGCCGTCATCGAAACCCGATCGCTTTGAACAAGACGAATTGAAGGTTTGCCATGGCGACCGACCGACCGCGAGGCAAACAGGAAACATGCGAATGGCGCAACGCTTGCGCGCGCCTCAGGGCGCCGAAGACGGATAAGGGCAGATGATCCTGGACGCCTTGTTTGCATTCGGGCTGCTGCTGACCCCCGCTTCACAATTGCGGGTCGCGGGCTTGCCGGTCGGGCCGGGCGAACTCTGTCTCATCATCTGGGTGATCCTTGTGCTCGGGCGGGAAGCGGCGCGCGGCCGCCTTTTGCTGACGCCAGCTCTGTCGCGACTCCTGATGTTCTGGTTGCTGTTCGCCTTGGCGCAGACCCTCGGAACGCTGACGGCAAAGCTCATCGGCGACGAGCACGATCCCGTATGGTTCATGCACGATGTCATGGCCTATCCCTTGTTGGCCGCGATCAGTTGCCTGAGCGTGGTCGGGCCGAACCCCGGCCCCCGGTTGCGTCGCATCACCTGGCTTCTGTGCGGATTCGGGACACCGGTTATTGTCGCACAGCTCGCCGACGCCTGGGGCCTCTACGACATTCCTTCGGTCGATCCATTATGGTGGGATCAATTCCGAGGCTGGTCGTCTAATCCGCATCAACTCGCAGTGCTCTGCATGGTGCTGGGAATACTATCGCTCCATCTAGCCGAAACGTCCACGACACTCGGGGCGACGATTGGCGCGCTCGCCTGCGCCATCATCCCCGTCTACACGGGCCGGATCACGGGGAGCGATTCGTTTACGCTGATTCTTGTCCTGGCCGGCCCGATCCTCTTGGCGCTCAAGTGCCGAACCTGGCTGTTCTCGCGAGCGCGGCGGATCAGCTTCGGCTCAGCTCTGGCCTGGGTGATTGTGCTGGCCTTGCCGGGAGTCGTGATTTCAATCGCGCCGCTGGCTTATTCGATTGCGGTCGAAGCCGGCGACCTCGCCAAGTCGATGGCACGGGAAAACCCTGAGCAGACCAGAGAGAAGACGGAATTGCGATTTGAGCTTTGGAGCCAGGCCCTCAGGCGAGGTGTCGAATCCGGCATGCTCGGCCTGGGCCCTGGTCCGCATCTCGAAATTCCGCACTCCATCGTCTCCGCAAGGAACATGGATACGGTCCATCCCGATTTTGTTGAGCACCCTAAGCCCTCGTTCGTGCCGAACTTCGAGGCGCACAACACGATGCTCGACCTTTTTACCCAGGGCGGGCTCCTGATCGTCTTGAGCTTCGTCTGGCTCGTGGTAACGGCTTTCAAGTCCGCCTACGCGACTGGCCAGGCAGGATTGCCGACATTACTGTGCGGTCTCTTCATTTACGCCATCGCCACCTTCATACTTCGGCATCCTATCTTCTGGTTTGTGATCGCAGTTTGCCTGGTGGCAGAGCCGATGCCGGCGAACCAGTTGCTATCGATTGCCAGGGGTAACGCACGCCGCGGCCTCGCTCGTCCCGCGAACGCATGGGATCGGTCTCTTGCGCGACCGCAAGCCTTATATGGCGCGAGCCAACTAGGCTCGAGGTCGAGCTAGCTGCGAGGATGGACCGATGCCAGGGAGGTACGGATGCAGTTGATGGATAAGACGGGTCTCATCGCGGACAGCATACCATTGAGGCCTGACTTCGAAGGCGAGCGGCGTGACGACCAGACCACGGTCGCGCCCGAACCGGGCTTCCAGCAGGTGATTGGTATCCTGCGTCGGAGGAGCAAGCTCATCCTCACCATCGCAGGCGTCGGAACGATGCTAGCAGGCATCGCCGGTCTGCTCATCACACCCAAATATACGGCGACCGCGCAGGTCGTTCAGGTTCAGGGCGCCACTCCCCTAAATCCCGAGGCGCTCCAGCAGGCCGTCGACACTCAGGTGACCATGTTGACGTCTCCGTATCATTTGCGCCACGTTCTCGACAGCTTTCGGAACGACCCGCACTTTCGCGGACTGACGTCTGACGTCGGAGCAGATCCGGCCATCACGCCGAAACCTGGTCAGGCCGAGAGGAGCGAGGCGGGCCCGCTCGGCCTGATGGAGCTCAAGCGACGGCTGGGTGTCTGGATTGGTCCGTTGTTCCAGCACAGGCGGAACGACGCAGGCCTGAAATTCGACGATCTTCAGCGTCGTCTGCAGGTTCTCCAGGAACGCCGCTCACGCATCATCAATGTCACCTTCCAGTGGACGACCCCCGAGAGGGCCGCCGACATCGTCAATCGTATCGTCGAGCTCTACGTCCAGAGCAATGCCGAGCAGCAACGGGCCTACACCGCCAACGAACTGGCCCGGCTTGAGGAACGAATGGCGACGGTCAAGGCCGACATCGAGCGAACCAGCGCAGCTCTGCACAACGCAATCCAGCGGCGCGCCGATGCGGTCCGCAACGCCAGCGGCGAACAACGTGAAGCGGACCTCGACCCACGCGAACTCGAACGTCGGACCGCCGCCAGCGCACAACTGTATGCAAGTCTTCTCCAGCGGCAGAAGGAGATCCGCGAACAAGAAGAGCTCGTCAACCCGGACGTCAGCATTCTCTCACTTGCCTCTCCGCCATCGCGACCGAGCTCTCCGAACCCGATCCTGTTCATGCTCCCCGCCCTGATCATCTCGCTGATCTGCGGGAGCTTCGTCGCCCTCGTCCAGGACCGCCTCGACAAAACCTTACGCAGCGAGAAGGAAATCACCGATGCGCTCGGGCTATCCTGCATTGGTCTGGTCCCGCAAATACACTCGGATAACCTGATTGATTCCGGAGACTATCTTCGGGTCGAGCCGTTCTCTCCGTATGTGGAGGCGCTTCGGTCAGCGGCGGCGACGTTACGTCTAGCCGAGCCAGGTCATGCGAAAACCGTCCTGATCAGCTCCAGCATCACGGGCGAAGGGAAAACCACGCTCGCCCGTGGTCTCGCGGCTTATGCCGGCCTCCTCGGGCGGCGCGTGCTCCTGATCGGCATCGACCTCCACAGAGGCATGCGTGTTAGCGAGTTCGACAACGCTGGCGAGCGACGAATCGTCGGTCTACAAAACCGATCGCTGGCGGACTCGATGCGGCACATTCCGCAGGTCGGCTTCGACTACCTCCGGATACCCGGCTATCGGCTCGACCCAATAAGTGCCGTCGAACAGATGGCCGACCTCGTCCGCCAACTGCGCGAACGCTATGATTGCGTGATCATTGATGGTCCACCTGTCCTTGCAGCCATTGAGGCACGATTGCTCCCATCGATCGCCGACAAGATGCTCTTCGTCGTCAAGTGGGGGAGTACGACGCGGGAGGTCGCTCAGAACGCCTTGGGTCTCCTTCGCAGCAGCTGGTGCATCGAGAACGAGCGCAGCGATTTTGCGGCGGCCATCGTGACACAGGTCGATCTCAAGAGACATGCGCAATACCGCTATGGCGATGCGAGCGAATTCATCGCCGGGGCCGCAGACGCGGCTCGCGTCGGCATAGGTCAAAGCTTCCTCGCAATGGCCTCTTCTCCGTTTCGGTGGATGTGGGAGACCGGACTTCAAGCGCTGGACACTGCAAGATCATTCGGGCGGAAAGGGCACGAAAGATGAGACAGGATGCCCTGCACAGGACAGACCTGACCGATGGCCCGACCGCCGAGGGCACGATCCTGCCGCTGATTCTTGCGGTCTTGAACGACTTTGATCGGCACGACATCACCTACTTCTATTGGAAGAGCAGCAATCGGATCTACCGCGGCCTGATCGGCGACGGAGATCTCGATCTGCTTGTCGTAAAACGGGATCAGCACCGCGCTCAGGCGATCCTCCTCGAGCACGGTCTCAAGTCCTTTCCCGCCGTCGCCTATCGTGACCATCCGTCGATCTCGAGTTATCTCGGCTATGACGAACCGAGTGGCCGGATCGTGCATCTCCATCTGCATGTCCGACTGGTCGCGGGCGCCAGCCTGCTCAAGAACTACCACCTGCCGTGGGAAGAAGCCCTGGCGAGGCGAGCGATCGTTCATCCGGAGCTGCCGATCCGCCTGCTGGAGCCAGTGGACGAGGCATTGCTGTTGATTGTACGCGGGTGCCTCGAACTGAGGCGATCGGATCCTGTTGTCCTCCGCAACTGGCGGGCAATGACGCGGAAATTTGCACTTGATCGCGCGGCACTCGCCGACCGAGTTCCTCGCGCGGCACTCAGACGGCGAGCGGCTGAACTTCTGGGAGGCGATCTGGCCGACATGATTGCCGATGCCCTTTTTCGTCAACCCGCGCTGGAGCATCAGCGACATTTGCGGCGGCGCATCCGAAGGCACTTCGCACCGCATCGAATCTACAACGATCTTGAGGCAGCCCTTCGGGGTCTGACACGCGCCGCGCACCTCGGCGCCGGCTACCTGAACAAACGCTTTCTCTGGGCACCCCGGCCGTGGAGCCGACGGGCTCCGGGTGGCGGGCACGTTGTGGCCGTCGTCGGCGTCGACGGCAGCGGCAAATCGACCATCGTCACGACAATTCGGCAGTGGCTCGGCCAGGAGATGGATGTCATTCCGATCTATTTCGGCACCGGGGCAGGACGCCCCTCCCTCGTATTATGGCCGCTCAAGTTGATGGTGCCTCTGATCACGCCGTTCTTCAGGACCAAGCCCAAAGGTTCATCGCATGGTAAAATCTCGGATCGCCCCCCGAGCAGACTGTACAGTGCTCTCCTGGCGATCTGGGCGACGGCCACGGCCATCGAAAAGCGGAACAAGCTGTCGGCAGCGCATCGTGGAGCTCGTCGGGGCCTTGTCGTGGTCACGGATCGATACCCGCAGAACGAGATCGTCGGCTTCAACGAAGGTCCACTGATGCCGCGCCTGACCGGGGTTCCGCTCTGGCTACGGCGATTTGAGGCCAAAGCCTATTCACTTGCCGAGCGCCTTCCACCAGACATCGTCATCAAGCTGGTCGTACCGCCGGAAGTTTGCGCCAGACGCGAGCCCGACATGGATCCTGCCGTGATCACGCAGCGTATCGCGGCGATCCCGCGACTGGCGTTTTCCGGGGCGCGCATAGTCTCGATCGACGCCCAACAGCCTCTACCCGATGTCATTCGCGCGGTGAAGAAGGAGGTATGGCGGATACTTTAGCGCAAGCGGCAAAACGGTCCACCTCAATCATTTCATTTATCTGGATTCGAATATGATTATCGAGTTTTTCGGTCCTCCAGGCGCCGGCAAGACCACTCTTGCACGTAGCCTCGCAGCACGCCTGCGTGAGCGTGACTATACCGTAGACCTCGTACTCAGCCATCGGCCGGCGGAGCGTTCGCCGAGCGAGAACTCCACACCGTCGACATCGGCTCTTCGGAAGATATCGTTCACGGCGCGGCGCTTGACGCGTCCGCTGGCGGAAGTGGTGTCCATGATACTCCGACCGCGGGGTATTTCACGCGATCTCGGAACAGCGTTAAATCTGATCAATATCCTTCCACCGTCCAACCCGCTCTCTTCGCTCCGGCTGCTGCAATATATTTCGAGGTTGTCGCACGCATGGTTTGGCAGGTCAGCGATTGCGCACGTCGTCTTGTTCGACCAGGCGTTCGTCCAGGCGATTTGCTCTCTGACGCTCCTTTGCGGCATCGCAGACGAGGCAATGATCTCGTATGCGCTGGATCTTGTCCCCGAACCAGACCTCCTGGTACGCCTCGACGCACCGACCGGGCTCCTCGAGGAGCGGCTCCGCGACCGACATGATCTCGGAGGCAGGATCGAACGGCTGCTCGAGCTGGACGTTGAAACCAGCCTCAGATCGCGCAGTATCGTTGATCTCCTGCACGAATCGTTGCGCAGGAAGGGCCGGAACGTCTTGAGCATCTCGTCGCTCGATCAAGAGTCTCTTGCCGCAGCTGTCGAACAGATGGAACGACAGATCGTGAGCATCGTCGAACAACGCAAGCGCGGCACGATCACGCCGGCACATGTTGAAACGGACATCTCAGGCCATTCCTTGTTGAATCATTCCCTCTGACTCATTTTTCGACGCGGCTTCTGGAGCGTTCGATAGAGCTAGTACTTGCAAGGACAGAAAATGGAACTGCATGAGCGAGGCGCTGTTAGTGCGCGGATCAGACGAGTGGTAGTTGGGGGAGCCGCAGCATTTTCGATCTATGTAGCCAGCGCTGGTGTAACTGCCTGCGCGCAGCTCTTGATAGCCAGAATTGTCGGCGCTCACACCTACGGCGTCTACGCCTATGTCATCGCCTGGATCACCATTCTCGCATATTTCTGCGCGCTCGGTTTCGACATCGCACTGCTGCGCTTTGTGTCCGCGTATCAGACCGTGGGAGCGAGCAGCCTCGCACGAGGCATCATCCAATACGCGGAGCGACGTTCAGTTGCGGCAGGCCTTCTGGTCGCATTCATCGGGGCAGGTATTATCCATATCTGGCCCTGGCCGTTCTCGGCGGAATTGAGGAACACTTTTCTGGTCGGCTTCGTTCTCGTTCCCATTCTGGCGCTGTTATGGATACGCTGCTCGATCGTCCGCGCTTTTGGCGGCGTTGTGCCGGCACTGATACCCGATCGCGTGGTGCGGGATGGATTACTTGTGATCCTCATCGTCGTGGCCGGTCTCTTCTTCGGATCGCGTATTGAGCCACAGGGAATCATGATGGCGACCGTCGCCGGCGCCGTCGTCGGACTCTTGCTCGCCAGCCAGGGTGTTCGTAGATTGTGCCCAAACGCAATCAGGACGGCAGAGCCTCAATACGCGCCCGCAAGTTGGCGGCAGACCGCCGTGCCGTTCATGATCATCGCCGGGGCAGAAGCTCTCCTCAACCGCGCCGGCGTGGTGCTACTCGGTTGGTTCGGAGAGACCAGGGATGCTGGAATATATAGTCTGGTCTTCAACATCGCATTCCTTGTTGCGTTGCCCCGCACTGCGATCAACACCCTGTTCGCACCGACCATCTCGAGCCTCTTCACAAGGAACGATCGGGCGACCTTGCAGGTACTCGTGACCAAGGCCGCTTTATGGACCCTCTCGACCTCCGTGGCGATCGCACTCGGGTTGGCCATCATGGCGGAGCCACTTCTCTCCTGGTTCGGCAAGGATTTTGTGGCCGGCGCCCCCGCCCTGCGTATTCTGCTCTTGGGGCAGGTGACCGCAGCAGCGTTCGGGTCTCTGCTGCTCATCATGACAATGACCGAGCACGAACGAGGAGCTGCAATGCTGTTGATCCTGAGCGCTGCGATCAACATCCTGGCCAGCGTCGCATTCATCTACTGGCTTGGATTGACCGGCGCCGCGATTGCCAGCTCAACCGCGCTGATCATCTGGCACATCGCCATGGCCTTCTTCATTTTCCGCTATCTGCGGCTGCTGCCGGGGGTCCTTGGTCTGTTAGTGTCGAACCGCAGGGAAGAGGCCACGGCGCGCCGGGACATTCGTGTCAAAGCGTCGTCCGTTTGAGATTTTCGGACCTCGCCGACGCACCGCGACGACGCGCGCGGCCCCCTTTCAGGGCCGCAGGTAGCTCCAGCCCTGCTCCTGCAATTCCATGAGCCGGACCACGCCGGATTTCGTGACCTTCGCCTGCGAAATGAGAGGAATCTCCTTTGCTTCGGTCCTCGCCATATTTTCCTTGGTATTTCCGCATGCCGAGAACGAAACTTCGGGCATGGCCTCGCTCATGGACTTGATGCGTGCCTTCACCGGCGAGGTATCGTCTCGCAGCATGTGCAAGCCTGGCCCGAATGCCACCAGCTCGACCTCGACCTTCTGGCCGGTCTCGGCATAGTGCTGAACGGTGTTGCTCACGTTGTTCAACGCGAGGTTCATGATCGCCGGATCATTGACGTCGACCTGGACGACAAGCCGGTGCGACTGCGCACGCTTGTGATTGACCATCATCCTGGCGTTGGCGTTGAGCTTGGTGCTTCCAGCCTGAGAGGCATGAGTTGTCTGGATCGCACTGATCAGAAACGCGCCAGTGAAGGTCAGACTGGCGAAAACGACGGCTGTTCTGTTCATGCTGTCTTCCCCTGGTTTGTGCGGAACACACGCAGCCTAGGCTGGCCCATCCAATCTGTTGCGGGCCGTTGCGCTGGTCAAGGAAGGCGGAGCAACAGCGCAGCCGATCTACTTTATTCCCGGAACAGCGCCCTTCTACCTCCTTGTAGCTACCTACCCTGCCACATCGACAGAACGCCGCCCAAGGCGGTGTCATTGATGACGCCGAACGACAAGGCGCCTAGAGCCAGTCTGAGCTGATGCAATGGGGTTAGAGGCAATTGCGAGTGAATCGATTGTCTCGCTGAGCAGTGTTCTCCGCCCTGTCCGACAGGACGGATCGCTCGGCGGGGACCTTGCGCGGACCGCCGTTGCCGCGGCTCTCCTCCTGGCATGCTTTGTCGGATTTGCGCAGGGCGGCTCGCAAGACGCCATCGAGTTCGGCGTCCCGGCAATTGAGGCCGAGCGGATCGGGCACCAACAGGCGCTTGAGCAAGAGCGTGATCGGGCCGACAGGCTCGCACATGAGCTGGCAAGTGTCCGGGCAGAGCTTGGTGCCGTCCAGCTCGAGCGCGAGCACGCGATCGGAGCCATTGAGCTGGGGATCAGGCAGACCCACGCCCTCGAGCTGGAACGGGACAAGGTGAACAACCTCGCGCGAGACCTCTCATTCCTCAAGGCAGAGCTCGACGCAGCCCGGATCGCAGCCTCAAAGGCGATGGAGACCTCCGCAGCGGACCCCAGGGAACGGTCCGTCGTCCCACCTGGACGCGGCACAGAGAATGCCGCGGCCGAGATCGCGTCGCTCCGATCGGACCTCGACATCGCACGGAACGCCGCGACAGAAGCCACAAAGGCCCTCGCCGCAGAGGTTGCGCAGAAGGAAGCGCTTGAGCCGGAGTTGAAGCAGCAACGCGAAAAATCCGCCGCGCTCGTCGCAGAGCTGACGTCACTTAAGTCTGAGCTCAAGGCCGCACGGACGGCAGCTACCGAAGCCTCCAACGCTGCCGCTGCCGAAGCCACGCAAAGAGAAGCGATGGAGCGGGAATTTAAGCAACGCAACAAGGCGGATGCCGCTGCCACCGAAGCACTGGGTGCCCTCCGGACGGCGGTTAACGCGGCTCGAACCGAGACCTCAGACGGTGCGAAAGCAGCGGCTGAAGAGAAGCTCACCCTGGAAAACGAACTCTCTCAACAGCGAGATCGAGCAGATGCCGCCGTAAAGCGGCTCGCCTCCGTCCAGGCTGAGTTCGAAGCCGCGCAAGCCGCGGCCGTGAATGCCGGCAAAGCCGAGAGCGAGCAGAAGCGGGCGCTGGAACGCGAGCTCGGCCAGCAACGAGACAGAGCAGACGCGCTTGTACGCCAAACAATGTTGCTAACGAGCGAACGTGATGACGCGCGCTCCGCGGCCCGAGAATCCGCGCGGACCACCGATGCCGCGCGGGCCGAGAACAAGATGGAGTTGGCCAAAGAGCGGGACAAGAAGGAAGCCCTGTTACGCGAACTGACCTCGGCGCGGAAAGAGGTCGAGGAACGTTCCGCGGGGCTCGCCGCTGCCTATGCCGAGATCCTCAGGGTCACGGAACTCAACGCGACAGCTGCGAAGCAGAGCGACGGCCTCGCCGGTGAGCGCAAGCGTGCCGACGGTCTCGCACGCGAGCTTGCCTCGGCCAGAGCCCAGCTCGAGGACGCGAATGCAAAATTGGCTACAACAAATTCTTCCGCAAACCGGCCGCCGGAACGGACTGCACGGGATCGTGCGCCCGATCTCGCTCCTAACGGCGACGGAGCGGGCCGTTCGCGCGAGCAGGATACCGCTCGGACGGTCGCCTCCAATCCACAGCCTCCCGCGAAGCCTGGCTCAACGACATTGCCGGCGCAAACGACGAATCGCGCCCCGCCCGCGGATCCTGGTCCGAATGTCGCCGCAGCAGCAGAGCGCTCCGCTCCGGCGAGCCCGACGCCCCGCGCCCCCGCGGACGAGCAGAGGCTGCTTGCACGTGCGAATGCATTGCTCCGGCAGGCCGACATCAGCGGCGCCCGCCAGTTGCTCGAGTTGGCTCTTGCACGCGGCAGCACGCAGGCCGCCTTCATGCTTGCGGAGACCTATGATCCGCACGTGCTGGAATCGTGGCGTGCGCGCGGAGTCGCGGGCGACCGGGCCAAGGCGCGCGACTTGTATCAAAGAGCAAAGGCGGCCGGCATTGACGATGCAGAGGAGCGCATCAAGGCGCTGAAATAGCGTCGCACCATATCTCGAAGCAGCCAGACGACGGAGAACGACCTATGCCCATGATCAAGTTGGCATCCGCAATTGTATCGGCGCTGCTCGGGCTGCAAATCGCGGCGAATGCCCAGTCCGCCCGGACACACGCAACGCCAGCCGCAGCACCGGCAAAGAACGCCGACATAATCGCAAAGGAGCGCATCAATGCCTGGACCGTCGGGCTCGCAGGCGGCCTCATCGAGGGCGCTCCGCTTCGACTTGCCGCGGAGATCGCCCGCGTCGTCAACGAGGAAGACAAGCTCCACGTCATCCCGATCGTGACGACCGGTGCAACGGAGAACGTCAATTCGCTGCTCTATTTGCGAGGGGTGGATGCGGCGATCATCAATACGGACGCCCTCGAAGAGTACAAGGCGCAGGTCCCGTCGATCGACCGGCGCATCGTCTACATTCTCAATCTCTTTCCAGCCGAACTGCACGTCTTTGTGCGTCCCGAGATCAAGTCGCTCGATGACCTCAAGGGGAAGAAGGTCAATTTCAACACGCAAGGCACTGCAGCCGCCTATTCAGGTCCGCTGATCTTCAGCCGATTGGGGCTGAATGTCGAGAAGATGTTCATTCCCCATCAGGTCGCATTGCAGCAGATGAAGAGCGGGGACATCGCAGCGGTTGTGTTCATCACGTCGAAGCCGGTCGATGCTTTTTTGAAGGGACGTTGGGAGCCTGGGTACAAGTTCCTGCCAGTGGAGTACGATTCTCGTTTCGAGGACTACTATCTGCCGTCCGCAATCAGCTCGGCGGACTACCCGAGCCTCGTGCCGCAGGGGGAGCGCATCTCGACCCTCGCGGTCCCCACCATCCTTGCGGGCTATAACTGGCCGAAACAATCCGACCGCTATACGCGCATGGCCCGCTTCGTGGAACAATTGTTCGGCCGGCTCGATCGATTGCAGTCGCCCGGCTTCGATTCGAAATGGAAGGACGTGAGCCTCCGTGCCAACGTGCCCGGCCTCGCCCGCTTCGGACCCGCACAGGAATGGCTCGATCGCTCACCTGGGGCGACGGTGGGACTGTCACGATGAAGGGTCCAGCTGCCGTGGCTTTGATCACGCTGGCAATCCTGAGTCCGCTGGCCTACGCACAGGCAGGCGATGCCACCGACAGATTGAAGAAATGTGCCAAGCTCGAAGGAATGGAACGTCTGAAATGCGTCGATGAGTTGCTCGGAGAGGCAGCAGAACCGACTACCCCGGCGCCACCTCGAGCGCAGAACTGGATCATCAGCGAGACGACATCGCCGGTGGACTACAAGCCGCAGATCGCCGCGCAGACCATGGGGCGCCCGGCGACAAAGGACGCACCGTCCTCGATCTCCATCCGCTGTCGCGCCAGTCGGACCGAGCTGATGATAGCCACCTCGCCATCCTGGAAACAGCCTCCAGAGGGCGAGGTGAAGGTCGTGTACCAGGTCAACGACGATCCATCTATCGAAGATCGCTGGCGCGCTGCAGAAGGAGGCCGAAGCCTTGCCTTTCAGGGTGACGTCGTTCGCCTGTTGCGCTCACTGCCGGAGGACGGCCGGCTCCTGATCAGGGTTTACGCAGGAAAAACTCCGCCATACGAAAGCACGTTCCAATTGACCGGCCTCGATTCTGTTCGACGCAAGCTCGCGACCGCCTGCGGCTGGCCCAGAGCCTGAGCCCCGCCTCCATCTAACCGGAGACGCACAACTCGCTTGCTCCCTCGCTATTCCCTTAGGCCGACTAGTTCTCCCGCATACCGCGCCGGACCGCGTCCGTCATCGGCTGCGTCAGATAGGCCAGCACGGTGCGTTCGCCGGTGGCGATCAGAACGTCGGCCATCATCCCGGGCTTGAGCTTTTCGCGCAACTTCTCGGGAAATTGCGCCACCTGCACCGAGACTTTGACCTCGTAATAAGGTTGATGCGTCGCCTCATCCCGAACAGCGTCGGCTGCGATTGAGAGGACTTCGCCTACTGCGATCGGGGTAGAGCGCGCCTTGAACGAAGGAAGCCGGATTTCCGTGGGCAGTCCGACCTGCACGTGATTGATGTCGAGAGAGGATACCCTCGCCGCAACCACAAGCACGTCGTTATCGGGCACGACCTCCATCAGCACCTCGCCGGGCTTGACCACCGCACCGACGGTATGGACTTTCAAATTCACGATACGTCCAGAGCGCGGCGCACGCAGCTCCATCCGGGACAGCACGTCAGTGGCAGCCCGCAGCTTCTCGCGCGCATCGGCAAGTTGTGCCCTTGTCTCAGCGAGCTTGGCGGTCGCTTCCTCCAGGACCTTCTGTCCGACTTGCTCGATTTGCAGCCGCGACTCGTCGATGACACGTCCATAGCGGGCGATATCGGCCTCGTAAGCGCCGATCTTGCCGTCGAGCTCAGCTTTGGTACGCTCCAGGGTGGCGACGCGCGCGAACGCAACGATCCCCTGATCGGCGAGCGGCTTGAGCTTGCTGTATTCCTGGCTCACGCTGTCATATTGCGCCCGCGAAGCCTTGCTCTGCGCATCGTTTCCTTGGATCTGGCGCTGCGCCTGCGCGATGCGCTCTTCAAGGATCGATATCTCGATTTTTCGCGCAGCCCGGCGTTCGTCGAAACGCCTCTTCTGGTCCCCCATCGCACGTTGCGCCGATGGATCTGAGGCCTTCTGAACAAGTTCGTCGGGAAACGTAATCTTGTCGCTTCCCCCGGCTTCGGCTTGAAGGCGCGCCTCCTCGGCGATGGCCGAATAGACGGCCGAGCGCGCGATCTCCTCTTTTGCCCGTTCCTGGGTTGGATCGAGCCGCAACAGGACTTGCCCTTCTGCGACGTGGGCATCGCCAGTCACCATCAGGTTCTGGACGATGCCGCCCTCGAGGTGCTGCACCGCCTTCCTGTCGCTCTCGACCACCACCGAGCCGGTGGCCACCACTGCGCCATCGATCGACGCCATGGCGGCCCACCCGCCGAACACGACGAAGGTGAAGAACACTATGGTAAAGCCACGTCTCGCCGGACTGTGCCAATCGCCGGACGGACCGCCATGGTCGCGCCCCGCGCTCGAATTCGAGCGGATCGATCGCATTGCCTTCGCTCGCCGGATAAGGCGTCTTGCCAGCAATTGGATGCTGGAGATGCCGTCGGACGACAGGGCATGGGGCCGGCGGGGCTTGCCACTATCGCTCAAACGTCTCAGAAGCTCCGCAAATTCGCTTGGAAGAGTTTTCTCTTCAACTGACATCATATTGTCCATCATTGCCTCGTCGCGTGAGCGGGACGAGCTGAATTCGAAAGGTGCACGTTGCGGGGAACGCCGTCGGCACCATGATGAGCTTCGACCTGGTGGCGGCGCTCAGCCGGCGCTCGCCCGTCGCGATGCATCGGCGTGACGGCTTGCC
Organism: Bradyrhizobium sp. WSM3983; assembly: GCF_000473045.1. Classification (GTDB taxonomy): domain Bacteria; phylum Pseudomonadota; class Alphaproteobacteria; order Rhizobiales; family Xanthobacteraceae; genus Bradyrhizobium. The sequence continues at coordinate 265,156 of NZ_AXAY01000007.1, read as the reverse complement.
CCAGCAGCGCAGGAAGGAGTTCGTCGCGTGTCCCGACCCGGCCGAGACGCCCTTCATGCATGAAGACGATCTTATCGACCAGGGCAAGCAGATTGGGGCGGTGGTTGATGATCACGACCGTCACACGCCGCTGCCGCAGCATTTGAATCGCATCGGCCAATGCGCGGTCACCGTCGCCGTCCAGATTGGCGTTCGGCTCATCGAGCACGACCAGCACCGGCCAGCCGAACAGCGCGCGCGCCAACCCGATGCGCTGCCGCTGACCGCCCGAAAGGCCAGCGCCATTATCCCCGATGACGGTGTCGTAGCCCTTCGGGAGCCGCTGTATCATGGCATGCGCCGACGCCAGTTGCGCGGCCTCGACAACCGCCTCATCCGTCGCATCCTCGCGAAAGCGAGCGATATTGTCGCGCACCGTGCCGGCGAACAGTTCCACGTCCTGCGGAAGATATCCGAGGCGTTGCCCGAGGAAATTGGAATCGAAATGCCTCGTATCGTTGCCATCGATGCGCACGCAACCACGAACAGCGGGCCACGCCCCCACAAGCGCGCGTGCCAGCGACGATTTCCCGGAGCCGGACTGGCCGACCACCGCAACAACTTCGCCTGGAGCCAGGCGGAAAGAAACATCTGCAACTGCCGGCAATTGCGATCCGGGTACGAGGACAGTCACGGCTTCCACCGAGACCTCACCAGCCAGTGCCGGCAGCCTGGTCGGCGGGCGTTCTGCGGCCCGGGTCCGAAGCGCGGCTTCGAGCCGCGCATATGATGTACGCGCGACAACGAGGGCCTTCCACTGCGATACGGCTGCTTCCACCGGCGCAAGTGCCCGCCCCATGATGAGCGAGGCCGCAAACAGAACGCCTCCCGAGATCTCCTGCTGGATCGCGAGGTAGGCTCCCACCCCCATGATCGACACCTGAAGGGCCATCCGCAGGAATTTGGAGATCGCAAGGACCGTGCCACCACGCTCACCCGCACGAGCACTGTCGAGGAGTGCCTGGCCGTGTGTTGAGCTCCAGGCAGTGCGCACCGCAGGTCCCATTCCAAGCGCACGGATGGCCTCGGCGTTGCGTAACGAGGAGGTCAACCGGTCCAGGGCATTAAGATTTTTCGATGCGGCAGCGATGAGTGGCGCCTTGGTGGCGCGCTCGTTGAGGAAGGCCAGCGAAAGGATGGCAATCGCACCGATCAAGGCAACCAAGCCGATCAAGGGATGGAGGAGGAAGCATATCGCGAGGAATATCGGCGTCCACGGCACGTCCATCAATGACGTGATCACACCACCCGACAACACCTCGCGCAGAGTGTCCACGTCGCGAAGCAGCTGGACATGATGCGAGCTGCTCGTGTTCAGGGCTTGGTCAAGTGCGGTCTCGAAGACTTCTCCCGAGAGGAGCCGGTCGAACCGAATTCCGATTTGCACAAGGATCCGGCTGCGAAAATGCTCAAGTGCCGCGTAGCTGACGAACAGCGCAAGTGCGATCAGCGAAAGCAGCACGAGAGTCATCGCGTTCCGGCTGGTCAGCACGCGATCGTAAATCTGCATGGTGTAGAGCGGCGAGACGAACACCAGCAAGTTTATGAAGATCGATAGTCCGCCTGCCGCAAGCAGGCCGGGACGTATCTGACGAAATCCATCCGCGAGCGCGGAGGCCTTGGCCGAAGTGTACATGTGCATATCCGGGCGGCCCTTTGGTCGGGCAGCGGCTAGCGGTTGAAATTTGCATGCGATCGAGCGCCAGCGCTCGCATTCCAACATTCCGCAGTGCGCAGAATGGCACCCCGACTCGCGGTCAGTGCGGCCGCGAATGATTCCCATAAAATATGATCATACGCGGGGCGTGCCCCGCGTATGACCGTGTTGACGAAGACCGTCCTTCGAACTCAGAAGTGCCAACCGTGATGGTCGGTGTGGTGACCGGTCAGATCGGCCAGATGAGCCCCGACATCGGTGACGGCGGTGGAGCTGGTGTCCGTTGTGCCGCTCCCACTTGCAGTCGTGGCCGGCGCTGTGGTCACCGGGACGATTGCAGACGAGGTCCCCGTTGTGCTGGTCGCAAGCTGCGAGAAATCGAGCGTATGATGGTGATGATGGCCATCGGTCGTCGTCGATGTCGAGCCGTCGGACGAACTGCCGCTGGTCGATCCGCTCGTTGAGCCGCTGGTTGAGCCCGAGGTTGAGCCACTGGTCGAGCCGTTGCCGGTAGTAGTCCCGGTCCCAGTGCCACCGCTCGACGTGGTCGTTGTTCCGCCAGTCGAGCCCGTCACGGTCGTCGTACCTCCACTGATGCCTCCGGTCGGAAGCGTCGTGCTCGTGCCGGTATTGTGCTGCAGAAAAACGCTCTGCAGCGCAGACGAGCTCTCCAGTGCGGTATCGCCATTCTGCGAACCCCACGCATAGGCGTAGTCGAAGGCCGGATTTGGAATGGCCGCCGCCCAATGAGCGAGCATCGTCTGTTCCTGCGCGGCTGTCGGCATCACGTAGTGGCCTCCGCTGTCGTCGGTCCAGTTACCGCCGCCGAAGGTCTGGAACACCGGGACGATGTGGTCCGCCGAAATTCCCGCGGACTCGGCGGCGGCCACGGCCTTGTCGATCATGCTGTAATCGACCGTGCTCATGTCCGACCGAACCGGGTACGGATCGATGCCGAAGAAATCGATGTGGGTGTTGGTCGGGTTGTAGGTGTTCGCGAAAGTCGGATTTTCCGAGGACCCCATGTTCATCATGGTGATGAAGGTCTTTGCGCCAGGAAAGTTGGCGTGGATGTAATCGGACTCCGCCTTGAGGTTGGCCGCCGTCACCAGCGTGTTGTACTGCCCCGTGGGATCCGGCTCATCCTTGAGATAGAAGCCGTACACATTCGGATTTCCGATGTAGGGCTTCAGCGCATCGATGAAGCTCTGCGTAACGCCGTCGCCCTGATCAAGGTAAACCATACCTTTCACACCGGCCGGCAATGCATTCACCTCGTCGACCGACGAGACGTCGGCCAGATTGAAGCCAGCTGCGGCCGGAGCGTAGGCTCCCTGCGCGTTGAAGTTGTTACCTGCAGTGTAGTGTAGCGTGGTCAAATCATTCCCCTTTTGTGATCATACCCCCAGCACCTGTAAGTCTGAGTGCAACCGGGCTCTCATTGCGGATGAACGTATGTTTACGTTTGGGGCAGGAATCTCGGCTCGATTGGGCGGAACCAAGGGATTATTGTGCCGAAAAGTTGGGCGCCAAATTGCGCCGCAATCTGCCCGAAGCGTCTTTTCGAGGCATTTCCCCAACAGCGTCAGTAGTCTGATGTGAGACGCGCATGTGAGACGCGCCGCGTCTCCGTGCATGGCTGACGTTCACAACCTGATTGAGCCGCTCCGATCGCACCGAGAGACAGCAGCAGAACGGCCAGGCGAGGTACCCTTACTGGAGTATATATTCGCACCTACGATCGTACCGTTCGATCGAGCGCCCCGGGAGCACGCGATGACCGCACGCGGGTTGAGTTTCGCGAAGACGACAGCCGATAGAAGCAAGCCAGGTTGATCTGTGGCTGCGGATTACTCCCGACGAAGGATGTTTTCACCGAAGCGTTTCCGTGATTCAGTCCGGGGCGATCGAACTTCTCGCTTGTTCGCGCACCTATTGGTTCACTGCCCACACGTTAGCGAACTCTTCGAATAGAACTAGCTCATTCGCTGCCGAGGGCGTCATGGCAGGATCGGCCGAACACGAGCTCAAGTTTCCGTCGGGCTCACGCATTCAGATAGAGCCGACAGCTGGCCCTCGCTTGGCTGGAAGGACAGGGACCGTGATCGGGGCCGGATACTATCCGAAGAGCCTCCGCGTCATTCTGGACGGATCAAAGGGGCCAATCACTCTTTACATGGACTACTTGGCCAGGATCGACACGTGAAGTGGAGGGGGGCGCCGTACTTGCGCACCAAGTGCATCGAAAGTTGGGATGAGCTGAAACGTCCGCGAAAACCGTGGGCTAAGAAATAGCTTTCCCTGAAACCTTGTCGAAAAGGTGCGTTCGCTCCAGATCAAGAGCGACGTCTATAACGCGATCCGGCGCCGCAGCGACGCCGACCTGCATCTGCGCTGTGAACGGAAATGCGCCCACGGTTCCAATCACGAGCGTATGCGGCCCGAGCGGCTCCACGTCTTTCACCATCAAGCGGACAGAAGAGCCCATCGGCGCATCTTGCCGGAGCACATGGTCGGGCCGCACGCCGAGCACAACCGGCTTGCCGACGCTCCCCGCATAGGCCGCCTCGCGAGACTTCGGCAATTTCAACACCGTACCCGACGGCTCGCTGAAGACCAGTGCGCCGTCGCGAGCGACAATCTCGCCATGGATAAAATTCATGCTGGGTGCGCCCATGAAGCCCGCGACGAAGAGATTGCCGGGCTTCTCGTAGATCGTGATCGGATCGGCCGCCTGCTCGATCCGGCCGCGATTCATCACCACGACGCGATCGGCCATTGTCATGGCTTCGACCTGGTCGTGCGTGACATACACGATCGTCTTGGCGAGACGGCGATGCAGTGCCTTGATCTCGGTCCGCATCTCGATGCGGAGCTTGGCGTCGAGATTTGACAATGGCTCGTCGAACAAAAACACGTCTGGGCTACGGACGATGGCACGGCCGATCGCCACGCGCTGGCGCTGTCCGCCGGAAAGTTGCTTGGGCCGGCGGTCCAGATATTGCTCGAGGTCGAGAATCCGTGCCACGTCCTGGACAGCTTTCGCGACGCTGGCGCGTGACTCGCCCCGCATCTTCATGCCGTAGCCGATGTTCTCCCCGACCGTCATATGCGGATAGAGCGCGTAGTTCTGGAACACCATCGCGCAATTGCGCAAGCCCGGACGCAGCTGCGTCACGTCGCGGTTGCCGATGCGGATGTTTCCGCTGGTGACCGCCTCCAGCCCTGCGATCATGCGTAACGTCGTGGTCTTGCCGCAGCCGGACGGGCCGACAAGCACGACGAATTCCTCGTCGGCGACGTTCAGATCGAGCCCCTCGATGATCTTGTAGGGCCCATATGCCTTGCTGACGTTCTCGATCTCGACGTGCGCCATGGATTCCTTTTTCCGTCCCTCATATCGACGGCCAACAAAGCCCGGATGATGCTTACGCATCATCCGGGGCAGTCTCCGCAGGAAGCTAGTTCTTGGGCGGAAGACCCATCGCTGCGCGATAGGCCGCCAGTTGCTTCGCGCGGCCGAACTCGTCGGTCAGGCGATTCCATTCCTTTGCCACCGCGTCCAGCGCGGCCTGCGGCGTGGTTTGGCCGGCCAGCGCCTTGCCAAGCTCGATCTCGACGACCTCGGTGTATGAGAAATAGCCGGGCAGACGCATGTCGAGCGCGACATTCTTGGCATTGATCGAATCCGCCTGAGCGCCGAGATATTCCTTGGCTTCCTCTGGCGAGAAGTTCTTGCTCCACAGTTGCAGATTGGCGGTGTGCGATTTGCGATAAGGATTGACCCCGCTGCCGCCGGTGATCGCCGCCTGCCCCGACACTTCGGGGCTGGTCAGCGTCTTGACGAAGTCCCATGCCGCCTGCTGGTTCTTGCCGACCTTCGGCACTGCGATCTGCCATCCGCCAAATGCCATGAACGGTGTTGGCAACACGCTTCCGAACTTGTCCCACGTCTTGGTCTTGGCGTTCCAGATCTCGTCCGATCCCGGCAGTATCGCCGAACCGACCTTGCCCGAAATCTTCGACTGCTTGGGGTCGGCGGCAATCACGCCGGTGTCGCCCCAACCGATCGACTCGGCCACCTGGCCACCGGCGACGGCGGCATTGACCTCGCCGAATGAGAAATTCAGCGCATTGGGCGGGCCAAGCTTCGAAGCACGGATGTATTCTTCGAGTCCCTTCACCCAGCCTGGATTGTTGATCTGGGCATCCATCGTTTCGGGGTCGAAGAACATAGCACCCGGATAGTTCGGGTTGTTGGTGTAGGCAGCCGCGTGGCTGAAGAAGAACCAGAACTGCTGGCCGCCGCGACGGAAAGCTTCCGCTGTGCCCCAGAGGCCCTTGTCGGGGCGCTGGAAGAACTCCGCGATGTCGAGATACTGCTTCCAGGTCTTTGGCGGTGCCAGGTCGTAGCCGTACCTGGCCTTGAAAGCATCCTTCTCCTTGGGATCGCTGAACAGGTCGGTGCGATAGGTGTAGGTGTGAACGTCGCCGTCCATCGATTGCGAATAGATCTTGCCTTCCCACACCATCAGGCGCTCGCGATAGGCCGGCTCGACATCGTCCCAATCCTTGCCGGACTGCATCTCTTTCGGCATCTCGCTGAGATAGGAGACGAAGTCGGGCAGCCAGGCCGGCGCAAAGCTGACCAGATCGAACGTCGCGTCCGATCCCGTAAGCGATGTAACAATCTTCGGGTAGAGCTCCGACCACGGAAACTCGACGACATTAACTTTGCCGCAGGTCTTCTTGGTCCATTCGTCCGCGCCGAGCTTGAGCGCGGAGGCGATATACGGTCCGGTCTGCGACGCCACCGTCAAGGTGACGCCGGAGTAATCCGGGCTACAGGCAGCATTCGCCTGGCTCACGGTGCAGGCCATCGCGAGCGAGGTGGTCAGCATCAGAAACGTCCGTCGCAACATCGTCGAGTCCTCCCTTAGTTTTTGCTATTTGATCGCTCCGAGCAGCAGGCCCGACCGCATCATGCGACTGAGCAGGGCTGCCATGATCATCATAGGAATGATGGCGACGAGCGCCGCGGCCGATATCGCCCACCATTCGTCGCCGCGCTGGCTGTTCTGTCCCGCCACCAGAATAGGCAGCGTCTGCCATCTGGAATTGGTCAGGAACAGCGCGAACAGAAACTCATTCCAGACGAAAGCGAGCGTGATCATGAAAGTCGCCAGCAGTCCGTTCATCGACATCGGCACCACGATGCTGAGGAAGATGCGCCAGCTCGGCACGTTGTCGACCATCGCGGCTTCTTCGACCTCGATTGGAATGGCCTCGAAGAAGTCGCGCATCAGCCAGACCACGATTGGCAGCGAGAACGCGACGTAACAGAGCGTCAGGCCGACATAGCTGTCGATCAGCTGGAAGCCGAGCCGGCCGATCTCGCTATAGAGCAGATACAGCGCGAAGGCCGTGACGATCGGCGGGAACATGCGCTGGCTGACGAACCAGAACAGGATATCTTCGTTGCCGAGAATCGGCCCCGGCAGCGGCAGACGGTTGGCGAGGATCGCAGCGGCAAGTGCGATCGGGAACGCCAGCAGCAGCGCCTGCGCGCGGGTGAATCCAAGCGAATTGTTGAACAGCAGATAGCCGCCGAGCGCGAGCAGGAAGAAGATCAGACCCGCGCCAAAGCGCACCCTGAATTCGAACCGCACCAGCGCATAGGCCGCCATGGCGCCGATCGCGGTTGCGATCGCCGCCGCCGACATTCCGACGATGGTCGAATTCAGGAAGGTTCGGAAGAACTCGCCACGGATGCCCTGATAGAGATCGATGAAGGGCTGCAGGGTCGGCGTGAAATCGACGAACGGAATATAGGTCGGGCCGCCGACCACGCCCGGCGGGGTCTTGAAGGCCGTCACCACCACCCAGTAGAGCGGAAACACCGAGATCAGGCACCATGCGAGAACGCCGATCGCGACCAGGCGGCGACTCCAGCTCGACAGTCCGGTAAGGCCCTGCCCGCTCATCGGCGCTTCTCCAGATGCGGCCGCAGCAACGCCAGATAGGTCACGCCGATGATCGTGATTGCGATCAGGAACAGGAAGCTGAGCGCCGACGTGTAGCCGAGATTGAACTTCTTGAAGCCCTCCTGATAGGCGAACAAGGTCAGGGTCTCGGTGTCCACGCCCGGTCCGCCGCCCGTCATCACGAACACGGTATCCATGATCTTGTAGCTCTCGATCAGGCGGATGAAGACGACGGCGGCCGAGATCGGCAGCATCATCGGAAACGTGATGCCCCAGAACTGTTGCCAGGCGCTGGCGTTCTCCAGCTCGGCCGCCTCGTAGACATCTTCGGGCAGCGTCTGCAGACCAGCCAACATCATCAGGATGATGAATGGCGTCCACTGCCAGATCTCAACCGCGATGATGCAGGCCAGCGCCCAACGCCCGTTGGTGAGGAACGGCAGGTTCGCCAGTCCGAACATGGACAGGAACTGGTTGAGCGGCCCCATGGTCGGATTGAAGATCATGCGGGCCACGAGCGCGACGGCAACCGGCGCCAGCAGCATGGGCAGCAGCAAGGCCACGCGAAACAGCCGCTCGCCGGGCACGCGCGCATTCAGCGCGAGCGCAACGCCAAATCCGATCGCGTATTGCACCCCGACGGCGATGAACGCGATCAGCGTCGTCGTGAAGATCGCATTCCAGAAGCGCGGCTCCTGCAAGAGCGAGACATAATTTCCGAGCCACACGACGCGCGGCGGGATCGGCGGAATCAGGCGATAGCTGAGGAAGCTCGTGGTGAACGAATAGATCAGCGGAAAGATCGAGATCGCCAGCACGACGAGCACCGCCGGCCAGATGAAGACATGCTTGATCGGATCGTTCCGCATCATGAGCAGATCATTCCTTCAACAGCGCTTCGATCTCCGCGCGCCGCGGCATGGCGGGCGCAGTCCCGGCGCGCGTCACGGAAATCCCGGCCGTCGCCGAGCCAAAACGCGCCGCCTCCAGTGGATCGGCGCCGCCCGCAAGCGCTGCTGCGAAGCCACCGACGAATGCATCGCCCGCGCCCGCGGTTTCGACCACCTTGCCGGCGGCGAACGGCGGCACGTGCAGCGAGCGATCCCGCCCGTGAAACAGCGCCCCGCGTTCGCCGAGCGTGATCAGCGCGGTACCCACTCCCTTGGCCAACAATGCATCTCCAGCACGGCGGGCGCCGGCAAGATCGCTCACCGCCATCCCCGTCAGCACTTCCGCCTCGGTCTCGTTGGGAACGACGTAGTCGCACAAGGCAAACAGGCTGTCGTCGAACGCGACCGCGGGTGCCGGGTTGAACAAGGTGATGCTGCCCGCGGCGCGCGCGATCTCGAGCCCGCGCTGCGCTGCCGCGACCGGTTGCTCGAGTTGGGTCACGAAGACGCGGCTGCTGCTGATCGCATCCGTCGCCGCATCGACATCGGCCGGGCTGAGACCGCCGGCCGCGCCGCTCACCACGATGATGGCGTTGTCGCCCCGCGTCTCGTGGACATAGATGAAGGCGGCGCCAGTCGGCGCCTCCGCAGTCCTGGCGACGCGCGGCCGAATTCCCTCGGCTTCCCACGTCTTGATGGCAAGATCGCCGAAGGCGTCGCTGCCAATCCGGGAGATGAATGTCACGTCCGCGCCCGCGCGCGCAGCGGCCACGGCCTGGTTCGATCCCTTGCCGCCTGGTCCCATGGCAAATCCCGAGCCAGCGATCGTTTCACCGGTCGCAGGCATGTTGCCGGCCCGGAAGGCCAGATCGACGACGAAGATGCCGAGCACTGCGACGCCAGTCTTGCTCATGGTCGTCACTCCCCGTCCGGCGCGATGACGCCCTTGGAGAACAGGAAGCAGCCGTAGAAGCGCCGCTCACCGGTGGCGATCACGCAGTAGGCCGTCTTGGCCTTTTCATAGAAGGCGTGGCGCTCGACCCCGACCAGCGGCCAGGAGCGTCCCTCGGCGCGGTCGATCGCGGCCTGCACCTCGCGCTGCACCGGCGGCACCTCCTGGGGCTGGCCGACGATCTCCATGCGGATCGCGGCGTCATCGACGAACGTATCGAGCGGCAGCACCGAGAGGATGGCTTCGATCGCCTTTGCCGTACTGACGTTGTCGATGCGAAGCAGCTCGCCGAACGCGGTCTGGCGCGCGATGGAGTCGGCAGGGAAATTGGTGTCGCACACCACGAGGCGGTCTCCGTGCCCCATTGCGCGCAAGGCATAGAGCACGTCGGCGTTGAGCAATGGATTGATGCCCTTGAGCATGTTGCGTTCCTCCCTCGTCTTCAAAATCGCCCGAACTCTGATGGTTCGGATGCCAACCAGTATCACCGCAAGGTGACGTCTTTAGTCCCCGTAGGGAATCCAGATGTTCTTCACCTGCACCGCATGACGGAGCAGAATCGGACCTTCACTCGCCGCCCGGTCGTACCAATCCAGCGCCAGGCCGTGGTCGACCAGCGTGCGCTTGAGGTTGCCGACCGACAGCCGCTCCGCGGCCGTCGAGGCCTCCGGCGAGCCGAACACCCAGAGCGCGTCGACGTCGTCATGCTCGGCTAGGACCCTTGCAAGGGCATCGCGCTCGCCGGTGACGATATTGACGACGCCGGCCGGCACGTCCGATGTCTCGAGCACCTGGTAGAAATCGGTCGCGGCAAGCGGATGCCGCTCGCTCGGCACGGCGACGACACGGTTGCCCATCGCGATCAACGGTGCCACCAGGCTGATGAAGCCCAGCAGCGGCGCCTCGTCCGGACAGGCCACCCCGACCACGCCGATCGGCTCGTGCATGGCAAGCGCCACGCCGCGCAACGGCGGCGCATGGATCGTCCCTTCGTATTTGTCGGCCCAGGCCCCATAGCTGAACAGCCGCTCGATACTCGCCTCGACCTCCGCGCGCGCCTTTGCGGGCGAAGCGCCGGTCATGTCACCGATGCGCTTGGCGAACTCGTCCCCGCGCGCCGACAGATTCTCGGCAAGGTAGTAGAGGATTTGGGCGCGATTATGCGTCGTCGCCCGCGCCCACCCCTCCGCCGAGCGCGCGGCGGCCACCGCATTGCGGATATCCTTGCGATTACCCTCGCCGGCCTCGCCGAGATGCCGCCCTTTCGGCGACAGCACCGCGCGCGAATAATTTCCGTCAGGACGGACCTGCTTGCCGCCAACAAACAGCTTGGCGGTTCGGTCGATCGACGGCGTGCCGAATCCGGCACCGTCGGTAGAGGCTGCCGCGGGCGGCGGTACCTTCGCTCGCGCTCTCCGCCCGGTCCAGGCCTTGGGCTTGAGATATTCGTAGAGGCCTTCCCGGCCGCCCTCGCGGCCGAAGCCGGACTCGCGGTAGCCGCCGAAGCCGACGCTGGCATCGAACAAATTGGTCGCATTGACCCAGACCACGCCGGCCTGAAGCTTCGGCGCGATATCGAGCGCCAGCCCGATGGTCTCGCTCCACACGCTGGCAGCAAGGCCATAGCGGGTGTTGTTGGCGAGCATCACCGCTTCATCCGGCGTACGGAATGTCATCGCGACCAGCACCGGTCCAAAGATCTCCTCGATCGCCACGGTCGATGACGGATGAACGTTCCAGAGCAAGGTCGGGGGATAGAAGCACCCCTCTGCGGGGATTTCGCCGGGTGCCTGATACCTCTCGGCGCCCTCCTTCACTCCCGTTTCGACCAGCGCCTTGATCCGCTCGAGTTGCACCGGTGCGACCACCGCACCCATGTCGATCGCCTTGTCGAGCGGCGGACCCACGCGCAGCGTTTCCATGCGGCGGATCAGGCGCTTGCGGAATGTCTCTGCAATGCCCTCCTGCAACAGAAGCCGCGATCCGGCGCAACAGACCTGGCCCTGGTTGAACCAGATCGCATCGACCACGCCTTCCACGGCGCCATCGATGTCGGCATCGTCGAACACGATGAACGGCGATTTGCCGCCGAGCTCGAGCGTCAGCGACTTGCCGGTCCCTGCGGTCGACTGACGGATCAACCGCCCAACCTCGGTCGACCCCGTGAAGGCGATCTTGTCGACACCGGGATTTTCGGCGAGCAACGCGCCGGTGGCGCCATCACCGGTCACCACATTCAATACCCCGGGTGGCAGGCCGGCTTCCGCCGCGAGCTCAGCGAACAGCAGCGCGGTGAGCGACGTGAATTCCGCCGGCTTGAGCACCACCATATTGCCGGTCGCCAGCGCGGGCGCGATCTTCCAGGCCAGCATCAGCAGCGGAAAGTTCCAGGGGATGATCTGGCCGATCACACCGACTGGAACGTGGTCCGCGAATTCGCGCTCCTGCAATTGCGCCCAGCCGGCGTGATACAGGAAGTGGCGTGCAGCGAGCGGCACGTCGAGATCGCGGGTTTCCCTGATCGGCTTGCCATTGTCGATCGCTTCCAACACCGCGAACAGACGAGCATGGCGTTGCAGCATACGCGCCAGCGCATAGAGATGACGGGCACGACCGTGACCACCGAGCTTTGCCCATGACGACTGCGCCGATCGCGCGGCGCCGACCGCAGCCTCGACATCCGCAGCGATGCCTTGCGCGATCTTGGCCAGCGTCTTGCCGGTGGCCGGCTCGATCGTCGTCAGATGCTTGCCTGAAGCCGGCGCGACGAATTTACCGGCAATGAAATGCCCGAACGTCGTGTCGTGCCGCTTCAGCCAGGCGCGCGCCTCGCCGTCCGCCTCGGGGGCGGGACCATAATCCATGGTCTCGTAGTAATGTGCGATACTCATGCTCAGCCCACGGGATGACGGTTGAAGGCCGAGTATCGGCCGGTGACGTGATGCTCAAGCTGACGCTCGATGTCGGCAAGCAGGCTCGAGGCGCCGACGCGGAACAGATCCGGCTCGAGCCAGTCGCGTCCCAACTCCTCCTTCATCAGGAACTGGTAGTTGAGCACATCCTTCGCCGTCGAGATTCCGCCGGCCGGCTTGAAGCCGATCTTGAAGCCGGTACGCTCCTCATAGACCCTGATCATGCGGAGCATCGCCAGCGTCACCGGCAGCGTGGCATTGACGCCCTCCTTGCCGGTGGAGGTCTTGATGAAGTCAGCGCCGGCCATCATGCAGACCATCGAAGCCTTGGCGACGTTCCGCAGCGTTTTGAGGTCGCCGGTTGCCAGGATCGTCTTCAGATGCGCATCACCGCAGGCCGTGCGGAAATCCCGGACCTCGGCGTAAAGAGCGCGCCAGTCTCCGGTCAGCACATGCTCGCGCGTGATGACGATGTCGATCTCCTGCGCTCCATCCCTGACGGACGCCTCGATCTCCTTGAGTTTCAGATCGTGGGGCACGAGACCCGCAGGAAATCCGGTCGAGACCGCAGCGACCGGAATGTCATACCCATCGAGCGCTTCGACCGCGGTTGCGACGAAGCGGTGATAGACGCAGATCGCACCCGTGCGCAACCCGCGTCCGGCAAAGCCGAGCGCTTCGAGGAGGTCGCTTCGCAACGGTGCCTTCGCCTTGGCGCAGAGGCGCTTCACCCGTTCGGCTGTATCGTCGCCGTTGAGTGTCGTCAGGTCGATGCAGGTGATCGCCTTGAGCAACCATGCCGCCTGCGCATCCTTCTTGACGGTGCGTCGGCCCGGCAGACTCGCAACGCGGCGCTCGGCGGCGGACAGATTGATCCTGATCTCATCGACCCAGTCCATCTCGAGCGCACGGCCGCTGTTGCGCGCGATCGGATGCGGATGATTGTGATCCCGCGCATGTGGCTGCGCCGGCACCACGGATGGATTTGATATCAAGACGCCCTGCGCCATTGCTACGCCGCGCGATGCTAGCGAATCGGCTGAAACGGCAGATAGACTGATTGTGCCGATTGCAACATGCGATCCTCCCATCCCTTGCCCGCTGGAGCTTCTGCTGCCTGCTGTCGCGGACAGTGAAACGCCCTTCGTGCCAGATGTTATTATTGTAACAAATTGGCGTTGCTAAACTCACATCATTGTAAGATCATTGTCAACCGGATAAGCAAGCTCGGTGACAAAAATGGCTGAAACACCGACCGCACGCCCCAGCGAGACCCGCGTCCAGCGGCTGCAAAGGCTGCGCCGCGCCGTCGAGACGAGCGGCGCACTGCATCTGAAGGACGCCGCAGAGCTGCTGAAGGTGTCGGAGATGACGGTCCGGCGCGACCTTGCCGGGCCCGAGGCGGCGCTCGCCCTGCTCGGCGGCTACGTCGTCAACGCGGCGTCGCCAACCGGGATCAAGTACACATTCGAACAGGAAATCGACCAGCATACGCAGGACAAGCGCCTCGCCTGCCGGTCCGCAGCCGCCTCGATCAAGGAAGGCGACACCATCTTCATCGACTGCGGCACCACGATGCAGTCGCTGGCGGATTGCCTGCCTGAGGACATGCCTCTCTCGGTGATCTGCTATTCGCTGAACGTCGCCTCGATCGTCACCCACCGCCCGGCGACACAGGTGATGCTGATGGGCGGGCTCTACCATCCGTCGTCGCAGTCGTTCTCGTCGGATGACGGGCTGTCCTATCTGCGGCGGCTCGGGATCAACAAGGCTTTCGTCTCGGCCGGTGGTCTGCACTGGACCCGCGGCGCGAGCTGCTCGAATTTTCACGAGGTCGCCATCAAGCAGGCTGTGATCGCGACTGCGATGGAGAGCATCCTCGTGGTCGACGCCAGCAAGCTCGGCAGCCTCAAGCCGGCGTTCTTCTCCGACGTCGGCTCGTTCTCGCGGATCATCGTCGGTGGCTCCGTATCGGCAGACACGCGCAAGCACTTCCGTAGCCTTCCCGTCGAATACGTCACCAGCGCAGCCTGATCCGGACGGGGGCTGGTTCGCCCGGATCAGGTCCGCCGAAGCATGATCCGGAACAGTGTGAAGCGGTTTTCCGGAAAGATCATGCTCAAATAACAACGATGCGCGGTGCCGAGGAATCGCGCATCGGTACTACAGGCTCAGTTGCAGGCGGGCTTCGCCTTGTTGCAGGCATCCGCCAGCTCGGCCGGCGGGTCTTTCTTGAACACGGTCTTGTAGGATTCCAGCACATTCGACTGCGTCACCGGCAGCGACTGCACGCCGATCCAGCCCGGCGTTTCCTTGCCCAGCAGCGCATTCATCATCGCCATCGCCTCCGCGGCGCCCTGGTCGTAGGGACGCTGCGAGCCCGTCGCCTTCAGCGGACCGCCCTTGGCAATTTCGATCGCCGATTGCAGGCCGAGGTCGACCGTCGTCATGGGAATATCGATGCCCTGGGCCCGCATCGAGCTCAGCGTGTCGAGCGCCGGTTGATCCCACACCGCGTACAGTCCCTTGACGTCGGGATTGCCGGTCAGGAAGTCGCCCGCGATCTGCGAGACCTTCGGCGGATCGGTGAAATCGACCTGCTTCATCTTGATGTCGGGCCGGTTTGCTTTCATCCACTCCCGCACGCCCTTGGTGCGTTCGTTGGTGCTGAAATAGTCGACGCCGAAATTGACGAGACCGATAGTGGCGCCCTGTGCCATGCAGGATGCCAGGATCTGTGCCGCAATCTGGCCATTGCCCTGGCTATCGGCCGAGACCATCGACGCATATTCCTCGGGATGCTTCAGACCGGTCGGAATGCTGTCCATCAGGACGAGCTTGATGCCCGCCTTGGCGATCTTCTTGTAGGTCGGTGCAGTCGCGGTGAAATCGACCGGAATCGAAATGATGCCGTCCGGATGCTGCTGGATGGTGTTCTCGATATCGGCGATCTGCTTGTCCACCTGATATTCGGCGGATGCCACGCCCGTCACCGTCACGCCGTACTTCTTCAGCGTATCGGTGATGCCCTGGATCTGGAGCTGCGACCAGTCGAGATTGACCGTCTGCATCGAGATGCCAACCTTGAAATGCTTCTCCTTGATTTTCGCGGCGTCGGCCTCCGACAGGGCGAGCACCTCGGGGGAAGCCGCCTTCTCGCCGTGGGGTCCCTGGCCGACGATCGATTTCGGCCCGAGCGTTGCGAGATCGACGCCCTTGACGCAGGTCGCGGGCACTTCGGCGCGGGCCGAGGGGACAATCGAGACGGCCGCGGCAGCAGCCATCAACACCGTCAAAGGCAAGGTTTGTCGCAAGATTGGTTTCATCGTTTCCTCCATTTTTTGGTCGCCGATTCACCGGAGGGCCAGCGACCTTGCCCCTACCCACGCGGCGCGATGGACTTGTGGCTCATGCGCCGCGCCTGACCTCGACTAGCGTTTCGTGAAAGCAACCGCGGCAACGATGATCGCGCCCTTGATCACGAGCTGCATCGGCGAGCTCACACCGAGCAGAACAAGGCCGTTGTTGAGCGTGCCGATGATCAGACTGCCGAACAGCGTTCCCAGGATATAGCCGCGCCCGCCGAACAGGCTGCAGCCACCCAGGATCACCGCAGCGATGACGTCGAGCTCCATTCCCTGCACGACGTCGGGTCGCGCTGCGTGTGAGCGCGCGGACAGCACCAGCGCCGCGAGGCCAGCCAGGGTGCCGGTCAGGACGAAGGCTGCGGTCGTGACCCGCTTGGTGTTGATCCCGGAATAGAGGGCCGCGGTCGGATTGCCGCCAACCGCATAGATGCGCCGGCCGAACACGTTGTAGTGCAGAAGCAGGATGCCGACGATCATTGCCGCCAACGTCCAGGCAATCGGAACCGGTATGCCGAGGAACGTGCCTTCCCCAAAGATCGCGAAATAGGTCTCGTTGGTGATGATCACCGGCTTGGTGTTGGTCACCATCATCGCCAGTCCCCGCGCCATGCTCAGCGAGCCCAGCGTCACCAGGAAGGACGGGATCGATAGCTGCGTGGTCAGGATGCCATTGAGCAGCCCGACCAGCGCGCCTGTGCCGAGCCCGGCCACGGCGCCCACGATCCAGCTGTTGTTGATCTGGCTCATCGCGAGAGCGGCCGCCATGCCTGACAGCGCCAATGTCGAGGCAACCGACAGATCGATCTGACGCGCGATGATAATGAACGTCATGCCGACGGCGATGATCGACACCAGCGTGGTTTGGCGCCCGATGTTCAGGAAATTGTCCACCGAGAGGAACCAGGGCGAGGACAGGCTGAACACGACCAGCAGGATCACGAAGGCGATGTACAGCATGTACGGTCGCTCGCCCCGCAGCAGATTCTGGAGAATCTTGCGGCGGCGATCGGATCGGGTCGACGAGGCGACCACGTTGGGAGCAGTCAGTTCGGTCATGCGGGAAGCTCTTGCAGTGGGCCTGGCCCGGTGGCCTGGTACATCTGGAGGAGATGATGCAGCTCTTCGGCATCATCGATCTCGCCGCGCGAAAGCGTACGAGCCACACGCCCGTTGACGATCACGGAGATGCGGTCGCAGAGCTCGATCAATTCGACGAGATCGGACGAGACGACCAGGACCCCGCTGCCGTCGCGGACGGCATTCCGGATCACGGCATAGATTTCCTCGCGTGCGCCCACGTCGACGCCAACCGTCGGTTCATCCAGGAGCAGCACGCGCGGCCTCGGATCATTCCATTTTCCGAACACGACCTTTTGCTGGTTGCCGCCGGAGAGTGTCCTGACCAGGCTGAACGCGCCCGGCGCTTTCACCGCAAGCCTGGCGACCGCGGTTTCCGCACGCCTGGCGGCGGCGCGTTGCTGCATCCAGCCCCAGCGCGAGAAATGGGGAATCCGCGGCAAGGTGACGTTTCGTTCGATCGAGTGGTCCAGGACCAGGCCTTGCACATGTCGGTCTTCCGGCACCAACGCGATGCCCTGCTCGATCGCATCGGCAGGCCCTCTCGGCAGCCATCGCCGGCCCTCGATCTCGATTGTGCCGCTCTCGAGCGGCCGGAGGCCGAACACTGTCTCCAAAATCTCCGTGCGTCCGCTGCCGATCAACCCGGCGAGGCCGTGAATCTCGCCCTTCAGCAAGGAAAGATCGACAGCGCGAAGCCGGTCGTTGGACGCGCCCGACAGCGACAGAACCAGCGACAGATCCAATTCGCGTTTCGCGGCAGGTTCGGTGCGCCGGCCCGTGGATGCCGATCGATCAGTTCCGACGATCGCGTTCACCAGCCGCTTCATGTCGGTCTCGGCAGTGACAAACGTGCCGGCGTTGGCGCCATCACGCAGCACCGTCACGCGCTGCGAGATCTCGAAGACCTCATTGAGCCGGTGGGTCACATAGATCACGCCAACTCCGCGCCGCGTCGCCTTCCCGATCGCATCGAACAGGATCCCCACCTCATCCGATGTCAGCGAGGAGGTCGGTTCATCGAGAATCAGAAGCCGGACCTCGCCCATCAGGGCCTTGGCGATCTCTGTCATCTGCCGATAGGCAAACGGCAGCGAGCCGACGGTCGCTCTCGTATCCAGGGGAATGCCGAGCTCGTTCAGGAACGCCTCGGCCCTGGCCATCAGCGCGCGCTGCCGGACGAAACCGAAGCGCGCACGCGGCTCACGGCCGAGCAACAGATTGTCCGCGACGCTCAGGGATTCAACGAGGCTGAGGTCCTGATAGACGACGGCGATCCCCGCCTCGCGCGACTTCGCCGGGCTGTCGAATTCCACCGGCTTGCCGGCGATCTCGATCGTGCCGCTGTCGTGGGCATGAACACCACTGAGGATCTTGATCAGCGTGGATTTTCCCGCGCCGTTCTCGCCCAGCAGCGCGTGCACCTCGCCGGCGCGGACCTCGAGGTTGACATCGCGTAGCGCCCGCACGCCGCCAAAGCGCTTGTTGATGCCACTGACCATCACAAGCGAGGTCGACGGCCGAGGCTCTGCTGTACCCGAACCGGACAATTCCAAACTTTCCTCCCGTCGGCCCTGCGAGACGCTGGTACGATGGTGACATCTTGTTAGTTTTGCAACTTATCTTGTTATAATTCTATCACCT
Organism: Bradyrhizobium sp. WSM3983; assembly: GCF_000473045.1. GTDB lineage: Bacteria > Pseudomonadota > Alphaproteobacteria > Rhizobiales > Xanthobacteraceae > Bradyrhizobium. The sequence goes on along the minus strand of NZ_AXAY01000007.1, from coordinate 246,633 downwards.
CGGGCGGCGTGTCAATGGCGGATCGCGTGTTGGAGCCCGTTCGGATGACCCACGGCAGCCGCCGCGCAACGATTTGCGACGCACCATTCAAAATGAGACTGCCCGTTAAGCCGCGCATGGCTCCGACGCGTGCGACGCGTCGGAGTTCGGTTAGCCTCCACCTCAAGAACCGTTGGCCTTGTAAGAACGTCGCACCGCACGGCGGACGCGCGAGGATGCGGTGAAAAACAACGACAAGAACGCCCCAGGGAGGAGAGCAATGTTGAAAGGCAGTCTAGGACTGATCGCGTTGAGCAGCCTGTTGTTGTCGGGCACCGCCTTCGCGCAAGAGAAGATCAAGGTCGGCGTCACCGCGACGCTCGAAGGGACCTATACCGTGCTCGGCGAGGACGGCATCCGCGGCTTCCAGACCGCGCTCAACGTGCTCGGCAAGAAGGTCGGCGACAAAGAGCTCGAATTCGTCATCGCCTCGACCGACGCGACGCCCGACTCCGCGGTCCGCGCCGTGCGAAAGCTGATCGAGCAGGACAAGGTGCAAATCCTGCTGTCGCCGCTATCAGGTGACGAGGGCATTGCGGTCAAGAACTTTGCAAAGACCCATCCCGAGTTGACGTTCGTCAATGCGGCCTCCGGCGCCCAGGAAACGACCTATGTCGATCCAGCCCCGAACTTCTTCCGCTACAATATGGACGGCGCGCAGTGGCAGGTCGGCCTCGGCAAATACGCCTATGAGGAGAAGAAGTATCGCAAGATCGCGACCGTCGGCGAGGACTACTCCTTCATCTACACCCAGGTATTCGGCCTCGTGCTCGAATTCTGCGGTGCCGGCGGACAAGTCACCAACAGGCAATGGGTGCCACTCGGCACCAAGGACTTTGCCTCGGTCATCGCCGCCCTGCCCGACGATGTCGATGCGATCTATCTGGGCCTCGGCGGCGCCGACGCCGTCAACTTCCTAAACCAGTACCAGCAGGCCGGCGGCAAGGCGCATCTGATGGGCGGATCGATCATGATCGACCAGACCATCCTGTCGTCCAAGGGCAACGCCAAGAATGCACTGGTCGGCACGCTGGCCGCGAGTGGCCAGGCCGACACCTGGGAGGATCCGGGTTGGCAGAAGTTCGTGAAGGACTATCAGGACGCCTTCCCGCCGAACAAGCGCTTCCCGAGCCCGTCGCTGCTCGCCACCAACTATTACGGCTCGACCATGGCGTTGATCCTGGCGCTGCGTCAGGTCAATGGCGATCTCTCCAACAATCAGGCCAAGTACAAGGAAGCCCTCGCCAAGATCGAGCTCGACGCGCCCAACGGCAAGATCAAACTTGACGCCAACCGCCAGGCGATCGGCACCAACTTCGTCACCGAGGTCGTCGATGACGGCAAGGGCGCGCTGTTCTCGAAAGTCGTGAAGGTGATCCCGAACGTGAATCAGACGCTGGGCTACGACCCCGCAGTGTTCGCCAAGATCGGTTTGCCAAGCCGTACAGTACCGGAATGTAAGAAGTACTGACGTAGTCGCGTTTGCGACGCCATGAATGATCGGGGAGAGATTTGCAAAGAGCGCGACACGTGCGCCCTTGCATTCTCTCCCCGGTTGTTGAACGCTATCAAAAAAGACAAGAGCTTCTGGGAGGGAAGGCATGAGCCGGGCGCTCGCCGTCTTCCACGGCCGCTTCGGCCGGGCGACGGTCTATCAGTTGAACCGCCCCTTCAACATTCACGCGCATCGCGAAGGTCATTTGATCTTCCATGTCGGGGGACGTCCCGCATGCATCGATGTCAACGATGGACGTTACGAACTCACCGAGGGGTCCGTCGTCGCGGTCAATCCATGGGAACCGCATAACTTCCTCCCGTCCGATCTCGACGGCGGCGCGGTCTTCTTTGTGCTTTATGTCAATGCGGAGTGGTTCGCGCCCGATGCGCCCGGCGCCGACCGCCTGCGCTTCGGCCGCACCCAGTTCATTCGGTCGGTTGCGCTGGACAAGCACATCAGGCACGCGGCCGCCCTTGTGTGCGGCGCACCCTCGCTGAATAGCCTCGATGGCGAGTTGAGAAGTCTGATCGACGTCTGCTACGACGAAAGCTGGCAGCAAGCGGAGACAGCGCCCGATCCGCGCGCGAACGGCTCCGTCACCGATTTTCGCGTGCGCAAGTGCATCAAGATGATGTCGGAGAGCCCCGGCGCGGAGATCGAACTCGACACCATCGCGCGTGAATCCGGGCTGTCGCGGCCACATTTCTACCGGCTGTTCCGCACCCAGACCGGCGTTACCCCTCACCTCTATCTCAACACGCTGATGATGGAGCAAGCGCTGGAGGCGCTGGTCGCGAGCGAAGCGCCGATCGCCGATATCGGCTTCGATCTCGGCTTCTCCTCGCAGAGCGGTTTCACCCGTTTCTTCGCCGCCAATGTCGGGATGGCGCCGACCGATTATCGCCGCGCGGCCAAGGTTTTGCGCGGCTGACGAGCGCGCGAAAAGATACTCACGATCAAACGCCTGCCCCGCAGTCCCATTAGGATGTGCGGAATGCGATCCCGTTAGAGGATCGCAAGTCCAGGGAGGACGCACGTCCATGGCAGGGCTAGCAGCCGGCAACGGCTTGCATGCCCCCTCTCCCCGCTTGCGGGAAGAGGGTTGGATTGACGCAAAGACGGAGCGGCAATCATGACCCGCTTTGTCGAACGCCATCCTGCATGGGCGCTGATCATTATCATCGCTGTCGCAGTGGCGCTGTGGTTGATCTTCGCGGTATGGCCACCGGGGCTTGAAGAGGCGGTCGGTCGCAAGCGGGTGTTCCTCAACGCGCTCTTCAACGGCATCACGCTCGGCGGTCTCTATTTCCTCGTCGCCAGCGGCTTCACGCTGATCTTCGGCCTGATGCGCAACGTCAACCTCGCGCACGGCTCGCTCTATCTGTTCGGCGGCTATGTCGGTTACGCCATCAGCGCCTCGACCGGCTCCTGGATCCTTTCGTTCATCGTCGCCTTCATTCTGACGGCGCTGGTCGGCGTCCTGCTTCAGGTCCTTGTGTTCCGCCGCATGGAGGGTCAGGATCTGCGCCAGACCATGGTCACGATCGGGCTCTCGATCGTGTTCGCCGATCTCATGCTGTGGGCCTGCGGCGGCGACTTCTATCAGATCCAGACCCCGAACTGGCTGATTGGACCGATCGAGCTGCCGCTGATCACCGCGGTGAAATCCTCGGGCGAACCGGTCTATTTGCGCTATCCGCTGGTGCGGCTCGTGATCTTCCTGGCTTCAGTGATCATCGGCATCGCGATGTGGCTCGCGCTCAACCGCACCCGGATCGGCATGATCATCCGTGCCGGCGTTGACGATCGTGACATTCTCGCTGCGACCGGCGTACGCATCCAGATCGTCTTCGTACTCGTCTTCGCGCTCGGTGCCGGCCTCGCCGGCATCGCCGGCGTCGTAGGCGGCACCTTCCAGTCACTCTCCCCCGGTGAGGACATCCGCTTCCTGCTCGCATCCCTCGTGGTCGTGATCGTCGGCGGCATGGGCTCGATACCCGGTGCCGCGCTCGGCGCGCTGATCATCGGCCTCGCCGAGCAACTCGGCTCGGTCTACATCCCGACCTATGCCATCGTCGTGACCTTCCTGATCATGGTCCTGGTGTTGGCCCTTCGGCCGCAGGGCTTGCTGGCGAGACGCTGACATGTCCGTCACCCACGATGCGCGCATTCAGGTCCGCAGCGCCGCCTCTACCGCTCAACGGCAGGCCGCGCGCGGCTGGCCCGACATCAACAATCCCGCAGCCTGGATCGTGGGGGCCATCCTCCTGATCATGCCGCTGATCGCCAACGGCTTCTTCCTGATCGAGATTTTTGCGACCACGCTGATCCTCGGCACCATCGCGCTCAGCCTGATGTTTCTCGCCGGTTATGGCGGCATGGTCAGCCTGATGCAGCTCACCATCGCGGGCTTTGCCGCCTACATGGTCGCGGTGTTCGGCGTCAGCGCCAACACCAATATCAGCCTGGGCTGGCCGTGGTGGCTGGCGGTGCCGATGGCGCTGATGCTCGCAACGATCTTCGGCACGCTCGGCGGCGCGCTCGCGGTGAGGACCGAGGGCATCTACACCATCATGATCACGCTCGCGATCGGCGCGGCCTTCTACTACTTCACCAACCAGAACTGGGCGATCTTCAACGGCCATACCGGCATCAACACCGTCTCGACGCCGCACTTCTGGGGCGTCGACTGGCGCTGGGACATTCCCTTCTACTATGTTGTGCTCGCGGTCGCAGCCCTCTGCTACTTCGCGGTCGACTACATTTCGCGCGCGCCGTTTGGCCTGGCGTTGCAGGGCGTGCGCGACAATCCGCGCCGCATGGCCGCGCTCGGCTTCAACGTCAACGCGCACCGCATCGCGGCCTATGCGGTGGCGTCCTTCATCGCGGGCCTCGCCGGTGTGCTCCAGGTCTGGAACTATCGCCAGATTTCGCCGGGCTCGGTCAGCGTCGGCGCCTGCATCGACGTGCTCATCATCGCCGTCGTCGGCGGCATTACCCGGCCGATCGGTCCGTATATCGGCGCGCTCGTCTTCGTCCTCCTGCGCACGTTCGCGCTCGACTTCCTGGTCAGGATCGGGCTCGACGGCAACCGCTTTCGGCTACTGATCGGGCTCGGCTTCCTCGCCATCGTGTTCTGGTCGTCGGATGGCGTGATCGGCCTGTGGCAACGCTGGCGCCAGAGCCAAGGCCGGCAGGCGGACCGCCCGGGCGGAGGGCACCATGGATAGTGTCGCACATCGGCTTTCCGCCGTCGGCGCCGGTGCCGCGCTGGAGCTGCGCGGCGTCACCCGGCTGTTCGGCGCGCTCGCGGCGCTCACCGACGTCACCATCACCGTGCGCCCCGGCGAGCGGCGCGCCGTGCTCGGCTCCAACGGCGCCGGCAAGACCACGCTGTTCAACTGCATCACAGGCGACTTCCCGCCATCCTCCGGCACGATCCGCTTCTTCGGCGAGGACGTTACGCACTTCCCGCCCTACGAGCGCATCCGCCGCGGGCTCAGGCGGACCTATCAGATCTCCGCGCTGTTCCCTGGCCTGACCGTGCAGGACAATGTCTATCTCGCCTGCTGTGGCGTCTCGCGCGGGCGCTTCTCGTTCCTGCGTCCCGGCCAGAACGATGCGCTGATGCACGCCGCCGACGCTCTCGTGCAAGCCGTGCACCTCACTGCAGTCAAGGACCAGCGCGTCGCCGAGCTCGCCCATGGCCAGCAGCGCCAGCTCGAAATCGCGCTGGCGCTAGCGGGCGCGCCTCGATTCGTGCTGTTCGACGAGCCCGCCGCCGGCCTGTCGCCGACCGAGCGAGCCGAGCTGGTCGAGATCCTGACCTCGCTGCCGGCGCATATCGGCTACATCATCATCGAACACGACATGGACGTGGCGCTGCGCGTCGTCGAGAGCGTGACGATGATGCACAACGGCCGCATCTTCAAAGAAGGCCTGCCGGAGGAGATCCAGTCCGACCCCGAGGTGCAGGAGCTTTATCTCGGAGGCGGCCATGAATGAGGCCCGCCGCTCGCCCGCAGCACTCGAAGTCCGAGGGCTTGACGTCAACTACGGCCATTCGCACGCGTTGCAGGGCGTCGACCTCTCGCTCGATGCCGGCGTGTTCTCGGTTGTCGGTCGCAACGGCATGGGCAAGACCACGCTGTGCAAGGCGATCATGGGCCTGGTGCCGGTAAGCGGCGGTTCAATCCGCGTCCGAGGTGAGGACATCACGCGGCGGCCGCCGGCCCATATCGCGCGGCTCGGCGTCGGCTATGTGCCGCAGGGCCGCCGGCTCTGGCGCTCGCTCAGCGTCGACGAGCATCTTCGGCTTGCCGGCGGGATACGATCCGGCGTGTGGACCGTAGAGCGCATCTACGACACCTTTCCGCGGCTCGCAGAACGCAAGGACCATGGCGGCGGCCAGCTTTCCGGTGGCGAGCAGCAGATGCTGGCGATCTCACGCGCGCTGCTGACCAACCCGCAGCTCCTGATCATGGACGAGCCGACCGAGGGGCTTGCGCCCGTGATCGTCGCCCAGGTCGAGGAAATGCTCCTGCAGCTCGGCGAGGACGGCGACATGTCCGTGCTCGTGATCGAGCAGAACATCGGCGTCGCCACCGCGATCTCGCGCAACGTCGCGATCATGGTCAACGGCCGCATCAACCGCATCATCGACTCGGTGCGGCTATCGGCCGACCGCGAGCTCCAGCAGCGCCTGCTCGGCGTCGGACTTCATGCCGAGCTCACACCCGACATCGATGCGCCCGCAGCGGGCGGCGAGGCGAAACCGGCTCCACAGCCCGCGCGCGCGGGCGGCCCGATCCGCGTCTACATCTCCAACCCCAGTCCGCCGACACGCTGGTCGCAGCCGGTCCCGATCGGACGCATCGAGGCCGCCGCACGCACGCTCTCGACGCAGGTCGCGCACCTCGACGAGACCGCGCGGCGCAAGCGCGAGCCGACCACTGCACAAACCTCGGGGCCACCGGTGGTTCTGGTCGTCGGCACGCTCGATACCAAGGGGACTGAGCTGCGCTTCATCCGCGACATCATCGCCGCGAGCCGCCTGCGCACGCGGCTGGTCGATGTCTCCACCAGCGGCAAGCACGCGACCTGCGACGTCTCCGCGCAGGAAATCGCGCTGAACCACGGCCGTGGTGGCTCGGCGGTGTTCGGCCCCGATCGCGGCGCCGCGGTCACCGCGATGGCGGATGCGTTTGCCAACTGGATCAAGCGCCAAGGCAATATCGCCGGCGTCATCTCCGCCGGCGGCTCGGGCGCGGCATCGCTGGTCGCGCCGGGAATGCGCACCCTCCCCGTCGGCGTGCCAAAGCTCATCATCTCCTCGGTCGCCTCGGGCGACGTCGCGCCCTATGTCGGTCCCGCCGATATCACCATGATGTACTCGGTCACCGACGTGCAGGGCCTCAACTCGATCTCACGCGCGGTGCTGTCGAACGGCGCCAACGCGGTCGCCGGCATGGTCAAGGCCCGCCTCGACCAGCGCGAGGCCAAAGGGCAAGCGGCGAGCGATGGGCTGCCATCGGTCGGCATCACCATGTTCGGCGTCACCACCCCCGCGGTGCAGAGGATCGCGGCCGATCTGCGCGATGATTTCGAGTGTCTCGTCTTCCATGCCACCGGCGTCGGCGGCCGCTCGATGGAAAAGCTGGTCGACTCCGGCCAGATCGCCGGCGTCATCGATCTCACCACCACCGAGATCTGCGACCTCCTGATGGGCGGCGTATTTCCGGCGACCGAGGATCGCTTCGGCGCGATCATCCGCACCCGCCTGCCCTATATCGGCTCGGTCGGCGCGCTCGACATGGTCAATTTCGGCGCGCCCGACACCATTCCCGAGCGCTATCGCACCCGAAAGTTGCACGTCCACAATCCGCAGGTGACCTTGATGCGGACGACAGTGGAGGAGAACGAGCGCATGGGCCGCTGGATCGGCGAGCGGCTCAACCAGATGGACGGGCCGGTGCGCTTCTTCCTGCCCGAGGGCGGCGTTTCCGCGCTCGATGCTCGCGGCCAGCCGTTCTGGGATCCCGAGGCCGATGTCGTCCTGTTCCGCACGCTGGAGCACACGGTGCGAGCGACCGGAAACCGGCAGCTGATCCGCGTCAAGCAAAACATCAACGATCCCGAGTTCGCCTCGACCATCACAGCTGCATTCCGAACACTGTTCGGCCGCGGCGGGGCGCGCCGGAGAGTAGCGAGGTGACCGATGGCCCGGTTTGAACGCGCAACACTTCTGAAGCGGTTTCGCGAGATGGCGAAGCACGGCGAGCCGATCGTCGGCGGCGGCGCCGGCACCGGCCTGTCGGCCAAGTGCGAGGAAGCCGGCGGCGTCGATCTCATCGTGATCTACAATTCCGGCCGCTACCGCATGGCCGGCCGCGGCTCGCTCGCGGGGCTGATGCCCTATGGCGACGCCAACGCCATCGTGCTCGAGATGGCCGGCGAAGTCTTGCCCGTGGTCAGCAAGACGCCAGTGCTGGCCGGCGTCAACGGCACCGATCCGTTTCGCGACATGGATGTGTTCCTTGATCAGCTCAAGGCACTCGGCTTCGCCGGCGTGCAGAACTTTCCGACTGTCGGCCTGATCGACGGCGTGTTCCGCGCCAACCTTGAAGAAACAGGCATGTCCTACGCGCTGGAGATCGACATGATCGCTAAGGCGCGCGAGAAAGACCTGCTGACGACGCCCTACGTCTTCAGCGAGAAGGAGGCCGCCGCGATGGCGATCGCCGGCGCCGACATCATCGTCTGCCATCTCGGGCTCACCACCGGCGGCACGATCGGCGCGCAGACCGCACCAAAATTGAAGGACTGCCCGGCGCGCATCGACACCTGGGCTTCGGCTGCGCTCAGCGTCAATCCCGACATCCTCGTGCTCGCCCATGGCGGCCCGATCGCCGATCCTGCGGATGCGGATTTCATCATGAAGAACACCCGCTACTGCCACGGCTTCTACGGCGCCTCATCGATGGAGCGGCTGCCGGTGGAGCGGGCTTTGACGGAACAGGTACGCAAATTCAAGGCGATCGGCGCGCGCTAACGCCTGTCAAATTGAGGGAGGGAAACATGTCAGGGATCCTGGTCGGCGAGCTCATCCTCTGGCTGATCGTCGCGATCATCGTGATCGTGGTCGGCGTCTACATCGTCAACTGGCTCTATCACCGCTCCTCCAAGGAGGTGTCGTTCGTCCGGACCGGCTTCCTCGGCGAGCGCGTGGTGATCAATGGCGGCGCCTTCGTGCTGCCCTTCATCCATGACTACACCCCGGTCAACATGAACGTGCTGCCGATGGGCATCGTGCGTTCGCGGCAGGACGCGGTGATCACCCGTGACCGCATGCGCGTCGATATCGAAGCCGACTTCTATGTCCGGGTTCAGGCCACCCGCGAAGCTGTGTCGATCGCGGCAGCGACTCTGGGCCGCCGCACTATGGAACCGGAGCAGCTCCATGCGCTCCTGGCAGGCAAGTTCATTTCCGCGATCCGCTCGGTCGCATCTGAAATGACCCTCGAGGAGATGCACGAACGGCGCGGCGACTATGTCGTGCGCGTCAAGACAAACGCGGCCGAAGCGCTCGCCCAGAACGGCCTTGAGCTGGAGTCCGTCGCAATCACCGATCTCGACCAGACCGACCTCGAGTTCTTCAACCCGTCGAACCGATTCGATGCCGAAGGCCTGACGCGGCTGATGGAGGACATCGAGGCCAAACGCAAGGCGCGCAACGACATCGAGCAGGACTCGATGATCAAGATCCGCACCCGTAATCTGGAAGCCGAGCGACAGGCGCTCGACATCGAGCGCGAGAGCGAGACCGCGCGGCTGGAGCAGGAACGCGACATCGAGATGCGTCGCGCGCTTCAGCGCACCGAAGTCGCCCGCGAACGCGCGCTGCGTGAGACCGAGGCCGAGCAGGCCCAGATCTCCGCGCGCGAAGCCATCGAACGCTCCCGGATCGCCAACGAGCAGGCGATTGCCGAGGCCCGTATCGCCTCCGAGCGCGAGACCCGTCAGAAGGAGATCGAACGCACCCGCACCATCGAGGAAAAGGAGCTGCTGGCGCGCGAGGAGATCGAGAAAACCCGGATCGCCAACCAGCGCTCGATCGACACCACGCGGATTGCCTCCGAACGCGAGGTCCGCCAACGCGAGATCGAGCGGATGCGCACCGTCGAGGAAGCCGAGATTGCGGCCCGCGAGGCGATCGAGAAGGCCCGCATCCAGCAGGATCGTGTCGTCACCGATGCCCGTATCGCCAACGAGGAGGAGACGCGGCGCCGCGAGATCGAGCGCACCCGCGCCGTCGACGAGGCCGAGATCGCCGCCCGGGAAGCGACCGAGAAGGCGCGCATCGCCCAGACGCTGATTGTCAATGTCGAGCGCATCTCTTCGGACGAGCGCACCCGCGCGCTGGAGATCCACCAGGTTCGCACCATCCAGGAGGCCGAGATCGAAGCGCAGCGCGCCGTCGAAGCCGCCCGCATCGCGCGCGAGCGGACGCTCGCCGCCGAGCGCATCGCCGCCGAGCAGAATACGCGGCAGCTCGAAATCGAGCGCAACCAGACCCTCGAAGTCGCCGGCATCGCCGCACGCGAGACAACCGAGGCCTCGCGCATTGCCCAGGAAGAGCGCGTCCGCTCGCTGGAGATCGCCCGCAACCGCGCCGTCGAGGAAGCCGACATTGCCTCGCGCGAGGCGATCGAGGCGGCCCGCATCGCCCAGGAGAAGGCCGTCGCGGCCGAACGCATCCAGGCCGAGCGCGACACGCGTTCGCTGGAAATTGAGCGCACCGGCGTACTAGAGGCCGCCGAGCTGAAGCGGCGCGACGTCATCGAGCGCCAGCGCATTACCGTCGATCTCGCGCTCGAGGCCGAGCGGATCAACTCGTCCAAGAAGCGCGAGGTGCTCAATATCGAGCAAAAGAAGGCGATCGAGATCGCGGACGAGGACCGCGTTATCGCTCTCTCTGCCAAGAAGTCTGAGCGGATTGATGCTGATCGCCAGGTGCGCCAGGCCGAGATCGTCGCCCGCAAGGAGGTCGAGACCACCGACGTCTCGCGCGAGCAGGCGCTGGAAGCCGCCCGCCTCGAACGCCGCCGCACCATCGAGCAGTTGGAGGTCGCCCGCGTCCAGTCGCTGCAGGAGGCAGAGATCGCCTCCCGCGAGGAGGTCGAGCGCGCGCGCATCGCCTCCGACCGCGGCCTGGACGAAGCCCGGATCGGCCGTGAGCGCGAGCTGCGTAAGCTCGAAGTGAACCGCGAGAAGGAGGTCGAGACCGTCCTGATGGACAAGGCGATCGCCATTCACCAGAAGTCGCTGGAAGAGTCCGCCGCCAAGGCGATGGCCGAGGAAGCGCGGATGCGGGCCACCGAAGCGACCGAGCGCGTCATCACCGCGCGCGAGAGCGAGATCGCCAAACGCCGCAAGACGGTCGAAGTCATGATCGCCGAGAAGCAGGCCGAGGAGACGCGGATTGCCGCCGAAGCCGAGCGTGTGCGCGCCGCCGTCGAGGCCGAGGCGCAGCGGATGCTCAACGAGGCCGAAAACGTGCTCACCGACCAGGCGCGCTACTCGCTGTTCCGCAGAAAACTGCTCGACCGTATCGAGGGCATCGTGCGCGAGAGCGTCAAGCCGATGGAGAAGATCGAGGGCATCCGCATCCTCCAGGTCGACGGCCTCAACGGCAATGGCCATGGCGGCAATGGCGGCCGCAGCGCCACCGACGAGGTGATCGACTCGGCGCTGCGCTACCGCGTGCAGGCGCCGCTGATCGACTCGCTCCTGGCTGACATTGGCGTCGAAGGCGGCAGCCTGGCCAAGATGCCGGGCTTGATCCGCGAGGCTCGCGACATGCAAGGCATCAAGGATTCCGCGCGAAAAGGCGGCGGCGACAAGCCGGCGGCGTCTCCGCCTGCGGCTGAGGGCGGTGGCGAGCCACCGGCCGAGCGCGGTCCGCGGAAGAAGAGCTGAGGTCTAAACCATGCCCCGCGTCTACGTCTCCACCGTCGTCAATGCGCGCAACGATCGCGTCTGGGCGCGGGTGCGCGACTTCAACGGCCTACCGAACTGGCACCCGGCGATCGCCGAAAGCCGCATCGAAGGCGGCGAACCCTCCGACAAGATTGGCTGTGTCAGAGATTTTCGCCTGCGCAACGGCGACCGGATCCGCGAGAAACTGTTGGGCCTCTCTGACTACGACATGTTCTGCACCTACTCGATCCTGGAATCCCCGATGGGCGTCGAAAACTACGTCGCGACCTTGCGGCTGACGCCCGTCACCGACGGTGACCAGACCTTTGTGGAATGGACCGCCGAGTTCGACTGCGCGCCGGAGCGGGAGACCGAGCTCGTCGGAAACATCGGCGGCAGCGTGTTCCAGGGCGGGTTCGATGCCCTCAAGCGCGTGTTCGGAGGTTGATCCGTGCCGCATATCGTCAAAAGCACGATTTTGGACGCGCCGACCGATGCGGCGTGGGCCATGCTGCGCGATTTCAACGGGCACGACCGCTGGCATCCGGCGGTCACGACCTCCTCGATCGAGCGCGCGCACGCCTCCGACAAGATCGGCTGCATCAGGCGTTTCAAGCTGCGGGACGGCGCCGAGCTGCGCGAGCAATTGCTGGCGCTGTCGGACCTCGAACAAAGCTTCAGCTATTGCCTGCTCGATACGCCGATCCCGATGTTCAACTACGTCGCCCATGTCCGCCTGCTGCCTGTCACCGATGGCGACCGCACCTTCTGGCACTGGGAGTCGCGCTTCACGACCAGACCCGAGGATCGCGACCGCATCACCCACATGGTCGCGGAAGACATTTACCAGGCTGGGTTCGAAGCAATCCGCCGGCATCTGAAGGAGGCCGCCTAGATGGCCGTGACAGTGAAGACTTTCGCCAGTGCCAGCGAGGCAGCCGGCGCGCTGTCCTTGGACCGCACAGCGCGTTATCTCGGCGGCGGCACGCTGGTGATGCGGGCGCTCAACGAGGGCGATGTGTCGATCTCGACCGTCGTCCGCGCCCAGGACCAGGCGTTGACCCGCATCGATGCCTCCGGCCCGCGCATCACGCTGGGCGCCGGCGTCACCTTCGCGCGCGTCCTTGCCGAACGCGACCTCGCCTTCCTGCACGCCCCTGCCCGTTCGATCGGCGGCCCCGCGGTACGCAACATGGGCACTGTCGGCGGCAATCTCTTCGCCCCGAACCCGTATGGCGATTTCACCGTCGCGCTGCTGGCGCTCGACGCCACCGTCGCCGTGCAAGGCGGCTTCGGCTCGCGCGACATCCCGATCGAGGAGTTCTTGCAGGCACGCGAGCGACAGGCCGGGACATTGGTCTTGTCGGTCTCCTGCACCCGGCCGGCCAGCAGTGAGACATTCCGCTATCGCAAGATTGCGCGCATCAAGCCGAAGGGTGGCTCGGTCATCACGCTGGCCGCACATCTGCCGATCAGCGGCGGCCGGATCGCAGGCGCGCGGATCGCGCTGGGCTCAATGGCGCCGACACAGATCCGCGCCCGCGCCGCCGAGCGCGCGCTCGAGGGCCGCTCGCTGGATGCCGCGACCATAGCTGTCGCTGCCTCCGCCGCGACTGAAGGAACATCGCCCTCGGACAATGCGCTCGGCAGCGCCTGGTATCGCCGCGAAATCGTCGGCGTCCACCTGCGCCGTCTGCTGTCCGGTCAGGATTAAATCGCCATGTCCAAGATACCCCTGCAATTTCGTCACAATGGCCGCGATGTCGCGATCTTCGTCGATGGCGGCACCAATCTCCTGGTCGCGCTGCGCGAACTGATCGGCGACATGACACCGAAATTCGGCTGCGGCCAGGGCGGCTGCGGCACTTGCGGCGTGCTGATCGACGGCGAGCTTCACCTCTCCTGCCTGACGCTGGCGGAATCCGTGGCCGGCCGCTCCGTCGAAACGCTCGACGGCATGAAGCAGGGCCCGAACCTGCATCCGCTGCAACGCGCTTTCGCCGACAATTTCGCGGCCCAGTGCGGCTACTGCACCCCGGGCATGCTTATGGCCGCGAAAGCCCTGCTCGATCGCAACCCCTCGCCGAGCCGCGACGAGGTGATCGAAGCCATCTCCGGCAACATCTGCCGCTGCACCGGCTACGAGCCGATCATCAACGCCATCCTCGCCGCCGCCGGCGGCCGGGTCAGCGCCTAAGGGAACGCGGCCATGCTGGAACTGCGCAAGGACATCTTCGCCGACGAGCGCGACGATAATTTGAAGGAAATCGGCAAGGGCACCCAGCGCCAGGACATGCTCGGCCATGTCACGGGCACGTCCAGCTATTTCAACGACCACAAGCTGCAAGGCATGTTGCATCTGAAGGTCGTCCGCTCGACGCAGGCGCATGCCAGAATTCGCCGCATCGACACCACCGAGGCCGAGCGCTCGGCCGGCGTACGCCGGATCATCCGCGGCGCCGACGTGCCGGTGAATCTCAACACGCTTCTCAGCCTGATCAATTTCGGCAAGGACGACGAGCCGTCGCTGGCGGTCGACAAGGTCCGCTACAAGGGCGAACCGATCGTCGCTATCGTCGCCGACAGCGAGCGCGAGGCCTTTGAGGCGGTCGCAAAGGTCAAGGTCGACTACGAGCCGCTGCCGGCCGTGTTCGACGTCGAGGACGCGCTCAAGCCGGGCGCGCCCGTGGTCAACGAGACTTATCCCAAGAACACGTTCACCTATCACGAGACCTATGATCACCAGAAGCTCCGCTTCGGCGATGCCGACGCCGCGCTGGCGACCGCCGATCACGTGCTCGAGCAACGCTACCAGATGTCGCCGATCGAGCACGCGCCGACCGAAACCAACGGCGCGATTGCGGCACCCGACACCAACGGCCGTTATGTGGTCTACACCTCGACGCAGGCGCTGTTCTTCTCGGTCGATACCTGCGCCAAGATCCTGGACGTGCCGTCCAACACCTTCCACTTCATCGGCGGCACGGTCGGCGGTGGCTTTGGCGGCAAGGTGGATACGCTGACCGAGCCGCTCGCCATCCTCGGCGCGATGCTGACCGGGCGACCCGTGCGCTATGTGTTCGGGCGCGAGGAGGAGATGCAATACGGCCCACCACGCGGCGCCGAGCGTATCTACATCAAGGACGGTGTGATGCGCGACGGCCGCGTCGTCGCGCGCAAGATCCGCGCCTATTTCGACAGCGGCGCCTATACGCGGCTGTCCAGCTACGCCGCTGTGAAATGCGCCGCGCATCTGCCGGGTCCCTACACCATCCCCAACGTCTATGGCGACGTCTATTGCGTCTTCACTAACCGCACGCCGGCGACGGCCATGCGCGGTTTTGGCGTCACCGCGATGGACTTTGCGATCGAGTGTCAGATGGACAAGCTGGCGCATCTTGTGAACATGGACCCGATGGAATTCCGGATCCTGAACGCCTATCGCGACGGCGACATGAAGGCGCACCGGCGCGAGGCCAAGAACACGGCGCTGATCGAATGCGTCCAGGTCGCGGCTGAGAAAGCAAAGTGGCCGCTCCGCGAGGAGTTCAAGCGGGCATCCTCGCGCAAGGACGGCGGCGGGAGCCGCGCCGTCATCCCGCCGACCCCGACGGATTCTTCGCGCGCACGGCCCACTGCTCCGGCACAGCAGCGCACCAGCTACGACCGGCTGCCGCCGACCGTCACCCGCGAACCGCCGCACGAGCCGCCACCGCCAACTCCTCCGCCGCCCTCGCCACAACCGGCCGCGCCTTCGCACGGCGCGACCCGTTTCTCGTCCGTCTTCGGCACCAGGAGGCGCTAGATGACCCGGCATCGCGGACGCGGCATCGCGTCGATCAACTACCCCATCGGTATGAATCTCGGCGGCGACCCCAGCCAGGCGCTGGTGCATTCCAACCCGAGCGGCAAGTTCACGGTGGCGTTGTCGTCGATCGACCTCGGTCAGGGCATGAAGTCGGTGACGCGACAGATCTGCGCGGAGACGCTGGGCGTGCCGGTCGAGGACGTCTATGTCGATACCGCGGATTCCGACACCGGCCCGCATTGCATGGGCTCGTTCGCCTCGCGCGGAACGCATCGCGTCGGCAATGCCGTGATGGCGGCGGCCCGGGAAGCGCGCGGCGTCATGATGGAAGCCGCCGCCGAGGAACTGGAGGTCAACGCCGCCGATCTCGAGACCGACGGGCGCGGCAACATCCACGTCAAGGGCGCGCCGCACCGCTCGATCTCGACCAAGGACGTCGCGATTGCCGCCCAGTTCAAGCAGGGCAAGACCATCTCGGGCCGCGGCATCTTCCTGGTGCCGCTCTCGGAAGTTAATCCGGAGACCGGCGAGATGTCGCCGGCGACCTGCTACGCCCACGCCTGCCTCGTCGCCGAGGTCGATGTCGACGACGAGACCGGCGAGGTCGCGATGGTGCGGATGGATTCCGCATATGAACTCGGTCGCGCGCTCAATCCGCGACTGGTCGAGCAGCAGCTGGTCGGCGGTGCCTGGATGGGCGTCAGCCACGCGCTGTATGAGACGACGGAGCCGCACTATCCCGAGGCCGTTCACGGCCCGCGCGACTTCGTCGAATATCTGATGCCCGGTCCTGGCGATATCTGCCCACACGACATTGCGGTGCTGGAGCGCCCTGCCCCTGACGGCCCCTTCGGCGCCAAGGGTCCCGGCGAGATGTGCGCGAACCCGGTGCTGCCCGCCATTGCGAACGCGATCTACAACGCGGTTGGCGTGCGCATCGATGATCTGCCGATTACGCCTGAAAAGGTGCTGCGCGCGATCAAGGCCCAGGGCGGCGCACGGCCGCAGGCGCGGCGCTAGAGGTCTTTGTCGATGGCGGTCCGCAGCAACATCGTCGGCATCGACAGCCCGGAGGCGCTGGAGAAGGCGCTGCGGGCGGCCTATTACCTCGCCGACGAGGGCCTCGCAACTGCCGCCTATCTCGGGCTCGCGCTCGGCAAGCCGCTGCTGCTCGAGGGCGCGCCGGGCGTCGGCAAGACCGAAGCCGCCAAGGCCATCGCCGCCGTGCTCGGCCGCCGGTTGATCCGCCTGCAATGCTATGAGGGCATCGACGCCTCCGCGGCGCTTTACGAGTGGAATTATCCGCGCCAGATGCTCGCAATTCGCCAGGCCGCCGACGAGAGCATCGATATCTATGGCGAGACGTTCTTGATCGAGCGGCCGATGCTGGCGACCCTTCGTGCGCCGGACTCGACCGTGCTGTTGATCGACGAAATCGACCGCGCCGACCAGGAATTCGAAGCCTTCCTGCTCGAATTTTTGTCCGACTTCCAGATTTCGATCCCCGAGCGCGGCACCGTGCGTGCCGCCGAGCGGCCCGTCGTCGTGCTGACGTCGAACCGGACGCGCGACCTGCACGAGGCCTTGCGTCGCCGCTGCGTCTATCACTGGATCGGCTATCCCACAGAAGAGCGCGAGGCGCGCATCGTCATGCTGCGGGCTTCCAGTGTGGCCGAAGCGACCGCACGCGCCGTCGTCGCAGCCGTCGGCAAGCTCCGGCGCGAGCCGCTCAGCAAGGCGCCGGGCATCGCCGAAGCCGTCGACTGGGCCGAGGCCGCGACGCTCCTGCACAAGGGCGGCGCACGCTGGCCCGACGCGTTCAGGCGCTCGATCGGCGTGGCACTCAAGGATGAGGAGGATCTGCACTTCATCTCACCCCGGCTCGACGCCATGCTTGCGGAGGCGACCGCATGACCGAGCCGCAGCTTCCGCGCGCCGCCCGCGTCTTCGTCTCCTTCGTCGCACTGCTGCGCGCCAACAGCTTTGCCGTCGCCCCGGAGCAGACCACCGGTTTTCTCACCGCGATCGAGCTGCTCGGCCCGCGCGACCTCAGGGACATCAGGCAGGCCGCACTGGCCACCCTCGCTCCGCCGCCCGAACGCCGCGCGACCTTCAACCGGTTATTCGACCTCCATTTCCGCGGCAGCGAAGCGATCGAGCACGCGGACGACGGCGAGGACGACGAGACCGTCCGGCTGCAGGAGGAAGGCCGCGGCGATGAGGAGCCGCTGCTCTCGGACGATGCCAACGAATCCGGCCTCACTGCCACCCGCACCGAGGCATTGGTCGAGCGCCGCTTCGCCCAGCTCACCACGACAGATGCACTTCGCCGCCTGTCGCGCGAAGCTCCGCGGCGCCTGCCGCGACGGCGTGGCCATCGCCGCATGCGCGCCCGCCGCGGTCCTTTCGCCGATCTCCGCCGGACTTTACGCGACTCTGTTCGCAGCGACGGCGAGATTCTGCGGCTCGGTCACATGAAGCGGCGCCAGCGTCCGCGAAAATTCCTGCTGCTGATCGACGTCTCCGGCTCGATGAAGAGCCGCACCGAGGAGAACATGAAGCTGGCGCATGCGCTGGTGCAGGCCGCGCCCAATGTCGAGGTCTTCACCTTCGGCACCCGGCTGACCCGCGTCACCCGCGCGCTGCGGATGAAGCGGCGCGAGCAGGCGCTAAGTGCAGCCGCCCATCTCGTCAGCGACTGGGACGGCGGTACCCGCATCGGCGACGCGCTGCAAGCCTTCCTCGCGGTGCCCCGCTTTGGCGGCTATGCGCGCGGAGCGGCCGTTGTCGTCGTTTCCGATGGGCTGGAGCGGGGCGAACCCGACGCGCTCCGCCACGCCGTGGCAAAGCTGTCGCGGCGGGCATGGCGCGTGAGCTGGCTGACGCCGCTGGCGACCGCGCCAGGATTCCGCCCGCAGACGGAAGCGCTCGTTGCCATCGAGCCCTTCGTCGACGATCTCGTCGACGGCGGATCCAGCGCGTCGATTGTAGCGCATGTGCTGGCGCTGGGACGAAGGAGAGTTGCGTGACCGAAATTGTCGACGGCCATCATCATATCTGGCGACAGGCCGACCTGCCTTGGCTGGTCGGCCCGATGCAGCCTCGCATCTTCGGACCTTACGAGGCCATTCGCCGCGACTATCCAATTCAGGAATATCTCGACGACCTCAAGGGCAGCGGCGTCACCCGCTCGGTGTATGTTCAAACCAACTGGGCCAACGATCGTTTCGAGGACGAAGCCGCCTGGGTGCAGCAGACCGCCGACGAGCACGGCTGGCCGCATGCGATCGTCGCCTACGCCAATTTCGCCGTCGACGACGTGCGCCCGCAGCTCGACCGCCTGAAGCGCTATCCGCTGGTGCGCGGCGTGCGCATGCAGCTGCATTGGCACGAGAACCCGCTGTATCGTTTCGCTGCAAGGCCCGATCTCTGTGTCGATCCGATGGTCCGCCGCAACGTCGCCCACCTCTCCGATTACGGCTGGAGTTTTGATCTCCAGGTCTTCACTCCGCAGATGCCGGATGCAGCGCTGCTCGCCGAGTCCTGCCCCAAGGTGACTTTCATCCTTCAGCATGCCGGCATGCTCGAAGATCCTTCGCCGGCGGGACGCGCGGCCTGGCGTGCCGGGATGGCCCGGCTCGCGACCTGCCCGAACGTGGTCTCGAAGCTTTCGGGGCTCGGGACCTTCCTCCACCGGAATGATCCGGCGCATATCGCCGCTGTGCTCACCGACACCGTCGCGATCTTTGGCGCCGAACGCTGCCTGTTCGGCTCCAATTTCCCGATCGAGAAATTGTGGACCAGCTATCGCGAGCTCGTCGACGCATTTCGCGCAGCGGCCGCGCCGCTCACGACCGAACAGCAAGATGCGATCTTCAGGGGCACCGCAACGCGCGTCTACCGGCTTTGACAGATAAAAGAGAACAGGGAGGGAAACGAATGGCGCTGGAGATCAAGATCCTGGACTACGGCGATATCGAGCTGGAATCGAGCTTCCTGGTGCTCGGCCGCGACTGCGGCCGTACCCGCCGCGTCCTTACGTTGGGCTTTTTGATCCTCGGCGGCAAATATCCGGTCGTGGTCGACACCGGCTACCGCTCCAACCAGATCATGGAAACGCTGGGCATGAGGGGCCTGCAGTACCATGAGAACATGATCGAGAACCAACTTGCCCGCCACGGCGTGCGCATGGGCGACGTCCGCTTCGTTTGCCATACGCATCTGCACATCGACCACGCCGGCAAGGACGATCTGTTCCCGATGAACACGACCGTCGTGCTCAATCGCAAGGAGCTCGAATATTCCGTCTCCGGCCTGATGCATCCGCAATATCCGGCGCCCGACATCAAACATCTGATCGACCGGCTTCACACCAAGAGCGCGCTGCGCTTCCTGGATCTCGAAATTACCGGCCCCGTCGAGCTGATGCCCGGCGTCTATTGCGACGCGGCCAACGCCCACACCGAGGGCTCGATGAACATCATCGTCGAGACCGCCGACGGCATCGCCACCATCTGCGGTGACGTGATCTACGATTTCAACGACCAGATCGTCACGCCCTTCAACGAGATCCACGACTGGGAGCCGCGCACCACGGGCAACCATGGCACCAGCAAGCGCGCAGAGAAAGCCTCGATCAAGAAGCTGCTCAGCAATTCGCGCTATTTGCTGCCGGTGCACGATCGCCCCGCCAAGATCGAAGGTGGCAATGTCGTGGGCCGGCTCCACGATCAGGTCCCGGGCCCGATTGTGCAGTCCTTGCCCGCTCGCAACTGGTTCCCTGCCTGAGATGATCTTGGGGAAAGTCCGATGACACACGTCACCTTGCGCTCGGAATTCGAAACCCTGATCGATCCTTACGCACCCATTGCGCAGGTCGGAACCGGCTTTGACTTCACGGAAGGGCCGATCTGGCATCCGGTCGATCAGTATCTGTTGTTCTCGGACATGCCGGGCGACGTGCGCCGGCGCTGGGATGCCCGGCGCGGCGTTGCCGAGGTCAAGCGTCCCTCGAACAAATGCAACGGCATGACCTACGATGCCGAGCTCAACCTGATCGTCTGCGAGCACGCGACCTCGTCGCTGATCCGCGAGCGGCCGGACGGCAGGCGCGAGGTAGTGGCCTCGCACTTCCAGGGACAGGAGCTCAACAGCCCCAACGACGTGTGCGTGCACTCTTCCGGCGCAATCTATTTCTCGGACCCCTGGTATGGACGCATGCCGGTCTATGGCGTCGAGCGGCCGCGCCAGCTCGGCTTCCAGGGCGTCTATCGCGTGGTGCCGGGCAGCGAGCCGAAGCTCGTGGTCGATAGAACCTTGTTCGATCAGCCCAACGGACTGTGCTTCTCGCCCGACGAAAAACTGCTCTATGTCAACGACACCGTGCAGGCGCTGATCCGCGTGTTCGACGTCAATGCCGACGGCATGCTGTCGAACGCGCGCGTGTTCGCAAGCGGCATCCGCTCCGAGCTGGAGCCGGGCCTGCCCGACGGCATGAAGTGCGACCAGCACGGCAATGTCTGGGTCACCGCCCCCGGTGGCGTCTGGGTCTATTCGCCTCGCGGCGAGCTGCTGGGCAAGGTCCGTGTGCCCGAGCTCGTTGCCAACCTCGCCTGGGGCGGACCGGATTTCCGCACCCTGTACCTGACCTCGACGCATTCGGTCTACGCCATCCCGACCAAGGCCGGACCGCGTCACGAGCCCTATATGAGCGGCAGGCGCAGCAGCGGCGGATCCGCGAGCGCAGGTCCCACAGCCGCAGCCCCGATCCTCGCCGACGGCGAGATGCGGCTCGATCCAAACCGCTGCGCCATGATCATCCAGGATCTTCAGAACGACGTCATCATGGATGGCGGCGCCTTCGCCGGATCCGGTGCGCCCGGCCACGCCAAGCAGCAGCATGTCGTCCAGAACGTCCGGCGCCTGGCGGAGACAGCGCGCGCCCGCGGCGTTACCATCATCCATGTCTGGTTCGTGGTCGAACCCGGCGCGCCTGGCGTGACGCTGAACGCGCCATTGTTCGAGGGTCTCGTCGACAGCAAGGCGATGGTCCGCGGCAGCTGGGGTGCGGCGCCGGTCTCAGGCCTCGAGCCGCGCCCCGGCGACTTCGTCGTCGAGAAGATGCGAATGAGCGCCTGGGAAGGTACGCGTCTGGAAACGATCCTCAAAGCCACCGGCCGCGACATGATCATCAACACCGGCGCCTGGACCAACATGTCGGTCGAGCACACCGCGCGCACGGGCGCCGACAAGGGCTATTTCATGATCGTGCCGGAGGACTGCTGCTCGACCATGAATGCCGATTGGCACTCGGCCTCGATCAACTTTGCCATGCAGAACGTTGCTGTTGTGACTCGGGCAGATGCCGTCATCAGAGCGTTGGGATGAGCGGTGGCAAAGCTTTTGCACCTCTCCTGCTCTCCGCGTGCCGATTCCGAGTCGAGCGCCGGCGCGCGGCTCTTCCTTGACGGCTTTCGCCAGGTCCGCCCCGATTGGGACATCGACCTCGTCGATCTTTGGCGCGAACGCATGCCGGAATTTGCCGGTCCCATCGTTGAGGCCAAATATGCGCGCATGAACGCACAGGCCTTCAACGACGCGCAGCGGGACAGTTTTGCCGAGGCCGAGCGGATGGCGCTGCGCTTTTCGCTAGCCGATCGTGTTCTGATCTCGACGCCGATGTGGAATTTCGGCATCCCCTACAAGCTGAAACAGTGGTTCGACATCATCATCCAGCCCGGGCTCACCTTCCGCTTCGACCCGGCGCGGGGATATCTTCCGCTCCTGAAGGACCGGCCGACCATCGTGATCCTCGCCTCCGGCAGCGACTTTGCCACCGGCATGAACCGCGGTCGCATCGACATGGCGACGCCATACTTGCGCGAAGCGCTTCGCTTCATCGGCATCAGCGACGTGCGCTTCGTGCCGATCGGCCCAACGGTAGGCCCGGCCGAACCGATCCGCGCCGCGCGCGACACCGCCCACCGCCGCCTTGCCGAGATGGCCATGCGGTTCTGAACTGCACTCACCTACAGCGATTGAAGTCCGATCGACTTGATCACCGGAGCAAGGCTTGCCGAGGTAGCATCGACAATTCGCTGGAATTTGTCCGGGCTCGAATCGCCGTCGGGCTCCATGCCCTGCGCGCGATAGTTCGCCTGGAGTGCAGGATCTGCCATCGCCGTGCGTGTTGCCTCTGCGATGCGGTCGATGATCGCATCGTCCGTCCGTTTCGGCGCGAACAGGCCGAACCATCCTTCATAGCTGAGATCCGGCATGCCCGATTCAATGGCGGTCGGTATGTCCGGCGCGCCGCTCAATCGCTTCTCGGTTGTGACCGCAAGCAACCTTATCTTGCCGGCCCGGCTCAATTGCAGCAGTTGAACCGACATGACGGCAACGACCAGAGATATCTGGCCGCTGACGAGGTCGTTGGTGGCCTGCGCGATGCCCCGATAGGGAACGTGGACGATATCCAGCCCGCCCGCCTGCTGTTTGAACAGCTCGCCGACCAGATGATTTCCGGTGCCGATGCCGGGCGTCCCGTAAGACATCGTGCCGGGATTGACCTTGGCGTAAGCGATCAGCTCCTTCAGATTTGTGGCCGGCACAGAGGGATGGGTGGCAAAAACCAGCGCGCTGCTGATCAGGCGATAGATCGCCCGGAAGTCGCCGACAGAATAGCCGGGATTTGCCGTCGTCAGCGGGACGATGACTTGCGTGCTGCCGTTTCCCAACAGCAGTGAATAGCCATCTGGCGCATCGCGCGCGACTGCGGCCGTCCCGATCGCGCCGCCTGCACCGCCGATGTTCTCGACGAAAGTGGGACCAAGCTGAGATGACATCTTCTCGACCCAGGGACGTCCGATTTCATCGCCTGCGCCGCCGGCTCCATAGGGGATCACCAGGCGTATGGGACGCGATGGATAGCCTGCTGCGTTTCCGCTGCGTTGAAATCCGGTGACTATCGCTGCAAATGCAACTGCATTGACGAATCGTCGCCGCGAGAGGGAGGGCATGTCCTGTTCCGAAAGGCGCTTTTGATCAGTGGCGGGACCGGCTCCCAGAACTCCATTCGCAGCAGGATGCAGCCATCGTCAATGGCATGTGCGATCGGCGAGACGACCATGGCTTGTGAGCAAAGCGGACATCTCCACCCGATTTTCGGCATGCCCCTCTGCGCAGGACCGACAGCTGCGGCCGATGAGACACCTTCTTCAATCGGTCTAAGCCATTAATATGACGCCAATATTTTCTCTTGCACGAGACCAACAGAGCGACCCGGAGCGCGTTGGCAGCCTTCCCCTCTGCTTTCGTCCAGTTTACTCACTGCTTCGATCTGCTAGACCAAATTCAAACATTTTTGACTCCCTGCCGTGAGGGCAATAACGCGTGCC
Source organism: Bradyrhizobium sp. WSM3983 (assembly GCF_000473045.1). Taxonomy (GTDB): domain Bacteria; phylum Pseudomonadota; class Alphaproteobacteria; order Rhizobiales; family Xanthobacteraceae; genus Bradyrhizobium. Next base: position 222,914 of record NZ_AXAY01000007.1, on the reverse strand, counting down.
CGACGATAGCAACCAAGGCGCGGCCATCTCATTTGGGCCATTTCGACTGTTTCCGAAGTCCCGCCTCCTGGAGAAGGACGGCGCGCACCTTCACATCGGAGGCCGCGCGCTAGACATCCTGATCTTCCTGGCTGAGCGGCCCGGCGAAGTCGTCGACAAGCGCGAGCTGGTCAAGCGGGTCTGGGCCGACGTGAATGTGGATGACGGCAGCCTCCGCTTCCACATCGCAGCACTGCGCAAGGCACTTGGCGATAGCGGCAAATCGGCCCGCTATGTCGTCAATGTCCCAGGGCGCGGCTATTGCTTCGTCGCGTCACTCGCCCAGGTTGCCCCCGCAACTCCTGCTCCCCCGCTAGATGTCCCCATCTCCCGCTCGCTTCCCGCGCCGCTTGCACGGATGATCGGGCGAGATGACGTCATCGAGAAGATTTCGACCGGGCTCGCGCTGCATCGTTTCGTCACGGTGGTCGGCCCCGGCGGTATCGGCAAGACCGCAGTCGCCGTGACCGTGGGCCATCGCCGGCTTGCCCATTTCGATGGCAACGTCTTCTTCGTTGACTTTGGACCGGTGAGAAAGCCTGAACTCGCCGCCATCACCATCGCATCGACGCTCGGGCTGTCCATCAACGCGGAGGATCCGGTCCCGGCCCTGCTGACCCATCTCCAGGCGAAACCGACGCTGCTGATCTTCGACAGTTGCGAGCACGTGCTGGAGACCCTTGCGCCGCTGGTCGAGCGTCTGGTTCGCGAGGCACCGCGACTGCATGTACTGGCGACCAGCCGCGAATCCTTTCGCAGCGAAGGCGAGCGGATATTTCGACTGTTTCCACTGGATTGTCCGCCGCGGCGCGATGACCTCGCCGTAGCCGACGTGCTCGCCTATCCTGCAGCCCAGCTCTTCGTCGAACGTATCGCGCAGAGCTCCGGGCCATTTCAGCTCAGCGCCGAAGAAGCACCGCTGGTGGCGGACATCTGCCGGCGCCTTGACGGCATTGCGCTTGCGATCGAGCTCGCGGCGGGCCGCGTCAATGCCTATGGCATCGCCGGCACGGCGTCCCTCCTCGACAGCCGGTTTTCGCTGCAATGGCGCGGGCGCCGCACGGCCATCCCGCGACACCAGACGCTCAGCGCCGCGCTCGACTGGAGCTACGACCTGCTTCCCGCGTCCGAGAGCGCGATCTTGCGGAGATTGTCGGTCTTCGTCGGGCCGTTCACGCCGGAGGCAGCTGCTGCTGTCGCCGCGGGCGACGGGCTCAGCGCGTCGGCGACCATGGAGGCGATCGACAATCTCGTCACAAAATCGCTGATCGCACCGTCCGGCGGACGGATTTTGCGTTATCGCCTGCTGGATACTACGCGCACTTACGCACTCGGCAAGCTGAACGAGGCCGGCGAAGCGAAGCGGATTGCGCAGCGGCACGCCGAATATTTTCGCGACCTGTTCGAGCGCGCCGAGGCCGAGACCTCCGCTCCGCTGTCGGAATGGCTTGGCATCTACGGCGCCGAGCTCGACAATCTGCGCGCCGCGCTGGATTGGGCCTTCTCGCCCGACGGCGATTCACAGCTCGGCATCGCGCTGACGGCGGTGGCGGTCACGCTCTGGGTGCGTCTTTCGTTGTTCGCGGAGTGTCGCGAGCGCGCCAGGACGGCACTGGCCGCGCTCGGAGACCACGGCGACGAGCGGGTGCGCATGCAGCTCCTGGCGGCGCTCGGCTGGTCGCTGATGTATGGCGAAGGGCGGGCGCGCGAGGCCCGCCCGATCCTCGAGGCCACGCTCGAACTGGCCGAGAAGCTCGACGACAAGGATTTCCGGTTGCGGGCCCTCTGGGGCTTGTGCATCGACCAGTTCAACAACGGCGCGTTCGGCAAGGCGCGCGCGCTCGCCGATCGTTTTGCGGAAGCTGCGGCGAGTTCACCCGACAAGACCGATCTCATGCTGGGCGATCGGCTCACCGCCGTCGCCCTGCACTATCTCGGAGACCAGCGCGAGGCCAGGGTCCGCATCGACCGGGTCAACGCGTCCCTGCATGTGCTGGCCGAGAAGCCGAAGATCTTTCCGCTCGATGTCAGGCTATCGACCCAGTATTTCCGCGCCCGCATCCTGTGGCTCCAGGGTCATGCGGATCAGGCCCAGGCGCTCGCCGAGCAAAACATCCATGAAGGCCGAGCCAACGGCCACGCGCTGACCTTCTGCAGCGTGCTCGGACAGGCCGCCTGCCCGATCGCCTTTCTGGCCGGGGACTACGACGCCGCCGAACGTTATGGGACCGAATTGCTCGAACACACCGACCGCCACGCCATCAGGCTCTGGGGCCTGTGGGCGCGCGCCTTCAACGCCCTGGTCATCGCCAAGCGCACCAACGTCGAGATGGGCTTGCCGCTGCTGCGCGACGAGCTCAATCGCGCTGGCGATGCGCGCTTCCTGCCGCGTTTTCTTCCCCTGCTCGGCGAGCTCGCGGCCTGTTTCGGACAGGCCAACCAGGTCCATCACGGCTTCGACACGATCGAGAACGCGTTGGCGCGCTGCAACGACAGGCAGGAGCGCTGGTATCTGCCGGAGCTGCTCCGCATCAAGGGCGAGCTGATGCTGAGAGAGTCACCCCAATCGGAAGCCGCTGACGCCTGCTTCCACGAAGCCATGGATCTGGCAGCACAGCAGGGCGCGGAGTTCTGGCAGCTGCGATGCGCGATCAGCATCGCACGGTTCAGGATTGGAAAGGACCAGGGCGCAGAGGCGCTTGCTGTTCTGGAGAAGGCCTGCGCCGCGATGACCGAAGGATCTGATATCGCCGATATGCGGATCGCCCGTGATCTAGTCGCGCAACTGCAGTCCTGATCGAAATAACAACGCAACGCCAGGGCGCCACGACCGAGCTGCGGGCATGCCGCGTTCCGGTCGTGGAACGCGGCGCTATGCCACTCGATTCATCCGGCCCGAGGAATAAATCCCGGCACACCGGTCTCGACCACCGAGTTGAACCTGATGTTGGTTGTGATCTGGTCCCGTATCTCCTGCATGGCGTCTTCAGGCAGCGTCGAAATATCGATGTTCTCGTGGATGCGCCGGGGATTGGTCGAGGTTGTCAGGAAAGCCGTGCCGCGCTGGACGGCCCATGCCAGCGCAATCTGAGCCGGCGTCTTGTCGAGACGCTCCGCGATGGCGGTGATGACCGGGTCGGCAAGGAGGTTCGGCTTCATGGCGTGTCCCAGCGCTGCAAACGCCTGCAGCACAATTCCATGGTCGCGGCAGAAGTCGAGCAGCTCCCATTCGGGAAGATACGGATGCGATTCGACCTGCACCATGGCCGGCCTGATCCGGGCCACCGCTACAATCTCGCGCAGCTTCTCCAGGGTAATGTCCGACAAACCGATCGACTTACAATGCCCCTCGTCGACCAGGCGCTCCAGCGCACCCCATGTCTCCGCCAACGCAACACCTGAATCATAGATGACCTGGCCGCGGTCGTCTCGCGGGTCCTGGTCGTCGCCCGGCTGGAAGGCAAACGGTGTATGGACGATATAGCAATCGATATCGTCGAGCTGCAGCCGCCGCCGACTGGCGTCGAAGGCAGGCTTCACGCGCTCCGGCCGATGATTGGTGTTCCATAGCTTCGTCGTCACGAACAGGTCGCGGCGCTGAAGCGTCCCCGCCTTGAACGCCTCTTGCAGAGCATCGCCGACGGCCTCTTCATTGCGGTAGCGCTCCGCACAATCGAGATGCCGGAATCCCGCCTCCAATGCAGACTTGGTGGCTTGCCTGGTCACGAGCGGATCCGGAATGAGCGTGCCAAATCCCACAGCGGGAATCGTCCCGGACTCATGCGTGGGAATCTTCGTATAACGAAGCGTATCGGACGTCGTCATGCTGGTGCTCCTTTGTTGGTCCTCGACTCCCGCACAAGCAGGGGACGAAGTGATCGAACTTGAAAATACAATGTCATTTCACGAGCCCAGGGCGTTAACCGGCGGGCCGCGGCTTACGGAGAAGGAACACGAGCGGGATCACCACGAGCATCGCGAACATCAAGATCTCGAACTGGTCGATGACCGCCACTGTGGCCGCCTGACGCGTGACCATGCCGTTAAGCGCGGCGAGGCCTGGCTTGCCAATAGAGCCGCCAACGTAAGCGGCGACACGGTGTGGCGTCAGGTTCTTTGCGAGTGCGATGTGCACGGCTTGGGTGTTGGCGTAGAAGAAGAGCTGGACCACCGCGATGCCGATGGTACTGCCATAGAGGCGCGACAGGTTGATCAGCGCGCTGCCTTCTGGGCGGAGCTTCGGATCGAGCGTACCGAACGCAGCTCGCGCAAGCGCGGGCAACAACATGCCAATGCCGACACCCTGGAGCAGGCCGGCCTCGACCACTGGCCGCCAATCCATCGCCGGTGAATAGCCGAGCATCAACCAGTTGGCATAGACCACTAGTGCCATCCCGCCCATCAGGAACGGGCGACAGTCGACTTGCGCCGGAACCAGGCTCGTCAGCACCAGCGCGCCCACCAGCGCCACGCCACGCGGAATGGTCATGTAGCCAGTGGTGTCGACGGGGTAGTTGAGCAACTCCTCCAGCATCGGGGACGTCAGCGCCAGGGTCGGCAGCAGAACGAAGCCGAGCGCAAACGAGATGACCGTAGAGAGCACGAGATTGCGATCCCTGAACAGCGAGGTGCGGAGAAAATGCTCCCTTGTTGTCATGACGTGGACAATGAAGAGATAGAAACCGAGGATCGATGCGGTCGCTTCGATCCAGATCTCCGTCGAGGCGAACCATTCGAGGCGCTCGCCACGGTCAAGCAGCATTTGCAGCCCGATCATGCCGATGGAAAACGTCGTCAACCCGAATAAGTCGAAGGACGTGCTCTGCTCCGCACGCTTCTCGCCCAGCAACTGGGCCATCGTCAGGAAGATGAAGCCCGTCATCGGCAGGCTGAAATAGAAGATCGACGGCCAGCCGTAATATTCACTGAGCCAGCCGCCGATGGCAGGGCCGGTGCTGATGCCGAGCAGGGAGCACACAGTCCACGCCAGGCTCATGCGCGCATGTCGTGACGGCGGCGTCACTTCAAGCAGGATCGGCAGCGAAAGCGACGCAAGCGGCCCGCTCGCCGCGCCCTGGAGGATCCGGGCCAGCACAAACTGGACGGATGTGGTCGCCAGCGTATTGAGCACCAAGCCAAGCACGAAGATCGCGACGGCGACCTGAAAGACCTGCTTCCGGCCATAACGTCCCGCTAGCCACTGCGTGATCGACATGGTCACTGCACTCGCGGCGATATAGGACGAAAAGACCCAGCCGACCTCATCATTGGCCATGGAGAGCGTCGCCTGAATGTGCGGCAGCGCAGCGTTCGGTATCGAGATGTTGACGGCCTGCATATAGGTCGCCAGGAGAGCCGCCGCGGAGATCGCGTAATGACGCGCGGCGGCCGATGGGACGGTCGTACTCATTTGCCCTCCGACGCGAGCGCGGATTGAAGCAGGCGCGGCCAGCTGCGGCGATAGCCGGTATCGACCCGCGCCGTCACGCTGATGCCCGAATACAGCGGCCGGGTCGTATCGAGATCGTCGAGTTCGAGACGCACCGGCAGACGCTGGACGACCTTGACCCAATTCCCGGTCGCATTCTCGGGCGGCAGCACCGAGAAGTCCGATCCGGTGCCGGGGCTCATGCTGTCGATATGCGCCTTGAACTTGCGATCAGGATAGGCATCGACGTCGATTGTCGCCTCTTGACCGGGATGCATATGAGTGAGGTCGGTTTCCCGAAAATTCGCCTCGACCCAGACGTGTCGGCTCGACAGCAGCGAGAATGTGGGCGCCCCGGCATTGACGAAGCCGCCGATCTGCAGATCGTCGACCTTCGTCACGATGCCGTCGTCGGGCGCCGTCACCGTGGCATAGGAGAGGTCGAGCCGCGCACGGTCGAGCTGCGCTCTGGCCGCGCGAACCGTCGGATGACGATCGACGTCGATATCAGGATCACCGTTGAGCGCGACGATCGTGTTGGCGATCTGCTGTTCGATCGACCTTGCGCGATGGCGAGCGACCTTCATGTCCGTCTCGACCCGCTCGTAGACTGCGCGCGGCGTGAAGTCGGAGGCCACCAGCGTCTTCTTGCGGTCGAACTCGCGTTCGTCGAAGGAAGCCGATTCCTCGGCCGATTGCAGCTCCGCCTGCTGCTGACGGTAGGTCGCCTTGAGGGATTCGATCTGGAGCCGCGTGCTGCCGAGCCGTGCCTCCGCCTGATCGACGGCAATCTGGTACGGCTCCGGATCGATTCGGAACAGGACCTGTCCCTGTCGAACGCGCTCGTTATCATGCACAGCGATTTCAACCGCCTGACCCGAAACGCGGGCGTTAATAGTCACCTTTGCTGCGCGAACGAACGCGTCGTCGGTCGAGACGTATTGCTCCTGGGCCAGATAGACAGAGGCGCCGATCGCGGCCACAACGATCGGCACCGCCAGCATCAAGGGCCGGCGCAACCGCTTCCCGAGTTCCGGTCGGAATGACTGGCCAACAGCTTCGCTCTCGCAGAAGCTCGTGCGATCGCCCCACCAGCCAGCGATTGGCGCGAAATTGAAACGCATCGAAATCCTCGTCTTCAATTAACTAACGTTCGTTACAAATACTGTCCCATGGACTGGCAATCAAGCCTCGGCCTCTTGATTTTTATAACGATCCATACAAATATCTGTAACCAGGCACGATAACCCGGATCTTGACGAAATGGCGCGCAAAAGCAGCGAAACGAGCCCCGTACGCCGTGGGCGACCGCCGGCCTATGACGTTCAAACGGCCCTCAAGCGAGCAACCGAGAGCTTTTGGAAGACCGGCTACTCCGGAACTTCCCTGGACAAGGTGGCGGCGGCCACCGGCATGAGCCCGCCGAGCCTCTATGCGGTCTTTGGCAACAAGCACGCGCTCTACCTCGAGGCGCTCGCCCGTTATTGGGACATCAGCCTCGCCGCCACGCGCGAGGCACTCACGGGGGACCACCCCTTGGACGAAGCGCTGATGCTCGCCTACGACGCGGCCCTGTCCGTCTATTTTTCGGGTAAGGGACACGCGCGTGGCTGCTTTGTAGTCGGAACTGCCGTTACCGAAACCGCAGAAGATGCGGCGATCCGAAAAAGCGTTGCGACAGGACTTCGTGCGATTGACGCCGATTTCGAGGCACGATTCCGTCTCGCACAGGACAAGGGCGAGCTGAAGCGCGATGCCGACCCCGCGACGCTAGCCATCCTGGCGGCAGCCACGATGCACACCATCGCGATCCGAGCCCGCGCCGGCACCTCCCGCGCCGAACTGAGGGAGCTTGCGCGGAAGGCAGTAGATGTGATTTGCGGATGACAGACGGAGCCGCGCCGGGCGTCTCACCTTAGCTCCCCGCAGCAACCGCGCGCCGCGGCAACTTCCAATCGGGCCGGATGAAATGACAGGTGTAACCGTCAGGATAACGTTCGAGATAATCCTGATGCTCGGGCTCGGCCTCCCAGAATTCGCCGGCGGGGGCGACTTCCGTCACCACCTTGCCGGGCCACAGCCCCGATGCTTCGACATCGGCAATGGTGTCTTCAGCGACGTGCCTCTGCTCGTCCGACGTGTAGAAAATCGCCGAGCGGTAGCTCGTGCCCAGATCGTTGCCCTGACGGTTGAGCGTCGTGGGATCGTGGATCTGGAAGAAGAACTCCAGCATGGCCCGGAAGCTGGTCTTCGCGGGATCGAACATGATCTCGATCGCTTCGGCATGGCCTTCATGATTGCGATAAGTGGCGTTCTTCACCCGACCGCCGGTATAGCCGACGCGCGTTGAGATCACGCCGGACTGCTTGCGGATGAGATCCTGCATGCCCCAGAAACACCCTCCAGCCAAAACCGCGCGCTCTGTCGTCATTTGATGCTCCATCTGGTCAATTCGGATGATCTCACCTTACTGCGTGACTGCGTGCAAGCGAGGATCATCACGATCGTCGTGACACCTCAGGCAAAATCGCCCAAAACCTGTCCTCATCTGGCCGATGTTGGCAGGGCATGGGCGACTGCCTTTGGTTCGGCTAGGTGAGCTTGGCGTCGAGCGTGATCTCGGCGTTGAGCACTTTCGACACCGGACAATTCTTCTCGGCCTCACCGGCGATACGGGCAAAGCCGGCGTCGTCGAGGTTCGGCACCTTGGCGCGCAAGGTCAACGCCGACTTGCTGATCTTGAATCCCTTGCCTTCTGGATCGAGCGTAACTGCAGCTTCCGTTGAAAGCTCGGTCGGCGTGAAGCCCGCGAGCTGAAGACCGAAAGCCAGCGCCATCGTGAAGCAGCCGGCGTGTGCCGCTGCGATCAATTCCTCGGGATTGGTGCCCTTCTCGTTCTCGAAGCGCGTCTTGAACGAATAGGGCGTCTCGGCGAGCACGCTGGATTCGCTCGATAGATGACCGGTGCCATCGCGGCCGGTGCCCTGCCACACTGCTTTTGCCTTGCGGATCATCTCTTTTCTCCTTGTTTTGTTTGTGGTCGTTTGGCGGCGCTCCGCACCGGCGGAAGGTTATCCCGGCGCTGCCGCCGTGTCGCCTTCCAACCGGTCGAGCGCCGCAGCGGTTCCATCAGATGCCGATCTGTCCGACGTGGAAGCCCAGCCGGTTCTCGACATCGCCCGCGCGGTGGAAACCACGCGCCATCAGCGCCTTGATCCTGGTCTGGCTCGCAGGACGACCGAGGGCGGCTATGAAAGCGCCCCACTCCGGCTTGATCTCCTCATCCGGCGGCAGGCTCGCGACATCGACGAGACGCTTGGTCTCGGCGATCGCGTCCTTGTCGAAGGTGGCGATACGCATGGCGAGCGCCTCGACGAAACCGTCGAGCTCGGCATCCGGCAGGGACCGGTTCACATAGCCGTAACGCTCGGCGAGATCGCCGCGAATGTCATCGGCGCCGAGCAGCACCTCGAGCGCACGGCCGCGGCCCATCAGGCGCGGCAGCCGCGCCATCGGTCCGCCGCCGGGCACCAGACCGGCGCCGACTTCCCATTGCGACAGGATCGCCTTCTCGCGGCTGGCAAAGCGAATGTCGCTTGCGAGCGCGAGCTCACTGCCGACGCCGGTCGCGCGGCCCCGGATCGAGGCAATCGACACCACCGGTGCCCGGCTCAGGCGGACCAGCATGTCGGGCAGCGCCTGCAGCCCGGTCGGCCCCGGCGGGACATTGAGAGAGTCCTCCAGCGGCGCAAGAAAATCGTAGTGCGTGATGAAGAAACCCTCGACGGCGCTGTCGAATACCACGACCTTCACCTGCGGATCGGTTTCGATCGTCGTGATGATGTCGTTGAGCAACGGCAGGTGTTTCGGACCAAAGATGTTCACGGGCGGCATGTCGAAGGTGACCCGCCAGTATGTCGGCAGGCGTCGCTCCAACCGGATCTCATTTCCTGTGAAATTACGTTCGGGACGATTCATGGTTTTCACTCCTGATATGTTTTTGAAGGAAGGGGACGCGCGTCCCGCTCAACTCAGATCGACTGGCGCAGCGGCCGGAACGCGGTGCGCATTTCCGAGCAAAACAGCGCGGGCTGCTCCCAGGCCGCGAAGTGGCCGCCCTTGTCGAGGCGGTTGTAGTGAATCAGCTTGGGATAGGCCTTCTCGGCCCAGCTGCGCGGCGCGGCGTAGATCTCTTCCGGGAAGACGCTGACGGCGACCGGGATCTTCACGTGCTTGGGCTCGAAGAACACCAGTTTGTTCTCCCAGTACAGACGCGCCGAAGACACCGCCGTATTGGTGAGCCAGTAAAGCGTGATGTTGTCGATGACGTCATCCCGCGACAGCCCCTCGGTCTTGCCGTCGAAGACCCGCGCAATCATCGCGGCGCTGCGCGCGTCGTGATCGAGCATCCAGGAGGCCAGGCCCGCCGGCGAATCCACAAGGCCATAAAGCGTCTGCGGCCGGTTCGACATCTCGATCGCGTAGCCGAGGCCATGCTTGTAGAAATCGTCGAGCTGATCGTAGGCATATTTCTCGTCGTCCGAGAGGGCGGACGGCTTCGATCCACCGGGCTGAAGCGCCTTGGCGATGTCGTCGGGAACAGTCGCGGGCATATTGGTGTGAATCCCGAGCAGCTCCGGCGGCGCCAGCAGCGCCATCTGCTCCGTGACCGCGTTGCCCCAATCGCCGCCCTGGGCGACGTAGCGATTGTAGCCGAGCCGCTTCATCAGCACGACCCAGGCGCGCGCCACACGCTGTGGATCCCAGCCGAGCTCGGTCGGCTTGCCGGAGAAGCCGTGTCCGGGGAGCGAGGGAATCACGAGATCGAATGCGTCCACAGCCTTCACCCCATGTGCAGTCGGATCAGTCAGCGGGCCGACGATCTTCATCTGCTCGATGATCGAGCCAGGCCAACCATGCGTAACGATCATCGGCAAGGCATTCTCGTGCCTGGAGCGCACGTGAATGAAGTGAATGTCGACACCGTCGATCTCGGTGACGAATTGCGGCAGCGCGTTCAGCCGCGCCTCCATCTTGCGCCAGTCATACTCGGTCTGCCAGTAACGCACGAGCTGCTGGACGGTCGCGAGCTGCACGCCCTGCGATTGATCGGTGACGATCTCGCGATCCGGCCACCGCGTCGCCACAAGGCGGCGGCGCAGGTCGAGCAGATCCTCCTCGGGCACGTTGACGTGGAACGGACGGATCGCTCCGCTTGCAGCGGCCATTACTGGACGCGCCGGAAACAGGCTCGCCATGCTCGCGGCAACGGCGCCCATCGCGGCCTGGCCGAGCAGTTGGCGGCGGTCGGGGTTCATCATGTCGGCTCGTGTTTGCGTCGTCATTTTGGATCTCCCTGGCTTTGGTCCGCGACGTTGACCGAAATTCGAAATCGAAAGATCGGTTCGTCCTGAAGACAGATTGGCTCAGACGCCGGCCATTAGCTCGTTATGGATTGTTAGGCTGCGTTAGCCGTTGCGAGTCGTCGTAACGCAGGATCTGAGTTTGACGAGGGATGATCTTCGCAAGATGCGTCATCCAAACGCATCACGGCACGCGATGAGTCATCGCGCGCCGTGAACATTGATCTAACCTATTTACGCCCGCGATTCTTACGCTCGCGATTCAGGTCGGCAGCGAATGGCCGGCCTGCTCGCGCACGATGTAATCGGCGTACCAGTCCTGCCAGTTCTCGTCGTGCAAGCCGGTCCGCTTCTCGTGCTCGCCATGCGCTGCCGCCGCGCGTCGCAACGCGCGCGCAAGTTCGTCTGACGACGTGAACGTCGTGTCGGTTGCCTCGATACGCCCGGGTAGCCGTGTTGTGACTTCCTGGAAGAACCAACAATTGCCGTCGGGATCCCTAAAGGAGGCAAACGAGCTATAGCTGCCGCGTTTTGGATCAGCGCCGTTGAGCCGGACACTGCCGAAGAGATACGGCTCGTCCGCCCCGGCGTGAACGTCGCCGCCACCGTGGAAGGGTTCGCTGATCTTGATGCCACGCGCGAGCAGATCCTGTCGTGCCGCTTCGAGGTCGGAGACGATCAGATACAGGCCTTGCGCCGAACCGGGCGCCGCGGGCGTCACGTTCTTGCCGAAAATCACGGAGCAGGCCGAGCCCGGCGGCGTGAACTGGATGACGCGCCAGCCGTCTCCTGAGGCAAAGTCGGCATCCAGTCTCCAGCCGAGGCTCGCATAGAAGGCCTTGGCGCGGTCCACGTCCGAAACGGGGATCACGACGACCTCGAGCTTGAGGTCGATGGCGCGCGACGTCGCTGACTTGGCGTCGGCTGGGTGATTCATCTCGGGGGTGGTCATGTCGAACTCCCTGGTTTGAGATCGGGCTCGGGACCGAAACCCGCTTCTGACACCACGACTTCCGCGCGGACTGGGGAATAATGCTCGTTATCGGTTGTTATGGCTCGTTAGCGATTGCGAGCGCGGCCGCTCCCTCAAGCGACTGCGAGTGTGGCATCGCAATTGTCACGCGTGTGCCGCCCTGCCCGGCTTCGCCATGCAGCCAGGCACCGACGCTACGCGCGAGACCTTCCAGGATCCGGCTGCCGGCGCCCTGAAGCGGTCCGGTTGCACCGACGCCATTGTCAGCCACCGTGCAGAGCCAGCTGCCTTCGCGGCTCACGACCTCGATGCGGATCAGCGCGCTCTTCTTGTTCGGAAAGGCATGCTTTGCCGCATTCGTGACCAGCTCCGTCAGCATCAGTGCAAGCCGGTGGCACTGCCACGCCGGCAGCGTGCCGCTCTCGATCGATGCCTCACAGCGAATGCCGGCCGGTTCGAGCACCGCCTCGGACAGCGCGCCGCAAAGGCCTCCGAAGAAGGCATCGACGGAGATCACCGACAGATCGTCATTGTCGGACAAAAGTTGATAGAGCCTGCCGAAGGCGACGATCCGCCGCTCCAGCCGGTCCACCGCAACCGACAGGTCCTTGGTCCCGGCCCGCGTGAAATCGCGGCGGACTGACGCACCCAAGAGCGTCAGGGTGTTCTTCATACGATGGTGCGACTCGCGCAGCACGAGTTCCCAGTCACGCGATACATCGTCAAGATTGACGACAAAGTGAGATCGAACGCCCCTGTCGTCCGGTCTAGAGCCGATATCGAGCATGATAGCCTCCCCCGTTGGAAATAGGCCTAACTCGAAAGCAATACTGATGCAGACCCGCGGCTCACGCTCGTTAGACGTTGCAAGATTCTGTTATGATCGGAAGGCGCGTGATACTTGCATGACGCGACCGATGCATCGGTTCTGAAGCGCGCTGCCGAACTTTCATGCCCCGCATAAGCCGTTCGCGTTTAAACCAAATTCGCTGCGTTTCGCCCTTGCTCTTTCGGCCCGATCCCGTGCCCGTTGCTCGATTTCGCCGCTTTCGGCCGGTTTACTCACGGTCTCGTTCTGGTAGATCAATCAGACAGCAGCACTTTCCTTTCGCTGGAATCATGGCGCGTGTCAGACACTAACGACCAGGACTCAGCCATTTCCTTCGGGGCCTTTCGGCTGCTTCCCCGGTCGCGGCTGCTTGAGAAGGATGGCGTCCCGCTTCATCTTGGTGGCCGCGCGCTCGACATCCTCATTTTTCTCGCCGAGCGTGCCGGCGAGGTCGTCGACAAGCGTGAATTGGTCAAGCGGATCTGGGCCGACGTGAATGTCGACGAGGGCAGCCTGCGCTTCCACATCACGTCCCTGCGCAAGGCCCTGGGCGATGGCGGCGAAGGCTCCCGCTATGTCGTCAACGTGCCCGGCCGCGGCTATTGCTTCACGGCCCCTCTGCACCGCGCGGCGCCCGCGGCGAACCGGCCAGCCGCGACTGTGTCCTCGCTCCGGTCCATACCTGCCCCACTCGCGAAGATGATTGGCCGGGACGACTCCGTCGAGAAGATCGCGACTGAACTTCTCCTGCATCGGTTCGTCACCATCGTCGGCCCCGGCGGCATCGGCAAGACCTCGGTCGCACTTGCGGTGGCGCATGGTCAGCATGCGGAATTCGAAGGCCAGGTCTGCTTCGTCGATTTCGGCGCACTGACGGAGCCGCGGCTCATTCCCGGCACGATTGCCGCGGCGCTCGGCCTGACCGTCAATTCCGACGACCCGATACCCGGGCTGCTGCTGTCACTGCGCAACCGCCGGACGCTGCTGGTCCTCGACAGCTGCGAGCATATCGTCGACGCGCTCGCTCCCCTAGCAGAGCGCATCGTGAGGGAAGCTCCGGAGCTGCATGTTCTCGCCACCAGCCGCGAATCCTTCCGCACGGAGGGCGAACGGGTGTACCGACTGTTTCCGCTGGATTGTCCGCCGCAACGCGACGGACTCAGCATGGCCGACATCCTTGCCTATCCGGCAAGCCAGCTTTTCGTCGAGCGGATTGCCGAAAGCCTGAGCGAATTCGAGCTCAGTGAAGAGGATGCGCCTCTGGTCGCCGATATCTGCCGGCGCCTGGACGGCATTGCGCTTGCGATCGAACTCGCCGCCGGACGGGTCAACGCCTACGGGATCGCCGGCACGGCCTCGCTGCTGGACAGCCGTTTCTCGCTGCTGTGGCGAGGACGCCGCACCGCGATTCCCCGGCACCAGACGCTGAGCGCGGCGCTGAGCTGGAGCTACGACCTGCTGCCTCAAACCGAGAGCGCGACACTGCGCGGCCTGTCCGTTTTCGTTGGACCATTTACGCTGGAAGCCGCGCTCGCGGTCGCCGCGTGTCAGGGCATCGACGAGGCGGAAGCGGTCGAAGCGATCTCGAATTTGCTGTCGAAGTCCCTGATTGCAACGTCGCCTGCAGAACGGCGACTGAGATACCGCCTGCTCGACACGACCCGCGCCTTTGTGGGTGACAAGCTCGTCGAGAGCGGAGAAGCGGTCCGCGTTGCGCGCGCCCATGCTGAATATTTTCGCGACTTCCTGCAGGACATTTCCGTGAAATCGACGGGCCTGCAGAGCGCGGGCGGCTTCCTGCCCTATGCCGACCATCTGCCGAATGTGCGGGCCGCGCTGACCTGGAGCTTTTCAGAGGCCGGCGACCGCGCGGTCGGCGTCGACCTGGCGGCCGCGGCCGCGCAGTTTTTCCTCGAGCTCACATTGCTGACGGAATGCCATAGCTGGACCAAGCAGGCGCTCGCCTCTGCCGAGGTGGTCGACAGCCGCAAGGAAATGATATTGCAAGCGGCTCTCGGCGTCTCCGTGATGTTCACGCAAGGCAACACGGAGGGGGTCCGGTCGGCGTTCACGCGAAGCCTGCAACTGGCTGAGGAGCTCGACGACCTGCACTGGCAGCTTTGGCTGTTGCGCGGGCTGCACATCTACCTGACCCGCATCGGAGATTTTCACGGCGCGCTCGGCACCAGTGTACGTGGCGAAGGCGTCGCCAGGAAGCTGAACGACCCGACCAGCACGCTGAACGTCGAGTGGATGCTGGGCGTGGCGCATCATCTGATCGGGAACCAGGATAAGGCCGTTCAGTTCTGCGAGAGCGCGATGGTGCACAATCCGAGTTCGCAGCGGCTGAATATCGGCCATCTCGGCTATGACGACCGCATTGTCGCGCTGGTCGCCTTGGCGCGCGGGCTCTGGCTCAGCGGCCGGCCCGATCGTGCGATCGAGGCGGCCAGATACACGGTGCGCCAGGCCGAGCAACTCGAGCAGCCCCTGACGCTCGGCATTTCCCTGATCTGGACCATCTACGTGTTTCTGTGGGTCGGCGACTGGGCCAGCGCCGAAAGCCTGATCGATCGGCTGATCGACCATGCCGCACAGCACTTCCTCGGCCCCTATCACGCAGTCGGCATCGGCCAGAAGGGCGAGCTTCTGCTCCGCCACGGGGACATCGCCGGCGGCATCGATCACCTTCGCCGCAGCCAGGCGACCTTGTACGCCACGCGGCACCGGATCATGACGACGGTGTTTGCAACAGCGCTCGCGGAGGGTCTGGCGGCCCAGAACGAGGCCGAGGAGGCTTTGCGCACGATCGACGAAGCCATCGCCCAGATCGGCGATCATGGCGAATCCTTCGATATGCCGGAAATGCTGCGGGTCAAGGCGGAGATCCTGGTCCAATCCGCCAGGGCGACGGAGGCCGAAGCCTGTCTCCAGCAATCACTTGCCTTGTCGCGCCGGCAATGTGCGCGCGGCTGGGAGCTGCGGGGGGCGATGAGTCTCGCTCGCCTCTGGCAGCGGGCCGGCCGGAAAGGCGATGCGCAGGCCCTGCTCGCTCCGCTGGTCGGGCAATATCAGGAAGGCCTGTCGAGCCGCGACCTGGTCGCCGCCAGGGGGCTCCTGAGCGCGCTGAATTAAGAGCATCTTCAACGGGATACCGCCCGATTGGGCTCTTGCAACTCCTAACAACTTCTAACACGCCAAGCCGCATCCGCCCCGCCATGGTGCGGGGAATCACGGTGGATGCAGCGAGACATGGCACTTCTTGACGATGCGATCGACGCCTGCGGGGGCTTGGCCCGCTGGAACAGCTTGAGCCGATTCACGCTGCATCTTTCAGTTGGAGGAGCTCTGTTCTCCGACGCCGGACATGCCCGAGAATTCAAGGACGTCACCGCGGAGGGATCGACGCGGACACAATCGGTCCGCTTCACCGGCATCACCGGCGGCGAGCGGTCCGGCGCATTTGCGCCGGACGTGATCACGATCGAAAGCCTGGATGGTCAGGTGCTGCGGACCTGGCGCAGCCCGAGCCTTGCTTTCCCAACCAATGGCACACATGCGCTGGCGGATGAGCTGCATCTGGTCTTCTTCTGCGGCGTCCAGATCTGGAACTATCTCACGACCCCATTCCTCCTCGCTCGTCCCGATGTCGTGGTCGAGGAGCTGCCGCCGTGGCAGGAGAACGGTGGGACCTGGCGGCGTCTTCGCACGCAATTCCCGCCGGGCCTGATCAGCCTCGCGTCCGAGCAAGTGTTCTACTTCGACGAGAACGCTTTGCAGCGACGGACCGATCACGATCTCCTGGGCGCACATGTCGCGCACTATTCGTGGGCTCACGAGAACTTCTGCGGCATCGTGGTTCCAACTCTTCGGCGTACGCTGACGTTGCAGCCCGACGGCACCGTGATTGCAAAGCCCGTGCTGATCGACGTCGAGATCTTCGATGCCGTCTTCGAGTAACGACGTTAACAGGCAACGAGCCTGACCAACCTCCCACTCTCACCGTCTAACAATACATAACGGGCCAACAGCCCGGCCTGGGTGCAGATTGCGTCTCACGAGCCGCGAACAACGTTGCGGGCTCGAACGAGACCTACGCCGGCGCACCCCATCTCGATGAAGTGCGTCATCCAGCGAACGCAATCACGGGAGACAGTTATGAAAGTATTGATGGTCATCACCTCGCACGACCAGTTGGGCAACACCGGACGCAAGACCGGTTTCTGGCTCGAGGAACTCGCGGCGCCCTATTTCGTCTTCAAGGATTCCGGGGCCGAGATCACCCTCGCCTCGCCGAAGGGCGGACGCCCGCCGCTCGACCCCAAGAGCAACGAGCCCGAATTCCGCACCGACCTCACGCTCCGCTTCGAAGCTGATGCGGCGGCTGAAGCTCAGCTCGACAAGACGGTTCGCCTCGATAGCGTCAAGCAGGAAGACTTCGACACCGTGTTCTATCCCGGTGGTCACGGCCCGATGTGGGACCTCGCCGAGGACAGGGATTCGGCCAAGCTCATCGAATCCTTCATCGCCGCCGGCAAGACCATAGCGGTGGTCTGCCACTCCACCGGCGCGCTGCGCCACGTCAAGGCGCCGAACGGCAAGCCGCTGGTCGAAGGCAAGGAAGTCACGGGCTTCACCAACGGTGAAGAGGAAGAAGTCGGTCTCACCAAGGTGGTGCCCTTCCTCGTCGAGGACGAGATGCTCAAGCTCGGCGCCGTCTTCTCGAAGACGGCCAATTGGGGCGTTCACGTCGTCAAGGACGGCCTCCTGATCACCGGCCAGAATCCGCACTCGTCCGGTCCTGCCGCGCAGGCACTGCTGGCCGCACTGGCCCAGCAGGCCAAGTCGGCCGCCTAAGCACACCCTCGAGGAGAGGTGCGACGAGCACCTCTCCAACCATCAAAGTTGAAGCTCGCGCAACTCCGTCGCCGATCGGCGTTTGGAGAGCGATCACACGCACGACGATGAACCCGGCCGCTACGACGGCCCGAAAGCTGGAGGCTTCCATGAACGCGACGACCAAGACAACAACGCAGATTCGAGTTACTCGCCGCTCGGCCGCCTATTGGCGGATCACCTTCGACAATCCGCCGCTCAACGTGATGGGCCCGCAATTCGTTCGCGAGATGCGCGACATCGTCACGGCCGTCGAGGCCGACAAGAACGTCAAGGTTATCGTCTTCGACAGTGCGGTCGAGGGCTTCTTCCTGAACCACAGCGACTTCCTCGCCGACTTCAAGGAATTGACCGATATGCCGCAAGGGCCGACAGGCCTGGAAGCGTGGCCGGACCTCCTCGTCCGCATCACGCGCATGCCGGTCGCGTCGATCGCCCTGATCCGCGGCCGCGCCACCGGGAACGGAAGCGAGATCTCGCTCGCCTGCGACATGAGCTTTGCCAGCCGCGAGAAGGCGCGCCTGTCGCAATGGGAGGTCGGCGTCGGCCTCGTTGCCGGCGGTGGCCCGATGGCACGATTACCCGGCTTGATGGGCCGGCAGCGGGCCCTCGAAGTGCTGCTGAGCTCGGACGACATCGATGCCGATCTCGCCGCCGCCTACGGCTATGTGAACAGGTCGCTGCCGGACGCCCAACTCGACGGCTTCGTCGACGCGCTGGCGAACCGCATCGCATCCTTTGACAAATGGGCGATCGCGAACACCAAGCGTCTCGTCAACGCCGCAAGCCTGCCACCCGACGTCGAGATCGCGGCCGGCTGGGAAGCCTGCATGGCTTCGGTCACGCGGCCGGCAGCCCAGGACAGGATCAAGGCCTTCTTCGAACAGGGCTTCCATCGTCCCGGCGATGCTGAGGATCACATTGGATCCTATCTGCCGCGGCTCGGCTGACCAGCCAGCGACCATCCCTTGCACATCAAATCAATTGGAAGGACACATCATGGACTTGCTCGCATACACCAAGGCGATCGCCGAACGCATCGAGGCGCAGGCCGCTCACGCCAATGCCCCCGTGGCCGTCTGCGTCATCGACATTCACGGCAACATCATCCTGAAGCATCGGATGAATGGCGCGCCGGCCTTCTCGCTCGAACTGTCGGAGCGGAAGGCCTACACCTCCGCGCTGGTCGGACTGCGCACGGCGGACCTTTCGCCGCTCGTGCAGCCCGGACAGGCGCTGTTCCCGATGATGGGTGTCGCCGGCGGACGGTTTTGCTCCATGGGCGGCGGCGCACCGCTGAAAATCGACGGCCGGCTGGTTGCGGGCGTCGGCATCAGCGGCGGCACGGTCGATCAGGATGTCGAGATCCTCGAAGCGGGGCTGCGCGAGCCGGCAGCCTCCGAGACCGTCAAGATGAACATCGAGGTCATCGTCCTGCCCGTGGCGGACGCCGATCGCGCCAAGCGCTTCTATGGCGATCTGGGTTGGCGGCTCGACATCGACTACGCGCGCGACGATTACCGGGTGATCCAGTTCACGCCACCCGGCTCCGGATGTTCGATCATCTTCGGCAAGAACGTGACGACGGCTTTGCCAGGCTCGGTCCAGGGACTTCACCTGATCGTGTCGGACATCGTGGCGGCGCGCAACGAACTCGATCGACGCGGCATCGCAGTCGGCGATGCCTTCCACGATACCGGCGGCATCTTCCACCACGCAGGATCGGGCGTGCTCGCCGCAGGGCCCAACCTGCAGCGCAAGAGCTATGCCTCCTATGCGTCGTTCAGTGATCCCGACGGGAATGGCTGGGTATTCCAGGAAATCACGACACGGTTGACCGGGCATATCGAGGACGGCGACGAGAGTTTTACGCCTGAATTGACCGACGTCGTCCGTCGCGCGGAGGCTGCCCAGCGCAGCCGAGCGGGAATAAGCGACCTCGGCCTCAAATCCATCATGGCGGCGGCTGGCTGACAGCCATTCCGTAACCATTTCGCCAACACGAAAGCCCATATCCTCGAGGCCGGCCATTTCGCCCTGGATGAAGCAACAGACGAGATCGCCACGTTCATCCGCGACTTCTTGGCCAGTTGGATGGGCACTAGGACCGCAAGGCCGATGATCCTGCCGGGCATACGAACGACCGGCAGGCTCAACGGCACTTAACAACGCTTAACGGGCGGCCGCCCGCGTTCGGGCCTATCGCTGTGGGGTGACACGACCCGTGCGAGAGGTAACGGCCGGATGATTCCCCTGCTGGCAAATGCAATCGAGGCCCATGGCGGCCTGCACCGATGGAATGCCCACAAGCGCCTCACCGCCACGATCGTGACGGGGGGCGATCTCTGGGCGCTGAAGGGCCTCGACCAGGATCAGGACCCGCGCACCATGCGGATTGACATTCATCGCCAGTGGGCATCGGTCGAGCCGTTCGGGAAGCCAGGCCAGCGCACCGAGTTCAGCCCCGAGCGCATCGCCATTATCGCCGCGGATGGACGTATCGTGGCGGAGCGGAAGAATCCGCGGGCATCGTTTGCACGGCACGACATGCGGACGCATTGGGATCCGCTGCACCGCGCCTATTTCAACGGCTACGCACTGTGGACCTACCTGACCACGCCCTTCCTGCTTGCCATGGACGGCCTCGAGGCGCGCGAGATCGCGCCCTGGCGCGAAGGCGCCGAGATCTGGCACGGACTGCGCGCGAGCTTCCCGGCGGGGATTGCAAGCCACAGCCGCGAGCAGGATTTCTATTTCGGTCCTGACATGCTGATCCGGCGGCATGACTATTGCGTCGAAGTCGCCGGAAATTTCCCTGCCACGCAATATGCGTCTGATCCCGCCAATATCGACGGGATCACGACTCCGACACGACGGCGAATCTATCTCCGCGATGACGATCTGATGCCGATGCGCGATGCGTTGATGGTGTCGATCGATCTTTCGGACTTCCGGTTCGACTGAGACGCTGCCCCGCTTAGCCCACATCCAGCATTGCCCGTGCCGCTTTCAGATCGGCGGTCTCATACCCTTCCGAGAAACGAGCGAAGGTTTTGGCGAGGTCGTCGAGTGGGTTTCGAACACCCTGTCGAAGCTGTAGCCGCGCCAGCGACATCTCGCTCCGCAATCGCCAGGATAACGCGCCCTGCTGCTCGGCCATCGCAATCGACGTGGCAAAGCTTGCTTCGGCGGCGTCCAGTTCGTCGCTGCGCGCCTCGAGCTCGCCGCGCAGGCGCAGGAGCTCCGGCAAGTCGAAGGCTCCGCCCTCGGGCTCGATGCGCGCGATCGTCTCGTGCAGGACAGCGCGGCCTTCCGTCAATTGTCCCAGTGCAGCCAGCCCCTGTGCCAGCTCCGCAATGAAGGCCGACGCGTAGAGCTCGTAACGATCCGCATGCAGGCGCGGCAACGCGGTCCGCAGCAAATCGATCCCGCCCCTCACCTCGCCACGGGCGATCATGGTCTGGGCACGAAAGCCCGCCGCAACGGCCTCGTAAGGTGCGAGTCCGTGCATGCCGGCATGCGTCGCAAGCCGGCCGGTCAATGCCTCGACGGTGCCCCAGTCGCCGACCCAGCCGAATACCGAGGCCGACCAGCACAGCGCAATACAATGCATCACGACGTCGCGCGGCGCAGCAGCACCGATGAGCGGACGGACGCATGCGACCGCACGGTCAGGAGAGCCGCGCAACCACAGCACCCGCGCCAAGGGAATCTGCGGCGTGCGCGAGTAGGCAAAGTGCCCGGGCTGGGTGCCGCGCAAGGCGGCATCGTCACGCACGCCCTCGTCCAGATGGGCTTGCGCCTCGGTCTGGTTGCCGACGAGATGGTAGGACACGCCGACGAGGGCCTTCGCACCGGCGATCCCCGCGACGTCGCCGATCGCCCGCGCCACCTTTTCGGCTTCGAGGGCGATCGGGACCAACTGCCGATAGTTTCCTGTCCGGCGAGCGAACATGTTCAACCGCGACAGCAGCCTGAACTGGTTGGCCCGGTCGTCGAGCACCTCCGCGATCTCGAGGCCGCGCCTTAGCGCGCTCTCGGCCTGCTCGCTGTTGCGCTCCGTGAACATGAAGGCGTGGCCGAGCGTCGATTGAAGCTCAAGCTCCCACCTGCCGCCGCTGTTGGCGTCGTCAAGCATCGCAAGCGCGCGCTGGGACCAGAGACGCGCCTCGTTGAGCAGATTGAGCTCGACGAACAGCCGGGCGCAACTGCCCGCGAGCGGCACGCGCAAATCGGCACCAAAATCGTTGGCATAGCTCCATTCCAGCGCGGCGCGGGCATCGGCGAGCAGGCTCGCCCGGCTCTGCGAGCGCAAGGCCTGATGGCTGCCGGCCGACTCAACCATGCTAGTTTCCAGCGCGCGCTGAACATATCCGGCATGCCGGCGCGCAACCGCTTGTGCTTCGCCGGCCTCGACCAGCTTTTGAAGCGCATAGACGCGCGTGGCGTCGAGCAAGCGATAGCGACGCGAAGCGCCCTCCGGCCTTGTCGACACCAGCGACTTGGCCACCAGCTGCTCCAGCGCATCAACGACCCGCTCGACCGGCTCATTCTCGGCGGCTGCGATCGCGATCGCGTCCTGAAACGTGAAGGGACCTGCGAAGACGGCCAGCCGCTGAAGCACGATCCGCTCGGCCTCCCCGATCAAGCCAAAACTCCAGTCAAGCGTAGCGCCGAGGGTCTGTTGCCGCGGCGGCGCCGTGCGCCTGCCGCGCCATTCGAGCTTCAACCGGCTGTCGAGCAGCGCGGCCATCTCGCGCAACCCGTAGATACCGACACGCGCGGCGGCGAGCTCGATCGCCAGTGCGATACCGTCCAGCTTGCCGCAAATCTCGGCAAGGACCTCGGCGTCGTCATCCGAGACGTCGGCCCGGTGACCGGCCGCAGCAGCGCGCTCCACAAACAGGCGCACAGCCGGATAGTTCACCACTTCGTCCGCGCTGAGACGGGCCCCCGGCGGAGGCCCTGGCAATGGAACGAGCTCGAAGATCTGCTCACCTTCCACCAGCAACGACTCGCGGCTCGTGGCTAGAAGGCTTACGCCGGGCGCCTCGCGGTGAATGGTCTCTGCGAGGCGCGCGACTTCGTCGATCACGTGCTCGCAACTATCGAGCACGAGAAGCAGGCGTCGGTTGCGCAAAAAGCTGACAATGCCGCCGGTCGGATCGGTCTGATGGACGACAAGCCCAAGGCTGGCCGCGACCGTGCTGACAACGAGCGCAGAATCCCTCAGCGGACCGAGGTCGAGAAAATGGACGCCGCCTTCGAACGTCTCCCACATCTCGTGCGCCAGCGCGATCGCCACGGTTGTCTTGCCGATGCCGCCGGGCCCCCTGAGCGTGACGAATCGTTCATTCAGCAGCCGCGCCGCCAATTCCGGCAGCACGTCCTCTCGCCCGATCATGCGATCCAGACGGTGCGGCAAGGACATGGGCGAAGCCATGTTTGCGACCGGCTGCGGTACAGGCGTCGAGGCCGGCCGGCGCTCGCCACGCTCGACCGGTGCGACAAAGCAATAGCCCCGGCTCGGGATGTTCGTGATGTAGCGGACACCGTCCTTGCCGTCGCCCAGAACCTTGCGGAGTTCGGCGACATGGACCCGCAGGCTGATCTCCTCAACTGCGAGGCCGGACCATGCATAGGCAAGGATTTCAGCCTTCGGCACAACCTCGCCGGCGCGGCTCACGAGCAGGCGCAAGATGTCCATAGCGCGGCTGCCGAGCTTGACCGGCACACCGTCCCGCTCGAGCCGGCGCGAGCGGAGCGAAAACGGCCCGAATGAGACGGCGTCAAGCTCGACATGCGCGCCGGTGCCGCTGGCGGCCTTTCCTGACGAGAGCTCGTTCACTTCAGTCTCACTGGCCGGATTCGAGGGACAGGATCATGAGCCCTGTGTGCTTCGCCGCCGTGAAGCCGATAACTTGCCCATGCCTTGCCACGACTCTGCGCAACCAGCGTAAGCCTCTGACAATTTTAACAAAATTTCAACTCCTGCGGCCGGCCGTCGCACCCTCTCCGCTCCCACATAATCTAACAGATCCTAATCACCCCTAACGAGCTTCCAAGCCTGCTCACGCCTATCCTCTCAACATAGCAAGATTGCGAATTCGTGGTTGGCCACAAGCACGACCGCGAAGCTGAGAGAGGATGAGCAATGTTGACCGAATCGCAGACGGCCTACACTTGGATTGATCGTCCGGCCGGCCCGCGGGATCAGGAAATCCCTCGCGCGACCCAGGTGATCGCCCGAGAAGACGGATGGCGCCAGATTGCTTCGGGTTCGAAGATCGAAGACATCACGATCTCGCGATGGGAAGATTCGCGGGACACCAAATGGCACGAGGCGACGACGCCTGATGGCCGGTACTTCGTCGCGATCGCGCTGAAAACGACGCGAGCGAAACTGACCAGGGAACGCCAGATCATCTTCGACGGCACCATGCCATCAGGCACGCTGTATGTCAGCGCGCCGTCGCGACAGTTGAGCGCGCAATTCCAGGGGCCCTGCGACTTCCTGCACTTCCATATATCCGCCGACCATTTCCCGGCACGATGGTCGCTGGATGCGGCCGAGGAGCTCGACGATCTCGTTCTGCTGCGCGATCCGCTCGCCGCGGGGCTGACCAAGGCGCTTGCCGAACAGGGCGATGCCGCGGGCCATCAATTTGCGCGCAGTATCGGCGAAATCCTTGCGATGCGCCTGGCGCGGCCCGAATTGCCGCGCGCCAAGGTCAACGCCCTGCCCAAATGGCGCCTTCGACGCGTCGAGCAGCATATCGCCGCCCATTTCGAGCGCAGCATCAGCCTGTCCGAACTCGCCGGCATTGCCGGGCTGTCCCGAATGCATTTCGCCGCGCAATTCCGCGCAGCGACCGGCTATCGCCCGCGTGAATATTTGCTCAATCACCGCATCGAGCAGGCGAAATCGATGTTGATGGCGAGCGAGAGACCGCTGGCCGAAATCGCCCTTGCCGTCGGCTTCAGCACCCAGGCGCATTTCTCCACTGTGTTCAAGCGTGTCAGCGGCCAGACACCGGCGCGCTGGCGTGCGGCCTCCAGGAACCAGCGGCCTGATGTTGAAACGCTGCCGCGACGGCGTCCATCCTGGGATGGCGACCGCTTCGCAGGTAGCGCCGCATGAGAATGGTTTTGGCGCAAGTGCCCTGCCGCTTGCGCCGGCTCGCGCCCTCCTCCTCCCGGGCGTACGAGCCTCCTGGGGCCACCCTGCACCCACACAGGGCGGCCCCTTTTTCCTGCATCGGCCAACTCTTCATCCCGCCGGCAGCGCATCGAGGTGGCAGGCCACCCATTGCTCGCCCTCAGTCGAACGAAGCTGCGGCTCTTCCGTCCGACACCGATCAAACACATACGGGCAGCGGGTGTGGAAGCGGCATCCGCTCGGAGGATTGATCGGGCTCGGCACGTCTCCCTTGAGGATGATGGGATTGCGCTGAGCTCCGGGCTCCGGCAGCGGGACCGCCGACAACAGCGCCTTGGTGTAGGGATGCCTTGGCGCGGCAAAGATCTCCCGTCGCGGCGCCACCTCGACGATCTTGCCGAGATACATCACAGCGACGCGGTGGGTCATGTGCTCGACGATCGCGAGGTCATGGCTGATGAACAGCAGCGCGAGGCCAAACTCGCGCTGGAGATCCTGCAACAGGTTGACGATCTGCGCCTTGACCGAGACGTCGAGCGCCGAAACCGCCTCGTCGCACACGATCAATTCAGGCTCGGCCGCGAGCGCCCGTGCAATGCCGATGCGCTGACGCTGGCCGCCGGAGAATTCGTGTGGCCTGCGGTTGAGCGCTTCCCGCGGCAGGCGCACCGTGTCCATCAGCGCCGTCACGCGCGTCTCGAGATCGGTCGCCGATTTGGCGAGGCCGAAATTGCGGATCGGCTCCGCGAGGATGTCGCGCACGCGCATGCGCGGATTGAGGCTCGAGAACGGATCCTGGAACACCACCTGCATGCGTTGCCGCAGCTGACGCATCGTGCTCGGATGGGCATCGTCGATGCGCTGGCCGTCGAGGATCACCTGGCCGGACGTCACATCGAACAGCCGCAAAATCGCGCGGCCGACCGTCGACTTGCCGCAGCCGGACTCACCGACCAGCGACAACGTCTCGCCCTTCGCGATCTCGAACGACACACCGTCGACCGCGTAGACCCATTCGGATTTGCGTCCGAACAGGCCGGTCTTGACCGGAAAATGCTTCTTGAGGTCATTGACCTGGAGCAGCGGAGGGCTCATGCCGCAACCGCTCCCTTGGCGGCGTAGTGGCACGCGGCGATATGGCGTGGTCCCTTTTCTTCGAGACCCGGCGCATATTGCCGGCAGAGATCGGTCGCGAGCGCACAGCGTCCGGCAAAGACGCAGCCGGTGATCGGCTTGCGCAAATCAGGCACCTGCCCGGGAATCTCGGCGAGCCGCCTCGCCGTACCCGTCAGCGAAGAACCGAGCCGCGGCACCGCGCCGAGCAGGCCTTGCGTATAGGGATGGCGCGGCGAGCGAAACAATTCGGCCACCGGTGCCTCCTCGACCTTGCGGCCGGCATACATGACCATCACGCGTTCGGCGATCTCGGCGACCACGCCGAGATCGTGCGTGATCAGGATGATCGCCGCACCAACGCGGCGCTTCAGGTCCAGCATCAGTTTCAGGATCTGCGCCTGGATGGTGACGTCGAGCGCTGTGGTCGGCTCGTCCGCGATCAGGAGCTTTGGGTTGCAGGCGAGCGCGATCGCGATCATCACGCGCTGGCGCATGCCGCCGGAGAGCTGATGCGGATATTCGCGCACGCGCCGCTTCGGCTCGGGAATGCCGACCAGGGTCAGCATCTCGATCGCGTGCGCCTCGGCGGCCTGCTTGTCCAGGCCCTGATGGATCATCAGCGTTTCGCGGATCTGACGGCCGACGGTCAGGACCGGATTGAGGCTGGTCATCGGCTCCTGAAAGATCATCGAGATGTCGTTGCCGCGGATATCGCGCATCTCGCGGTCGGAGAGCTCCAGCAGATTCTTGCCTGCGAAGCGAATGGCGCCCGCGATTCTGCCCGGCGGCTCCGGGATCAGCCGCATCAGCGACATCGAGGTCACCGACTTGCCGCAGCCGGACTCGCCAACGATGGCGAGCGTCTCGCCTTCGTTGACATGAAAGGACACACCGTCCACCGCGCGGTTGATGCCGCTGGGGGTGCGGAAATGGGTCTGCAGATTTTCGACTTCGAGCAACGCCATCGCGATCAGCCCCTCGACATCACAGGCTCTTCGCCATGCGCGGATCGAGCGCATCGCGAAGGCCGTCGCCGAGCAGGTTCACGGCGAGCACGGTCACGGAGAGGAACGCCGCCGGGAAGAACACGATGTAGGGCTTGACCTGCCACAGCGCGCGGCCTTCGGCCATGATGTTGCCCCAGGACGGAATGGTGGGCGGCGTGCCGGCGCCGATAAAGGACAGGATCGCCTCCGTGATCATGGCGCTGGCGCAAATGTAAGTCGCCTGCACCAGCATCGGCGCGAGCGTGTTGGGCAGGATATGGCGCAGAATGATCATCGGCGTGCGCGTGCCGCAGGCGACCGCCGCATCGACATAGGGCTGCTCGCGCAGCGACAGCACGACGCTTCGCACGAGCCGCGAAACGCGCGGGATCTCGGCGATGGTAATCGCCAGGATGACGTTACCGACGCTGCCGCGCGTCAAGGCCATCAGCGCGATCGCCAGCAGGATCGGCGGGATCGACATCAAGCCGTCCATGAAGCGCATCAGGATGCCGTCGGCCCAGCGAATGAAGCCGGAGACGATGCCGATGGCAAGACCGGCCGCGGACGCGAGGATCGCAACCGACAGCCCAACCGTGAGCGAGACCCGAGCACCAAAGAGCACGCGGGAGTAGATGTCGCGGCCGAGTACGTCACTGCCGAACCAGAAAGCGGCCGACGGCGCGCGGGTCCGCTTGGCTGGCGCGAGCGCGGTCGGATCGACCGTTCCGAGATAGGGCGCGAAGACCGCGATCAGAACCAGCGTCAGCAACAGCGCGCCGCCGATCGCAACGGTGGGATGGCCGCGCAGGAAGCCGACGAAACCGCGCCGGATCGCGACCGGCCGAAGGATCTCCGGCAGTTGCGGAGCGAGGACGAAGCCGGCCGGCAGCGCTTGCGGATTGACGGTGGTATCGGTCAATAGCGGATCCTCGGGTCAACGAGCGTATAGGTGACGTCGATCATCAGGTTGACGAGGACGTAGACGAAGCTGAACAGCAGCACGATGCCCTGGATGACCGGATAGTCGCGGCGCAGGATCGCATCGATCGTGAGCCGGCCCAGACCTGGAATCGCGAACACGCTTTCAGTCACGACCGCGCCGCCGATCAGGAGCGCGATGCCGATCCCGATCACGGTCACAATTGGCACCGCCGCGTTCTTCAGCGCGTGAATGAACAGGATGCCACCCTGCCCGAGGCCCTTGGCGCGCGCAGTGCGGATATAATCCTGCTGCAACACTTCGAGCATCGTGGCGCGGGTGATGCGCGCAACCAGCGCGATGTAGACACAGCCGAGCGCGATCGCCGGCAGGATCAGGTTTTGCAGCCACGGCCAAAAGCCCTCCGTGAGCGGCGTATAGCCCTGCACGGGAAGCCATTCGAGCTCCAGCGCGAAAATATAGGCGAGCACGTAGCCGACGACGAAGACGGGCAGCGAGAACCCGAACACCGCGAATGCCATGATGGCGCGATCGATGAAGCTTCCGGCTTTCCACGCCGCCACCACCCCCAGCGGCACCGCGACGACGATCGTGAGCAGAAGCGTGACCGTCATTAGCGACAGCGTCGGTCCGAGACGCTGTCCGATCATCGCGGACACCGGCAGATTGGTAAAGATCGAGGTGCCGAGGTCGCCATGCAGGATGCGCCAGACCCAGCTGCCGAACTGGATCAGGAAGGGACGGTCGAGGCCGAGGCCCTGACGGATGCGCTCCACATCCTCCGGGCTCGCCTGGTCGCCTGCGATCACCACGGCGGGATCACCCGGCGCGATATAGAGCAGGCTGAACACAAACAGTGCAACAATCGCCATCACCGGCAAGGTGGCGACGATGCGCCGGAGGATATAGGAGAGCATCTGGCCTCAGCGCAGGATCATGCGGTCTTCGATACGCCCCAGAAGAACGGCAACGGTCCCTTGGCGATACCGGAGACGTTCTTGCGCCATGCGGTGTAGCTCAGGAAGAAGCCGGTCGGCGCGTAGACGACGTCATCGAGCGCCGCCTTGTTGAGGCGACCGATGGCGGCCTTCTCCTCGTCGAGGTTCTTGGCCTCGAACCAGGACGAGACCTCCTTCTCGGTATTGGGGCTGGTGGGCCAGCCGAACCAGGCCTTGTCGCCATTGGCGCGAATGGCGGTGTAGGGCGCGGGATTGATACAGTCCGCGCCCGCATGCCAGGTGTGGAACATGTTCCAGCCGCCCTGCCCCGGCGGCGTCTTGGCCGCGCGGCGGGAGCCGACCGTGCCCCAATCGGTGGCGACGAAATCGACATTCATGCCGAGCTGCTTGAGGAGATCCGCGGTGACGTCGCCTTGCGCCTTCGTGATCGGCTGGTCCTGCGCGACGAGGCACGTCACCGGCTGGCCGGAATAGCCGCTCTCCGCGAGCAGCTTCTTGGCCGCGTCGAGATTGCGCTTGCCCTTCAGGATCTCGCCGCCCATCTCGCTGTAGAGCGGCGTATCCGGCGTGAAGTAGCCGGGCAGCGGCTTCCACAGCGAATTGTCGTCGCCGATGATCGCGCGCATATAGTCTTCCTGGCTCATCGCCATCAGCACCGCACGCCGTGCCCGCACGTCGTTGAAGGGCGGATAGAGGAAGTTCATGCGGAACGAGCCGATATTGCCGAGGGGATCGCCGATATCGACGCTGATGTTCTTGTTCTTCTTCAGGACCGGAACGAGGTCGGCGATCGGGCTCTCCCACCAATCGACCTCGCCGTTCTGCAGCGCAGCCGCCGCGGTCGCCGCATCCGGCATCACGATCCATTCGACGCGGTCGATCAGGATCTGCTTGCCGCCGGCGAGCCACGACGCCTTCTCCTGCCGCGGCACGTAGTCGGCGAATTTCTCGAACACCGCCTTCGCGCCGGGCACCCATTCGCCCTTGGCGAACTTCATCGGTCCGGAGCCGACATAGTCGCCGATCTGCTTGAACGGGTCGGTTTGCGCGATGCGCTCGGGCATGATGAACGCACAGGGCGAATTGTTCTTCGCAAGCGCGTAGAGCATCTTCGGGAAGGGTTGCTTCAGCACCCATTTGAAGGTGCGATCGTCGACCGCCGTCAGCTCCTGCTGAAGCGCCTTGATCATCAGACCCATCGGATCGCGCGCCGCCCAGCGCGAAAGGCTCGCGACGACGTCCTTGCTCAGCACCGGCTCGCCGTCGTGGAATTTGAGGCCCGGGCGCAGCTTGAACGTCCAGGTCTTGCCGTCGTCCGACGTTTCCTCGGACTCGACCATTTGACGCTGCGGCTGAAGCGAGGAATCGATGCCGTAAAGCGTGTCCCAGACCAGCGCCGCGGCATTGCGCACGACATATTGCGTGCCCCAAATGGGGTCGAAATTGGCAAGATTGGCCTGCGGCACGAAACGCAGGGTCCGGGCGGAGGCGCCTTGCGCGATCGCCGGCGCCGAAAGGCCACCGGACAATGCCAGACCGCCCGCGCCAGCCAGTCCCTTCAATACGGTCCTGCGATCCATGAAGTCCTCCCAGTAATGCCGTGATGCCGGCCGTTCATTGGCCAAGGGCAGGTGAAACCGAACCCATTAGCGTGCAAATGGTATGCCAGTAAATGAACCTTCGCCAGCGGGATCTCTCATCGGCTTTTGCTGGCCAGGACCTCAAGAGCGGGGGTGTCAAAGAGCGGCCGCCAGCGCGGACCCGGTCACAGCAGTTTTGCCCCGAAATTCCGCTCAGGATCCATGTCCGCCACGAGCCGACCCGTCGGCCTTGCCGCCGCGCCGCCGCTCCGCGCCAGGAATTTGCCGCTGCCGGCGCTGGCGAGGCACTTGTCGCCGTCGATGATCACGCGGCCGCGCGAGAGCACAGACACCGGCCACCCCTTCAGCTTGCGACCAGCAAACGGAGTGTAACCGGCAAGATCGTGCATCATCTCGTCCGCGATCGTGGTCTCGCGATTGGGATCCCAGATCGCGATATCGGCATCCGCGCCGACCGCGATCGAGCCCTTGCGCGGATGCAGATTGTAGATTTTTGCGGGTGCCGTCGCGGTCAGCTCGACGAACTTTTCAAGACCGAGCCGTCCGTTCGACACCATCGCGTCGAACAGCAGCGGCAGCCGCAGCTCCAGTCCAGGCAGGCCGTTCGCGACCTGCTTGAAGTTCGGATTGGGGCCAGCGCGCAGCTTGCCGGTCTCGTCGTAACGATACGGCGCGTGGTCCGATGAGATGGTCTGGAGATCGCCGAGCGACAGCGCCTGCCACAGCGCCTCCTGGTCCTGATACGTGCGCGGCGGAGGGCTGCACATCCACTTGGCGCCTTCCGCACCGGGCTTGTCGAGATCATCAGCCGTGAGGAACAGGTATTGCGGACAGGTCTCGGCGAAGACCTTCAAGCCCTGCCCGCGCGAGTCGCGGATGACTTTGGCGCCCTCGGCGGTCGAAACATGGAAGATCATGATCGGCTGATCGATCAGCGCCGCCATGCCGATCAGCCGGGTGAAGGCTTCGGCCTCCGAGACGCGGGCATGGCTAACGGCGTGGTATTTCGGCATCGTGTAGCCGCGCGCGAGCAGGCGCTTCACCATCCAGGCGATGATGCCGTGATTTTCGGCATGGGCGCACAACATCGCGCCGGACTGCCGCGCCGCGAGGAGAATGTCGAGCAGCGGCTCGTCATCGACCTTGAGCCGGTCGTAGGTCATGAAGATCTTGATCGAGGCGTGGCCCTGCTTCACAAGCGCGGGAATATGCTCCTCGACCGTCTCCTTCGTCGCGTCCGCAATGATCATGTGAAAGGCGTAGTCGATCACGGCGCCCTTCCGGGCCAACGCGTGATAATCCTCCAGCACCTGCGGCAGCTTCATGCCGACATGCTGGGCCGCGAACGGGATCACCGTGGTTGTACCACCAAAGGCCGCCGACACGGTCGCGCTTTCAAAAGTGTCGGCATTCATGATGCCGGCCGCAGACAGCTGCTCGATATGCGCGTGACTGTCCACGCCGCCGGGCAGCACAAGCTTGCCGCGTGCATCGATTTCGCGCTTTGCCGGCGGCAGTCCGCGACCGATCGCCGCGATGGTCTCGCCAGAGATGGCGACATCGGCTTCGAACACATCGGTCGTGGTGGCGACACGGCCGCCGCGAATGATCAGGTCGTAAGTGGGTTCAGTCATGGGACACTCCAAGATAGGCCTGAGCGAAATGATCGCTGGTTTGCAGGAAGACCATCGGCGTCACTTCTCCGCCGGCGGCACCGCGCCGGTGCGGCTGGTGATCAGGCCGTAATGCTCGATGCGGCGGTGCTGCGCAAAGTTGAAGATCGTGGTCTTGCCGAAGGTGGTGGCATCGAGGTCGCAGGGATGGACAAGAAGCTCGTCGCCTTCCGTCTCGGCTTCGGCAACGATCTCGCCGTTGGGATCGACGATCAGACTGCCGCCAAACAACGCGTGGCCGTCCTCGACGCCAGCCTTGGCCACCGCGACCACCCAGGTCGCATTCTGATACGCGCCGGCCTGCACGGAGAGGCGGTTGTGAAACAGGCGCTTCTCGACGCCCTCCTCGTTTCGCTCCGCATTCACGGACGGTGTGTTGTAGCCGATCAGCACCATCTCGACGCCCTGCAAGCCCATGACGCGATAGGTCTCGGGCCAACGGCGGTCGTTGCAGATGGCCATGCCGATGATGCCGCCCAGCTCGCGCCAGACGTTGAATCCGAGATCGCCCGGCTCGAAATAGCGCTTCTCCAGATGCTGGTGCGACCGATTGGTGTCGTATTCTGCATGGCCAGGCAAATGGATCTTGCGATATTTGCCGACGATCTTTCCGGACTTGTCGGTCAGGATCGCCGTGTTGAAGTGGCGGCCGTCGGGCGTCAGCTCGGCATAACCGAAATTCATCGCCATCTGATGCTGCGCCGCACGCTCGAACAGTGGCCTGGTCGCAGCACTCGGCATTTCGCGTTCGAACCAGCTGTCGAACTCGGCCCGGTCCTCCACATACCAACGTGGGAAGAACGTCGTCAGCGCCAGTTCCGAATAGACGATCAGGTCGGCGCCCTTGGCCTTGGCCTCATCCATCAGCGCGATCATGCGCTTGACCACGGCCTCGCGGCTGTCGGCTTTCTGGATCGGGCCCATCTGGGCGGCGGCAACGTTGACGATACGCATCAGCGAGTTCCTGATTTTGGCAGATTTCTTGGCGAGGCTGGGGGGATCGCAGCTTCAGGGGCGTGCCGGCGCGCGTAGCATAACGTAGCCCCCCGCCGTTTTTCCAGCCAAGCAGCTTTCATGCCGCGCGCTTCGTTCGGCGGACAAGTCGCTCCATCCGGGCTACAAGCATGCGGAACCTCTCTCCTGGCTTTGGCTTATAATTGCTAATTGCGCCCCTCTCCTCTCCCCCAATCCCTCCGGAGCTTCACGAATGACATCAGCCGACCGGCCGGCGACGCGGCTCGCGACGCGCCTCTCGTTCCTGGTCGCCGGCTTCGGCATGGCGTCCTGGGCGCCGCTGGTGCCGTTCGCGAAGGAGCGGCTCGCGGTCGATGACGCGGTCCTTGGCTTGCTGCTGCTCAGTCTCGGCATCGGCTCGGTCGTCGCGATGCTCGCGACCGGCATTTTGAGCGCACGCTATGGCACCAAGCCAATCATCATCGCAGGCGGGATCGGTCTCGCCCTGGCCTTGCCCCTGCTGGTGATCGCAGGCACGCCCGCGACACTGGCGATGGCCTTGCTCGCATTCGGCGCTGCGCTCGGCTCCATCGATGTTGCCATGAACATTCATGCCGTCGAGGTCGAACGCGCGGCAGGACAACCGCTGATGTCGGGCTTTCACGCGCTCTTCAGCATTGGCGGTTTCGCCGGATCGGCGGTGATGACGGCGCTGTTGTCGTTCCATCTTGGACCGCTCGCATGCGCATCGATTTGCTCCGTGCTGATGCTGATCGCGATGGCGCTCGCCTGGCCACGCCTGCTGCGCCGGGCGCAGGCGCAAGAGGGGCCGCTGTTCGTGCTGCCGCATGGCATCGTGCTGCTGCTGGCGCTGCTGGCCGCCGTCACCTTCCTGATCGAAGGCGCGATGCTCGACTGGGGCGCGCTGCTCGTTATCGGCATGGGCCTCGTCAGCGAGGCCCATGGTGGAATCGGTTACATCGTGTTCTCGATCGCGATGACCGCCGGCCGGCTCGGCGGCGATGTCGTCGTGGCGCGTATCGGCGACCGCACAACGCTGGTCGGTGGAAGCCTGCTTGCCGTCGCAGGCCTTGCCGTGCTGTTGCTCGCGCCAAGCGCGGCGATTGCCATCGCCGGTTTCCTGCTGATCGGCCTCGGCGCCTCGAACCTCGTGCCGGTGCTGTTCCGCGGTGCGGCGACGCAGACCGCGATGCCCACGGGGCTCGCGGTGGCGTCAATCACGACCGCCGGCTATGCCGGTGTTCTGGTTGGCCCCGCCGGTATCGGCTTTGTCGCCCACGCCGTCGGCCTGCCGACGGCGTTCTGGATGCTCGCGGCGCTGATGTGCCTCGTCACGCTGTCCGCGCGCGCCGTGACCACAAAATAGAAAGGCGCGTCATGCAATTCAGGTTGCAAATTTCGACCGCAAACGCCGCCAGCCGATCACGATCCCCGTGATGGAGAACACCAGGCCCAGGGTGCAGAGTCCGACGATCAGCGTATCGCGCAGGCGCGGATGCGCCATGAGGACCGGGAAATCCAGCGTGTGCACGGCACTGTAAGCCCAGCGATAGGCCCGCCGCGAGGCATCCAGCCGTTGCAGCACCCTGCCGTCGGCGCCGTCGATGTCAAACCAGAGATCGCCGCAGCGGGAGCGGTAGACGGGCGCACCGGGGACGACGGATTGAGCCGGATAGTCGTCGTTATCCGCAAGAACGGCCGGCGCGCCGCATCCGGAGGCGAGACGCGCGATCAAGCTGGCGATCTCCTGCTCATCCAGGAATGCCGTCTGCCGCTGGCTGGTCGGCTCGCCGGCCTTGGTGAGGGTTTGACCGCCAAGGCCGATCCGGTCGCGCCGATAGAGACCGCCATTAAAGGCGAACCATTCGACTTCACGCACCGGGGACGGTATGGGCGGCTGACCGAGGAATGGAGCCGCGCGCCAGTCCGGCACGGCGTTCGTCACGGCGGCCTCGGCCGAGGTCAACTGCCCACGCGAGAACAGCCGGCCGTGATCCATGGAGAGCCAGCCGCTGAAAATCCAGGTCAGCACGAAAACGGTCGAAACGAGCCCGATGATATGATGCAGGGCATGCCAGCCGCGATAGGGCGACGAAATCCGGCGTCCGCGAATCCTGATCCTGATGATTCCAAGCACTGCGCCCAGCACCGCTGCGATCAAGGCCACCAGCGACAAGGCCGAGACAACCTGGTCCCACAGCGCCCAGTTGCTCCTGAGAACCGCCGGATAGATCCAGTGCAGGACGCTGCCAACCCAATTCCATCCACGCTCGCTACGCGCCGTATCCAGCATGACCTCGCCGGTGCGCGACGAGACATAGATTTCCGTTCCTGCCGCATCGCCGAGCGCGACGCGAAACAGGGGTCGATGAAAATCAAAGCCGTTCGGCACGCTCCATTGATCGTAATCGGCGCGCGCGACGGTCGTGGCGTGAGCGGCGTCCAGCCCGCGTCGACCGGCATATGCTCGCGCGATGGCGATCGCGACATCGGCAGACGCCACCGATGCGTCGGCTCCATCCGAAGCATGGACCGCCCGCACGCGCGACGGTCCAGACACGGCATAGACCGGCCCGTCGCTGCGCTGGATCAGGCGAACGCGCGTGGCGTCCGCGATCCCGCTGGCGGCGACGGCATCGGCCACCGCCATGGTCACCTCTCCGCGCGCCACCGGTGCGAGCCCGGCAAGGCGTTCCGCTTCCGTCAGCGACGGAAACGGAACGAAGTGCATCACGATTCCGCTCGCGAACCACATCGCGAACAGGAGGCAGAACGCGATCCCGAGCCAGCGATGCAGCAGGACGATCGCGCCCATCATGTGATCAGCGCCCTACCATTTGAACGCCGCGGAGATTTCGTAGGTCCGCGGCGCGCCCAGCAGGATCTGGTCGGGATAGAACGGGTCGCCCCAGATCGCGTAGCGCTTGTCGGTAAAGTTGCGCACCCGGAAGGTCACGCGGGCCTGGTCGACCGCGTTGAAGACCGTCTTGGGGATATCGACGAAGGCGTAGACATCGCCGACCGTGTAGGCATTCATGGTCACGGTGTTGGCGTCGGTGTTGTAGCGGTCGCCGACATGGCGGCCGGTGATGCCGACCTCCACCGGCCAGGGCGTGAAGAAGCGCCAGGACGCGCCGGCATTGGCGACGATGCGCGGCACGTTCGGCGGCGTATTGCCGGAGAACGAACCGCCGGCAAAGTCGTAGTCGGCGTAGCGCGCATCGACATAGGCGATGTTGCCCCAGAGACGCAGAGGCTCGATCGGGCGGATCGATCCGGCGAGCTCGACGCCCTTCGACTCCTGCCGTCCCGCAATGTTGAGCGTCTGGCCGCCGGCCGCCGCATAGACGTTCTTGCGCACGATATCGTAGGCCGAGAATGACCACTCTGCCCTGTTGTCCCATAGCACGTGCTTGACGCCCGTCTCATAGGTGCGTGCGGTCGTCAGGTCGAGCGGCTGGGTCGGTCCGAGCAGGAAGATATTGTTGGCAGAGATGTCGGCGCCGGTGGCGTACTGGCTGAAGAAGGTCAGACCCGGAACGGCTTCCCAGGCGTAACCGATGCGACCGGTGACGGGCGTCCAGGATTTCGAGAAGGGGAAATTCGCGTTCTCCAGACCGTTCCGGTCGGTCGAGTTGCGGTCGAGCCCGATATGCTCGACGCGCAGGCCGCCGATCAGTGCGAAGGTCTGCGTCAACTTCAGTCGGTTCTCGAACGACAGCGCCTCGTTATCGATACGCGCGGTCTGCTGCTTGGTCGCGAGATCGCCGTAAAAGCCTCGGACGGGATCGACCAACGAGACATAGTCGTTCGGGAAGATCGCCGCACCCGGCCTGACGAAGTCGAGGTAGCTCGACGACAACGTCGCGACCATGCGGTTGTCGAAGCCCGCGATGTTGGCGTCCCAGACCAAATCGGTGATGTTGCCGACGAGGCGCTGGCTGTGCGCGACATAGAAGCGCTCGCGATACACCTCGTTCTTGATCGAATCGAACGCCTCGATCTCATTGTTGAACCAGGTACGCTCTGCGCCGTAGCCATAGGCTTGACTCTTCAGCGTCAGGTCCGGCGCCAGTTTCAGCTCGAAACCGCCGCGCAGCCACACCTCCTGCGCCACGTTGCGATTGTCGAGGACGTTGTAGTTGGTGTTGAAAGTGCGGTCGTCGATCGTGACGGCCCCAAGATCAGTTCTATTGAAGTAGCTGCCGGAGACGATGCCTGCCGTCGCATGCGAGCCGCTGAAGGCCACCGGCACCAATGGCGCGCCCCAATAGGCTTTTGAGCGATCCTCGCGATACTCGATCGCGCCCCAGACTTTCAGGTTGTCGGAGATGCGGTAGTTGAGCTGGCCGGAGACGTCGAGCATTTTGGTGTTCGTGTCGTCGGCAAAGCCGTTGAGCGTGGAGCGGCTGATGTCGAAACGATAGTCGAGACCCTCGACATTGGTGCTGCCACCCGAGCCGTAATGCGCGCGGAACGAATTCAGCGAATCATATGAAAAGTCGGCTTCGTTCCGGATCGGCCCGGTGTGCGGCTGCTTGGTGACGAAGTTGATCGCGCCGCCGGCGGCGCCCTCGCCCGACATCAGCGAGGCCGGGCCTTTCAGGATTTCCACGGCTTCGAGATTGGCCGTGTCCATGATCCGCGAGGTCATGTTCTGCGGGCCGATCTTGATGCCGTTGTAGAGCGTGTTGATCTGGCTGTTGGTGAAGCCCCGCATCGAGAACGCCGAGGGCTCGGACGGATTGTCGCCGGCGGTGACGCCGACGGCGCCTTGCGCGACGTCGGAGACGGTGCGGTAGCCCTGCTCGCGCATGGTCTCGGCGGAGATCACCTCGACGGTCGCAGGCGTCTCGCGCACGGTCAGGCCGAGGCGCGAGGCGCTTTCGGCGACCACGTTGCTGTTAAGCGGTGTCGGCGCTACGGCGTTCGGTACGACCGGCTTTGGCCCGGCCGGTGCTGCGCCAGGTCTGCGCGCTGCCGCACGGCGCGCGCCTGCGGCGTCCCGGCCGGCCGGTTTGGCTTGCTTGCGGGATTGCGGGGGCGACACCTCCACGGGCGGCAGGGGTTCGCGGGCCTGCTGCGCCAAGGCGGCTGGCATGTCGCTGGCGACAAAAGATGTGAGAGCGGCGGAGGCCAGCAGGAAACGGCGTGGTCGCGCACTAAGGACGGAAGGCATGGTCCTTGGACCTCGGTGTGACGTCAGTGGCACGTCACCGCGAACCAAGGTCCCATCTTCCGGCTCTCAGCCTTCCGATGAAGCCGAATGTCTGTACTCCCCGACCGACATCTTCGCGTGTGACCACGGCTGACGGCAGGTCTCCTGGCTCGCGGGTCGTGACCGCTTCGTCGCCTTCCCGGGACCGAGGACCCAGTGGCTTCTGACGAAGGATTCACCGCTTACAGTTGCGGGGGCAGCTACGGCATTGGGGACAAGGTCCCCGCACCGCATTCCCTTTTCATCCCCTCTCGGGGAAACCGTCATCGCCATCTAGGATTACGGCGCAGACAGAGTCAATGTGTCTGTTGCGGCGATATTGCCACAGCGGCCAACTTCCCTGGGAGATCTGCATGGAAGGCGAGACCTTCCTCTGGCTGATACGGCATGCCCCCGTCGACGGCGTCGCGGGGACCATCCATGCGACCGATGCGCCGGCGGACTTTGGCGATCGCGTGCATCTGGAGGCGCTGCGCCGGCTTCTGCCGCCGGATGCGGCGAGCTATGCGAGCCCGGCGCGACGCACGGTCGAGACGGCGCGCGCGCTGGGGCTGGAGCCTGAGTTGCTGACCGAATTCAGCGAGCAGGATTTTGGCGACTGGACCGGCCGGCGGCATGACGAACTTGCAGCGAGCGGTGGCGAGGCGTATGCGCAGTTCTGGAGCGATCCCGCGCGCGGACGGACGCCGGGCGGGGAAAGTTTTGAGGATCAGGTCGCGCGCGTCCGGCTGGGGCTCGCACGGATCGGCGCAGGTTCGGCAACGCTCGTCGTGCATTCCGGCACCATCCGCGCCGCGCTCTGCATCGCGCTCGACCTGACGCCGGAAGCCGCCTTGCGCTTCGTAGTCGATCCGCTCTCCCTGACCCGGATCGATCGGCTCGCGATCGGCTGGCGCGTCGTCTCGGTCAATCAGCGCATGGCGTGAATCAGGCCGGCCGATCCGGCACATTGGCCTGCGCGAACGTCGCCATGTCGTTGTGAAGCGCGCAGGCCGACCGTACCAGCGGCAGGGCGATCGCAGCGCCCGATCCCTCCCCGAGCCTGAGATCGAGGCTGATCAGCGGCTGCACGTTCAGCGCGCGTAGCACCAGCCGGTGGCCTTGTTCGGCCGATTGATGCGAGGCGAGCTGGAACGGCTGGCACGATGGATTCAGCCGCACCGCCGCCAGGGCTGCAACCGAGACGATAAAACCGTCGATCAGCACGGGAATGCGCGCCTGCGCTGCCGCGATGATCGCGCCGGAGATCGCCGCGATCTCGAGGCCGCCCACGGCGCAGAGGATCTTTTCGGGTGCTGCACCCGCAACACCGTGACGCGCGATCGCCGCATCGATCACGCGCGCCTTGTGCGCACGTCCCGCTGCATCGACACCGGTACCCGTGCCCGCGATTTCCCCGGCGCTGATGCCGAGCAGGCCCGCGGCGATCGCCGCCGAGGCCGTGGTGTTGCCGATCCCCATCTCGCCGAAGATCAGGAGATCGGGCTGATTGGCCTTGGCACGCGCCACGGCGCGCTGGCCAGCCTCGAAGGCGAATGCCAGCTCCGCCGGCGTGAGTGCAGCGTCGACGCTGAAATCGCGGGTACCAAGCCTCGGCTTGTCCATGACAATGCCCGGCATCTCCGCCTCCGCCAGCGTGCCGGCGTCGACGACCTCAAGGGTCGAACCAAGCTCGCGCGCCAGCACCGAGATCGCGGCACCGCCAGACGCAAAGTTCGCCATCATCGCGATGGTGACAGCTTGCGGATAGGCCGACACGCCCTGCGCGACGATGCCGTGATCGCCGGCGAAGATGATGATCGGCACGCGTGCGGCTCGAGGGCGTTCGGTTGCCTGCAAGCCGGCAAGCTCGATCGCGAGCTGCTCGAGCCGGCCGAGCGCCCCGGTCGGTTTTGTCAGTTGCGCCTGCCGCGCGATCGCGGCGTCGCGATGAGGGGCGGAGATCTCGGGGCATTTCTGAGTAACCCATTCAGGGAGCATGCTGCCTCGCTTACGGCCTGCGCTTGAGAATGTAACTGTCCATGATCCAGCCATGCCGCTCGCGCGCGTCCTGTCGCGCTGCGACGATACGCGGGCCTACGACAGCCAGCGCGCCGGACATGATGATCTGATCTGGCATGCCGAGATAGGCGCCCCACCAGATGTGAAGTCCCGCCG
This sequence comes from Bradyrhizobium sp. WSM3983, assembly GCF_000473045.1. Lineage (GTDB taxonomy): Bacteria > Pseudomonadota > Alphaproteobacteria > Rhizobiales > Xanthobacteraceae > Bradyrhizobium. Next base: position 182,599 of record NZ_AXAY01000007.1, on the reverse strand, counting down.
GATCGAGCGACTGGAACGCCGTGCCGCCGTCGAGCATCACCACCACAGTATCGACGCCCGCCGGCCAGCCGCCTTCGCGCAAGCGGCGTCCTGTCGTGACCAGAAAGGGCTCGCCGATGTCATTGAGCGGCAGCGCATGCGCCGCGCACAGCGCCTGGATCGAGGTGATGCCGGGCACGACCTCAATATCAGGCAACGGATTGAGCCGCCGCGCGATGCGCAGCGAGGAATCGTACAGCGAGGGATCGCCCCAGATCAGCAGCGCGACCTTACCGTCACCGCCGAGATGATCAGCGATCGTCTGCGACCAGGTCGCGGCGATCGCGTCGTGCCAATCGTCCACGCCCTTGCGGTAATCGGCTTCACCGGCGTCGCGTAGGGGAAGATCGAACTCGGCAATGCGTGTGTTGTCGTTGGTGAGCACATCCGCGCAGATGGTGCGCCTGAGATCGGCGAGATCGGATTTTGCCGTCCCCTTGCGCGGGATCAGAACGAGATCGGCTGCGTTGATGGTTTGAACCGCAGCGCGCGTGAGCTGCCCGGGATCGCCGCAACCGATGCCGATCAGGGAGAGGGTCATCATGACGATCCGCCCTCCGCCAGCGCGCCGAACATGATCACGGCCGCCGTGGAAGCCGCGCCGCCGCGCGCGAGTTGCTCGGCGAGCTCGGCAATGGTGGTGCGCACCAGCCGCTCGTCGGGACGGCCGAGGGACTCGGCGAACAGCGCCGGTGTCCTGGGCGCAAGACCGTGCTCGATCAATTTCGCGACGAGCGCCGGAAACGTGCGCCGGCCCATGTAGACGACGGTGGTCGCGTCCGGGTCGGCCAGCGCCGCCCAGTTCAAATTCTGCGGCAGCTCGCCGGTGACATCGGCGCCGGTCACGAACTGCACCCGGCGCGAGGTGTGGCGGCGGGTCAGGGGAATGCCGGCTTGCGCGGCGGCAACGCAAGCCGAAGTGACGCCCGGAATGATCTCGTAGCCGATGCCGGCCTCACGCAACGTCTCGAGCTCCTCCTCGAGCCGGCCGAAGATTCCGGCATCGCCCGACTTCAGCCGCACGACGCGCACGCCCGTCGCGGCGTAGTCGACCAGGAGGCGGTTGACGTGATGCTGTTTTGTTGACGGCCGCCCTGCCCGCTTCCCGACCGCGACAAGATTGGCGTCGGGCCGCGCGAGATCGAGGATCGCGCCGGAGGCGAGATCGTCATAGAGCACGACATCGGCCTCGCGCAGCCGCGCGGCGCCCTTGAGCGTGAGAAGCTCGGGATCGCCGGGGCCGGCGGAAATGAAGGAGACAAAGCCGCTCACCGGTCCTCCGCAATCAGATGGAAGAACGTGCCAGTGGCGTGGCCGCGCCGCGAGCCGGTTTCAGCGATGACCGCGCCGGTTGCGTCCTGCACGACGGCCAGCGGCGTATCGGGCTGGGCGACGATCGTCGAATAGTGAAATTCATGACCGCGCAGGCGCGCACCGACCTGATGGCCCGGCATCGGCGCTGCGAGTGCAGCGAGACGATAGCCCAGATGCATGCGGCGCTTGGCAAAGCTCGTCTCCAGTCCGAGCACGCCCGTCATCTCATGCCTGATACCGTCGGCATCGGTCAAAGCCGTTCCCAGCACCATATAGCCTCCGCATTCGCCGTGCACCGGCCGTGTCTCGGCGAAGGCGCGCAGGCCATTGCGGAAGCGCGCATTGGCGGCGATCTTGCTGGCATGAAGCTCGGGATATCCGCCGGGCAGCCAGCACACATCGGCGCTGGCATCAGGCGCTTCATCGGCAAGCGGCGAGAATGTCAAGATCTCCGCGCCGGCCGCGCGCCAGGCTTCCAGCATATGCGGATAGACGAAGGAGAACGCAGTATCGCGCGCGAGCGCGATGCGCTGACCGGGCGGCGTCACGTTCAAGCCGTTCGCCGCTGGTTGCACAGACCACGCGGCCGCCGAGCGCAGCACCGCATCGAGATCGACATGCTCTGAGACAAAGCGCGCGGCTTCGTCGATCAGTTTTCCGATCTCGGCCTGCTCCTCGGCCTGCACCAGGCCGAGATGCCGCTTCGGCAGGCTGATCTCGGCATGGCGCGGCAGCGCGCCGAACATTGCGATGCCGGCGTCATTGAGCGCACAACGCACGAGGTCCTCGTGACGGGGGCTCGCGACGCGGTTGAGCACGACGCCGGCAAGGCGCACGCCGGCGCGATAGTCGCGAAGACCTGCGGCAATCGCCGCGGCCGTCTGCGCTTGCCCGGAGGGGTCGATCACCAGCACCACCGGCCAGCCCAGCATCTCAGCGATGTCGGCGGTGGCTCCGGTGCCGGAAACACCGCGCGCGGCAACGCCGTCGAACAGGCCCATCGAGCCCTCGGCGAGCACGATGTCGGCGTCAAGGCCCCGGCTGACGAGATGCGCGATCGTCGCGCGGTCCATTGCCCAGCTATCGACATTGACGGAGGCGTGGCCTGTGGCGGCGGCGTGAAAGGCGGGATCGATATAGTCCGGTCCGCTCTTGAAGCACTGCACGTGCAATCCGCGATTGCGCCAGGCGCGCGCGAGCGCCAGCGTCAGCGTGGTCTTGCCGACGCCGGAGGCTGGCGCGGAGATGACGAGACCCGCCGGCATCACCACGCCTCCGGAAAGCGCGGCTCGGCGCCGACAGGCCGATAGCGGCGATCGTAGTCAGCGGCATAGAGGCGGCTCTCGTCAAAATCCGCAGCGCCAAGAGTCTTGCCAACCAGGATGAGCGCGGTTCGCTCCATCTCGCCTCCGACGGCGGCGTCGAGCGTCGCAAGCGTAGCGCGCACGATGCGCTGATCGGGCCAGCTCGCGCGCCAGACGATAGCGACCGGACACTCCGCGCCGTAAGGCGGCGTCAGCTCGGCGATGACCTTGTCGAGCAGATGGATCGACAAATGGATGGCAAGCACCGCGCCCGTTGCGGCAAAGGCCGCGAGCTTCTCGCCCTCGGGCATCACGCTGGCGCGGCCCGGCGTGCGCGTCAGCACGACCGACTGGGCAAGACCGGGCAATGTCAGCTCGGCTTCGAGCGCGGCGGCAGCGGCTGCGAAGGACGGCACGCCCGGCGTCACCGTGAAGGGAATGCCGAGTGCGCGCAAGCGGCGAAGCTGCTCGCCCATCGCCGACCAGATCGAGAGATCGCCGGAATGCAGCCGCGCAACGTCCTTGCCCTCCGCATGCGCGGTGGCAAGCTCCGCGACGATCTCGTCGAGAGACAACGGCGCCGTATTGACGATGCGCGCGCCGGGCGGGCAATGCGCCAGCACGCCCTCCGGCACCAGCGAGCCAGCATAGAGACAGACCGGACAGGCCGCGATCAAATCGCGTCCGCGCAAAGTGAGAAGATCGGCAGCGCCCGGCCCGGCGCCGATGAAGTGCACCGTCATACCCCCTCTCCTTCGGCGATCGCGGCGGTCGCGGTGCGATCTCGCGAGACGGCGCGCGTTGCGATGAGTCGCGCGCGAGGGCCGGCCGCGGCGAGCGCCGCCGCCTCGGCGACCGATCCCGTGCCGAATTTTTCGGTGATGAGCTGCGACTGCGTCGGCGTGGCGATACCGGCCAGCATTTCGGCCGGGACGGCCCTGATCGGAACGCCGCACTCGCGCGCGAGCTGCTTCAACGGCTCCGCATCGGCCTTGTCGATGACGGTCGCCAACGCCGCAAGGCCTTGAGTGCCGCCGGCCGCCAGAAGCGCCTCGCGCAACGAGACGAGCGTGACATCCTTTTTGAATCCGAGCCCGGCCACCTTCATCGGACTGCACTCCACTGCACCACCGGCCGCGCCGCCTCCCATGACCGGTAGCGGCCGAGCGGAGCGACATGCGCAATCTCGACTCGCATCAGCTCGCCGCCATGACGCTGATGCAGCTCGCCGAGCAGCGCATCCGTCTCCAGCGTCACCGCATGTGCGACCAGACGCGCACCCGGCGCGAGCCGCGACCAGATAGAGTCGAACATCGCAAGGTCGAGACCACCGCCGATGAAGACGGCATCGGGCGGGTCCAGGGCGGCAAGCGCTTCGGGGGCTTGCCCGGTGAGGACGGTGATCCGATGCGCCAATCCGAACACGGCCGCATTGCTGCGCGCATTTGCGGCGCGATCCTCGCGCGCTTCGATCGCAATCGCGGTGCCGCCGCACAGCGCCCACTCCACCGAGACCGAGCCGGACCCGGCGCCGATATCCCACAACCGCTCGCCGAGACGTGGCGCCAACGCCGAGAGTGCGAGCGCGCGCATCGGTCGCTTCGTGATCTGGCCGTCATGGACAAAGAGATCGTCCGCAAGGCCCGAGCTGCGGGGAATGCCTTGGCCTCCCCTCGCCTGCACCGCCACCGCAACCAGATTTCCAGCAATATCCTCAGCGAAGAGATCTGCGCGATGCTGGTCGATGTATTCGCGTGGGCCGCCAAGGGCGGCGAGAGTCCACAGGAGCGAGGCGCCCCATCCGCGTTCCGTCAGCCATTTGGCGAGTTTGGCCATCGCCGCTGCGTCGCGCACTAGGCAAATGATGCGTGCATCTTGCGCCAAATGCGGCACAAGGCGCTCGAACGGTGCGGCGTGGAGACCGAGACAGGCTGTTGCTTCGAGCCGCCAACCCAGGCGCGCGGCGGCGAGCGAGAAGGTCGATGGCGCCGGATGCGCGATCCACTCGTCCCCATAAAGCTTCTCGGCGAGGCTTGCACCCGCGCCGTACCAAAACGGATCGCCGGAGGCCAGCACCGCCGTCGGCCGGCCGCGGCAGCTCAGCACGATGTCAGCGTCGAACGGCACCGGCCACACGCGGCCGCGGCTTCCCACATCCGCAAGCGCGAGATGACGCTCGCCGCCAAAGACGGTTTCCGCGCTGGACAGGGCCTTTCGGCTTGCTTCCGACAGCCCGGCAAGGCCATCTTCGCTGATACCGATGATGGTCAGCCAGGGATCAGTCATGATGCGCGCCCTTATATTGGGCGGAATTACCGATGCGAGCTTGCTCGCCGCGGAGATCGCACGCGCGGGCATTGATGCCGTGTATTCTTACGGTGGCCGCACGCGCGCGCCTGCCGATCAGCCGCTGCCGACCCGCATCGGCGGTTTTGGTGGCGTGAGCGGGCTTGCCGATTACGTCAGGCGCGAAGGCATCACGCATGTGATCGACGCGACGCATCCTTTCGCGGCCGAGATGAGCCGCAACGCCGTCGAAGCGTGTGCAGAAACCGGTACGCCACTGGTGGCGCTGGAACGTGCGCCCTGGACCAGAGGACCGGGCGACAACTGGATCGAAGTCGGTGATGTCAACGCCGCGGGTGCCGCCCTTCCCGAAGCGCCCACAAGCGTGTTCCTCGGCATCGGCCGCCAACACATCGCGCCGTTCGCGACGCGGCCGCAGCACACCTACACGCTGCGATTCGTCGATCCGCCCGAAGCGCCGCTGCCCTTCGCTGCCGATGTGATCGTATCGCGCGGACCGTTCACCCTTGATGGCGAGTTGGAGATGATGCGCAGACGCGGCATCGCGTGGATCGTGGCGCGCAATTCCGGCGGCGACGGTGCGCGCGCCAAGATCGATGCCGCCCGCATGCTTGGCCTGCCCGTGATCATGATCTCGCGACCACGACTGCCCGAGCGGCTGCGGGTGGAGAGCGTCACTGAAGTGATGCAATGGCTGGATCATCGGACCTGCCTCGGCGCATAGACCCAGCGGCCGACGCGACGCGTCTGCGAGTTGCCGACGATGACGAGCGTGCGCATGTCGGCCATTTCAGGCGTCGCGTCGTTCAGCGTCACGGTCACGATCTTCTCGTCGGCAGCGGTGATCGCGCGCGCGAAAATCACGAGGCGCTCACCGCAGCCCGCCTCTTTCAACACCGCGAGCGCGCGGCCGAATCCTTCCGGCCGGCTCGCCGAGCGCGGATTGTACAGGGCGATGGAAAAATCAGCTTCCGCGGCAAGCCGCAGGCGCTTCTCGATCACCGCCCAGGGCTTGAGATTATCGGAGAGATTGATCGCGCAGAAATCGTGGCCGAGCGGCGCACCGGCGCGCGCCGCGGCGGCCAGCATCGCAGTGATGCCCGGCAGCACGCGGATCGGCAGATCCTGATAGTGCGGCGCCTGTTCGAGCGCCTCGAACACGGCCGAGGCCATCGCAAACACGCCGGGGTCGCCGGAGGAGACGACGACGACCTGGCCGCCTTCGGCGGCAAGCCGCAGCGCCTCGGCTGCCCGCTGCAGCTCTTCGCGGTTGTCGGACGGATGCAGGGTGAGACCGGCACGCGCCGGGACGCGCGCGACATAGGGCGCATATCCCAAAATATCGGTCGCGGCGGCCAACGCGGCGGAAACCTCCGGCGTCACCAGCGCATCATTGCCCGGCCCGAGGCCCGCGATGGTCAATGTGCCCGTCATTCGGCGGCGTCCGGATGCCGGCCCTTGCCGTGGACGAGCACGATCGCAAAGTAAGGACAGTCAGCGGCATCGATCTCGGCGAGCCGCACGACGCGTTCCCCCGGCATGGTGCCGCGCTCGACCAGCCAGGCATCGTCGAGCCGGCCGGCGGACGCGAGCGCGCGGCGCACTTTTGCAAGATTGCGGCCGGTCTTCATGATCACCAGCGCATCAGAATCGCGCATGCGGCGTTCGAGCTCGGCTTCAGCCAGCGTGCCCATCAGCACCGTGGTCACGTCGTCGCCAAGCGCGATCGGTTGACCAACGCCGTTCCAGCAGCCGACCATGCCGGGAATGCCGGCGATCACCTCGATCTCGATGCGGCCCTGCAAGCGCGTGTGCAGATGCATGAAGGAGCCGTAAAAGTAAGGATCGCCCTCGCAGAGCACGACGACATCGACGGCGCGCGCCAGCCGCGCCAGCCGCTCTGCCCATTCGTCGTAGAAGCCGGCCAGCAGCTGGATGTAGCCCGTGCTGTCGAAGGCGATCTCGGTGGTAACAGGATATTCCATGGGATATTCGCTGACATCGGCAGCGAGCATGCCTTCGACGATGCGACGCGCCTGGCCGGGCCGCCCCTTCTTGCGGAAAAAAGCGACGTGCTTCGCGCCGCGCACGGTGCGATCGGCGCGCACGCTCATCAGATCGGGATCGCCGGGGCCGAGACCGCAGCAGATGATGCGTCCCATCGCTATTCGCTCCGGCTTGCGAGCGCATTCACGGCGGCGACCGTGATCGCGGAGCCGCCGAGGCGGCCTTCGACCGTCAGCGCCGGCACGGGAGGACTGGCCATCAGCGCGGCCTTGGATTCGGCCGCGCCAACGAAGCCGACCGGGCAGCCGACGATCGCCGCGGGCCGCGGGCAGTCGCGATCCTCAAGCATGTTGAGCAGATGAAACAGCGCGGTTGGCGCATTGCCGATCGCGACGATCGCGCCATCGAGATGCGGCCGCCACAGTTCCAGCGCGGCGGCCGAGCGCGTATTGCGCATGGACTGCGCCAGCGCGGGAACGGACTCGTCGCCGAGCGTGCAGATCACGGCGTTGGCTGCGGGCAATCTCGCGCGCGTAATTCCCTCCGAGACCATGCGCGCATCGCACAGAATCGGCGCGCCCTTCTGCAAGGCCGCGCGCGCAGCGGTCGCCATGCCAGGCGTGAAGCGGATATGCGCCTCCAGCCCCACCATGCCGGCGGCGTGGATCATCCGCACCACGACCTGCTCTTCGTCCGGCGTGAAGCGCGCCAAATCGGCCTCGGCTCTGATGGTCGCGAAGGATTGCCGATAGATTGCCGCACCGTCGGTCTCGTAAGGGTACGGCATCAGTGCCCTCCCATCAGGATGGAGGGATCGCGAATGATGTCGTCGCGGTCGAGCCCGCGCAGGATGGGCTCATCGCGGGTCGATCCGCCGCGCACGAGATCGAATCCCGCACCGGTCGCAACCAGGGTGATCGCCGCCGCGCCGGAATGGGCGCAGCCTTTGGCGCAGCCCGAGACGTGAAGCCGCGCGGCAGCGCCGATATTCGGCGCGAGCGCCGCGGCCAGCGCACGGGTGTCGGCGTGGGCCTCGCGGCAGCGCGGCGCGCCGCTGCAGGCGACCACACGCAGCGCCGGATCGTATGCCTCGGTGATCAATCCGGCCGCGGTCGGCATCGTCCGCTTGCCGTCGCTCAAGACCATGCGCCACGGCGTCATCCGCAGCGCGTGCCCGCAACCCGACAACTGATTGAGCGTCGCGTGCGGCATCTGCCCGAAGGCGACACCGACCATGGCGCCTTGCGGATAGAGACCGGGCCGCACCGCGGCCATGATGGGCGCAGGCTCCGCCTCGCCGCGAAGCGCCTCGGGCAATTCCGCTCCGGCCGCAAGATGCGTTGCCATGCGCCCTCGCCCGCCCCGCGCGCCACCGGAGGTGACGAACCAGCTTGCGAAAGCGAGTGCAGTGGTCACGGCTTCGCCGCGCGCGACGCTGCAGCCGAGCCGGGCGCCATCCGCGCGCACGAGTAGACCGCCGGCGGCGTCACGTTCGATCCGCACGTCAGCGGAATTCCCCGCGAGCACGCGCGACTTGCCGTCATCGATGGCGAAACCGAATTTGGTCGGCAACTCGAGCCTGGAGTCCGCAAGTGCCTCTTCGAGTTCGGCGGCGAGCGCCTGAGTCTCGTCGCCGTCGCGCCAGAACGGCGTGACCAGAATGTTACGCCGGGATTCGGTGTCGGCATCGGGGTCGAGCAATGCCAGTTGCGCAAGACCATCAAGCAGCAGCCGGTGGCTGGCCTCACTGACGCCCCTGATCTGGAGATTGGCGCGGCTCGTCACGTCGATCAGACCATTGCCGTGGCGCTCGGCGAGATGCGCAATCCCGGCGGTCTGTGCCGTATCGAGCCGGCCACCGAACGGGCGTACGCGGACCACGAGCCCGTCGCCCGATTGCATCGGCCGCAGCGCGCCAGGACACCAGCCCTTGACCATGGACGCGCTCATGACGCCTCCTTGAGCGCAGCCGCAATCGAATTGCGGCGCGTTCGCCAGAGCGAGGCCTCGTGCAGACGCGTGAAGCAGGCCTCCATCGCAGCAAGCGCCGCCGGATTTTCACGTCCCATGAAGGCACGGACGTCGGCGTCGCCGAGCGTCGCGTCAAAGTAGAGATCGAACAGATGCGGCGGCACGGCGCCGGCGAGATGCGCGAAGGCGGCCATGTGCTCCAGCGTCGCGGTGATCTCGGCGGCCCCGCGAAAACCGTGGCGCATCATGCCGGCGATCCAGGCCGGATTGGCGGCGCGTGCGCGGACCACGCGCGAAATCTCTTCGGTCAGCGTGCGCGCATGCGGCTGCTCGGGACGCGTCGTGTCGAGGTGATAGAGCGATGGCCCCGCTGCGCCGAGATGCGCTGCAGCCGCCGCCACGCCGGCTTCGTGCGCAGCATAGTCGGCGGCGAGCAGCAGATCGGTTTCCGGCAGATCCTGGACGTGGACGAAAGCATCGGCGGACGCGAGCCGCTGTTCGATGCCGGCGCGATCGTGCCTGATCTCGCCATCGGCGGAGAACGCCCAGGACGATGCCGACAGCCAGGCCTCGCCCGCGGCATCGCGCGTCACTGGCGTGAAGGCATCGGGGATTGTCGAGAGGCCGACGCCGTATTGCCCGGGGCGCGGTGCGAACACGCGCGAGGCGCGGTGGCGATAGGGATTCTCGTCGCCCTCCTCCTCGCGGCTCGCTAGCGCTTCTGTGGCGGCCTCGAACAATTGCGCCAGGCCTGCGAAGACATCGCGAAACAGGCCTGACACACGCAGCGTGACATCGATGCGGGGACGGCCAAGCTCCGCCGGCGCGACGATGTCGTAACCGGTGACGCGGCCGGAGGCGTGGTCCCAGCGCGGCGCAAGGCCGGCCAGATGCAGCGCCATCGCAAACTCTTCGCCTGCGGAGCGCATTGTCGCGGAGCCCCAGAGATCGACCACGAGGCCTTTCGGCCAGTCGCCGTGATCCTGAAGGTGACGACGCAGCAGCTCTTCGGCGAGCCTGATGCCTTGCGCATGCGCCGACGGCGTCGGCACTGCACGGGGATCGGCGGCGAAGAGATTGCGTCCCGTCGGCAGAACGTCCCCGCGCCCGCGATAGGGCGAGCCCGACGGGCCCGGCGCGACGCGATGGCCCGCAAGCGCGGCACGCAGCGCATCCCGCTCGGCCTCGCCACAGGCGCCGCGGCCGAACACGTGCAGGCCATCGCCGAACTGGCTTTCCTTGAGATCACAGACGAAGCGATCGATCCGCGGGATCGCTTCGGCCGGCGCAGCCGATGCATCGAGGCCGAGATCGTCTTCGAGGCCCGCTGTGCGCGCCTCGTCGCGGATCGCGGCGATCAGGCGCTGGCGGCGCGCGGGATCGAGACCGTCGGCGGTCGAGTATTCGTCGAGCAGACGTTCGAGCCGGCGCAGGCCTTCGGGCACGGCGGATTGTTCGAGCGGCGGCGGCAGATGGCCAATGGTGACGGCGCCGATGCGCCGCTTGGCCTGCGCGGCTTCGCCGGGATCGTTGACGATGAAGGGATAGATGACGGGGAGATCGCCGATCAGGGCTGCCGTCCAGCAGTGCGAGGACAGCGCCACGGATTTCCCCGGCAGCCATTCCAGCGTGCCGTGCGCGCCCATATGCACGACCGCATCGATCCCCTGCTCGCGGAGCCAGAGATAGAACGCGACATAGGCATGGCGCGGCGTGCGGGCGAGATCGTGATAGTCGGAATCGCGCGTGGTCGCATCACCGCGCTCGGGTTGGACTGCAATAATCGACTGGCCGCATGAGATCGCAGCGAAGTGGAACGCGCCATCGCGGTAGCTCGGATCATTCTGCGGCGCGCCCCAGGCTTGCGCGAGATCGTCTTGCAAGACTTTCGGAAGACGCGATAGCGCCGCGCGGTACTCAGCAACGCTCCACGTCAATTTATGCGTCAGCAGTGTCTCGCCGAGCGCTCCGACCGGCGCGACATTGAAGCCGGCCTCCGCGAGATCGGATACCAACACTTCGACCGAAGCCAACGCGTCGAGACCGACTGCATGCGCGATCTGGTGCGGGCGTCCGGGATAGTTCGAGACCACAATGGCCAACCGCTTCTCGGCAGGCGGCTTCTCCGCGAGGCGCCGCCAGGCCGCAACGCGGCCGGCGACGGCCTTCACACGCTCCTCATCCGGCCTGTGGGCCAGATGCGAAAATTGCAGATCGGGATCGCGCATCGCGGCCGACTTGAAGCTCACCACGCCCGCGAACAGGCGGCCGTCGACCTCCGGCAGCACCACATGCATCGCGAGATCGCCGGGCGACAGGCCGCGCATCGACTCCGCCCAATCTTCCCGCCGCGCCGATGAGAGCGCGACCTGGAAGACGGGACAGGGTGCGGTATCGAACGGGGTCGTGCCGTCATCGCCCATCGCCGAGAACGCCGTCGCATTGACGATCGCGGCCGGAGGATTCTTGGCGAGATGCGCCCGCAGCCAATCGGCAACGCCTGCAGCCTTCAGCGAGGTGACGAACACGCCATGAGCGTCAAAGCCCTTTTCGCGCAGCGCGGCGATCAGCGCATCGACCGGGCCGGTGTCCGCGGCGGTGAGATAGGAGCGGTAGAAGGTCACCAGCGCGAGCGGCCTGCCCTCGCTCGGCACCGGCGCCGCAATCACACCAAATGCGGGATCGTAGAAGCCCATCTCGGGAACGGTCATCTCGCCGGTGACCGGCCCGGCATAAAGGCCCGAGGCCAGCGCGAGCTGCGCGATCGCGGCTTGCGCCGCGACCGGACCGCCGGTGTCGCAGAGCACCTTGAGCCGCCGCAGCGTCGAGACCGGCAGGGTCGAATACGCATCGAGCCGTGTATCGTCGCGGCCATCGGCCGGCAGCACGGCGAGCACGATGTTGCGGTCTTTTGTCAGTTGCTGGAGCGCCGCGAGCCCGTATGGCCAGTAGGATTCACCGCCGATGAGGCGCACCAAAATGCCGCGTGCCTGCGACAGCGTGCGCTCGACATAGGTGTCGACCGAGAGCGGATGACGGAGTTCCGCGAGGTTCGCCAGCCGCAGCGACGGCAGGCTGTCGCGGCCACGCCGCCAGCCGGCCGCAAACGCAGCGAGATCGGAATCCGAGTACGAGAGCACCACGAGATCGGCCGGGTCCTGGCCGATGTCCCTTGGCGTCGCGGTCTCCTCCAGACCGCGGCTCTCGCGGAAGACGACGTGCATCAGACTCCCAATCCCGCCTTGATGGCGGCCTCGTCGATATCGCCGTGCTCGCCGATCACGACGAGCTTTGACCGTCTGTTGCCCGCGCCCCAGGGCTTGTCGAACTGGTGGCGCACGCGTTCGCCGACAGCTTGCAGCAGAAGACGCATCGGCTTGCCCGCGACCGCGATGTAGCCCTTGGCGCGCAGCACATTCTGCTCGCGCGCCAGCTTCTGGACGGAAGTGACCAGCGCATCGACATCCGCAACTTCCGGAAGATCGATCACGACGGAGGCGAAATCGTCATGCTCATGCTCCTCCTCGCCGTCATGATGCGAGGGACGCGCGGCGAGATCGTTCTCAGCGGCAGCGCTGAGACCGAGGATGATGCGCGCATCGATCGCACCGTCCGTGATGGGCAGCATCGGCACGCGGCGCGGCATCTCTGCGGTGATCAAGGCCTTGGCAGCTTCCACCCCAGCCGCGCCCGCGAGATCGGCCTTGGTCAGCAGCACGATGTCGGCGCAGGCGATCTGGTCTTCGAACACTTCCGACAGCGGCGTTTCGTGATCGAGATTCTCGTCCGCCGCGCGCTGCGCTTCGACGGCATCCGGATCGGGCGCGAAACGGCCGGCGGCGACAGCCTCGGCATCGGCCAGCGCGATCACGCCGTCGACGGTGATGCGCGAGCGGATCTCCGGCCAGTCGAACGCCTTGAGCAGCGGCTTGGGCAACGCAAGACCTGAAGTCTCGATCAGAATGTGATCGGGCCGCACCGGGCGCGCCAGCAACTTCTCCATGGTCGGAATGAAATCGTCCGCGACAGTGCAGCAGATGCAGCCATTGGCGAGCTCGACGATGTTTTCTTCCGGGCAGTTGGCATCGGCGCAGGATTTCAGGATCTCGCCATCGACACCCTCACTGCCGAACTCGTTGACGAGGACAGCGAGCTTCTTGCCGTTGGGATTTGCGAGCAGATGCTGGATCAGCGTCGTCTTGCCGGAGCCGAGAAAACCGGTGACCACCGTCACCGGGACTTTTGCGAGCGAGTTCATTCGGCGGCCTCCGGCAACACGGCAATGGGGGGAATGCGCGCAAGCGATTGCTTGCGGAAGATTTCCGGCCGGCTGCGCCAGGGCACGAGGCCATCGGGCGCGGCGGCATAGGCTGCGGCGCCCGCGACCACGTCGCTCGCATTCGCATCTGACAGCCGGCCATAGACATAGGACCAACGGCCGGGTGCGCTGAGCGCGACCGAGCAGCCCTGATTGCATGCAGACAGGCATTCCACGGGAACCACATTGACGCCGTCGGGCACGCCGGCCTCGAGGATCGCGCCATGCAAGCGCTTACCGGGCGTGACCTCGTCCTCGCCAAGCGTCTCGCCGGCGCGGCAGGTGATGCAAACGTGCAGTGTGACGGTCATCGCCTCTTCCAGATAATCAGCGGGAGGCGAAGAGGCCTACGAACCGTTCTTGCGAAGGCCCGCTTCCCCGTCGCGGAACACCCCGTCCGCCGGTCCAAAAATCGTCCGCGCTGGCAGGTCTCCCGGCTTGCGGAGCAGGGTTTCCCCTTCGATCCCCGCCTTCCCGATCCCCAGGGGGATCAGTGGCTTTGGGCATCTCTCCGGTCACGGTCGCGGGGGCGGCTGCATTTTGGACCCAAATCTTGCCGATTCGGACCCTATCGCATTCCCTCTTCGCCTGTCATAGGACAGGAACCAACGCCGGGCCACCATTTGCCCCCGGCCGCCTCTTGTCAAGCCGAAGGACCCTGTCAGATGACGCCTGAACCGGATACCCAAACGGCCGACGAAACCGACGCCAAGCACGCCGCAAAAATGGCGAAGATCAAGGTCGCCCGCGACAAGATCATGGCGACCAAGAGCGGCGAAAAGGGCCTCATTATCGTCCACACCGGCGCCGGCAAGGGCAAGTCGTCCTCCGCCTTCGGCATGATCGTGCGCTGCGTCGCCCATGGCCTTCCCTGCGCCGTCGTGCAGTTCATCAAGGGCGCCTGGGATACCGGCGAGCGGCGCCTGCTCACCGGCCATTTCGGCGAGCTCTGCCAGTTCCACGCCATGGGCGAAGGCTTTACCTGGGAGACGCAGGACCGCGCCCGCGACATCGCGGCCGCGCGCGCCGGCTGGGAGAAGGCGAAGGAGCTGATCCTCGATTCCAATTTGCGCATGGTCGTGCTCGACGAGATCAATATCGCGCTGCGCTACGACTATCTCGACATCGCCGAGGTCGTCGACTTCCTGAAGACCTCGAAACCGCCGATGACGCATGTCGTGCTCACCGGGCGCAACGCCAAGGACGAACTGATCGAGATCGCCGATCTCGTCACCGAAATGACGCTGGTGAAGCATCCGTTCCGCTCGGGCATCAAGGCGCAAGCCGGCGTCGAGTTCTGAACGACAGCGATGGCACACGCATTGATGATCCAGGGCGCCGGTTCGGACGTGGGCAAGTCGCTCATCGTCGCCGGCCTTGCGCGCGCCTTCACGCGGCGTGGCCTGCGCGTGCTCCCGTTCAAGCCGCAGAACATGTCGAACAACGCGGCGGTGACCGTCGATGGCGGCGAGATCGGCCGGGCCCAGGCGCTTCAGGCGCTGGCTGCGGGCGTCGAGCCGCACACCGACATGAATCCGGTGCTGCTGAAACCAGAGACCGATGTCGGTGCACAGGTGATCGTGCAGGGAAAGCGCATCGCGACCGCGCCGGCGCGCGAATATGCGGCGATGAAGCCTTCCTTGATGGGCGCCGTGCTGGAGAGCTTTGAGCGGCTGAAGGCGCGCGCTGATCTGGTGCTGGTCGAAGGCGCCGGCAGTCCCGCCGAGGTCAACCTGCGCGAGGCCGACATCGCCAATATGGGCTTTGCGCGCAAGGCCGACGTCCCCGTCGTGCTGGTCGGCGACATCGACCGCGGCGGCGTCATCGCGCAGCTCGTCGGGATCAAGACGGTGATCGATCCTGACGATGCCGCAATGATCCAGGGATTTGTCATCAACAAGTTTCGCGGTGATCCCACGCTGTTCGATGATGGCTACAGGCTGATCGAAGCGAAGACCGATTGGCGCGGCCTTGGCGTGCTGCCCTGGTTCGCGCGCGCCGGCGAGCTGCCGGCCGAGGATGCGCTCGGCCTCAGTGACGCGCGCAAGCCCGGTCAATGCAAGATCGCGTGCCTCGCACTGTCGCGGATCGCCAATTTCGACGATCTCGATCCGCTGAAACTCGAGCCGGGTGTCGATCTCGTGATGGTGCGTCCGGGCGAAGCGATTCCCGGCGATGTCAGGCTGGTCATCATCCCCGGCTCCAAATCCACCCGCGGCGATCTCGCCTTCCTCCGCGCACAGGGCTGGGACATCGACCTGCTCGCGCATCACCGCCGCGGCGGCCATGTGCTTGGGCTGTGCGGCGGCTACCAGATGCTTGGGCGCAGCGTCGCGGACCCAGATGGCATCGAAGGCCCCGCGGGCGACACGCCGGGCCTCGGACTTCTGGATGTGGAAACTGTAATGAGCCCGGAGAAGACGCTGACGCGTGTTGAGGCCGTGCATGCGGCGACGGATCAAGCGATCCACGCCTACGAAATCCACATCGGTCGCACCGATGGGGCGGACCGCGCGCGACCGTTCGCGAAACTGAATGGCGAGCCGGAAGGCGCGATCTCACACGATGGCCGCGTGCAGGGCAGTTATCTGCACGGCCTCTTCACGTCGGATGATTTCCGCAAGGCCTTCCTCGCAAAGCTCGACATTCCCGCAGGCGAAGAGCCATATCATGCGAGAGTCGAGAGCACACTCGATGCCCTCGCCGACCACATCGAAAAGCACCTCGACGTCGAAGGCCTGCTCGCGCTAGCGCGCTAGCACCTCGGTAAGGCGCGTCCATTCGGATTCGCTGCCCGGAAGTCCGAGGCGCAGCCATGTCGGGTTCTGCGCGAAGACTCGGGACCAGATCTGGCCACGCGCGAGTTTCTCCTGCGCGGCACCTGCATCCGCCGTCTCGTAGAGGCGAAACAGTGGCGCGCCGCCGACGAGCCGCCAGCCTTGCGACTGCACCAGCTCATCGAGGCGAACACAGTCGCGCGCAAGCCGCGCCGACGTCGCCTTGGCCCAGGCATCATCGCGCAAGGCGCGGCAGCCGATTGCGATCGCGGCGCCCGACACCGGCCATGGACCTGACATCGCCGCGAGATTGCCGATGTCAGCGGCATTACCGATCGCGAAGCCGAGCCGTACGCCGGCAAGCCCATAGAACTTTCCGAACGAGCGCAGGATCATCAGCCCAGGCTGCCCTGCTTCTGAAGCGAGCGAGAGCTCGGGAACGGCGTCAACAAAACTCTCGTCGATGACGAGACGATCGACGCGCGGCAACAACGCAAGCAGGTCCCTCGGGGCATGACAGCGCCCGTCGGGATTGTTGGGATTGACGACGATGGCAAGGTTCGCACCCGACAACGCATCGAGCTCCCTCACCTCCTCGACCTCCCATCCCGCCGCCGACAGAACGGGGGCATATTCGTTGTAGGTCGGGGCGAGGATGCGAGCCCGGCCGCGCGGCGCCAGTTGCGGCAAAAGTTGAATGGCGGCTTGCGCACCCCCCATCGCAACGATCGGCGCGCTTGTCGCGTAGGCGTGCCGTGCGGCCTGATGCAGCGCCTCGATCTCGGATCGCGACGGCAACGCCTGCCAATGGTGCGCGGCGATTTCGCCCAGGGGATAAGGCAGCCGGTTGATCCCGGTCGAGAGATCAATCCAGTCCTCCGAGCGTCTGCCAAAACGCTGCTGGGCCAGATCGAGATTTCCACCGTGCTCGCGCATGCCCTGTTCTTTCACGCAAAGGCCAGGATCGCAAGGACGCCCGCGAGCAGCAGCATGGCGCGGCGGTAGACGGTCAATCCCTCGACGATGTCGGCCGCCAGCGGATCGCGCGCGCCTTCGTTGAGCCAGGGCTCGTCGGTGATGCTGCCGTGATAGATGCGGGGGCCGCTGAGCCGCACGCCCAGCGCGCCGGCCATCGCCGCTTCCGGCCAGCCGGCATTAGGCGAACGGTGGCGGCGCGCATCGCGCGTCATGCACGACAGCGCCTCGGATCGTCGCGGCGCCAGCAGCACGAAGAGAAAGCCGGTCAGACGGGCCGGAATGAAATTGGCGACATCGTCGATGCGCGCCGCGGCCCAGCCAAAGGCTTCGTGCCGTTCGCTGCGATGGCCGATCATGGAGTCCAGCGTGTTGATTGCCTTGTATCCCAATATGCCCGGCAGGCCGAACAGTGCGCCCCACAACAGCGGCGCGACGATACCGTCGGACGCGTTTTCGGCGAGGCTTTCGATGGCGGCGCGCGCGATGCCGGCCTCATCGAGCGCAGCAGGATCGCGGCCGACGATGCGTGACACCGCTTCGCGCGCGGCGGCGATGTCGCCGCCCAGCAGAGGATTTGCGACGGCCGCGACATGATCATGCAGCGAGCGCAGCGCAACCAGCGGCCAGGCGAGGATGCCGACCAGCACGATCTGGGTCCAGCCCCAAGGCAGTAAGAATTGAAGCAAGGATTGAAGCGCCCAACCGAGCGCGACCGCGAGCGCAATCACCAGAAGCGCGCCGGCGACGCCCGCAACGCGGCGAAGCGCCGGCGGATCAGACTCGCGATTCCAGCCGGTATCGATGGCGGCGATCAGCCGACCCAGCCAGGTCACGGGATGGCCGATCCGCGCAAACAACGGTGACGGCCAGCCCAGCAGGGCATCCACCGCCATCGCCACCACCATCGCGCCCGCAAAACCCACACCAGCCTCCTGTCCCGCCCCTGTTGCGCAAAGCGAGGGGCGAGCGCAAGCCCCCGGGTGCCTGATTTCGGCTTTGTCTTTGGCCGCGATTGGTGATTAGTCAGGCTCACAGGAGACCTTCATGGCCGTCATCTTGATCACGGGCGGAGCGCGATCGGGCAAGAGCGCCCACGCGGAAAAGCGCGCGCGCAGCTTTCCGGGCCGGCCCATCTACATCGCGACGGCCGAGGCGCTCGATGCCGAAATGGAGACGCGCATCGCGAAGCATCGAGCCAAGCGCGCGGCGGTCGACTGGATTGAGCGGGAGGTACCGCTGGATCTCCTGCAGACGCTGATCGAAACCGATGGCGGTGGCCCAAGGCTCGTGGACTGCCTGACCTTGTGGCTCTCCAATATGATGCATGCGGGGCGCGACTGGGAACACGAGGTCACGAAACTCGCCGTCTTCCTCGGCGGCCAGAAAAGCCCGGTCGTTTTCGTCACTAACGAGGTCGGTCTCGGCATCGTGCCCGACAATGCGCTGGCGCGCAGCTATCGCGACGCCGCCGGCATCATGAACCAGATCATGGCGGCCGTTGCTAACGAGGTCGATTTCGTGGTCGCCGGCCTGCCGATGAAACTGAAATGACGCCGCGCGCCGACATTCTGAAAGACGTCGTCGCCGATCTCAGGATCGCTGCGTCCTTCGTCACGATCGTGCCGGTGGCATCGTCAAACCCGGCCGGCGATGGTGACATCGCGCGCGCGACCTGGGCGCTGCCGATCGCGGGATTGCTGGTAGGCCTTGCAGGCGCGGTGGTCTACGCGCTCGCGAACAAGCTGGGACTGGCACCAGGCATGGCCGCCCTGCTCGCGCTCGCCGCAACCGCCCTCGTCACCGGCGCCCTGCACGAAGACGGGCTTGCCGACACCGCCGACGGACTCGGCGGTGGACGGACGCGCGCGCGCAAGCTCGAGATCATGCGCGACAGCAGGATCGGCAGCTACGGTGTCTGCGCGCTGATCCTGTCGTTCGGCCTGCGCTGGAGTGCGTTGGCCACAATCGCCAATCCATGGGCCGTGATGCTGGCTTTGTGCTCGGCCCACGCTGCGGCCCGCGCCGGGGTGCCGGCCTTCATGTCGTTGATAGCCCCGGCGCGTCCCGACGGGCTCTCCGCGCGCGCCGGATCGCCGCCGGGCCGCAGCGTGGCCATCGCCTTCGCTGTTGGAACGCTCGCCCTCGCCCTTGCGCTCGGACCGGCCAAGGCGCTGGTCGGCCTGGTCCTGCTGTCCCTCGCGGGGCTCGTCCTGGCGCGGCTCGCCATCCGTCAGATCGGCGGACAAACCGGAGACATCCTCGGCGCTTTCGAGCAGGTCGGCGAGACCCTGATCCTGCTGGTGGCCGCAGCCTTCCTTCACGTGGGAGGATGATCGATGGTCGAGTTCGACGACACCTTCCGCCGGCAATTGCGCAAGCTGTTCGTGTGGCGCCGCGACGTGCGCCGCTTTCGCACCGATGCGCTGCCCGACGGCGCCGTGGAGCGATTAATCGAGACGGCCTGCCTCTCGCCCTCGGTCGGCCTGAGCCAACCGTGGCGCTTCGTCATCGTCGATGATGCGGCACGGCGCCGCGCCGTGATCGACGATTTCAAAGCTTGCAACGCCGACGCACTGAATTGCTATTCCGGCCAGCGCGCTGGCCGCTATGCCACGCTCAAGCTCTCCGGCCTCGAACAGGCGCCCGGCCATCTCGCCGTGTTCGCCGACAAGGCCAATGATATCGGCCACGGCCTCGGCCGCGCGACCATGCCCGAGACCACCGAATATTCCGTAGTCGCGGCGATCACAGCGATGTGGCTCGCCGCGCGCGCCGAGGGCATCGGGCTCGGCTGGGTCTCGATCCTCAGCCCGGACCGCATCCACGGCGTGCTCGACGTGCCCGCCTCCTGGAAGTTCATCGCCTATCTCTGCATTGGCTATCCGGAAGTCGAGTGCGATCAGCCCGAGCTCGAGCGGGCGAAGTGGGAACACCGGCGAGGTGCGGACGGATTCACGTTGCGGCGCTGATCTCGCTGAAGGCGAGTGTCCGACTGCTAATGTGAAGGGCCGCAGTTTAGGGTCTTGATCTTGCCGGCACGGTCGAACACGAGAACTGCACTTACAACCCCAGTCCTCGTGACGTACGAGATAACTGCTCCATCGTGCGAAGGTTGAAGATCGTCCAGACCGGTGGCTGGATGTTCTCGGAGACGCTCAACCCAATATGCGCGGAGTGCTTCCCTACCGGTCAAGGTCTTCACGCCGCTGCAGCTGCATTGAACCACGACATTTTCCGCGTACATCTCCAGAATTGCCTCAATATCGCCAGCGCGGTAGGCATCGAGCCAGTCAACCGCAGCGGCCATCGGGTCGAAGGACATCATCCTCACCTGCTTGCCGTTATCGGCTGCAGTGCCTCATGGCAAGCACAGCTCGCAAAGCAAAACTCTGGTCGACATTCTCGGCAGCTTCATCAGACTCAGGAGCTCCATCAGATGGAGCGAGGAAGTGGCGACCTCTTCGAGCGGCCCATGCGTCCAACTGCACGGACAACACCGCTAGCGCCAGTCTAATTTCGTCTAGTTCTTGCAGTCGATTATCTTGATCCATTCAAGACATCCTTACGTCGATTTGACGTAGACCGCTTAGACCTGCGGCGTAGTCATTTCGCGGATCTGAAAATCGCGAATGCTCATTCCTGCATCCAATAGCTCTGTCACCCAGCGCGGCCGTTTGCCTCGGCCACTCCAGGTTTGGTCAGGCCGGGCCGGATTGCGAAACTTTGGAGTCACCACGGGATACGGGCGCCGCGAATATTCGCCCTCCTTGACCCGCACGCCGTTTGCATGCAGCTGAGCCAACCGCTTATCGAGCTCGGCTTTTTGATCTTCCAGTTTCGACGCAAGGATGACTACGATGCTTTGATGCAGATTCCAAAGCTCATCGATAGCCATTTCCGTCAGGCTTCGTTCATCCACCGTGCGCACTCGCTGTTCTTCATCATGGAAGGCCGCCTGAGGCGGCCTTCCATGCCGGACTGGATTCAGACGATGCGAAGTGTTGCTCCGTCGGAGCGGCGGCGATACGCCAGGAAGCCCACGCCAGCGAAGCCCAGGATCATCATTGCCCAGGTCGTGGGCTCGGGAACTGCGGTAACGGCAGTCACGCCCGACAGCTCGAACTGCTTGATCTGCGAGAAGCCGATATCTGAGTGAAGAGTGATCCAAGTCAGGTTGGTGCCGTTGATTGAGAAT
Source organism: Bradyrhizobium sp. WSM3983 (assembly GCF_000473045.1). Taxonomy (GTDB): domain Bacteria; phylum Pseudomonadota; class Alphaproteobacteria; order Rhizobiales; family Xanthobacteraceae; genus Bradyrhizobium. Next base: position 161,389 of record NZ_AXAY01000007.1, on the reverse strand, counting down.
GCCTTAAATTCATCATTGCCGTTCTTGAGATCGCTAAGGCTGGCAGTCCCGCCGTTCGAAGCCGCTATCGTGAACGGGTCAGGGCTCGCAATATCGAAAACAACATCAGTAAACGTGAAGCCCTTCGCGATCGTGATCGTGAGGTCGTGGTACAGCGAACCAAAGAAATCAATGGAGGCGAAGCCGTTCTTGGCGTCGACGACGGTCGGGCTGGTGAAGCTCACCAGCGGCGTTCCCGTCTGACTGCCGACATGGCCTGTGATGTTGGTGGCCTTGGCGGCGTCGAAATAGATCTTCTGTTCGCCCGCCGCTGGAACCTGGCCGATCTCAACGTCGAGATTGGCAGTGCCACCAAAAACTATTGTTGCGTTGGCGCATCCAGAAAAAAGGACTGCGCCAGCGAATATCGTACTTGCAACTACGGCGCGACTGAAAATCATTCTAATACTCCTGCGCTGATATTGGGAAACTAGGCGACCTCTCGGTTAATGGTTAAAAAGAATTGGCCAAAAGACCTCTATTTTAATCCATTAAAAAGATATTAATTGAGCGACCCGGCCTCAGCCATATGCCGTAGGACATAGAACGCCGGGACGAGGGATAGCCCATGCTGAAGCAGTCCAGGGATGATGGATCATGCCGGCGCTGTATCCGGATAGTGATCGCAGATCGACAGCCGATCGTCCTGCAGGGGCTGATATCCATATTTGCGACGCAGCACGATTTCGAGATCGTCGCATCGTGTAGCGATGGGACAAGTTTCCTCGCAGCAGTTCGAAATTTTGCGCCGGATGTCGCGCTTCTTTCCGATTCCTTGCCTCGCCTGACCGTTTCCGAAATCCTCGCCGTTGCTAAAACCGAAAATCTGGCCACACGGCTGGTGTTTTTCACCGATTACGAAAACGACAACGACCTCGCGTCGGCTATTGCAGCCGGTGTTTGCGGTGCAATCTCCAGGTCCGAGAACCCCGGTGCTGTGCTGGGATCTCTGAGGATGATGGCGGAGCGCGTTGCGTCACCGGAGCAGCTCCCCGATCAATCGCCAATCGGAAAGGAGTCCGACAGCGCCAAACTGGAGAAGTTGCTGGGATTGCTAACTCAGCGGGAGCGCGAAATTGTACGACTTGTATCCGGTGGCCTGTCGAACAAGCAGATTGCGCGTCAATTAAACCTTTCCCCCGGCACAGTTAAAGTTCACCTCCGCAACATATTTCAGAAGCTTGCGGTAAATAACAGGACCGTGCTCGCTACGATCGCGTTACTACAACGATCGGCCGGCTTCGGCACGCTCTTGCTCGCCGCACTTGCCTTCGCAGTCTTGGACGACGCCGAGGCATCGAGCAAGAATGACTCCTTCGAGGATGACGACAGCACCGCATGGAATGCCGACGCTGGTCTCGAGCACTCTGAATTCAAACTGAAGAAAGCAATCATCCAGCACACCGTCGATGCCGGCGAGAAGATCTTGGTTTCTCCGAGAGGCCATGCCGCTGAGGCGAGCCAGGAGGCGTCCTCGGCAGCAAGAGCGGAATCGTTTGAGGCGGCTCAGCAGACCGCCCCGTCCATTCTCCATAGAAACGACGGTCTGATTGGATCCAGCACCCCTCCATCTTCAATCCCTCCATCATTACTAGCGATCACCAATGGCCAGATCGCAAGCCCCATGGCGCAGCAGCAATTCCCTCTGCTGCCGTCTGGCTCGAATCCGATGAAAGGTCTCGGCGGCTCTGGCATTTTCACGATGCTGACCGGCGCGTGGATCTACGCACTAGAGAGCACCCATGCTTCAGCACATCCGCTTGGTTCGGGCGAAGTGCTGGCCGGCACTTCGATGGTCGTCACGGGAGATAGCGCCGCAAAAGTGGCAACGACCGCCGTCCATCGCGAGTTCACGTCGTGGGCGAACACGATCAACCTGGCAGCTTTTGGCACGCTGGCGGTCCTGCATCTGACGTCAGCAAGCCACTCAGTGCCGCCTCATACCCTGGCGTGGATGTACAACCCCGCGAGTAACGAAACGATCGTGTATGTGAATTCGACAGATCGCAGCCTGAACATCGGAGATGCTGGTCTGCAGGAAATTCATGTTCAGGGATTTGTTTCCACAGCAGACTTGGCTTCCATCTTCGGCTCGGAAGCCACGGCCGTTGCTGCGGCCTTGGAAGGTATCGATGCCACGTCGGTCGCGAAGGATGCAGATCTTCTGACGACGAACACCGCCGATGCCTCTATTCAAACCGGGCTGAACGAGGGCACAGACGGAGCGGCTGGTGTCTGGAGCATGCCTGCCGACAATGGCTTCAGATTTCACTTCGAACGCGACCGGAGCGGCTCTGACGTTTCGGCGAGGCAGATTGGTTTGAGTGACGATTCTGCAGCTGCCCAGCAAGAGAGCGATGACGCAGCCAGCGCCTCGCTCCACGTTTCATCGATCGGGCTTACCGGGACCAAGATAACAAGCATTTTCGAAGAGAACGTCACATCAAAGAACGAGACCCTCAATACGAATAACAGCGGTTTGTCGACAGAGCATGGCAAAGCGCCGGCAACTGCTGGACCTGCATTTTTCGAGTTTGCCGCGCTGGGGGCAGTGACCGGGCCGACCGAACCAACCGCCGCACCTGGCAATAGTGCAGAGCATCGCAATTCGCAGCACGCGTCCGAGGCGGCCTCGGAAACAGCCGCAGTCACCGAGCCGACCGAACCAGTCGCCGCACCTGGCAATAGCGCAGAGCATCGCAATTCNCAGCACGCGTCCGAGGCGGCCTCGGAAACAGCCGCAGCCACCGAGCCGACCGAACCAGCCGCCGCACCTGGCAATAGCGCAGAGCATCGCAATTCACAGCACGCGTCCGAGGCGGCCGCGGAAACAGCCGCAGCCACCGCGCCGACCGAACCAGCCGCCGCACCTGGAAATAGCGCAGAGCATCGCAATTCACAGCACGCGTCCGAGGCGGCCTCGGAAACGGCCGCAGCCACCGAGCCGACCGAACCAGCCGCCGCACCTGGCAATAGCGCAGAGCATCGCAATTCACAGCACGCGTCCGAGGCGGCCTCGGAAACAGCCGCAGCCAGCGAGCCGACCGAACCAGCCGCCGCGCCTGGCAATAGCGCAGAGCATCGCAATTCACAGCACGCCTCCGAGGCGGCCTCGGAAACAGCCGCAGCCACCGCGCCGACTGAACCAGGCGCCGCACCTGGCAATAGCGCGGAGCATGGTAATTCGCAGCACGCCTCCGAGGCGGCCTCGGAAACGGCCGCAGCCACCGCGCCGATTGAACCAGGCGCCGCGGTGCGGCCCTTAGACTCGGGTTCTGCAAGCTCCATGGCAACGGCTAATCCGATCGAAACGAACGTCGATCTCAGTAACGGCGCGGGCCAAGGTATCTCGCAGCACGTTCCGCACTCGGCTGCTAACAATGCACCAGATGCCACGCAGCCGCCTGCAGCCACGTCCGAGGCCGGCAGCGCCGACCAAGAATTGGTATTCCGCTTCGATAGCCAGCCTACCCCTTCCCCCCTCACTGCGGTCGTCGAGCTGACGGCAACTAACGATCCGCCCGTGCTGCTCGATCCCGACGTTGGATTCGGGGCACCTCTCAAAGTAAGCCCACCTGCATTACAGGAACACGCAGTGGGTCACGACAATAACGCTCAGCCTCATGCTACAGCGCATTCGCCCCACGACCTCCTGATTTAGAGACGGCTCTTGGACGGCACCCATCGCGATGGCAGCCGAATACGCGGCGAATTGAAAATTCCTGCAGTGCAGCAGGTCGCCGACAGTAGATAGTTCGTGACGACGCGTCGAACCTGATAGAATGTTATCGTCGGGAGCTGACCGATGACATCCATTGACGAACGGCTTCTCGAAAACAAGATGACGCAGATCGAGCAGGCCCGCACTTGGAGCCCGCGCGTCATCTCCAAATTCGAAACGCTGATCCGCGGCGCCGACGAGGTGAGCCTCCACCGCGCCAATCCGCTGGCATTCGCCCGCGATCGCGGCGTGGCTGAGCCGGAATCGATCGACCTGTTCCTTCACGCCGCTCGCGTCGGGCTGGTCGACATGCATTGGGACATTCTCTGTCCCCACTCCGGTTTGGTGCTGGAAAGTTTCGGGAGGCTGCGTGCGCTCCGGAGTCATTTCGTATGCGGGCTGTGCGATATCGAGGGGCAGACCGAGCTCGACGACTTCATCGAGGTTTCCTTTTCCGTCTCGCCAGAGGTCCGGCGTCTCCAATTGCATGACGTCGACAACCTCTCGATCGAAGATCTGCACTGGAAGCTCAAATTCGCCAGCAGCGGATGGCTGCCTGGCAGGCAAACCCGATTTGTCGATGCACTGCGCAGCCTGGTCCGCGGAATGACCTATCTGCCATCCGGTATGACCACGACACTGCAGGCCGAGATTGGGCCGGGCTCACTCGCAGGAGTCAACGTCCAGACGCAGGCGGGCTTCATCCTTCCGGTCGTGCCTTCTGCCGTGGAACTTCCGAGCACTCCGACGATCATTCGCATCGGTTATGACGGGCACCGTTTCACGCCTGCCATTTCGGCTGTGCCGCCCGGGCCTGCGGTCTTCGAGATCAGCAACACCGGCCCCAAGCGCGGCTCGCTGCTTCTGATCAATTGGCCGCCTGAGATCGTGGCTATGCAGGAGAGGCCGACGCTCGAATTTGACCCCTACGTCTCGGGCGGCATGCTGCTGACGCGTCAGACGTTCCGCAAACTCTTCCGTTCCGAGCGCGTCGACGAGGAGGAGGGCCTCGGCGTCCGGCAGGTGACATTCCTGTTCACGGATTTGAAGGGTTCGACCGCGCTCTACGAGCGTCTCGGAGATCTCAATGCCTATGCCCTGGTCCGAGAACATTTCGCTCTCCTGGACGCAATTGCCCATCAGCATGCGGGTGCCATCGTCAAGACCATCGGCGACGCAGTCATGGCAGCGTTCTTCCGACCAGTCGACGCGGTGGCGGCAGCGCTCCACATCCTGCAGGAAATCGGTCGGTTCAACCGCGAGCACGGCCAACCCGCCATCATTCTCAAGATGGGCGCCCACTGCGGGCCGTCCATCGCCGTGACCCTCAACGAGAATCTAGACTATTTCGGCCAGACCGTGAACATTGCCGCAAGGGTGCAATCATTCGCCGATGCCGGAGAGATCTGCCTCACGGAAGCGCTCTATACGACCCCCGCGGTTCGCAATCTGCTGGTGGGCTACGATGTTGAGGAGTTCGACGCGCCGCTGCGCGGCGTGGATGGCGAAGCGCGAGTTTATCGGGTCACTGGCCGGCCATAGAATTGATGCATCAATCCGCTCGAGCGAAGCGTCACCGCTTGATGAGTAGACGTCCCAGCCTCAGTGCACCCCCACGCGCGCCTCGTCCTCACGCCCGAACCGCTCGACCAGGAAATCGATGAACAGCCGCACCTTCACCGACAGATGCCGCGTCGGCGGATACACCGCATAGAGCGCGAGCGGCGGCGCCGAATACTTTTCCAGCACGACTCGAAGCTCGCCTTTCCTTAAAGCATCCGCGGCAATGAACTCGGGCAGCAGCGCGAGCCCCCTGCCCTTGATCGCGACGTCGCGCAGCACCTCGGCGTTGTTGACGCAGAGTGACCAGGCTGGCTGGATCCAGTGGTCGCCGTCGCTGCCGGTGAGCTTCCACTGGTTGCCTGTCAGCAGGAACCCGTAGGTCAGCGAGGCATGCTCGCGCAGATCCTGCGGATGCTTTGGCGTGCCGTGGCGCGCCAGATAATCCGGCGAGGCGCAGACCATGCGCGGCACCGGCACGATCTTGCGCGCAATCAGGCTCGAGGATTCCAGCTCCGCGATCCGCAGCGTCACGTCAAATCCGTCCTGGACGGGATCGAGCAGATCGTCGCTGAGCACGATCTGGAGCTGAAGCTCGGGATAGCGCGCCATGAAGTCGGCCAGCACGGGCCCGAGCCGCATCGTGCCGAACGACATCGGCGCGTTGAGGCGCAACAGGCCGCGCGGCGCCGACTGGGCTTGCGCCACTGCCTGATCGGCGGCCTCGATCTCCGAGAGGATGACCACCGCGCGCTCGAAATAGCGCTGGCCGTTCTCGGTCGGGCTCGCGTGCCTTGTGGTGCGGTTCAACAGCTGCACGCCGAGGCTCTCCTCGAGGTCGGCGATGTATTTGCTGATCGCCGAGCGCGACAGCCGCAGCTGCCGGCCGGCCTCGGCAAAGCTGCCGCTCTCGACCACCTTCACGAAGGCCCGGAGGCTGGCAACCTTATCCAAGGGCCGGCCTAGGGGATTGTTTCCAAATCATAGACATAGTCGTCATATTTGCATGGATTGTCTCCAATCCAAAGCGGAACGATATTTCAGCCCAGAGCAAGACCACTCCCCGAATTCTGGAGGACGACAATGTCTGGACTGCACCATGTGACTGCGATCGCCGGTGACCCCATCCGCAATTTTGGCTTCTACACCCGGGATCTCGGCCTGCGCTTCGTCAAGAAGACGGTCAATTTCGACGATCCCGGCACCTATCACTTCTATTACGGCGACGAGACCGGCCGCCCCGGCACCATCCTGACCTTCTTCCCGTGGGCCGGCGTGCCGGCCGGGCGGCGCGGCGTCGGCGAGACCCACCAGACCGCCTTCCGCGTGCCGCAGCGCTCGCTCGGCTACTGGACCCAGCGCTTCACCGAGAAGGGCATCGCGTATGAGGCGCTGGAAAAGCGCTTCGGCGAGCCGGTGCTGCCGTTCACCGATCCGGATGGCATGGCGCTGGCGCTGGTCGGCATTCCCGGCGCCGAGAACGAGCCGGGCTGGAGCAATGGCGATGTGCCGGCCGAGCACGCGATCCGCGGCTTCCACGGCGTGACCTTGCTGCTCGACAGCGCCGCGAAGACGGCCGCCGTCCTCACCGACGTGTTCGGCTTCAAGGAGACCGGGCGCGAAGGCTCGGTGATCCGCTTCAAGGCGCCGGGCGATGCCGAGGGCAGCGTCGTCGACATCTACGAGGCCAAGGGCTTTCTGCGGGGCCATCAGGGCGGCGGCTCGGTGCACCACATTGCCTTCCGCGCGGCTGACGATGCCGAGCAGGGCCAGATGGCGCAAAAGCTCGTGAGCAATCACGGCCTGCATCCGACCGAGCAGAGGGACCGCAACTACTTCCGCTCGATCTATTTCCGCGAGCCCGGCGGCGTGCTGTTCGAGATCGCGACCGACATCCCCGGCTTCGCCGTCGACGAACCGGTGGCGACGCTCGGACGAGACCTGAAGCTGCCGGGCTTCCTCGAACAGCATCGCAAGCAGATCGAGGGCGTGCTACCGAATTTGGAAGAGACCGCGTCATGACCGACTTCATCCATCGCTTCGAGCCCGCGACCAACGCGGGCTCCCCTCCGCTGCTGCTGTTGCACGGCACCGGCGGTGACGAGAACGACCTGCTCGGGCTAGGCAAGATGATCTCGCCCGGCTCCGCCCTGCTCTCGCCGCGCGGCCGCGTGCTCGAGCACGGCATGCCGCGCTTCTTCCGCCGCCTGGCGGAAGGCGTGTTCGACGAGGACGATTTGCGCCGTCGTGCGCTCGAACTCGGCGCGTTCGTCGCCGACGCACGGAAGCAATACGGCGTCGCCGCGCCGGTTGCGGTCGGCTTCTCCAACGGCGCCAACATCGCAGCCGCGCTGTTGCTGCTGAAGCCGGACGTGCTGGCCGGCGCGATCCTGCTGCGCGCGATGGTGCCGCTCTCGGATCCGCCCAAGGCTAACCTGGCAGGCAAGCCCGTTCTGCTGTTGTCCGGCCAGGCTGACCCGATCGTGCCGGCGAGCAATTCGGCAAAGCTTGCGGCGCTGTTGTCGGAAGCAGGAGCGCGTGTCGACCACAAGGTCCTGCCGGCAGGACACCAACTGTCGCAGGCCGATTTGACGCTGGCCCGCAACTGGATCGGCAACGTCGACGCGAAAGCGGCTTAAGCTAACAGATGGCGGCGCATCGTTTTCGAACGGTGCGCCGCGAATCTCGAGCAGCTTCTCGACGAACTGCTTTTCTTCATCAGTCGCGTTCAGAAGATCGGCCCAGATGATCTCCGAGGGCATTTCCGCGCCGATGCTCTGCCAGTCGTCGGTCGGCCACCTGTGCAGTTTCAGCAATGACCGAACTCCGTTTGCCCTCGCGCCGGATCGCACGGCGATCGCCATCCTGCGCCGGGCTAACGCATGAGGGTTCCAATCGTTCGACGTCGGGGATCAACAGGGCGCTCTCAAATGAAAGCGGGCGCGGCCTTCTTCGACGATGCCATCATGCCGGTGTTTTGCCCGACGGATCAACCAGAATTTCTGATTTACGGAATCCACCCGAGCGGGCCGCGCTAGTCATTGAAAGAACCAGCCCCGGCTACTGTGCATGGGGTTGTTTTGCAGGTTTTGTTTTGATGCCGCCAAACAATTGGCCTCTCCCCCGATGGAGAGAGGCCAATTGAGGTGTCAGACCAGATTTGGGTGTCCGGGTCTACTCCCAGGACCAGGCCGAGAAATCGTTCTCGAACTGCGGGACTTCCTTCCAGACGCCCTTCAGCTTCTTGTTGATGACCGTGGGCCATTGCGGCTGGAACAGGAAGCCGGCCACCGCGTCGGTCGCCAGCAAGCGCTGGGCATCGCCGAGCAGTTTGGCGCGGCCAGCCTCGTCCGGCGTCGACACGACCTGCTTGTAGAGCGCGTTGAACGCCTCGTTGTTGTAGCCGAGGTAATAGTCGGGCTCGGTCAGCTTCACGAGATCGAACGGCTCGACATGAGAAACGATCGTGAGGTCGTAATTGTGCGGCCCGTTGGGGGCGAATACTTGCGACAGCCACTGCGCCCACTCGACGTTCTCGATCCTGGCGGTGATGCCGACCTTGGCGAGCTGGGCCGCGAGAATCTCGCCGCCCTGCCGCGCGTAGGGCGGCGGCGGCAGCTTCAGGCTGATTTCGAGCGGCGTGGTGACGCCGGCTTCGGCCAGCAGCTTCTTCGCCTTCTCGGGGTCGTAGGGATTGACCGCGGTGGTGTCGACATAGCCGAGCGAGCCTGGCGTGTAGAAGCTGCCGATCGGCGTGCCGAAACCTTCGACCGCGCCGTCGATCATCGCTTTGCGATCGATCGCGGCGAGGATCGCGCGGCGCACCCGCACGTCGTCGAGCGGCTTCTTCTTCTCGTTGATGGCGACGATGGTCTTGGCCTTGGAGCCACCGACCAGCACGGTGAAGCGCGGATCGCTCTTGAACTGCGCGACGCCGCGGGTGGTGACGCGCGGAAACGCGTCGACGTCACCGGACAGCAGCGCCGCAATTTGCGCGGCGGGATCGCCGATGAAGCGGATCGTCACCTTCGACAGCTTGATCGCGGAGGCATTGCGATAGTCGGCCCATTTGTTGAGCGTGAGCGAGGAGCCCTTGACCCAGGCCCCTAACCGGTACGGCCCGGTGCCCACCGGCTGCGTCACGTTGGTCGCGGCACTCTTCGGCTCGACGATCGAGCCGCTCGCCTGCCCGAGCAGGAACGGCAGGTTCGGCTCGGGATATTTCAGCGTGAGCACGATCGTGTCGGCGTCTGGCGCGTCGACCTTCTCGAAGGCCTGGAACAGGCTCTTGTCCTTGTTGGTGCTGTTCGCGGCCGCGTTGCGCTCGAACGAGAATTTTACGGCAGCGGAATCGAAGGCCTCGCCGTTCTGGAATTTGACGCCCTTGCGCAGCTTGAACGTGTAGGTCTTCAGGTCGGGAGACGCGGTCCAGCTCTCGGCGAGCAGCGGCGAGACCGAGCCGTCCTCGTTGATCTTGGTCAGGGTCTCATAGATGTTGTAGAGCGTGACCTCGGCGATCGCGGCAGCCGCAGCGTTGGTGGGATCGAGTCCCGGCGGCTCCAGCGTCATGCCCATGACGACGCTGTCCTTCTTGCCCTGCGCCAGCACCGGCAGCGGCGCCGCGGCCAATGCTGCGGCAAAAGCGACGATCGTTAGCTTCTTCAACATGCCCAACTCCCCGGTCTTCTTCTGTCTTCTTGAGACTACGCCAATCCCGTAGCCGACATTAACCTTCCATGGCCGCCTGCGGCAATGCCATCACAGCCTCCGCCTTGTGGCAGGCGGCGAGATGTCCCTCGCCCACCCTGCGTAGCAAGGGCGGAACCTCGCGGCAATGCTGGTCGGCGAGCGGACAACGCGCCGCATAGGGGCAGCCGGCAGCGGCCACCGATTGCGAGGCGATCGCCTGAGCGCCGCGCCGGCGCCGGCCGCCTCCGGCGCGTGCGCGCGGCACCGCGTCCAGCAGCGCCCGCGTGTACGGATGCGCGCAGCGCTCGAACAGATCCTCCGGCCGCCCCTGCTCGACGATCCGGCCGAGATACATCACCGCGACCTCGTCGCAGAGATAATCGACCACAGCGAGGTCGTGGCTGATCAGGATATAGCTGAGGCCGAACTGCCCCTGGAGATCCTGCATCAGGTTCAGAACCTGCCCCTGCACGGAGACGTCGAGCGCGGAGACGGGCTCGTCCGCAACGATCAGCTTTGGTTGCGTGATCAGCGCACGCGCGATCGCGATGCGCTGGCGCTGCCCGCCGGAGAACTCGTGCGGATATTTGTCCATGTCCGCTTCGCGCAAGCCGACCTGCTTCAGCACCGCGGCGACGCGGGCGCGGAACGTGGTGCGGTCGGCATCGTCAAGCACGGTCAGCGGCTCGGCGACGATGCGCGCAATGGTCTGGCGTGGGTCGAGCGATCCGTAAGGATCCTGGAACACCATCTGGAAATCGCGCCGCGCGCGGCGCAATTCATCGGGAGAAATGCGGTTGAGGTCGCGGCCGAGCAGCGTGACCTCTCCCGCGGTCGGCCGCTCCAGCGCCATCACCACCCGCGCGAAGGTCGACTTGCCCGAGCCGGATTCGCCGACGATGCCGAGGCTCTTGCCGGCGGAGACCTGCACGCTGACACCGTTGAGCGCGCGCACATGGCCGGGCGGACGGAACAGGCTTTCGCGCGGCAGCGTGTAGCGCTGCTCGAGATCTTTGACGTCGAGAAGAGGCGCTGCACTCATGCGGACATCGCCCCGACATTCGCAGCCATCGAGACGTCAGTGCGCACGCAACGCACGATGTGGCCTGGACCGACTTCGACCATCGGCGGCAGCGCCGCGCGGCATTTGTCCTCGACCAGCGGACAGCGCTCGCCGAAGGCGCAGCCGGCCGGCAGATCGGCGAGTTCCGGAACCGTGCCCGAGATCGTCGTCAGCCGCGTCCCCTTGCGCGCACCGAGCCGCGGACGGGCGCGGAACAGGCCCTGCGTGTACGGATGGCCCATGCGGCGGAACACCTCGTCGGTCGGCCCGCTCTCGACGACGGTGCCGCCATACATCACCATCATGCGCTGCACGTTCTCGGCGATGACGCCGAGATCGTGGGAGATCAGGATCATCGACATGCCGCGCTCCTCGACGAGGTCGGCGATCAGATCGAGGATCTGGCCCTGGATGGTGACGTCAAGCGCGGTGGTCGGCTCGTCCGCGATCAGGAGATCCGGCTCGCAGGCGAGCGCCATCGCAATCGTAACGCGCTGGCGCTGGCCGCCGGAGAATTGATGCGGATAGGCATCGATGCGCTTTGCGGGATCGGGCAGCCCGACGCGGTCCAGCAAGGCGATCGCCTCTTTGCGCGCCTGCGCGGCGGAATATTTCTTGTGACGCCGCAGCGGCTCGGCGACCTGACGGCCGATCGTGTGCATCGGATTCAGCGCGGTCATCGGCTCCTGGAAGATCATGCTGATGCGGTTGCCACGCAAGCCGCAGTAATCCGCATCCGGGAGCCGCGCGAGCTCGTTGCCATCAAGCTTGATGCTGCCGGTGACGACCGCGCTGTCCGGCAGCAATCCCATCAGCGACAACGCCGTGACCGACTTGCCGCAGCCGGACTCGCCGACCAGCCCAAGCGTCTCGCCGCGTTTCAACGAAAAGCTGACGCCACGAACGGCCGGCGCCGGGCCGCGGCTGGTGTTGAGGCGAACGCCGAGATTGTCGACCTCGATCAGCGGCAAGTTTGCGGGGTCAGCCATCGTCACCGCTCCCGCGCCAGCCTGGGATCAAGCAAATCGCGCAAGCCGTCGCCGAGCAGATTAAGGCCGAGCACGGCGATCGCGATCGCGGCGCCCGGATAGACCGCGAGCATCGGCGACTGGAACAGCATGGTCTGCGCGTCATTCAGCATGCGGCCCCAGGACGGCTGCGGCGGCTGGGTGCCGAGGCCGAGATAGGACAGCGCGGCTTCGGCGAGAATGGCAAGCGCGAACTGGATGGTCGCCTGCACGATCAGGATCGACAGGATGTTCGGCAGCACGTGTTCGATGGTGATGCGGAAGGCGCCCTTCCCCGAGGCGCGCGCCGCCAGCACGAATTCGCGCGCCCAGATTGCATTGGCCGAGCCGCGCGTCAGCCGGATAAGCGTCGGGATCTGGAAGATGCCGATTGCGATGATCGAGGTCAGCATGCCCGGCCCCGCGACCGCGGCGAGCATGATCGCCGAGAGCACGGCCGGAAAGGCGAAGGTGAAATCGGAGAAGCGCATGATGATCTCTTCGGTCCAGCCCCGCTTGGCCGATGCGATCAGGCCGAGGCAGACGCCGAAGGTGAGACCGATGCTGACCGCGATGATGCCGACCAGGATGGTGGAGCGGGCGCCGGCGAGCAGCAGCGAGACGATGTCGCGGCCAAAGGTATCGGTGCCGAGCCAGTGCGCCGCCGACGGCGGCTGAAGTTTCGAGGCGATATCGATCTCATAAGGCGACCACGGCGTCCACACCAGCGAGAGCAATGCCGAGGCGACCACCAGCAGGGTCAGTGCGCCGCCCAGCACAAAGCTGCGGTGGCGCAGCGCGCGGCGCCAGAACGTCCTGGCCGGCAAGGGGCGCGTTGCGACCGGCGCGTCAACCGGAGTGGAAAGCTGCGCGCTCACAGGTCGTGCACCTTGATGCGGGGATCGATGAAGGCATAGAGCACGTCGACGACGAAATTGACGACGACGACCATGGCGGCCAGCAGCATCACGCAATTGCGCACCACGATCAGGTCGCGGTTGGCGATCGACTGGAAGATCAGCCGACCGAGCCCAGGCAGGTAGAACACGTTCTCGATCACGATGGTGCCTGCGAGCAGATTGGCGAATTGCAGGCCCATCACCGTCATCACCGGGATCATGGCGTTGCGCAGCACGTGGCTCCACAGCACCTCGCGCTTGCCGAGCCCCTTTGCCCGCGCGGTGCGGACGAAATCTTCGCGCAGCACTTCGAGCACGGCCGAGCGCGTGACGCGGGCGAGAATTGCGGCCTGCACCACCGCAAGCGAGATCGACGGCAGCAGCAGCGATTTGACGCCCGGCCAGATGCCGTCGTCCCAGCCGGGAAAGCCGCCCGCGGCGAGCCATTGCAGCCGCACGGCGAACAAGAGGACCAGGAGAATTGCGAACCAGAAATTCGGCAGCGCGATGCCGATCTGCGTCAACGACATCACGCCGACATCGCCGAGCTTGTTGTGATTGGCCGCCGTGTAAATGCCGGCCGAGAGCGCCAGCGTCACGGTGATCAGCATCGACATGATCGCGAGCGGAACGGTCAGCACCAGCCGCTCCGCGATCAGGCTGGCGACCGGCGTGCCGTAGACATAGGAGTTGCCGAGATCACCGACGACAAAGCCCTTGATCCATTGCAGGTAGCGGACCGCCAGCGGCTGATCGAGCCCCAGCTTGACCGTGAGCGCGCGGACCGCGTCGGCAGAGGCGTCGGCGCCCATCAGCATCTGGGCGGCATTGCCCGGCAGCGCATCCAGCACCAGGAAAATGATCACGGATGCGCCGACCAGCGTCGCCAGCAATGTCAGGACACGTCGGAGGAAAAATACGCTCATGCGCGGTCGGGTTCAGGGCTCATCATCGGCACGATCAACATGTCCGGACGCCTGACGCAAGCCCCTTGCCGCATGTGTCCCATCTCAACCCGGCCAGCGGGCGAGAAAGTCGTGCGAGGCCTCGAACAGCGCGCTGACGCGCAGCAATTCCGCGTCGGCCCGGAAGCGGCCGACGAGTTGGAGCCCGATCGGCAGGCCGTCGCGACCGAAGCCGCAGGGCAGGCTGATCGCGGGGTGGCCGGTCATGTTGAACGGCATGGTCCAGGGGAACCAATGCGGCCGGACGCTGTCGAAATGCGCCCCGTCGATCTCGATGGCGCCGAACAGGTCCTGATCGATCGGCAGCGCAGTGCGGGTGATGGTCGGCATCGCCAACAGATGCCCCCGCGCAAGCAGGGATTGCACACGGCGGAACAACGCCGTGCGCGCGAACATCGCCTCTTGATAGTCGACACCGCTGACGTTGGTTGCGAGCGAAATCTGCTTGATGAAGGCATTGCTCAAGGCATCGCCATGCTCCGCCACCAGCTTCGAGAATCGCGAGCGCCAGACGGTGTGGTTGATGGCGCGCCAGATCGGCTCGACGTCGTAGCCCTCGCCGGAAAATTCCTCGAGCTCGGCACCCAGGCTCGCGAGCCGATCGAGGCTCGCCTTGAAGGCCATAGCGACATCTGACGACACTGGGCGTCCCGGCGGCGAGGCGCAGAACAGAATCTTCTGCCCGCGCAGATCGCCGCGCGGGGCGGCGGTGCCGATGAAATCGGGCACGGGCACGCCGATCGACCAGGGATCGCAGGCATCCTCGCCGGCCATCGCCTGCATCATCAGGGCGGTGTCGGCGACAGTGCGCGTGGTCGGCGTGACATAGGTCTGGTTTCCGAACGCATCCAGCGCCTGGCTGTGCGCGATTACGCCATTGCTCTGCTTCAGTCCGACCACGCCGTTGCAGGCGGCGGGAATCCGCGTCGAGCCGCCGCCATCGGTGGCAATCGCGAGCGGCGCGATGCCGCTCGCGACCGCCACCGCCGCGCCGCCGCTGGAGCCGCCGGACGAACGTTCCGCACTCCACGCATTGCGGGTGCGGCCGAACAACGGTGAATCGGTCAGGCACTTGCTGCCAAACTCGGGCGTCGTGGTCTTGCCGATCAGGATCGCGCCTTCCGCGCGCAACTTGGCAACCGCAATGGCATCCTCAGTCGGGACGTTGTCCTTATACGGGACGGCGCCAAAGGTGGTCTTCACGCCCTTGGTGTTGACGATGTCCTTGACGGTGACGGGAAGGCCATGCAGCAGACCGAGCGACTCGCCGGCCATCACCTTGCGCTCGGCTTCGCGCGCCGCTGCCATCGCCTCGTCGCCACAGAGCGTGATGAAGCAGTTGAGTTCGGGCTGGAGCGCCTCGGCGCGCGCGAGCACGGCGCTGACGATTTCGACCGGCGACACCTTCTTGCTGGTGATGCGTTCGCGCAGCTCGGTGGCGGAGAGGAAACAGAGATCGTTGCTCATCAGGACAGGCTCGCGTCAGGACGCGCGGACCTTGCCAGCGCGAAGTTAACCTGTCCATTTCGGCCGACGCATGGCCACAATCCGCCGGGACATCGCGAGGCTCCTGACGCCGCCTACCAGCTCCAGCTGATCTCGTGGCTCCAGGGCGGATCGGCACCCGGACGGGTGCAGGTCAGGCCGGCGCAGTTGGCGGCAAAGGACAGCGCGCGGCGGAGCTCGTCTGCGCCGATGTCCTTCAATCGTTGCCGGGCGAGGCGCCCCTGCTTGTGCAGGGCAAACAACAAGGCAGCCTGAAAGCTGTCGCCGGCGCCGATGGTGTCGGCGACCGCGACCTCGGGCGCCTCGACCTCAATCTGCCCTGCCTTCGCATGCCAGGCGATAGCGCCATTGTTGCCGCGGGTGATGACGACGAGACTTGTGCCCTGCCCCAGCAGCGCACTCGCGCGTTGCTGATAAGGCTCCTCGCCGAACAGATAGGCGAAGTCGACGTCCGACATCTTGATAAGATCGGCGCTCGCGGCGAACTCGACCATGCGCGCAAGATAGGCCGGCTTGTCCTGGACCAGATTGGGCCGGCAGTTCGGATCGAAGGAGATCGTTGATGAGGCCCGCGCATCTGCGATCAGGGCCATGGTCTCGGCAGCGCCCTGGTCGTTGACCAGTGTGGTCGAGCCGACATGGACGGCTTCGACCGTATCGAACGGGATGGAGCCGCGCCGAAACGTCCAATTCCGCGTCGCCGTCTCGGCGTCATAGAAGGCGTAATGGGACTCGCCGGCGACGATGCGGACGAAAGCGAGCGTGGTCTGGTGATCGCTGCGGGTAGCGAGGCCAAGCTCGACGTTCGAAGCGGTGGCGTGGTCCGCGATCATGCGCCCGAACAAGTCGGTCGAGACGCCGCCGACAAAACCGGTCGGTGCGCCAAGCCGCGCGATGCCAATCGCGACGTTGAGGCAGGAGCCGCCGACCGCCGGCATCACTGCTTCGCGCCCCGCCGCGTTTCGCGTCGGGACGAAATCGATCAGCGCATCGCCGCAGGAAATCAGCATGTTTCTTAACGTGTCCTTCAACTAACTCTTGGCGATGTCGCGCATCGCCGCGCGGCTGCCGCGATCGACCTCGCGCAGCAGCTTGTACACCTCGCGCTTCTTCGTGTGAAACGCGGCCATGTCCGGCGCGGTCGGCTCGCTCTTGCGTCCGAGCGCCGACATTTTTGCCATGGTCTCGCCGATCGAGGCATAGGCCCCACCCGCAACCGCCCCGAGCATCGCCGCCCCCAGCAGGACCGGCTCCTTGGTTTGCGGCAGCGCGACGGTAAGGCCGGTGGTATCGGCCATGATCTGCCTCACCAGCGGACTGCGGCTGGCGCCGCCGCCCATGATCATGATGCCAGCATGCACGCCATGCGCGGCAAAGGCCTCGATCACCTCGGCGAGCCCGTAGGCCAGCCCGCACAGGCCGGCGATGAACAGCCGCTCCATCGAACTGACATCGGTGTCAAGATCGAGGCCCGCGATCACGGCGCGCGTGTCGGGGTCGGCGTAAGGCGAGCGGTTGCCGATGAACTCAGGGAGCACATGGACGTCGCGGGCGAGCAACGCGGCGCGGCTGGCATCACCGGCGCGCGCGATGATGCGGCGCTCGAGGAACTCGATCAGGTCGATGCCCTCGCTGCGCGCAGCCGCGCTCGCCTCGGCGTGGCCGGGATGCGACTTTAGGAGATGGTCGATCGCCGCACCCGCGGCCGACTGGCCACCCTCGTTGAGCCAGGAGTCCGGCACCATGCCGGAATAATAGGGCCCCCAGACACCGGGCACGAAGCACGGCTCTTTGGTCGTCGCCATGATGCAGGCGGACGTTCCCATGATGTAGGCAAGGCGATCGCTGACATCCATCGTTCCGCCCGATCCGTCACGCCCGCCGATCGCGCCGATGCCGCCGGCATGGGCGTCGATCAAGGAGGCACCGACCGGCGTGCCCGACGCCAGGCCAAGATCGGCGGCAGCGGCGCGCGTCAGGCCGGCGCCGAGCCGCGTGCCGGGGGCGACGATCTGGGTGCCGATACGGGCGTATTTCTCGCTGACAAAGTCGGACAGGCCAATGCGCTGAAAGAACGGCGCGCTCCAGCCGCCACCATCATGCGCAAGGTAGTTCCATTTACAGGTGACGGTGCAGGTCGAGCGTTGCAGCGAACCGGTCGCGCGCCAGGTCAGATAGTCTGCCAAATCGAAAAAGTGCCCGGCAGCGTCAAAACTCGTGCGCAGATGCCGCTTCAGCCACAACAGTTTCGGCATTTCCATCTCGGGCGAGATCGAGCCGCCGACATAGCGCAGTACCGCATCCCCGGTCTCGTTGATCAGCCGCGCTTCCGCGACGGCGCGATGGTCCATCCAGACGATGACATTGCGCTGCTTGTCACCGGAGGCGCTGACCGTGACCGGCTCGCCCTTGATATCAAGCACCACCAGGGAACAGGTCGCGTCGAAACCGATGCCGCCGACGCTGTCGGGCGCAATCGCCGCTTCCGCCATTGCCGCCCGGACCGATTTGACGCAGGCCTCCCAGATGTCCTGGGACGACTGCTCGACGATGTCGCCGGCCTCGTGCCAGATCCGGATCGGGTGCCTGGCGGTCGCAAGCAGCGTGCCGGCCTCGTCAAACACCCCTGCCCGCGTGCTCGTGGTCCCCACGTCGACGCCGATATACGCTCGCGGCATTGTAGCTCCCGGTAGCTCTCGTCAGTTTTGACGCAAGCCTACCAGCAAGTGTAGCCGCCATCCACCAGCACGATGCTGCCGGTCATCAGGCTCGCGGCTTCGGAGGCCAGGAACAGGACGACCGAGGCGATCTCCTCGACCTGCCCCATCCGCGCCATCGGGGTTCCACCGATCCAGGCGTCGTACATCTTGGCGTTGCTCTTTACGAAGGCGTTGAGCGGCGTCTCGATATAGGTCGGGGCCACCGCGTTGACGCGGATGCCGCGCGCGCCCCATTCGGCGGCCAGCGACTTGGTCAGATGATGCACGCCGGCCTTGGAGGCGTTGTAGAAGCACTGCTCCTGCGGCTTGTTGACGATGAACCCGGACATCGAACCAACATTGACGATGGCGCCACTCTTGGCCTTCAGCATGTGCCTGCCGAACTCACGGCAGCACCAGAAGGTGCCGTTGAGATTGACGTCGATGACGTTGAGCCAGTGCTCGTCGGTCACGGTCTCGGCCGGCGTTTCGCTGCGGGCAATGCCGGCATTGTTGACGAGGATGTCGACCTTGCCGTGGCGGGCGACGAGATCGTTGGCGACCTCCGCGACACGCTTGGTATCGGTGACGTCCATGATCGCAGTCTCGATGTCGTAGCCTTTTGCTTTCAGCTCGGCCTTGGCGCTGTCGGCGACCTTGCTGTCGCGGTCGCCGATGATCACCTTGGCGCCCGCTTCGGCCAGCGCTTCCGCGCAGCCAAGGCCGATGCCTTGCCCGCCGCCGGTGATGAACGCGGTCTTGCCGTTCAGCTTGAATTTTTCCAGGTACATGGTCGTATTCCCGTTTCTTAGTTCCGAAGCGCGTTGCCGCTCGCGTCAAAGCGGTGAATGCGCGCGGGGTCCGGCACCAGCGACACGTGGTCGCCGGCATGCAGGCTCAGTTCGCCGATGTAACGCGCAGTCAGCATCCCGAGCGACCCGGCGTCGACATAGAGAAAGGTGTCGCTGCCGAGATGCTCGGCCACCGCGATCGTGCCCTGCCAGCCGCCGGTGCCGTCGCGCTCGATCTTGAGATGCTCCGGCCGCACGCCGATCGTGGCCGCGCCCTTTTGCGCGGCGTTCTCGCCGGTGACGAAATTCATCTTGGGCGAGCCGATGAAGCCGGCAACGAAGAGGTTGGCTGGGCGCTCATACAGCTCCAGCGGCGAGCCGTATTGCTCGATCTTGCCGCCATTGAGCACGACGATCTTGTCGGCCATGGTCATGGCCTCGACCTGGTCGTGGGTAACGTAGATCGCTGTGGTGCCGAGCTGCTTCTGCAGCCGCGTCACCTCGATGCGCATCTGCACCCGCAGCGCGGCATCGAGATTGGACAGCGGCTCGTCGAACAGGAACGCCTTGGGCTCGCGCACGATGGCGCGGCCGATCGCGACGCGCTGGCGCTGGCCACCGGAGAGCTCGCGCGGCTTGCGATCGAGATAGGGCGTCAGGTTGAGCGTCGCGGCGGCGGCCTCGACCTTGCGGTTGGTCTCGTCCTTGGAGAGGCCCGCCATCTTCAGGCCGAAGCCGATATTGCCGCGCACGCTCATATGCGGATAGAGCGCATAGGACTGGAACACCATCGACAGCCCGCGCTTGGCAGGCGGCGTGTCGACGACGTTCTTGCCGTCGATCAGGATCTTGCCGCCGGAGACATCCTCGAGGCCCGCGATCAGCCGCAGCAGCGTGGTCTTGCCGCAGCCAGAGGGACCGACGAACACCACGAAGGAGCCGTCGGCAATATCGAGATCGGCGCCCTTGATGATGTGCACGGGGCCGAAGGATTTCTGCACGCCCTGAAGTGTGATCTGACCCATGATCCGGCAGCCCCTCTACTTCACCGCGCCGAAGGTGAGCCCGCGCACGAGCTGCTTCTGGCTGAACCAACCGAGGACGAGAATGGGCGCGATCGCCAGCGTCGAGGCCGCCGACAGTTTTGCCCAGAACAGCCCTTCCGGACTGGAATAGGACGCGATGAATGTGGTGAGCGGCGCGGCGTTCGAGGTCGACAAATTGAGCGTCCAGAACGCCTCGTTCCAGGCCAGGATCAGATTGAGCAGCATGGTCGAAGCCAGACCCGGGATCGCCATCGGCGTCAGCACGTAGACAAGCTCGCGGCCGATGGTCGCGCCGTCCATGCGTGCAGCTTCGAGGATGTCGCGCGGGATCTCCTTGAAGTACGTGAACAGCATCCAGATCACGATCGGCAAGTTTCCGAGGCAGAGGATGAAGACAAGACCGATGCGGGAATCGAGCAAACCAAAAGTCTTGTAGATCAGGTAGATCGGCACCAGCACGCCGACCGGCGGCATCATCTTGGTCGAGAGCATCCAGAGCAGGATGTCCTTGGTGCGCCTGGTCGGCGAGAACGCCATCGACCACGCCGCGGGGATCGCGATCAGGAGCGCAATCAGCGTCGAGCCGCCGGCGATGATGATCGAGTTCAGCGCATGGTGCAGATAGTCGCTGCGCTCCTGCACCGTCGCATAGTTTTCCGTGGTCCAGTGGAAGAACAGGAAGGACGGCGGAATGGCGAAAGCTTCAAGCTCGGTCTTGAAGCTCGCCAGCACCATCCACAGGATCGGGAAGAAGATCAGGAAGCCGAAGAACCACGCCCCGATCGTCGATACGACCACCCGCTGCGTCGTCGCCATCCGTGCCATGCTTCAAGCCTCCAAGTTGCGGCCGACAATGCGGACGAGGAAGAAGGCGACGACATTGGCGATCACGACGGCAACGAGCCCGCCCGCGGACGCGCTGCCGACGTCGAACTGGATCAGCGCCTGCGAATAGATCAGGAAGGCGATGTTGGTGGTCGACAGCCCCGGGCCACCGCCGGTGGTCACGTAGATCTCTGCAAAGACCGTGAGCAGGAAGATGGTCTCGATCAGGATCACCACCGTGATCGGCCGGGCCAGATGCGGCAGCGTGATATAGATGAAAGTCGAGACGGCGCTCGCGCCGTCCATTTCGGCGGCTTCCTTCTGCTCCTCATCCAACGACTGCATCGCGGTGAGCAGGATCAGCGTCGCAAACGGCAGCCATTGCCAGGAGACGATCAGGATCACGGCAAGGAGCGGCACGTCGTTGAACCAGTCGACCGGCGTCAGCCCGACCAGCTTGGCCAGCCAGGCGAACAGACCCGACACCGGGTGCATCAGCAAATTCTTCCAGACCAGCGCGCTCACCGTCGGCATCACGAAGAACGGCGCGATCACCATCAGCCGGACGAAGTTGCGGCCGATCACGGGCTGATCCATCAGCAGCGCCAGGGGAATCCCGAGCAGGATCGTCAGCGCCAGCACCGAGCCGACCAGCACCAGCGTGTTCTGGAGCGAGGCGAGGAAGGCGGGATCGGTAAGGAAGTAGCGGAAGTTTTCCAGCCCGACAAATGATTCCGAGCCGGGATCGAGCAGGCTGTAGTGCAGCGTCGAGAAATAGAGCGTCAGCGCGAGCGGGACGATCATCCAGATGAAGAGCAGCCCGACGGCCGGGGTCAGGAGTGACCGCGCAAGGAATTGCGTCTGCCGGGTTGCCATCCTCAGGCTCTCCGCTTGGAGGAAGAAGGCGGCCATCCATCCGGGGATGGAAGGATGGCCGCAAGTTTGAGCTCAGGGAGAGCTCAGAGGTTCACTTGATGTAACCGGCGCGCTTCATCTCGCGCTCGGTGGCGGATTGCGCAGCGGCGAGCGCCGCATCGACCGTCATCGAGCCCGCAAGCGCGGCGGAGAACTGCTGGCCGACCTGGGTGCCGATGCCCTGGAATTCGGGGATCGCGGCATATTGCACGCCGACATAAGGCACCGGCTTCACGGTCGGCTTGTTCGGATCGGCCGCGTCGATCGAGGCCAGCGTCAGCTTGGCGAAGGGCGCAACCTTGAGATAGTCAGGGTTCTGGTAGAGCGAGGTGCGCGTGCCCGGCGGCACGTTGGCCCAACCCTCCTTCGAGGCGACGAGCTTGGTGTAATCCTTGCTGGTCGCCCAGCCGATGAACTTCTCCGCGGCCTCGGTCTTCTTCGAGCCGGCGGGGATCGCGAGATTCCACGCCCACAGCCAATTGGCGTTCTTGCCGAGCCCGGTGTTGGGCGCGAGCGCAAAGCCGACCTTGTCGGCGACGTTGGAATCCTTCGGGTTGGTGACGAAGGATGCCGCCACGGTGGCGTCGATCCACATGCCGCACTTGCCGGCGTTGAACAGCGCCAGATTCTCGTTGAAGCCGTTCGAGCTCGCGCCGGGAGGTCCTGCGTCCTTCATCAGATTGACGTAGGTCGTGAGCGTCGTCTTCCATTCCGGCGTGTTGAACTGCGGCTCCCACTTCTCGTCGAACCAGCGCGCGCCGTAGGAATTGGCCATCGCCGAGAGGAACGCCATGTTCTCGCCCCAGCCGGCCTTGCCGCGCAGGCAGATGCCGTAGACGCCGCCGTTCTTGTCGGTGAGTTTCTTGGCGGCGTCGATCACGAACTCCCAGGTCGGCTTCTCCGGCATCTTCAGGCCGGCCTTGTCGAACAGGTCGGTGCGGTACATGATCATTGAGCTCTCGCCATAGAACGGCGCCGCGTAGAGCTTGCCGTCGACGGAGACCGCGTCCTTGATCTTCGGCAGGAGGTCCGCGACGTCGTAATCGGCGCCGAGATTGGCGAGCGGCACCAGCCAGCCCTTCTTGGCCCAGATCGGCACCTCGTAAGTGCCGATGGTCAGCACGTCGAACTGGCCGCCCTTTGTGGCGATATCGGTGGTGACGCGCTGGCGGAGCACGTTTTCCTCGAGCGTCACCCATTTCACTGAAATGTCCGGGTTCGCCTTGGTGAATTCGCTGGTCAGCCCCTGCATGCGGATCATGTCGCCATTGTTGACGGTGGCGATCGTCAGGGTCGTTTCGGCCATCGCGGGGACGGCAAGCAGGACGGACGCGCCGCAGACGGCGCCCAGAACGTGTTTCACGGTGACCTCCCTCAACTCGCGTTTTGAGCATATGCCCACGCGTTGAGCGTATGTTCGGACGAGCCCTGCCGCTTGTCAAGCACTGGCGCAGCCATTCCCGCAACTTATGAGTGCTGCGGTGCGGGAGGGAAGAGAGGTGTTGCTCCGCCCACGCTGTCGTGCTCCGCGAAAGCGGGGCACCCAGTACGCCGTGCCGTTCATTGGTTTGCCCCAAGCGAAGCCGCGGCGTACTGGATCGTCCGCCTTCGCGGACGATGACAGTGTTATGTGGGGAAGGACCGCCTGCCTCGCAGGCATGCGAAGAGCGAACCGCCTACCGCTCCAGGATCGCCCGTGCCGTGGCCTCGTCGGTGATCAGGCCGTTGATCAACCGCCCGTTCAGTGCCGCCGCGATCGCCGGCACCTTGGCCGCACCGACAGCGGCGCCGATCGTCGTGGTCTTCGCCGGCACTTCCGGCGGAATGCTCGTGAGGCGCTTGTTGGTGCCGGCCTTGAGCAGGCGGCCCTTGGAATCATAGGCCCAGCCGGTGATCTCGCCGATGGCGCCCTGCCGCATCATCTCGAACAATTCGTCACGCGTGACGAAGCCGTCGACATGGACCTGCGCCTTCTGGTCCATCTGGCCGATGCCGACGAGGCGCAGATCGGCCTTGGCCGCGACCGCCTTCACCTTGGCGATCGGCTCGATCCGCACCATCTTGTTGCGCTCGTCCTCCGAGGACATCAGGAACGGCAGCGGCATCGGATAATGCCGCGCGCCGGTGCGGTCGGCGAGCCGGCCGACGGTGTCGTAGAAACTCGCCGAGCCATCGGCGGAGATGTTGCCGACCAGCGAGACAATCTGGTGATTGGGCCGGTCGATCGGCGTGACGCGCTCGACCGCGGCGCGTACCGCCCGCCCCGTGCCGAGTGCAACGATGACCGGCGTCTCCGAGCGCAGCGTCGCATCGAGCAGATTGGCGCAGCGTTCGGCAATGCCAGCGGTCGCCTGCGGCGCGGCAGGATCGGCCGGCACCACCTCGCAATGGCTGAGCTCAAACCGCTCTTTCAGGCGTGCGGCCAATTCCATGCAGGCGGCGATGGGATGCTCGAGCCGAAAGGTGATCAGCCGCTCGGCGAGACACAGCGACACCAACCGCTGCGCCGAGGCGCGCGACACCTGGAGCATCCTTGCGATCTCGTCCTGGGTGTGGCCGGCAATGAAATAGAGCCAGCCGGCACGCGCAGCGTCGTCGAGCCTCGATTTTTCGTTCTCGGCGGCCATGCGGCCTCACGCCCCCCAGAAATCGCTCATGCGCGCGAAGACCCGATCGGCTCCGGCAGCGGACAATATAGCGCGGCCATCGCGCGCGCGATAATGGCCACCGCCGACAAATCCCCAGACCATCATGCCGGCCGCCTTGGCAGCCTGCACGCCGCTGATACTGTCCTCGATCACCAGCGTGCGCGCGGGATCGGTCTGCATTTTCCCTGCCGCGTGAAGAAAGAGATCCGGCGCCGGCTTGCCGTGCCTGACCATCTGTGCGGTGTAGAGCCGGCCGCCGAAATGCGGCGCGAGGCCGGTGACATCGAGCGACAGCGAGACGCGGTCGAGGTCGCTCGACGATGCCACACAGCGGGGCGTCTCCGATTCAGACAACACGGTGTCGACGCCGGGGATCGGCTGGAGCGCACCTGCAAACGTCTCGAGCACACGTGCCTTCAGGCGCGGAAGAAAATCGTCGGGCAGGGTGTGCCCGAGATCGCGATAATGCTGCTCGATCGCTTTCGTGCTGCGCCCGAGGAAAAGCTCAAGCGCTTGTGCTGCACCGAGTTGAAAGCCGAACTCCGCCAGCACCTCGGACAGGCAGCGACAGCTCAACAGCTCGCTGTCGACGAGCACGCCGTCGCAATCGAAGATGATCAGATCGGGTCTTGGCCGGCCCTGGTCCATGCGGCCATTCGATCATATACCCAATTGATGAGCAATAGTTCACACGGGGAACACGTCGCCGCGGGCTTTATCCTGCCGGTTCAATGGGCCACCTGCCGATAGATCGCCGGCAGCGCGGCGGGCAGCCGGCGGATGTTGCCGACGATAGCGTAGCCGCCGTGGCCGAACAGCGTCGGAAAATAGGACTGCGCGGTGGCATCGACCGTCACGCCGAACACGGCAATGCCGAGCCGCCGCGCCTCCTGCACGGATTTGCGGGTGTCCTCGACCGCAAATCGCCCCACATAGTGATCGACATCGTTCGGCTTGCCGTCGGTAAGGACGAGCAGCAGCTTCTTGCGCTGCGGCTGGCGCGCGAGTTCGGCGGAGGCGTGGCGTACCGCGGCGCCGATCCGGGTGTAGTAGCCCGGCCTCAGCGCGCCAATGCGACGCTCCACCGCCCCGCTGATCGGCTCGCCGAACGCCTTGACCGTCTCGAGCCGCACCCAGGCGCGTCGGCGCGAGGTGAAGGTCAAAATGCTGTGGTGATCGCCGCAGGCCGAAAGGCCGTGCGCAAGCACAAGCAGCGCCTCCTTCTCGACGTCGAGCACCCGATAGCCATCCACCCACGCATCCGTGGAGAGCGAGACGTCGACCAGCAAGGTCGCGGCGAGATCGTGTCCTTGCGACCGCATCGCCACGTGGACGCGATCGAGCGCGCCGCTGCCGGCGCGGAGATCGCAGCGCGCCCGCACCAACGCGTCGAGATCGAGATCGTGGCCATCGGCCTGCGCGCGCATCAATTCGTGGCGCGGCCGCAAGACCTCGAAGCGGCGGCGGACCTGGCGGATGTGCCGGCGCATGCTCTCGTCGGGCGCCCAGGCCTCACCTCGCTCGGACGCGGCCGCCGCGAGCACGCGGCAATGATCGGGCAGATAGGATCGGCTGCGATAATCCCATTCGGGATAGGTCATCTCCGCATTCAATCGCGAGGCATCCAGCGCTTCAGGCGGCAGGTCGAGATCGAATTTCAGCCGGGTCGCCGGCTTGCCGCTGCGCCGGCCCAGCGTGATCTCCTCGAGATCGTCGGCCGCCTTCTGCGCGTCCTCGTCCTCATTGTCGTCGGCCGGGCGATCGACATTGACCATCTCGGCCATGGCCAGGATCTTTTCGAAGCGGTTGAGCACGAAGGGATCGCGACGGTTGGCGCCATCGTCGCGTTCGCGGACAGTGAAACGCTTGCGCTCGTCCGGCGGCGTGGCCGCGTTGCTTCCGGCCGCCTCGTCATCATGCATTCCCGCCGGCGCAAACTCGCGCGTCCAGCAATCGCCCCACAGCGGGCATGGCAGGATGGCGTGATATCCGGGCGGGGCCTTGTCCGGCAGCGGACCGGTTCCCATCATGGCCGGCCAGAGCTTGCCCGCGGGCGGCATATCGGCGCCGAGCAGCGTGAGCATGATCTGCTCCATGTCCTGCTCGATGCGCGGCAGCGGCCGGCGCGGCCGGGCCATCGCCATGGCCGCAGCGAGCCGGGCGTAGTCTTCGGCAAGGCCTGGACACTCCGTCAGCACCAGCACCGCGATCTCGCTGACCCGCCGCAACAGCAACAGATCGCGCCGCAGCGGATCGACCTCGCCGATCGTGTCGACCGGCGCAAATGCGAACCAGGCGGCGAGCCACCGATACAATGCGGCGTTCAATTCACGGTCGGCGAAGATCGCGAGACTGTCTGGGAGGAAAATGGTGGCGGCATCGCGCCCGGGCTGCTCAAGGCGCTCGTCGCCAATCCCGATGCGCTGGCGCCATCCGAGCCGGTGTCCGGTCCGGCGAGCACTCGCGCTCGCGATCTGGACGCCCGCCTCGCCACCGAGCGCACGGAACATCACGGCGATGCGCGGGCGGATCTCAGCAAGCGACACCGCGTGATCGGCATGAACCGGGTAGCTCGCGGTGCCGCCGACGAGGCGATGCCAGGCCCGGCCGACGGTTTCTTCGAGCTCGAGGAAATCGAGCATCGCAGCCCCCTCAGGAGATCACGGCGCGCGCGACGTCGAGCAGCGCCGCCTTGACGTCGGCATCGTCGGTCAACGGCTCGATCATGCCGGCGAGTACGGCATCGGCGATCGACGCTCCCGCGGCAATCAGGGTGGCGCAATAGACGACGAGCCGGGTTGAAACGCCCTCCTCCAGATCATGCCCTTTCAGCGTGCGGAGCCGACCGGCCAGCACGACCAGTGGCCGCACGCAATCCGGCGCGAGCCCGCTTTCTGCCGCGACCACCGCAATCTCCTGTTCCGGCGGCAGGAAGCCGAACTCGATGGCGACGAAGCGCTGCCGCGTCGACGGCTTCAGCGCCTTCAGCAGCGTCTGGTAGCCGGGATTGTAGGAGACCACGACCATGAAGATGTCGGGAGCCGCAAGCTCCTCACCGGTCCGCTCCAGCGGCAGGATGCGGCGATCGTCGGTGAGCGGATGCAGGACGACAGTGACGTCCTTGCGCGCCTCCACCACTTCGTCGAGATAGCAGATGCCGCCTTCCCGCACCGCGCGCGTCAACGGACCGTCGGCCCACACGGTGTCACCGCCCCTGAGCAGGAAGCGGCCGGTGAGATCGGCGGCAGTGAGATCGTCGTGACAGGCGACGGTGTGGAGCGGCAGTCCCAACCGCGCCGCCATATGGGCGACGAAGCGCGTCTTGCCGCAGCCGGTCGGCCCCTTCAGCAGAACCGGCAAGCGATGCCGCCAGGCGTGCTCGAACAGCACGCATTCATTGCCGCTGGGGACATAGGCTGGAAGCGCGGGCGCGGACGCTGGCACGGCGTGAAGAGCTGCTTTCATGGTCCTTCTCCGGAAATTCTCTTGGACAGGCGGCCGCGATTGTCCGCGGCCGCCGTTCTCGCTTATTCCGCCGGCTGCAGCGCGCCCGGGATGGTCGCCGGCCTTTCGCGGCCCGGCACCAACACCGCCCAGACGAACATCAGCGCAGAGATCGCGACGAATACGCCGGAGCCGAGCCGTACCCAGTAGAAGAAGGCGAGCTGGTCCTGCACATCCATGTAGCTCTGGCCGAGCACGCGCTGGAGATGGACCTGGATCACGCCGGCGAAGGTCAGCGCGAAGGTCATCACCATCATGGCGGTGCACATAATCCAGAAGCTCGTCATGGAGAGCCACTGGTTGTAGGGCGCGCGCCCCTTGATCTGCGGGATGGCGTAGGCCATCACCGACAGATTCAGCATGACATAGGCGCCGAAGAAGGCGAGATGGCCGTGCGCGGCGGTGACCTGCGTGCCGTGGGTGTAGTAGTTCACCGACGACAGCGTGTGCAGGAAGCCCCAGACGCCCGCTCCAAGGAACGCCATCACGGAGCAACCGACGGACCACAACAGCGCTGCGCGGTTCGGATGCTTGCGGCCGGCCTTCCAGGTCATCTGCACCGTGAAGATCACCATGGTGAAGAACGGCGCGACTTCGAGCGTCGAGAAGAGCGAGCCGATCCACTGCCAGTAGCCGGGCGCGCCGATCCAGTAGAAGTGATGGCCGGTGCCGAGGATGCCGGAGAACAACGCAAGGCCGATGATGACATAGAGCCACTTCTCGACGACCTCGCGGTCGATGCCGTTGAGCTTGATCATCAGGAAGGCGAGCACGGAGGCCATGATCAACTCCCAGACGCCCTCGACCCAGAGATGGACGACGTACCACCAGTACATCTTGTCGACCGCGAGATTGGCTGGGTTATAGAAGGCGAACAGGAAGAAGATCGCAACGCCCCACAGGCCGAACAGCAGGATGTTGGTGACCGTGGTCTTGCGGCCCTTGAGCGCCGTCATCGTCACGTTGAACAGAAACATCAGGCAGACCACGACGATGCCGACCTTGATGATGAAGGGCTGTTCGAGGAACTCGCGACCCTCGTGGTAGTGGAAGAGATAGCCGACCACGGCCACGGCTGCCGCACAGAAGAACATCCAGAACTGGATCTTTGCGAGCAGCGGGCTGAACAGCTCGGTCTCGGTTTCCTCAGGCAGCAGGTAGTAGGTCGCGCCCATGAAGCCGATCAGCGACCATACGATGAGTGTGTTGGTGTGGATCATTCTGACGATGTTGAACGGCAGCAGCACCGACAGCGTGTTGGGCAGGACGTAGATGGTTCCGGCGAGCAGGCCGAAGAGGACCTGGGCCAGGAAGAGCGTCAGCGCGCCGTAGAAATACAGCATCGCGACTTTCTGGGTCTGATATTTCATCTCGGGGTCTCTCTGTCTTGAAAGAAGAATGCAGGCCACTCAGCCGGCCTTGTTCGGCGGCCAGTCCTGGCGCTTGATCGTGCTGACCCATTGCAGGAAGTCGGCGAGATCGTTGAGCTCCTGGTCCGTCAGGTTGAATTGCGGCATCTGCCGCCGGCCTTTCGCGCCCGAGGGCTGCGATTGCATCCAGGCCTTCAGGGTCTCGCGCGCGCCGGCCGGATCCTCCTTGCCGCCCCAGCGATCCCAGACGTTGCCGACCTCGGGTGCGAAATAGGCGCCCTCGCCCAGTAGCGTGTGGCAGTTGATGCAGGAGTTGCGCTCCCAGACATGCTTGCCGCGCGCAACCGACGCGGTCAGCGTGGGCGCGTCGGTCGAGGTCGTGACCATGTAGTAATGGCTGTGCGCAGTCAGCCCCAGGAAGATTGCAAAGAAGAAGGCCGAGCCGCCGTAGAAGACGTTTCGAGCCGCCGACTTGGTCAGGCGTTCAGCCATTGCCAGTCCTTTCCGTGTGAGTCGTGTCGCGAGGAAGCAGTGATGCTGTATCTTGCCGATCGGTGCGGACGGGTCTTTGTCGGGGCGCAATGAACGCTAGCGTTGACCGCGTCAGATCAAGCTGACGATCGCCGAGGCGAGCCAGGCAAACAGCGCGAGAATCACGATCCAGGCGCTGACAAGCCCGCGCCAGAGCGCCGGCGCGGCGCGCAGGTCGAGGAAATCGAGCGCAATCCGGCGGCCCTTGATGGCGGCAAGGACCAGGACCAGCGCGTTGGCGAGCAGCGGGCGCGGCAACAGCGGCGGCAGTAGAAGGGTCGCGAGCGCGAGGCCGATCAGCACGATCCAGGTGGTGTCAAGGCGATCCGGCATCGTCATCGCACCAGATAGAGCATCGGGAACATCACGATCCAAACCAGATCGACCATGTGCCAGAACGCAGCCCCGGTCTCGATGCCCACCGTCTCAGCGCGGCGGCAGACCACGGCAAGGATCACGATGCCGAGGCCGACGTGCAGGAGGTGAAAGCCGGTCAGGAGGAAGTAGAGCGTGAAGAAGGTGCTGGTCTCCAGACCAACGCCGCGACCGATCTCTCCGGCATATTCGGCGAGCTTGATGGCGATGAAGACGCCGCCGAGCGCCATGGCGATCAGGAGCCGGCGGCGCGATGCCCGCTTCTCGCCGGCGCGCGCGGACTTCGCCGCCCGGGCCGCGGCCCAGCCGCTGGTCACCAGCACGACCGTATTGAGCCCGGCAAGGTTCGAATTGAGCGCCGCCTGCCCTGCCGCGAACACCGCAGGATGGATTGCGCGCGCAACCACGATGGCGCCGAGAAACAAGCAGAACGCGGCGAGCTCGCTGAAGATCAGCACCCAGATCGTGGGATCGCCG
The DNA here is from genome assembly GCF_000473045.1 of Bradyrhizobium sp. WSM3983. Classification (GTDB taxonomy): domain Bacteria; phylum Pseudomonadota; class Alphaproteobacteria; order Rhizobiales; family Xanthobacteraceae; genus Bradyrhizobium. The sequence continues at coordinate 130,759 of NZ_AXAY01000007.1, read as the reverse complement.
GAGAGATCCTCCAGAATTCCCCAACCGGTTCCCGGTTGTTCGCACTCCGCCGCCGACATCTGCTCTTCCGGATCAGGACACCGGTCAGCCATAGCCCACCCCTCCAGCTCGGAATTTGTCGCAGGACAAACTGGGAGACGCAGGAGCGCGGTAAGAGCTGACTCAGGGGTTCACGGAGTGGCGAAGAGATGAGCGAAGCACAACTCGGGCTGATGACCGCGACGCCGATCATCATCATTTTCGCCATCGCGCTACGGAAGATGGGCGTGCTGTCGACCGTCGCAACCGTATCGGCGGTGAGCCTCTCCGTCGCGATCGCGACGGTGCTGTTCACGACACAGTAACAGCGGCTGTAGAGTGGGTAAGGCGGACCCGTGCCGCCCACGCATGCCGAGGTCGTGGAAAGATGGTGGGCATGGGGCAAGTGCGCCTTTGCCCACCCTACGGCACGACCCGATGTGGTTACCGGCGCTGATTATACACGTCGATGCACACCGCACCCAGCAGCACCAGGCCCTTGATGACCTGCTGGTAGTCGATGCCGATGCCGAGAATGGACATGCCGTTGTTCATCACGCCCATGATCATGGCGCCGACCACGGCGCCGCCGACGCGCCCGACGCCGCCATAGGCCGAGGCGCCGCCGATGAAGCAGGCGGCGATGACGTCGAGCTCGAATCCTAGACCTGCCTTGGGTGTCGCGGTGTTGAGCCGCGCGGCGAAGACGAGGCCGGCGAGCGCGGCCAGCGCGCCCATGTTGACGAAGGTGAAGAAGGTCAGCCGCTCGGTCTTGATGCCCGACAGGCCTGCCGCCTTGGCGTTGCCGCCGACCGCATAGATCTGCCGGCCGACTATGGTGCGGCGGGTGACGAAGCCATAGAGCGCAATCAGGGCGCTCATGATCACGAGCACGTTCGGCAGGCCGCGATAAGTCGCGATCAGGTAGGTGAAATAGAGCACGGCGCAGGCGAGCACGACGCTCTTGCCGAGGAAGAATGCGTAGGGCTCGACCTCGATACCGTGCGAGACTTCACGCGCGCGGCCCTTGGCGCTGGCATAGACCAGCCCCAGCGCCAGCACCGCGCCGATCAGCATGGAGGTCGGATGCAGCGTGCCGGCCTCAGGCAGCAGCTCCGGAATGAAGCCCGACGACAATTTCTGGAAGGTTGACGGGAACGGGCCGAGCGACTGGCCCTGCAAAACGGCAAGCGCGAGGCCCTTGAACACCAGCATGCCGGCCAGGGTCACGATGAAGGATGGGATCTTGAAATAGGCCACCCAATAGCCCTGCGCGGCGCCGATAGCCGCGCCGACCGCGAGGCAGATGATAAAGGCGAGCGTGTAGTCGACCTTGTAGGTCACCATGAGAAGAGCGGCGACCGCACCGACGAAACCTGCGACCGAACCGACCGACAGGTCGATATGTCCCGTCACGATCACCAGCAGCATACCCAGCGCCATGATGACGATGTAGCTGTTCTGCAGCACCAGATTGGTCAGGTTGAGCGGCTGGAGCAGCGTGCCGCCGGTCATGACCTGGAAGAACAGCATGATCGCGAGCAACGACATCAGCATGCCGTAGTTGCGTAGATTGTTCTTGATGAAGCTGCCGTGCCGGCGCTCCTCAGGCAGCGAAACCGTCTTGTCGGTCATGGCTGCGATCCTCCCATCTCCGCGGCCTCGACCGCGCCGTTACCGTTGCTTCGTTCGTTGCGCATGATGGCGCGCATGATCTTTTCCTGTGTGGCCTCGGCGCCCGGGAACTCGCCGACGAAGGCGCCGTCGTTCATGACGCAGATGCGGTCGCAGATGCCGAGCAGCTCGGGCATCTCCGAGGAGATCACCACCACGCCGCGGCCGGCTTCCGCAAGCTCGTTGATGATACAGTAAATCTCGTATTTGGCACCGACGTCGATGCCCCTTGTCGGCTCGTCCAGGATCAGGACCTTGGGGTCGGTCATCAGCCACTTCGACAGCACCACCTTCTGCTGGTTCCCGCCGGAGAGCTGGCCGGTCTCCTGGTAGACGTCGGAACAGCGTATCCGCATGCGGTTGCGGTAGTCGCTGGCGACCTTCAGCTCGGCGATGTCGTCGATCACCCGCCCCGGCGCGACCTGTTTGAGGCTTGCCAGCGTAATGTTCTTCCGGACGTCGTCGGCCAGGATCAGCCCGAGCTGCTTGCGGTCCTCGGTGACATAGGCAAGGCCGGCATCGATCGCAGCCGCGACGCTCGTCAGCGCGATCTCGCGGCCTTCGAGGGCGATGCGGCCGCTGATATTGGTACCCCAGGACCGGCCGAACAGGCTCATGGCGAACTCGGTGCGGCCGGCGCCCATCAGCCCGGCGATGCCGACGACCTCGCCGCGCTTGACGCCGAAATTGAGGTTCTTGATCACCTGCCGCTCGGGATGGATGGGGTGATAGACCGACCAGTTCGAAACGTCGAGCACGGACTCGCCGATTTTCGCGCTGCGCTCGGGGAAGCGGTGGGCGAGATCGCGATTGACCATGCTGCGGATGATGCGGTCTTCCTGGATCGGCTCGGCGCGACAGTCGATGCCGTCGACGGTGCGGCCGTCGCGCAGCACGGTGATGTGATCGGCGACTCGGGCGACCTCGTTGAGCTTGTGCGAGATCAGGATCGAGCCGATGCCCTGCTCGCGGAATTTCATCAGGCGCTCCAGCAAGGCGGCGCTGTCGGCCTCGTTCAGGCTCGCGGTCGGCTCGTCCAGGATCAGCATCCGGACGCGCTTGGACAGCGCCTTGGCGATCTCGACGAGCTGCTGCTTGCCGACGCCGAGATCGGTGATCAGCGTATCCGGCGATTCCTTGAGGCCGACCTGCGCAAGCAGGTCGCGGGTGCGCCGGTACACCTCGTCGCGATCGATCACGCCGAATTTTGACGGCGGATGTGACAGGAAAATGTTTTCCGCGATCGACATCAGCGGGATCAGCGCCAGCTCCTGGTGGATGATGATGATGCCGAGCGCCTCGGAATCGTTGATGTCGCGGAAGCGGCGCTCCTCGCCTTCGAAGACGATGGTGCCTTCGTAGCTGCCCGCCGGGTAGACGCCGCTCAGCACCTTCATCAAGGTCGATTTGCCGGCGCCGTTCTCGCCGACCAGGGCGTGGATCTGGCCAGCTTCGACCGAGAAGTTGACGTCGCGCAGCGCCTGCACACCGGCAAAGCTCTTGCTGACGTTACGCATCTCCAGCATGGCGGTCATCGTCGTTACGTCCTTTAGTGCCCGTGTGGACAGAGCCCTTACCCCTCTCCCCGTAAGAACGGGGAGAGGGAGAGGATAGAGAGAGAGCCTTACTGGAACTGCGACTTCTTGTAGTAGCCGCTCTCGACCAGGACCTTCTCCCAATTGTCCTTGTACACCACGACCGGCTTGAGGAGGTAGGACGGCACGGTCTTGGCGCCGTTCTCGTAGGTCTTGGTGTCGTTGACCGTGACCTGCTTGCCGGCAAGCGCAGCGTCGACCATGTCGGCGGTCACCTTGGCGAGATCACGTGTGTCCTTGAAGATGGTCGAGTACTGATCGCCGCGCAGCATGGCCTTGATCGAGGGAACCTCGGCGTCCTGGCCCGAGATGATCGGCATCGGCTGATCGGCGCTGCCATAGCCCACGCCCTTCAGCGAGGAGATGATGCCGATCGAGAGGCCATCATAGGGCGACAGCACGGCGTTGACCTTCTTGTTGCCGTAGTAGGCGCTGAGCAGATTGTCCATACGGGCCTGGGCGGTGGCGCCGTCCCAGCGCAAGGTCGCGACCTTGTCCATGCCCATCTGACCGGAGGCGACCACGAGCTTGCCGCTATCGATATAGGGCTTCAGCACGCTCATCGCGCCGTTGTAGAAGAAGTAGGCGTTGTTGTCGTCGGGCGAGCCGCCGAACAGCTCGATGTTGAACGGGCCCTTGCCTTCCTTGAGGCCAAGCCCCTTCTCGATCGATTCCGCCTGGAGCACGCCGACCTGGAAATTGTCGAAGGTCGCGTAATAGTCGACATTCGGCGTGCCGCGGATCAGGCGGTCATAGGCGATCACGGTGATGCCCTTGGCCTTGGCCTGCTTGAGCACGTCGGACAGCGTGGTGCCGTCGATCGCGGCGATCACGAGCGCCTTGGCGCCCTTGGTCACCATGTTCTCGACCTGCGAGAGCTGGTTCGGAATGTCGTCCTCGGCATATTGCAGGTCGGTGTTGTAGCCGCGCTCCTTCAGCACCTTGACCATGTTGTTGCCGTCGTCGATCCAGCGCGCCGAGGATTTCGTCGGCATGGCGATGCCGACGGTGGCCTTGTCCTGCGCTGAGGCGGTGACGCCCGCGGCCAACGTTGCGGCGCCGGCCAGCGCCAGTGCAAGAAATGTCGTCTTCAATTTCAACATGCTTTACTCCCTTTGGGTGTCAGACTGTTTCTTGGTTTCGTCCAGTACGTCGGTAGAGGTCGGCTTCGGATCTCCTATGCTAGCTTGACGTCGGGCTCCGCGCGACCGCGCGCGGAGGCTTGTAGCACAAAAGTGCAGCCGGCCTGCGAGTCGGCGGCGCGCGCCTCCGCGTCCATATCCTGCCAAGCGGAGGTGACGAGCAGACGCGACAGATCCGGGCCGACGAAGGCAGGACAGCTCGCCTGCTTGGCCGGAACACGCAGCGAACGCAAGCGCTCCCCTTGCGGCGAGTACACGTCAATCCGGCTGGCGCCCCAGCAGGCGTTCCAGATCTGCCCGTCGGCATCGCACACCGAGCCGTCGAGGCCGCCGATGCCGGTATGGCGCAACAGCACCTCCGGCTCACCGCGCGGAAGGCCGGTGGCGGGATTGAGTGGCACTGCATAAAGCACGGCGCGCGCGGTATCGGTGAAGTAGCCTGTCGCGCCATCCGGCGAGAAGCAAATCGAGTTGGGAATGCTGATGCCCGGAAACAGCGTCGAGATCTTGCCGCGGTGGAGCGCGTAGATCGCCCCTAGCCCTCGTTCGGCCTTGCGTCCCATGGTGCCGATCCAGAACGTGCCGGATTGGTGCACGCGGCAATCATTGGAACGCGTCGCGGGATTGTCCGCTTCGAGCGGACAGAACAACGTCATCGCGCTATCGGCGAGCGTGCGGATGTAACAACCATCTTCCGCGACGAGCAGCTGGCGCTCGGCATCGATCCGCCCGAGCGCGCTCGCCATCCGGCCGAGCGCGTGGATGCGGATCGCGCCGCTGCCAAGATGCGCCTCGAACAGACGTCCCTCGCGAATGTCGAACCACCAGGCGGTGTCGGTGGTGACGTCATAGGTCGGCCCCTCGCCGAGGTGACAGTGTTCGGCGGACAGAACGGAGGTCGGCACCTCTTCCATCATGGCGCCCTCACGGCGAAGCGATAGACGGTGTGATGGCGATAGACGCCGCCAGGATCGAGGCGCGGGCTCGGAAAGTCCGGCCGGTTCGGCGAATTCGGCCACATGTGCGGCTCCAGGCACAACGCGTCCGACTGTCGGATCAGCTTGCCGCCTTTGCCCGAGATCGTGCCGTCGAGATAGTTGCCGGAATAGACCTGAAGGCCGGGCTGATCGGTGAACAGCTCCATGATCCGCCCCGAGCGCGGGGCCTCCAGCCGGGCCGCGAACGCGAGCTTGCCGTCACGCGCGAGACAATAGGTGTGATCATAGCCCTTGCCGTTGAGCAATTGCTGATTGCTCTCGCGGATGCGCGCGCCGACGGCGCGGGCCTCCCGGAAGTCGAACGGTGTGCCAGCCACCACGCGCGGCGGCTCGGGCAGCGGGATCGCGGTGGGGTCGATGGCCAGGAAATGATCGGCCTTGACCATCAGCCTGTGGTCGAGGGTGGGCGTGCCTGAAGTCGCGCCTTCCAGATTGAAGAAGCTGTGGTTGGTCAGGTTGACGATGGTCGGCCGGTCGGTCCGTGCCTCCATCATCAGCGACAGCTCGGCCGAGCCGGTGACGCGATAGGTCAACCGCACATCGAGCTTGCCAGGATAATTCTCCTCGCCATGCGGGCTGGTGTAGGTCAGCGTGACCGCAGGGTTGGCGCCGTCGTCGAGCTCGGCAATGTCCCAGAGCTTGCGGTCGAAGCCGTCGAGGCCACCATGCAGCGCATTCGGGCCGTTATTGATTGGAAGCTGGAACGTCTCGCCATCGAGCGAGAACTCCCCGTTGGCGATGCGGTTGGCGTAGCGGCCGACTGTGGCACCAAAAAACTTCCGCTCGGCGAGATAGCCGGCGAAGGCGTCATGGCCGAGCACGACGTCGTCATAGCTGCCCCTGGCGTCCGGCGCGATCAACGCCTGGATCACCGCGCCATGGGTGATGATGCGGGCCTCAAACCCGCCCTCCCCGCGCAGCACGATCCGCTCGACATTGCGTCCGTCCGGCAGCGTTCCGAAAACGTCTTTTGCTATCTTGGCGCTCGCCATGTCTAGTCCACAAACGGTTCGACGATGTTACGCTTGCCGAGCAGGAAAGCGTCGGCGACGAGACGAAGCGGTGCCAGGTCGACATCGCTCGCGCCGGACTCCGCGAGCTTGACGAAGTGCCGGTACAGCTCTCGATATTCCTCATCGGGCGCGTCGGCAACAACCTTGCCGTCGACCTCCATGATCCTGCCACCGCGGGACAATGTCATCCGACCCTGATCGGTTTCCGCGACGATGTCCCAGCTCTGCGGCCCGGTCTGGCGAAAGTCGAACTCTGCCGTGATCGGCAGGTCGCTGATGTCGGTCAGCGTCAGATTGGCGGCAATCGGCGACTGGCAATTGGCCGGAAAAGCAAGCTCAGCCGCGGTGACGAACACCGGCCTTGGCAGGATGCGGGTCAGGATCGAGAGCGCGTTGATACCGGGATCGAACACGCCGAGCCCGCCGGGTTCCCAAATCCAGGCCTGGCCGGGATGCCAGACACGGACGTCTTCCTTCCAATTGATGTGCACCGACTTGATCCTGCGCGTAGCCAGCCATTCGCGGGCTGGCTCGACCGCGGGGGCATGGCGCGAATGCCAGGTCGCAAACAAAGTGCGCTTTGCGTCTGCCGCCATCGCGGTCAGCGGGTCGAGCTCGGCAACGCCGATGCCGGGCGGCTTCTCCAGCATGACATGCTTGCCGGCGGCGAGCGCCGCAGCGGCCTGGGCGCGTCGCACCTGCGGCGGTGTGCAGAGCGACACCGCATCGATCTCCGGGCCCTTCTCCAGCAGCTCCTCGATGGTCGCAAAATGCGGCAGGCCCGGCAGCGACGCGTTACGGCTGGCAACGGCGGCTAGCATGGCGCCCGGCGTCGCGGCGATCGCGCCGACATGCTGGTCGCGCGCGATCTTGCCGAAGCCGACGATGGCGATGCGAAAGGTTGTCACGAACTTTCTCCAGATTCTGCAGGTGCCGCCGGTGCTGTTTCGGCCGCCACTCCCTGATGCCGGCGCATGCCGTTGTGAATGACGAAGGCCATCGCCTCGGCCGCCGCGTCGGCATCACCGGTTGCGATCGAGTCGACGATCTTCTGGTGCCAGACCAAGGCGATCTCGCGGTCCTCCGACCCGGCCGGTGCACTGAGCATGAAAGCCGCACGCAAGGCAGCCTCGATCACATGACCGATGGAGCGCATGAACAGATTGCCGGATGCTCGCGCCACCGCAAGGTGCACGGCGAGGTCGGCATCGGCAAAGCCGACGGACTCGGACGTCTCGTGCCGCATGCGGTCCATGCTGCGCTGAAGCTCGGCGATGTCCTCCTCCGAACGGCGCGTGGCCGCGAGCGCTGCCGCGCGCGGCTCGACCGCGAGGCGGATCTCGGCGAGGTCGTTGAGAAAACGCCTGTCGATACCGGCGTCGAGATGCCAGGCCAGCACGTCGGCATCAAACATGTTCCACGCAGCGCGCTCGCGCACGACGGTGCCGACCCGCGCCTTGGTGGTCAAAAGCCCCTTGGCCACGAGCGTCTTCACGCTCTCGCGCAGCACCGGCCGCGACACGCCGAACATCGCCGTCAGCTCGGCATCACCCGGAAGCCGCACCCCTTCCGCATAGCGGCCAGCGATGATGTCGACGCCGATCGAGCGCGCGACCTCCGCGTGGTTGGAATGGGCCCGTGGTGTCGGAATGACGACGATGCGCGAGGTCATGAGACGGCTCCCGCGCGCTTCGCCGCCGGCCGGCGCGCCAGCGCGACCAGCCCCTGCTGCAGCGCGATAAAGGCGAACAGCAAGACGCCGGTCGCGATCTTGGTCCACCAGCTCGACAGCGTGCCGTCGAAATTGATGTAGGTCTGGATCATGCCCTGGATCAGCACGCCGAGGAAGGTGCCGATCACCGAGCCCTGCCCGCCCGTGAGCAGCGTGCCGCCGATGACAACGGCTGCAATTGTGTCGAGCTCGACGCCGACGGCGGAGAGAGAATAGCCGGCGCTGGTGTAGAAAGAGAACACGATGCCGGCGATGCCCGCGAGCAGGCTCGATAGCATGTAGATCTTCACCGTCATCTTGCCGACCGCGACGCCCATCAGGCTGGCAGTCGCCCGGCTGCCGCCGAGCGCATGGACATTGGCGCCGAACCGGGTGAGTTGCAGCAGCAAGACGCCGCCGATCACGATGGCGAGCATGATGATCGCGATCGCGCTCAAACGCCCGCCACCGGGCATGCGCAACGCGAAGTCGGACACGGTCGAATAAACCGGCGCGGTGATCGGCACCGATTCCGTCGAGAGCAGGAAGCTGGCGCCGCGCGCCAGAAACATGCCGGCGAGCGTGACGATGAAAGGCGGCAGGTCGAAGACATGGATGATCGCGCCCATCGCGGCGCCAAAGGCCGCCGAGAGCGCGAGGATGGCGACGAACGCGACCAGCGGCGGCACGCCCCAGCGCTCGATCGCGAGCGCCACGAACACTGTGGTGAATCCGATCACCGAGCCGACCGAGAGATCGATGCCGCCGGAGATGATGACGAAGGTCATGCCGGTCGCGACGATGCCGAGGAAGGCATTGTCGGTCAGGAGGTTGCCGACCACGCGGGTGGAGGCGATGTTGGGAAACTGCACCGCGCAAGCTGCGAAGCCCGCGACGAGAACGATGGCCGTGATCAGGACGGGCGGCAGGCCTTTCATGGTTTCGTTCTCCGCAGCCGCACCATGATGCCGGCAAAGCCGGACAGTTTTGGCGATTGCAGCAGCAGCACGGCGAGCACCACCACGGCCTTGACCAGCAGGTTGAACTCCGGCGGATAGCCTGACAGCAAAATGCCGGTGTTCATGGTCTGGATGATTAGCGCACCCAGCACCGCCAGGACAAGGCTGAAGCGGCCTCCGAACAACGAGGTGCCGCCGATCACCACCGCGAGGATGGCGTCGAGCTCGAGCCAGAGGCCGGCATTATTGGCATCCGCTCCCATGATGTCAGCCGCAGCGATCACGCCGGCGAGCGCGGCACAGACCCCGCACCAGACATAGACCGCCAAAATCATCGCGCGCGTGCCGACGCCGGCAAGCTCGCTCGCCCGCGCATTGCCGCCGGTTGCCTCGATCAGGAGCCCGAGCGCCGAGCCGCGCACTACCGCACCCGTGAGGATCAGCATGCCAAGCGCGATCGCGATCGGGACAGGCACGCCGAGAATGGCGCCGTTCCCGAGCCAGACCAGGTCCGGCGAGGAGAACGTCACGATCCGTCCTTCGGTGATGAGCTGGGCGATACCGCGCCCGGCGACCATCAGGATCAGCGTCGCCACTATCGGCTGCATGCCGAGCACCGCGACGAGGAAGCCGTTCCACAACCCGCAGATCAAACCGGCGCCAAGCGCCGCCGCCAGCACCACCGGCAGGCCGTGGCTGTCGGCGAGGCTCGCGGCAATCGCGCCGCAGATCGCCATCACCGCACCGACGGAAAGGTCGATGCCGCGCGTCGCGATCACCAGCACCATACCGAGCGAGAGCAGCGCCACCGGCGTGCCGCGGTTGAGGACGTCGATGAGGCTGCCGAACAGACGACCGTCCTGAAGCCGCAGGTCGAAGAATTGCGGCGACACCACGCGGTCGACCGCGAGGATGACGATCAAAGCCAGGATCTGGGCAAGGCCGCGGCGCGGCAACAGCTCTGTCATGCCCGGGCCTCTTGCATCGCTGCGCCATCGGCGGCGATGGCCGCGAGAATGTTGGTGACGTCGATGGCCTCGCCCGAGAGCTCCTCGACATGGACACGATCGCGCAGCACGACCACACGGTCGGAATAGGTCACGATCTCGTCGAGCTCCGAGGAGATCACCAGCAGCGCCAGCCCGTCGTCGCAGAGCTCGCGGATCAGGCGGATGATCTCGGCATGCGCGCCGACATCGATGCCGCGCGTCGGTTCATCCAGCACGAGAAGCCGCGGCGCGGTCGCGAGCCAGCGCGCCAGCAGCACCTTTTGCTGATTGCCGCCGGAGAGCAGGCCGACGGGCCGTTCGGCATCGGGCGGGCGGATGTCGAGCATCTTGACGTAACGGCGCGCGATCTCGTCCTGCTCGCGACGCGACAGCGGCCGATGCAGCCCGCGCTTGGCCTGAAGCGCCAGCACGATGTTCTCGCGCACGCTGAGTTCGGCGACGATGCCGTCGGTCTTGCGCTCCTCAGGGCAATAGCCAAAGCCGTGGCGCACGCCATCGCGCGGCGACTGCAGCCGCACCGAAGCGCCCTCCACCCTCGCCTGCCCGCCATCGGCACGCTCGGCGCCGAACACCAGCCGCGCCGTCTCGGTGCGGCCCGAGCCGAGGAGGCCCGCGAGGCCGACGACCTCGCCACGGCGCAGCTCGAGATTGAACGGGGCGACATATCCGGCCTTGCCGTAATTCTCGAAACTGGCGCAGACCTCGCGCGCTTTCTGTTCGCTCGCCGCTGCCCGTGAACTGGTGGTCTCGGCCAGCTCGCGCCCGAGCATCATCCGGATCAGCTCCAGCCGCGGCAGCGAGGCGGTCTCGCGCTCACCAACCAGGCGGCCGTTACGCAACACAGTGATGCGGTCTGAGATCTCGTAGACCTGATCGAGGAAATGACTGACGAAGACGATGCCGATGCCGCGCCTGGCAAGCTGGCGCATGATTCCGAACAGGATCTCGACCTCGTGACGATCGAGGCTCGCGGTCGGTTCGTCCAGGATCAGCACGCGCGCGGAAAGATCGACCGCGCGCGCGATCGCGGTGACATGTTGTATCGCCACCGAATAATTGCCAAGTGGCGCGGCAACGTCGATATCGAGACCGAACTCCGTGAGAAGCGCCTTGGCGCGACGGCGCATCTCGCCTTCGCGCACGATGCCGAAGCGCATCGGCTGGCGGTCGAGAAACAAGTTCTGCGCCACCGACAGGTTCGGCAGCAGATTGACTTCCTGGTAGACGGTGGCAATGCCGGCCTGCAGCGCGGACTTGGCCGAACGCGGCGCGACCTCTTCGTCGCCCAGACGGACGAGACCGGCATCGCGCGGGAACACGCCGGTGACGACCTTGATCAGCGTAGATTTGCCGGCGCCGTTCTCGCCGAGCAGCGCATGGATCTCGCCGGCGCGAAGCGTGAAGTCGACCTCCTGCAACGCACGCACCGCGCCGAAGCTCTTGCTGATCCCGCGCACCTCCAACAGGGGCGGAGCAGGATCAAGGCTGTTCTCCATAACGACGTCACTCCCACCGGCGCCCGCTTATGCTGCGGACACCCACCCTATTCGTTCGCGCGGCGGTTTCGAAGGGGGGCCGGACCACAAAGGAGTGGTCCGGCGAGACGCCCGCCTCAGTAACCGAGGCCCTTCTTGCTGTCGTAGACCTTCTGCGGATCGTCGGCGGCGGTGAGCAGCTTGGATTCGGTCTGGATCCACTTCGGCGGAACGGTGCCCTTCTCCTTGAACGCCGCGACGGCATCGAAAGCAGGGCCCGCCATGTTCGGCGTCAGCTCGACTGTGGCATTGGCTTCACCGGCGACCATCGCCTTGAAGATGTCGGGGACCGCGTCGATCGAGACCGTGAGGATGTCCTTGCCCGGCTTGAGGCCGGCTTCCTTCATCGCCTGGATCGCGCCGACCATCATGTCGTCGTTGTGCGCGTAGACCGCGCAGATGTTCTTGCCGCCGCCTTCGGCCTTGATGAAGCTCTCCATCACTTCCTTGCCCTTGGCGCGGGTGAAGTCGCCGGTCTGGCTGCGCACCACCTTCAAATTGGCGTGCTTGGCAATGGCGGTGTCAAAGCCTTTCTTGCGATTGGCGGCGACGCTCGCGCCGACCGTGCCCTGCAATTCGACGATGTTGCAGGCCTTGTCGCCGACGGTCTTGGCCAGCCAGTCGCCAGCGACCGCGCCTTCGTGCACGCTGTCCGAGGTGACGGCGGTGAGATAGAGGTCCTTGCCCGATGGATCGATGTCGCGGTCGAGCAGCACGACCGGGATCTTGGCTTCCTTTGCTTCCTTCAGCACCGAATCCCAGCCGGTCGAGACCACGGGCGCCAGGAAGATCGCGTCGACATTCTGCGCGATGAAGGAGCGGATCGCCTTGATCTGGTTCTCCTGCTTCTGCTGCGCGTCGGCGATCTTGAGATTGACCTTGCGCTTGGTGGCCTCCTGCTTGGAGACCGAGGTCTCGGCCGCGCGCCAGCCGGATTCCGATCCGATCTGCGAGAAGCCGACGGTGAGCTCGGCGGCATTGGCCGGCAGCGCGAGCAACAACGTGGCCGTGGCGCTGGCCGCAAAGAGGGCTTTGAGGGTCATCAGGCGTATCTCCCAAGATTGTTTATCTGGGGCGCCGCTGGTAGCATGACACCCTCAGGCCGGCCCTTGAGGCGGCGGAAGGGACTATTTCACGGAACAGCGGCTTCGTATAGTCATATTATCTGACTATTTGGACGAATGATGCAGAGGTGCCGCAGACTTGCGTAGATCACACGCTAGGCGCGATTCTTTTCGATTTATGCAACGCTAAGGTGAAGGAATGTTTGTGGATGGTCGCCCGAGCAAAGGTGCTCCCCTCGCCCCGTTCTTACGGGGAGGGGGTTGCGGCGAGAGGCTCCTTCCACAGAAACGGTGAGAGCTGAACCGGCGGAGAGTCCCCCTCACCCGAATTCGATCTCCGATCGAATTTGAACTCTCCCCGCAAGCGGGGCGAGGGGAAGCGAGCCGACCGCTAGATCACCTCCCGCTGCGCCAGGTTCTTCATCAGCGCACCGATGCCGAACGTCCAGGGCTCGCACTCGTCACTGGTCCGCATCCGATTCACGAGCTTGCCGAGCTGAGGTGCGGCGATGGTGACGATATCGTCGCGCTTGTGGGTGAAGCCCTGCCCCGGCGCTTCGCGATCCTTGACGGGTGCGAACATCGTGCCGAGGAACAGCACAAAACCATCAGGATATTGATGCACCTTGCCGATGGTCTGCGCGACGAGATCGGTCGGATCGCGGCTGATCATGCTGATCGAGGAATGGCCGTCGAGGACGAAACCGTCCGCGCCCTTCACGTTGAGGCTGATGTCGAGCTTGCGCGCATCGTCGAGCGTGAAGCTGTCGTCGAACAGACGCAGCAGCGGACCGATGGCGCAGGACGCATTGTTGTCCTTGGCCTTCGATAAAAGCAGTGCGGAGCGGCCCTCAAAGTCACGCAGATTCACGTCGTTGCCAAGCGCTCCGCCGACGATCTTGCCGCGGCTGGAGACGAACAGCACCAGCTCCGGCTCCGGGTTGTTCCAGGTCGACTTCGGATGCAGCCCGGCATCCATGCCGGTGCCGACCGAGGACAGCGTCGGTGCTTTGGTGAAGACCTCGGCGTCGGGACCGATACCGACTTCGAGATACTGGCTCCAGGCGTTCTGGTCGATCAGCACCTGCTTCAGGTGCATCGCCTGGTCCGAGCCCGGCTTGAGTTTTGACAGATCGTCGCCGATCAGTCGTGTCACTTCTTTCCGGATCGCTTCGGCCGAGGCCGGATTGCCCTTGGCCCGCTCCTCGATCACGCGCTCCAGCATCGAGATCGCGAAGGTGACACCCGCGGCTTTCAACGTCTGGAGATCAACGGGTGCGAGCAGCCAGGGCTTCGTTGAATCACGCCCATCGGGCGCCGTGTTGGCGACGATGGCTTCGAGGTCGCCGATACGCTCGCCCTTGGTTGCGGCAAGCGTCTTGGCGGGATTGTCCTCTTCGCAAAGCGCGCTGATGGTCGGAAACTTTGCGGTGACGTCGAAGACGCCGTCAGTGCGGACGGCAACGACGGCCGGACCGTTCGCCTGCGGCAGCCAGACGCGGCCGACCAGCGTCCCCTTCGTTCCATCCTCGGGGAGAAGATCTTTCACGGTCAGTGTCGTCATGGCGGCGTCCTCGTTTGCTCTCGGATCGGCAGCACTGGCTCTACGGCCAATCACGTTGGCGAAAACCAATACCGGTCTGGCGGGGGAAGTCCAGCGCTGCAGCGCGCCGCAATTCATGCGCGCCAGCGCGGCGCGTCCCTCACTTAAACCAGTGCACCAGCACGATGCTGATCCCCAGCAGTAGCATCAGCGACAGCGTCACCGCGGCTGTCACCCGTCCCCCGACATTGGCAAGCACCTTCACGTCGACGCCCAAGCCCAGCGCGGCCATCGACACCACCGTAAGGAAGCTCGTGATCTTCGTCACGGGACCAACCACCGTGCCCGGCACGATCTCGAGCGAGCGCAGCGTCGCCAGCGCGAGGAAGCCAAGGATGAACCACGGCACCAGGCGGAAGAAGCCGACATTGGTCTTCTTGGCGCCGGTCTGCCAGCGCGAGGCGGCCAGCGAGAGGCCGACGACCACGGGGCCAAGCATCAGCACGCGCATCAGCTTCACCAGCGTGCCGATCTGCGTGGAGATCAGGCCCGCCGGCACCGTTGCGGCGAGCACCTGCGGCACCGCATAGACGGTGAGGCCCGCGAGGATGCCGTATTGCGTGGCGGTGAGTTGCAACAGCGGGATCAGCAGCGGCAAGCCCAGCACCATCATCACGCCGAGGATGGCGGTAAAAGAGATAGAGGATGCGATCTCGTCGCTGTTGGCGCCGATGATCGGCGCGACCGCCGCGATGGCGGAATTGCCGCAGATGGAATTGCCGCAGGCGATCAGGATCGAGAGCCGCGTCGACAGGCCAAGCAAGCGGCTGAGACCGAAGGAGACGCAGAGGGCCACCACCACCACGGCCGCGATCGACGCCAAAAGCGCGATGCCTGAGGCCGCGATGGCGGCAAAGCTGATGGAGGCCCCCAGCAGCATGACGGCGACTTCAAGCAGCTGTTTGGCGCTGAAGGCGATGCCGGCCTGCCAGCGCGGCGCCGGTTTCCAGAAGCTGCGCACGGCCATCCCCAGCAGGATCGCCATCACCAGCGCCTCGACATAGGGGTGTTCGAACACGCCGAGCTCGGCCCGTTCCAGCAGGGCCGAGACGCCAGCCACTGCGACGCACAGAAGAATGCCGGGAATCAGCGCAACGATGCGGCTTACGGCAGTGGTCGGCTTGGCGTCAGCCGGGCTGGATGCTTGATTCTGCGACACAAATCTCTCCCAGAGGAGAAAGATTTATACGCACGGCAGTCGGGTTGGGGAATAAGTTTTCGGCATATCAGGGCCGAGGGAAGTTCTATCCTCAGCCCGGAACAATCCGGCTCAGAACAGCAGGTTCTTGGCGAGCGAGGCCACGTGGCTGAAGCCGTCATAGACGCCCGGTTCAAAGAACGCGGCGCGCGCCAGCACGATGGCAGCGACCAGCGACCAGAACAGGCCGGTGCCGGCCCGCAGCAGCATCTTTGACGCGCGCGACCGCGGCTGGGTGTCCGTTGCGGACACCAGCTGCTCGCCGAAGGGCTCAAATCCAGTGCGTTCCATGGCCGTCAATCCATCAATTTCTGACGGAAATGTCGTCGTTTCGGCCCCAAACAGCAATGGAAGCGATTGGCGTTTTTGCCCCATCGAGGGGAAACTCCTTCCGCCGGAAGGTCCCGGAGCAATAGTTTTCTTCTCCCGCCCTATTCGGGCACCGGAGCGTTGCCGGATCCCGCCCGAATGGACGATTCCGTCCTTGTCGACTAGCGTACCGTCGCCGCGGGTCCTTCGTTCGTTGCTGGATCGCCGGAGATCAGAAGAAGACGATGAACATCGAATCTCCACGCAAACCGCTCGACCTTGCCTCGGCCCTCGCGGAAGCCGACATCCGCTGCCTGCTGATGGTGCTGGTGCACATGACCGGCGACGAACGCTGGCTCGAGCCGCCCTATTTGCCCAAGCGCGATATTCGTCTCATTCCCGATCCCGAGGCCGGTGTGCCCCGCGAGATCCAGGACGAAATCCGCGCCGCTGTCGTCAAGCTGTTTGCCGACGGCACGCCGAAGCCTGTCATCATCGATCCCGGCGAAGAGCTGCTGCTCAAGATGATGCGCGCCTGCCTCGGCGAGAAGGTCGCACCGGAATATGCACCGCTGATGCGCGAGGAGATGGGCTTTGTGCCGCGCCAGTCGCGGTGGACGACGCGCCCCTCGGACGAAAAGCTCGCCGATCAGCATGTCCTGATCGTCGGCGCTGGCGTCTGCGCCATCGCGCTCGGCGTGGCGCTCGGCCATCTCGGCATCCCCTACACCATCGTCGAGAAGAACGCCGAGCTCGGCGGCACCTGGTGGATCAACCGCTATCCGGGCTGCGGCGTCGATACGCCGAACCATTCCTATTCCTACTCGTTCGGCTCGGGCAATGCATGGACGCGCTATTTCTGCCAGCGCGAAGAACTGCTCGGCTATCTCAAGAAGGTCGCCGACGAATACGGCATCCGGAAACATCTGCGCGTCAATACCGAACTGACGGCGTCGCGTTGGGATGAGGGCAAGCGACGCTGGATCTCGACGCTGAAGACGACGAACGGCGAAGAGACCATCGAATCCACCACCCTCGTCTCGGCCATCGGCCAGCTCAACGATCCCTCGCGTGCGCACTTCAGGGGCGAGGAGGATTTCAAAGGCACAATCCTGCACTCGGCGCTGTGGTCGGACGATATCAAGCTCGACGGCAAGCATGTCGCCGTGATCGGCACCGGCGCGACGTCGATGCAGCTGGTGCCGGCAATCGCTGGCCGCGTCGCCTCGGTCACCGTCTATCAGCGCAGCGCGCAATGGGCGCGGCCGGTGAAGGGCTATGCCGATCCGATCACCGAGGGCGCGCGCTGGCTGCTCGCGCATCTGCCGCTCTATGTGCAGTGGTATCGCTTCAACATGTTCTGGCGCTACGGCGACGGCCTGTTGCCGTTCCTGCGCAAGGACCCGGCCTGGCCGCATCCGGAGCGCGCCGTCAACAAGGGCAACGACCGGCATCGCCAGGAACTGACCGACTTCATCCTGACCGAGCTGAAGGACCGGCCCGACCTGATCGAAAAGTGTGTGCCGACCTACCCGCCCTATGGCAAGCGCATCCTGCTCGACAACAACTGGTTCACGACCTTGCGGCGGGACAATGTCGAGCTCGTCACCGACGCGATCGACCATTTCGACGAAACCGGCATCGTCACCGCCGACGGCAAGCACCGCCCCGCCGACATCATCGTGGTCGCCACCGGCTTCAAGGTTGCGGAGATGGCGGCGCGCCTCAACATCAGCGGCCGCGACGGCAAGAACCTGCGCGATGCCTGGGCCAACGACAATCCGACGGCGTTCCTCGGCCTCACCGTGCCGGATTTTCCCAACTTCTTCTGCATGCTCGGCCCGAACGCTGGCCCGGCCCATGGTGGCAGCGTCATCTTCCAGTCGGAATGCCAGAGCCGCTACATCTCCGCCTGCCTCGTCGACATGATCGAGCGCGACGTCGCCGCGATCGATGTGCGCCGAGAGGTGCTCGACGACTATGTCCGCAAAGTCGATACCGAGCACGAGGCGATGATCTGGACCCATCCCGGCATGAGCACCTACTACCGCAACTGCAGTGGCCGCGTGTTTTCGGCGATGCCGTGGCGGTTCGTGGATTACTGGCGCATGACGCACGATCCGGATCTGCGGCAGTACAGGCTGACAAAGGCGTGAGGCAATTCGTCAGCATGGACTCTGGCCGAAGCTTGAGTGGCGCTCGTCCCCATCGTCATTGCGAACGAAGCGAAGCAATCCAGAGTCTTTCCGCGGAGGGATTCTGAATTGCTTCGCTACGCACAGCAATGACGGCCCTATCAGGCCGCCAGCCCACTCCCGACCGGCGCGAATTCCATCCCAAGGCTCTCCGCCACCGCCTTGTTGGTGATGCGGCCGCGATGGACGTTCAGACCGTTGCGCAGATGCGGACTTTCCAGCACTGCGGCAAAGCCTTTGTTGGCGAGCATCAGGCCGAACGGCAGCGTCGCATTGTTCAGTGCCTGGCTCGACGTCACCGGCACCGCGCCTGGCATGTTAGCCACGCAATAATGCACGACGCCGTCGACCTCATAGGTCGGCTCCGCATGCGTCGTCGCATGCGAGGTTTCGAAGCAGCCGCCCTGGTCGATCGCGACGTCAACCAGCACGGCACCCGGCCGCATCGACGACAGCATCGCACGCGTGACGAGCTTTGGCGCACTGGCGCCGGGCACCAGCACCGCGCCGATCACGACGTCCGCGCCAAACACCTCGTCTTCGACGGACTCGATGGTCGAGAAGCGGGTGCGCACACGACCGGCGAAGAGATCATCGAGCTCGCGTAAGCGCGGGATCGAGCGGTCGATCACGGTGACTTCGGCGCCGAGGCCTGCGGCCATGCGCGCGGCCTGCGTTCCCACGACACCGCCGCCAAGAATGACAACGCGCGCCGGCTGCACGCCTGGGACACCGCCCAACAACAGCCCGCGACCGCCAGCCGATCGCTTGAGCGCGGCGCCGGCGGCCTCGATGGCGAGGCGGCCGGCGACTTCGCTCATCGGCGCAAGCAAGGGAAGGTGACCGGCCGCGTCGGTGACGGTTTCATAAGCAATCGCAGTGCAGCCCGAGGCAAGCAAGCCCTTGGCCTGTTCGGGATCGGGCGCAAGATGAAGATAAGTAAACAGGATCTGGCTTTCGCGGAGCCGGGCCCATTCGCTCTTCTGCGGCTCCTTCACCTTCACGATCATGTCGGACTCGGCGAAGAGGTCGCGCGCGCTCGCAGCAATGGAGGCCCCTGCCCGCTGATACACCTCGTCGGACGCGCCGATGCCGCTGCCCGCGCCAGTCTCGACCGTTACCAGATGCCCGGCCGCGACATATTCGCGAACGGCGCCCGGGGTAAGCCCGACGCGATATTCCTGGACCTTGATCTCCTTGGGCACACCGACGCGCATCCTGGGCTCCTTTTTGATTCACCCTGTGATCGTAGCGACGAGGCCGGTTTGGTTTCGTGCAAATATCCGCTAGCTTTGGCCTTCCCGCGCCGGTTTCGGTCGCGGAAGTGTCCTTTCACGCTGGAAACGAAACCTTGGCCCTCGACCGGAAAGATCTCGCCATCCTCGCGGAACTCACGACCAATGCGCGGGCCAGCCACACCGAGCTCGCCAACAAGGTTGGCCTGTCGAGCACCGCGCTGGCGCGGCGGCAGAAGACGCTGGAGGATGACGGCTACATTCAGGCCTACCAGGCCGCGCTGGATCTGGCGCAGTTCGGCCTCACCACCACGGTGCTGGTGCGCATTGCGCTGGAGAGCCAGAGCGACGAGGCGCTGAAAGCGTTCGAGGCCGAGGTGATGAAGTGCCCCTCCGTCGTGCGCTGCTTCCTGATGTCGGGCACCGACGACTACATCCTGATCGTGCTCGCCCGCGACATCCAGGATTTCGAGCGCATCCACCGCACCGAGCTGTCCCGCCTGCCGCGCGTGGCGCGGGTGCAATCGAGCTTCGCGCTGCGCGAGGTCGTCAATCGCGCGGTACCGACCGTGGTGTTCGGCGAGACGAAGCGGTAGCCAACGCGTCCTCCTGGAATTCGCCGACCAGTCTGCGCTCAATTGCCGCGCGTCTCGCGTCGCTTGGATTCGATCTCCGATTCCGGCTTTTCCTCGATGCCGACGAGGTCTTTCCGCGGAGCATTTGCTCGAATGAGCTCGTCAAGCTTCAGCTGGAGTGCGGTGCTGTCCCTGTTCTGTGTGTTCTGTATCAGGAACACCATCAGAAACGTGACGATGCTGCTGCACGTGTTCATAATCAGCTGCCAGGTATCGGAGAAGTCGAAGATCGGGCCACTGACCAGCCAGACCACCACGAAGCAGACCGCGAAAGCGAACGGCCCGGGACGGCCGCTCCGGGTTGCGATTTCCGAGGCAAGTCGCGAAAACCAGTGCTCTTTTCGTCCCTGTGTCAAATCGGCACCGGCAGCCGGATATCTGCCGTTCCCTCGAATCCACCTGCTGAGCCCCGGCACGATGCGGGCATCGGCAGTCAACCAGCCAGAACCGCGAAGGTTTCAGCGACGGTCATAGAACTGTCATCGAATGTGCAGAGACCTGTCCGTCTCGCACATTCGGGACACGCCATGGACTATTTCAAGCGCTTCAACTTCCTGTTCGCCGCACCTGTGTTCGACGCCGACGACCTCGAGGGCATCCGCTTCAACCAGATCGTCGAGGAGATCCAGCGTTCCGGCTTCGAGGTCGTCAGGGCCCGCAAGCTGGAAGACGCCGAAATCGCGGTGCAGACCGATGCCGCCATCGGCTGCATGGTGGTGGATTGGGGCAAGAAGGGGCTTGAGGGCAAGACCTCCGCGCTGATCAACCTGATGCGGCGCCGGGGCCTCGACTTCCCGATCATCCTCCTGATCCGGCGCAAGCGCTTCGAAGACCTGCCGGTCGAGGTGCTCGACTTCATCGACGGCTATGTCTTCCTCTCCGAGGAGACACCGACCTTCATTGCCAAGAATCTGATCAGCCGGCTCAAGCAATATGCCGAGACGCTGAAGACGCCTTTCTTCGGTGCGCTGGTCGACTACGCCGAGGAGGGCAACCAGCTCTGGACCTGTCCCGGTCACAATGGCGGCGTGTTCTACAACCGCAGCCCGATCGGCCGGGTCTTCGTCGAGCATCTCGGCGAATCCGTGTTTCGCGACGACCTCGACAATTCGGTGCTCGATCTCGGCGACCTCCTCACCCATGAGGGGCCTGCCCTGAAGGCGCAGAAGGAAGCGGCGGCGATCTTCGGTGCGGAAAAGACCTATTTCGTGCTCAACGGTACCTCGACCTCGAACAAGGTCGCGCTCGGCGCGCTCGTCACCGACGGCGACCTCGTGCTGTTCGACCGCAACAATCACAAGGCCGCCCATCATGGTGCGCTGATGATCGGCGGCGGCATCCCGGTCTATGTCCCGACCATCCGCAACGCCTGGGGCCTGATCGGCCCGATGCGCTGGGACATGCTCGACGAGAAAGCCCTGCGCGAGACGATCCGCAATCATCCCCTGGTCACCGACAAGGACGCCTGGCGCAAGGAGCGGCCGTTCCGCGTCGCCGTGGTCGAGCAATGCACCTACGACGGCACGATCCACAACGCCGAAATGATCCTGAAGCGCATCGGCCATCTCTGCGAATACATCCTGTTCGACGAGGCCTGGGCCGGCTTCATGAAATTCCATCCGCTCTATGCTGGCCGCTTCGCGATGGGCCTCGCCAACCTCCCGCCGGAGGCACCCGGCATCATCGCGACGCAGTCGACCCACAAGCAACTCGCGAGCTTTTCGCAGGCCTCGCAAATCCACATCAAGGACCGCCACATCCGCGGCCAGAAGCGCCGCGTCGAGCATCGCCGCTTCAACGAAAGCTTCATGCAGCACGCCTCGACCTCGCCGTTCTATCCGCTGTTCGCCTCGCTCGACGTCGGCGCGCAGATGATGAAGGGCCGCTCCGGCGAAGTGCTGTGGGACGACACAATTCGGCTGGGCATCGAGCTGCGCAAGAAAATCCGCGCGATGCGCCGGGAGTTCGAGGAGAAGGAGCAGAACGCGGACCGGCGCTGGTTCTTCGAGCCATTCGTTCCCGATCGCGTCGCCATCCCTGACGTCAGCCGCCCCGGGTCCGCGCATAACGTCGCCTGGGAGACGCTGTCGACCGACGAACTCGCCACCAATCCCGCGCTCTGGCAACTCTCACCTGACAGCAATTGGCACGGCTTTCCCGGCATGGCCGAGGGCTTTGCCATGACCGATCCGAACAAACTGACGCTGCTCACCCCCGGCTTCGACCGCGCCACCGGCACCTATGCCGAGCACGGCATCCCCGCCCCGGTCGTCGCGCAGTACCTGCGTGAAAACCGCATCGTCCCTGAAAAGAACGACCTCAACTCGCTGCTCTTCCTGCTCACCCCGGGTGTCGAGGCGAGCAAGGCCGGCACGCTGATCTCCGGCCTCGTCGCGTTCAAGAGGCTGCACGACGACAATGCGCTCCTCGCCGACGCAATCCCGGAATTCTATCAGCGGCGGCAGGCGCGCTATGCCGGCGTGCGGCTGCGTGACCTCTGCGGCGAGATGCACGGATTCTTCCGCGCCGCCGACGTCAGCACGCTCCAGGCGCGGCAGTTCATGCCCGAGCACATGCCTGAGATCGCGATGTCGCCGCGCGATGCCGCTCGCTTCCTGTTCAAGAACGACGTCGACTATCTGCCGATCGAGGCGATCGCCGGTCGCATCGCCACCACGCCCTTCGTGGTCTATCCGCCTGGCATTGCCACCATCGTCCCCGGCGAGCGGCTGACGGAGCGGGCAAAGCCCATGGTGGATTATCTCAAGATGTTCGAGACTTGCTTCAATACATTTCAAGGCTTCGATGTGGAGATCCAGGGCGTCTACAAGGAGGTCGATGCGCGGGGGCGCATCGGGCTCTATACTTACGTCGTTGCCGAGTAGGTGCCGATGAACGAAACAGCGATTGCACGCACCGATGACGAGCCGGTTCTGGTCCGGCCGTCGCGCGAGAGCGATATCGAGGCGATGCTGGCGATCTACCGCCATCACGTCCGCAACGGCGTGCCGCGCGATGTCGAGGGAACCGGCGCGCCGGAGCCCGATGATCTGCGCGACCGGCGCAAGAATTTGAAGCAGACCCGGCTGCCACATCTGGTCGCGACCTATCGCGGCGAGGTCGTCGGCTACGCCTATGCGGTGCTGTTTCGCAAGCGACCGGCCTATCGCTACACGGCCAAGCACTCGATTTACGTCCACCACGGGCATCTCGGCCGCGGGGTCGGACGGCTGCTGCTCCAGGACCTGATCGATGCGTGTGCGGCCGCCGGCTTCCGCCAGATGATCGGCTATATCGATGCCGACAACGCGCCCTCGCTGGCCCTGCACGAGAAGTTTGGATTTTCGCGCGTCGGCCTGCTTTGCGGCGTTGCCTATCGGCACGGCCGCTGGTCGGACACCGCCATGGTGCAGCGTTCGCTCGGCGCCGGCGTAACCGCGCCGCCATCGCTGACGACACCCGGACGTTAAACCCTACGAGGGAAAGTCAGCCGGTCTGACCTGGATGCGGTCGGCATGCAGCGACCAGTGATGCAACGCCTGGTCCTTACAAAACCTCGCCTTCGCCCGCTCCCTGGCTTCGTCCTCGTCGGCGGCGTCGATCTCGAGCGCCCCCTGGCAAACCTCGATCTGCCGCCCGTACTGGCCGAGCACGTCCTTCATGAACCTGACGACATAAGTTGACATGGGACCTCCTGCCTGCCCCGGCGGCACTCTAGCCCTATTTAGCCCGGCTGAGGAAAGGAGATTTTGACGCGGATCAAAGTCCGGCGAGGTTCCCGCCGCCGATTCAGGCGGCGGTTCGGCATCACGTCTTGATGTCGAGAAGCGACTCTGTCGTTTCCGAGTAAGCTTGAATAACCTTCGCATTGGCGATGAAGCTGTACTTTGCGGTCGCCAGTTGAACGAATTCACTGGCGAGATCGACGTTCGGCGCTGCGACCAGGCCATCCTGGTTTGCGTAGGGAGCGCTTGGGTCGGATTGTGCGGTATAGCTCGGCGAAACGGTCGACACCGTCGCAACCGTACCGCCCGGCGTCGAGCCACTCGATTGGTCGACCTGATCGACCCGCAACGGCACATAAGCCGCGGGATAAGCCGAACTCGTGCTCGAACTGCCGGCACCGGCCGCTGCGCCTGACGCAGGGAGCGGGCCGGTCGTACTGACATTGGCGATATTGCTCGCGGCCACGCTGACACGCAAACTCGCTGCAGAAAGTCCGGATGTAGCAATCGAAAATATGCTCATGGACTCTCATCTACAGGACAAGTCATACGCGTTCATTCACGCCATCGATAAGATGCCCCGCTTTGCATTTTGATCGTGGTAACCAATGATTGGAGCGCAATAGCCCTTCGCGCCCTATCCCGGCGTGACGCCAAAGGCCTGCTTGAAGCGCTCGGCATAAACAGGCCAGACCTCGGGATTGATGGTGCGCGGCGGACGCTTGCCGTCGAGCGTCTCCAGCACCTGCTCGGCGGCGATACGGCCCATATTCTGGCGTGCCTCGTTCGTGACGCCTGCCGTGTGCGGGCTCGCGAGCACGTTGTCGAACTGGAGCAGCGGGTGCTCCGGCGGCGGAGGCTCCTTGGACCAGACGTCGAGGCCGGCACCCGCAATGCGCTTGTCGCGCAGCGCCCCAAGCAGCGCGTCCTCGTCGTGAATGAACCCGCGCGCGGTGGTGATGAAATAAGCGTGTGGCTGCATCAGGCCGAACTCGCGCACGCTGATCATGCTGCGGCTGCCCTTGTTGAGCGGACAGGAGATCGAAACGAAATCGGCGCGGCGCAGCAGCTCGTCGAGCTCGACCTTCTCGCCGCCCCGCGCGGCCATCACCTCGGCCGTGAGGTAAGGATCGTAGGCCAGCACCTTCATGCCGAGCAGGCCCTTGCAGAGTGCTGCGATGCGGCGGCCGACATTACCGAGACCAATGATGCCGACGGTCTTGTGCTCGACCTCGTTGCCGACGAGCTCGTTGCGGTTGACATTGGATTCACGGCGCAAGCGACGGTCGGACTGGATGATGCGCTTGGACAAGGTCAGCATCATCGCCAGCGCGTGCTCGGCGACCGAATGCGCGTTGCCGCCCGACTGGTTCACGACCAGCACGCCCGCATCCGTGCAGGCCTCGACGTCGACGGGGTCGAAACCGGCGCCGTTGCTGGAGACCAGCAGCAGGTTCGGCGTGCGCTTCAGGAAGGAAGCGTCGACATGGAAATGCGGCGCCAGCTCGTCGCGGGCGGCGCCGATCTGGTAGACATGGGCCGCGCTCAGGATCGGGGCGTAGAGGTCCTCGGGGCTCTCGTTCTCGATGCGGTCGAGCCGCACGTCGGGCCGCGCCTTCAGGATGTCGACGTAGATCGGATTGGCCAGGTATTTGACGTAGAAGACACGCTTGCTGTTGACCGACATCCAGGACCCTTCCGGTTCTCTCGTGGAGACCCGCAAGGCCTGCGCGATGCGCGCCCCGTCCATGCGTCCCTCCCGCTTTCTCATTATCCCACTTATGGCATGGCGGTGCCGGTCACGGCAGGCCGTCTGGCGCAGATCACGGTGCCGGCCCGGACATGTTGACAATCCTGCCCGCTCCGTCAAGTTTCGGCAGACCGCCGCGACGATCAAGACAATGGTCAAATCCAAGAAACCTGCGCGGCTGAAGGGAGAACGCGATGGCGACTGCGGAACAGCAGACCTCGTCCCAGCCGGGACCAGGGTCCGGCGACAGAAGCTGGCACAGCATCGTCCTGCAGACCCTGAAGCGGAACGAGATCAGCATCATTCCCTACGTGCCCGACCGCGTGCTGACGCCGTTGATCAAGAATTTGCACGCCGATCCCTTCTTCACGACCTTTGCGACCGCCCGCGAGGAAGAGGCCGTCGGCATCGTCTCGGGCGCCTGGATGGGTGGACGACGCGGCGCGGTCCTGATGCAGACCTCGGGCTTTGCGACGCTCGCCAACACGCTCGCCTCGCTCGCGGTGCCCTACCAGATTCCGCTGATCATGTTCGTGTCCGAGCGCGGCACGCTCGGCGAATTCAATTACGGCCAGTCGCTGGTCTGCCGCACCATGCGCCCGGTGCTGGATTCGCTCGCGCTGGAGCACCACACCATCACCCGGCTCGACGAGCTCGAATTCATCGCCGACCGCTCGATCAAGCAGGCCGTCACGACGCAGGCGCCGGTGGCGCTGATCCTCAACCCGCTGCTCACGGGCGGCAAGGTCTTTGACAAGTGAGCCCGGCCATGAACGCGCCCAACACCAAAGTGATGAACCGTTTCGATGTGACGAAGCGCCTGATCGCGAAGTTGAAGCACGAAGAAGCGGTAGTCGGCGGCATCGGCAACACCAATTTTGATCTCTGGGCCGCCGGCCACCGGCCGCAGAATTTCTACATGCTGGGCAGCATGGGTCTCGCCTTCCCGATCGCGCTTGGCGTCGCGCTGGCCCAACCCGACCGCCGCGTCTTCGCGCTCGAAGGCGACGGCTCGCTGCTGATGCAGCTCGGCGCGCTCTCGACCATCGCGGCGCTGAAGCCAAAGAACCTGATCATGATCGTGATGGACAACGGCATCTACCAGATCACCGGCGCGCAGCCGACGCCGGCCGCGGGTGTTGCCGATCTCGTCGCCATCGCCTTGGGCTCGGGTCTCGGCAAGAGTGCCTGGGCGGCGGACGAGGAGGATTTCGAGCGGCTGATCGACGAGGCCATGTCGGCCGACGAGCCCAGCCTGATCGCGCTGCGCATCGACGATAAGCCCGGCGTCGGCACCACCCGCAGGGATCCCGTGCAGATTCGCGAGCGCTTCATGCATGGCCTCGGCGTGCGCGAGCCGCTCTGATCGCCAGTCCTTGACGACAGAGCCCCGCGGAGTGCCACCCCGCGGAGCCCGATGTTCCAGTCGCTTATGCGCCGATCAGTCGATGATCTTGACAACGCGGCGCGTGCGCGGCTCGACGATCACGCGGCGATCGTTCACGACCGCATAGCGATACTCGGTGTAGTTCGGCACCGGACGCAGCACCACGGTCGGGGGCAGCGGCTCGCCGACGACGACGCGCTCGTGGACCACGACCGAGTCATCGCGTGGGATTCCGCCGAGGATCGCATTCGGAATTTCCAGGCCCGCGCCGACGGCCGCACCCACGGTGCCGCCGACCATCGCCCCGACCGGACCGCCGACGTCGCCGCCCGCGCGCGCGCCGTTCCTGGCGCCCTCTTCGGTCGTCGACTGAGCAAAGGCTGCACTCGACGCCAGCAGCGCCGCGGCAGCCAACGAAATCGCAAGACGGGTCTTCATGTCCACACTCTCCAGTGTTTGTTGATGCGACTTCAACCGCGGGGCTGGAACATTGTTCCAGTTCCGCTGCGACGAAAGTCGCATCACATCCGGAGAGCGTTACCGCGTAACAGTTCAGGTCGCGGCGATTTCGTGCCCCGCCATCAGTTCCAGCGCCCGCACCATCGCCGAATGATCCCAGCCCTTGCCGCCATGCGCGGTGCAGGACGAGAACAATTGCTGCGCCACCGCCGTGCTGGGCAGGAACAAGCCGAGCGCGCGGGCACCTTCGAGCGCGAGATTGAGATCCTTCTGGTGCAGCTCGATACGGAAGCCGGGATCGAAATTGCGCTTCACCATGCGCTCGCCATGCACTTCGAGAATCCGCGACGAGGCAAAGCCACCCATCAGCGCCTTGCGCACCAGCGCGGGGTCGGCGCCGGCCTTGGACGCGAACAGCAGCGCCTCGCTCACCGCCTCGATCGTCAGCGCGACGATGATCTGGTTCGCGACCTTCGTCGTCTGACCATCGCCATTGGCGCCGACATGCGTGACGTTCTTGCCCAT
Organism: Bradyrhizobium sp. WSM3983; assembly: GCF_000473045.1. Classification (GTDB taxonomy): domain Bacteria; phylum Pseudomonadota; class Alphaproteobacteria; order Rhizobiales; family Xanthobacteraceae; genus Bradyrhizobium. The sequence goes on along the minus strand of NZ_AXAY01000007.1, from coordinate 103,019 downwards.
CTTGTCGAAGATCGGCTTCATGGTGTTGAAGGCCCGCTCCGGCCCGCCCACCATAATGGTGAGGCTCGCCGCCTTGGCGCCGACCTCTCCGCCCGACACCGGCGCATCGAGATAGTCCGCGCCGAGCGCCTCGATCTTCTTCGCGAACTCCTTGGTCGCAAGCGGCGAGATCGAGCTCATGTCAACCACGATCTTGCCCTTGGAGATGCCGCCCGCGACGCCATCCTTGCCGAACAGCACGGCTTCGACATGCGGCGTATCCGGCACCATGATGATGACGGCGTCGGCCTCCTCCGCCACTTCCTTCGCAGACTTGCATGCGACGCCGCCCGCCGCTACCAGCTCCGACGCGACCGGCGCGACGTCATGCAGGAGAACGCGATGGCCTGCGGCCAGAAGATGGCCGGCCATCGGCCGTCCCATGGTGCCAAGTCCGATAAAGCCGATGTCGATCATGTCTTGATTTCTCTCAGTTGCGTTGGCGAAATCCAACCACGTGCTCGGTGCACCTCTCCCGCTTGCGGGAGAGGTCGGCACGCAGTGCCGGGTGAGGGTTCTATCCGTCCAGGGATCTTCACCGCATCTCCCGAACCCCACCGCGGAGATACCCTCACCCCAGCCCTCTCCCGCAAGCGGGAGAGGGAGCGCACTGCCGCTGTGACGTCCTCAGGTCTCGAAAGTCTGCGCGGCGTGCCAGGAGAGGCCTTCCAGCGTCGTGGTTCGCGGCTTGTATTCGCAGCCGACCCAGCCGCGATAACCGATCGCGTCAAGATGGCGGAACAGGAAGGGATAGTTGATCTCGCCAGTGCCGGGCTCGTTGCGGCCGGGATTGTCGGCGAGCTGGATGTGCGCGATCTGCGGCAGATATTCCTGCATGGTGCGGGCGAGATCGCCCTCCATGATCTGCATGTGATAGATGTCGTACTGGATGAACAGATTGTTCGACCGCACTTCGGAAATCAGCTGCACCGCCTGCTCGGTGCCGTTGAGGAAGAAGCCGGGAATATCGAGCGTGTTGATCGGTTCGACCAGCAGCTTGATGTTCTCCCGCGCCAGCGTCGAGGCGGCAAAACGCAGATTGCCAACCAACGTCTCCTGCAGTTCGCGTGGATCGGCATCGACAGGCGCAATGCCAACGAGGCAATTAAGCTGGTCGCAATCGAGCGCCTTGGCGTAGTCGATGGCGCGGAACACGCCGTCGCGGAATTCGGCGGTGCGATCGGGCATGATCGCGATGCCGCGCTCGCCGCCGGCCCAGTTGCCGGCGGGCAGATTGTGCAGCACCTGGGTCAACCCGTGGGCCTCAAGCTGCTCGCGCAGAAGCGCCTTGTCGAAATCATAGGGAAAGAGATATTCAACCCCGGAAAAGCCCGCCGCCTTCGCCGCGGCAAAGCGGTCGACAAACGGCATCTCGTTGAAGAGCATGGTGAGGTTGGCGGCGAATTTCGGCATGATGCTGTCCCCTATTCAGCCGGTTGCAACACGCCGGGTCGCTTCTTCCCGACCTCGTCGAGCGGCAGGTCCAGCACCTCCTCGAACTCGACGATGTTGTCGATCTCCGTACCCATCGCGATATTGGTGACGCGTTCGAGAATGAACTCGACAACCACGGGCACGCGGTGCTTCTTCATCAACTCGCGCGCGGTCGCGAATGCGGCTTGCGTATCCTTGGGATCGGTGACGCGGATCGCCTTGCAGCCGAGGCCTTCGGCGACCGCGACGTGGTCGACGCCGTAACCATTGAGCTCCGGCGCGTTGACGTTCTCGAATGAGAGCTGGACGTGATAATCCATATCGAAGCCGCGCTGCGCCTGGCGGATCAAGCCTAGATAAGAGTTGTTCACGACGACGTGGATGTAGGGCAGATTGAACTGCGCCCCGACCGCGAGCTCCTCGATCAGGAACTGGAAGTCGTAATCGCCTGAGAGCGCGACGATGTCACGATCCGGGCACGCCGCGCGCACGCCAAGCGCGGCCGGCAGTGTCCAGCCGAGCGGCCCCGCCTGGCCGGCATTGATCCAGTTGCGCGGCTTGTAGACGCCCAAAAACTGCGCGCCTGCGATCTGGGAGAGGCCGATTACGGTGACATAGGTGGTGTCGCGGCCGAACGCCTTGTTCATTTCCTCATAGACTCGCTGCGGCTTGATTGGGACGTTGTCGAAATGGCTTTTGCGCAGCATGGTCTTCTTGCGGTCGCGGCAGGCCGCGGGCCACGCCTGGCGCTCGCGGAGCCTGCCGGAACGCCGCCACTCCCTGGCGACGGTGACGAAGAGCTCGAGCGCTGCCTTCGCGTCCGAGACGATGCCGAGATCGGGATTGAACACGCGACCGATCTGGGTCGGCTCGATATCGACATGCACGAAGGTGCGGCCCTTGGTGTAGGTCTCGACCGAGCCGGTGTGACGGTTGGCCCAGCGATTGCCGATGCCAAGCACGAAATCGGACTCCAGCATGGTGGCATTGCCGTAGCGGTGGCTGGTCTGCAAGCCCACCATGCCGGCCATCAACACGTGATCGTCGGGGATCGCGCCCCATCCCATCAGCGTCGGGACCACAGGCACGTTGGCGATCTCGGCGAATTCGACCAGCAGATCCGACGCATCGGCATTGATGATGCCGCCACCCGCCACGATCAGCGGACGTTCGGCCGCATTGAGCATCTCCAGCGCCTTCTCGATCTGTTTTCGCGTGGCGGTCGGCCTGTAGACCGGCAGCGGCTCATAGGTCTCGTCGTCGAACTCGATCTCGGCGAGCTGTACGTCGAGCGGCATGTCGATCAGCACCGGCCCCGGCCGGCCCGAGCGCATCACATGAAAGGCCTGGCTGAACACGCGCGGCACCAGCGCCGGCTCGCGCACCGTCACCGCCCATTTGGTCACGGGCTTTGCGATCGACTCGATATCGACCGCCTGGAAGTCTTCCTTGTAGAGCCGTGCGCGCGGCGCCTGTCCGGTGATGCAGAGGATCGGAATGGAATCGGCGATCGCCGAATAGAGCCCAGTGATCATATCGGTGCCGGCCGGCCCCGAGGTGCCGATGCAGACGCCGATATTGCCGGCCTTGGCCCTGGTATAGCCCTCGGCCATGTGGGAAGCACCCTCGACATGGCGTGCCAGGATATGGCGGATCGATCCGCGCTTCTTCAGCGCCGAGTAAAGCGGATTGATCGCCGCCCCGGGAACGCCGAAGGCGGTGGAGATGCCTTCCTTCTCCAGGATGCGCACGGCCGCATCGATAGCTCGCATCTTCGCCATATCGGACCTCGCTTGGTTTAAGTCAGCGAGCGAGATCATCGGGTGCGCAGGATGCGATCTCAACGAGATCGATTTTATTTTCCACGATGCGGCAGCCGTGGAGAAATTACGGTAGTCTCAATCAGTTAGATCGAGAAATACGTGAAAGCAGATCACTCGAACAGCGGCGCCAGCTCCATCTGCGGCACCAGCACCAGACCCTTGTCGGTGATGCGGATTTCGGGAATGACCGATAGCGGAATCAGATTGAAGCCCATGTAGGGGATGGTGCATCCGGCCTCGGCCCATTCCTGCTTCAGCACCTTGACCTCTTCGGCCACCTCCGTGACGCGCTTGTCGGAGAGCAGGCCCGCGATTGGCAGCGGGACCAGCGCCCTCACCTTGCCGTCGGCGACGACGCAGACACCACCCTGCTGCGCCTTGATCGCCGCGATCGCCACCTGCATGTCGCCCTCGTTAGTTCCGGCAACGATGATGTTGTGGCTGTCATGTCCGACGCTGGAGGCGACCGCGCCACGCTTCAGACCAAAATCCTTCAGCAGGCCATAGGCGACGTTGCCTGCCGACTTGCCGTGGCGCTCGACCACCGTGACGAAGCACAAGCCATAGCGGGCGAACAGCGACGGCCAGTCCCTGGCCGGCTCGATCGCGACTTTCTCATGGATCAGCGTAATGCCCGGCAGCGCGGTCTTGATGGCGTTGACGGTGCAGGCCTTCGCTGGCAATTCCGGCGTCAGCTTCAGTTTCTCCGGCAGCTTCACGGTGACATAGGCCGCCTTCGGGTATTGATAGCGCTGCGACAGCGCTTGATCGAGCCGTGGCGTGATCTTGCGGTTCTCCACCACCAGCTCGCCACCATACCAGGTCGATTGCGGCTTGAGATTGTCGTCCATCAAAACGAGATCAGCGCGGCGGCTGCCGCCGAGGCCACCGATATCGCCTTCCATGTTGAACCGCGTGGCACCGTGCAACGAACCCATCGACCAGGCCTGCTCCGGCGACATCCCGGCTTTCACCGCTTCGCGCACCACCCAGTCGAGGCCGAACAGAAGCAAATCATCGGCGTCGCGATCGTCGGTGCACACAGCGGTCCGCTTGTGCGAGGCGCCAAGCTCGGTGATGGTGCGGATCGCCTGCGGCAGCGAGTGCCAGGGCGTGGTCGGCGGTCCGCCGCGCAAGAACACCCAGACGCCGGCGTCGAGCAGATCGTCGGCGATGTCGCGGTCGATCGCTTCATGCGTGTCGGTAACGCCGCTCGCCGCATAGGCGGCGACGAATTCGCGGCCATAGACATGGCCGGAGACCGGCCGTCCGCGCTTCAGGGCCGCCGCCAGGATCGCATGACTGCGCTCGTCGCCCATCGTCACAGGCACAAAGTCCATCTTCTCGCCGAGCCCGACGGCTTCGGGCCAGCGGTCGAACAGGCCGGCGATCTTGTCGGGCGTGAGATCGCCGCCCGCCGTCTCCAATTCAGCCGATGTTGCCGGCACGGTCGAGGGCACCGTCAAGAAGATCGAGAGCGGCGCTTCGCGTGCGTCCTCCAGCATCGCCTCGACGCCGGCGACGTCCATGACGTTGCCGATCTCGTGACTGTCGCAGAAGATCGTGGTGGTGCCATTGAGGAGTGCGGCCTCGGCATAGGCGCAGGCCGTCACCATCGAGGATTCGATATGGATGTGCGGATCGACCAACCCCGGCGCGATGATCCCGCCGGCGGCATCGTAAACCGGAACGTCGCTCCACGCCTTCTTCGCCGTGCCGGCCGGTTTCACGGCGGCGATACGGCCGCCGGTGATCCAGACCTCCCGCTCGGGATGAATGCGTTCCGAATAGGTCGAGAGCACCCGCGCCCCCGTAACGACGAGGTCAGGCGCGATGCGCGCCGAGGCGACATCGGCGAGGCGGCGCGTCATCGCATGCAGCGGCGCGACTGCAAAACGGGTGAGTTTGGTCATCAGGACCCTCGCGTGGCGTTACGGTCCAACGATGGTTACGCCCTGCGCCGAGCCGGGCAAGCTCAAATATCAAGGCACACCCTGCTTACGCCTTAGGCGTCGAACCGCCTGCGGCCCCCGACCGAGCAGGTCTGCGCCGGTTCCGCGTTTTCGGCGGCGGTGCGGCAGCGGGCTTGACCCGAATCCGCATCGAGCGGCCCTTTGACTCGTCGATCTCGAACGAATTCGTCTTCCGCACGAGGTCGCTCAGCTTGCGGAAGCCAAAGGTCCTCGGGTCGAAATCGGAAGCCAAATTGGCAAGCTGCCGGCCGACTTCTCCGAGCGTCACCCAGCCGTCTTCGCTCTCCATCTGGGTGATGACCTTCTTGATGATAGGAGTCGCGGCATCGGGCGGCTGAAGCGATGTCGATCGTAATGCGGCGTCCTGGGTGTTCGCCGGGACGGCAAGCAGGTTCTCCGTGTAAACGAACCGTCGGCAGGCCTGCCTGAAGCTCTCCGGCGTCTTGTGTTCGCCGAACCCAAAGACATCGACGCCCTGCTCCCGGATGCGGGCGGCGAGGCGGGTAAAATCGCTGTCGGACGAGACCAAGCAAAAACCATCGAACCGGCCGCTGTGCAGCAGATCCATTGCGTCGATGACCAGCGTGATGTCGGACGCATTCTTTCCCGTCGTATAGGCAAACTGCTGCTGCGGGATGATGGCGTGTTTCGACAGGATATCGGCCCAGCCCCTGGACCGCGCATTGGAGAAATCGCCGTAGATGCGGCGAACACTGGCTTCGCCAATCTTGGCAATCTCCTCGAACAGACCATCGGCGATCTTCGCGGAGGTATTGTCGGCATCGATCAGAACAGCGAGACGGGGCGAACGGAACTCAGACGGCATGACATTCCCCAAAAGGACGCGACAACGGTGGATGGATATACCGATGTCGGGGCTCTTGCCGCCATACCTGATTTATTGAAGGCGGGCCAAGGAGCGCATCCGGCTCAATCAACCTTGATCGCCGGCGTCACGCCCCCGAGCGCGGCCGTGAGTTCCGCAGCGACATCGCGCACCACGCGGCCGATCTCCGGCAACCGCCTGTCGGTGATGCGGCTGGTCAGCCCCGAGACGGAGATCGCCGCCAGCGGCTCGGCAAGCGCGTTGTAGACCACGGCTGCGACGCAGCGCAGGCCCGTCTCGGCCTCCTCGTCGTCCACCGCAAAACCCTGCTTTCGGATCGTCGCGAGCTCCTTGAAGAGGTCGCTTGGCCGCACGATGGATTTTTCCGTCAGCCTGGGCATGCCGTGATGGCGAATGACGGCGCCGACATCCTCGTCGGAATAGGTCGCAAGCACGGCCTTGCCGACGCCTGAGGTCACCATCGCGACGCGGCCGCCGACCTTGGTCAGCGAGCGCATGATCTCGCGGCTCTCCATGCGGGTCAGCACGATGATGAATTCGTCGTCGACAACCGCAAGATTGGCGGTCTCGCGGGTCAGATCGCGCAGCTTGCGCAAATAAGGAATGGCTTGTGCGGTAAAATTGCGCCGCCGCGCAAAGCTGGCGCCCACAGTAAAGCTGCGCACGCCGACATGCCATTTGGATTCGGCGCGGTCGAACTGCACGAAGCGGCGGCTTTCCAGCGTCGCCAGCAGGCGGTGCACGGTCGAGGCTGACAGGCCGGTACGGACGGCGAGATCGCTCAGCCGATAGCCTTCGTCGTCCTCGGCCAGCGTCTCGAGGATCGACAGCGCGCGGTCGACCGACTGCACGCCGCCGTCACGATCGGCCTCCGATGCCGATCGTGTTTCGAGCGATTTGCGCCTGATCACGTTCTTGCCCATCGCGACCTGACCGGTCTCCACCTCTCCCCGAGAACGGCCGAGAACTGGGAGAGGTGGAAGTCTTCGTCTCAGAGCAGGCCCGCGCCGCGGGCCCACTTGTATTTGGCGCCGAGCACCTCGACCGGCAGCTCGGTCGAGTAGGCATAGGCCGGGATGCCGTTCTGGTAGAGATATTCGGCGGCTTCCTCGACCTCGACGTCGCCAGCGAGCGAGGCAACGATCGGCTTCACAAAACCCTTGGCCTCCATCTCCTTCTTCACCTCGACCATGTTGCGGGCGAACACCATCGGCGGCGTGACGATGGTGTGCCAGTAGCCGAGGATCAGCGAGTGGATGCGCTCATCCGTCAGACCGAGCTTCACCGTGTTGACGTAGGTGATCGGCGGCTCGCCACCGGTGATATCCACAGGATTTCCGGCCGCGCCAAACGGCGGGATGAACTTGCGGAAGGCCGCGTCGAGATCCGGCGGCATCGACATCAGCGACAGGCCGTTGTCGACGCAGGAGTCCGACAGCAGCACGCCCGAGCCACCCGCACCGGTGATGATCAGCACGTTCTCGCCCTTCGGCGTCGGCAGCACCGGCACGCCACGGGCGAATTCGAGCAGCTGCCGCAGCGAGCGAGCCCGGATCACGCCGGATTGCGCCAGGACGTCCTCGTAGATCTTGTCGTTGCCGGCGAGCGCGCCGGTATGCGACGAGGCCGCTTTCGCGCCCGCCGAAGTGCGACCGGCCTTGAGCACGATGACGGGCTTCTTCTTGGAGACGCGCTTGGCGGCTTCCGCGAAGGCGCGGCCATCCTTGAGGTCTTCGCAGTGCTGCGCGATCAGGTTCGTGTTCGGATCCTGTTCGAAGAAGGCGAGCAGATCGTCCTCGTCGATGTCGGACTTGTTGCCGAGGCCGACGATCGCCGACACGCCCATTTTCGCCGAGCGCGAGAAGCCGATGATGGCCATGCCGATGCCGCCCGATTGCGACGACAGCGCCGCGTGGCCCTTGACGTCGTAGGCGGTGCAGAAGGTCGCGCAGAGATTGGCGGGCGTATAGTAGAAGCCGTAGATGTTCGGCCCCATCAGGCGAATGTCGTACTTCTTGCCGACCTCGACGATCTCGGCCTGCAGTTCCGGCGCGCCGGCTTCGGCGAAGCCCGACGGGATCAACACCGCACCCGGGATCCTCTTCTCGCCGCATTCGGTCAGCGCCGCGGCCACGAACTTCGCGGGGATCGCGAACACCGCCGTATCGATCACGCCCGGCACGTCCTTGACGCTCTTGTACGCCTTGTAGCCGAGGATCTCGGAAGCCTTCGGGTGGATCGGATAAATCTCGCCCTTGTAGCCGCCGTTGATGAGGTTCTTCATCACGGAGTTGCCGATCTTGCCGTCCTCGGCAGAGGCGCCGACCACGGCGACCGCCTTCGGCTGCATGATGCGGCTCATGGCCGCGACGATCTCTTCGGTCGGACGCGGCTTCGGCTTGGGCACATAGGCGAAGTCGACGACGATGCGCACGTCGGCCGCAATCGCGTCCTTGGCGGTGGCGAACACAGGGTTGAGGTCGAGCTCGACAATCTCAGGGAAATCCGTGACGAGCTGCGAGACCTTGACGATGATTTCGGCGAGCGCCGTGCGGTTCACCGGCTCGCCGCCGCGAACGCCCTTCAGAATCTCATGCGCCTGGATGCCGTCGAGCATCGAGAGCGCGTCTTCCTTGGTCGCGGGCGCGAGGCGGAAGGTAATGTCCTTCAGCACTTCGACCAGCACGCCGCCGAGGCCGAAAGCGACCAGCTTGCCAAACGAGCCGTCGGTGATCGAGCCGACGATGACTTCGGTGCCGCCGGCCAGCATCTGCTGCACCTGGATGCCCTCGATCTTGGCATCGGCCTTGTACTTCTTGGCGTTGCCGAGAATAGTCTCGTAGGCCTTCTCGGCATCCTGCGCCGTTTTGACGCCGACGATGACGCCGCCGGCCTCGGTCTTGTGGAGAATATCCGGCGAGACGATCTTCATCACCACCGGGAAGCCCATCGCGGACGCCATCTTGCCGGCCTCGCCAGCCGACTTCGCTACGCCCTCCTTCGGCACCGGAATGCCGTAGGCGTCGCAGACCACCTTGCCTTCCGGCGCGGTCAGGCTGGTGCGGTTGTCGGCCTTGACCTGGTCAAGGACCTTGCGGACGACGTCTTTGGAATTGGACATATGGCTTCTCCCTTGACCTTCAGTTCTTGCTTTGCAAAGCGCGCGTCATGCGGCTGCCCGTGATACTTGCCATCGCCGCGCTCTGTTCCGTGCTGCGGAACGGAGCGGCGAAATGCCTTGATGACTCCGCCAGCTTGGATCAAAAATGGCTAGCGATGGCATTTGGTATGCCAGAAGCCAACTTGTCAAGTCAGAGCACCACTTAGAACGCCGCAAAAAATAGCCAGCTTGACATTCTGGCATGTGGTATGCCAAAAACTTTCCAGCAATATTCCTGTAAAAGACGACTCCCACTGGAGGAGAATCGTCGTGTCACTGCGGAAACCAACCAAGGCGTTGCCGAACATGGCCGAGGCAGACATCGCAATCGTTCGTATTGCCCCGGAGAGCAGCTTCAAGAACAAGGCGTATGACGCCTTGAAGGAAGCCATCCTCAAGATGGACATCTACTCGACGCCCGAGCCGGTGATGCTGGACGAGCGCGCATTGTCCGAGCGTCTGGGTGTCAGCCGCACGCCGATCCGCGAAGCCATCGCAATGCTCGAGCAGGACGGTTTCGTGAAGACCGTGCCGCGCCGCGGCATCATGGTGGTGCGCCGGACCAAGAGCGAGATCGTCGACATGATCCGCGCCTGGGCGGCGCTGGAGAGCATGGCGGCGCGCCTCATCACCACCACCGCACGCAAGAAGGACATCTCGGCGCTGCGCGACTATTTCAAGGACTTTGGCAAGGACCGCCTGCCCGAGGATCACGTCGAGGAATATTCGCGCGCCAACATCGCCTTCCACCAGGCGCTGATCTCGTTGTCGGAATCGCCGGTGCTGGTCGATCTCACCAACGATCTTCTGTTGCACGTGCGCGGCTATCGCCAGCTGACGATCGGACGCAAGGACCGCACCGCGACGTCACTGCCCGAGCATCTCGGCATGATCGAAGCGCTCGAGGCACGCGACACCGAGCTCGCCGAGAAGCGCGCTCGCGACCACACCCTTGGCCTTGCCGCTTATGTCGAAGCGCACGGTCAGGAACTCTTTTAACCAGCAACATTCACCAGAAGGGCGAAAAATTCGCCCCGTCATCTTGAGACCAGGGAGACAAGGCCCATGCTGAACACCGCGACCAAGTCCGAAGCACCGGGCACCGAGCAGGAACTGACGGATGGCTTTCATCTCGTCATCGACGCTCTCAAGCTGAACGGCATCAACACCATCTATAATGTGCCGGGCATCCCGATCACGGATTTGGGCCGCATGGCCCAGGCCGCCGGCATTCGCATGATCTCGTTCCGCCACGAGCAGAACGCCGGTTATGCGGCAGGCATTGCCGGTTACCTCACCAAGAAGCCCGGCATCTGCCTCACCGTCTCCGCGCCAGGCTTCCTCAACGGTCTCACCGCACTCGCGCACGCCACCACCAACTGCTACCCGATGATCCTGATCTCGGGCTCGTCCGAGCGCGAGATCGTCGACCTCCAGCAGGGTGACTACGAAGAGATGGACCAGCTCGCGATCGCAAAGCCGCTGTGCAAGGCGGCCTATCGCGTGCTGCACGCCCAGGACATCGGCATTGGTCTCGCCCGCGCCATCCGCGCCGCGGTCTCGGGTCGTCCGGGCGGCGTCTATCTGGACCTGCCGGCAAAGCTGTTCGGCCAGGTGATGAACGCCGACGCGGGCCAGAAGTCGCTGGTCAAAGTGATCGACGCGGCGCCTGCTCAGATCCCCTCGCCCGCTTCGATCAAGCGCGCACTCGACGTGCTGAAGAGCGCCAAGCGTCCGCTGATCATCCTCGGCAAGGGCGCGGCCTACGCGCAGGCCGACGAGGAGATCAAGACCTTCGTCGAGAAGAGCGGCGTTCCCTTCCTGCCGATGAGCATGGCCAAGGGTCTCCTCTCCGACACGCATCCGCAGTGCGCAGGTGCTGCCCGTTCCACCGTGCTGAAAGAATCCGACGTCGTGCTGCTGATCGGCGCGCGGCTGAACTGGCTGCTCTCGCACGGCAAGGGCAAGAACTGGGGCGAAGCGCCCAAGAAGTTCATCCAGGTCGACATCGAGCCGCGTGAGATGGACTCCAACGTCGAGATCGTTGCGCCCGTCGTCGGTGACATCGGCTCGGTCGTCGCCGCCTTCAACCAGGCAATCGCTTCGGGCTGGACCGCCCCGCCCGCCGAATGGACCAAGGCCATCGTGACCAAGCGCGACGAGAACGTCGCCAAGATGGCGCCGAAGCTGATGAACAACAAGTCGCCGATGGATTATCACGGCGCGCTCGGCGTGCTGAAGAACGTCATCAAGGATCATCCCGAGGCGATCCTCGTCAACGAGGGCGCCAACACGCTCGACCTCGCCCGCGGCGTCATCGACATGTACCGCCCACGCAAGCGTCTCGACGTCGGCACCTGGGGCGTGATGGGCATCGGCATGGGCCAGGCGATCGCGGCCGCGCTCGAGACCGGCCACCCGGTGCTCGCAGTTGAAGGCGACTCGGCCTTCGGTTTCTCCGGCATGGAGGTCGAGACCATCTGCCGCTACAACCTTCCGATCTGCGTCGTCATCTTCAACAATGACGGCATCTATCGCGGCACCGACGTCAACAGCGTCAACGCCGATCCGGCGACGACCGTGTTCGTCAAGGGCGCCCGCTACGACAAGATGATGGAAGCCTTCGGCGGCGTCGGCGTGAATGCGACCTCGCCCGACGAACTCAAGCGCGCCGTCAACGAGGCAATGGCCTCGGGCAAGCCGACGCTCATCAACGCGGTGATCGATCCGGCCGCCGGCTCGGAGAGCGGCCGCATCGGCAACCTCAATCCGCAGAGTGTTCTGCAGAAGAAAAAGTAAGTCCACCCCTCAACCCTTTATTCCCTGTGGTTAGCAGGGGCAGACATAGAGTACGGAGCAATACAAATGACCAAGGCGCTCGAGGGCGTTCGCATTCTCGATTTCACCCACGTCCAGTCCGGACCGACCTGCACGCAGCTGCTCGCATGGTTCGGCGCCGACGTGATCAAGGTGGAACGCCCGGGCGTGGGTGACATCACCCGCGGCCAGCTGCAGGACATCCCGAACGTGGACAGCCTGTATTTCACCATGCTCAACCACAACAAGCGTTCGATCACGCTCGATACCAAGAACCCCAAGGGCAAGGAAGTCCTCACCGAGCTCATCAAGAAGTGCGACGTGCTGGTCGAAAACTTCGGCCCCGGCGTGCTCGACCGCATGGGCTTCCCCTGGGAGAAGATCCAGGCAATCAACCCGAAGATGATCGTCGCCTCGATCAAGGGCTTTGGCCCCGGACCGTACGAAGACTGCAAGGTCTATGAGAACGTCGCGCAGTGCACCGGCGGCGCCGCCTCCACCACCGGCTTCCGCGACGGCCTGCCGCTCGTCACAGGCGCGCAGATCGGCGATAGCGGCACCGGCCTGCACCTCGCGCTCGGCATCGTCACCGCGCTCTATCACCGCACCCATTCGGGCAAGGGCCAGCGCGTCACGGCCGCGATGCAGGACGGCGTGCTCAACCTCGCCCGCGTCAAGCTGCGCGACCAGCAGCGCCTCGCCCATGGTCCGCTCAGGGAATACAGCCAGTTCGGCGAAGGCATTCCGTTCGGTGATGCCGTGCCGCGCGCCGGCAACGATTCCGGCGGCGGCCAGCCCGGCCGCATCCTGAAGTGCAAGGGTTTTGAGACCGATCCGAACGCCTACATCTACTTCATCACCCAGGCCCCGGTCTGGGAGAAGATCTGCGACGTGATCGGCGAGCCGACCTGGAAGACCGATCCGAATTACGCCAAGCCGGCGGCCCGCCTGCCGCGGCTGAACGAAATCTTCGCCCGCATCGAGCAGTGGACGATGACGAAGACCAAGTTCGAGGCGATGGAGATCCTCAACAAGGACGACATCCCCTGTGGCCCGATCCTGTCGATGAAGGAGATCGCGGAAGACCAGTCGCTGCGCGCGACCGGCACCGTGGTCGAGGTCGATCACCCCACCCGCGGCAAGTACATCTCGGTCGGCAACCCGATCAAGCTGTCGGACTCCCCGAGCGACGTGGAGCGCTCTCCCCTGCTCGGCGAGCACACCGACGAGATTCTGCGCGCGGTGCTCGGCTTCAGCGACCACCAGGTCGCCGAAATCCACAAGTCCGGCGCGCTCGACCCGCCGCAGAAGCAGGCGGCTGAGTAAGCGGGCCTTACAGAGAATGACGAAAGGCCGCCGGTTTCGGCGGCCTTTTTGCTGACTGCCTCCACGTTGGAACAACCAACGCTGAACTAAAAAATCGACATCGAGGAACCGACGCGACCGCCAGCCGTTAATCGTTCGATCGGCGTGTTCTCAAAAACGCGAGCGCGCCGCCCCCAGCGAGTGACTAAGCGCCTCGCAGAAGACCTACCCAACGCTGAACAATTGTGCGCCCATCGTTCTGAGGGCGACAGTCGATCCATATCAGCTTGCGGGCGGGAAGCATTGCGTCCAGCAGCTGTCGTCACACGCTCGCTGATCACATCGAGGTCGAAATGTTGAGAGATCAAACCGCTGATCGAGCCAAGCGTGAAGCCAACAAGGTGTTCAAGCGCGTCGAAACGCAGAAGCCGATGAGTGACTACGCGAAGGACCAGCACTCCTTCAACGAGAACCGCGAGCGGCTGAAGGCGGAGCGATTGGCCCGCGAGGCCAAGCCGAAAGGCAGCGAAGACTAGGATAGACGCACTCTAGAGCATCGACAGCACGACGACGCCGTCTTCGAGCTCTCCCGAATCCAGCCGCGTCCGCGCGATGCGCTCGAACTCCGTCCGGTATTTTTGAAGGTAGCTGAAGGCCTGCTTCTGCGTCGCAAAGGTAGTCGCAAGTCGGCACATCTGTCGGCCCGCGCCGAGCGCGAGGAAGAAGGTGATGGTGCCACCGCCGTCCGATTTGACTCTAGGCACGATCCGCACTCCCTGGCATGTGACCGGCCCTCTCCCGTCGTTCGTCAGCGAAGTTGAAGTCGGCTATTGCGGCGGCTTCCTCTTGCGCTTGGTCGGACTCGCGGCCGGCAACGATGCTTGAAGGGTTGCGTCGGCCGCTTCCTTGGCTTCGCGCAACTCCCGAAGGCGCGCCATGTTCTTGCGAACGTCGACAGCCTGCTTTTCGGCATCGGCCATCGCTTGCGCACCTTCTTGAGCAGCCAAGCGTTGACGGTTCAAACGCGCGATGCCTTCAGGTGACGGTTCAGCCGATTTTCTGGCGCTCATCCTTCACCCTTCTGGCAACGAACAAAACCCGCTCAATCCAGGGATCGAGCGGGTCGCATGGCCGTTTCAGTACATCCGTGAAACGGCACTGGAGGACTTAAGCCAGCGAGAGATTCTCAGCGCTGACCTTGCCCCGCATCTTGTCGGTCTTGGCCTCGAAGTTGACCTTTTGGCCTTCAGCGAGACCCGCAAGACCCGCCCGCTCGACCGCGCTGATGTGAACGAACACATCGTTGCCGCCGTCGTCGGGCTGAATGAATCCAAAGCCCTTCTGGCCGTTGAACCACTTCACAGTACCTGTCGTCATTTTTCTTCTCCAAAGCGCACAAACGCGCATTCCGCGTGATGCTCACGCAGAACCAATTCAATTCGTCGATGTCTCTGGAAAAGGAGCCCGCGGGCGCGTTCAACAAGGCACAGCGGCAAAACGAACCCCCCAGAGTTATACCTCATCACCAACATTTGCAAGGCTTGCCCCGATTTTATTGCGGTTGCCGCATTAGCGGAACATTTTCAGCCTTTGTGGACTAGACCTCGCAGGCAGCTGAGTTGAGGTCGAGGGGCCTCGGCAAGTGCCGATTTGACCTCCCGTGTCAGGTCGCGTCCCCTCGATAAGCACTCCACGCGACCATGTCCGATCGACCTCATCGCGGCTCCTGCCATCTCCGATCCAATCGTCCCCGTGCACGCGGCTGTCGTGCGGGCCTGGTCGACCAAGGCAGCCTCAACAAAGGGAGCGGCCTGTGCAAGTTTTCGTCCGCGACAACAATGTCGATCAGGCACTGAGACCAGAGGCAAAAATCCGGCTTGAATGTTTCGGAGTGTGAACCGGAGCCGAGATGCTCTCAAATTGTACGGACATCGCGCGGTATGCATGCCGCGTCGTCACGGCTCGCCAGAGTTTGCTGCTGCCTGGCCGTAGAAGGCTCAGCTCCCCTCGCCTGCATCCCCATCGCTCTCCTCGCCCGCGACATACTCGAGGATGTCTCCGGGCTGGCAGTCAAGTTCGCGGCAGATCGCGGCCAGGGTCGAGAAGCGCATCGCTCTCGCCTTGCCGGTCTTCAGGATCGACAGGTTCTGGATGGAAATGCCGATTGCGTCGGCGAGGTCACCGAGGCGGCGCTTCCGCTTCGCAAGCATGACATCGAGGTTCACGACGATCGGCACCAGCATTCACCTCAGATCGTCAGTTCGTTGTCGGACTGCAGCAGGATGGCGTGCTCGATGACGAATTTGAGCGCCATCAGAAACACGCCGCCTGCGATCGTGCCGATGTCCACGTTATAGGACGGCAGGAAGAACTTGATGTCGCCGATCTCGTGCAAGGCATAAGCCACCGCGTTGCTGGTGATCAGGTCAATGAACGGCCAGATCACCAGAATGATCCCCATCCACCACACGCCCTGAAGCGTCTCCGACACGAAGATCCGGCCGCGCGCGAATCGATGCACCATGCGGTGGAGGATGCCGATCAACACCGCGAAGAACGAGAGCTGAACCGAAAACAGCGTCCAGAACAGCAGCTGGCCCTGGCGCGACATCTCGAGCGGATTGGCGACAAGGCCCGCGCATTTCGCTTGCTCCGGACTAAGGCTGGCCGCGATCGACGCCGAGGCGGTCGTGTTGGCGCGATAGGCAAGCCACACGATCACCGGCAACGCCGCCCAGAGCACCCAGAACGCAAGATCGAGACGTCGAAACCAGCGCTGCCGGCCCCCGCGTACCGATGTCCCCACCGCATCCATTTCCAAGCACTCCGCTGATCCAAGGCCGCTTGCCAGCCCCCATTATGCATGTTTGGTCAGATTGACTCAACCTTAAACGCGATATATTGATCGTTTATCATGAAATAATTCATGAAAATTGACCTAATATGGAGCTCCCATGCATTCCACCCTCGTCCGGCACGTGCTCGCAGCGCTGTTGTCCATCCAGCCGCTCGGACATGCCGAAGCCGCAACAGTCAGCGAGCCCGCCGGCGTCTGGCTGACACAGTCTGGCGATGCGAAGATCAAGGTGAGCCGTTGCGGCAACGCGCTGTGCGGCCGGGTCGTCTGGCTGAAAGAGCCGCTAGATAAGAAGACGGGGAAGCCGCAGCTCGACGACCACAATTCCGATCCGGCGCTGCGCGGCCGGAAGATCGCCGGCATCTCTCTCTTCATCAACATGCAGGCGGCCGGCGCCAATAAATGGTCGGGCAGGATCTACAACGCCGACGACGGCAAGACCTACGCGAGCACGGTGACCTTGTTGCCGTCAGGCAATCTCAACGTCCAGGGCTGCATGGGAACATTGTGTGCAGGTGAAGACTGGACGCGATGAGCCGCAGATCGGCCACGCAATAAGCGAAGCCGCCGGTTCCGGCGGCTCTAAAATCTGCGATGCCGTGTCGGATCGGCAGCATCTCGTCCGTCCTCGGTGCATGAATGGGCAACAGACGATAACGTCGAGCCCATCAGTTCAAAGGGAATAACGACCATGCCTAGCACCGTACGCCTGCACCGCGTTCTCACGACCAGCCCGGACAAAATCTATCGCGCCTTCCTGGAGGCGGATGCGCTGGCAAAATGGCTTCCGCCCAATGGCTTTACCTGCACCGTGCATCATCTGGAGCCGAAGGTCGCAGGCACCTTCAGAATGTCGTTCCGGAATTTCACGACGGGCAACGGCCACGCCTTCGGCGGCGAATATCTGGAGCTCGTCCCTGGCGAACGTCTCCGCTACACCGACAAATTCGACGATCCGAACCTGCCCGGCGAGATCCAGGTGACGGTGACGCTGAAGAAAGTCCTTGTCGGCACCGAGCTCGACATCACGCAGGCCGGCATTCCCGACGCGATCCCGCCGGAAGCCTGCTATCTCGGCTGGCAGGAATCGCTGCGCAACCTGGCGCGGCTCGTGGAGCCGGAGATCAAGCAATAGCTCATAGGTCGAGCAAGCGAAGGCGGGCGGTCACGCGCCCGCCTTCGGCTTGAGCCCGCCATCCGCGGTCCGGCTCGGACTGTGTCCGATCAGCGCCAGACCGCAGGCGATCGACTCGAACTGGTCGCCCGACATCAGCCGCTCGTTGTCATCGCGCTTTAGTAGACGCCGCCTTGCTGTCGTCGGGTATTGTGGCCAGGCGATCCCCGCCAATATGGGTTCTCCAGGCACATGGCCGAGAGTCCCGAAGCCGTCGCCCGGCACTGATCCATCGAAGTGTAGCTGCAGTCGACGACGATGAGGCCCCGCTGGTGCCACGATTGAAGGCAGACCGGGTAACGCGGATCGTAGCGTTGAGCCGAGGCCGGGACGACTCCGAGAACCGTCGCGCCCGCCAGGATCGTCCAACAAGGTATGCGCATCTCGTAAACTCTCTCCGGATTTCAGACCGGCGAGCACGACAGCATGGTTTTGCCCGCCACGCTATTGGATCGTTGCGTTCACCGTGATGACCGATCTTCCGGAACCATATGGCCCTCTCCCGGTTACGCTCCGAAGACGTCAACCGCCATTGATTTGAGTCAAAGCTTCGCAACGTGGAACCATTGCGGCCCCTATACGCCTGCCCCCGACTTGAGCCCACCGTCCGCGGTCCAACGGTCCGGTTCAGCACTGTGTCCGATCAGCGCGAGGCCGTAGGCGATCGACTCGAACTGGTCGCCCGACATCAGCCGTTCGTTGCCGAACCGATCGGCAAACAGCTTTCGCACCGCCGGCACGAACGAGGTGCCGCCGGTCAAGAACACCTTCTCGATCTCGCGCGCGGTGATGCCGGCCTCGCCCAGCACCTTGTCGACCGTGGCGCCCAGGCGGGCGATGTCGTCGGCAATCCAGGCCTCGAAGTTTTTCCGTGTGATGGTCGAGCCGATCTCGACACCGCCGCCCCTGAAGCGGAAATCCACCTCGTCCTTGGCCGAGAGCGCGACCTTGGCGTCCGACACCGCGCGGTACAGCGAAAAGCCGAGATCGAGGTCGACGATGGTGATGAAATCCTCGAGCAGCGCCGGCTTCAGCGCGGTGCGCGACAATTCCCTGAGCTCGCGCAGATCGCCATTGCTCTTCATCAGCGCGAGCTGATGCCAGCGCGCGAGATTGGTGTAGTGGCCGCTCGGGATCGGCAGCACCTTGTCGAACGAGCGGAAGCTCGAGCCTTTGCCGAGCCGCGGCGAGACGACGTGGTCGACGATGCGATAATCGAACGTGTCGCCCGCAATGCCGATGCCGGCATGGCCGAGCGGCTCGGCGCGCAAGACGCCGCCGGCGCGTGAGAATCGCATCACCGAGAAGTCGCTGGTGCCACCGCCGAAATCCGCAACGAGCACGGTGGCATCGCGCTCCAGCCGGCGGGCGAAGGAGAACGCCGCGCCCACGGGCTCATAGACATAGCGCGCATGACCGGCGCCGAGGCGCTCGAAGGCGGCGCGGTAGCGCTGCATGGCCAGATCGTCGTCGGGATTACCGCCGGCAAAGCGCACGGGCCGGCCGACCGTGATGTTGGCCGCCTCGAAGCCGAATCTGTCGCCGCCATGGCGCGCCAGCGTCCGCAGGAACGCTGCCAGAATATCCTCGAACTTGAAGCGCTGCCGGAACACCTGGGTGGTGTTGAAGGTCGAGCTCGCCGCAAAGGTCTTGAACGACTGCAGGAAGCGGTAGACGTGGCGCCCTTCGAGAAACTGCTCGATCGCCCAAGGGCCGCCTTCGGCCTGGGCGCCGGCGCCCGGTCGGTCTTCCCAGAAGCACAAGGCCGAGACATAGACGCTATGGCGTTGTCCGCCATGGTCGAAGCGGATGGCCTCGACCCTGCGGTCGTCCACTGCAATGGCGACGACCGTGTTGCTGGTCCCAAAATCGATACCGATCGAGACGGCGGGCGAGGCGCTCGACATGAACCACTCTGCGAGATGCTTGAAAAGGGGGCGAACCACTAGCTGTTTTGCACTGCGGTGCCAAGAGCCGGGTTCGGGGCCAGATCCGTAGTGGCCGAGACACGCTTCCCTACTCTTTAAGCCCGAAACCGCGCGTTTTGAGCCCCAAACGGCCTGTTTTCACGAAGTATTATGCTGCAATGCGACAATTCACATGCTGCTATGCAATGGCATGCATGGACAGTGGCATCTGGTATACATAGATTGGCTCTAGAAATGAGACAGCATTACTGACCGTCTCGAGAAAGGGAATTCCGATGTCCAAGACCGCCTCCGTCGCGTTCGCGCCCTCCGCCTCGCTGTTCGCCCGCTTCATGGCCGCCGTCGATCGCTTCCTGATGGCGAGCGCCGAGATCTCCAACCACAACGGCGATCTCCCCCGCTTCGGCCTGTAAGGGTCCGGACGAGAGCCGGCGCGTCGAATTGTCGCGGCGGTTGTAAAACCACCGAACTCCTACTTTTGAAGGATGGCCCTGCTCTGCGGGGCCATTTCTATTTGGGAATCGGCACATTCGAGGAGCCTCGCAAACGAGGTTGCGTCAAAAGCGCACAATGGGCCAGCGCGCGCTTGAAGCTTGGCATAATGAATACAAGAATGCCGCCAACGCTCGCTCAAAAAAACAGAAGCGCTCATTGGAGGATTCATGACGGACATGGTGCAAACAACAGCGGCTCCTGCAGCCGCACGCGTCAGCGACACGTATCGCTGGGCGCAACTGGCGATCGGCGTAGCGGCCATGGTGATGATCGCCAATTACCAATATGGCTGGACGTTCTTCGTCCCGGACATCCAGAAGAAATTCGGCTGGGATCGCGCTTCGATCCAGTGGGCCTTTACTCTGTTTGTTTTGTTCGAGACTTGGCTGGTGCCGGTCGAAGGATGGTTTGTCGATAAATACGGTCCGCGCCTCGTCGTGCTCGTCGGCGGCGTGCTCTGCGCGGTCGGCTGGGCGATCAACGCGCAGGCCACCACGCTCAACGGCTACTATCTCGGCATGATCATCGCAGGCATCGGCGCTGGTGCCGTCTACGGCACTTGCGTCGGCAACGCGCTGAAATGGTTTCCCGACAAGCGCGGACTTGCCGCGGGCATCACGGCCGCCGGCTTCGGCGCGGGCTCCGCGCTGACCGTCGCGCCGATCCAGGCCATGATCAAGGATAGTGGTTTCCAGACCACCTTCCTCTATTTCGGCCTGGGCCAAGGCATCATTGTCGCCATTCTTGCCTTCTTCCTGGTTGCACCGAAGGCGGGACAAGTGCCTGCTGCGGTCCAGAATGCGACGCTGGTGCAGAGCCGCCGCAACTACCAGCCGACCGAGGTGCTGCGTCAGCCGATCTTCTGGTTGATGTACTTCATGTTCGTGATCGTCGGCGCCGGCGGCTTGATGGTGACGGCGAATTTGAAGCCGATCGCGGTCGACTGGAAGGTCGACGCCGTACCGGTCACGCTGATCGGCATGACGATGACCGCGGTGACGTTCGCAGCGACCATCGACCGCGTGCTCAACGGCCTGACGCGTCCGTTCTTCGGCTGGATCTCCGACATGATCGGCCGCGAGAACACGATGTTCATCGCCTTCGGCATGGAAGGCGTCGGCATCTGGCTGCTTTACATGTTCGGCCACGATCCGATCTGGTTCGTCATCCTGTCGGGCTTCGTGTTCTTCGCCTGGGGCGAGATCTACTCGCTGTTCCCCTCGACCTGCACCGATACGTTCGGCGCGAAGTTCGCCACCACCAATGCCGGCCTGCTCTACACCGCCAAGGGCACCGCCGCGTTGTTGGTGCCGCTCGCGAACTACGTGCAGCAGACCTCCGGCCACTGGGACAACGTGTTCATCCTCGCGGCCGGCGCCAACATCCTGGCCTCGCTGCTGGCGATCGTGGTGCTGAAGCCCTGGCGCAGGACCGTGGTCGCGCAATCGACCGTCTGACCTCGCTCACGCGGATCCATCTCGCACGACGCCCGGCCTCGCGGCCGGGCGCTTTCGTTTTGGCCGAATATACAACGATGCCGGGAATCCGAAGGGAACCGGGCACTTTCTTGAGCCCGGCGGAAAGATTGGGCTTGCTTTCTGGAATATGGTATACCAAGGTCCTCGCCGCGCTTGCGACCATAAGCCACAATATTTGCGACACTGCGTCATATTGGCGGGAGTTTCGCAACCAGACAGGCGCTTGGGAGGTTGTTGATGATTTCCAGCACGGATGGCGCCGTCACGGCTGCGCCTCTTCGCACAAGTTTCCGTTGGCTCCAGCTTGGCATGGGCATCGTCTGCATGGCGATGATTGCCAACCTGCAATATGGCTGGACGCTGTTCGTCGATCCGATCGATCACGAACACCATTGGGGTCGCGCCGCAATCCAGCTCGCCTTCACCATCTTCGTCGTCACCGAGACATGGCTGGTGCCGGTCGAGGCATGGTTCGTCGACAAATACGGCCCGCGCATCGTCATCATGTTCGGCGGCGTGATGATCGCGCTGTCCTGGGTGCTCAACTCCTACGCCGATAGCCTTCCCCTGCTCTATACCGCAGCCGTCGTCGGCGGCATGGGCGCAGGCGCAGTGTACGGCACCTGCGTCGGCAACGCGCTGAAATGGTTTCCCGATCGCCGCGGCCTCGCCGCGGGCGCAACGGCCGCCGGCTTCGGCGCGGGCGCAGCTCTCACCGTGGTGCCGATCGCGACCATGATCGTGACGAGCGGCTATCAGCACGCGTTCCTCACCTTCGGCATCGGCCAGGGCGTGATCGTGTTCGTCCTCGCTTTCTTCATCCAGCCGCCGCGGATTTCGATCCCGCCGAAGAAGAAGCAGCTCAACCTGCCGCAGACCAAGATCGACTTCACGCCGCCGCAGGTACTGCGCGCCCCTATTTTCTGGGTGATGTATCTCGTCTTCGTCATGGTCGCTTCCGGCGGCCTGATGACCGCGGCGCAGATCGCGCCGATCGCGCACGACTTCAAGATCGCCGACACGCCGGTCTCGCTCGCCGGCTTCCAGATGGCGGCCTTGACCTTCGCGATCTCGCTCGACCGCATCTTCGACGGCTTCGGCCGTCCCTTCTTCGGCTTCGTCTCCGACACGATCGGCCGTGAGCACACCATGTTCATTGCCTTCGGTACCGCCGCGCTGATGCTGCTGACGTTGTCGGCCTATGGACACATCCCGATCGTGTTCGTGCTTGCGACCGCGGTCTATTTCGGCGTGTTCGGCGAGATCTACTCGCTGTTCCCCGCCACCTGCGGCGACACCTTCGGCTCGAAGTTCGCGACCACCAACAACGGCATGCTCTACACCGCGAAGGGCACCGCCTCCCTGCTCGTCCCGCTCGCAAGCGTGATCTCGACCGCCTACGGCTGGAAGGCCGTATTCGTGGTGGCGGTGGCGCTGAACGCGACGGCCGCGCTGATGGCGCTGTTCGTGATCAAGCCGCTGCGCCGCTCCTTCATCCTGGGCAAGGAAGCCGAGAGCGTCGACACCGCGACCGCGAGTGCCAAGACCAGTGCGAAGACCGAGACGGCTTGAGCCGCCACACGCCTTCACGACGGTCAGAAGGGGCGCAGCGATGCGCCCTTTTTCTTTGTGCTCCCACGACAACGTCAGCATTCCTGCCGCAAGAATTTTCGGATGAACCAAATCGAGTGCTTGACGATTGGCATTATGTATACCACACTCGATCCGTCATTCACCCTAGGGAGGTTGCAATGCTGGTCGGAGACATTCTGCGCAAGAAGACGCCGCGCGTTGTCACGGTGCGGATGAACGAAACAGTGGGTATCGCCGCGAAGCTGATGCGAGCCAACAATATCAGCGCGCTGGTGGTGAAGGACGTGGTCCGCTCGGAGGGAAACACCGCGGTCGGCATGTTCACCGAGCGTGACGTGGTGCGCGCCGTCGCCGAGCACGGCGCCAACGCCGTCAACGTCAAGGTCTCGCAACTCGTCTCGGTGCAGCAGCTTGTCTCCTGCACCTCCTTGGACACGATCGAGCACGTCAGGCATCTGATGAACCGGAATCACATCCGGCACCTGCCTGTGATCGACGACTACAGCCTCGTCTCCGTCATCAGCATGCGCGACATCGCGGCTGCCATGGACCAAGCGATCAACGGTACGCCGCAAGCAGCTTAAGGCGGCAACTACTCTTCCCCTGCGACTACCGGCCCCGGCTCGGATATTTCCGAGCCGGACCGGATCTTTCGTCCCAAAATTCCGGTACCCCCCGCGAGGATTTCATGAAGATCTGCATCTACGGCGCCGGCGCGATCGGCGGATATCTCGGCGTGCAGCTGGCGCGCGCAGGCGCTGATGTCAGCCTGGTCGCGCGCGGCGCGCACCTCGCCGCGATGCGCGAGCGCGGCCTGACGCTGCTCGCCGGCGAGGAAAAGCACACCGTCCATCCCCGCTGCACCGACAACGCGGCCGAGCTCGGCGTGCAGGACTACGTCATCGTCACGCTGAAGGCGCATTCGATCACCGGCGTGATCGAGAAGATGCAGCCGCTGCTCGGGCCGCACACCCGCATTGTCACCGCGGTCAACGGCATCCCCTATTGGTACTTCCACAAGCACGGCGGCGAGTACGAGAACTCGACGCTGGAGAGCATCGATCCCGGCGGACGGCAATGGCGCGAGCTCGGCGCCGAACGCGCCATCGGCTGCATCGTCTATCCCGCCACCGAGCTCGAGGCGCCCGGCGTGATCCGCCACGTCTACGGCAACAATTTTCCGCTCGGCGAACCCTCCGGCGAGATCGCTGCCGACGTGCAGCGCCTCGCCGATCTCTTCGTCGCCGCCGGCCTGAAGGCGCCGGTGCTCGATCGCATCCGCGACGAGATCTGGCTCAAGCTCTGGGGCAATGTCTGCTTCAACCCGATCAGCGCGCTGACGCACGCCACGCTCGACGTGATCTGCACCGATCCGTCCACGCGGGCGCTGTCGCGCGCGATCATGGTGGAGACGCAAGCGATCGCCGAAACCTTCGGCGTCAAATTCCGCGTCGATGTCGAGCGCCGCATCGAGGGCGCCCGCAAGGTCGGCGCGCACAAGACCTCGATGCTCCAGGATCTCGAGCGCGGCCGCCCGATGGAGATCGACCCGCTCGTGACCGTGGTGCAGGAGATGGGCCGCTTGACCAAGATCCCGACGCCCGCCCTCGATTCCGTGCTGGCGATGGTGACCCAGCGCGCCCGTGTCGCCGGCCTCTATGACGGCGTCTCGGCACCGACCGATCCTCGCGCACTGGCGGTGGCGTGATGGCGGGCGAGATGAAACAGTGGCTCCGTTTCCGCCATGCCGGCACCACCGGCTTCGGCACGCTGACCACTTCAGGCATCAGCGTGCATGAGGGCGAGATGTTCGGCCGCAACGTAAGCACCGGCAAGACGCTGGCGCTGTCGGAGGTCGAGCTGCTCGCGCCCTGCGCGCCCAGCAAGATCGTCGCACTCTGGAACAATTTTCACGCGCTCGCGGCAAAGCTCAATCAACCCGAGCCGCCGGAGCCGCTCTATCTGCTCAAGGCCACCACCACCATCACGACGCCCGGCGCCGTGATCCGCCGTCCCTCCTACTACGACGGCAAGACGACCTATGAGGGCGAGCTCGGCATCGTCATCGGCAAGACCTGCGCCCGCGTCTCGCCGGCCGAAGCCGACAGCTTCATCTTCGGCTACACCTGCGTCAACGACATCACCGCCAACGACATCCTGACCAGCGATCCCACCTTTCCCCAGTGGGCCCGCGCCAAGGGCATCGACGATTACGGCCCGTTCGGTCCGGTCATCGCGACCGGCCTCGATCCCGCAAAACTCACTGTTCGCACCATCCTCAATGGCGCGGAGCGGCAGAACTATCCGATCGCGGACATGATCTTCAGCGCGCAAGCGCTCGTCAGCAAGATCTCCCACGACATGACCCTGCTCGCCGGCGACCTCATCGCAGTCGGCACCTCGGTCGGCGTCGGCGTCATGAAGGAGCCGGTGAATATTGTGACGGTGGCGATCGACGGCATCGGCGAGTTGACGAACGAGTTTCGGCTGTAACTCTCTCTGTCATTCCGGGGCGCGACGAAGTCGCGAGCTATGATGCGCAATTGCGCATCTGAGAATCCATCGGGCGGCAGTGGCGCGGATAAATGGATTCCGGGCTCGGCGCTACGCGCCGCCCCCGGAATGACGGCTAAGGGCGTTGCCCCCATTTTCAGGAAACCCCTGCATCCCCTTGCGCCCTCCTCCACCAACCGGCTGACGCAACCATCGGTGGATTGCGCATCCCGGAAACGTTCGGCAACCCGCCCGGCCCTTGATCTCGCTTCCGCTCTCCAATAGCAATCATGGCGAAAATGTGTGCCGGCGTGAGGACGTCACGATGTGGCTGTTTTTCCTGGTTGCCTGGTTTGTCCTGCTTGCCGCCATCGCGTTTGTCGCCCCGCAGACGTTTGGTTACGACATCACCTATTTGCCCGCCCTGTTTACGGGCCAGCCGATGCCGCAGCGCATCGCCATCGGCGCGATCCTGGTGGTCGGGCTGGCGCTGATCGGCGCCTCCGCCTGGCGTCTCTCGCGCCAGGACCGGCGGCTCGACAAGCTGCGCGACCGCCTCAAGAAGACCCGGGAAGACGTCGTCGTCGCGCACGCCCTGCAAAACCACCTTGATACGACCGTCCAGCACCTGATCGAGAGCGATCCCAGGGAGGCCGTCTCAGCCCTGCACGACAAGCTCGGCGAGACTGAGCAGCGCGCACTGCTCCAGCGGGGCCGCAACCAGTCCACCGACATGCACGACCAGCTCGCCGAGATTCGCCGCCGCCAGCAGGGGCTGCGCGAGATGGTCGGCAAGGTCGCCGATCAGCGCCGCGCAGTCGAGCCCGTCTTCACCGAGATCCGCGACCGCCAGAACCAGCTCGAAAGGTCGCTGCTCGACCTCGAGTCCGACGACCGCAAGAACAATCTCGCCGACCGGCTGAAGGACATCGCCCGCGACGTATCGACGCTGCTCGGCCGGGTCAACGCCGTGCAGGACACTTTTGCGACGCTCAACCAGTACAAGGAAGATCTGGCGAAATCCCACGCCGAGCTGGTGCCGCTGCGCTCATCCGACGCCGGCATCAATGCCCTGATCGGCGAGCTCAGCCTCAGTCATGATCGCCTTGCCAAAAGCGTCGACGAGCTCGAGACCGGCGGCTCGGCCCCGCTCAGCGCTCGCGTCGAGACGCTGTCGAAAAACAAGATCGAGATCGAGCAGCGCCTGGCCCGTATCGACGACAGCGCCAACATCCTCAAAGCCATCCGGCTCGATTTCGAGGAGCTCGTCCAGCGTCAGGCCCAGCTCGACCGCTCGCTCGCCGACGTCGAGACCGATCCCGACGGCAAGACGCTCGTCGACCGCCAGAACGCGCTGAACGATTTCGTCCTTCAGTCGCGCCAGCGCCTCGGCGCCTTGCAGGAGACGCTGGCCACGCTCAACGCCTTCAAGGCGGAGCTGTCG
Source organism: Bradyrhizobium sp. WSM3983 (assembly GCF_000473045.1). Classification (GTDB taxonomy): domain Bacteria; phylum Pseudomonadota; class Alphaproteobacteria; order Rhizobiales; family Xanthobacteraceae; genus Bradyrhizobium. The sequence goes on along the minus strand of NZ_AXAY01000007.1, from coordinate 76,159 downwards.
AAATCCCAAGCCGATCTCGTCCCGCTGAAAGCGCCGGTGTTCGGCATCGAGGCCATGATCACTGAGGTCAGCTCCACCCGCGATCTCCTGGCCAAAACCGTCGGCGAGATCGAGGCCAATGGCGATGTCACCCTCACCTCGCGTGTCGATGCGCTGACGAAGAGCAAGCGCGAGGTCGAAGACCGCCTCGCCCGCATCTTCGACAATTTCAACGCGCTCGACGCGCTCCGCAAGGACATTGGCGGCATCTTCTCGACGATCCGCAACAGCCTGAACAGGATCGGGTGAGATCCTCCTGTAGGATGGGTAGAGCGGCAACGAAACCCATCATCTCTCCACGCGCAAACGGCCGATGGGTTTCGCTTCGCTCTACCCATCCTACGGACTGAGGAACGCACCGCTTCGAAACATTCCGACACACATCACATCTCCGCGCGCCGCCAACATGTCGCGGGGATGCCGCACTGTGGACGCATTCCGCCGCCCTTCTGTAAGCCGTGTCTGGGGGCACGGCTCAGCCGTGTTTGGACCAAACCTGCTAGGGGTATGACTGTGAAGAAGATTGTAATTGTTCTGGGTGCGACGCTTGCTCTGGTGACGGCTGCGAACGCTGCGGATCTGCCGCGCCGCCAGCCCGTACCGGTCTATCCGGCCGAGCGGGCACCGATCGGCAAGATGCCGATCGGCAAGAGCCCGATTGGAAAGGCACCGATCGGCAAGGCGCCCGGCCCGGTCGCGGCGCGCTATTGAGGCGCAACGGACGACGCGCAAAAATCTAAGCGGCCGACAATCGAGGGGCACTGCGTGACGAACAAACCTGATCGAACGGGACCCTGCATCCTTGCAGGGTTCGCGCTTGCGGCGATGCTAGCATGCATGATGCCCTCGGCCTCGGCCCACGAAGCGAACAAGCGCGTTGCCGATGCCAATGCGCTTGCCACAACCGACACCGCATCGCAGCCGCAGACGACGCGGCGCTCCGTCGCGCGTGCGGAGAAAGGTCCCTATTACGTCGACTTCCGCGCGCGGACGGCCGCGAGCTGGGGCCATGCCTTCGTCTGGTATGGCAAGACCAGCGAGCGCGCGGTCGAGGTCGCGGGCCTGACGCCCTCGGGTGATACCTGGGCCTACGTGCTCGGTCATCTCACTTGGGTGCCATCAGAGACCGGTGCGAGCTACGGCGATCTGGATCCGGAATATCTGACCGCGAGCTATCGCGTCTATCTGAACGAGGCCGACGCCAAGCGCGTCTTCGCCTACATCAAGAAGCTGCAGGCAAGTTCGCCGGTCTGGAACGCCGAGACCACCAACTGCACCGGCTTCATCGGCGACATTGCAGAGTACATGGGCTTGAAGGTCCCCTATCGCTGGCAGCGCCCGGAAAACTTCGTCAACAGCCTGAAGGACATCAACGGCGGCCGCCAAATGGTACGGTTGTCGGCGGAGTAGCGGCGCAGGTACCTCCGCCGCGTCGTCCCGCCTCCCGGACAAATGTACCGGAAATTATCCGTCCCACGGAATCTCCCTCGCGCCCGCATGATCGCTCCGCACGCCCCGCTGATAGACTTTTCGCGACCCCGGCGGCATCCTCCCGCCATCAACCGATAACAAAGCCTGCCACGCAGGCGGGGGAAACAGCGATGCTGCAAACACGTTTTACAAAACTCGTTGGCGTCGAGCACCCGATCGTCCAGGGCGGCATGCAATGGGTCGGGCGCGCCGAGCTGGTTGCCGCCGTTGCCAACGCCGGTGCGCTCGGCTTCATCACGGCGCTGACCCAACCGACGCCGGAGGACCTGAGGAAGGAGATCGCGCGCTGCCGCGACCTCACCGACAAGCCGTTTGGCGTCAACCTCACCATCCTGCCCGCGATCAAACCGCCGCCTTACGCCGAATACCGCGCCGCCATCATCGAAGCCGGAATCACCGTGGTCGAGACCGCCGGCAACAAGCCGCAGGAGCATGTCGACGAGTTCAAAAAGCACGGCGTCAAGGTCGTGCACAAATGCACCAGCGTTCGCCACGCGCTCTCGGCCGAGCGGATGGGCGTCGACGCCATCTCGATCGACGGCTTCGAATGCGCCGGCCACCCCGGCGAGGACGACACCCCCGGCCTGATCTTGATCCCGGCCGCCGCCAACAAGGTCAAGATCCCGATGATCGCCTCCGGCGGCTTTGCCGATGCCCGCGGCCTCGTCGCCGCCCTGGCACTCGGCGCCGAGGGCATCAACATGGGCACCCGCTTCATGGCGACCAAGGAGAGCCCGATCCACCAGCTCATCAAGGAGAAGATCGTCGCCAATGACGAGCGCGAGACCGAGCTGATCTTCCGCACCATGCGCAACACCTCGCGCGTCGCCAGGAACGAGATCTCGACCAAGGTCGTTGCCATGGAGAAGGAAGGCGCCAAGTTCGAGGACATCCGCGAGCTCGTCGCCGGCGCCCGCGGCAAGATGGTCTATGCGACCGGCAATTCGGACGAAGGCATCTGGTCGGCCGGCCAGGTGCAAGGTCTGATCCAGGACATCCCGAGCTGCGGCGAGCTGATCTCCCGCATCGTGCGCGAAGCCGAGGCGATCATTCGCAGCCGGCTCGAAGGCATGATCGCTCAACCAAGCGCGCAAGCGGCGGAATAATCACTTCAAGAAGCGAGAGCAATTCATGAAGGCTTATGTCTACGGCCCTGACGGCGCTAAGATTTCCGACGTCGCTCAACCAAAGCCTGAGGGCACGCAAGTGCTCGTGCGCGTCCGCGCCTGTGGCCTCAATCGTGCCGACACCGGCATGCGCAGGGGCCACGCCCATGGCGCGGCCGGCGGCGTCGGCACCGTGCTCGGCATGGAATGGGCCGGCGAAGTCGCCGGGCTCGGACCGGATGCGAAGGGTGTGAAGGTCGGCGACCGCATCATGGGCTCGGGCGGCGCGGCGTTCGCGAAGTATACGCTCGCCGATCACGGCCGGCTGTTCCGCGCCCCCTCGAACATGAATTTTGAGGAGGCCGCCACCCTCCCCGTCGCCCTGGCGACGATGTACAACGCCGTCGTCATGGTCGGCGGGGTACAGCCGGGGCAAGCCGTGCTGATCCAGGGCGCGAGCTCCGGCGTCGGCCTGATGGCGATGCAGATCGCCAGGCTCAAAGGCGCCAGGCTGGTGATCGGCTCCTCGACCGATGCCTATCGCCGCGGCCGGCTGACGGAGTATGGCGCCGATCTCGCGGTCGACTCCTCCGATCCAAAATGGGTCGACGAGGTGCTGAAGGCGACGAACGGCGAAGGCGTCGACCTCATCGTCGACCAGGTCTCGGGCAAGGTCGCCAATCAGAACCTCGCCGCGACGAAGGTTTTGGGCCGCATCGTCAATGTCGGCCGGCTCGGCGGCACCCATGCCGATTTCAACTTCGACCTGCATGCCGCCCGCCGCATCAGCTATATCGGCGTCACCTTCCGCACTCGCAGCATCGAGGAGGTCCGTGAGATCTTCGACGAGGTCAGGAAGGACATCTGGGGCGCGGTCGAGGCGCGAAAGCTCCAGTTGCCGATCGACAAGGTCTACGGGTTCGACGACATCGACAAGGCGTTCGAGCACATGGAGGCGAACAAGCATCTCGGGAAGATCGTGGTGACGATGCCGTAGCCGTCGTTCCAGATTCCGGTCCCGTAGGGTGGGCAAAGCGTAGCGTGCCCACCATGCGGTCGATCAGAAGACACCTGTTGGTGGGCACGGCGCTGCGCGCCTTTGCCCACCCTACGGGACCAGGTCCTTGACCACCCAGAAATGACGCAACCGACAGTCCCGCTCCTGCAACTCACTAGCGACTACTCCTGTGGATCGTCGCTTGATGTTCACCGCCGCCCTGCTAAATCCCCGGACATGAGCGGACAACACGACAAGACATCGGTCGCGGCAATCTCGATCCTCGCCAGCGGCGGCATGGCGGTGGCCAAATTCGTGGTCGGCATCGCGATCGGGTCGCTGGCGCTGATCTCCGAAGCGCTGCACTCCTCGATCGATTTGGTCGCAACCATCATCACCTGGGCGGTGGTTCGGATCTCCGACAAGCCTGCCGACCACGAGCACCATTACGGCCACGGCAAGCTCGAGAGCATCTCCGCGCTCGGCGTCACCGCGCTGCTCTACGTGCTCGCCGGCGGCATCCTGGTCCAGTCCTATAGCCACCTTCGCGAGGGAACCCCGCCGCCGACGATTTCGGCGGTGCCATTTGTCGTGCTGGTGGTCGACATCGTCGTCAACCTCTGGCGCGCCCGCGCTCTGCACCGCGCCGCCCGGGAGACCCGAAGCGAGGCGCTCGCCGCCGACGCGCTGCATTTCGCCTCTGATGTCATGGGCTCGTGTGCCGTGATCGTGGGCCTGATCCTCGCAGCCTTCGGCTTCTGGTGGGGTGACGCTGCTGCAGCCGCGGTCGTGGCAGTCATGATCGCGGCTCTCGGCCTGCGGATGGCAAGCTCCACGGTGCAGACGCTGGTCGACCGCGCGCCTGAGGGCGCATTGGAGAAGGCCACCGCCGCGATCCGAGGCGTCCCCGGCGTGATCGACGTCGAGCGCCTGCGCGTGCGCATGGTCGGGGCGACCACCTTCATCGACAGCATCGTCAACGTGCCCAGGACCTATCCGATTGACCGCGTCGAGGAGATCAAGCGCAACGCGCAAGCCGCCGTCTCCAAGACCTTCGGCGATGCCGACCTCGCCTTCACCGCAGTGCCGGTCGTCCGCGACAACGAGACCGTGCGCGACCGCATCATGGTGATCGCGCACAATTCGGGCCTCGCCATCCACCACGTCACGGTGCACGACCTCGTTGCCAAGCTGATCGTCGGCATCGACCTCGAGGTCAATGCCGACATGCAGCTCGAGGCGGCCCACGATGTCGCCAACACTCTGGAACAGAACATCCAGGAGGAGTTCGGCGCGGACGTCGAGGTTGACGTCCATATCGAGCCGCTGGAACCGGAACTGCCGTTCGGCGTCGATGCGGCGCCGGAACGGGTACAGACCATCGCCGCCGCGCTGACCGAATACGCCGCCGGCGGCGAGATCCACGACATCCATAACGTGCGCGTCCGCGACACCGAGGGTGGCGAGATCGTCAACTTCCATTGCCGCGCCATGCCGTCGATGACCGTCATCAAGGTGCACGAGCAGGTCGATGCGATCGAGCGCAGGCTGCGCCGTGCGTTCCCGAGCGTGAAACGCGTCATCAGTCACGCCGAACCGCCGCGCGCGTGACGCGGAATGTGCGAGGAGTCACACGTTCTCGTTTCGGACTCATGACGCATGTGAGTTTGCGGACTCGCGGCGCGCAAACTCTGCATTGGATAAGAATTATTTCGCGTTAACGTTTCGTTGACTCTCGACAGCCTGCGCAAACTGGATTCAAATCGCTGTGATTCGAAAGCGACGTGGGGCTGCTTTCGAACATCGTTGCAAGCTGGTTTTCAGGGGGCCGAAGGCATGGCGCGCGCAGACGCCGCGAACGCGTGCGTCCAATCCGATTCGATCAAGGGATTGGCGCAATCGATCGCGAAACCTGCCTATCATCGGCTCCTGATCGCGGAGCCGGCGCTGCGTCGCGCCGTGCCGACGCTTATCATCGCCTTCCTCATCACGATCTGCCTCGGCGCATTCGTCCAGGTCGTCGACCAGACACGCCAAAAGCGCCTGGTGATCCAGAACGACATCTCATTCCTCGCCGAACTGCTCGCCGAGCGCATTGACCGCGTCACCTCCGTGCGCGCGGAGCGGCTGAAGAACATCGAAAACCTGCCGACGCTGCTGCCCGACATGATCCCATCCCGGGCCAGAGTCTCGGGCCGCCACGTCGTCGTCACCTCGGCCGGAATCGACCGCCGCATCCTCGCCCGCATTCCGATCGACAGCGATCCCTCAGGCAACGACCGCCTGCTCGATGCGATCACCACCGCGCAGTTGCTCGCAGCACCACCGCGCGACAATGACGTCTCCAACATGCCGCTGCCGAACGGCAACGCCGCGATGGCGACCTCGCGGCCGATCAAGTCGCTGCCGGGCCTCGTCACCGTGATCCAGGAGCGCAACGAGCCGATCTGGGGTTCGGACGCCGCGCTCTCGGTGACACTGTCGGCGACCACCGGCTTCGTCGTCCTGATCCTCGGCTTCGCCTTCCACTGGCAGTCGACCCGCGCTCGCGAGGGCGACCTCATCAACGATGCCGTGCGCGGCCGGATCGACACCGCGCTCAACCGCGGCCGCTGCGGCCTGTGGGACTGGGACCTGTCGCGCGGCCGGATCTTCTGGTCGCAATCGATGTTCTCGATGCTTGGCCTCGACGGCCGCAACGAGCTCCTCACCTTCGGCGAGGTCAACGCGCTGGTGAAATCGGACGACATCGACCTGTTCGCGATCGCCGACCAGCTCATCTCCGAGAAGATCGACCACATCGACCAGACCTTCCGCATGCAGCATGTCGACGGCCACTGGATCTGGCTGCGCGTCCGCTGCGAGCGGACCCACGATGCCAGCGATTCCGGCATGCACCTGATCGGGATCGCGGTCGATATCACCGAGCAGAAGAGCCTCGCCGAGCGCACCGTGGAAGCCGACCTTCGCCTGCGCGACGCGATCGAGACCATTCCGGAAGCCTTCGTGCTGTGGGACGCGACCGACCGCCTGGTGCTCTGCAACTCGCACTTCCAGCGCCTGCACAAGCTGCCCGACACGGCCGTGATCCCCGGCACCTCCTACGAGACCGTGCTGGAAGTCGGCCGCATGCCGGAGGTCCGCACCCGCCACAACGAGACCGCAAGCCAGGGCCCGGGCGCCCGCACCTTCGAGGCCCAGCTCGATGACGGCAGCTGGCTGCACATCAGCGAGCGCCGCACCAAGGACGGCGGCTACGTCTCGGTCGGCACCGACATCACCCGCATCAAGGAGCACGAGCAGAAGCTCGTCGACAACGATCTGCGCCTGCGCGCCACCGTCATCGACCTCAAGCGCTCGCAAGCGGCCCTGGAACGCCAGACCATCGAGCTCGCCGACCTCGCCGAAAAGTATCAGCGCGAGAAGACCCGGGCCGAGGAAGCCAACCAGACCAAGTCGAAATTCCTCGCCAATATGAGCCACGAGCTGCGCACACCGCTCAACGCCATCATCGGCTTCTCCGAGATCATGGGCTCGGGCATGTTCGGCGAGCTCGGCAGCGAGAAGTACCAGGAATACTGCCACGACATCCTGACCAGCGGCCATTACCTGCTCGAGGTTATCAACGACATCCTCGACATGTCCAAGATCGAGGCCGGCCGCATGAAGCTCGACATGGAAGAGCTCGACCTCGCACAGACGCTCGCGGAATCCCTGCGCGTCGTCGCCGGTCGGGCGCAGGACAAGAATCTGGCGCTTGACGCCGACATCGAAAAGTCCATCTCCGTCGTCGCCGACCGCCGCGCGACCAAGCAGATCATCGTCAACCTGCTGTCCAACGCCGTGAAGTTCACGCCCGACGGCGGACGCATCGTCGTGCGCAGCCGGCAGTTCGAGGACAGGATCGTGCTGATGATCGCCGACACCGGCATCGGCATCGCGCCGCACTCGCTGGCGCGGCTCGGACGCCCGTTCGAGCAGGTCGAGAGCCAGCTCACCAAGACCTATCACGGCTCCGGCCTTGGGCTCGCGATCGCCCGCTCGCTGGCGCAGCTCCATGGCGGCTCGATGCGGCTGCGCTCAAGGCTAGAAGTCGGCACCGTCGTCCGCGTGACGCTGCCGCGCGACGCCATCAAGGCGGCGTCCGGAATTTCCGCCGCGGCGTAACGCTTATGATTGCAGGCTCGGCGCCACTTCGCGCGCGACATTGACCAGCGCCGCGATCAGCGGAGTCATCGGATCGCGCTGCGGGATCACCAGACCGATGCTGTAGTTGACTTCGGGATCGGTGATCGGGATCGAGCGGACCTTGTCGGAGAGGCCGAGCGTCTCGGCGAGCTTGGCCGGCATCACGCTCGCCCAGCGCCCCGTCTTCACATGCGTGTACAGGACGAGCAGCGAGTTCGAGGTCAGTGTCGGCGTCGCCTCCGCGCCGACCGAGCGAAGCGCGCGGTCGATGATGCGGCGGTTCTGCATGTCGGGTGTCAGCAGGCACAGCGGCACCTGGCCGACTTCGGTCCAGGTCACCGTCTCACGGTCCCCGAACATCGCATCGGGTGCAGTCAGGAGGCGGTAGCTCTCGTTGTAGAGCGGAATGGTACGCACCTTCCCGATCGGCTCGTTCTCGATATAGGTCAGCCCGGCATCGACCTCGAGATTTTCGAGCAGCCCCAGCACCTCGGATGAGGTCGTCGACCGGATGCTGAAACGCACCTCAGGATGCCGCGCACGGAACGGCGTCGTCAGCGACGCGACCATGCCGAGCACGGTCGGGATCGCCGCGATGCGGATTTCGCCGGAAAGCTTGTCCTTGAGCGAGTTGATCTCCTGGCGCATCGCGCGGGCATCGCCCACGATCCGCCGCGCCCAGTCCAGCGCCCGCTCGCCCTCGGGGGTGAATCCCTGAAACCGGGACCCACGCTGGACCAGCATCACGCCAAGAATCTCCTCGAGCTGCTTGAGCCCGGTCGACATGGTCGGCTGGGTAACGCCGCAGGCCTCTGCCGCCCGTCCAAAATGCCGCTCCTTGGCCAGCGCCAGCAGCAGTTCAAGCTTGTCGATCAACCGGCCGTCCCCTCGGATTCTGTCGTGGCATACAAGCTATCACGCCGGGCCTGCACCAACACGCAAAAAACCGGCAACCGATACAAGTTTCATTAGTGCTCCGTATCGGCCGATTTGGCTTTCACATCGATCTGAATTCGCAATCGCAGCATGAGACAGCTTTATTGATCTTCGAACGATTCCAAATAGTTTGCACGGAACGGACGCTCAGATTGAGAACGAAGAATGACAGCGGTTTACGAGCCTTCTTACGAGCCTTGGGACCAGACGCGCGGCGCTGAGATCATCGCCGAACATGCCAAGCAGGAAGGCGCGACGCTCGTGATTCTGCACGCGCTCCAGGAGGCGTTCGGCTATGTGCCGGAGGCGGCGATTCCCATGGTGGCACAGGCGCTGAATCTGTCGCGCGCCGAAGTCCATGGCGTCTTCACCTTCTACCATGACTTCCGCCACAAGCCGGCTGGCCACCGTGTGCTGAAGCTGTGCCGCGCCGAGGCCTGCCAGGCCGCGGGCGGCGATGCGCTCGCGGCGCGCGCCGAAGCGAAGCTTGGCGTTTCGCTCGGCAACACGACGGCGGATGATCGCGTCACACTGGAGCCGATCTACTGCCTCGGGCTGTGCGCGACCGCGCCGTCCGCGATGCTCGATGGCCGCCTCGTCGGCCGGCTCGACGAGAAGCGCATCGACGCGCTGATCGCGGAGGCGCAGCGATGAACATGCGGATCTTCATTCCTCGCGATGCTGCTGCGGTTGCCGTCGGCGCCGATGAAAATGCCGTCGCCTTCGAGCAGATCGCGGCCAAGCGCGGTCTGCCGGTCGAGATCATCAGGACCGGCTCACGCGGGCTTTGCTGGCTGGAGCCGATGGTCGAGGTGGCAACCCTCAAGGGCAGGGTCGCCTATGGCCCGGTCAGCGCAGAGGACGTCCCCTCCGTGTTCGAGTCCATGGCGAGCAACGGACCGCACCCGCGGCGGCTCGGCGTCGCCGACGAAATTCCCTGGCTCAAGCGCCAGACCCGCCTCACCTTCGCCCGCTGCGGCGTGATCGATCCGCGCTCGCTCGAGGACTATCGCGCCCATGGCGGCTACAAGGGCCTGGAGCGCGCGCTGTCGCTCGGCTCGGATGCGATCCTGGATGAAGTCACCGCATCCGGCCTGCGCGGCCGCGGCGGCGCTGGCTTTCCGACCGGCATCAAGTGGAAGACGGTCGCGCAAGCCAAAGCCGACCGCAAATTCATCGTCTGCAACGCCGACGAAGGCGACAGCGGCACCTTCGCCGACCGAATGATCATGGAGGGCGATCCCTTCCTCGTCATCGAGGGCATGACGACGGCCGGTATCACCGTCGGCGCCACCAAGGGCTACATCTACATCCGCAGCGAATATCCGCACGCGGTCGAGGCGATGAATGCTGCCATCGTCGCGGCGCGGCGCGGCGGCTATCTCGGCGACAAGATCGGCGGCTCGACCTACAGCTTCGACATGGAAGTGCGCGTCGGCGCCGGCGCTTACGTCTGCGGCGAGGAGACTTCGCTGCTGGAGAGCCTCGAAGGCCGCCGTGGCCTGGTGCGCGCAAAACCGCCGCTGCCGGCGCATCACGGCCTGTTCGGCAAGCCGACCGTCATCAACAACGTGCTGTCGTTCGCGGCCATCCCCTTCATCCTTGCCGAGGGCGCCAAGGCCTACGCCGATTTCGGCATGGGGCGCTCACGCGGCACGATGCCGATCCAGCTTGCCGGCAACATCCGCCAGGGTGGGCTGTTCGAAACGGCGTTCGGCGTGACGCTCGGCGAGCTCGTCGACGACATCGGCGGCGGCACGTTCACGGGCCGCCCGGTTCGCGCGGTTCAGGTCGGAGGGCCGCTCGGAGCCTACTTCCCCCGCGCGCTGTTCGATACCCCGTTCGACTACGAAGCCTTTGCCGCGCGCGACGGCCTGATCGGTCATGGCGGCATCGTTGTGTTCGACGACAGCGTCGACATGCGCAAGCAGGCGCGTTTCGCCATGGAATTCTGCGCCGTCGAATCCTGCGGCAAGTGCACGCCCTGTCGCATCGGCTCGACCCGAGGGGTAGAGACCATCGAGAAGATCATCAACGGCGAACGGGTGGCCGAAAACCTCGCGCTCGTCGAAGACCTCTGCAACACCATGAAATTCGGCTCGCTCTGCGCACTCGGCGGCTTCACGCCCTACCCCGTGCTCAGCGCATTGAAGCACTTCCGGGAGGATTTCGTCCCGGCGCCGACCACGCTTCAGGCCGCGGAATAGGAGAACGACGATGTCTCTGATCGAAGAAATCGACTACGGCACGCCACGCTCCAAATCGGAAACGATGGTCACGCTGACCATCGACGGTAACCAGGTCACGGTGCCCGAGGGCACCTCGATCATGCGCGCCGCGATGGACGCCGGCCACCAGATCCCGAAACTCTGCGCGACTGACATGGTCGATGCATTCGGCTCCTGCCGTCTCTGCGTCGTCGAGATCGAGGGCCGCGCCGGCACGCCGGCCTCCTGCACCACGCCGGTGATGAACGGCCTCGTCGTCCACACCCAGAGTGAACGGCTGAAGAAGCTGCGCAAGGGCGTGATGGAGCTCTACATCTCCGACCATCCGCTCGACTGCCTCACCTGCGGCGCCAACGGCGATTGCGAATTGCAGGACATGGCCGGCGCCGTGGGCCTGCGCGAGGTGCGTTACGGCTACGACGGCGAGAACCACGTGTTCGCCAAATCCCATGGCGAGGTCAACGCCGCCTGGATGCCGAAGGACGAATCCAACCCCTACTTCACCTACGACCCCTCCAAGTGTATCGTCTGCTCGCGCTGCGTCCGTGCCTGCGAAGAGGTTCAGGGTACGTTTGCGCTGACCATCTCCGGCCGTGGTTTCGACAGCCGCGTCTCGCCCGGCATGAGCGAGAGTTTTCTGGGTTCCGAATGCGTCTCCTGCGGCGCCTGCGTGCAAGCCTGCCCGACCGCGACGCTGACGGAAAAGTCCGTCATCGAGATCGGCCAGCCCGAGCACTCCGTCGTCACCACCTGCGCCTATTGCGGCGTCGGCTGCACCTTCAAGGCCGAGATGCGCGGCGAGGAAGTCGTTCGCATGGTGCCGTACAAGGACGGCAAGGCCAATCGCGGCCATTCCTGCGTCAAGGGCCGCTTCGCCTGGGGCTACACCAACCACAAGGAACGTATCCTCAATCCGATGATCCGCGAGCGGATCGAGGATCCCTGGCGTGAAGTGTCCTGGGATGAAGCGTTCTCCTTCGCAGCGGCCAGGATGCGCGGCATCCAGAAAAAGTACGGCCGTGACGCCATCGGCGGCATCACCTCGTCCCGCTGCACCAACGAAGAAACCTATCTGGTGCAGAAGCTGATCCGCGCCGGCTTCGGCAACAACAATGTCGACACCTGCGCGCGCGTCTGCCATTCCCCGACAGGCTATGGCCTTTCGGTCACCTTCGGCACCTCCGCCGGCACGCAGGATTTCGACTCGGTCGAGAATACTGACGTCGCCATGATCATCGGCGCCAATCCGGCCTCGGCTCACCCCGTCTTCGCCTCACGCCTGAAGAAGCGGCTGCGCCAGGGGGCCAAGCTGATCGTGATCGATCCGCGCCGCACCGAGATGGTGGAATCGCCGCATGTGAAGGCGCTGCATCTGCCGTTGATGCCTGGCACCAACGTCGCTGTCGTGACGGCGCTGGCGCATGTCGTCGTGACCGAAGGCCTCGTCAACGAAGCCTTCGTGCGCGAGCGCTGCGACTGGAGCGAGTTCGAGGAATGGGCCGCCTTCGTTGCCCAGCCCAAGCACAGCCCGGAAGCCACCGCCATCCTCACCGGCGTCGATCCGCACACGTTGCGTGAAGCGGCCCGCGTTTACGCCACCGGCGGCAATGGCGCGATCTATTACGGGCTCGGCGTCACCGAGCACAGCCAGGGTTCAACCACGGTGATCGCGATCGCCAATTTGGCGATGGCGACCGGCAATATCGGCCGTCCCGGCGTCGGGGTGAACCCGCTGCGCGGCCAGAACAACGTGCAGGGCTCCTGCGATATGGGCTCGTTCCCGCACGAGCTTCCCGGCTACCGCCATATCGCGGGCGATGCCGTGCGGGAGCAGTTCGAGGCGATGTGGGACGTCAAGCTCAACCCGGAGCCGGGCCTGCGCATTCCCAACATGTTCGATGCCGCCATCGAAGGCACGTTCATGGGGCTCTATGTGCAGGGCGAAGACATCCTGCAATCCGACCCCAACACCAAGCACGTGGTGGCGGCGCTGTCGGCGATGGAATGCGTCATCGTCCACGACCTCTTCCTCAACGAGACCGCGAACTACGCCCACGTCTTCCTCCCCGGCTCGAGCTTCCTCGAGAAGGATGGCACCTTCACCAATGCCGAACGCCGCATCCAGCGCGTTCGCAAGGTGATGTCGCCGAAGAACGGCATGGCCGACTGGGAAGTCACCATCGCACTGGCCAGGGCCATGGGCCTCGAGATGAACTACAGCCATCCCTCGGAGATCATGGACGAGATTGCGGCGCTGACGCCGACCTTCGCCGGCGTCTCCTACGCCAAGCTGGAAGAGCTCGGCTCGGTGCAATGGCCCTGCAACGAGAAGGCGCCGGAGGGCACGCCGGTGATGCATATCGGCGGATTCGTCCGCGGCAAGGGCAAGTTCGTCGTCACCGAATATGTGGCGACCGACGAGCGCACCGGCCCGCGCTTCCCGCTGCTGCTCACCACGGGTCGCATCCTCAGCCAGTACAATGTCGGCGCGCAGACAAGGCGCACCGAGAACGTGGTTTGGCACGCCGAGGACCGGCTCGAGATCCATCCGCACGACGCCGAGCTGCGCGGCGTGCGCGACGGCGACTGGGTGCGCCTGCAGAGCCGCGCCGGGGAGACCACGTTGCGCGCGGAGCTCACCGACCGCGTCGCGCCCGGCGTCGTCTACACCACGTTCCACCACCCGGACACGCAGGCCAATGTCATCACGACCGACTATTCGGACTGGGCGACCAACTGCCCCGAATACAAGGTCACGGCGGTTCAGATCTCGCCGTCGAACGGCCCGTCCGACTGGCAGAAGAGCTACGATGAGCAGGCGCGGCACTCTCGCCGCATCGCGCCGGCCGAGGCCGCGGAGTAACCGTATGCACGTGCCGGTCCAGGCCATCGACCGCGAGATCTGGCGCGACGGTGTTGCGTCCGAAGGGACGCGGCTGATCCCCGAGGAGACGCCGCTGGCGCTGACCTATAATGGCGGCACCTACGCCGTCATGATGGGGACGCCGCAGAACCTCGAGGATTTTGCGGTCGGCTTCAGCCTGGACGAGGGCATCATCCAATCGGTCAACGACATCAAGTCGCTCGATGTGGTCCGCCTCGACGACGGCATCGAGCTGCGCATGTGGCTCGAGTCGGAGGGAGCTGCGCGCATCAGCGAGCGCCGCCGTCACATCGCAGGTCCCACTGGCTGCGGCATCTGCGGAATCGACTCGATTGCGGAGGCCGTGCGGCCCGCCGCCGTCGTGCCGCAAGGCCAGACCTTCACACCGCAGCAGATCATGACGGCGATGCAGGCGATCGCCCCCCTGCAATCGATCAACATGCAGACCCGCGCGGTCCACGCCGCGGCCTTCTGGTCGCCATCGAGTGGCATTGCCGCCTTGCGCGAAGACGTCGGCCGTCATAACGCGCTCGACAAGCTCGCAGGAGCGCTGGCGCGCAGCCGGACGGATGCGAGCATGGGCATGGTGCTGCTGACGAGCCGGGTCTCGGTCGAGATGGTGCAGAAGACAGCCGTCTTCGGCGCGCCTGTCCTGGTCGCTGTCTCCGCGCCCACCGCGCTTGCAGTACGCACCGCCGCTGCGGCCGGTATCACGCTGATTGCAATTGCCCGCAGCGACGGGTTTGAAGTGTTCACGCACCAGGGCCGCGTCACGGCTCATCGTGCTTCGGAGATTGTCGATGTCGTCGCCTGACCGCCTCGTCTACATGGCCAACCAGATCGGTACGTTCTTCCGCAGTCAGGGCCACAACAAGGCCGTGCCCGGGATCGCCGACCATATCAGGAAGTTCTGGGATCCCCGGATGAAGCGCGCAATCTTCGCGCATCTCGAAGCCGGCGGCACGGGGCTCGAGCCGAACGTGCTCGAGGCCCTGACCTCGCTCAAGCAGACGACTTCCCTTCCAGAAGCGCACTGAACACGCGCCGCACCTCGCCCTGCGTCTCTTTCACGCGCGCCTCCAGTGACGAGAAATCCGGAGCATCGCCGGCGCGCGCCATCACACGCTGAAGATCGGTGCCCGCCGTTTCCGGCCTGAAGCTGTCGCTGACGCAGAGCCGCAGGATCTGCGTCAGATCGTGATAGAGCCGCGCTGCGGCGCGCAGGATCTCCACCTCTGATTGCGGCAGCACGCCGAGTCTCGCGGCATTCTCCAGCACCTGCACCGTGCTGACATCGAGAATATCCGGCTTGTCATGGGCATGCACGAGCTGGAGATATTGCGCGATGAAGTCGATATCGACCACGCCGCCGGAGGCATATTTCAGGTCCCAATAATCGGTCTCGCCCTTCTCCTGCGCGATCGCGCGGCGCATGTCGGCGACGTCGTTGGCGGTGATCGAGGGGTCGCGACGGCGGGTCAGGACCCCGCGGATGATCTGCTCGATCCGCGCGGTGAATTCGGGCGACGCCGACACCACGCGCGCGCGCGTCAACGCCATGTGCTCCCAGGTCCAGGCCTCGTTGGCCTGATAGTCCGCAAAGGAGACGAGGCTCGATGCCACCGGACCGGCCCGTCCCGAAGGACGCAGCCGCATATCGATCTCGTAGAGCACGCCATAATTGGTGCGGGTCGTGAAGGCGCTGATCAGGCGCTGGGTGAAGCGGGCAAAGTAATGGGCGCCCTGGAGTGACTTCTGGCCGTCGGAGTCCGGGTTGTCGCTGTCGAAATCATAGAGCAGGATCAGATCGAGATCCGAGGACGCCGTCATCTCGCGGCTGCCGAGCCGGCCCATCGCGATGATGGCAGTCTCCTGCCCCTTGATCCTACCGTGCTGGTCGGCGAAGCGATCGGCGACGAGGCCGTGAACGGTGTGGACGATGCCTTCAGCCACGTCGGCAAAGGCCGTGCTCGCCTGCTGCGCCGAGACGGTGCCGGAGAGGATGCGGGTGCCGATCAGGAACAGGCTCTCCTGCCCGAACAGGCGCAGGCGGTCCAGAAACTCCTCGTAGGAGCCCGCGTCCTGCACCGTAGCTGCAAGCCGCGTCGATAATTCCTGCTTGTCCGGCATCGCGCCGAAGAAGCGTGGATCGATCAGGCCGTCCATCAGCTGCGGCTGCCGCGCCAGCATCTCGCCTAGCCGGGGCGCAGCGCCCAGCACGAGCGCAACGAGCGCAACGAGATCGCGGTTCTGGCCGAGCAGCGTGATCAGCCGGCCGCCACGCTGGAGCGCCTGGAGGAATTGGTCGAACGCGACGACGGCACGGTCCGGTCCCTCGGCATGCGCGAGGCCGTCGATGAGGGCCGGCACGAACTCGACGAAGGCGTTTCGCGTCTGATCGTTGCGGAAGACGCGGTAGTCTCCGGTGAGCCAGTCGCGGACGGTCTGCGCCACGGCGGCGGGCTTCTTGAAGCCGAGCGTCGTCAGGTGTTGGAGCAGGCGTGGATCGTCGGGACCCGCACTATAGTCGAGCGCGGGCAGGCTTGCCGTGCCGGTCGGATCATCGCCTTCGAACAGTTTTTCGTAGTGGCCCTGCACGATCTCGAGCTGGCGCAGCAGGTCGCGCGCGAAGGTCTCGCGGCTGTCATAACCGAAGAACCAGGCGAAGCGTTCGACCGCCTCCTTGTCTTCGGGCAGCGCATGGGTCTGCTCGTCGGCGATCATCTGGAGACGGTGCTCGACCCGGCGCAGGAATTCATACGCCGTAGTCAGCTCGTCGCGGGCAGCGGAGGTGATCCAGTTGCTGGAAGCAAGGATGTTGAGCGCTGCGAGCGTCGGCCGCACCCGCAATTCGGGGTGGCGGCCACCAGCGATCAATTGCTGCGTCTGAGCGAAGAATTCGATCTCGCGGATGCCGCCACGGCCAACCTTGACGTTGTGGCCCTCGACCGAGATCTCACTCTGGCCGCGATAGGTCTGCATTTGCCGCTTCATGTCGTGGACGTCGGCAAGCGCGGCGAAGTCGAGGTGCTTGCGCCAGACGAAGGGAGCGATTTCAGCCAGCAGCGCCTCGCCTGCCCTGGCGTCGCCGGCGCAGGCACGTGCCTTGATCATCGCGGCGCGCTCCCAGGTGCGGCCTTCCCGCTCGTAGTAATGCAGCGCGGCGTCCCGCGAGATCGCCACCTGCGTCGAGGACGGGTCGGGACGCAGCCGCAGGTCGACGCGGAAGACGTACCCGTCATAGGTGCGCTGCTGAAGGATGCGCGCCATGCCTTGCGTCACCCCGACGAAGAACGGCTGCGGCTCGATGTCGCGGGCGAGGGTCGTGGCATCGGGATCGAAGAACACGATCAGATCGATGTCGCTGGAATAGTTCAGTTCGCCCGCGCCCATCTTGCCCATGGCGAGCACGATCAGGCCGGAGCCTTCCTCAGGCGCCTCGGGATCGGCTGGAAGGATTTTTCCACGTGCGGCTTCCTGCCGCAGTAGGTACTGCAGCGCCGCCTGCACCGAGGACACCGCGAGGTCGGTCAGCGCGGCTGTCACCCGCATCACCGGCCAGACCCCGCCGATGTCGCACAGCGCGATCAGGAGCGCCGCCTCCGCCTTCATGCGGCGAAGCAGTCGCATCACCTCCGCCTCGTCGGGCGCGGCGAGCACCGCGCCCCTCGCCTCCGCGATCAGCGCAGTGAGATGCGCATCCGGTTCGCATTCGAGCAACCGGATCAGGCGCAGCGGATCGGTGCGCACCAGATCGAACAAATAAGGCGAGAATTCCGCGATCCCGGCGAGAATGTTTCGGGCGAAAGGATGGACCAGCAAGGCTTCCAGACGAGCCGACTGTGCCGGCTCGAGCTCGGCCAGCCAGTTGTCAAAACGTCGTTCGTCGGTGGTGGAAGCGGCAATATGGGAAGCCTCCGCGAAGCGCGCGGCCAGGCTCTCACCATGCTTGTCCGCGTTTCCCGGCGCGGAGTGGTTCATGCCACCTTCTGTGACACATCCGGTATTGGAGGAGCAACCCTGTCGCCGGCCCCGGCGCGTGCAGGCAGCAGCAGCGTGGCGACGAGACCGGGCTGGGCATCACCCAGCCGCAATTCGCCACCATGCAATGTGGCAACGGCAGACGCGAGGCTGAGGCCGAGGCCGGAGCCCGGCATGGTGCGGCTCGCCTCCAGCCGGACGAATCGCTCCACAACGTGCTTGCGATCGGCCTCGGGGATTCCGGGGCCGCGATCGGTGACGCTGAGCAGCACCTGGTCGCCTTCGCGCTTTGCCTCGATCGTGATCTGACGGGCGTCCATGCTGACCACGGTTCCCGCCGACTGCGCGGCCGGCTTGCCGTATTTGATCGCGTTCTCGACGAGATTGGCGAGCGCCTGGCTGATCAATTCGCGATTGCCGTGAATGGGCGCCGTCTGGGTCTTCACCTTCAACGACATGCCGTCGTCTTCGGCCAGCGGCTCGTAGAGCTCCTGAATGCCGTTGGCGACATCGGCCGCGTCGAAATCATCCATGTTGCCGCGCGCCTGGCCGGACTCCGCGCGCGCGATCATCAGCAGCGCGTTGAAGGTGCGGATCAGCCCGTCGGATTCCTCGATAGTCCGTTCCAGCGCGGCACGATAGTCGGCCTCGCAACCCGACTTCGCCAGCGCCTCCTCGGCGCGGTTACGCAAACGCGTCAGCGGCGTCTTGAGATCGTGGGCGATGTTGTCGGAGACTTCCTTGAGCCCCTCCATCAGCGCCTCGATCCGCTCCAGCATGGCGTTGAGGTTTTCGGCGAGGCGGTCGAGCTCGTCGCCGCTGCGTCCCACCGGCAGGCGCCCGCTGAGATCGCCGGTCATGATGCGCTGGGCCGTGCCGGTCATGGCATCGATGCGCGTCAGCACCCTGCGCGCGACGAAGACGCCGCCACCGAGGCCGAGCACCACCACGATCAGGATCGACCATTGCGCGGCCTTGGCGACGATACTGAACAAGCGCCGCCGCTCGGCGAGGTCGCGGCCGATCAGGAGGCGGAAACCGTTCTCGAGTTCGGTGACGCGCACCAGCGCGCGATGGTCGCGGTCATCCGCGTCCTCGATGCGCCGGTAGGCGGTCTCCGACCAGCCGCGCGTCGCCATCACGCCCGGCGCCAGCGAGCCGACATTGCCGGCGACCGCCTGCCCGGTCGGCGTGGTCACGAGGTAGAGATTGGCGCCCGGCCGCAGCGCCCGATACCCGATCGAGCGCACGAGGCCGAACAGGCCGCGGCGGCCGTAGATCTCGTTGATCTCCGAGGTCTCGGCATTCACCGTCTGCGTGATCTCTTCGGTGATCAAACGCCGCGTGTTCCAGGCGAAATAGCCGAGCAGCGAGGCCGCGAAAATCGCAAACAGGAACAGGTAGACCAGCGTCAGCCGGAATGCCGTGGTGCGGACGAGTTTACCGAATGCCGTCACGGATCATGTACCCAGCGCCGCGGATCGTGTGCAGCAGCGGCCGCTCGAATCCCTTGTCGATCTTGGAGCGCAGCCGCGAAATGTGCACGTCGATCACGTTGGTCTGCGGATCGAAATGATAGTCCCAGACGTTCTCCAGCAGCATCGTGCGCGTCACCACCTGGCCGGCGTGCTTCATCAAATATTCGAGCAGGCGGAATTCGCGCGGCTGCAGCGTCAGCTCATCCTTGCCGCGGGCAACGCGGTGGGAGAGCCGGTCGAGCTCGAGGTCGCCCACGCGATAGAGCGTATCTTCAGCCGGGCCACCGCGACGGCGCGACAGCACCTCGACGCGGGCGAGCAGCTCGGCGAAGGAATACGGCTTTGGCAGATAGTCGTCGCCGCCGGCGCGCAGGCCCTTGATGCGGTCATCGACCTGCCCGAGCGCGGAAAGAATCAGCACCGGCGTCGAGTCGCCCTTGTCGCGCAACGAGCCGATCAGCGACAGCCCGTCGCGCTTGGGCAGCATACGGTCGACCACCAGCACGTCGTAATCGCCGTTCTCGGCCATGGCGAGGCCCTCCTCGCCGTCACCGGCCAGGTCGGCAATGTGTCCGACCTCGCGAAACGCCTTCACGAGATAGTCGGCGGATTCGCGGTCGTCTTCGATGATGAGGAGGCGCATCGTGCGTTCGGCGGCGGTCAAGGAGGTCAACCTTCTCTAAAACATGGCGCGAGCGGCGATCGCATGCAAGCCAAGCGAACGAGACTTGGGTAGGCAAAAAGGCGGGCGGTGAAGCTGGGGGGACCTCACCGCCCTAGGCCTTCCGACGGAGGGGGGCGTATTCCACCGGAAGGTAGGAATGGGGAGCAAGCGTTGCGCTGCTCCCCGGAAGAGTGCCGACGGCGGGGGCGACTGATGCCGGCGACACACTTCATCTCGTAAGCCTCCTGAGGCCTGGCCCTTGTCAGCCCTTGGCGATGGGCACTGCGACGAAGCGCGACTGACCGCCGCTCTTCACCCGCATCAGGACGCTGTTCTTGTTGTCGGTCCGCGCCGTGTTGATGGCGTCGCGGACGTCGCCAGCGGTGCTCACGCTCTTGCCGCCGACTTCGAGAATCACATCGCCTTCCTTGAAGCCGCGCTCGGCCGCGGCGCTCTTCGGATCGACCTCAGTGACCACGACGCCGTCCTTGCCGG
This sequence comes from Bradyrhizobium sp. WSM3983, assembly GCF_000473045.1. Classification (GTDB taxonomy): domain Bacteria; phylum Pseudomonadota; class Alphaproteobacteria; order Rhizobiales; family Xanthobacteraceae; genus Bradyrhizobium. The sequence continues at coordinate 55,672 of NZ_AXAY01000007.1, read as the reverse complement.
CGCCGGCCACGGAGTTGGCGGGCGCAACCGTCATGCCGAGCTTCGGCACGTCGGTGCCCTTGCTGGCGCCCTTGCCGCTGTCGTTATCGACGTCGGCCTTGGCCTCGACCGTGTTCGGGAGCTGGCCGAGGGTCAGGTTCACGACCTTGTCCTGGCCCTTGTGCAGCACGTTGAGCTTCACGGTGGCGCCGGGCGCCATGCCGCCGATGGTGCGGGCGAGTTCGCGGGCATCCCTGACGGATTCGCCGTTGACCGACGTGATGACGTCGCCGGACTCGATGCCGGCCTTGGCGGCCGGACCGTTCGCCTGGGGCTCCGCCACCAGCGCGCCTTCGGCCTTCTTCATGCCGAGGCTGTCGGCGATGTCTGATGTCACCGGCTGGATCTGCACGCCGATCCAGCCGCGGCTGACCGAACCCTTGTCCTTGAGCTGGGCGACCACGCTCTTCACGGTGTTGGCGGGGATCGAGAACGCGATGCCGACGCTACCGCCGGAGGGCGAATAGATCGCGGTGTTGACGCCCATCACCTCGCCGTCGGTGTTGAAGGCCGGACCGCCGGAATTGCCCTTGTTCACTGGCGCGTCGATCTGGATGAAATCGTCATACGGGCCGTTGCCAATGTCCCGACCGCTGGCCGAGACGATGCCCGCGGTCACGGTGCCGCCGAGACCAAAGGGGTTGCCGACCGCGAGCACCCAGTCGCCGATCCGCGGCTTGCCGTCGGCAAGCTTGGCAAACGGGAAGTTCGAACCACCCTCGACCTTGATCAGAGCGAGATCGGTGCGCTGGTCGGTGCCGATCACCTTGGCGGTGTAGGTCTTGCCGTCGTCGGTGGTGACCTCGACCTTGTCGGCGCTGTCGACCACGTGGTTGTTGGTCACGGCAAAGCCGTCAGCCGAGATGAAGAAGCCGGAGCCCTGGCCCTGAACCACGCGGCCACGACCGCCCTTCAGGCCCGGGATGCCATCCGGGCCGCCGAAGCGGCGGAAGAAACGCTCCATCGGCGAGCCCGGCTGGAACGGCGAGGCGGAATCATCGCCGTCGTCGTTGCTCGCGGTCTTCTCCTTGATGTTGACCTTCACCGAGATCACCGAGGGCTTCACCCGCTCGACGATGTCGGCGAAGCCGATCGGACGTTCGACCTTCTTGACCTCGTTGTTGACCTGCGCGTGCGCCGGGCTGGAGAACAGGTTGGCGGGCGACGTCGACGGGCTGAAGCCGTGGACGGCGATGCCGAGACCGGCGACGACCGAGGCCATCAGTGCGATCCTGCGGGCGGAAAATACCGACCGGCGCGGTTGCCGGTAGGACGGAAGGTTCGTGAGATCGGGACGGTCGGTCATGCAGAGGTCTCCAGGGCCTTGAAATCCATTTGGTGCCAGATGGCGGCACCTTGCGAACCTGAACATGGGGACTTGCGCCTTACCGCGCGCTGGCTGCGGGGTTAAACTTTTGTAATGAAGGATGCTCCGCGATGCGGCAGTTTAACGCAGGCCAAAAGTCGCAATCGTACAGGAACTTAACAAGGTTCCGGCGACAGGCGCCGCGCGGCTCTAGCGAGATGTCGCATCGTCTGACATCAACGCGGCGAGCCGCGTCTGTTCGTCGGGCGTGAGCGGCGGCAGCGGTACATCTGCACCGACCTGCGCGCGGCGTCGGTTTTGCCGCCACAGCGCAAAGCCACCGCCGGCCAGCAGCAGCGGCGCGAGCAGCCACAGCAGCATGGTCTGCCGTTCGAAGCGCGGCTTCAGCAGCACGAACTCGCCGTAGCGCGCGACCAGGAAGTCGAGCACCTGAGAGTTGCTGTCGCCGGCCGCGATCCGCTCGCGCACGAGAAGCCGCAGATCGCGCGCGAGTGGGGCATCGGAATCGTCGATCGACTGGTTCTGGCAGACCATGCAGCGCAGCTCGCGCGACAGGTCGCGCGCGCGCGCCTCCCTCGCGGGATCCGACATGATCTCGTCGGGCTGCACGGCATGCACCGCCGGCATGGCCAGCAGCACCAGCGCGACGATCGCGGACATTCTCCGGCGCATCGCGTCACTCCGCAGGTTGCAGGCGTTGCTTGGTCCGCGCCGGCTTCGGCGCACCGACCCGCAGGCGCCGGTCGGACAGCGACAGCACGCCGCCGAACGCCATCAGCACAGGGCCCCACCAGATCATGAGCACCAACGGCTTGTGATAGATGCGCACGGCGATCGCGCCTTCGGCGGTAACATCGCCGAGCGAGATGTAGAGCTGACTCGCGCCGCGGGTCAGCAGCGCAGCCTCGGTGGTGGAGGAGCCGCGCGTGGTGAAGCTGCGCTTCGACGGCGTCATGACGCTGAGCGCTTCGCCGCCCCCACTGACGTTGAACTGGGCAATCATCTCGCGGTAGTTCGGCCCCTGCCGCTCGAGCAGACCGTCGAGCTTCAGATCATATCCGGCGACCTGCGCAACGTCGTTGGGCTTCATGGTCGCGATATATTCGCTGTTCCAGGTGGTCTCGCAGACAATGCCGATAAGGGCAACGCCGAGACCGGCATGCGCAAACGCGGCGCCCCAGGCCGAGCGCGGCAAACCGCGGGCGCGGTGCAGCGTCGTCGCGAGCGGCAGGCGGAACAGGCCGGTTCGTTCGGCCAGATCGGTCACGGCGCCGGCGATGACGAAGACGCCAAGCCCGATTGCCAACGGCGCCAGCGCGCTGCCGCCACGCGTCCAGGCCCAAACAATGGCGATCAAGACGAGGCCGGCGACGCCCGCCGCGAGCAGACGCTGAGTGACGCCGAGCAGGTCGCCTCGTTTCCACGCCAGCATGGGCCCGAACGGTACCGCGAGCAGCAGCAATGCGAACAGCGGGGCGAAGGTGAGATTGTAGAACGGCGCCCCGACCGACATTTTGAAATCGGCCAGCACTTCCATCGCCAGCGGATAGAGCGTTCCGAACAGCACGACCGCGCAGGCCACCGTCAGCAGCAAATTGTTCAGCACCAGAGCGCCCTCGCGCGAGATCGGCGCGAACAGGCCACCCTGCTTCAACGAGGTCGCGCGTCCCGCGAACAGCAACAGGCTGCCGCCGATGAACAGGCAGAGGATCAGGAGAATGAACACGCCGCGGGTCGGATCGTTGGCGAAGGTGTGCACGGAGGTGATGACACCCGAGCGCACCAGGAAAGTGCCGAGCAGCGACAGCGAGAAGGTCAGGATCGAAAGAAGGATGGTCCAGACCTTCAGCGCGTTGCGCTTCTCCATCACCAGCGCCGAATGCAGCAGCGCCGTGCCGGCGAGCCACGGCATCAGCGAGGCGTTCTCGACCGGGTCCCAGAACCACCAGCCGCCCCAGCCGAGCTCGTAATAGGCCCAGTAGGAGCCCATCGCGATCCCGAGCGTCAGGAAGATCCAGGCGACCAGCGTCCACGGCCGCACCCAGCGCGCCCAGGCTGCATCGATCCGCCCCTCGATCAGCGCCGCGATCGCGAACGAGAACGAGATCGAGAAGCCGACATAGCCGAGATAGAGCATCGGCGGATGCACGGCGAGACCGATGTCCTGAAGCACCGGATTGAGATCGCGGCCCTCGATCGGCGGATTGACGATGCGCAGGAATGGGTTCGAGGTGATCAGGATGAAGAGATAGAAGGCGCTCGCAATCCAGGCCTGAACCGCGAGCACATGCGCGCGCAGCGACAGCGGCAGATTGTTGCCGAAGGCGGCAACGAGACCGCCGAACAGTGCCAGGATCGACACCCACAGCAGCATCGAGCCTTCATGGTTTCCCCACACCCCGGTGATCTTGTAGATCAACGGCTTCATGGAGTGGGAGTTCTCGTAGACATTGGCGACCGAGAAATCCGAGTTCACGTGCAACGTCACCAGCGCGATGAACGACGCGCCGACGAACAGGAGCTGGGCCAGCGCGGTGGAGCGCGCCACGTTCATCAGCGCGGGATCGCGCAAGCGCGCGCCGATCATCGGCACGAAGGACTGGATCAGCGCCAGCGCGAGCGCCAGCACCAGCGCGTAATGTCCGGCTTCCGCGATCACCGCACCGCTCCCTGCGAATTGCCCTGCGCCGTTGTCGCCGAAGGCTTTGCGTCACTAGAAGGCTTGGGGTTACCAGAAGGCTTGGTGTCACCAGAAGCTTTGGCGCCGTAATCGTCCTTCCAGTGCCCCTGCTTCTTCAGGGCATCGGCAACATCCTTGGGCATGTAGGTCTCGTCGTGCTTGGCGAGCACGGTGTCGGCCTTGAACACACCGTTGGCATCGAGCGCGCCTTCGGCGACGACGCCCTGCCCTTCACGGAAGAGATCGGGCAGGATGCCCTTGTAGGCGACGGGCAACTTGGCACCGCCGTCGGCCACTTCAAACGTCACCGCGAGATTGTCGCCGCGCTGGAGCGAGCCCGGCTGCACCAGGCCGCCGAGGCGAAAACGCTTGCCGGGCTGGACGTGCTTTTCGGCCACCATGGTCGGCGTCGAGAAGAACACGATGGAGTCGCGCAAGGCATTGAGCACCAGCGCGGCTGCGAGCGCGAGCACGGCGAGCGAGCCGCCGATGATGGTCATACGTCGCTGCTTGCGCGTCATGGCGTATCCGTTCTCCGCTCGTCTCGTGCTGCGACTGTCATCCGTCGAGTCCGAGAGTCTTGAGGCCTTCGTTGAGCTGGCGCAGCCGCTCGGAATTTTTGGCGACCGCCTGGCGGGCGTCGGTCGAGGCGCCCAGCGCCTTGTCGCGATCGCCCATCACCAGATAGGCGCGCACCAGACGCAGCCAACCCTCGACATCGTCGCCGTTCTGCTTGAGGCGCGTGGCGAGACGTTCGACCATGCTGCGGATCATCGCGTTGCGATCGCCGTCGTTCATCTCCTTGGACGCTGCGATGGTCTCGTCGGACAGCGCCGGCATCGTCACGCCGCCACCGCCGACCCTCGCGAGCGAGGTCTGCACCAGAGGCCGCCACGGCGCATCCGCCGGTGCTTTCGCCAGCAGCGCGCGCCAGATATTGGCCGCATCATCCTTGCGGCCGTCCTGCTCGGCGGCGAGCCCGAGGAAGTAGTTTGCCTTGGGATCGTCGGCGTTGAGCGCATGCGCGCGCTCGAGCTCGGTTTTGGCTTCCGCCGTCACCACGCCGCTGGCGGCAGCCGTGATCGCCTCGCCGAGATCGGAGCGGCGCTCCGCGCTTTCGCCGTTATAGGTGATCGAGTTGCGATAGGCGCGCACGGCCTCGTCGAAGCGGCCAAGCCGCTCCAGCACCGGCGCGAGCACATTCCAGCCGCGGCCGTCGGTCGGATTTTTTTCCAGATGTTGCTGGACCTGCACCACGAGGTTCTCCAGCGACTGCGCCATGCCCTGCCCCGCTCCGCGCTCCCGCTGCGCCAGCGGAAAGTCGTGAAGCGCCGGCGAGCCGAGCGGAACGTAGATCGCGGCCGCCACCAGGGGCAGGCCGACCAGCGCCAGCGCGGCAGCCGCGCGACGCCATTTCAGACTGGATGTCGGCGAAAGCGCAGACTCGCTGCCGGCGGCGGCGAGGAGCCTGCGGCTGATCTCGACGCGCGCCGCCTCGGCCTCCGGTGCGGCGATCAGTCCTGCCGCGAGATCACGCTCGATCTCGGCCAGTTGATCCTTGTAGACCGCAACCTCGCTGCCTTGATTGTCAGGACTCGCGCCACGGCCGAGCGGCCAGAGCACGGCGAATATCGCCGCGACCGTCATCAGCGCGAACACGAACCATAGCGTCATCTGGCAAGCTTCCGGCGGCGCGCGAGCCGCGCCTGTAGGTGGCTTTACACCACGGCCGGATGATGCGGCAATTGACAATTGTCAATTTGGCGCGAGCGCACATAGTCCCGAAATGGTGAAAATCCAACGGCTTAGCCGATCTCGAAGTCCACGCTTTGAGCCGCATCCTCGCCATGCCCGTTGAAGGCCTTCAGGAAGTATGTTCCCGGCTCGATTGCCTCAGGCAATCTGATCCGCAACGCCCCGACGGGAACGGGCGATGCAACCCTGGTGACGGTCTCAGGCAGTTGCCGACCGCTTGCCTTTTCGACCAGGACCATCTTCGCGCCGACCATTAGCCTTTGATATTTGGCAACAATGACGCGGTTTTCAATTTCGATGGAGCTGATAACGGGTTTCATGCGCCCACAAATAGAAATTCCAGAAGCTTGCACGGGGACCGTAGGGCCCACAACCGGCAGCGTCAACCTCAAATTGTGATCACGAAAAGATGCGCTTGGATCAGCTTGCCCGGGTCGATTTGCGCTCGCCCGTCGCCGCATTCTCTGCGGCGCGGCTCATCAGCGAGGCATAATCGTCGCCAAACAGCACCTGGCAGAAGCGGATCGCGGCCTGCACCTGCTGCTGCCGGTAGGTGCGGACCTTGTGATCGGCGGCGCGCAGCGACTGCACCAGCTGCTCGGTCGACCGCTCCACATATTGCTGGAGGTCGGAATAGGTACGCAGCGTCACCTCGTTGATCGCGAGCTCGCTGGCATAATTGCGGCAGGTTGCGACGAAATCGATCAGCGCCACGGTTTCCTCGACTTCGGTGCTGTCGATCCGCGCGCCCGGCGGAATGTCCTTCTCGGGGCGCTGGCGCAGGATGCGGCGGACGCGGCCGGGAACGCTGTCGATCTCGGACTGCAGCGCGTTCGAGATGTCGGCCCGGATCGAGGTCAGCTGCTTGCCCCAGGCGGAATCGTTGCGCAGGTCGAGCTCGGTGCGCAGGCCACGGGCGCCGTCATGCAGCGCCTTGAGATTGTCGGCGACGGTCTCGAAATGGCCGCGCTTGATGTCCATGCGCAGATTGGCGGCTACGCGGGCCAGGTCGTGCAGGGCTATCGTGACGGCAACGCCATAAGGCGTTGCCGCGACGCGGATCTCGTCGTCGGATGCGGCAATCTTGATGGCGAGGCGAATGATCTGCCACGGCGCGGTCATGCGCTGGACCACCACCGACAGTGCAAATGGCAGCATTTGCGGGGTCTGGAGCACGGGAATGTTGAGCGCAGCGGTCACCGAGGCGATCTGGGGATCGCCGAACGCGCGCAGGAAGCGCGGCAGCTTTTCATTGAGCGTGCCGATGGCCTCGCGAACCCCGAGCACCGCGCCGATCGAATAGAGGTCCTCGATCACGCTGGGGGGACCGACGCGGGCGAGCGCACGCGACTTGTCGCCGCCGCCTGGCCCCGTCAGCTCGAAGATGGCGTCCGCGGCTACGACCTGAAGCTTCAGCGCCAGCGCCTCGACCTGCCCCACACTATCTGCAGTCGGCATGCGCGCCAGCGACACCTCGAATTCGTTGATCTTGTTCGGGGCGCCATCGCGGCCGAGCCATTGCCAGATCGGATGTAGCGAGGAGCGGCGGATCTGTCCGACCCTGGTTGGGGCACCGGCCTCGACCAGGAACGGTTCCAGCACCTGGAACAGCAACCGCGACAGGTCGTCGGTGCGCGGCGGCGGGGCTTCGTCGGCCTCGGTCTTGCGCACGATCTTGCGCAGCTGCTCGAGCACGAGGGTTGCCACCGCGGTGTCCTGGCCGCGCTCGAGCGCGCGCTCGAACTCCCGCATCAGCAGCGCCTGCGCCTGCGGCGGGAGCTGCGCGAGATATTCCCTCAGCCGCTCGATCGATGTCTGGCTCATGCGCCCGGGTGATGCACGGTAAAATGGTGGACGTAGGATGCGTCCTCCCACGATCATAGGTGGGCGCGCCTTAAGAAGCCGTTGAGGAAGTCGCTCCGAATACCGCCGGTTTGACCCGCAAGCCCAAATAATCGTGCAGGATCAGAGGATTATATTCCCGGCAACACCAGCTCGGCCCGCAGGCCTCCGATCGGTGCGCTGCCGAGCGAAAGGCTCCCGCCATAGAGCGCGGCGAGGTCGGTCACGATCGACAGGCCGAGCCCCGAGCCCGGCTTGGACTCATCGAGCCGCTGGCCGCGCCGGGAGACCTGGGCGCGCTCGGCCTCCGACAGGCCGCGCCCGTCGTCATCGACGATGAGCCGCAGCCTGGGGCCTGCGCCGGCCTGGGTCGGTGCCTCCACCAACACTTCGATGAAGACGCGCGACGCCGCCCATTTGCAGGCATTGTCGACGAGGTTGCCGACCATCTCCTCCAGATCCTGCCGCTCGCCGCGGAATTTCGCCGACGGATCGGCCTTGGCCTCGACGGCAATGCCGCGGCCGCGGTGGATCTTCTCCATGGTTCGCCGCAACGCTTCGATGGCGGGCGCAACCTCCGTCACGGTGCCGACGACCGAGACCCTGGCCGCCATGCGGGCGCGTTCCAGATGATGGGCGAGCTGGTTACGCATCACGTCCGCCTGCTCCATCACCTTGGCCGCGAACGGATCGGCGGCGTGCGAACCGGCCTCGTTGACGATCACCGACAGTGGCGTCTTGATCGCGTGGGCGAGATTGCCGACATGGGTGCGCGCCCGCTCCACGATCTCGCGATTGGCGTCGATCAGCGCGTTGGTCTCGCGTGCCAGCGGCGCGATCTCGACCGGGAATTCGCCCTCGAGCCGCTCCGCCCGCCCCGATCGGATGTCGGCGATCGATTCCGAGATGCGCTTGAGCGGCGCGAGGCCGAAGCGGACCTGGAACACGGTGGTCAGCAGCAGCACGACACCGAGCGCAGTGAAGGTGCCGCCGAGATAGTAATCAAAGCTCCGCGTCTCGTCGAAAATCTCGGTGTCGTCGCCGGCGACGCTGACCAGATATTTGCCGTCGGCGCCGAGATCGACGGGGCGCTCGACCATGCGCAAATTCTGCCCTTCCGGCCCGTCAACATAAGCGAGGCGAATGCCGGCTGCGGTGAGCTCGGTGCCCCGGTCTTCCAGCTTCGGCAGCTTCTTGTCCCAGAGCGAGCGCGAGGACCGTACCTCCGGCTTCTCCGTGTCGGTGCGCGTGATCTGCCAGTACCAGCCGGACAGCGGCAGCTCGAACAGGGGCTCGCCGAGCGACTGGAACTGACGGTCCGGCGGCTCGTCGGGGGTCGCGACCTCGGCGATCAGGGTGCGGAGATAGAGGTTGAGCCGGCGATCGAAGGCGCGTTCGCTCGCGTTCTTGTAGACCGACGACAGCACGACACCCGTGATGGCCAGGATCACCACGAGCCAGGCGGTCGCCGACAGGAACAGTCGGTTGGCAAGCGAGCTGGCGGGCATCGGAATGATCCCGGAGGCGCGAGGTGGCGGCATGGCGTCGGCGGTCATGACCGGACCAAGGCCCGTGTCGGGCCGCCCGTCAAGCCAAGATGCTTCGAAGGACCCCTCAGGCGCCCGGGGCCGGCGGGGTCAGGAGATAGCCGAGGCCGCGGACGGTCTGGATGATGTCGACGTCGAGCTTCTTGCGGATGCGGCCGACGAAGACCTCGATCGTATTGGAGTCCCGGTCAAAATCCTGGTCGTAGAGATGCTCGACCAGCTCGGTGCGCGACACGACGCGCCCCGAATGGTGCATCAGGTAGGCCAGAAGCCGATATTCGTGCGAGGTCATCTTGACCGGATTGCCGGAGACGCTGACCCGGCCGGTGCGGGTGTCGAGCGTGACCGGGCCGCAGCTGAGTTCGCTCTGGGCATGGCCGGTCGAGCGGCGCAGCAGCGCGCGGATCCGCGCCAGCACCTCCTCCAGATGGAACGGCTTGGCGACGTAATCGTCGGCGCCGGCGTCAAAACCCTGGACCTTGTCGCTCCAGCGGTCGCGCGCAGTGAGGATCAAGACCGGCATGGTGCGGCCGTTGCGGCGCCAGGCCTCCAACACCGAGATGCCGTCCTTCTTCGGCAGACCGATATCGAGCACCACGGCGTCATACGGCTCGTTGTCGCCGAGATAGTGCCCCTCCTCTCCGTCGAAGGCGCGGTCGACGACATAGCCGGCGTCCGTCAGCGCCTTGGTGAGCTGGCGATTGAGATCGGGGTCGTCCTCAACAACGAGCAGGCGCACGCTTCTCTCCAGAAATAGGCCGCATGAACACCGCAACAGATGAGCAATTCCGGCGTGAACTGAATATGAACGCGGGGAACCGGTCGCGTTACTTTTTGGTCATATACGATGTGTTCGCCCCCGACGCGACTGCGCCCGCCATGCCACCGGACGAGGCCTGTAGCATGGCGGGCGCAATGTGCCGCGTTAGCGGGTGAGTCGGAAGCCCGGCCTTCCCGTAGATTTAACCGTCAGGTCCGGAAGAACACGAACCAGATGACGGCAAGAATCAGGATCGCAAGCCCGGTCGAGATGGCGAGCAGCGCGGCCACCGACGGGCCAGGTTCGCCCTGGCGTGCCTCGGTCGCAGTTTCGACGATCTGACGGTCCTCGCGCGTGGTTGCCATGGTGACCTCAATCCCTGGATGTCGCCTCCGATGACCGCGACCTCATCACGGCCATTTGTCCTGAGCCAACGCCTGATCCGATTTGATGTTCCGGCGTTTTGCCGAGGGATCGGGCAGAACCGCAGGGTCAGCGACTGGTTAACGCAGTTGCAAGAATCCGCACTGAGCCGTGTATGATTCGCTGTTCCCCGATGGTATCCTCATAAGTCTGTCCCTGTTGCGTTTGGAGTAGCCCATGGCCCCCCGCGCCAATTGGAAGGGTTTTCTGCGTCTCTCGCTCGTGACCTGCCCGGTCGCGCTGTATCCGGCCACGTCGGATACCGAGAAGGTCTCGTTCAACCAGATCAACCGCAAGACCGGCCACCGGATCAAGTATCTGAAGGTCGACGCCGAGACTGGTGACGAGGTGACCTCCGAGGACATCGTCAAGGGCTACAAGGTCGACACCGACACCTACATCGAGGTCACCAAGGACGAGCTCGACGACATCGCGCTGGACTCGACCCATACGATCGAGATCGACGAGTTCGTGCCGAAGACCGACATCGACAACCGCTATCTGATCCGCCCCTATTATCTCGTGCCGGACGGCAAGGTCGGCCACGACGCCTATGCGGTGATCCGCGAGACCATCCGCAGCATGGACAAGGTCGCGATCGGCCGCGTGGTGCTGACCAACCGCGAGCACATCATCGCGCTCGAGCCGCTCGAGAGCGGGCTGATGGGCACGTTGCTGCGCTACCCCTATGAGGTGCGCAGCGAGAGCGAATATTTCGATGACATCCAGGACGTCAAGCTGACCAGGGACATGCTCGACCTCGCCAAGCATATCGTCGAGAAGAAGTCCGGCGCGTTCGAGCCCGAGCTGTTCGAAGACCATTACGAGACCGCGCTGATCGATCTCATCAACAAGAAGCGTTCGGGCGCACCGATGGCAGTCAAGTCCACACCGAAGAGCGGCGGCAACGTCATCAATTTGATGGACGCGCTGAAGAAGAGCCTCGCGAGCGAGAAGGACGCAGGCCCCGCAGCGAAGGTCGCCAAGGAGACGGCCAAGAAGCCGAAGAAATGCGTCGAGGGCCAGCGCGAGATGCTGCTGCCGATCTCCGGCAAGGGCGGCAAGGACGCCGCGGCCAAGGAGGCCGCCCCCAAGAAGGCCGACAAGCCGGTGCGCGCGACCACACGGACGAAGAAGGCCGGCTGACAGCGTCACATCCGCGATCGCGCCGTGACGTCTCCCCTCACCGATCGGGCAGCCTGACATGCCCTGGTCGACGCCGTTCGACGATCCGATCGGCTTGCGCGGCGGCGCCAAGCTGCGCACGCTGCAAGAGGCCGCCGACTTCATCATGGAGTTGCCCGAAGCCGAGCAGCAGGAGCCGCGCTGGCAGAGCGCGATCGAGATGCTGATCAACGCGGCGGAGACCGGCGGCGGTTGGCTGATGTTCGCGCGCATTGGGATGCTGCGGGCGTTGAACGCGGGCGGTCGGTAGGGATAAGCCGCGATCGGCATGCTTGCCGATCGGTTGACGAACAGCCTCAACAATCCCTTAAGCGGCCGAGGCAATTTCGCCACCAAATTGTCATCGTGTCGCACCGGGTATTCCTACGGGAGCCAAAATTAACCTCCGATTTCCCTTACGCGCAGCATGATCCGGCCCTCGATCGAGCCAGGGTTCGCACCTTCGTGCCGCAGCAGAACGCCAGAAAGAACTACATCGGGATCGTGAGTGACACGACCGAGGAAGAGCGCATCGCCGACGGTGCAGCGCGCGTGCAGCCGGAAGTGGTGGGCTATCTGGTCGGCCGTCTCGCGGCCGTGCTGGGACGCGCTCGCAAGGACGCGCCGGGACGCACCACCACGAGTTGAGGCGGGCCGGCTTCCGCTCATTTGAATTGGATAATGAAACCTTCGTTTAACGGCTGATACGTTAAGACACGGCAGGCAGGGTTCGGCCGAGCCTTGTATATTTGACGCGCGCAAATGCCCGTCGATCACTTTACCAGTTTGATAACGCTGCGCGCCTACATTGGACCGGATGATGAGGAGTTGGCGATGATTTTGCTCAGGTCTTTTCTTGCCGACGAAAATGGCGCCACTGCGATCGAGTATGGCCTGATCGCCGCCGGCATTGCGCTTGCCATCGTCACGGTCGTGACCAACACGGGCAGCGTCCTCCTCAGCAACAAGTTCAACTCGATCAGCGCAGCCGCGAAGTAACTTCGTCGTCGTGTCACGCCTCGCGAAGCAATCCCAGAGTCCTTCCGCTGAGGGATTCTGGATTGCTTCGCTTTCGCTCGCAATGACGGAGCACGAGGCATTCGTGCTGCCGTAGGATGGGTAGAGCGAAGCGAAACCCATCAAGATTCTTCCGCGTTGAAGCATGATGGGTTTCGCAAGTGCTCTACCCATCCTACGGCCTCGCAGACATACCTTCGCGTTCTCGCGGCCTGTTTCGCCCGAGCTTTGCTTGGTCGCCTCACCCTCCATTGAAAGAGGGCGCAGGGAAGGCCGGGAGCCGGCTGGCTCCCATCGACCGCTATGCCATGAGTAGATTGCGCTACACTGCACAGCGGGTAACAGGGCAGCCGGAGGCATCCCGGCCTTCCCTGCGCGGATGGTTGGAACGGCTTATGACGTGCTCTCCGGGGAGCGATGCACTATTGCCCCCGTCGCCATGCAGATCACTGATGTGCGTGCCCGATCGGGCCGCCACATCACCGCAGGACTTGACGCACAGGCTCCGGGCGCCAGGACCACACGACTTCTCCGTCCGCGCACATCCTCGCATGCATCCTTCCCGGCTGGCGTGCGCTCACCGTGAAAGCCCTGCGAAGACGCTGTCAGCGCCGTGTCGTGCCACGCGAAGCGCTGCTCACGGTTGCCCGCCCTGCAGCCAACTTCCCGCGCCGACGCCGTCGCGGCCACCGCATCCCAGCCCCGTCTCGTGACGATCGCGAAACGCCCTTGTGGCGGGCGGGATATTTCGACTTGTACGGCAAAACAGAATTTCTGTAAATACGAATAGTTTGACGGCCGCCGATTGACCCAGCGCTGGCGTGTTTTGCCCGTCGGGCGACACAAGGGATCGTGGCACGGATGGAGGCTCGCACCCCATTTCCGTCAACTTTGACGGTCACGTGGGTGCTGATATTCTTCGCTGCGCGGCTCGAGGAGCCATGCTGTCAATCATTGACCAGGGCAATTTGAAGGATGCCGATGAGACGCACAACGCTCCTGGCTCTCAGCCTCTTCTTTGTCTGCGCCTGGTCGCAGGACAGCGCGAGAGGCCAGAATTCGGCCACGCCGCCGGTTTCTCTCGCCCCGCCCCATGCAACGCCGCCGCATGCGGCCGCCAAGAACGCCAGGCCCAAGGGAGAACCGGCAGTGGTGACAAACGATAGAACCCCGCCGGCGGCCGGCAGAGAGCCTTCGCCACCTGTGATTGGCGCACCTCCTCCGCCGCCAAATCCAGCCGCCGATTATGATGGCTTCAGCGCCAGTACCGACGACAATGACGCACCGAGTCAGATGGCGCCGCCCGTGAAATCACGCGCAGCGAAGGGCTCCAGTCGGGATACAAATGGCCTCGACGCGCAGTCATCGATCGATCAGGAAGACGAGGCGCTGAGGCGTAAATTGACCATCTGCAAAAACTGCAAATAGTGCGTTTGCCGCTGCCGGGCCGACCAACGCCTGTGGCGGCTGGCAAGTCCGGGCGGCCTGATGCGCGCACCATATGGCTGATCTAGCTCAGCGATGGTGTGTTTTGTCCGCCATGCAACCTCACGAAAGCGTTGAATTTTCCGCTCGCGGAGCCGTGAAGAGACTTCGTCAGCCGTGCGGGACGAAACAATCGACCTTGAGATTGAAGCCGCTTTCCAGCTGTCGCGAAGTCACAGCAAAACATCGCCGGGCTATCGTTGCAACTCGTTTTGGTACGGAGAGGCAACAATGCGTTCGCATCAGGCTTTCGTCGCTCCAGCAATTATTCTCTGTTGCTCGCTGTTGAGCATCGCCACTCTGGTGATGATCGGGGCGTGGTGAAATCGGGTTGAACGACCATGCACGAAGAATTTACATCGCTTGCCTTTCTGGCCGTCACCGTGGCCGGCGTTGCATTACTGGGATCAGGCCTGCTCGCACTGGTCTTGGTGGGATAGGCCGCTCCCCGTCTGGGTGCACGCTCGCGCTGCATAGCTGCTCTCTGCGTGCGAAGCGGAGCTTTACCATCCCCCAAATTCCTGATCCTCTCTCGTCCAATCGGCCGGACCAACCGGCCCCTGCCGGAGGAGAGAGACGCCATGAAGCTCGGCACCGCCATTGCGGAAATCATGCGGCGCGAGGGGATCGAGATCCTCTGCGGCTATCCCGTCAATCACCTGATCGAGCACGCGGCGAAGGCCGAGATTCGCCCGGTGATGGTGCGGCAGGAGCGCGTCGGGGTGCACATGGCGGACGCGATCTCGCGGGTTACGTCGGGGCGCACGATCGGCGCGTTCTGCATGCAGCACGGGCCCGGCGCGGAGAACGCGATGGGCGGCGTCGCGCAGTGCTTTGGCGAATCCGTGCCCGTGCTGGTGCTGCCGATGGGCTATCAGCGACGGCTTGCGCATATCGAGCCGAACTTCAATTCCAGCGAGGCGATGAAGCCGTTTTCGAAATCGTCCGAGCCGATCATCCTCGCAGCCGAGGTCACCAACATTTTTCGACGCGCTTTCACCAAGTTGAAGAACGGCCGCGGCGGGCCGGTGATCGTGGAAATTCCCGCCGACATGTGGAACGAGGAGGTGCCGGAACCGCTGAACTACACGCCGGTGCTGCGGACCCGCTACGGCGCCGACCCCGTGCACGTGAAGGAAGCCGCCGCTCTGCTCGTCAATGCCAAGCGTCCGGTGATCTATGCCGGCCAAGGCGTGCATTACGCGCAGGCATGGCCGCAATTGAAGCGGCTTGCGGAACGGCTGGCCATTCCTGTTACCACGAGCCTCGGCGGCAAATCGTCATTTCCGGAGACGCATCCGCTCTCGCTCGGCTCGGGTGGTCTTGCGGTGCCGCGCGCGGTGCCAAAGTTTCTCGCCGAGGCCGACGTCATCTTCGGCATCGGCTGCTCCTTCACCGAGACCAGCTTTGGCATCGCAATGCCGAAGGGAAAGACCATCATCCATTCCACGCTTGATCCCAATCATCTCAACAAGGATGTCGAAGCCAAGATCGGCCTCGTCGGCGACGCCGGTCTCGTGCTCGACGCGCTGCTGGAAGAGATCGGCAAGACCGTCAATGCGGATCGCGATGCTTCCGCGGTCGCGGCCGAGATTGCGGCCTCGCACAAGGAGTGGCTGGCGAAATGGATGCCGAAACTCACCAGCAACGATGCGCCCTTGAGCCCCTATCGCGTGCTGTGGGACTTGCAACACACCGTCGACATCGACAACACCATCATCACCCATGACGCCGGCAGCCCACGCGACCAGCTCTCGCCGTTCTGGAAGGCGGTCACACCCCTCTCCTATCTCGGCTGGGGCAAGACGACGCAGCTTGGCTATGGCCTTGGCCTCGCGATGGGCGCCAAGCTCGCCAAGCCTGACAAGCTCTGCATCAATGTCTGGGGCGATGCGGCCATTGGTTTTACCGGCATGGATTTCGAGACCGCAGTGCGCGAACGCATCCCGATCATGTCGATCCTGCTCAACAATTTCTCGATGGCGATCGAACTGAAGGTGATGCCGATCTCGACGGAGAAATATCGCTCGACCGACATTTCCGGCGACTATTCCGCGATGGCACGCGCCTTCGGCGGCTACGGGGAACGGGTGACAAGGCCTGAGGACATCATTCCCGCGATCAAGCGCGGCATCCAGAAGACGCAGGATGGCATTCCCGTGCTGCTGGAGTTCATCACCAGCAAGGAGACCGAGGTGTCGCGGCCCGGGACGTGAGCCGGCCGGAGTGTCACCTCTCCCCAGCGGGGAGAGGTGACACTCCGGGCACTGGCTCCGGCCGCAGGAGATGTGATAATCCGGGATGGTGCCGCGCATGGCGCGGCATTCAGCCGGAATGCGAATGACCACCCTTCCCAACGATGTCGCCGGGATCGACGAGCTCAAGCGGCAATTGCAGTCGGCAGCCGTCGAGAACGCGCGGCTGCGCGATCGGCAAAACGCCAGCGCCGAGATCTTGCGCACCATCGCCGCCTCTCCCTCCGATGCCCGGCCCGTCTTTGCGGCGATCGCGTCCAGCTCAAAACGCCTGCTCGGCGGCTTCTCCGCTACCGTGCTCCAGTTCATCGGCGATGAGCTGCACCTCGTGGCGTTCACGCCGACGAGCCCGGAAGGCGACGCAGGGCTGCAGGCGTCGTTCCCGCGGCGGATCGAGGATTTCCCGACCTTTGGGCTGGTTCGCGGCGGCGAGACGATCCAGTTTCCAGACAGCGAAGCCAGTGACGTGCCGGAGTTGAATCGCGATCTGGCGCGGCTGCGCGGCTTCCGCAGCGTACTGTTCATGCCGCTGATGAACCGCGGCGCGGCGGTCGGCATGATCAGCGTCACCCGCGCCGAGACCGGCGCGTTCGCGCCTGACCTCGTGCAGCTGCTCCAGACTTTTGCCGACCAGGCGGTGATCGCGATCGAGAACGCGCGGCTGTTCAACGAGACGCGCGAGACGCTGGAACGCCAGACCGCCACGGCCGACATCTTGAGAGTAATGGCGGCTTCGCCCTCCGACGTGCAGCCGGTGTTCGACGCCATCGCCGCCAATGCCAACCGGCTGATCGGCGGCTTCTCCACCGCCGTGCTGCGCTATATCGACGGCGCTGCACATCTTGCGGCCTTCACGCCGGGGGATCCCGAGGGCGATCGCGTGCTGCAGGCATGGTTCCCGGTGCCGTTCGCGCAGTTTCCGGCCTACCAACTCACGGCCAATGGTCAATCGGCGCAGTTGCCCGATACCGAGCTGGAGCCGGCTGCACGCGACATCGCGCGCGCCCGCGGCTTTCGCAGCATGCTGTTCACGCCGCTGATGAGCGAGGGCGAGGCCAAAGGCGTCATCGTCGCCACGCGGCGGACGACCGGCGCGTTCGCCGAGCATCACGTGCGGCTGTTGCAAATCTTTGCCGACCAGGCCGTGATCGCGGTCAAGAATGTCAGCCTGTTCAACGCCACCAGGGAGGCGCTGGAACGGCAGACCGCGACCGCCGATATCCTCAAGGTGATCGCGGCCTCGCCCGCCGACGTCACGCCGGTTTTCCAGGCGATCTCCGACAGCGCCAAGGCGCTGGTCGGTGGCCATTCCTCCACCGTCACCCGCGTCATCGACGGCATGCTGCATCTGGCCGCCTTCACCACCGACAACGAGGCCGGCAATGCAGAGCTGCTCAGCACGTTCCCGGCGCCGCTGTCGGCACCAGGCATTCACAGCCGGGTGGCGACCAGCGGTGAGTACGCCTTCCGCAGCGACATGCAGAACGAGGCCGACCTGACCGAGGCGATGCGGGAGCTGGCGCGGACGCGCGGCTATCGCAGCATCCTCGTGATCCCGATGCTGCGCGACGGCGTTGCGATCGGCACCATCGGCGTGACGAGGCCCGAGGCCGGCCCCTTCCCCGACAAGGCGATCAGCCTGCTCAAGACCTTTGCCGACCAGGCCGTGATCGCGATCGAGAACACGCGCCTGTTCAACGAAGTGCAGGACCGCACGCGGGAGCTTGCGAAATCGCTCGACGATTTGCGCGCGGCGCAGGACCGGCTGATCCAGACCGAGAAGCTGGCCTCGCTCGGCCAGCTCACCGCCGGCATCGCGCACGAGATCAAAAACCCGCTCAACTTCGTCAACAATTTCGCCGCGCTCTCCGCCGAGCTCACGGACGAGCTGAACGAGGTGCTTGCGCCCGCCCCGCTCGCAAACGATCTCCGCAGCGACGTCGATGAGCTGACCGGAATGCTGAAGGACAATCTGCAAAAGGTCGTGCAGCACGGCAAGCGCGCCGATTCCATCGTCAAGAACATGCTGACGCATTCGCGCGAAGGCGGCGGCGAATATCGGTTGGCCGACATCAATGCGCTGGTCGAGGATAGCCTCGACCTCGCCTATCATGGCGCGCGCGCCGAGACGCCGCAGTTCGACGTGACGCTCAAGCGCGAGCTTGATCCGGCGGCAGGCTCGGCCGAGTTGTTTCCGCAGGAGATCACGCGGGTGCTGCTGAACCTGGTCTCGAACGGATTTTATGCGGTGGCCAAGCGGAAGGCGGGGACCGACGCCGGCTACGAGCCGATCGTGACCGCCACGACGCGCGACCGCGGCGACACCATCGAGATCCGTATCCGCGACAACGGCATCGGCATTCCCGATGACGTGAAGGCAAAGATGTTCAATCCGTTCTTCACCACCAAACCGGCCGGCGAAGGCACCGGCCTCGGACTGTCGATGAGCCACGACATCGTGGTGAAGCAGCACGGTGGCACGATCGACGTCGCAACGGAGCCCGGTGCGTTCACGGAGTTCACGATTTTGCTGCCGCGGAAAAGCGGGTTTTCAGACAACAGCAGGTGATAATTGCCGCTGAGTGCTTTCCAGAAACTGGCGTGGCTCATCCGGCGGCAAATGCTGTCGCTGTCCGGCGTCGGCCTCATGCTCGGCGCCCTGTTCTTCGCCGCCGCGCTGACGCCGACGCTGATCCCGCGGAGCTATCTCACGCAAGGCGCCCTCGCCGGCGCTTGTTTTGCGATCGGCTATCTCGCCGGAAACCTCTGGCGCTGGCTATGGCACTATCTCGAACTGCCCGAGCCCTCGCCGCAGCTGAGATCCAGCGCGAATGCGCTGGTCGCGGCCGGCTGCCTGATCGTCGTCATCGTCTATCTGTGGCGGGCAGCCGGATGGCAGAACTCGATCCGCGCCGTGATGAAGATGCCACCGGTCGAAACCGCACATCCGCTCAAGGTCTGCGCCATCGCCCTGATCATGTTCGTGGTGCTGCTGGTGCTGGGGCGGCTGTTTGCGCTCATCTCGCGGTTCCTCGCTGTCCGCACGAAGCGCATCATTCCGCGAAAGGTCGCCAATGTCCTCGGCGTCTTGATTGCAGGCCTGCTGTTCTGGTCGATTGCCAGCAATCTCCTGATCAGCACGGCGTTTCGCGCGCTCGATTCGTCCTTCCGCGAATTCGATGCCTTGTTCGAGCCCGAGCGGCCACAACCGACCGATCCCGGAAAAACGGGAGGCGCGGCATCGCTGGTGAAATGGACGGAGCTCGGGCGCACGGGACGCCGCTTCATTGCCTCAGGTCCGACCGCAACCGGGATCAGCGCGGTCACCGGACAGGCTGCGCAGGAGCCCGTGCGTGTCTATGTCGGCCTTGCCGGCGCCGGCACGGCGCAGGCGCGTGCCAGGCTCGCGCTCGACGAGCTCAAGCGACAGCACGGTTTTGAACGCGGAACACTCATCGTCGTCACGCCGACCGGCACCGGCTGGATCGATCCGGCCGCGATGGACACTGTCGAATATCTCCACCACGGCGACGTCGCGAGCGTCGCGATGCAGTACTCCTATCTCAACAGCCCGCTGTCGCTGCTATTTCAGCCCGAATACGGCGCGGAAGCCGCGCGCGCGCTCTTCTCTGAAATCTATGGCTACTGGACGACGCTGCCGAAGGACCGGCGGCCGAAGCTGTACCTGCATGGGCTGAGCCTCGGCGCCCTCAACTCGGAAAAATCCGCGGAGCTGTTCGAGACGATCGGCGACCCCATTGCAGGTGCGCTGTGGAGCGGGGCGCCGTTCGCGAGCCGCATCTGGCGCTCGGTCACCGCGAACCGCAATCCGGGCTCGCCGGCCTGGCTGCCGGAATTCCGCGACAGCCGCTTCGTGCGTTTCATGAACCAGAATGGGCCGACGGTGCCGGCAGATGCGCCCTGGGGCCCGATGCGCGTCGTCTATCTGCAATATGCAAGTGACGCGATCACGTTCTTTGCCTACCGCGACGCCTTTCAGGCGCCGGCCTGGATGACGGCGCCGCGCGGGCCCGACGTATCACCGGAGCTGCGATGGTATCCAATCGTCACGATGCTGCAGCTCGCGCTGGACATGGCGGTCGCCAACGGCGCGCCGATGGGCTTTGGCCATGTCTACGCGCCCGAGCACTACGTCGATGCCTGGGTCGCGGTCACCGATGTCCGTGATTGGTCCGCCGAGGCGCTGGCGCGGCTCAAAGAACAGCTTGCGGCGAAAGCGCGGAAGACCGGCGCAGACAATCCCGGCGACGATGCCGACCGCGGCGGCTAGCTACTCCGCCATCTCGACCGGTTGCGTGGTGGTGGGACCGGCCAGCGGCCGCTCCTCCATCATGATCAGGCACAGCGCGGCGGTGGTCATCAGCGCGGTCGCAGCCGCAAAGACGTAGCGGAACGCGTGCCGCATGTCCTCGGTCGGGATCGCGGGGATGCTGCCCGCGGCGTGATGCTCGCCGGCCAGCGGAATGTCGGCGCCGAGCGCGATCAGCAGGATGGCGGCGAACGCGGCGACCGTGAACGAGGACATCAGCGAGCGGAAGAAGTTCATCGCGCCGGTGATGGTGCCGACCTGCGGACGGGCCACCGAATTCTGCAGCGAGACCACGCAGACCGGGAAGGTCGTGCCGAGGCCGAGCGCAAACGCGGCCATCAGCGTCAGCAAAGCCCATAGCGGCAAAGTCGTCAGCGTGAGGCCGAGCGCGCACAGCGCGGCCCAGGACGTGCCGATAATCGCGACGCGCTTGTAATGCCTGGCGCGCGCCATGGTACGGCCGGCGACCGCCGCACCCACGGTCGAGACCGCTGCGAGCGGAATCAGTGCAAGCCCCGCCTCGCTGGCGCTGAGGTGATAGACCGACTCGTAATAGAGCGGCAGCTGCACGGTGAGGCCCGTGATCGCCCCGAGCCCGCAGCCGCCGGCGGTCAGCGCGAAGGGCGCGACCGATCCCGAGAGCAGCGGCAGCGGCAGGAACGGCTCGTCCGACCGGCGCGCGTGCCACACGAAAGTCACCGCGAGTGCGACGGCGCCGCCCACCATCGACAGCACGGTCGGCGAGAGCCAGGGATAACGCGTGCCGCCCCAGGTCAGCACCAGCATGAAGACGACGGCGGAGGCCATCAGCAGCACGCCGCCGAGCCAGTCGACCTTGCGCTTGCGGTGAAACACTGGGATCTTCTTCATCTTCGGCAGCAGCAGCGCGAGGGCTGCAGCTGCGAGCGGCAGGTTGATCCAGAAGATCATGGACCAGTGCAGATGCTCGGCGAACACGCCGCCGATGACGGGGCCGAGAATGCCGCCGACCATCCAGACGCTGGAGAAATAGGCCTGGTACTGGCCGCGCTCGCGCGGGGACACGACGTCGGAGATCACGGTCTGCACGACCGGCATGATGCCGCCGCCGCCGAGCCCCTGGAGGCCGCGCGCCAAAATCAGCATTGGCATGCTCGGCGCGATCGCGCATAGCACCGAGCCGGCAATGAACAAGCTCAACGACACGATCAGCATGGCCTTGCGGCCGTAGATATCGCTCAGCGTCCCGAACACCGGCGCGACCGCGGTCGAGGCGAGCAGATAGGCGGTGATCACCCAGGATAGGTTCGAGACGTCCTGGAACTGGCGCCCAATGGTCGGCAGCGCAGTGGCGACGATGGTCTGGTCGAGAGCGGCCAGGAACATCGTCAGCATCAGGCTGATGACGATGGTGCGGACCTCATCGGACGACAGCGGTGCAGGCGGCGAGATCGGCGGTGCGTCGCTGACGCTCATGACCTCGCCCGGAAGGCGGGTCAGTTCCTCGGCGATGTCGTCGGGCAATGTCTGGATGTCGGCAGGCTGGCTGCTCTGCCGTGTGAACTGGTTCATCTCGGGCTGTCAGATCGAGCGTGTTGCGGTGCAAAGCCGCGAAGGATTCGTTCTATGAAGCCCAATCTAGACAGCAAAGTTCTTCTCAGGCAGGCACCGCGGCGCATGGGTGCATCCCGCACCGCGGTCATCCCGAACAAGTGATCCGGAACGGCGGGCAGATCAGTCCTTGGGACGTCGCTTCAGGCGTGCCCGCTTCGGCACCTGCGCCGGCCATTGCACGAGGTAGTTCTCGAGCTTGTCGTCCGGGACCTCGTCCTCGGTGCCCGCGACCCGGCCGCGCACGGAGACGCCGGCCTCGTGCACCGTATTGGGATCGCCTGAGATCAGCGGGTGCCACCAATAGAGATCGCGGCCCTGGGCAACGAGCCTGTAGCCACAGCTCGGCGGCAGCCAAGGCAGGGTGCGGACCTTTTCGGGAGTCATGACGACGCAGTCCGGAACGAAGTCGAAGCGATTCGCGTAGTCCTTGCAGCCGCTGGTGCAGGAATCGAGCATCTTGCAGCTGACATCGGTGTAATAGATCTTGCCGGTATCCTCGTCTTCGAGCTTGCTCAGGCAGCAACGGCCGCAGCCGTCGCACAGGCTCTCCCATTCGGCCGTCGACATGTCCTCCATCTTCTTGGTTTTCCAGAAGAATCCATCCTGGTCTGAAGGTCGTTTGCGTGCTGCGGTCATGCGCCTGATACGATTCCAAAGAGCTGCGGCCAGCGCCATCTAGGGCGTGCGGCCCTGGGCCTGCAAGCAACGCCCCCGCAAGGCCCGTAATGAACCGGGGTTCAATTAGGCCTGTTGTTCAAAATTGCGAGCCTGACCATTGGTTTATAAGCCCCGCTCGGCTAGAAGAACAGCAAGTCCCCACGGACGCGAAACGGGCGCCTTGGGTTTGCCGCAACAATCCCGCAAGACGTCTCGATGCCGCCCCGGCCGGGTGCTTGAACGCTTTCGAAGCGAGCCTCAAGGGTTCTAGGTGGTCCAGAACACACCATCCAACTGGAAGAGTCGGATCCGGAACTTCTTTCTGGACCTCGACGCGCGCATCGACTCCTCGCTGTTCTCCTCGGCCAAGGGCCTCCGCGAGCTCTACGAGCGCTACTCGACCTTCATGGACCGCTTCTATGTCGGGCGGTGGAAGCGCTGGGTGTTCATCGAGCCGCTGTCGGAGGCCGCAACGCTCGGCCTCGGCGGCATGGTGCTGATGCTGATCCTCGCCATCCCCGCCTTCCGCGAGACCGCGGACGAGGACTGGCTGAAGAAGTCCGACCTCGCGGTGACGTTCCTCGACCGCTACGGCAACCCGATCGGCAGCCGCGGCATCAAGCACAACGACTCGATCCCGCTGGAAGATTTTCCGGACGTGCTGATCAAGGCGACGCTCGCGACCGAAGACCGCCGCTTCTATGAGCATTTCGGCATCGACATCGCCGGCACCGCGCGCGCGCTCGTGACCAACGCCCAGGCCGGCGGCGTGCGCCAGGGCGGCTCCTCGATCACCCAGCAGCTCGCCAAGAACCTGTTCCTGAGCAACGAGCGCACCATCGAGCGCAAGATCAACGAGGCCTTCCTCGCGGTCTGGCTGGAATGGCGCCTGACCAAGAACGAGATCCTGAAACTCTATCTCGACCGCGCCTATATGGGCGGCGGCACGTTCGGCGTCGATGGTGCTGCGCATTTCTACTTCAACAAGTCGGCGCGCGACGTGACGCTGGCGGAAGCCGCGATGCTCGCCGGCCTGTTCAAGGCGCCGACCAAATACGCGCCGCACATCAACCTGCCCGCCGCGCGCGCCCGCGCCAACGTCGTGCTCGACAACCTCGTCGATGCCGGCTTCATGACCGAGGGCCAGGTGTTCGGCGCCCGCCGCAACCCGGCCTTTGCCGTCGACCGCCGCGACGAGGCCTCGCCGAACTATTATCTCGACTACGCCTTCGACGAGATGCGCAAGCTGGTCGACACCTTCCCGAAATCCTACACCGAGCGCGTGTTCGTCGTGCGCCTCGCGATCGACACCAAGGTGCAGAAGGGCGCGGAAGACGCCATCGAGAACCAGCTGCGCCAGTTCGGCCGCGACTATCACGCGACGCAGGCCGCGACCGTGGTGTCCGATCTCGACGGCGGTATCCGCGCCATGGTCGGCGGCCGCGATTACGGCGCAAGCCAGTTCAACCGCGCCACCGACGCCTATCGCCAGCCCGGCTCGTCGTTCAAGCCTTACGTCTACACCACGGCACTCCTGAACGGTTTTACGCCGAACTCGATCGTGGTCGACGGCCCGGTCTGCATCGGCAATTGGTGTCCGCAGAACTATGGCCATTCCTATTCCGGCGCGGTGACGCTGACGCAGGCGATCACGCGCTCGATCAACGTCGTGCCGGTCAAGCTCTCGATCGCGATCGGCCAGAAGGAACAGCCGAAGGCGCCGAACCCGGCCAAGATCGGTCGCGCCAAGATCGTCGAGGTCGCCCGCCGCTTCGGCCTGAAGGCGCCGCTGCCCGACACGCCGTCGCTGCCGATCGGCTCCGACGAAGTCACGGTGCTCGAGCACGCCGTCGCCTATGCGACCTTCCCCAACCGCGGCAAGGCCGTGACGCCGCATGCGGTGCTCGAAGTGCGCACCGGCGCCGGCGATCTGGTCTGGCGCTGGGACCGCGACGGTCCGAAGCCGCGGCAGGCCATTCCCGCGAACATCGCCGCCGACATGGCCGGCATGATGAGCCACGTCGTCAGCGAAGGCACGGCGCGCCGCGCCGCGCTCGACGGCATTCCGACCGCGGGCAAGACCGGCACGACGAACGCTTATCGCGACGCCTGGTTCGTCGGCTACACCGGCAATTTCACCTGCGCGGTCTGGTACGGCAATGACGACTATTCGCCGACCAACCGCATGACCGGCGGCTCGCTGCCGGCGCAGACCTGGCACGACATCATGGTCGTGGCGCATCAGGGCGTCGAGGTCCGGGAAATTCCCGGCATCGGCATGGGCCAGAAACTGCCGCCGGAACGTATCGCCAACGCGCAGGCCAATGCGGCGCCAAAAGTGCTGGAGACCAAGCCCGGTCCGCCGCCGGTGCTGACCAAGCGCGGCGCCGACGTCCTGGTACGCGTCGAGAAGCTGCTCGACGACGCCGCCCGGACCGCGAACAAATCGGCAGCCGACGACAGCGCGACGCCGGCCAAGCCCGCATCGTCAACGAGCGCGCTCGCCTTCCCGCAGAACTATGCGGCGGAGGAGAACGCGAACTCATCCACCCCGCGCAAGAACTGATCTGATCCCGTGCGGCTGATCCTGATCACATTGACGGCCCTCCTGCTCGCGACCGTGGTCGGCGTCGGCGCGACCTGGATGACGACGACGCGCGGCACCGAGATCGGCGCGCTGACCATCGGCCCCTGGACCGCGCGGCCGCGCACCGGCACCGCCGACGTCGATCCCTATTCGCGCGCCACCATCGCCCGCAACGGCGAGCTGCCGATCGGCACCGGCGACGGCGTCGCCTTCACCGCGACCGCCGACGGCAAGAAGAAGGCGCTCGACGGCCGCTGCGACGTCGTGGTCTCCGGCGTGACGCCGCCGGCGCGGTTCTGGACGCTGACGCTGTACGACCGCAAGGGCCACCTCGTCGCCAACTCGCTGCAGCGCTACGGCTTCACCAGCCAGGAGATCATCCGCCAGTCCGACGGCTCGTTCGAAATCCACATCGCCGCGCGCTCGCGCGCCGGCAACTGGCTGCCGACCGGCGGTATCGAGCGCTACGCGCTGATGTTCCGCCTCTACGACACGCCGGTTGGGGTTGCGACGCGCACCCAGCGCGACGCGCCGATGCCGACGATCGCGACGGTGGGCTGCTCATGATCCGCCTCGCGTTCACCATCATTGCCGGCGTGGTGCTGGGCCTCGTGGTCCATCTCGTCAGCGTGCTGGCCTTGCCGCGGATCGCAACGCAAGACGCCTATTCACGGCTGACGCCGATGACCAAGCTCAACGGCGTGACGCAGCTTCCGCTTGCTGATCCCAACACCTCGCCGATGCCGTTCATGGATCCGGCCTTTGCGCTCGCGATCTGCCGCTACGATCTTTCGGGCGGACCGCTCAAGCTCACCGTGCCGGTGAGCCAGGCCTACACGTCGGTGTCGTTCTACACCCGCAACGAGATCGCCTATTACGCCATCAACGACCGCTCGGCCGGCAAGAAGGTGATCGAGCTCGACCTCATGACGGAAGCGCAGCACGACGCCCTGCCCGAGGACGAAGAGGTCACCGCGGCCGACCGCCTGATCATCGATTCCCCTGCTACCACCGGCCTGATCGTGATGAAGGCGCTCGCCGCCGAGCCCGGCCTGATGCCACAGGCGCAGGCAACGCTTGCCGCCGCAACCTGCGCGCCGCAGACCGAAGCACCCGCCAAGGCCGAGGCGCCGCGCGGCCGGCGCTGACGCGCAGGCGTTTCGACGCCCTCAAAGCCAAAGCGCGAAAAACAACCCCAAGCACAGTAGCGGGGGCATTGAAATCATAGGGCTTAATTCAAGCACCCCAATCAGCAGCCGAGCGATCAGCAACGCGACCGTTCTGATCGCGTTTGACACGTCGGGCAAAACACTGGCAAAGTGGCATCATCGAAAAATCGTCACACCCGCGCGGAGTAATCCGCCGCGGGTTTTTTCATGCCTGAGGAGGAATGCCATGATCAAGGAACCGTCGTCGCCCGCCGCGGTCATCAAGGCCGCTTTGCCTGCTAACTCGGGATTGGATTTGGAGAGCTGGCCCAGCTGGATTCGCAAAGCGCCTGCAATCCAGCCTGCGATCGAACCACCCGAAGATCCGGAGATCGCGACAGCGCCAGCGCGCCTCGATCCCGCGAGCGTACGTGTTCTAAGTCGCGTACTGTCGCATTCGTGAGATGCTTCGCGCTCACGATAATTGGCGCTTCGAATGAGCCATCCGCGCCCAAAGCAGAGCGAGCGGACCCAGCGCGATGCCGACCGCGAGCACGATGAACATCAGCAACCAGCCGGTCGCGCTCTGCGGGCCACCGGCCGCGTCGAGCGCAGCACCTGTCCCCCAGGCCCCAAGCGCCGACAAGCCGAAGCCGATCGTTGAATGCAAGGCCAGAGTCGCGCCGCGATGCTCCGACACGGCCGCGGCTGACATGCCTGCGGTCAACGCGCCTGAATCCGCGGGCACAGTCAGGCCATAGATGATCAACAGCAGCGCGAGCACCCCCGCCGGGGCCGTCGCGTTGAGACCGATGATCAGCGCAACGCAGGCTGACGCGATCATCACGATCGTGATCGCGCGATGGCGACCGAACCTGAGCGCCGCTTCGTTGCCGAGGACACTTGCGGGCATCGATATCACGGCAAAGCAAAAGCTCATCACGACAGGGCTCAACCATGAGGGCGCGCCCTGATGAGCGATGACGAAGGTCCAGAAGCCGACCAGCCAGGTGCGGATACCGTAGAGTTCGAAGCAATGCGCGCCGTAGCCGAAGATATAACCGAGCGCCGCGCGATTAGCGAAGACGGGCGCGAAATTGAGGAGGCGCCCCGCCTTCGGCGCGGGCCGCTGCCCCTCCATGAGAAGGCACGCGACGACCATTGCGACGGGACCGAAGCCGGTCACAACGAAAGCGGTCCGCCACCCCCAACGATCAGCGATGATCTGCGCCACCAAGAACGAGAGGCCGACACCGACCGAAAAGCTCGACGTGTACAACGTGACCGCTCGCGAGCTATCGCCGGCGGGCAGCCGGTCGGTCAGTGCCTTCAATCCTGGCATATAGGCGCCGGCAAATCCAAGCCCGGCAAGGGACCAGATTGCCGTACCCGACCAGAAACCCTGCGCGAAGATGCCGAATGCTGCGGCCGCAAGCCCGCTGACGATCGAGCCCCAGAGCAGCACGAGCCGCGCATCGATGCGGTCGGTCAACGTCGTCAACAACGGCACCGCCAGCATGTATCCGAACGCATAACCGCTCGCCATCAAGCCGCCTTCGGCGGCGGAGAGCCCCCATGCCGGCATCAGGTGCTGCGCCAGGTTTGCAGACAAAGTCACATGCGGCAGCAGATTGCCGACCTGGCCGATGCACATCACCGCAATCAGAGAGCGACCGCTCAAGCTACGAATTTTGTCCTCCCACCTGGAGCGACGTTGATGGTGACGGGTCCACACGAAGGAACAGAAGCGCGAAGAAGGCGGAGACCGAGGCGAACGCGCTGATCCACAGCGCACCGCGCCCGATATGCTCCACCATCAGGCCCAGCACCAGCGGCGCGGCCGCTCCCGTTAGCCGAGACGGCAGCGAAATCATGCCGACGCGTTTCCCGAACCCCACCGGTCCAAACAACGTCAATGGCAGCGTGCCACGCGCGATCGTTATAATCCCGTTGCCGGCTCCATAGAGAACGGCGAAAACCGGCGCAAAGAATGAGCCTCCTGCGATCAATGCGACAACACCGATCGGATTCATGAGCGTCGCGAGCCTCGCCGACAAAAGCGGATGGAAACGGCCGAGCAAGCCCGCTTCGAGCAGACGCGCGCCGACCTGAGCAGGCCCAACCAACGTTCCGGCGAGCAAGGCTTGAGCTGGTGTAGCCCCAAACGCAACCAGCATCGAAGGCAGAATGGCCGAAACGCCTGAACTGACGAAGCTTGCTGCCGCGAACATGTAGGCCAGCAAACCCATCGCAAACGTTTCGCTCTGGCGTTCGGGATACAGGCCCGGTTCGGATGCCGGTTGGGAAACTCGATCGAGCGGCATAGCAGGCGGCAACGCAAGATTGAGCGGCAAAGCGAGGCAAATGTGGATGATCGCCCAAATTTGGCAGGCCGCGCGCCAGCCGTACTCTGCATCCAGCCAGGTCGTGAGTGGCCAGCCAACGGTGCTCGCGAACCCGGCGATCAGGGTGATGCCGGTGATCGCCTTTCGAGCGCCCGTTCCGTAAATGCGCGTGAGCGTGGCGAATGCCGCCTCATAGAGGCCCATCCCCATGCCGATCCCGAGCATCAGCCACGCGGCGATCAGCACTGCAACGCCATGAGCAACCGACAGCAAGAGCAACCCTGCAGCAAAGACGGCGTTGGAACTTGCGAGCAGTCTACGCCCGCCAAATCTGTCGATCGCGTGACCGACACGTGGGCCGAGCAGTCCGGAGAGGATGAGCGCACCCGATAGTGCCGCGAACACGTAAGTCGGCGCGAGACCGAGATCCCGCGCGATTGGAGCGGCGAGGACGGCCGGAAGGTAGTAGCTCGACGCCCATGCAACGGTTTGCGTGGTGCCGAGGCCAATGACGACAGCAAGTGAGCCGGCAGCCTGGCCCGGAACAATTTGTTTCATGAACAACCGCAACCCGCAGCGCCAGCCTTCCTGGCTGTTTCGTCTGCGGCACAGCACGCCGACGCCTCTTCCTTCGCCGGGCCGCCGCAACATCCTGATGCAGCCTCGGCCGACTCGACACCACCACGCGTGCAGACGCCGGTTTCCGGCAGCACAAGCTCGACTCTCGCCGCGGCCTCCTTGTCGCCAGCGAGTTCCGCGGCAATCGATCGGACCTGCTCATAGCCCGTCATCATGAGGAAGGTCGGCGCGCGGCCATACGATTTCATACCGGCAAGGTAGAAGCCCGGCTCATCATGCGCGAGCTCGTGCGCACCGTGCGGGCGCACGGTGCCGCAGCTATGTTCGTTGGGATCGATGAGCGGCGCCAGCGCGACCGGCGCCTCGATGGCCGGATCGAGCCGCAGACGCAGCTCGGACAGAAACGAGAAGTCGGGACGGAAGCCCGTCGAGACGATCAGTTCGTCCACGATCACGCTTCGCGCACCGCAGCAGGAGCCGGCCGCGACCTCTAGGCGATCTTCGGAGCCCGAAAGATGGGTGACGCCGAATTCGGTCTCGACCGTGATCTTTCCGGAGGTCACGAGCGCGGCAAAGACGGCGCCAAGCTCGCCGCGCGCGGCAAGCTTGTCATTGCGGCCGCTGCCGAAAGCTTTTGCCGGATCGGCGCCACGCAACAGCCAGACGGCCTGGGTCCCCGGCACCTCGTCGGCAAGACGCGCGAGATCGATCAACGTGCCGACCGCAGAATGGCCGGCGCCCAGAACCGCAACAGTCTTGCCGGCATATCTGGAACGACCGGCCCCCCTCACGTCGGGCATGCCGTAGGCAACGCGGCCAGCGCGCTCAGCCTCGCCGATCGCCGGCAGACCGTTGCTGCCGGCCGGATTGGGGGAGAACCATGTGCCTGACGTATCGATCACGGCATCAGCGCGCAGGACCTCCGGTCCCTTGCCATTCCGGTAGCGGATTTCGAAAGGCGCTTGCTCACGTCCCCTCGTCTTCGCCTTGTCGAAGCCGACACGACTGATGGCCGAGACGCGGCTGGACGTGCGGATCACCTCGCGCAACGGCGTTCTCGTCGCGAGCGGCGTGAGATATCGATCGAGCAGTTCGCCACCGGTCGGATAGGATTGAGGGTCTGGTGAATTCCATCCCGTCGGCCCCAGCAGGCGCGCGGCGGCCTTATCGACATTGTATTCCCAGGGCGAGAAAAGCTGGACTTGCTGCCACTGGCGAATCGCATGCCCCGCTTCCGGCCCGGCTTCCAGCACGACCGGCGACATCCCGCGTTCGAGCACATGCGCAGCAGCAGCCAAGCCGACGGGCCCCGCCCCGATGATGGCAACAGTTCTATCGCCCATTGCTTTTTCCGATCATTCTAGAACCATCGAATAAGGTGGCCAAAAAAATCATGCCGCCGTCCGCGCATCCTTGCATTCGGTTTCGTCCGCACAGCACTCGGACACCAGAAAGTCCACTAGGCCGCGCATCGCATCGTAGTTTGCGTGGCAAACCAGGGTCGTGGATTCGCGGACCTGACTAATGAGGCCGACCGCGACCAGAGACTTGATGTGATGCGATAGCGTCGATGCAGGAATCTTCAGCTTGTCCTGTAAGCGACCGACCGGCAGGCCCGGTTGTCCAGCCCGAACCAGCGCCCGATAGATCTGAAGCCGGGTTCGGTTGCCCAAGGCTTCCAAACGGGTTGCTGCGTCGTCGATCTTCATGACTCGTACGATGTCCCCGTTCCGCCCGCTCTGTCAACCATATTTCTAGAATATTCGAAGCAACGCACGTTGAGCCACGACACGACTTATCGATCCTGGATTGACGCGCCCGAAATACTTCTATAAATCTGGATATATGGAAACCGAGATAGCCGTTCTCGCGCTCGCCGCCCTCTCCCAATCGACTCGTCTAGAGGCGTTCCGGATGCTGGTCAGGCACGAGCCCGACGGTCTTGCGGCTGGCGACCTCGCACGCCTGTTGGAAGTTCCGCCGAATACGCTTTCGGCCCATCTGTCAATTTTGACGCGCGCGCGCCTTGTCACCTCCGAGCGGCACAGCCGTTCGATTGTCTATCGCGCCAACCTCGCCGAATTCCGGGACGTTGCGGTCTTCCTGCTTCGGGATTGCTGTGGCGGGCGACCGGAAGTTTGCGAGCCGGTCGTCGAAAGCCTCAAAGCTTGCTGTTCGCCAAAACGAAAGGAGCGAAGCCGTGCCTGATCGGATGTACAATGTCCTGTTTCTCTGCACCGGCAATTCGGCGCGCTCGATCCTCGCCGAATCGATCCTTCGCAAGGACGGCGCAGGGCGATTTCGTGCTTTCTCCGCAGGCAGCACGCCAAAGGGCGCCGTCCACCCGTTGGCCTTGCGTGTTCTCCAGCACATGAATTACCCGACCGATGGAATGCGCTCCAAGAGCTGGACGGAGTTCGCAAAGCCTGATGCACCTGTGATGGATTTCATCTTCACCGTCTGCGACAACGCAGCCGGCGAGGCATGCCCAATCTGGCCTGGTCAACCGACCACGGCTCATTGGGGTATTGACGATCCCGCTGAAGCGCAAGGTACGGAGCTTGAAAGGGAGGCCGCGTTCACCACGGCGTTTCGCTACCTCAAGAACCGGATCGGGGCCTTCGCCAGCCTGCCGCTGGACAGTATCGACGCTTTCAAGCGTCCGCCGCTGGACAATATGGACAAGCACATTCTTGCCGCCAAGCTGCGGGAAATCGGCAGCCTTCCGGGCACGACCGATCCGAAGCCGAAGGCAAGCTGATGGACGCGTTCGATCTCCCGCGCCGCGTCGTGGCGGAAGCTCTCGGTACGGCCGTTCTCGTCGCGACCGTTGTCGGCTCCGGTATCATGGCCGAGACGCTGACCAAGGACGTCGCTCTGGCGCTCCTCTGCAACACCTTGCCGACCGGGGCCATCCTGGTCGTCCTGATCACCGTGCTCGGTCCAATTTCCGGCGCGCATTTCAATCCCGCGGTCACGCTGGTCTTCACCGGAAAGCGCGAGTTGCCGGTGAACGAGGCCGCACTCTACGTAATTGCGCAGATCGCCGGCGGCATCGCAGGCACGATAGCGGCGCATCTGATGTTCGGATTGCCCCTGATCGATCTCTCGACGAAGGTTCGAACAGGCGGGCCACAGTGGTTCGCCGAAGCCGTCGCCGCCTTCGGGCTGATAGCGACGATCCTGGCCGGCATCCGCTTTCAGCGGACGGCGGTCCCGTGGCTGGTCGGCCTTTACATCACGGCGGCCTATTGGTTCACGGCCTCCACCTCGTTCGCCAATCCGGCAGTGGCCATCGCGCGGTCTCTGACAAACACGTTCTCCGGCATTCGTCCCACCGACCTGCCCGGATTCATCCTCGCGGAACTCTGCGGAGCGTTCGCCGGCATGCTGTTGATGAACTGGCTGCTCGGGCACGCGCGCGCGCCGGCCCCTCTCCCGATTGCGGAAACCATCCAATGAGCGTCACCATCTATCACAACCCCGACTGCGGCACCTCGCGCAACACGCTGGCGATGATCCGGCAGAGCGGTGTCGAGCCCACCGTTGTTGAATACCTCAAGACGCCGCCGTCGCGCGAATTGCTCGGGCAACTGATCGCAGCTATGGGAATATCGGTCCGCGCGCTGCTGCGCGAGAAGGGAACGCCTTACCAGGAACTCGGGCTAAACGACGCCAAATGGACCGACGATGAGTTGCTCGACTTCATGATGGCGCATCCCATTCTGATCAATCGTCCGATCGTCGTGACCCCAAAGGGCACGCGATTGTGCCGCCCCTCCGAGGCCGTCATCGATCTCCTGAACGATCCTGTCGGACGGTTCGTGAAGGAGGATGGCGAGGTCATCGAAGTGCGGTAAGCGGCCGCCGGTCCTAGCGTTCCTCGGCCGTCACCAATTCGTGCACGCATTCCGAAGGCTTCAGCCACTTCGTCACCTCCATAGCTGCTCCGGTTGCTTCCGGCTGGAGCGTTCGCCGGGTGGGGCTTGCACCCACTGGAAAGCGCCGCCTTATCACGGCGCACACCCATGGAGGACATCGCGTCGGTCCCGATCGATGACCGACCCATTGCCGCCAGGCGGTCCTGTTCCTAACCGTTCCTTTTTGTTCTTATTGCACTGCAGGGTGTCCTTTAATTAGGTGTGTCCTAATTTGATTTTCGGGCGCCATAATGGGTCCGGAGCTAAAACCCAAAATGGCCATCTACCGCCTGTTACAGAACTCTCCATTGGGCCCGGAGGAAATAGCGATATTGACGGACGCCTACGAGCGCACTTTGCACGCGCTTTGCCTGGTTGACCGCAACGACCCAATCACAGACCTGATCGCAAAAAAAATCATAGAACTGGAACAGGGGGGCGTTCGCGAGGCAAAGCAGTTGTCGGCTTTGGCCATAAAAGAGCTCGGCGTAAGCCCGCCATAGTTGGCCGCGGCGGCTTATTTGAATCCAACTATGGAACCGGCGGCAGTGTATCTGCATATTCAGATCGGCAGTCCCGTTGACGGATTTGGAACCCGTATTCGGAGGTTGAGCGATGAGTGAGCGGCGTCGGTTCAAACAGACAAAGACCCTGGAAGTCCGTCTTGCCGAAGAAGCGAGTCGCCTACGTGATAAAGCCGCATTGGTTCCACCTGGGGCCGCTCGCGAGGAGCTGTTACGAAAGGCCCGACAGGCCGAGACCGGCTCGCACATGAGCGAATGGCTGCGGTCGCCCGGCTTGCAGCCGCCGAAGCAGTTTTGATTTACCTCAATGGTCGCCGTGGCACTGGATCGAACATCGGTCCGTGAGCAAGCTCGACAAGCCATCTCCGGGTCAGGAACCACCTCCCGAGCCGTCGCGCCTTGAGGAGGCACGGCGGGTCGTTGACGAGTACATTGAAAGTCTGCGCGAGATCATCAAGAAGCTGCAACGCAAGATGAATTGAGGCCGGCTCAGTTGTGCCCGGCAAGATGGCCGGTCACCGCAAGCCAGTGCTTGATCGCTAGTGGGTGGGATCTGCAAGTCGATACTGCGTGTCGTGGGTGTGGACAACGGAGGTTGCAGGTCGCGTTTGATCACGGGAGTCCGGCCAAACGCAACGCTTTTGGCTCGGCCCCGGTTCGGCGCTTACGGGCAGAAGCGGGCATCAACCAGCCGACAATCCCTGATGAATCCGTCGAAAATGACCAAGCGGACGTGTTCGAGAGTCCAGAAGTTGCCATTTCCACCAGAACTCGCGTATGCACTACGTGCAGGATTGCAGCGTGAGAAATTCAAATGGCGATGGAGCTGAGGGGCGCGAGAGGCGAGGGATTTGCGACGATTGCCGCTGATGGTCGCGTGCTGGATTCCTGGTTTCTTCGGCTACGCCTGGTTGTGGAGGCCGACAAGGCGGCAACGGTACGGCTGACGAGCGACGAGATCGACAGATCGCTGGGTGCGTCGGCAGACGGATATGCGCGACACGACGACATCCGCAATGTCGACATCGTTGCCATTCGTACAGAGATTGACTCCCTTGCATCTGCGCCGACTGATGTGCACGACGCATATCTTCGACTCCATCTCCTGAGCCACCGGCTCGTCCAGCCCAATTGCCTGAACCTTGAAGGAATTTTCAGTCTGTTACCCAACGTTGCATGGACGACACCCGGTCCCTGTGAATGCTCTCGTGTGCCGGAAGCGCGAATCCTGGCGCGAAGGCGTGCCGTCGCGTTTGAGGTGACAGGCGTGGACAAGTTTCCGCGCATGACTGATTATGTGACGCCTGCGGACGTGAGAATTGCAGATGCGGATCGCGTAAGGCTCGGAGCCTATTTGGCTCCGGGCACAACCGTCATGCATGAAGGCTTTTGCAATTTTAATGCGGGTACGCTCGGTCCCTGCATGGTCGAAGGCCGGATCAGCGCCGGTGTGGTTGTGGGAAGCGGCAGCGACGTTGGTGGCGGCGCGTCGATCATGGGCACTCTGTCCGGAGGAGGGAAAGAGAGGATTGCGGTTGGTGAGCGCTGCCTGATCGGAGCCAACGCCGGTATCGGCATTTCATTGGGTGACGATTGTATCGTCGAAGCGGGCTGTTATGTCACGGCAGGCGCGCGCATCCTTTTGGAAGATGGCCGAGTCTTGAAGGCCAGAGAACTCTCGGGTCAGAAGGGCCTTCTTTTTCGTCGTAATTCCCAGAGCGGCGCTCTTGAGGCAACCAGACGTACAGCAAATTGGGACGGCCTCAACTCGCAACTTCACGGCTAGGCAGTTCACTCGAAAGGCTTGCAGTCGCCGAAGTAAATGACACCCGGGCCCGATCAAACGGCTTGAGGCCGTCTCAGGCTCAGGCGATCCGTGTCCGAGCTACCCGAGCAGCCCCTTCAAGCCGGCGTAGATCGAGCCGACGGCCGTCACGGCGACGCCGGCCAATGGTCCGACCGTCTGCATGAGATCCTGGATCAACCGCGCCCGACGGCGCAGCTGTTCCTCACCGACATGCTGACCGAGCAGGCGCGCCATCCTGAAGGCGAACGCATTCGGCTTGCCGCCCTGGCTCAGCACACGCGGCAGGACCTGGAAGGCCACGACGCCCAGGATGTTCCCGGACACGAAGGCGAGCAGGATGCTGGCGCCGTATTCGAACACTTCGCGCCACTCGATCCATACCGTGGGAAGGATCGGAACATCATCGTGGAATCCGGTCACCGTCAGCATCGCCAAGATGCTGACGCTGGCGAGCAGGAACGCCAGCACGAACGCTCCTATGGCCGAGACCCGATGCAGGGGATAGGCCACGAACCCGAACAGCAGCGGTACGACGATCGACGCGATCCGGAGCGGGACTGGCGAGAGGTTGAAGGTGATGGTGACCAGAATATGTGTGATGGTCAGCAGAACGGACGGAATGACGACATAGAGAACGGCATGCGTCCCGAAATAGCGTAGCGGATTCCTGTACCGCTCGAGCCGGACGTTGACACGGTCGAGATCGCGCCTGAGCCTGTCCAGGTCGCCAACGATGTCATCGATCTCGAGAAGCGTCGGCCGCACGACGCGCAAATCGCGCGAGCAGTGCTTGCACGCAATGGCTTCGTCCTTGATCGTCTCGGCACAGAACGGACACTCCATCGTCAGCGCGACTTTCTGCGCCGCATGATGGCTTCGACCTCGTCTCTGGCCCGCGTCAGCTCATCGCGCAGCTGGTCCCGCTTGCGCAGGAGATCATCGCGCTCCGCAATCAGCGTCGCGGGCACGGCGATGTCTCGCGCACAGGATGCGCAAACCAGCGCGCGATCCGCATTCTCGGCCTGACAGTAGGGACACATCACTTGGGCGCGACCTTGAGGGTAAAAATAGCCGTGCCCGGCCGCCCATCACTGTCCTTGATATCGACCCGCACGGTGTATTCGCCCGGCGGCAATTCCGCATCCTGCATGTTGATCCCGTCAGCCCGCACGAACGGCTTGATCCGGGGCGTCAGATCGACGTTCGGCGTGCGGAGGAAGATCACCTTGACCGATTCCGGATCGATCTTGGCGCCCCCGAACGACTCGAACTTCAGTTGGAGCTTCAGGGGAGAGGCGACGGACTCGCCTGGCGAGACGAACTCCACCTTCGGCCCGCGCAGGATACCGCGACGGTCAGCCGCGACCGCGCCCCTCGGCGGCGGCAGCTTGGCCTCCTCTTCGGTGATCAACTGTGTTGCGCGCGACGTTCCCGAAAACAGGAGACCTGCCGCCACGAGCCCTAGCAAGATATTCCGCGTCATCGTCCGCTCAACCCTTCCCACGTCAATCATCGTACCCCGCCGTCGCCGATGATCGTGTACGGCGCCCAGAACAGCGGATGCGCATAGGCGAACTCGGTCTTGCCCTCGCCGTCGAGATAGCCGGGACCATCGACCAGGGCCATCATGGCCTGGCGCAGCGCTTCGCTGCGCGACAATTTTGGATCGTCCGCCTGCCGCTTGAACAGATCGGTCACCAGCTGCCGCGCCGATTGCGAATGCACCGACCAGTTCGTCACCAGCAAGGCGCGCGTTCCGGCGTAGAAGAACGCGCGGCCAAGGCCCGATGCCGCCTCGGCGCCAGCACCGGCGCCCGCACCGGTGTTACAGGCCGACAGAATGACCCAATCGGCATCGAGCTTCAGGCTGAGAATCTCCTCCATGGTCAGGAGACCGTCACCGCCCTCGCCCGTCACCGCCGGCGACGACAGGGCGAGCGCGGGCTGGGTCAGTCCGTTGAGCTCGCCCGGGACCAGACCGTGGGTGGCGAAAGCAAGGATGCGAAAACCGGACAGATTCATCGTCTTGACCGCGCTCTCGGTCGCGCTCTTGCCGAGGAACAGGACCTTCGAGGGGTCCGCCTGCAGGGCCAGCGCGATCGATTTGAGCTCATCGGCCGTGTCGGGAAGCCGCGGCAACAGGCCGAGCTCGGCGCTGTCGACGCCTTCGAGCTTCGGGCTGTTGCGGCGCTTCAGCGGCATGCCGCGGGTCACGTTGCCGCCGACGTCGGCCACCTGAACCTTACCGTCGCTCGCTTCGGCCTCTGCTTGCTGATCCTTGTTGAAATAGGGGTCGCCGAACGCCACGAGGTCGCCGCGGCCCGGCTTGCCCGGCGGCAGCTGCCGCAGCGTGCGCAACGCGGCCGCGGACGGCACCGTCGACACGGCATGGGTCCTGGCCAGCCACGGCACCTTGCGATAGCCGACGAACAGCGGATCCTCATCCGCCGCCACCTCCGCCGGAGCGGTCGGCAGCAGGGACAGCGGCAACAAGCCCAGCGCGCCGTTGGTCACCACGATCAGGTTCTTGGCCGGCTTCCATCCACTCTCGACCGGCTTCAGCAACAGCTCGTAGAGCTCGTAGCCGAGCTTCAGATCGAACGGCGGAATGTCCGAGATCATCGCCGCCTGCGGCTCGAGCGCCTCGCGCAGCTTGTGAATCCTGGTCTCGATATCGCCGATCTTGGCCTTGACGGCGGCGAACGCGACCGGCCCCGACTTCGGCACGGCCCAGACGAAGCTGCCGTACTGACCGAAATAGAACGACAGCATGGCTTCGTTGTCGGCAAGCGTCGCACGGATCTCGGCAACGCTCGGCGGCTTCGGCGAGACGAGATCGGCATACGTCGGGAACTTCTGCTTGATCTCCTGGCGCGCCTTGTCTCGTTCGTTGCGCAAGGCAGCGATCGAGGCCTGGATCTGCTGCGCACCCTTCTCGTCGCGCTCCGCCGAGGGAATGGCGAGAACGTTGGTGAGCGTGCCGAGCTGGGCGTTGACCTGCTTGGTGAGATCCTGCTCCTTGCGCACGAGCTCGGCCAACGCGGGATCCTTCGCCGCCGCACGCGCACTGGAGGCCGCCAGCGCCTGCTGCACGGAGCGCCCGCGGATCGCATCGGCCAAGCTGAACGTCTCCTCGCCGACGCCGCTACCGGTGCCTTCGGACCGCGCGAGCAGCAGGAGGTAGCTCTCGACGATGGTCTGGAGCCGCTGGCTGCGCGCGGCCACGACGGTCGTGTTCTCGTCGTCGGCGTTCTCATTTGCATTCGCCATCATGATCGGAATGGCGGCCTTGAACTCCCGGATCGCGTCGGCGTCGCGCTTCGCGCGCATCAATCCGATCGCCAGGGTGCCGCGCGCCGACGCCGCATCGAAATGGTTCTCGCCAACCCGCCCGATCTGCTTCTTGACCAGCTGCTCGGCGGCGGCGATGCCGGTGTCAAGCTGGCCGGAATTGTAGAGCGCGATGATGCGGGCTGGATTGAGCTCGATGACCTGACGGCGCTGCGGATCCCAATTGGCGACCGCCTTGTCGATCCGCGCAAACATGTCGTTGGCTTCGGCATTCTTGCGCTGCAGATTCAGGATACCGGCGAGCTGCGAGAGCAGCTGCACGGTCGACTGCGAGTCGTCCGGCACGCCCACCGCCTTGTTGATGTCGAGCGAGACGCGGCCGAGCTGCTCGGCTTCGCCGTAACGGCCCTGGTCGACCAGGATTCCGGCCAATCCCATCACGAAGCGCGGCGTCACCGGATTGTACTTGCCGGTGTCCTTCAGGCGCGACAACAGTGCCCGGCGCGCATCGACCTCGGCTTCGGCGAGCCTGCCCTGTCGCGCTTTCATGCGCGCCTGATTCAAGATGGTGGTGTCGACCGCCTGAAGCAGAACGGTCTCGGCGGGCGGATTGTCCGACTCCAGAACCCCCTTGTTGCCGGCGCGCTTGCGCGCTTCGGCCGTGCGATAGGCGGCCTCGGCTTCAGCGAACTGGCCCCTGGCCTCGAAAATCTGGCCGCGCGAAATCTCGATCTCGGCCTCCCAGCTCTGACCGAACCGGGCATAGGAGGTGCGCCACCCCGGAAGTCCGCTGGTGCGCGCTTCCTGGATCGCGGTCAGGCTGCGACGCAGATAGGCCTCGGCCTGCGGGATATCGCCCATCTGGATGAGAAGCGCCGCCACCGAACGATTGGCATTGAATTGATATCCCTTGGCGCCGGGCGTGCCGACAGATTCCCGCAACAGCCTTTGCATGATCTCGAGTGCGCGCTTGGGATCGCCGGCAACGGAATATTGCATCGCCTGAAGTTGCGCCAGCCGGCCCATCATGTTGGGGCTGACGGCCCCGCGTCCGGTCTCAACAGCCTTGTTGGCATCCGCGGTGGCGTCCGCGAGCCGGCCGAGCTGGGCGCGCGCGTTGGCGCGATCGAAGTAGAACTGCGCGAGATCTTCGCGGGACTCCTTGCCCGTTGGCACCGCATCGGCATCCGACTTCAGTTCTGCGATCATCTTCTCATCGGGCTTCTCGCCGTCGAGAATCGCCGTGATGTCGGAAATGTTGCGAGGCGGCGCGACGAAGTCCTTTGGCAGGGCGGTGCCGGGACTGAGCTTGGGCGCCGCTTCCTTCGGAAGCTCGACCGCGACATTGGCGCGGCCGTTGGCGGCGTTGAGCGCCGCCATCACGCAGGCCTTGACCTTGGGAGAGGCCGTGGCGCGGCACGCTTCCAGATTGGCGCCGCCCTTTTGTCCGCCGCCCGCATGCATGCAGGCCTGCACGATCGGCTTGCCGACGGTCATCCGGCAGTTCTCGATCGCCGCCTCCTTGGTCAGCGCGGCGGCCGAGCCGGTCGATCCCAGCAGAACGGCGAGGACCAGCAGTTTTCGCGGCAGGGTGACGTCCAGACGGCTCTTAAACGGACTCGCGGCGTCTAAGCTCATCTCGAAGGACCTTTGGGTAAAATGACTTGAAGAAATGGGATAATCCTACCCTTAGCACCAATCGTGCGGTGTCGGAATATGCTCAAGAGGGTTAGCGGCTGCGGCAGGCACCGGTTTTTCGGGCGCGGGTGCCGGAACGGGCCCCACAGCTCGCCTCAACTTCCGACGCCACCGACCAGTCGCGGACGGCGGTTCGCGCGCGGGGTCTCGCCCGCCACGGCCCGCAACCACGCGCGAAAGCTGACGATCTCAGGACAATCCGCGGTGCCCTCGGGCGCGATCAGCCAGTCGCCCAGACCGGATGCCTCACCAACCCGGTCGCAGCGATAGCCGGGATGATGGCCGAGGCCCCGGGCGATCAGCAGGTCGACCTTGCCTTCGACCAATTCGTGCAAGCCGGCGGGCTGCAGCACGCGCAAACCGATTTCCGCATGTGTGCTGCGAAACGCCGACAGATCGAGGCGACGTAAATCGAAGCTGGCATGCACGCCCAATTGCAGCAGCACCGCACCTGCCGGCTTCAATTGCGAGGTCGCATCCGCAATGTGGCGAAAGCCTTCGGACACCCCGGGCAGATAGGCTTGGCCTGCCGCGGTCAGGATGAGCTGCTTGTGCAGCCGCTCGAACAGCTGCACGCCGAGGCGCGCCTCCAGCGCTTTCACCTGCTGCCCTACCGCCGCGGGCGTCACGTGCAACTCGTGCGCGGCCAGCTTGAAGCTGAGATGCCGCGCGGCGGCCTCGAAAGCGCGGAGCGCGTTGAGTGGCGGAAGGGCGTGGGTCATCGCGCTTCAGTTTGACACTGATGGGCCGTGGTCTTGCAATAGATTTTCTTGCGCTGAACCGCAGCAACAATGCTTTGCGCTGCGTCGATGTCGCCGGATACGGTCGGCCCGCAATCCGGAGACACGTCATGCCCGCAGCTCACATAGTCAGCCACAATCCCGCAACGGTCCACCCTCCCGCCGGCGGTTACAGCCTGGGACTCGAAGTGACGCAGCATCGCCGGCTGCTGTTCATCAGCGGCCAGGTGCCTGAGGCGTCCGACGGCAGCGTGCCCGAAGGGTTTGAGGCGCAATGCGAGCAGGCCTGGCGCAACGTCATGGAGGTGCTCGCCGCCGCCGGTCTTGGCGTCGCGCACCTGGTCAAGGTCACCACGTTCCTGACTGACCGCCATCAAGTCGTGGCCAACCGCGCCATTCGTCGCAGGACGCTCGGGGACCATCAGCCCGCGCTGACGGTCATGATCGCCGAGACCGTCGACAGCAAATGGCTGCTGGAGATCGAGGCGATTGCCGCAGAATGAAGCCTCTGCCGACTTTCCAACAAGCCAACGATACGAGGGTGCAATGACTGAGACCGTCCATCCCTTTTACGAGCAGCATCGCGGTGCCATGGAGGCGGCAATGCGCCATCGACTTGACCTTGCCGAGGCGATGTTGCGCGAGCGCGCGCATCTCACCGACATCGCCGAGATCAGGCGGGAGGTGATGGATGAATTCGCCATCGTGCTCACCCAGATGCCTTATGTCGGCGGCGCCGCGAGCCGCATGAGCGATGTCTTCATACGTCTCACCGGCTTCATGGCAACCAGCCGTGTGCTCCAGCGACATGGCGTGCCGCTGCCTGACATCCGCGACATCGAGCGGGAGACCTACAAGGCGCAATTGCTCACCGCGCCCGAGGCGGAACGTCTCGCCGCGGGAGATCAATTCATGTCGCCGGAGAACCAGACCTTGCTGCGCGAGCAGGCTGCAACAAGCGCGACAGAAAGCCATCAGGCAGAATTTCCGGAGGATTTCGTCTACGATTTCGTGGAGCCGGGCCCGGGTGACAGCTTTGAATTCGGCATCAACTACAAGGCATGCGGCTTCTGCAAATTCGCAGGCCGCCATGGCGACAAGGAGATTTTGCCGAACATTTGCGGGCTCGATTTCGACGCCTACGCGGCGCGCGGCATCCATCTGGAACGGACGCAAACGCTGGCCGGCGGCGCGAGCCACTGCAATTTCCGCTTTTCCCGCCTGCGCCGCGACGGTTGAAATGTCAGGGAAGAACTCCATGCACTACGACGTAGTCTTACAGTGCACGCAAAACCTCGACAATCTCCTGACCTGCCTCGACAAAGCGGAGCAGCATGCGGCTGCGAAGAACGCAGAGTGCGTTTCCTCCCGTCGGCTTCGATAAGCTTGAATTAACGCCAAATGCAACCAGAGCGTGACTTTGCCTTTACCGCCGACCGCAACGCGGTAAGACGGGATTGGTGACAATTCAACGCGTGGCGGGACGGCTTTGGCTAGCTCGAGAGTTATTGGTTTCACGCTCGTCACGGGTTTTGTCTTGCTCTTGCCGAGCTTGACTGGTTTTTGCTTCGTACAACTGCGCTACGTGTCAAATCGCGAACTGTTCGAGCGAGCGATTGCGCATCAGGCCGGGAAAATTGGCGACTACGCGCCATCGGACACGCCGGCAAAATATCTTGAGAAGCACCCCGACTGCTGTTCGATTCCGGCGTTCCAGCCGACGGACTCGTTCCTGAACATGCTGCTCGGGCAAAGAATAAGTTACGTGCGCATGGTCTACCGGATGCAGCAATCGGAGATCGACAAGAACCCGCGCGAACCGTTCTACGAGGCCTTCGTGGAAACCACGCCTTGCGGAACGACATTCCACGCTACAGGCACCAGCCGTGCTGACATGGACTAAGACGGATGACGTTCTGCAAACGCGCTGCCGGAGCTACCGTATGCCTGCCCGTTGCCGCATCTCTCGCAAGCGCGCGCGAGGTCAGGCTCGCCTATCGCGCGTCAGCGCCGCTGGCGGACGCGTTGAAGGATTT
Organism: Bradyrhizobium sp. WSM3983; assembly: GCF_000473045.1. Taxonomy (GTDB): domain Bacteria; phylum Pseudomonadota; class Alphaproteobacteria; order Rhizobiales; family Xanthobacteraceae; genus Bradyrhizobium. Next base: position 12,123 of record NZ_AXAY01000007.1, on the reverse strand, counting down.
TGTCGGAAAACTCCGGAAGCAGCGTCGCAAGCCCGAGCGGACCGGGCCGCGGCCTCCTCGCTCGCGGAAACCCTAGCCCTTCGAGACGACCGCGCGGCCGTAGGCCGGCTGCGAGGCAACCGGCGGATTGGTGGTCTGGGCGGCGAGCTCGCCGATCAGGCGGTCGGCGTCGGCGGCCATGCCGTCGGGCGCCTGGATCACCAGCCGCTCCAGCGCCCAGCGATAGGATGAGACGCGCTGCTCAAGGGACAGCTGCACCCACTGGATGATCAGCGAGTTCTCCCGCATGCGTTCGACCGCATCGGTCCTCTCCGCCGGCGAGAGCGCGGAGACGCGCGCCATGCTGGCCTCGCGCTTCTTGTCGAGATCGATGACGCGGATCGCGCTTCCGAAGAACGGCTCGAAGCGGGTGATGTCGTTGCGCACGTCCTCGATCAGCTGCGCATAGCGCGAGGAATGCGAGCGATGCGGCTCGTCGATCAGCGTGCGGCCATACATCGTGCGGTCGAACACGATCTTCTGCCGCCATGGCGACGGCAACGCCTTGTAGTCGCCGAACACACTCTTCCAGGCCGGCCGCGACAGCGGCGGCTCGATCATGGGATAGGCGAGATCGCGAAGCTGACGCTCTTCGTCGGTGAGCTGGAATTGCGACGGCTTCAGGCCGAGGCTGCCGGTGGCTTCAGTGCCGAGCCAGCGATGCATGTCGTCGCTGCGCATGTCGGCACGGGTGCGGCCGAAATCACCGCCGCTGCAGGCGGCGAGCGACGCGCCTACAGCTGCGAGCAGGATGGCCGATACGATTGTACGGATCTGGCGGATGGAGTCCGGCATTGCAAAAGCCGGAACCTAGCGGCGACGACGACGGCGCCCCGGCGCTGTGCCCGCTTCCGGCCCCCGATCGCCGCTGGTTTCGTCCGCTTCGCGCTCGATGCGGATGACGGGAAGGATCAGAATCGTCCCCATGTCCGCGCGCGGTGTGACGTCCCCCGACGAGCCCACCCGGCGACCGGCCGGAAATTCAATGATGGTCCCCATAGTCAGCTCTCTCAATTGCCGCGCGACCGAACGCGCCCCAGCAACATGCGAGTCATTAGGATCAGTTTATGGTTAATGGGATGTAAACATGGCCTTTGGACCGTAACCGCACGGGCCGGCCCAAGTCGTTCCGTTGCGGCACGGGAACGGCTGAAATGAGCGGGTCTGCTTCACACCTCGTTTTCCTTAACGAGCCTTTAAAGGACCCCCTGATAGGCTGAGACAACAGTTTTTCCGAGTTGCGTACGCCTCCATGACCAAATCGCTGTTTCCCGGATTCGACGGGCTGATGACACTCTCCCGCCGCGAGGGCGTCGATGTTCGTCCGACGCTGCTGCGGGTGCTGACCGATCTGTATGTCCAGGCGCCCACCCACAGCGAGGACGAGCAACGGCAATTCATCGAGCTCGCCACGCGGCTGATCGACCAGGTCGACGACGCCACGCGCGCCGCCGTCAAGTCGCGGCTCGCGATCTATCCGCAAACGCCCGTTCCGGTGCTGCAGAAGCTCGGGCTGGTTGCCGCGCAGGAAGGCCGCAGGGTGCCGCTCGCGCGCGAAATCCCGCGCGCAGCAATCGCCCCCTCGCCTGCCCGCACGCCGACCGATGCCGAGCAGCGCATGGCCGCCAACATGGCGATGCAGCCGAAGGAAGCGGCCGAGATCCACGACATGTTCTTCGGCGCCGATGCGAGCCAGCGCGTGCTGATCCTGCACAATCTGGCGCAGACGCCGCTGAAGGCCGCGCCGCGGACTCCGACCGTGCGCGCCAAGCGCGCGATCCAGATCCTGGAGATGGCGGCGATCGCGGGCGACGTCGAGAACTTCACCTTCGAGCTCGGCGACAGCCTGATCCTGCCCTCGCGCGTCGCAGCGGAGATCGTCGACGATGCCGGCGGCGAAGCGCTCGCGATCGCCGCCCGCGCGCTGGACATGCCGAGCCCGAACTTCCAGCGCATCCTCTTGTTCTTCAAGCCGGAGATCGGCAATTCGGTGGATGCGGTCTACCGGTTGTCGCGGCTCTATGACCGTCTCAGCGACCGCTCCGCGCTGGTGATGCTCGCCGCCTGGCGCGGCTCGACGCTCGCCGTGACGCGCGCGAAGTATCAGCCGTCACTGCATGACAGCGACCGCCAGCGCGCACGCGGCGCGTCTAGCGTGTCGCGGCCGAACGTGCAGCCCGGATCGAGCCCGGCCGTGCGCACCGGCAGCGGCGGGTCGTCGGATCGGTAGTTACGTCTTCGCCAGCTCCAGGAAATGCCGCCCCGCGCGGTCCTCGGTCTCCACGATCCAGGCGTCCGGGTCGAACCGGATTTCCTTGGTCAGGCGCTCTTCCACCGCAGGCTCCGGCATCGGCTGCGCTGCCGCCGGCACGAAGAAGCGATCGACCGGGCGACCGTCGTCGTAAGAGGTCTGCGGCGCCGGCACGTAGAGCATCGCGTTGCCGTCGAGCAGCGACACTTTGACGAACACCGCGCCCGCCTCCTCGGCACCGCGACGGCGCACGGCGCCGAACACGCCCTCGGTCTGGCACCGGCGCAAGTAGGCTGAGACCCAGATATTCGATTTCAAACGCATGAATTAGCCTGCGGCGGAGCTGCGCTTGCGCTTCACCACCTTGACGAGCGCTTCGTCAATCCGGCTCTGCCAACCTGGGCCCGCAGCCTTGAAATAGTCCACCACGGAGGGGCTCAGGCGCAAGGTCACCTGTCGCTTTGTGGGGGCTTTATTGGGACCGCGACCCTTCCGCAAGCCCGGGAAGACCTCATCGAAAGTCTTGGCCCTGGCGAAGTCACCCTTAGTCCATTCCGGATTGTCGCTCACCGCACGCATATCCCGCGCAGTGTAGCCCTTCTTAGCGTCGGCTCTTTTCATAGAGGTCCCTTTCCTTCTTGCTGGCCGGGCGCATGTTGATAATGCTGACGCCCCGGTTCCGCGAGTTGCAAAGATGACCGAGACGACACCACGAATATCGATACCTATCGCACGCCAGCGGTTGCGATACGTGGCCAAGACCAAAGCGTTATCGAAGAAGGTCTCGTTGAGATCAGCGAAATCCATCCCGTGCTTGTCGAGATTGGCTCGGCGCTTTGGCTCGTCCCAAACGATCTTCACAAGATTATTTTGTAGCTACAAAATAACCTGCGGTCAATTGTAATCGCGCCCACCGCGCAAAGGCCGCAAGGACGATCGGGATTATGGATGCCTGCACGCCTGACGGTTATTCGACGGGGTGTCCGATCGCGCCGGCAAGCTCGCGCAGCAGGCGGTCCGACACCTGGCCGGTGACGGGCATCTTGTGCTGGCGTTCGAACGTCTGGATCGCCGACTGGGTCTCGCCGCTCATCGTGCCCGTGATCTTCAAATTCCCATAGCCGTATTCGGACAATGCACGCTGCACACCGGCGAGGCGGCGTGCCGCCGGGCTTTGCTGCATCGGGATCGGCGCCGGCGGCCGCGCGACAGCCACCGCAGACGGTGACGGCGTGGGTGTCGTGGCCTTGATGACCAGATTGGTCATGGGATCGCCGGCGCGCGGCGTCGAGGCCGTCGTCTCGGCGGGCTTCTCCGGCGCCTTCTCGGCCGGCTTCGGCTCGACGCGAAACTCGGTTGCTTTCGGCTCGAGCGGCGACGTGTCGGCACCGACGGGACGCGGACGCGGCATGGGATTCGACAACGACGCGGACGACGGCGCGGGAAGGTTGATCACGGTGCCGAACATCGGCGCCGGGTGCCGGCCGGTCTGCAGGAACAGCGCGTTCGCAACGATGGCGCTGATGGCCGCGGCGGCGACGAGGCCTGCCAGCGTGTCCTTGGGACTATGCAAGAGCACGCGCATCACGAGATTGCGCTCGGTCTCGACATCCACGACCGCAGCCTTGGCGCCACGGCGGCGCGGAGCGGCATCGTTCTTTGCAGACTTTCTAGGCACTTTTCTTCACCAGAGCAGGTTGGTCCTGAGGTCGGTCTTGGGGCCGGTCTTGAAGTTCTTGGCGCTGCACCGGCGCCAACGTCGCGATCTTGCTCTCCGCCGGCTTCGCTTGCGGCGGCGTGTAGACGAGCGGCAGCTTGACGGTGACGGCGGTGCCCTCGCCGAGCTTGCTTTGTACCGTCAATTCACCGAGATGCAACGCCACCAGGCTCTTCACGATCGAAAGGCCGAGGCCGGTGCCTTCGTGACGGCGCTCATAGGTCTTGCCGCACTGGAAGAACGGCGCGCCAATGCGCTTGAGATCATCAGGCGCGATGCCGACGCCGGTGTCGCTGATGCGCAGCGTGAGCTGCGAGGCCGATGCCGCCGCAGACACCGTGACCTGGCCGCCGCGCTCGGTGAACTTGACGGCGTTGGCGACGAGATTAAGCACGATCTGCTTGAAGGCGCGCGGATCGCCGGTCATGACCGGCAGATCCTGGGGCGCATCGGTGATGAGGTCGATGCCGTTCTCGCGTGCCTTCAACGACAGCAGATTGCAGCAATGCATCAGCGAGGCGCGCGGCGCGAACGGCTCCGGCGCAATCTCGAAATTGCCCGATTCCATCTTCGACATGTCGAGGATGCCGTTGACGACCGAGAGCAGATGCTGGCCGGACGCGTTGATCAGCTCGGCATATTCCTTGCGCTGGCTAGCTGCCAGCATCAGGGTCTGCTCCTGCGCGATCATCTCGGAGAAGCCGATGATGGCGTTGAGTGGCGTGCGCAGCTCGTGGCTCATGGTGGCGAGGAAACGCGTCTTGGCGGCATCGGCGGCTTCCGCCGCGCTGCGGGCCTGATCGAGCGCCTGCTCCGACAGCTTGCGATCGGTGACGTCGCGCATCATGGCGACGACTTCAGCCTCTCGCGTGAGATCACGGCCCAGATCCTGATCGAGCGGCCGGCAGCGCATCTCGACCCAGATGAAGTCGACCTGAGGGTTGCCCTGGGCGCGCTCGGAACCGGTGGGCTCGCGCCGCAGCCGGAATTCGACGCTGCACACATCGCCGCGCGCGGCATCGGAGAGCGCGGTGAGATAGGCAGGACGATCGGCGACATGAACGCGATCGAACAAGCCATGGCCAAGCAGTTGCGCGACCGGCATGCCGAGCATGGCCTCCGCGGCCTGTGAGATGAACTGCACCGCGCCGTTGCGCTGATGCCGCGAGATCACGTCGCTCATGTTGCGCGCCAAGAGGCGATAGCGCTCCTCCTCGCGCGACAGCAGCGTGACGCTGGTGCGCGCGAGCGACTCGGCGCCGAAGGCGAGGCCCGCAGCGTAGAGCGTTGCCGACGCGACGCCGAATGCCATCATCGCACCGCGTTCTGCGGCGCTGAGGTCTCCGGCCGGCAACCAGCCAAGCTGGCTGAGCAGGATCAACAGTCCCGCGCAGGACAGCGCGAGCAGCGAGGCAAAGGCCGCGACGCGGCGCGAGGCCGACAGCGCGGCTTCGAGAGGAACCACGACCAGCCAGATCGCCGCAAATGATTCGATGCCGCCGGTCGTGGCCGCAATCGCCATGATCAGCCCGGCGAGCGCCAGCGACGACAGCACATGGGCGCCTTCATAGCGGCCGGTGCGCGAGAGGAACCACGACAACAGGATCGGCGCGATCAGCCAGGCGAAGGCAGCGACCTCGATCGCGCTTGGCGCGCCACGCAGGACGAGATAAACGGGAAATGCGGCAAAGGCGGCCAGGCTTCCGAGAAGCCGCGGCGCCATGAAGGCCCGATGGCGCGCACGCGTCAGCGCATCGTAACGCGCCGAGGGATGCAGCAGCGCATCGAGACAATCGCGGATGATACTCAAAACTGTCACGGGTCTCGCGCTTCGGCTCATTCGTCTTGGAAGACGTGCCGGAACGCCTCCTTGTCGTTGAGCCAACGTGTCAGAGCGACCTTAAACGAGTGCTAAGGCGGATCGGCCCGCCGCCGGACGCCGCGTTATCGCGGAGATTTTTAGACGATTTGGCGATGTCATCATCAGGGATGGTGAACACAGGGTTTCGCCGTCCCGCTCATGGTTTCGAATTGGTGGACGCGTGGGGCCGGAACACCACCACGGGCGCCGGCGTCAATCGAAAATTTACGAGACTTCCAATCGCGAAGGTTTTTGCGTCAATTTTCTGCGAATTAAGCGGAAGGCAATCACTTGCGATTTATCGAGAGTTGCTAGGTCCGACGCGTTCTGCGGGAATCGCCGCGACGGGATCTAACGTACAGGTTCGCAAGATGCGCTTTCTGCTCCGCATCACATTCTGGCTCGGGCTGGTGCTGGTGCTCCTGCCGCGGGACAAGACGCCCGAATCGGACAAGCTGCCGCAGATCGGCGCTGCCGACGCGGTGCAGGCTGCGACCGCGGCCGTCTCCGACATGACCCAGTTCTGCAAACGCCAGCCCGCGGCCTGCGAGGTCGGCGGACAGGCCGCCACCATCATCGGCCAGCGGGCGCAGGACGGCGCGAAGAAGATCTACCAGATCATCAACGACAAGAAAGAGCAGCTCGAGAAGAACGAGAAGATCGAGAACAAGAAGGCGCCCGACCACACCGGCTCGATCGCGGTCGCCGGTGAAGGCGATGCCGCCGCGACCGAAGCGCCGCGCGACACGCTGACCCAGGACGATCTCGCGCTGGAATGGCGCGGACCGGAGACGGCGAATTAGGCCCCAGATCCTATCGATTTCGGCAGCCCCCGTCCCTATATTGGGCTGAACGGAAACCGACGGGCCATCAATGACTGCGATCGACGAGATCAGGGACAATTTCGAGCTGCTCGAAGACTGGGACGACCGCTACCGGTACGTCATCGAGCTCGGCCGCACCCTGGAACCGATGCCCGAGGCGGAACATTCGGCCGAGAACAAAGTGAATGGCTGCGTCAGCCAGGTCTGGCTCCAGAAGCTGGTCGATCGCGGCGATGGCGCGCCGATCCTGAAGTATCGCGGCGACAGCGACGCGCATATCGTGCGCGGGCTGGTCGCGATCGTGCTCGCGCTCTATTCCGGCCGCACGCCGCAGGAGATCCTCGAGACCGATGCGATTGCCGTGTTCAACGAGTTCGGCTTCCGCGACCATCTGACGCCGCAGCGCTCCAACGGCCTGCGTTCGATGGTCGAGCGGATCAAGACCGACGCGAAAGAGGCGCTCGCGGAAGCTTCGTGAAATACGAACTGCCGTAGGGTGGGCAAAGCGGAGCGTGCCCACCATTCTAGGTGCGATCGAAGAAAGTTGGTGGGCACGGCGCTCCGCGCTTTGCCCACCTACGAAATCCGGGGCGCGGCCCTATTTCCGCTTCCGCTGCTGCTGTCCCAAGCCCATCTTCTTCGCGAGCTGCGAGCGCGCCACCGCGTAGTTCGGCGCGACCATGGGATAGTCGGCCGGCAGGCTCCATTTCTCGCGGTATTGCTCGGGCGTCATGTTGTACTGGGTGCGCAGATGGCGCTTCAGCGATTTGAAGCGCTTGCCGTCTTCCAGGCACACCAGATAGTCCGGCGCGATCGACTTCTTCAGTGAGACCGCAGGCTTTGCCGGTTCGAGCGGCGCTTCGACGCGGCCCGACGATACCCGCGTCAAGGCGCCATGCACCTGGCTGATCAGGTTCGGAATCTCCGCGGCCGGCGTCGGGTTGTTGCTGAGATAGGCCGACACAATGCTCGCCGTCAGCTCGATGAAATTTTTAGCCCCGGCATCCGACATGGGCTCGACCTCTCTCCAATCCGATTCCGTCGCGCTGCATTGGCGGCGGTGAAGTATTCTCTGTCAACAATACGTTTGGCCGAAATTCGACGACTGGAAAATATGAACCGATTACTGATCTCGCGACAACAATTGCGAGACTTTACTTGAACGCAGCGGGTCTCAGGACCGCTGGTCGAGATGGGCGCGCAGCTCGTCGATCGAAGCGAAGCGCATCATGCCCTCCGGCATCTGCGCCTCGATCGAGCCGTCGGAATAGAGCGAGTAGGCCATGCCGTCGACAACGCCGGATTTGAGCACTGTCACCGGCGACTGTTCGGCCGGCGGCGGCTCGGGTGCAGGCGGAGGTGGAGCAGAAGGTGTCGCAGGCTCGAAGGTCGATGCCGGGCGCGGCGGAGGCGGACGACGCGCCGCGGACGGCTCCGGCGGCCGCGCGCGGTCCAGCTTCGGCCAGGCATCGTCGAAGCTCGCGGGCGGAGCCTCAGGCGCGGCCGGCTCCGCGGGCTCGGCATGTGGTAGCGGCGGCAGGCTGTCGGTCGCCTTTGCCTCGGCGCGCTCGCGCTCCCTGCGCGAGCTCGACGCGAACATCAGGTTGCGCCGACGCGGTGCTTCCGGAGCTGCGGGCGGGGGCGGCGGCGCTTCCGGCTCGACCGCTGTCTCGGCCCGCGGGCGCTCGCGTACAGGCGCTTCAGTCTGCCATGGCGGCGCAGCGAGCGTTGGCGGGGGCTCTGCCACAGGCGCACTTGGTCCATTTGGCGCGGCGAGGCCCGGCGGCAGCACCGGCCTCACGCGAACCTCCGAGGCCGCGGCAGTTGCGGCCAGACGGCGGGCGATGCCTTGCAACTCCAGCAGCACGACGTAGAGGCCGACCAGTAACATTCCGGAGCAGACGCCAATCGTTCCGCTCGTTATGAGCGTGCTGCCGAGGCTGAAATCCCTGATCGAATAGCCAAACGCGACCGCAAGGAGGCCCGCCACCACGGCGAAAATCCCTACAATCAACAAAGCCAAGCTCATCGAACATACCCCCGGCCGCGCATCCACGCACGACACCCGTTACGCCACGATACCGTCATACTGCGTTCCTCGCCAACGACCAATTGCCGGCGCCGTTCCTAAAGGGAAGGATATCAGGGACTTATTCACATTCCCTTCAGCAACGATCCGCTACCTCTCAATGTGCTCCCAACTTTCTGGAATTGCTGCGTCGCATCAGGGATTTAGCCATAATGCCCAATTACTTGGTAATGGAACTGCGCTATAGGGAACCCGGGGAGCAGGCCCGCGCGCACCAGCAGGGCCAAGAGGGGATTCCGGGTCACCAATAGCCATGACATCCATCACGACTTCGGCGATCGACACGCCTCTCGGGCGCTCGGTTGAACGGACTTGCGACGACCTCGCCATGCTGGTGCTGGCTGCCGTCGCCGTCATCGCAGGCCTGACCTTCCGCGACTACGGGCTCGGCTGGGACGACTACACCCATGCCGAATATGCCGACCTGCTGCTGCGCATGTTCGGTTCCGGCTTCAGGGACACCTCGGCGCTCTCCTTCGCCAATCTCTATATGTATGGCGGCGGCTTCGACATGGTCGCAGCCCTGCTGCACAAGATCCTCCCGCTCGAGCTGTTCGAGACGCGACGCCTGGTCGGCGCGATCGTCGGCGTGATCGGGCTTGCAGTCACGTGGCGGCTCGGCCGCCGCGTCGGCGGACCGCTTGCAGGCCTTGCCGCGCTCCTGCTGCTGGCGCTCTGCCCGATTTTCTACGGCCACATGTTCATGAACCCGAAGGATGCGCCCTTCGCAGTGGCGATGATCATCCTGATGCTGGGCCTGGTGCGACTTGCCGAGGAATATCCAAAACCCTCGCCGCGCACGATCCTGATCGTCGGCCTCGGTGCTGGCCTCTCGATCGGCTGCCGCATCCTGGGCGGGCTCGCGCTGGTCTATGCGATGACCGGCTTCATGCCGCTGTTCCTGGAAGAGCTGCGCACCGAGGGCGCGCGCGAGGCGGTCCGCCGTTTCGCCCATGTCGTCTACGTGCTGCTGCCCGGCCTCGCCTTCGGCTATCTCGTGATGGGCCTGATCTGGCCGTGGTCGATCATGGAGCCCGGCAATCCCTTCGAGGCCCTGACCTATTTCTCGCACTTCTTCGAGAAGCCCTGGAAGGAGATGTTCGACGGCGCGATCGTATCCGTGCCCGACATGCCCTGGTCGTATCTGCCGACGCTGTTCGCGCTGCAGCTGCCCGAAGTGATGCTGGTTCTGATGGCCGGCGCGGTGTTCAGCACCTTCGCCATGCTGCCGCGTCGCGAGGTTCCGGCGCGCCGCAAGACCATCCTGCTGATGCTGACGCTCGCGGCCACCCTGCCGCTCGCGATCGCGATGGTGAAGCGTCCGGCGCTCTACAACGGCATCCGCCATTTCGTCTTCGTGATCCCGCCGATGGCGGTGCTCGGCGGCGTCGCCTTCGCCTGGACCATGGAACGCCTGCGCGCCAACCACCGCGCCTGGCAGCCGGCCATGCTCGCCGTCTTCTGCTTCGGCCTGGCGCTGCCGCTTGCCGAGATGATCCGGCTGCATCCCTATCAATACACTCACTTCAACCATATCGCCGGCACGGTGCGCGCCGCCGACGACCGCTTCATGCTGGACTATTGGGGCCTCGCGCTGAAGCAGGCCTCCGACGAGCTGCGCGAGCAGCTGGTGGAGCGCCAGGAAGTGCCGCCGCGCAATCGCAAATGGAAGGTCGCGGTGTGCGGTCCGCAGCGCCCGGCTCAGGTGGCGCTCGGCCCCGACTTCACCATCGGCTGGGATTCCAATGCGGCCGATTTCGCCATGACGCTCGGCGAATTCTACTGCAAGGGCCTCACCGCGCCCGTGCTGGTCGAGATCAAGCGCGACGACGTGGTGTTCGCTCGCGTCTACGACATCCGCGGCCGCAGCATTTCCAGCCTGCTGTCGATCCCGGCGCCGTAAAATTCTTCTCCAGCCTGTAGCCCGGATTACGCGCAGCGCAATCCGGGAGCCCCGCATTGCGCTTCGCTCCATGCGGGCTACGCTGAACTGCCGCGCTTCATGCGCCTTGCTGCCGGCCTCACCCAAGACTAGGCTCCCTCCCCGCAACAACGAAGTTCGGAGAGATTTGCCATGTCACCAGCGGAAGCGCGCCTGAAGGAAGTGCCGTCGAACATGACGGAGGCGGAGTGGCAGCAGCGGGTCAATCTCGCCGCCTGCTATCGTCTCGTCTCGCTGTATGGCTGGGACGATCTGGTCGACACCCACATCTCCGCGCGCGTGCCGGGCCCCGACCATCACTTCCTGATCAACCCCTACGGGCTGATGTTCGACGAGATCACGGCCTCGAGCCTGGTCAAGGTCGATTTGCACGGCAACCAGCTCAGCGAGAGCGAGTACAGCATCAACCCGGCCGGCTTCACCATCCATTCGGCGATCCACGAGGTGCGTGAGGACGCGATCTGCGTGCTGCATCTCCACACGCTGGACGGCACCGCGGTGTCGAGCAGTGCCGAAGGCCTGCTGCCGCTGAACCAGACCGCGCAGCTCGTCACCCACGACCTCGCCTATCACGACTATGAAGGCATCGCGCTCGATCACGACGAGCGGCCGCGGCTGCAGAAGGACCTCGGCGACCACAACCACATGCTGCTGCGCAACCACGGCACGCTGACTGTCGGCCGCTCGGTCGCTTCCGCCTTCGAGCGCATGTACCACCTCGAGCGCGCCTGTTCGATACAGGTGCGCACCCGCGCGCTGGGCACGCCGGTCTATCCGGTCGAGGACATCGCGATCGAGAAGAACACCGAGCTGCTCGCCAACCGCGACCGCGCCGAGCTGCGTGCAACGAACCTGGTGTGGCCGCCGCTGCTGCGCAAGCTCGATCGCGAACTCCCAGGCTACCGGTCTTGAAATTTGCGGGATTTCGTGTAGGGTAGTCGCCAACACCCTCTGCACGTTTTGGAATGAAACGCCGCCCAATTCCGGGCGGCGTTTTTATTTGTAAGGTTTCGTAGTTCGTAGGGTGGATTAGCTCGCGGCTGCGCGAAGCGCAGTCCGCTAGCGTAATCCACCACGCATCCGCACATGCAGAACGAAGTTGGTGGATTACGCCTTCGGCTAATCTTACTGCGTCATGGGCGTCGTCGTCCATTGGATGCTGCGCCGATGCCACAGCATGGACATCGCGGCAAGGTTTTAATGAGCATGCGGATCAATCGGGCGCGCATGGTTGCGATCGAGTTCGGGACGTGGCGTTCAGGCCGCGTGGGCGGAGCCTCTCGGTCGATAATCGTCGGGTAAGCGAGGTACCGGGACTGACGGGGCGGAACGTGGTCCTGAGGGGGGAATCGTCGCCTGCTCGGCGATCAGAAAGCCATAGGCTGCGATGCACAGGGTTG